>JAYKJE010000029.1:0-141624 GCA_035285805.1 bacterium | reverse complement strand
GCGACGACGAACGCGCAGTACGGCTGGTCCGGGTGCTGCGCGAAGTAGTTCTGGTGGGTGGTCTCGGCCATCCAGAACGTCTCGAGCGGCCGGATCTCGGTCACGACCGGTCCCCGTCCCGGATGCTCGCGCGACCATTCCCGGAGCATGCGCAACGCGGCCTCGCGCTGCACGGGGTTCCGGGTGAAGACCACCGATCGGTACTGTTCCCCCGCGTCGGCCCCCTGGCGATCGCGACTCGTCGGATCATGGAGGCCCAGGTAGATCCGCAGGAGGTTCTCGCGGGAGAGCTTCGCGGGCTCGAAGGTCACCCGCACCACCTCGATATGTCCCGTCCCGCCCCGACATACGGCCTCGTAGGTCGGGTGTGACAGGGTCCCGCCGGCATACCCGCACGCGCTCTCGACCACGCCGCGCGTGCGCCGGAAGACGGCGTCCAGGCACCAGAAGCAGCCCCCGCCCAGCGTGAGCTCCTCGCGCGGTCCGGGGCCTGGAGCGGGAGATGCGGCGAGGGCGGGGGTGGGGAGCAACGCGCCCAGACTCATGAGCAGCAGCAGGATCGAACGTCGCGACATGGCATCTCCTGTCGGGTGACCGGGGGCTTCTCCCCGGATCATGCCCGATGGGTGGTCGTTCTGATGCCCACCCATGGCGGGTGGTCGAACCGCTCGCCTCGGAGTGAAGAAGGGCCGCCGGGGGACCCCCGGCGGCCTTTTCGTGCGGTTGCATGTCGGCCTGTTCGATGCTCTTGGCTCCCCGCGGGGCCTTCCGGGCTTTTTCAGGTCCTCAGCTTCCGGCTGACAAGCCACATGTCGGCGCCTTTCCCGGGGTATTGAAGGCTTCTGGTATTTGCAAACCGATAAATATGGATGAAGCGTGAGTCTGGGCTTCACTCCGGGGCGCCGGGTGGCGGCGCAGTGGGCAGGTTCTCGTCGATGCGACGGTTGTATTCCGCGATCGCCTCGTGGGTGACGGCAGGGTCCAGGCTGCTGCGCGTGGAGCGTCCGGACATGCGGTCGAACCCGATGCTGAGCCCCCAGAGGCCTGCCGGCAGCAACATCCCCCGGCCGAAATTTCGGATGTTCACGGTGTCCCCCGTGAAGGCGAGGGAGATACCCGTAACGGCCATGCCTGCGCACCCGAGGGCCTGGAGCCACCACACCAGGTCCGGGCCAGCCTCCTGGCGGATGCCCACCGACGTGATCCCGGCCCGCTCCAGGCGGGCGATCAGGTCGTCCACGGACATCTTGAAGGGGCCCCGGGTCACGAAGAATTCACCCGTGAGGTCACTGACCTCGACCCTCTGGCTACCTGTCGTGCCGGCCTGCAACCGCACGTGATCCGGGTGCGTGGTCCGGTTCGAGACTCGCTCATGCAGGTACAGGTGAGGGTCGCTTTCACCCGGAAAGGTGAGGATCTCGGCGGCTGCAGGTCGCGCGATGAGGCAGAAAACCACGGGCAGGCAGATCGAACGCAGCAAGGGGATATCCTCCTCCGGGTGATAACCATGAGGGCATGATTTTATGGTTTTACTCGATCCATTTCAATGAAGTTGCCCCGGCGACGGGGAGAAGGGCCGCACACCTCGTGTGCGGCCCCGATGGGTGGTCGATCGATGAAACCGTCCGTCCGGTGGCACGGGGGGCTCAGGGTTCCGGATGTGCCGTCCGGGGGCCCGAGGCCGAGAGCTGCGGGAGCAGCCGTGCCTGGGCCGGCACCTCGCCCGTCAGGCTCTCCAGGAAGGCCGCGATGTCCGCCGTCTCTTGCCTGTCGAGATTGACCCCGAGCTGGGTCTCGCCCATCACGTGGATGGCCTCCTGCAGGTCCCAGACCTTCCCGTCATGGAAGTAGGGGGCCGTCATGGCGACGTTCCGGAGCGAGGGCACCTTGAAGACGTTCCGGTCGGACTCGTTCCCCGTGACCTTGAAGCGGCCGGGATCGCCCTCGTGGGCATAGGGTTTCACCAGACCGAACTTCATGTACATCGAGCCGCCCACGGCCAGACCCTGGTGGCAGGAGATGCAGCCTTTGCCCATGAAGGTCTGGAGGCCCTTGACCTGCCGTGCCGTCAGGGCACGGTCGTCGCCCTGCAGGAAGCGGTCGAAGGGCGCGGGCGTGACGAGGGTGTCCTCGAAGGTGGCGATCGCCTCGGCGATGTGGTCGTAGGTGACGGGGTTGGCCTGTCCCGGGAACGCGGCCTCGAAGTCTTTCTGGTAGCCGGGAATCGACTTGATCTTGGCCACGGCTGCCGCGGCGTCGGGGAGGGCCATCTCGCCGGGGTTCAGGATCGGTCCCTTGGCCTGGGCCGCCAGATCTTTCGCGCGTCCGTCCCAGAACTGGGCCACGTGGTAGCGGGCGTTCAGGACCGTCGGGGCATTGCGATCGCCCACCTGGAAGTTGTGTCCCAGCGAGGTCGGCCGACCATCCACCCCGTACGTGGCGAGGTTGTGACAGGAATTGCAGCTGATCGCCCCGCTCTTCGAGAGCCGGGGCTCGTGGAAGAGTTTCCGACCCAGCTCGACCCTGGCCCGGGGGCCGGGGGCGGGCGCCGCCAGGGGCTTGAACAGGGCGAGGGCCTGGGCCCGGACGTCGGATGCCGCGGCACGGGCGGCGCCGATGCCCGAGGCTCCGGCGAGGACGAAGCCGAGGGCGAGGGCTCCCGTGCGGCGTACGAGTTTAGACATGGTCTACCTCCAGATCTGGTGATGCCGACGTTGTACCCCGGATCGCCCGGACCATCAACCGGATGTCCGGACGCTTGACACCTTTCCGGACAACCTGGTTCTCTGACGCCTGTCGTGATGTCAGGACGATCGTGTTCATCGAGGTCCGGAAAGCTGGGAGATAACGCTTGATCAAGGTCGACACGTCAGGGGCCGTCTGGATATCGTTGCTGCTGATGGCCGCACCTGCGGCCGCGAACGAGGTCACGGCGTCCGCCGTGTCGGAGCGTCCGCGCCCCTGGTTCGAGCGTCTCGCGGTCCGGGGCTACGTCCAGTTCCGGGAGCAGTGGACCCTCGCGGGTGATCCCGACCTCGTCTCGGATCAGGACAGGAGTGTGGGTCCCGTGGGGACCTTCAGCTTCCGGCGGGCCCGGGTGATCCTGTACGGGGATCTCAGCGACCGGGTGTACCTGTACCTGCAACCCGATTTCGCCGTCCAGGCGGGGGCCACGGACGGGTCCGTGAACTTCGGGCAGTTGCGAGACCTCTACGTGGACGTCGCCCTCGACGATCTGCGCGAGTCCCGTTTGCGGTTCGGTCAGTCGAAGGTCCCGTTCGGTTTCGAGAACCTCCAGAGCAGCCAGAATCGCCTTCCCCTCGACCGGGCGGATGTGATGTCCAGCGGCGTCAAGGACGATCGCGACATGGGGGTTTTCTACATGTGGGCCCCGGCCGAGATCCGCAAGCGCTTCAAAACCCTCGTCGACTCGGGGTTGCGCGGCTCGGGAGACTACGGGGCCCTCGCGTTCGGAGCCTACTCGGGGCAGGGGGCCAACCGTCCGGATGCCAATTCCGACGTGCATCTCGTGGCCCGTGGTACCTGGCCCTTCGAACTGCCGGGCGGGCAGATCGTCGAGGGCTCCCTGCAAGGCTACCGGGGCCGCTACGTGGTGCGGACCAGCTCCTCCGCCGTCCAGGTGGAGGATCCCACGGGCATCCTGGACGAGCGAGCCGTCGTCTCGGCCATCTGGTATCCTCAGCCGTTCGGCCTGCAGGCCGAATATTGCACCGGGCAGGGTCCCGCGCTGGATCCCTCCGGGACGCGGGTCCGGAAGGCTCCCCTGCAGGGGGGCTATGTCCAGGCGATGTGCCGGCTCGAAACCCCGCATGGCGGGGTGACTCCCTTCGTGCGGTGGCAGGTCTACGACGGGGGCAAGAAGGCCGAGAAAGATGCCCCCCTCGCCCACGTCGAGGACCTCGAGACGGGCCTCGAATGGCGTCCGAGTCGCGAACTCGAGGTGACGCTCGCGCATGCCTTCATGAACCGCACGAACGTGCTGGCCGCACCCTACGTCCAGCAGCAGGGCCAGGTCGTGCGGACGCAGCTGCAGTGGAACTTCTGAGGCCCCGGCTCAGGGCCAGGGATGCTTCGGATAGCGTCGCCGGAGCTCCTTCTTGACCTCGGGGTAGGTGTCTCGCCAGAAGCGCGACATGTCGGAGGTCTTCTGCACCGTGCGGTAGTTGGGGGCCAGGATATCGAAGACGACCGGCACCCGCCCCTCGTACAGGGAGAGCGTGCCCTCGAGGCCCACCATGTCGCCGAGGCGGGCGCTCACCTCCGGGGGACCCTCGTCGGGGTAGGTCACCCGCGCCCGCCGGCCCCCGGGAAGCGGCCAGTGGCGGGGGGCTGCTCGTTCGAGTCGATCCGTCTTGGCCCAGCCCAGGAAGCCTTTCAGGATCTCGACGACCATGGCGGGTTCTAGATCTTGCCAGCCCGTACGACCCGCCGCGGCTTCCAGGCAGAGCAGTTCGAGGTCGTCGGCATCCAGCGCGGGGTACCCGTCTTCCGGCCAGGCGGCGTGCGCGCGTCGGATGCGTCGGATCCACTGGACGACCTCATCGTCCTCGAGGGCCTCCAGGCGGGCCTCCCCCGAGAGGGTGCGCGCGACCAGTTCGGCCTCGAGCGCCTGGCGGTCCCACCGGTCCGGGGGGACGGTCTCTCGCGCGATCACGACATCGTTCAGGCGTACCTCGCGTTCCTGTACGACCCGGGCACGCGCGGGATCCCAGCGCGTCAGCAGCGTCTCGGTGCGCGCTCCCTCGACGAGATGCGGCGGGACCGGCAGGAACCGCCGGATCTGGACCTGCCTCCGCGCCCCCCCGCGGACTTCCTGCACGTCGAGGGCCAGCAGGAGGCCGGGGGCCTCGCCCATGATCCGCGTGGCCAGCATGCCGTGCGTGCCGTCGGGCAGGGCGTAGGCGCGCTCCTGCCGGACGCCCAGGCGGTGGCCGAGCCCCGACATCCAGGCCCGCGTGACGGCCTCGCGCCGGGTGATCGCCCCGGGCGAATCGGGGACGTAGAGGGCACACGCCGCCTCGTGATCGGCGTCAGACGGCCGCACCAGGCGCAGCAACTGGCGGTAGGTCTCGCGCACCTCGCGGGGCCAGGCCCGATCGTCGGGTCTCGAAGCCAGCTCGAGCCCCACCTCCAGCAGATCGCCCTGCAGGCGCTCCTCCCGCGCCTCCGTGCCTTCCAGGAGCGCGATCATGGCGGCCGTCACGGTTGCCTGGCCCGCCTTGCGGGCCGCGAGCAGCACGCGCCCCAGGATCGGTGGGAGTGGCCATTCGAGCAGCCGGCGACCCGTGTCGGTCAGGCCCCCGCCGGCCTCGAGGGCGCCCAGGGTCACGAGACGTTCGTGGGCCAGTTGCCATCGATCGGACGGCGGGGCCTCGAACCAGGTGGGCTCGAAACCCAGGTGGGCCACGGCGAGGGCCAGCCGGGTCGGGTCGAGGCGCGCGATCTCCGGCGCCGGATGCTCGGCCATGCTGGTCTCGAGCGTCCGGTCCCAGAGGCGCAGGCAGCGCCCGGGGCCCAGACGCCCGGCCCGGCCGGCGCGCTGCGTGGCGCTTGCTCGGCTCACGAGCCCCAGTTCCAGGACGTCGAGGTCCCGGCCCGCATCGTGCCGCCCCTCCCGGACGAGCCCGGAGTCCACCACGGCGACGATCCCGGGCAGGGTCAGCGAGGTCTCGGCGACGTTGGTCGCGAGCACGACGCAGCGCCCACGCGCGGGCGCCTCGATCGTCGCGAGCTGGTCAGCGAGGGGCATCGCGCCGTGCAGGGCATGCAGCGCGAGGCCGCGCTCCCGGGCCCAGGACCCCAGGGCGTCCATGGACCGGGCGATCTCGCGCTGTCCGGGCAGGAACACCAGCACCGAGCCGTCCGAGAGTTCGGACCAGACGTGTCGCACGCCGCGTGCCGCCTGCTCCCAGACGGGTTCGTGCGGGTGGGGGGCCTGGTGGGCGATCGCCACGGGGTACACGGCCGTCTCGACCTCGAGGACCGGGGCGTCATCGAGGTACCGGGCGATCGCTCCGTGTTCGAGCGTCGCCGACATGACGACCAGCTCCAGGTCGGGGCGCGTCGTCCGCCGCAGGTGCCGGAGCCAGGCCAGGACGGCGTCCGCCTCGAGGGAGCGTTCGTGGAACTCGTCGAGGACGACGCCCCGGAGACCCGGCAGATGGGGTTCCCGCAGCAGGCGCTGCCAGAAGGTGCCCGTCGTCTCGAACGTCAGCCGGGTGCGCGGGGAGACGACCTGCTCGAACCGGACGCGGAAGCCGACCGTCTCCCCGAGGGCTTCACCAGCTTCCCGGGCCACGTGCTTCGCGAGCGCTCGGGCTGCCAGACGCCTGGGTTGCAGGACCACCCAGGATCCGCCGCGCGCGAGCAGGGCGGGCGGCACGCGCGTCGATTTGCCCGTGCCGGGAGGGGCCACCAGCACCAGGCACCCCGAGCGCCCGAGGCCCTCGGCGATCGCCTCGAGGTGGGAGTCAACGGGAAGCGTCACGCGAGCGGTCATGCTCCCGGAGGCTCAGCCCCGCAGCAGCGGCGTGAACTTCTGGCGGAACTTGGCGACCTTTGGGGCGACGACCACGCGGCAGTAGCCCTGCGAGGGATTCCGGGCGAAGTATTCCTGGTGGTACTCCTCGGCCTCGTAGAAGGTCGGGGCCGGCTGGACCTGGGTCACGAAGCGTCCGGGCCACAGGCCCGCCCCCTGGAGTTCGGAGATGACGGCGCGGGCCACCGCCGCCTGGGCGTCCGTGTGCGTGAACACGACCGACCGGTACTGCGTCCCGATGTCGTTGCCCTGCCGGTTCAGCGTCGTCGGATCGTGGATGGAGAAGAAGACCTCGAGCAGTTGCCGGTACGTGATGACCTCCGGGTCGAACGCGATCCGGATGACTTCGGCATGGCCCGTGTCGCCGTTGCAGACTTCCTTGTAGGTCGGGTTTGGCTTCGGGCCGCCCGCATAGCCCGACCGGACGTCCAGGACGCCCTTCAGCTGGTCGTAAACGGCCTCCAGGCACCAGAAACAGCCCCCTCCCAGGGTGGCGATTTCACGCGTCGACATCGAGTTCCTCGTTTCCAGGCCCCGGGCGGGCAGCAGCGCCCTCCCGCGGAGCGCCTCGATTCCAGGCTACCACGCGGGCTCCCGCGAAGGCCGGGGGAGCTCAGGTCAGTCGGATGCTCTTGCCGTCCCAGCGGAGGGTCTCGCCATCCCGCAAGAACACGGCCGTGATGTGCTTCCCCGAATCCATCCACAGGTCGTACTGCGTACCCTCGTTCACGGGGGTGACGGTGATGTGCCGGAGACGCGAGGTCGGGCCGGTTCCTTCGCGGTAGACGAGCTGGCCCGCTTCTCGCGAGATCGTCGCGCCGAAGCCGGGTGCCCACACCTCGAGTACCTCCGACCTCCGGGTCACGCGCACGGGCAGGGGCACGAAACCCAGGGCGAGCCAGCCGCCTCCATCGGGGAATTCCGAGAAGAACCGGTCCCGGGTGGCTTGCTCGGGATCGGGACCGGACGGGGGCGTGCCCTGCGCGGCATCCGGATCCTGAACGGCAGGAAGGGGCATGGCGCTCGCCGGTTGGGCCATCCCGCTCACGACCCCTGCTGACCGCGGGGCCATCGGTGCAGGGCGCTGGACGCGGAAGGCGGTGCTCGTCGGTGGGACCAGGTCACGGCTGCATCCGGTCAGCATCACCAGCCCCAGGGCGACCGCCAGGTGCCCGGCACCGGTTCGACGGCGTGGTGAGCGGGCCAGTTTCCGGAGCTTGGCGTGCAAGGCGAGTTTCCGTTCAGGAGGGGAAGCCGGGAAGCGGATGTCCCTCCTCGACGCACAGGCGGCGGCCGAGCGAGGTGATCCCCGAAACGTCCAGGTCAGGGCGGGTCTGGCGCAGCTTTCGTTTCACGCCTGCCAGGTAGAGACGGATCAGCCACGCCATGACGGGGTTATCGGGGAGAGACGCCAGAGACTTGCGAAACTTGGCACGATCCCCGCGCGCATGCTCGGCCACCCAGGCGCCCACGGTGGCATCATCCGCGCCACCCCGGACCAGCGACTCGAGGGACTCGGTGGACAGGCCAAAGTGACTCAGAAAGGCGCGATCGCCCGGGCAGGGGTAGGGCATGTAATCCCCGGCCGTTCCGGCGTGGTGGGCGCGGAGCTTGTCCAGCAAGCGCGGCAGCCAGGCAAAGCCCTCGATCTCGTCGAAGGGACTGCGGGGGACGCCACGCGTCAGGTCGGGGGCAGTGGGACGGGTATCCGTGGGGGTCTCCAACAGGGGGCTCCGGTTCAGGTAGGCGGTCAGGGCAGCGAGAGTTGCTTCTCGAGATCATCGAGAGAGGCTTCCTCGAGGGAGGGGGTCGAACCGTTCCCTTTCACGACCGAGCGAAGCAGGTCCTTCAGCTTCGCATCACGGGGATGCGCCCGCAAGGCGGCTTCGAGCTGGGCCACGAGGCCCTGGATCTTTTCCTGGCCGCGGGCCATCAGTTCGCTGTCGCCCGTCTCGGCGCCCCGGTAGAGCATGCGGTAGGCTTCCTGGAACTGCGCCTGAAACCGGGCGTCCAGGGACATGGGCGCTGCCGTGGCAGGTGTGACGGGTGCCAGGACGGAAAGCCCTGCGACCACCAGGGCGACGAAGGCTGGACCGGCGTGTTTCATGGCGCAACTCCCGGATCGGGCGGGGTAGACGAGCCTCTCGTACCCGCTCCCGCCAAGCTTGTACGTGCCTTGCCGGGCTCAGATCTCGAAGTGCAACTCGTGACCCATGGCCGTGAGGCTGCGGCGGTCGTTCGAGATTTCCATCCCGACCCGTTTTCCGGAGGCCAGGACGACGTCGAAGTGCGTCCCGGTCGCCGTGCGGCGGGTCTTCACGTCCTGGATCTCGACGGGGGCGGCCCCGTTCTCGATGAAGGCATACCGGTTGCCCGTCTTCTGGATCACGACGTCCGCCAGGCTGCCGGCCTGGATGCGAATGCGGTTCGCGGCGCGCTGGACCCGGACCGTCAGGAGCCCCATCACCGTCGCGGTACCCGTCGGCATCATCCGGAACAGCAGGTCCTTACCCGTGGGCGGCGAGGGGGCAGCACCCGCGGCCGTGACGGCAGCTGGACCTGCCGGCGCGTTCCGTGGCCCGGCCTCGGTAGGTTCCTGCCGGAGGCGTCGGGACTGGAGCGCTGCCCGGCCGGGGTTCTGCGACGGAGGGAGGGATCGGGACAGGGAGTTCATGGGGGGCTCGCACTTCTCGGGTCAGGGGAGACCGAGGGGGTTATCGCGTGCCTGACGCGCCGTCGGGGTTATGATCACTTGAGGTTTTCATGAATTCTGATCTGGATCCGGTGGCTCGTCTCCAGGGTTCGCCGAGGTCTGCCGATCCTGGCGCGGACCCGGACCGTGCTCCGGTGCCTGTAAAATGCCCTCATGAGCCTGCCACCCGTCGTCAGCCCAGTGCGTCCCTCCCCGGAGTCCGGGCGTCTCCTGCTGCTCGCGGACGCGGGAAGCATCCATACCCGGCGCTGGGCCAGAGCCCTGGCCGCTCGGGGTCGGGAGGTGCACGTCGCGAGCCTGCGTCCCTTCGACATCCCCGGCGTGACGGTCCATGGGCTCCGGGGGCCCTTGCCCGGTCGGCTCGGGATTCCTGGCGTCTTGCCCCGGGTACGGCAGCTCGTGCGCGAGCTCCGTCCGGACCTCGTGCACGCGCACTATGCCACCAGTTACGGCCTGCTCGGCGCCCTTTCGGGCCATCGCCCGCTGATGATCTCGGTCTGGGGGAGCGACGTCTACGAGTGGCCGCAGCTGGGCCCCCTGCACCGGGCCCTCCTGCGCTTCAACCTGTCCCGGGCATCCCTGGTGGGCGCCACGAGTCCGGAGCTGGCCCGGGCCGTCCGTCCGTTCGTGCCGGTTCATGTTCCCGTCGAGGTCACGCCGTTCGGAGTGGAGGTCGAGGTCTTCTGCCCGGGGCCCCGGGGCGACGGGCCGCCCGTGGTGGGGACGCTGCGGACGCACGAGTGGCGGTACGGGCTCGACGTGCTGTTGCGCGCTTTCGCGCTCCTCGCGAACTCGACGGAGGCCCGCCTGGTCATCGGGGGAGCCGGTCCGCAGACCGGCGAATACCGGGCCCTCGCCACCGAGCTCGGGATCGCGGATCGGGTCGATTGGCCGGGGTTCGTCGAGCCGGCAGGGCTCGTCGAACTGTACCGGACCTTCGATATGTTCGTCGCCCCCTCGCGCATCGAATCGTACTGCGTCGCGGCCATCGAGGCCCAGGCCGTGGGCGTACCCGTGGTGGCGACGCGCGTCGGGGGACTGCCCGGTGTGGTGGTCGACGGGACCACCGGGCGGATCGTCCCGCCCGAGGACCCGGCTGCGATGGCCGCGGCGATCGCCGAACTGCTGGATGACGCGCCTCTGCGAGCCAGGATGGGGCAAGCAGCCCGCGCGCACGTCTGCACCCACCACTCCTGGGTCGAGAACGTGACGCGCATGGAAGCCCTGTATGCCCGGATCCTCGGGGTGCCCCTGGAATGAGGCGCTTCCTTGCCCGTTCGTTCACGACGTTCGGTCTGTTCCTGGGGCCGGTCGAGTCGGCCTGGGCCTCGGGAGCGGTCGTCACGGACGACGCCACTACCGGGGAGGCATGCACGGCGCAGGTCGAGTCATGGGTCCAGGTCCAGCAGGGCGCGAACACCTTCTGGTCGATGCCGGCCGTGGTCGTGGCTCCCGGCCTCGAGGTTGCGGCGGGTTACCGGCGCGATCTGGTCCTCGGGGGGGACGCAGGCGACAGCCTGCTCGTTCAGGTCAAGAAGTTGCTCGTCCCGCTCGAGGCCGATGGCTGGGGGGTCGGGGTGGCGGGCGGATCATGGCTTGTGACGGCCGATCCGGCGCGATTTGCGGGTGGCTATGCGTATGTGCCCGTGAGCCAGTCGTTCGCGGGCGATCGTCTTCGCCTGCACGAGAACCTGGGCTGGATCCACGATCCCGCGCGGTCGGTCGCGGATGCCCTCACCTGGGCGATCGCCGGTATCTGGATGCCGGACGAGCGTCTCGAGTGGGATCTGGAGACCTTCGGCGACACCGGTTCACCGGCATCCACCCAGCTGGCTTTCCGGATGTGGCCCGTGCCCGGACACGTGCAGTTCGACGTGATGGTGGGGGGCGATGTCACCGGAGCCGTCTGGGCCATCGGCGGCCTGAATCTCTACACCGCACCGTGGTCCAGCAGTCCCTGACTCAGGAACAGCTCCGGTGCAATTCCGGGGTGGGCTCGTGGATCGCAGGGTTCCACTCGCCCAGCGTGACGCCCTGGATGTGCTTGCACGGCACGTCTGGACCGGTTTCCCGGATGTCCACCCGGGCCTTGTAGGCCCGGAGTTCGTCCCGGAACTGCGTGAGCTCTTGGATCCTCTGGTCGAGGTTCGCGAGCTTGTCGTCCAGCAGACGGCTCACCGTTCCGCAGGGCGTCGCCCCTGCAGACCAGATGCCCAGGATCTGCTTGATCTCGTCGAGGGAGAGGCCCAGGGTCTTGGCTCCGCGGATGAACTTGAGCCTTTCGGCGTCCGTTTCCGCGTAGATGCGGTATCCCGAATCCGTCCGCCTGGGTTCCGAGAGCAGACCCAGGCCCTCGTAGTACCGGATCGTCCGGGCGTTCATGTCGGCGCGACGCGCCAGCTCACCGATGAAGAGATCCTGCTTCATGACGGGGGTCCTCGTCGAGAGGTCACGGACGGACTCGAGTATACCGAGATCCCGGGTCATGGGAAACGGGGCCGCACGCCGGATGGGCGACGTGCGACCCCGTGGCTTCACCCGGTCGTCAGAGCCACTTGATCACCGTGACACGACCTGGAACTTCGGCCGGGACCCCGGGTGAGACGTGTGACGGAAGCGTAAACTTTGCCTTCGAGGAGAAGGTCAAGGGGGTAACGACCGGATCCGTGATTTTCCCTCAGGTCTTAAGCTCGTCTTTACTTTTAACGCTTCATGGATATGATCTCCTCTGGAGTCTCCGTCGCCTGCTCGAGGATCGTCGACACGTGAAGCACGCCAGAGGGATCTTCCCAGCCTTGCTGCTGGGGGCCGGATGGGCCCTCGCCTCCCTGGGCTGCGGCTACGTCCCGGAGGCTCCCGTCCCGGAGCCATCCGCTTCGCCGTCGTCCGTCCCGTCCACGAGCCCGGTCGGACCTGTCGGCTCGCCCCGCGAGTTCGTCACCCGGGCGCAGGAAACCTTCCGGAAGGCTCCCGGTTATCGCACGGAGCTGCACTACTTCCAGAAAAAAGGTGATCGCACGGTCCGCGGGGTCTACGACGTCACGGGGCGTCCGGGCAAGCCCATGAGGATCGTCATCGTGAAGGGCGACTCCCCTGGTACGCGCATCCTCTGGGAGGGCGGCAAGACCGCGAAGGTGCGCCCGGCCGGCCTGCTCTCGCCCTTCGTCGTCACGCTCGACGTGACGGACGACCGTCTGATTTCCATCCGCGGATACACGCTCGATCAGTTCGAGCTCGGTGGCATCCTGGGGCTGTACGATGATCCCGCGGCTCGCCTCGTGCAGGCCGGGCTCACGGGAACCGTCTATCAGGTGGCGATCGCCAGTCCGAACCTGTTCTCGGGTTGCAAGCAGCTCGTCATGACCTTCGACGCCCGCAGCTTCCACCCGCTGACCATGCAGATGCGCGACGATCGCGAGCCCGTCGTCGGCATGGAGATCCGCAACCTCCGGGTCACGCCCGAGGTCGACCTGACCATCTGACGCCACGTTCGATCAAAAACAAGAAGACCGGGACCTCGAGGTCCCGGTCTGCAGTGGGCGTAACTGGATTCGAACCAGTGACTCCTACCGTGTGAAGGTAGTACTCTACCGCTGAGTTATACGCCCGTTTCAGAGCTGGAACGGTGCGCGGAACGAGACGTTCCGCCCGTGCGGTCCCAGCAGTATCCCGCAGGTCCGGGGCCGTGTCAAGCGCCGCGCGAGGCGTCGATGACCATGCCCTTCCAGTTGTCCCCGCCCACGACCGGGATGCCCGACATCGTGTCGTTCTGCCAGCGCCGCATGAACGTGCCCTCGGTCATCGCCTGGTAAGGCCCCCCGATGGAGTCGTGGATCAGCATGCGCTTCGTGGTCTCGTTATAGCCCACGACGACGACCCAGTGGACGGCCCCCTCGTAGTCGAGCACGACCATCGCCGGGCGGCCCTGGTCGATCATCGACTTGATGAAGTCGACCGAGCCGTTGCGGTAGGCCTTCACGTCGAGCCCCTTGCTCTTGAGGTAGCCCACGGCCGAGGAGGGGCTCGTGCCCAGGTTCATGCGGTTGGATTCGTTGACGACCTGCTGGTAGGAGGTGCTGACGCCCCAGTAGTTCAGGAGCAGGGTGCTGGCGGCCTGGCCGCAGGTGTTGTCCCGGGCGTTCTGCTCGATGAAGGGCACGTCGTCCACCAGGACCGAACCGTTCTGGTACCGCGTCACCCGGGCGCCCGTTGCCTGGATCTGCATCGTCTGGACGGGGGCTGCCTTGGTGTACGGGACGGCCGTGCCGTTCGCCACTCCGGCGAAGGTGCCGGTGGACAGGGTTCCCGGAACGCCCGGAGCCACGGCTCCGCAGCCCGTCAGGGTTCCGGCCGCCATCACGGCCACCAGGGTCGCCGTGAACAGCTTGGACTGGATCTTGAGGGCCTCGGCCAGGTGGTTCGGCCTGACGAGACCGGCCTCGAGCAGGATCTCGCCGATCTGCTTGCGGGTGAGTTTCTGCTGCGCCAGGGCCTTCTCGAGGTCCCGACGGGAGATGACCTTCGTCGATACGAGGATCTCGCCCAGCATCAGCTTGACGGCGAGCGCGCTCTGCTGCGAGGCATCGGACTGCCAGGTCAGCAGGGCCTCGAGTTCGCCCGCGCTGACGTGGCCGAGGCGGACGAGGACTTCCCCGAGTTTCTCGTTGGTGCGCTGCTGTTCGTGCAGGGCGGTTTCGAGGTCGGCCTTGCGGACCTTCCCCGACTTGAGCAGGAGGTCGCCCAGCCGGTGGCGGACGCCGGAGGCGCGTTCGAGGGCCTCTTCCACGGGCAGGTCGTCACCGACCTGGGTGGCCAGCACGGCGTCGAGTTCCATGCGGGTGAGCTTGCCGAGCCGGACGAGCGTCTCGCCCAGGCGCTCGTTGGTCTCGCGCTGATGGGAGAGGGCGTGATCGAGATCGGTGGCCGAGATGAAGGCTCCGTCGACGAGAACCTCGCCGAGCAGGCGACGGGGGAGTCGGTTGGCCGTGGTCGTGGTCGTGGTCATCTCGGTGACTCCTTCCAGGGGTTCTATACCCGCTCCCGGGCTAGGCGGATGCGTCCGGTGGTCTCATCGGTGAAGGTGATCCAGAGCTTTCCCTGCGTCGAGCGGACGCCGCAAGGGTCGATGGCCGGTGCGGTCGAGCCCGTGCCGAGGCGCGCCACGAGGCTGCCGTCACGCTGCTGGACCTCGAGCCGGCCATCCGGCGTGGCGACGATATACAGCTCGCTCTGTCCCCGGAGCCACGCCACCTGGCCCGTCACGGTCTTCTGGCGCGGGCTCCAGGTTCCCTGGGTCGTCTCCCCGTAGAGGCTGCAGACCTCGCCCTGGCGGATCCAGGCCAGGCCCAGTCCGTCCGGATCGAGCGCGAGTGAAGGGGCTCCTCCTCGCACCTCGAGCGTCACGGGCCGCGGCCACGGGGTCCGGGAGCCGGGGCGCCGGCTGCAGACCACCCCGCCGGTCATCGTTTCCAGGGCCAGGAGCTGGGCGGAGGAGGTGGAGGCGATCGCCAGGTCCTGGGGAGACTGGGCTGGCACGTCGACGGGGATGGCCGGGCTCCAGGTTCGTCCGTCGCTCGACGACGTCTCGTAGGCCTTCCAGGTTCCCGTCCGGTTGGAGACGAACATCGCGTGCAGGGTGTCGCCTTCTTCCCGGATCACCGGGGAGGCGTCGCTGTAGGCGGCGGACGGCAGGCGGGTGGGCTCGCTCCAGGACGTGCCGTCCCGGGAGGTCACGACGTACGCATGGTTGTCGCCGAGGCGGTCGCGCGCGAAGGCGAGGACCCAGGAGCCGTCGGCTCGCTGGAGGAGATCGGGTTGCTGGGCGCCTCCGGCTCCCGTGGGGACCGTGTCCAGGCCAAAGGTGCCGGCCGCCGTCGAAGGATCGTCCGGGGTGGCCGCAGGGCCCCGGCTGCAGGCCACGAGGCTCAGGAGCGCTGCCGCGAGGGGGAGCGCCAGCGAGGTCCTGAGGCAGACGTTCGGGAAGCGGCGGAGAGATCGCATGTCGGGGTTATCGCCTTCCACGGGCCGGAACGGAACTTCTTCACGTTAAACTTCATGAAAGGACTGTTCAAGAGCGGGGAGTGAGCGATGGATCTGGATGCCGACCGCCGTCAGGGCACGCTCGCAGCACTCGGCGAGGATGCGCTCATCTCGCGTCTCCGGGCGATCCTGGCGGAGGTCCCTCTCCCTCCGGACTGGCTCGGGATCGGTGACGACTGTGCCATCACGACCGTCGAACCCGGCGAGGCCTGCGTGACCACCACCGACCTGCTGGTCGAGGACGTCCACTTCCGGCTCACGACGACCGATGCCCGTTCCCTGGGCTGGAAGGCCCTGGCCGTCAACGTCTCGGATGTCGCCAGCATGGGGGCGGAGCCGGCCTGGGCCACGGTCTCGCTGTCGCTACCCGGCGCATGTCCGGTGGACTGGGTCGAAGACCTCTACCGCGGGATCGCCGAGGCGGCGCGCGCCTGCGGGATCGCCATCGTGGGAGGGGATACCGTGGGCTCGCCCGGTCCGCGGACTCTCGCCATCACGGCGGTCGGGACGACCCGGCATCCGTTGCGCCGGGATGCCGCGTGTCCCGGCGATCGCCTCGCCCTGACCGGCTGGCCGGGCCTCTCCCACGCGGGCCTCTGGGTCCTGGAGCATCCCGACGCCCGCGCGGGGATCGACCCGGAACATCTCGAGGTCGTGCTGGGTGCCCACCGGAGACCTCGCCCACACCTGGAGGAAAGTCGGTTGCTGGTCGGGCTGGGCGAACGGGTTGCGTGCCTGGACAGCAGCGATGGCCTGAGGCGCTCGGCCGGGGAACTCGCCCGGGCCAGCGGCGTCCGGATCGAGCTGCAGCGGGCCTGGATCCCGCTGCATCCCGCCCTGGTGGCGATCGCGCGGGTCGCCGGTGCCGACCCCGTCGTTTGGGCGCTCGCGGGGGGGGAGGATTACCACCTGGTCGTGGCGGCCTCGCCGGTCTCGCTGACCCTGGCCCGGGAGCGCGGGCTCTTGCTTCACGAGGTCGGCTCGGTCGTCGAAGGGTCCGGGGTCTGGCTGGACGGCTCGCCCAGCCCGGTTCGCGGACTCCACGACCACTTCGCCCCGGGGGGCTAGGACTTCCCGCCCCCCTGGCGGAAGCGCACGCGCAGGAGGCATTCCGACTGCTGGTTGAGCTGCTCGGCCACCACGTACAGTTCCAGCTGCTTGAGCACGGTTTCCAGGCTCAGGCTGGGCTCCTGGTAGGTCCTTTGCATGAGCATGACCTCGTCACGGTGTACCTCGGCTTCGATCATGGCGGTTCTCCTTTCGACGGTGACTCGATGCTAGGGTCCCTGAGCGCGCCCCGCATCGGTCACGACTGCCGAAAGGGTCGGGCAGGATTGACGCCAGGTGGTTATTTGCGGTAAGATGTCACAAGGGGAAATCCTGCCGTCCATGTCAAGGCTGGGGTACGGCCCCTGCCTGTCCTGGCACGGGGGCCCGGACCTAGAACTGGATTCCGTGTCATGACTACCGCCGAGTTTCCCCTGCATGTCGTCTTCATCGGGGACGTGGTCGGACGTCCCGGTGAAGAAGCGATCCAGACCGGGCTCGAGCGCCTCCGGCGCCAGCTTCCCGTCGACGTCGTCATCGCCAATGGCGAGAATGCCGCAGGGGGCAAGGGCCTCACCGAGAAGTCCTACAATGCGCTCCGGGATGCGGGAGTCGACGTCATCACGCTCGGCAACCACGCGTGGGACAAGCGCGAGATCTTCGATTTCATCGATCACGCCGATCGCATCGTCCGCCCGGCCAACTATCCCGCGGGGACGCCCGGCCGGGGGTGGACGACCATCGAGGTCGCCGGTCGGGACATCGTCGTCTTCCAGCTGCTCGGTCGTGCGTTCCTGAACATCGGGGACTGTCCGTTCCAGGTCGCCGAGCGGGAGATTTCCCGGATCCGTCAGATTTCCCCGGTCGTCATCCTCGACATGCATGCCGAGGCCACCAGCGAGAAGGTGGCGATGGCCTACATGCTCGATGGCAAGGTGAGTGCCGTCCTGGGGACGCATACGCACGTGCAAACGGCCGATGAGCAGATCTTTCCGGGTGGAACGGGGTATATATCCGATGTCGGGATGACGGGGCCTCGCGATTCCATCCTCGGGATCCGCAGTGATCTGGCCCTGAAACGCATGCGGGACCAGTTGCCCGTCCGTTTCGAGGTCGCAGAAGGGCCCGGCGTCTTCTCGGCCGTCTGGCTGTCCATCGACGCGCACTCGGGGCGCACGCTCCAGATTCAACGCATTCAATATCGCTGATCCTTCACGTCCACATCCCCGCAGGAGGTTCGCGCATGGAGGTCTTCAAGGTCTCGGCCAGATCCAATCCGAGTTCGGTTGCCGGTGCCCTGGCGGGAGCCCTGCGTGAGCGAGGTCGTGCCGAACTCCAGGCGATCGGGGCCGGGGCGATCAACCAGGCCGTCAAGGCCGTGGCGATCGCCCGGGGATACGTCGCGCCGGGGGGCATGGATCTCATCTGCATTCCTGCCTTCATCGATCTGGACATCGAGGGGGAAGAACGCACGGCCATCAAGCTGATCGTCGAGCCGCGCTGAGGATCGCTTCTTGCGAATCGACTGGCACCTCCACAGCCATTTCTCGGATGGGCGTGACGATCCTGGCAGGGTCGTCCGCCGTGCCGTCGAGCGGGGCGTTCGCTGCCTTGCCCTGACGGACCATGACACCGTCGCGGGGCTTCCTCTCGCCGAGGCGGCCATCCGCGAGCACGGGTGGGCGGTCCGCCTCGTCCCGGGCATGGAACTGACGGCCCGCTGGGACGGGCGAGAGGTCCACGTCCTGGGGCTCGGCTTCGATCCGGCGCATCCGGCCATCGTGTCCTGGGAAGAGCGGATGAACGCCAGTCGCTGGGCACGCGCCCTGGCCGTGCTCGAGCGTCTCGACGCGGCGGGAGCGCCCGTCCCGGAATCCATGCTTCGCAGCGAACTCGGGCCCGCGCCCGCACCGACCCGCCAGCATCTCGCCCGGGCGATCGTGAAGGCCGGTCATGCCCGCGGCGTCCGCACCGCCTTTGCACGCTTTCTGGTGCGCAAGGGGCTGGCGCATGTCCCGATGGTCGTGCCAGCGCTCGAAGAGGCCGTCGAGGCCATCCATGTCGCGGGAGGGATCGCCTCGCTCGCGCACGCGGGACGCTATGGTTCCCTGTCGGGCGGGTATGTGCCCCTGGCAGAGGTCGGGCTCGATGCGCTCGAGGTCGGACATCCCGCCCACGATGGCACGTGGAGGCATCACCTGCTCCAGGCGGTCCAGCAGCTGGGCCTGGGCGCCACCTCGGGAAGCGATGACCACGGAGAAGCCTCCGTGGGGGCTCCCGAAGACGTCCCGGCCGCGTGGCTCGACCCCTTGCTCCAGGCCAGTTCCCGTCTTGCGGGATTGCTGGCGAACTGATCCGGGTCCACCTATAATGGGGCGCCACGGGGCGGCCCGCTGCTAGCGGAAAGGGGGATGCGATGGAACTCGTCATCACCGGTCACCATGTCGAGCTCACCGAATCGCTGCGTGAATACGCGGATCGCAAGATCGGCAAGCTCGTCCGCACGCTCGACGGCGTGACTCACACCCAGGTGGAGCTTTCGGTCAACCGGAATCCCAGCGTCGCGGCCAGCCAGATCGTGGAGGTGACGCTCTTTGCCCGGGGGACCGTGATCCGCGCCGAGGTGTCGTCCGAAAACATGTACGCCTCGCTGGACATGGTCGAGGACAAGCTGGCACGCCAGATCCGGCGTTACCGGGACAAGATGTCCGGCCACGATCGTCACCATCGCCAGAAGACTGCCGCGATGGTCGCTGTCGAGGAGCCCGAGACCGCCATCCCGGCCGAGATGGAGCGCGAGATCATCTCGACGAAGCGATATCCGGTCCAGACGCTCTCCCCCGAGGATGCTGCCCAGCAGCTCGATCTGCTCGGCCACAACTTCTTCATGTTCCGTAACCGCCAGACCGAAGAGATCAACGTCGTCTACCACCGTCCCGACGGGAACTTCGGTCTCATCGAGCCGATGCTCTAGATCGCCACCCCATGGCACGTCCTCCGGTTCCCGGTCAGGCCATCACCCTTCGTATCGGTGCGCGGGCCTACCGGGGCCGGGTCCGTGAGGTGACCTTCGAGCACGTGGTCCTCGAATTGCTCGTGGACCTCGAGTTGAAGGAAGACGGGGCTGAACTCTACTGGGAGAATCACCAGGGCATCCCCATCGATCTCGATCAGGTCGAGAGTCGCTGTACCATCGAGATGCGGGTGCCGCTCGCCTCGTTCGATCACGGGGCTGACCGTCCCGACCATCGTCTCCAGCTGCAGCCTCATGATTATCTGCGCGCCGAACTGCGCCGTTCGGTCCGGATCCCTGCCGAGTTCGCCGTCACCCTCGCCGCCGCCGACGGGGTGCGAACTCTCGAGGCGCGCTCCCAGGATGTCTCTCACGGAGGCATCCGGCTCGAGGCCCCCTCCGGCTTGCTGGTGGGCGAGGTGTGGCAGGTCACGCTGCATCTGCCGACCGAGCCCGTGCTGCTGCTGGCTCGCGTGGTGCGCCGCATCAGGGACCAGGTCTACGCGCTGCGGTTCCTGGGAGATCCCGCCAACGGTCAGCGCGTCGTGCGGGCCGTATTCGAGGCCTTGCGGGCCAACCGGGCTCCGGTGCGCACCCGTCACCAGGGCTTCCGCCGGACATGACGACGCCTGCCCTCGACCCCATGCCCTTCGGTGATCACGTCGCCGAGCTGCGGGTTCGACTTTTCCGCGCCCTCCTGGCCATCGGCCTCGCCTGGGGGCTGGCCTTCGTCTTTCATCGCTCGTTGCTGGCCTGGCTGCTGATGCCTGCCGGGGACATCCCCTTCATCGCCACGGCGCCGGCAGAGACCTTTCTGGCCACGCTCAGGGTCACGCTGCACGCGGCCCTGATCCTGGCCTATCCCATGGTCGCCCGCGAGGTCGCCCGCTTCGTCGGCCCCGGCCTGCTCCCTGCCGAGCGACGGGCCCTGGTGCCCCTGCTCGTCGGGGCTGCGGTCCTGTTCGCGGTGGGGGTCCTGTTCGCCTATTCGGTGCTCCTACCGGCCGGGATCCACTTCCTGCGAGCCTTCGGTCCGGAATCCATCCACCCCATGTGGTCGGTGGGCACCTACCTGGCCTTCGCCTCGGGCATCTGCTTCGTCACGGGGGTGGTGTTCCAGTTGCCCCTGGTGCTGGTGGCCGCTGCCCTGGCGCGCCTCGTCACGGTCGAACAGCTCATGTCCGTGCGTCGCGTGGCCTGGATGGGGGGACTGGCGATCGGGGCGATCGCCAGTCCCTCGGCCGACCTGTTCAGCCAGGCGATCCTGGGCGGTGCCCTCGTCGGCCTCTACGAGTTCAGCATCCTCGTGATCCGGTTCGTGACGCGCTGAAGCGCCTCACTTCCAGAACATCCAGCCCTTCTTGTCCCCGGACTTGTCCTTTTCGGGCTCTCTGGGGGGCTCGCGGTCGAGGCGTTTCGTGACGACCGCCGGACGTCGGGTCGACGAGGCAGCACGCGTGGGGTTGCCGTGCGCGGCCGGTCGGGCTTCCTTGCCGGTTTCTCCGGCGGCGGGTTGACGCGACTCGCTCCTGCTTCCCTGACCCGCGTCCGGTTCGGCGATGGGCCCGGTACGCCCTGAGCGCCCCGGAAGGGCCTCGGCGACGGCCACGGCCCAGGTGTCGAGCGCGGAAGGAGCCATGCGCAGGTAGTCGTGGGCATCGGGGATGCCGTCCCCCGCCCAGAGCATCTCGAGGGCCTCGAAGGCACGCTCGATGAATTTTTCCTCGTTGAGAAAACCGTGCCGGGGGTCCCAGAGGGACACGGCCAGGTTCACCTGGCGTCGGGCTTTCATCGCCGTGGCGTCTCCCGAGCCGTAGAACTCGTTGCGGATCTGGTTGGCCGCGCGTCCGAGGGGGACGGCGACGGTCTCGGGCGTGACGTTGCCGAGACATGCCACGATGACAGAACCGAACCGGAAGCAGACGTCCGGGACCTTGCGCCGCTCGTGGTTGTCCGTCCGGAGGGTCTTGTCCACGACGGTGTAGGCCTGCTTCAGGAGCCGCTCCTGGATCAGGTGAGCATCGCGCGCAGGAACATGGTCGATGATCTCGATGAGGACCAGCGCCATGCCCGCCATGTACTCGTTTCCGAGCATCAGGTTGTTCCGGATCGCCTGCAGAGCCGAGGGGAAGTCCGGGTGATGACTGAACGGAAGATCTCTCATACGCATGTCTTACCCTGTCCGGGGGGGAAATTACGCTCCCTCCTCGACGGATCGCACTCCGGCGTGTCCGGGGCGGTGGCATGGGGTATACTGGCAGCGTCGCGACCCTCTGCCCGGCTGCATGGCCGGGAGAGCGGACGTGCCGCGAGGAGGCCCGGTTGAAGCTCGATGCTCGCCTGCTCGTGCGGCAGGTCACGCCGGTGCTGGCCGTCCTGTTCGCCGTCCTGACCTTGCTCGACGCCCGCGCCGCCGTCCAGCCCGGGGTCCTGCGGGTGGGCTTCGTGCCGACCGAGAACATGGTGCGTCTCAGCGAGCGCGCCCAGCCACTCACGCAGGAACTCCGGCGTCACCTGGGAGGCACCCGGGTGGTCCCCTTCGTCGCCTCGGACTACACCGGGGTCATCGAAGCCATGAAGGCCCGCAAGATCGATGTCGCCTTCTTCAGCCCCGGTGCCTACGTTCTGGCCGAGAAACAGGCGCGGGCACGTTCCATCCTCCGGGTCGTGCGCGGCGGCCGCAACATCTTCTATTCGTCGATCATCACCCATCGCGACTCCGGCATCCGGACGCTGGCGGACCTGCGGGGCAAGCGCTTCGCTTTCGGCGATCTGCTGAGCCTGTCCGGCGCCCTGTACCCGCGTCTGATGCTCCTCGACGCGGGACTGGACCCGAAGCGCGACTTCCGTCAGGTTCGCTGGGCAGGGAGCCACGACCTCGTGGTCCTGGCCGTGCTGCACCGGGAGGTCGATGCGGGGGCGACCTTCGCGAACGATGACCTCGGGCGTCACGGGGCCTGGCATCAGTTTCTCAGGCGTCCCGACGAGGTCGCGCAGATCCGTCCTCTGGCCTTCTCGAAGCCCCTGCCGAGTGACAACGTGGCCGTCCGCGACGATCTCCCCCCGGCCCTCGTGGCCCGCCTGAGGACGGCTTTCGTGTCCATGTCCCGGACGCCGGTCGGCAAGCGCCTGCTCTGGGAGTTGTATCATATCGATGGTTTCGTGAATTCCACGCCCCAGGATTATGCCCCTGTCCGAGAGGTATATGACCGGGTCGGTATCGACGTCCGCTAGAGGGTCCGGTCCCACCGCATGCATCACGCTCCACAGGCGCCTCTCATCGAGGTCCGTGCGCTCCAGAAGGCCTATCGCGCCGATCGCCCGGTTCTCCAGGGTATCGACTGCTCCTTCGCCCCGGGGGAGTTCGTGGGTTTGCTCGGCCTCTCGGGGGCCGGGAAATCGACCTTCCTGCGCTGCCTGAATCGCCTCATCGAACCCACCTCCGGCCAGATCCTCGTGCCGCGCGACCTCATCCTGCCTGCCACCACGGGGGCGATGGACGTCGTGACGGCCTCGGCCCGGGACCTCCGGGCCTGGCGCCGCCGCGTCGGGATGATCTTCCAGCAGTTCAACCTCGTCCGTCGCCTCACCGTCCTCGACAACGTGCTCGCGGGGACGCTGGGGGCCGCCGACCTGCCCCGGATCCTCTGGCGGGCCTTTCCCGCCGCCGAGCGCGACCGGGCACTCTACAACCTCGAGCGCGTCGGGTTGCTCGATCATGCCTTCCGCCGTGCCGACGAACTCTCCGGTGGCCAGCAACAGCGCGTGGCCATCGCCCGTGCCCTCATGCAGCGTCCCGCTCTCATCCTGGCTGACGAGCCCGTCGCCTCGCTCGACCCCAAGCTCTCGGCCCAGGTCCTGGCGACGCTCCGCCGCATCGCCCAGGAGGATGGCATCACCGTCATCGTGAGCCTGCACGTGCTGGACCTTGCCCGGCAGTATTCCGACCGTTTGCTGGGGTTCCAGAGCGGTCGGGTCGTCTTCAATGGACCTCCCGAGGCCCTCGACGACGAGGCCTACGAGCAGATCTACCGGCGCAACACGCGCGAACTGGTCCCCTGACGGGAGGTCCGATGTCCACGCTTCCGCTCTCTCGCGGTCCCGAGGTCCCCACACGTCGTCCCACCGACGCCCGTCCGCGCCGGTCGCCGGGCTGGTGGTGGATTCCGTTGCTGGCCGTGCTCTACTGGGCCTTTTCGGGGGTGCAGTTCAACCTGGGCGAGCTCATCGCCGGGATTCCCCAGATGCAGGACTGGCTGCGCCAGAGCCTCCCGCCCGACGTCACGACGATCACGGACGGTCAGCGGTACGGGTTCCCGCCCGAGTTCACCTCGGTGTTCCAGCTCAACCCGTTCGCGCATCTCGACGCCACCATGGCCGAGATCCGGGAGCGCTGGTGGGCCAACACCTTCCCGCAGACCGTCGTCGGAGCGACGCTCCAGACCATCCAGATGGCGATCGCCGGAACGGTCGTCGCCGTCCCCTTTTCGCTGCCATTCGCCTTTCTCGCGGCTCGCAACACCTCGCCGCACCCGGCCGTGTACCACACGGTCAAGCTGATCGTGAACGTGCTGCGCAGCATCCCCGACTTCGCCGTCGGTCTGATGCTCATCACCGCCATCGGCCTGGGCCCGTTCACCGGCACCATGGCGCTGGCTTTCCACACCTGGACGGTGCTCATCAAGCTCTTCGCGGAGTCGATCGAGAACATCGACGAGGGTGTCGTCGAGGCCATCCGGGCGACGGGAGCCCCCTATCTGGCCGTCGTCATCTGGGCGGTCATGCCCCAGGTAATTCCCGACTTCATCTCGATGGTCCTCTACCGTTTCGAGACGAACATCCGCTCGGCCTCCGTGCTGGGGCTCATCGGGGCAGGCGGCATCGGCTTCCTCATGAAGTCCGATTTCAGCCTCTTCCAGTACCAGCAGGCGGCCACGACGGTCCTCGTCCTCATCGCCCTCGTCATGGTCGTCGACTACACCTCGGCGCGCCTGCGGCGCTGGGTCCTCTGAGCCACCGCCCCTGGGTACCCGGCTCGCGCCGCTTCTGACGGCCCTGCTGGTCGAGATGCTCGTCTTCGGCCCGTTCCTGGGTATCTTCCTCGTGCGTCACGGCTGGCGGGGTTCCGGGGCCTTCAGACCGTTCGGGAACGCCCCCTGGGCCCTGGCTCCCGTCCTCGGCGCAGGAGCGGCCCTGGTGGCCATCCCCTTGCAGGCCGGGATGCAGCACCTGACGGGGCGCACGCTTCCCGACGGGATGCAGGCCCTGCTCCGCGGAGTCTCCCCGGCAGAGATCGGGCTGGCCATCCTGACGTTCTGCCTCGTGGCCCCGTTCCTCGAGGAGGCCCTGGCCCGGGGGGCGATGTTCGAGCGGACACGCCTCCTTCGCGGTCCGGGCGTGGCCGTCCTGGCCTCGACGCTCGTCTTCATGCTCTGGCATCCGGTGCCCGTCGCCTGGCCGACTTACACATGGCTCGGCCTGGTGCTCGCCATGTTTCGCCTCGCCTGTGGCGCATGGGGCCCGGGAGTCCTGGTCCATGCCACGTTCAATGCCTGTGCGTTGCTGCTCGCCCGGTTCCCGGCGGGCGCGGTCTGGCTGGAGACTCCAGCGGGTCGGAGTCTGGCGTTGCTGGTCGGTGCCGTCGTCGTGGGGGGCGTCGTGCGCTGGACGCTGCGGGCCGGACGAGTCTGACGTGCGGGTGGTTTGAAGGGGAGTGTCTCCACCTCGCGGGCGATCGCCACCAGCAGCAGGGGCCTCATCCCGTCCAGACGGCAGGCGCTCAGGGCGAGCCCCCCCGTCACGAGGACCGTCGGCTGTCCCTCCGCGGCCGCCAGGATCGTCTTCCAGACCGGGCGAACGGGCGGGGTCCGGAGCCCGGCTTCTTCCAGGAATGCCTCGATGTGCCGCAGGACCTCGGTGGAATCGCTGGCGTCACCTTCCAGGGGGACGGCCAGGACCTCCGACTCGATCCGCCCCGAATCCGTCACCAGCCAGACCTCACCCGGTGATTTTCCCCGGAACCGCATGGCAAAGCGTCCTGGCTGTTCGAGGGGGCGGGTCTCCACCCGGCCGAAGCCGCGGTCCCGGGCCCAGTCCCCGCTCTCGAAGGTCTCGAGTTCCCCCCCGACCCGAGCCCACGCCGGTCCGCACATCCAGGTGAGCAGCAGCGCCGAGCCCCACCATCCGCATGCCCGTGGCATCGTGGCCTCCCGATTCCGTTACGGCCCCGCGGCCAGCATGCCGTGCCAGGGACGGCGGAGCATCGTCGGGATGGACGGGAGCACGTGATAAGATCCGGAAACCGCGTCCTGAAAGGAGCACCGTTGACCCGCGCCCTGTCGATGCTCGTCCTGGTGGGCGCCCTGCTGGCCTGTGCTCCGGCGCATCGTCACGTGCGCGGATGGAGTGCCGGGGAACCGATGGGGGAGCTGGGGCTCATCCCCGCCCCCGAGGGGGCGGAGGAGGCCTGGAGGCGCTCGGCCTCGCTCGGGTTGCGCAGCGGTGTCTCGGCGATGCTGATCGCCCCGGAGGTGGCGCGCTGGCGCCTGGTCGATGTCCTGGTCCGCGAGGGGCGCGAGGCACCTGGCCCCCTCGAGCGGGCCAGCTGGACGACGTGGTTCGGGGAGCGGGGCGATCGCCTCACGTGTCTCGTGCGCTGGGAGTTCGATCGCCTCTTCCAGCTGGAACGGGTCACGGATCCGCGGGTCGGCTGGACCTTCCGGCTGTCCGACGACCGGGGGCGCCAGGTCGAGCCCCGGGCGCTGCTCGACGTGGCTCTCGATCGTACGGAACGGCATCATGGCGCCGACTTCCGGCTCACCTTCCCGCTGCGCGATCGCTCCGGGCGCCCCCTGCTCGATGCCTTCACGACTCGACTGGACCTGGAGGTTTCGGGGGGGCCAGGAAAGGCGCGCCTCTCGTGGCGGTTCCGTCCCGAGATCGGGACGCCCGGGGGGGCCTGAGATGTCCCGTCCTCCGCTCGTCGTGCTGGCGGGACCCACCGCCAGTGGCAAATCGGCGCTTGCCATGGCGCTCGCCGAGCATCTGCCGCTGACCCTCGTCTGTGCCGACTCTCGCACCGTGTACCGGGAGCTCGACATCGGGACGGCCAAGCCCACGCGCGGGGACCGTGCGCGCGTCCCGCACGAGCTCCTCGACGTGGCCGACCCGACCGAGACCTACACCGCCGCCCGCTTCCGGGATGACGCTCGCGCGGCGATCGCCACGATCCGGGACGCGGGACGCATCCCCCTCGTCGTCGGAGGGACCGGCTTTTACATCCGCGCCCTCACGGGCGACCTGTCGATTCCCGAGGTGCCCCCGAGCCCCGACCTGCGGGCCGAACTCGAGCGTCTCGAACATCCGCATGCCGAGCTCGAGAAGGTCGATCCGGTCACGGCGGCCCGTCTCCATCCGAACGACCGGTTCCGGATCATCCGGGCCCTCGAGGTGCAACGGGTGCTCGGCCGCCCCCTCTCGGAAGCGGCCACCCGCGTCGAGGCTCCGCACCGCACGCTCACCTGGGCGCTCGCTCCCGCCCGGGACGTGCTCGAGAGCCGGATCCGCTCACGCCTCGTCGCGATGATGGCCGGGGGCTTCCTCGAGGAGGTCGTGGCCCTGCGGGAACGCCACGGAGCCGATCTGCCCCTGCTCGGGACGCTCGGCTACCGCGAGCTGGGAGACTGGCTCGACGGACGGTGCACCCGCGAGGCGGCGCTCGAGGCGATCGCCATCCACACCCGCCAGTTCGCCCGGAGGCAGGTCACGTGGTTCCGGCGGGAACCCGTCGACTCCTGGCTGGAGGACGTGCCGACGGGCCCTGACCTGGAGCGCATGGTGGCGCGCATCCGGGCGCATGTCGATGAATCGAGGCTCCCGTGACGGCACCGATCATGCCCTTCTGGAAGTTCGAGGGGCTCGGCAACGACTTCATCGTGCTCGAGAGCCTCTTGCCCGGGGATCCGGCCGACCGGGCTCGACGTCTCTGCGACCGGAGACGCGGGATCGGTGCCGATGGCGTCCTCGTGGTGGTGCCCGGTCCCGGGGAAACCCTGCACCTGACCATCTGGAACGCCGACGGCTCGGAAGCGGCCATGTGCGGGAATGGCGTGCGCTGCGTGGCGGCGCACGCGATGCGACGCGGATGGAACCGCGACGTCCCGCTGCGCCTCGAGACGCGTTCCGGGCCCCGGGTCGTGCGAACCCTCGCATGGGACGGTTACGAGGGCCGCTTCGAGGTCGCCATGGGGCGACCCGACTGGTCTCCCGGGGCCATCGGCCTCGAGCGTCCGGACCCGGGCTCGCTCGTCTCGGCCCCCGTCGAGGTCGAGGGGCGCACCTGGACTCTCACGGCCCTCTCCATGGGGAATCCACACGTCGTCACCTTCGTGGACGAGCTCGACGAGGGCGACCTGCACCACTGGGGCCCCAAGCTGGAGCGTCATCCGATGTTCCGGGACCGCACGAACGTCGAGTTCGTCCGGGTCGTCCGTCCCGACCGGCTCGAGGTGCTCGTGCACGAGCGGGGGGTCGGGCCGACGCAGGCCTGCGGGACGGGTGCATGCGCCAGCCTCGTGGCAGCCGCTTGCACCGGTCGGGCTGATCGCCGGGCCGAGGTCCTGCTGCCCGGGGGCATGCTCGAGATCGTCTGGGCCGAGGATGACGAGGTCTTCATGACGGGTCCGGCACGTCTCGTCTACGCCGGGGAATGGCCTGTCGAGTGAGCCTCGGGCTCGCTATGATGAGGGGGCAACGTCCTCCGGTCCTGTGAGGTCCACGTGTTCGTCACCGTCACCCCGAATCCTGCCCTCGATCGCTTCGCGGTCGTGCCCGAGTTTCGCCCGGGCATGCGTCACGACATCAAGGCCCTCGTTCCGCAGCCCGGAGGCAAGGGGATCAACGTCGCTCGTGGCCTGAAGGCGTTCGGCATGCCCGTCGTCGCGACCGGCTTCGTCGCCGGTGAGACGGGGAGGCTCATCCGATCCGGGCTGGAGCGCCTCGGGGTCCCGACCGACTTCGTGTTCGTCCCGGGCGAGTCGCGGACCTGCGTCACGATCCTCGACCCCGCCCGCGTGACCTGCACGACGTTGCATGAAGAGGGGCCCGAGGTCACGCAGCAGGACACGACGCGGCTTCATGCGGTCCTCGGCCGTCTCGGCGCCAGGGCCGAAGACATGGTCTTTTCGGGTAGTCTGGCTCCCGGCCTGCCGCCGGACAGCTATCGCCGCTGGATCGAGGCCCACCAGCGAGGGGGGGGGCGCGCCATCCTCGATGCCAGCGGTCCTGCCCTGTATCACGGTCTCGAGGGGCGCCCGTTCCTGGTGAAACCCAATCAGGCCGAGGCCGAGGAGCTGCTGGGCTATGCCCTCGACGGCGAGACCCGGCTCGTCCAGGCGCTCGAGACGCTGCGGGCGAGGGCCCAGGTCGCGATCGTCACGCTCGGACCCCGGGGCGCCGTCGTGGCGGCCGAGGGCGAGCGCTGGCGCGTGTTGCCGCCGCCCGTCTCGGCGCCGCTTGATCGAACGGGCTCGGGTGATGCCTTCCTGGCCGGTTTCCTGGTCGGACTCCGGCGAGGGTTGCCCATCCGGGGGGCCTCCATCCTGGCGGCCGCCGCCGGGGCCGCCCAGGCCCAGCTACAGGGCGCCGGCCACATCCGGCTCGAGGCTCTCGAGCGGCTTGCCGGGCAGGTCCGCGTCGAGCAGCTCGGGCGCTGAGGGTTTCTCGTCCTTCCGACCTCCGAAGAGGTTCCCGATGCCCTTGAAGATGGCGCCGATGCCGTCTCCGATGCCCTGCCCCACGGCGGCGACACCTCCGACGACGGCCCGGGCGATGCTGACCACGCCGTTACCCGCGTCGGAGAGCCCTTCGCCGATCCGGTCCACTCCCTGCTTGAGGTTCTGACCGACGACCTCCGGGAAATCGACGAGGGTGGGACGTTCGTCCTCCCGGGCCGCGTCCCGACCGCCGAAGAGCGAGCGGATCCCGCGGACGGCGGTGTTGAGCAGCAATCCTGGTATGGGCAGGATGGGGGCCCCGAGGGTCTGGAGGATCCCCACGGGCAACTTCCCGAGCCCCACCGTCACGTCCACTCCGGCTCCGCCGCCGACTCCCGCGGCGGCCTTGCCCCCGAGTCCGACCGAGATCGCCCCGTCCCGGACGTCGATCCGGGCGTCGGCCCCCGCGCCGAGGCCTGCGAGCGCCTCCAGGCGTCCTTTCAGGCCCAAGCGAACCAGACCGAGCAGCGAGACCTCGCCGGCCCCCTGCGTCTTCGTCCATGCCCCGGAGCTCGTATCGAGCCCGGCTCCGACCCCGAACGAGGGCAGGCCGAGGGAATCCATGCCCACGTGGAACCGGCCATCGGCCCGGTGGCGCGTCCCGACCGCCGCTTCGCCCTCGACTGCGGCCCGGACGTCCAGGGCCTGCGAGATCTGGACCTGCGCGGCCGTCACGTCGTGCACGCCGACCAGGGCCTCGGCGACGGCCGTCCCCCGGGCGGAGAGGTGGCGGGCCGTCGAGACGATTTCCCCTTCCGCCGCTGCGCGGGCTACTGCCACGCCCTCGCCGCTCGTCAGACCCGACACGCGGATATCCGGGCCGATCGTCACCGTGCCCGCCACCGTCGCGCGGATGCGGGCGGCAGCCTCGGCCAGGAGCATACCCTGGGCTCCCATCACCCCCGGGGCGAGGAGCAGGCGATCGGCCGCGAGGGCCCGGGCGGCGCCCTCCACGGCGAGTCCCGCGGCGGCTGCCAGTTCGAGGTCCCTGGCCGGGCGGAGGCGGGCGGCGACCATGCCCCCGAGGCGCCCGTCGGCGCTGGCGATGGCGAGTCCCTCGTGGGTCTTGAGCGTCGGCTCCGAGGTGGTCTGGCTGGCGCTGCCCAGCTGGACTCGGCCACCATTCGCCAGCGGCAGGGCTCTGGCCTCGACGGCTCGCTCCGGTCGCGGTGCCGGCTGGCCGGTGGCACGACCGGCGAGCTGTCGGAGTCGCTGGCTGCGGTCATGAGAGAGCAGGGTCGGGAGTGGTTCGGTCACGATCGTCTCCCCTTCTCCCCCCGGGGGACATGCTCGTTTCATCGGAGGGGAGCCCCCGTTTCGGGTAAAGCAGGGCATAATCATGGGCGAAGGTTGAATGAAGTTTTGACGATGACGACGCGCCAGTTCCTCCCCGTCGCGGGATTTCCCCCCTTCCTGGCCCGCCACGGGGCCGGGCATCCTGATTTTCAGACCCTCGCCGTCGAGCTCTGGCCTCGACCGTCTCGCCGGCAGACGGATTGGTGGTGCCTTCGGGAGCGGGTCGAGCTCCCGCTGCCGGACGGGGATCATCTCCTGGGCTGGTTGCATCGCCAGCCCGGTCGAGCGCCGGACGAGGCCCCCCTGGTCATCCACGCCCACGGGCTCGGCTCGCATGCGGATGCCCCGCTCATGCAGGGGGTCAGCTTCAAGGCCCATGCAGCCGGGTTCCACACCCTGCGCCTCAACTGGCGGGGGGCGGGCGGATCCGAGAACCTGGGGACCCGCTTCACCACGGGGATGGGGCACGCCGACGTGACCGCCGTCGTGGCGGCGTGCCGGAGTCTCGGGTACGAGCGCATCTACTGGAGCGGTGTCTCGCTGGGCGCCAGCATCCTCCTCAATGCCCTCTCACGCGGGGAGGAACTGCCCGGCGTGAGGGGGGCCGTCGTCTTCTCGTCTCCCCTGGCCTTCGGAGCCGTGAGCCGCTCGCTCGCCACCCACCGTAACGTCGTGTACGACACCTGGTTCGTCTGGCGGTTGAAGGCCCTGCTGCGCCGGTACGTCCGCCAGGGCAAGGGAGGCGAGCGGTACCGGTCCATGCTCGGGGAGTTGCGGCGCGTGCGAAGCGTCTTCGACTTCGATGACCGGATCACGGCTCCCGTCTCGGGGTTCGAGACGGCCGACGACTATTACCGGGCCGCCAGCCCGGGCCCGCACCTGGCTGCCATCCGCGTGCCGACCCGTCTGGTGCTGGCTGCGGACGATCCCTTCGTGCCGATCGCGGACCAGCTTCCGTACCTGGAGGCGCTGCCGGAAGACCATCCCCTGTCGTGGACGATCACGCCCCGTGGAGGTCACGTCGCATTTTTAGGGGCAAGGCCTGATGAGGCCTTGCCCTGGGAAGATGACTGGTGGGCCGAGAACCTGGTGGTCAGGGCCGTGCTGGCATGGGAAGCGGGTGGCGGATCCGGCTCCCCGCACGATCCCTGAGCGATCAGAGGGACGCGGGCACCTCGACGAATCGCGTCGGAGACATCTTGCTATCGAGGTAGTAGGTGGTCATCGCGCCGTCGACCCGCATGGCCGACAGCTCGTGGGTCCTGGAGGACCAGCGCACCACGTGGCTCTGGTAGCCTTTGTCAAAGCTCTGGACATCGAAGAGGTACACGATGGGCGTTCCCTTGCCCGACGCATGCTTCATGGCACGCGCCAGATACTCGCCGGCACTGGCGGGCTGAGGCACCAGTTCGCGGCGGTGTTTCTGGAAATGGACCTCGAGATTGCCCTCGGCCGTGAGCTGGACGGCCGGTCTGGGAGCCCACTCACCGTTCGGTGCCGCGGCCCGCTCGCGCGCCACCAGATCCACCTGCTCGGAGGTGAGCCGCAATCCCAGGCGATTCACGGCGGCCACGAAGGACTTGCGATCCGTGGGGACCTTGCCCTGGGCGACGATCGCGCCAGAGCTGCTCGCTGGAACGGCGGGTGCGAGGCCGCAACACGTGAGCCCGGTGAGGGCGAAGACCATCAGGACGGCGGAACGGACGGACATCGGGGCTCCTTTCGGGTGACCGAGGAGCTTGTCCGACCTGCGCGGCAGGATCTTGCTAAAACCCGGGAAAATTCAGGTTAAGTCTCGTTCACGATCGCCCGAGGGCTCAGCTCGCATCGCCGGAGCCAGAGACCGGTGGCTCGGCCTCGGCCAGCCGAGCCTCGATCTCCAGCAGCTCGTCGAGCCGCTCGAGGAGGTTTTCCATCTTGGTCGTGACGCGGGTGCTGAAAGCCAGGGACATGCCCTGGACGGTATCCCCGAGAGCGGGCGAGTTCTGGTCCGGTTCGACGGGTGTTTCTCCGGGCGGGGTCGAATTTTCCATCATTTTGGTGTCTTTCGTCATCTCGGCACGCGCGACTTGTCCTATACCCTGGCATACGGGGGAATCACCCTGGGTACAATGTGCTCATTCGACCGGAGGTTGAACGGAATCGCTCATGGACGTGAAGCAACGCTTGCTCGAGGCTGCCAAGACCACGGACGGGGTCGAGACCTGCTCGTGGGAAGAAATCATGGCGGCCCTCGAGGCGGGGTCGGACGACATCATCGCAACCGTCGACTGGATCCTCGAAAGCGGTGAGCTGCTCCGACAGGAGCTCATCCTCGATGCGTTGCTGACGCAGGGTCGGTTGCGCTACTTCAACCCCCGAGGACACGAGAAGTGGCCTGCGGGCACCGATCTTCCCCTGGTGAGTGGCCTTCCCGGGCGTGTTGCCGAGGGGCCTCGCCTCGAGAGCATGGCACTCGACGCCTTCAAGCGCCTCTTCCTCGATGGGGGCGGCATCGCCCTGATTCCCAACGCACTCCCGCCGGAGGACTGACCGGTCTTGGCCCTCTCCCGTCGCGAGGCTTCCCGTTCGAAGCGCCTGGGTCGTCTGATCGCGTTCTGCGTGCTGGGTTCACTCCTGGGGGCTCCCGGCGGCATCTGGCTGGCCCGGCAGTGGCTCGAAGCGTCCTTTCCGTTGACCCCTCTCACGTCGTTCCATTCTCCCGGTCCGGTACCCACCGGGACGCCGCCCACCGGGACACCTCCCGATCCCGGACATCGGGCTTATAACCTGCTCCTGCTTGCCTCCGACGCCACGGGACCCCGGGGAAGGCGCTCCCTGGACGCGAACACGGATACGATCCTGCTCGTGAAGGTCGATGAAGGCTCCAGGTGCCTGGAAGCCATGGCCATTCCTCGCGATACCCGGGTTCCCATCGAGGGTCACGGCCAGTTCAAGATCAACGCCGCCAATGCATACGAGGGCGCGGATCTCGCCTGCGAGACCGTGGCGAGGTTGCTCGAGGTTCCCGTTCATCGGCACGTGCTCGTCAGTCTGCAGGTGGTCCGGGACGTGGTCGATGCGCTCGGGGGGGTCGAGGTGACGGTGCCCCGTCGTATGCGCTATCGGGACCGGACGGGGGGGCTGATGATCGATCTCCGGCGAGGTCGACAGCACATGGATGGGGCCACGGTCGAGGGGTTCCTGAGGTTTCGTCACGATGCCCAGGGGGATATCGGCCGGGTCCAGCGCATGCGGGATTTCGTGGAAGAGGTGCTCCCGCAACTGGCCACTCCTGCGACGCTCCTCAAGGTGGGCGACGTGTGGCAGGCGATCCACTCCCACATCGACACCGACCTGTCCGCGACCGATGTCCTGCGGCTGGCGCGCTGGCTGGCCCAGCTGGACGAGCGTCCCCGCCTCGAGATGCTCCCCGGGACCGACCGCCAGATCGACGGCCTGTGGTACTGGGTACCCGCCAGGGGCAGGGCCAGACAACTCGCGCGAGCGCTGTTCGTGCAAGAAGAGCGAGACCCCGCCGGACCGGTCGAGGCGGCCAGCGGGGTTGAAACGAGCCCGGAATGAGGGTGCGAAATCAGTCGAGATAGAACGACGTGACGACCTTGTGCTTTTCCTGGGCGTACTTCACGGAATCCATGAGCGTGTGGCTGCTGTGGTACAGGAAGCAAATGAGTTGCTGGCAGGAATCGATGATTTCCTGGTTGCACATCTGCGAAGCCTGGGCCAGCGTGAGCAGACGACGCTCGCTGTGCTCCCGGACGTTGGGGAGGTTGCCGAGCAGTTCCTGGCTCTCGGCCGACTGCTGGGCGAGGGTCTGCGGCAGCACGACCATCAGGCTCTGGGGATTGGCCCGGCAGACGCCCTTGATGACGGCCGAGTTCGTGCCCGCGGCGCCCGACGTGATGAGCGTGTTTCCGGTAAGCGCCAGCGCGTAGGATAGCATCTCGATGAGCTGCTGGTGTGTCAGCGAGATGTGTCGGGTGCCCAGGATGGCAACCTTCTTGGAGCCCGACGACTGGATGGTCTGCAACTCGGCCATGAACGCGTCCATGGTCTGCGGCGGAGTGGTCACGTTGACGTCCATACGGGTCGGTGATTTCCTCAGTTGTACGGGGGATCCTGCGGGGTGCGGGGCGGTACGAGGGAAATCCCTCGACGTTGGCCGCGCTCTGGGCTAGAGTGGCTGATTCCTTCGCATGAAGGCTAGCATGGCTTTCTCGTTTCCTGCAAGGAGACCCGATGTCCCTTCTCAACGCGGCGCAGCAGGCTGCAGTCGATCACGAGGGTGGGCCCCTCCTCGTGCTGGCCGGGGCCGGATCGGGCAAGACGCGCGTCCTGACGCACCGGATCGCGAGGCTCATCGAGCAGCGGAGTGCCCGACCTCACGAGATCCTGGCCGTCACCTTCACCAACAGGGCAGCCCGGGAGCTGCGCGAGCGCCTCGAGGTCCTGCTGACCACGGTATCGGGTGCCCCTGCCTCGGCCCTGCGGGGCATGTGGGTGGGGACGTTTCACTCCCTGTGCGCGCGGCTGCTGCGCCTCGAGATCGAGTGCCTGGGCGGGCCCTATGGCCGAAATTTCGTGATTTATGACGATTCCGAGCAGGCGGCCGTCGTGCGAGACCTTCTCAAGGCGCTCGCGATCGACGATCGGGTCCATACGCCACGGAGCGTCCTTTCCACCATTTCCGCCGCCAAGAATCGCGGGCAGGATGCCGGTGCCTTCGCGAGCGCGGCCCGTACCTATCAGGCGCAGCAGATCGCCGAGGTTTTCTCGCGGTACCAGCGGGAGCTGGCCCGTCAGAATGCGCTCGACTTCGACGATCTGCTGAGTCTGGCCGTGCAGGTGCTGGAGCGTGATCGGGACGTGCTGGACCGGTACCGGGCCAGGTTCCGGCACCTGCTGGTGGACGAGTACCAGGACACCAATCCGACCCAGTACCGGCTGGTCTCGCTGCTCGCGGCGGGTTACCGGAACCTCTTCGCCGTCGGCGACGTCGATCAGAGCATCTATTCGTTCCGGGCTGCGGATTACCGGATCATCCTGCAGTTCCAGCAGGATTTTCCGGACGCCCGGGTCATCACCCTGACGGAGAACTATCGCTCGACGGCCCCCATCCTGGAGGCGGCCAATGCGCTGATCGCTCACAACGTCGAGCGGCCTCCCAAGGATCTGTGGACCCGTCAGCAGGGCGGGGACCCTATCCTCGTCCATGCGGCCGACGACGATCGTCAGGAGGCGGACTGGGTCGTGGAGAACCTGCGGGAGCAGGTCTCGCAAGGAGCAGCGTGGTCGGACGTGGCGATCCTCTACCGGACCAATGCCCAGTCCCGCCTCTTCGAGGAAGCGCTGATGCGCTGGGGCGTGCCGTACCGACTGGTCGGGGGCCTGCGTTTCTACGATCGCAAGGAGGTCAAGGATGCGCTCGCTTACCTGCGTCTGGTGTTCAACCCCTCGGACGATGCGGCCTTCCTCCGGGCCATCCACGTGCCGCGGCGCGGGATCGGTGCGGCGACCCTCCAGCGTCTGAAAGACCTGAGTCGGGCCCGCGAGGTCTCCTTGCTCCAGGCGGTCTGGGGGCTCGATCCGGGCATGCTCACCGCCCGCGCCAGGCAAGGTCTGGAAGCGTTCGGCCGCTGTCTGCGAGACCTGACGGACGCCGCCGCGGTACTCCCCGTTTCCGACCTGCTGGAGCGGGTGCTCTCGGACACGGGATTGCTGGCCGAGGTCGAGAAAGACGGGTCGCCCGAGGGCCGTGCGCGACTCGAGAACCTCTCGGAACTCGTCTCGGTCGTCCGGCAGTTCGAGGAAACGAGTGACGAGACGGGACTCGAGGCCTTCCTGACCCAGATCGCCCTGGTGTCGGACCTGGATCAGGCGGCAGACGGTCAAGCGGTGACCCTGATGACCCTGCACTCCGCCAAGGGCCTCGAGTTCCCGGTCGTATACCTCACGGGACTCGAAGACGGCCTCTTCCCGCACCGGAGAACCTTCGATCGCCCCGAGGAACTCGAGGAGGAGCGACGCCTCTGCTACGTGGGCATCACCCGGGCGCGAGCGCGACTGTCGCTCAGTCATGCCGCCAGGCGCATGGTCTTCGGCCAGACCCAGGCCAGCATTCCTTCTCGGTTCCTGGACGAACTGCCTGCTGGCATCCTGCATCACATGGGCAGTCCCCGGAACGCGATGAAGGAGCGTGATGTCTCCTTCCGCGAGCGACGGTCGCAAGAATACGTTACATGGGCCCAGGATTGGGGCATGGAAAGCGCGGGTCGAGAACGCCCGCGGTCCGGCGTCAGTCGCGAGTCTGCTGATCCGGGTGTGATGTCGTTTCGCTTTGCCGTCGGGGAGTCTGTTCGCCATGCGAGCTTCGGCCTCGGGGTGGTGGCTCGGATCATCGGTTCCGGAGAGAAGGCCTGCGTCGCCGTCGTCTTTCCAGGACTGGGGCAAAAGATTCTCGATCCGCGGTTTGCCCCGCTGGAACGTGTCGGTGACTGAGGGTCGCCCGGACACAGGGAGGGTATCGTGAAGCAACGGCCGGGCACCTCGGATCTTCCACAGGAAGTCGAGCTGACCATTCCCATCATGGAAAACATGGAGGTCACGGCGACCCAGACGGCCGAGGCGGTTGCTCATTTTCTTGATTTCGACACCGAGCAGATCGACGAGGTCAAGCATGCCCTCATCGAGGCCTGCATCAATGCGTTCGAGCACTCCCAGACGGAGGACAACAAGGTTTACATCCGCTTCGTCCTCAGTCCGGCCGATCTGACGGTCGTGATCCGGGATTTCGGCCAGGGTTTCGACCAGGCGGGGGTCCCCAAGCCCGACATCCATGCCAAGGTGGTCGGGAAAGACGATTACAAGCGGGGATGGGGGCTCATGCTGATCGAGAGCCTCATGGATTCGGTTGACATCCTGTCGGGGCCCCATGGGACCCAGCTCACGATGATCAAGTTGCGGCAAAAGGGAGGCTCTCGGTGATCAACCAGTTCTCGGTCTCGGTGCGTCAGGAAGGGGACGTCGCCGTGCTCTCGACCGATGGCTACGTCAATCATGCGGGGGGCGAGAAGGTGTCCGAGGCAGCCGGCGAGCTGATCTCGAAGGGAGTTCACAAGCTCGTGATCAACCTCGAGGGCAGCACGGTCGTCAATTCCATCGGGATCTCGATCCTCATCGAGATCATCGAGAAGATCCAGGATCTCGAGGGGGCGATCGCCTTCTGCGGCATGACGCGGACCATCGCCAAGACCTTCACCATCATGGGCCTAGGTCAGTTCGCCCGGATGGCTGATTCCGAGCAGGATGCGATCTTGGCCATCCGATGACGGATTATCCGGAGGGCTCCGCCATGGCACGGGAACCTGATGCCACCTCCCCGGGACACCTCGAGCGCCTGATGCAGTGCCTCGAGGGGCTCTCCGACGTCGCGGCCGAAATGACCGGAAATTCGACGCTGAAGGCGTCGATGCGCATCGTCCTGCGACTGCTCAAGACGACGTTCGGGGTGTCCCGGTCCGTGCTGCTGCACACCCAGGGGACGGGCAGGGTCATGACGGTGCTGGCCGGAGTCGGGTTCGACGACCCGGTCACGCTCCGGCTGACGGATCAGGCCGAGAAGCGCTGGATCGCCCACGATGCGCCCCTTTATCATGAGGCCCTGGTCCGGGATCCCGCTTTCTATTCATTCTTCTCGCACCGGGACAACCGGGATTCGGCTGGCCTCCTGCCGAGTTCGCTCTGGATTCCTCTGATCGTGAAGGGCAAGTTCCACGGCATCCTGGCCCTGGGTGAGCGCGAAAACGGCGAGGCGTACTCGAACCTCGACGAGGCCATCCTGATGGTGATCGCGCGTCAGATCGCCGTGGCCCTGTACAACCAGGTGCTCAAGTTCGACCTCAGCCTCCGGCTGATGACGACCCAGAGCTTGATGGACGTCTCGAACATCCTCCACTCGTCCCTCAACCGGAGTCTCATCATCCGGGAGCTCGTCTCGCAGTCGGTTTCCCTGGTCAATGCCCGGCGTGGCCTGCTGATGGCCTATGACCCTGTGACCCACGAGTTCGAGCTGGAGCAGACCTTCGGCAACATCCCGTGGGCAGTGGGCCAGCGTTTCCCGGCCTCCGAGTTGTGGCTCGAGGAGGTCGTCTCGGCCGGTGAAGGAGCCATCTGGGAAGGTCCCGTGCTCCTGCCCAGCGAGCTGGATTCCTTCACCTGCCTGGCCGTGCCCGTCGGGGTCCGGGGCAGCGTCATCGGTGTCGTGGCGGTGTTCGACAAGGAGGAAGGCCTCGGGATCGGGACCTTCAACGACCACGATCAGGAGATCCTCTCCTCGGTGGCCCGGCACGCGGCTGCCAGCATCGAGAATGCCCGTCTTTACGAGATGGCCACCGTCGATGCGCTCACGAAACTCTACATCCGGCGTCACTTCGAGCAACGTCTGACGGAAGAGGTTCGCCGGGCCATCCGCTACCAGGCGCCGCTCAGTCTGATGCTGATCGACATCGATCACTTCAAGAAGTTCAACGACACCTACGGCCACGCCGTCGGGGACGAGGTGCTCCGTCACGTGGCCGGGGTGATCCGGCGAAACGTCCGCGAGGATCTCGACATCCCGGCGCGCTATGGTGGCGAGGAAATGCTCGTGCTGATGCCCGAGACGGTCTGCGAGGGCGGCGTCATGCTGGCCGAGCGCGTGCGGGCGGCCATCGAGGCGACCGAACTCAGGGGCCCCAAGGGCGAAAGTCTCCGGGTCACGGTCTCGATCGGGGTAGCCAGCCTCCCCGGGGATGCCCTGACGGAAGAAGACCTCATGGAGCGCGCGGATCAGGCCATGTATGTCTCGAAACGAGAAGGGCGGAACCGCGTCACTCGCTTCGATGAGCTGCGCTCGGTCTCCGAGGTGCCTTAAGGTTTCGTTCACTCTGGACGAAGGTCACGTTCTGACGTTACGATTGCACGTGGATCCGTCCGGGTCCGGGTTTCGCTCATCCCCGTAGAGGGGGTGAGCGGTTTGTCATCCGGGTGACCCGTGCGGTGCAACCGTCTTTGTGGAGTGTTGAGACCTTGACTGACGTGACATCCTACCTCACGCCGATCACCTGGTTCGCGATCATTTCGTCGCTTCTCGTGCTCGGATTCTCCGCTTTCCTGGCCCAGAACGTCGTCTCCCAGCCCGCCGGCAACGCCCGGATGCAGGAGATCGCCGGGGCCATCCAGGAAGGCGCCATGGCCTACCTGAATCGCCAGTACCGCACCATCGCCATGGTCGGGGCCGTCCTGGCCGTCATCCTCGCGATCGCCTTCAAGAGCTTCGTTCCGGCGCTCGGCTTCGTCATCGGGGCCGTGTTCTCCGCTGCCGCCGGCTACGTCGGCATGAACATCTCGGTGCGGGCCAACGTCCGGACCGCCCAGGCCGCCGAGAAGGGCCTGGGGGCCGCGCTGGCCGTCGCCTTCAAGGGTGGCGCCGTGACGGGGATGGCCGTCGTCGGTCTCGGCCTGCTCGGGATCGGCGCCCTGTTCTTCGCGTTCTGGGGCAAGAACCCCGAGACCTTCAACCAGGCGATCGAGGGCCTCGGCTTCGGAGCCTCGCTGATCTCGCTGTTCGCCCGTCTGGGCGGCGGCATCTTCACGAAGGCCGCCGACGTGGGCGCCGACCTCGTCGGCAAGGTCGAGGCGGGCATCCCCGAAGACGATCCGCGCAACCCGGCCGTCATTGCCGACAATGTCGGTGACAATGTCGGCGACTGCGCCGGCATGGGGGCCGACCTCTTCGAGACCTACGTCGTCACGATGATCGCGGCCCTGCTGCTCGGTCAGATGGCGTTTCCCGGTAACGTGGCCGGCGTGCTCCTGCCGCTCGCCCTGGGCGGTGTGGCCATCGTGGCCTCGATCGTCGGTTCGTTCTTCGTCAATCTGGGGGCCAACCGCTCCATCATGGGCGCCCTCTACAAGGGCACGGCCGTGTCGACCGCCATCTCGGCTGTCGGCTTCTACTTCGTCAATGACAGGCTGACGGGGCAGATGGGCCTCTTCTGGGCCTCGCTGGTGGGCCTCGCCGTCATGGTGGCCATCACCGTCATCACCGAGTACTACACCTCGACGAACTACAAGCCGGTCAAGGCCATCTCCGAGGCCTCGCAGACCGGTGCAGCCACCAACATCATCTACGGCCTCGCCTACGGCATGGAGTCCACGCTGGCTCCCGTGCTCGTGATCGTCGCCGGTATCGCGGCCTCGTTCCTGGCTGCCCGCGGCATTGCTGGTGCCTCCACGCTGCTCGTCGGGACCTACGGGATCGCCATCGCAGCGGTCGCGATGCTCTCCACGACCGGCATGGTCGTCGCCATCGACTCGTTCGGCCCCATCACCGACAACGCCGGCGGGATCGCCGAGATGAGTCACCTCGGGCCCGAGATCCGCGAGATCACGGACGCCCTCGACGCCGTCGGTAACACGACCAAGGCCGTGACCAAGGGTTATGCCGTCGGTTCGGCCGGTCTGGCGGCGCTCGCGCTGTTCATCACCTTCACCCAGAAGGTCGACGTCAGCTTCAAGGAGCACTTCGGCGCCAACTTCCCCGCGTTCCAGTACACGCTCCAGGACCCGAAGGTCATCATCGGTCTGTTCATCGGTGGCGTGATCCCCTTCTTCGCCTCCTCGCTGTTCATGCTCGCCGTCGGCAAGGCCGCCCAGGCCGTCATCGTCGAGGTGCGCCGGCAGTTCCGCGAGATCCCCGGCATCATGGACGGGACCGGCAAGCCCGAGTACGGCAAGTGCGTGGACCTCGTGACGGCCGCGGCCATCCGCGAGATGCTCCTCCCCGGCTTCCTGGCCGTGGCGGCTCCGCTCGTGGTCGGAGCGATCGGGGGGCCCAAGGCGCTCGGCGGCCTGCTCGCCGGGGCGATCCTCTCGGGCATGCTCATGGCCCTCATGATGGCCACCGGCGGTGGCGCGTGGGACAATGCCAAGAAGTACATCGAACTCGGCAACTACGGCGGTAAGGGCTCCGAGGCCCACAAGGCCGCCGTCGTGGGCGATACGGTCGGTGACCCTTTCAAGGACACCGCCGGCCCCGCGCTGAACCCGATGATCAAGATCCTCAACATCGTGGCGCTGCTGTCCATCAGCCTGATGGTCGCGCTGTACCACTAGTTCGGTTCGGGTCACGCTCCGGCCTCCGGGAAGCAGGTTTCCGTGTCAGCCTTCTGGCTCAGACTGTTCGGGTTCCTGTGTCTCCTGGGGGCCGGACTCTATCTGTACTACCTGCTCTACGGGGAGTCCCCCGAGGGGACGTCTCGCTCGGTCGAAGATGTCGCGCCGACCGATTCCGCCGCCCCGTCTCCATCCCATCGTGTCTCCAGCCGCCGGGAAGCCGGCGGGCGGGCCTCCCGCCTCGCCTCGAAGCCGGCGGCCCGCTCCTCTTCGGGGGATCTACTCCGGAAGGGGCTCGAGCACGTGCTCCCCGTGCTGGCAGCGCGATTCGATCGGGCGCGTGGCTGGCTTTCGTCCGCGGTCACCTCGTCGCGCATCGACGAGGCAAGACTGCTCGAACTCGGGCGGGAAGCGTCGCTCCGCGAGGGGTATGACTCCGGACATGCCGAGCGGATCGCCGACCTGGCCGTACGGCTGGGCCAGGCCATCGGTCTCGAGGAGGAGGTCCTGAAGAGCCTCCGGTGGGCCGGCTGGCTGCATGACGTGGCGCCCTCGGGCCTCGAGGAGGTCCTGCTCGCGCCGATGGCGCTGGCGCCCCGGGACGTGCTGAGGCTGCAGCGCCATCCGCTGCTCTGTCAGGAAGCCGTGGAAGCGTTGCTTCCTGGCTCGGATGTCGCGTGGTGGGTGCGCATGGCCCATGAGCGCTCGGACGGGATGGGCTATCCCGATGCGGCGTTCAACGAGGATCTGCCGCTTCCTGCGCGCTGTCTGGCGATCGCCGATACGTTCGAAGCTCTCGTCCACGATCGCCCGTACCGGCGCGCGCTGGAGCCCCAGGATGCCCTGCTCGAATTGCAGCTGGTGGCAGGCAGTCAACTCGACGCGGGGCTCGTGAAGGTCTTCGCGGAGCAGGTCTACCCGACCTGGATCCGCTGACGCTTCAGGGACGCCGGTTCTGCCGGTACACCTCCATCAGGCCTTCGCGTTCGATCTGGGCCTCCGCTGCCGCGATCCGGTCGACCACCTGGGGATGGCTCCCACCTCCGTCGTCAGCGGGCTGGCGCCTGAGCCAGGCGACCGCTTGTTCCGGATCGAAGCCTGCCCGGCTCATCATGCGCAGCGCCGTGGCATCCGCTTCCGCTTCGTAGGTCCGGCTTATCTCATCCTTGATCTCGTAGATGTCTGTAACCACCGGAGAAAAAGGCGTGATGTGATCCGCCGGCTCGTGCTTGCCGTTGAATTCATCTATCTTGCCGTTGATGCCATCGACGGCTTGTAGCATACCCGCCCTGTCCTGGTGAAACTCATGAGCCAGTTCGTGCGCCATGATGAAGGCCAGTTCGTGTTCGTTCCGGGCGCCCCTGGGGCCGTCCTCCAGCAGGCCGAGGTTCACCACGATCTGCCCTCCGCCCACCGAAAAGGCATTCTCGACTGGATCGTTCATCACGGTCACGTCGAGCGGGTACGGATGGCCCGGGTTCCAGGTCGCCGCCAGACGGTCGACCACGCCCTGGATCGGCTCGACCATGGGGCCACCGTTCCAGGACGCCTCGCAGGCATGCGCTCCCTTGTTGACGCAGGTCGTGAATTGTCGAAAATGATCATTTTCGACCTCGACACGGGCCTGGAACTGCGTCTCTGCCCTGGCTTCGGGCGAACCCGCTACCTGGCGCCCTTTCTCGAAATCCCGCTTCATCATCCGCCGGATCGAATCGGTGGGCAGGGCCAGCGTGCTCGGCGAACTCGATCCAGGGGGCAGGAGCATGTGGTCAACCTTGCCGTCCGGGGGAGGTAATGGAGGTTGTAGCTTCTCCGTCGAGGGGGTAGGCCCTCCGATCTGGTTCCCGGTAGCAGGGGCCGGGACGGCGTTTGCCGTTCCCACGCCAGAGGCAAGGGGAGTCAGGGCCATGAGCGATTCCTCTCGAGGGCACGAACGTGACCTGATCGTTATCGCGAGTCCCCTTCTGACCTTTGCTGGAAGGTGGATTCAAACTTCTTTAAAAATGTGTTTCAACGACCGGATGGCACGGGTCCGAGCTTTTCGCGAGCGATCTGGGCGCGCATGGCTGCCACGCGTTTCGTGGTCAGCGGATGGCTGAGGTCCTCTTCACGGCGCAAGGATTCTGCAGCCGTCGGCATGCGCTCGAAGAAGGCCAGTCCCCGGCTCGGATCGAAGCCTGCCTGGCTCATCATGCGGATGGCCGTGGCATCCGCCTCGGACTCGAGCTGGCGCTTCGCGACGAGGAACGCCTGCTCGAGAGCCTTTTCACGTTCCTTGCGGGTTGCCCGAGGCAGGTTCTTTCCGGCCTCGTCCAGCTTGCGCCGTGCCTCCAGGGCGCGGGCCACGCCTTCACCGTCCCGATGCAGATCGTGAGCCAGTTCGTGGGCCAGCACGAAGGCGAGTTCATCCTCGTTGCGGACGGCCTTCAGCAGGCCCTCGTGGAGGCCGAAGCGCCCGCCTCCGGCGGAGAAGGCGTTGGGATCACTTTTCTGGAAGACCGTGACCTCCAGGGGGTATGGCCGCGATCCGGCGACGGCAAGCAGGCGGGCGAGGATCTTCTCCGCCCGCGCGACCTCTGGCCCTTCCGTCCGCTGGACCCAGCAGACCGGATCGGCGATCGCCTCGCCCTTGCGCCGCATGCTGGCTTCCCTGGCCGACCGCACGGGGTGGGCGATCAGGCATCCGAGCCCGGTGGTCGTCGCGTAGATCTTCAGGGTGTCGGCTGCCTGCGCCGTCTCGCGCCGGGCATCGATCGGAGAGGTCCGTCCCTGCTGGAGGGCGCGCTGGACGTTCTTGCCCAGCTCGAGTCGGTCCGCGGGGGTGAGCCCTGGGGTAGGCACGGTCGCCGTCAGGCGCCGGACGAGGCGCACGAGCGGTGGAACGGGTCGCTGCTCCGCGGGGCGCGAAGCGGTGGCCGCCCGGGGGGAAGGCGTCACGAGGAGTCCTTTCGTGAACGGCTCAGCTGAACCAGCCGGCCGAGGAAAGCTGGGCTCCGATGTCCTGGTGGAACTTCGGGCGCATGGTGCGGTCATAGGCCTGGCCCATCAGGGCGCCGATCCCGATCGCCCCCGCCATGCCGACGATCCCGGCCAGGAAGGGCACGGGAACCAGGGCGGCCAGCAGGGCGCCCCCCACGGCCCCCATCGTGCTCGTGGCCGTGTAGGCGAGGCCATCGGCCACGACGGCCGTGGTGAACTGTCGCATCGTCTGGTTCCCGTTGCGGAGCTCGGGCAGATTCGCGAGCACCGCGATCGGGAACGAGAACAGCGCGCTGAAGGCGCTCGACTTGAAGAGGGACACGGGATTCAGCGTCGCGATCAGCGTGCTTCCGAAGGTCGGTTTGAAGAATCCGCCGGCCCTGGCGTTGAAGAGGGCAGCATTGTTCCGCACCTGGGCGACCCGGAAGGCGGCCGGAATGGCCGCAGCGCTTCCGAGACTCAGCTGGTCGGCCGGGCGGGGATTCGGCGGATAGGATGGGGCCTGCTGGGGGGCCGGCGTGCTCGGAACCACCGTGGCGTAGCCGCTCTGGAGCGGGTAGGGGCTGGCGTAGGAGCCGTTGTATCCCTGGATGGCCATGTCGGTGTCTCCGGTGAACGCGGGGATGCCAGGGTGGTTATCGGAATCCGCTTCCACCGGGCGGTAAAGATGGATGAAAATCATCGTTAACTTTCAGAGAACGGAGGCACGAGCGGGTCAGGCGCACCCGACGAGGTGTCCGCTCGGCCTGCCGCGGGTCGGGCTCGGTGAGCATGGTCATTCGAGTGGTCCCCGTGCCGGGAGCAAGGGTTCGGGGCCTGGCCACGCTCGCAGACGAGGTCCTCGGTCCCGGATGAGCGGGTTTCCCGCCAGTCGCTCTAGAGGTTGCCGAAGGGATTGGGAACGGTGTTCGTCGGCCCGGTCCCGCTTCCGCCCGAGAAGCCGGGGGGTGTCGAAGGCGCGCCGAATTCGTTCCCTCCCGTACCGAACGCCGGGGTGAGCGTGTCGAAGGCCTCGGGCGGAGGGGTGAGGGCCGGCTTCGGAGCTTCTTTCTGGATGACGATGTCCACCCGGCGGTTCAGGGCACGATGCTCCGGCGTGTCGTTCGGGAACAGGGGGCGGAACTCGGCGTAGCTCACCACCTTGAAGCGCTTGGCCGGGATCTTGCCCGCCGTCGACAGGTAGCTCATGACGTTGGAGGCGCGCGTGGCCGCCAGTACCCAGTTCGAGGTGTTCGTGCCCGTACCGCGCGTGTTGTCCGTGTGGCCCTCGATCGAGATTTCCATGGAGTCGGTCGCGATGGAGCGGGCGATCGCCAGCAGCGTGGGCTTGGAGTCCTCCTTGAGATCGGTGCGCCCGATGTCGAAGAAGGAGGTGTCGGCCAGCGAGATGACGACGCCCTGGCTCGTCAGGTCGATACGCACGTTGCTGCGGCCCTTGAACGGGGCGATCGCGCGCTTGACCTCCTCGGCGGACTGCGTCAGGGAGTCCTGCTGGATGTCGGGCGAAAAGGGATCGATCGATTTCGATTCCTTGGCCTTCTTCGTCAGCGAGGAGTTCAGGCTTTTGGCGAGCTGCTGGAAGTTCTTGGCGGAAATCTTGGCGCTCAGCGCGTACATGACGATGAAAAAAATCAGCAGGACCGTGATGAGGTCCGCGTAGGTGATGAGCCATCGCTCCGAGTCGTTGTGCTCGGGGTCGCCATCCCGGTTGATCCGCCACTCGCGTGCCAAGGGCTCACTCCGCTTCCGGGGCGGCCATCTCGAGCTGGGCCGTGCGCCGCGACTTGCCCTCCGAGATCACCTTGCGAGTCTCGGGGGGCAGGGCTGCCCGGAGGCGCTCGCGGATGGTCCGCGGGTTGGCGCCCGCCTGCATCGCCAGCACGATGTCGATCATGATGGACCGGAGCCGCATTTCCTCTTCACTGAGCTTTTTCAGACGGTTCGCCACGGGGATCCAGAACAGGTTGGCGACGGCGACGCCGTAGAAGGTGGCGACCATCGCGTTGGCGATCTCCGGCCCGATCTTGTCCGGGTTGTCGAGGTTGCTGAGGATGCCGACCATCGACATGACCGTGCCCATGATGCCCAGCGTGGGGGAATAGCCGCCCAGGGATTCGAACATCGCGATGCCGTGGCGGTGTCGGCTGCGGATGCCGCTCAGTTCGGCCTCCATGAGGTCCTGGATCTCCTTGGCGTCGAAGCCTTCCGCGATGTACTGCAGGCCTCGCTTCAGGAACGGATCCTTGATCTGCTTGAGCTGTCCCTGGAGGCCGCTCGCGCCCGACGCCCGCAGGCGGTCCGACGCCTGGATGAGCGTGGCGGCGATCGCCGTCACCTCCATCTTGTCGGCCTGCATGGCTTCCAGGGACAGGCGCGGGATGCGGAAAACCAGCTTCGCCGGGTACGACATGAACGTGGCGGCGAGCGTGCCGCCGATGACGATCAGGGCCGCGTGACTCGACAGCAGCCCGCTCACGCTGGGACCCTGCGCGGCCAGTGCCACGAGGATGAAAACGATCAGGACGACGACGCCGAAATGCATCCGGAATGACCTCCCGGTTCCAGGAACCCGCCTCATCCTACCCCTCCTGATGGCCGCCTTAACCCCGGTGGTTCCCGTCCGGGCAGAGCCCCTGGCGCTGAACCTCCAGCCGTCGGGGTCCGTAGATCGCGGAGCGGCCCAGCGCTGGATCGCGTCTCTCCAGGAGCGGTGGTCCGGCTCCCGACGCTTCCGGGTCCATCCTTCCGGAAGGCCTCTCGAACTCGAGGTGCTCGATCCGGTCCGGCCAGTCTGGGTCTGGCAGGACGGGGGCGGAGGAACCTGGATGGCGATGGCCAGGGTCACGTGGACCCGGGCGGTCGGGGCCGAGGGCGACTCACCCGGGGGCGGCGGGGGCCGTTTCGAGGCCCGGGGCCCGGCGCCTGCCGACGTCGAGCGCGAGCTCCAGCGTCAGTTCTTCGATGCCCTCGAGGCGGATCTGCGGCGATGGTTCCCGGTCCGGGGTCGGCTCCGGGAACGGGCCCCCGACGGGGCCTGGATCCTCGGCGACGCCCTGGACGGAGCTTGGGAACCGGGGATGGTCCTCACGATCGCGGGCTCGGACGGGCTCGCGCGGTTGCGCATCCGGGAAGACGGGCTGGGCGAGGCGATCGCCCGACCGGAGGCCTGGCGTCCCGGCCTGGAGGTCCAGGAGTCGATCGAGACGGCGGCTGCCAGCGCGCTCTGGGTGACCCTCACCACCTCTGGCCTGCCCGGCTGCGAGCTGGCCTGGCGCCATGGGCTCGCGGGCTGGGCTCCCGTCTTTGCGCTGGAGGCGGGCGAGGGGCCAGGGCTGGTCGCCCTGGGGCGCCAGAGCATGCCGCTCGGTGGGGGGCTCGGTTCCTGGGAAGCGGGCCTGGCAGGTCGGCTGCACGGGCAGCGCGATGCGCCGGCCAGGAGCCTCGAGGCCCGTCTGGGGTTCGCCTGGATGCATGATCTGGGCAGGCCCTCGCTGTGGGGGCGCATCCGGGTCATCGGCACCGTGCCAGTCGCCTCGACACGATCCGCGGGGCCCGGGGACCTCGCGCCCGAGGTGGGCCTGGGGTTCGTTTTCTAGCGCACCCCGACTTCGTGCACGAGGGCGCGTCAGTCCGGGCGCCGGGGCGATCGCCAGCGGGTGGTCGAGGGAGGCGTCGGGCCCGTGCCACTGGCGGGAAGCAGGGGGCGTGTCGTCGCATCCGGGCGGCCGAGACCGGGTTCGAGCCGGGCGACCATGTCGAACTGGAAGGTTGCCCTGAGCGGGTCGTTCATCTGGAGGGCGACCTGCCCCTGGAAGTGCCGGGCCACGACGTGCCCCGGATCCAGCTGGATCGCCCGGTCCAGGAAGCGAGACGCCCCCCGGAGGTCACCCGATTCGTAAGCCAGGATGCCCAGCCATGCCGGCGGGTCGCTGTGTCGCGGCCGCAACGTGGCAGCCTGGAGGAAGGCCTGCCGCGCCAGGACGGGCTCGCCCAGGTGGTAGTAGATCTCGCCCAGGCCGATCTGAAGACCGTAGTCCCGCGGGTCCCGGGCGAGCAGCGTCTGGAAATGGGCCTCCGCTTCCGCGTGCGCTCCCGCCTGCAGCAGGAGCCTTCCCAGTCCGCGCCGGGCCTCATGGGCATCGGGATCGCGCTGGACGGTGCGGCGGAGCAGGGCGATGGCCCCGTCCCGGGGCATCGTTCGCGCCTGGGCGAGGTCCTGGCCCTGGCGCTCGGACCGGCGGCGATCGACGGCCACGGGCCCGAGCGTGAAGGCGAGAATCCGGTCGATCCAGTCGTCGACGGTCTCGCCCAGGGTCGGGGTGTCCGGCGGCGTCGCGGAAAGGGGAGCGGATGTCTGGCCGTCCCGCAGGGGGGCCGGGACGAGCGTCGGGTCGTCCACGACCTCCCGGAGGCGCCTGCGCCAGGGGTCGGACAGATCGAGGGTGTCCCGGGCCGGTTTCCGGGGCGGCGTCTGCGGGGAGGGGCGGGCAGGGCGCGATTGTTTTAGCCGCGCGAACCGCATGGTTCCCGGCTCCCCGCGGGTCAGTTCCGCCACGTCGCCCCGCACGACGGGTTCGGGCGCGGGCGGCAAGGGGGCGGGCGGCAGGGAGACGGGGATCCCGTCGATGCGCGTGACCTGGGCCTGAAACCGGGGATCGATGCGCATGCTGGCTACCTCCCCCCGGACCCCGCACGGATTTTATACCCGCCCAACACGACTCTCGGATCCGGACAATCGAAGTTTAAACCGCGGGGGTTCTTCAGCCCCGGTCACTTGCGACGGAGTTCTCCGGCGCCTAGAATGACATCGAGGCCAAGTGGCGGAATGGCAGACGCACTCGACTCAAAATCGAGCGCCGAAAGGCGTGTGGGTTCGACTCCCACCTTGGCCACCTCGACTCGACGAAAAGCCCCCCGTCACCGACGGGGGGTTCATTTTGCTGGTGACAGAAAAAGCACGACCCCGGAGCCTCGCGGGGCGAGGGGTAGCCTCCTGGAGTCGTGCTGGACCGTGCGGTCCGATCTGATTATCTGCCATAATTTGTTGTCGTCAAGTGCATATAACTCGCATGGGGTTCCAAGCCAGAATCCTTCAAAGATGTACCGTCCAGGATTTCTTGATCAGGTGTTCCCGGCGGCGGGACGCGAGGCTCCTTGTAAAGTTCCGTGACATTTTCGAGATGCAGCCCGGGAGCGGGCATGTGATCCGTGGCGCGGCACGCATCGCTGCTTCTCGTTCATCCTGAACGGTGGTGGGGATGGCCCCGCGCGACGTGTCCCCCGGAGGTCGGCATGGGAGACGGAAACCTGGCTCGTGATCCCGGGCTCGAGGCGCGCATCGCGCTTCATGATCGCCAGCACTTCGAGATCGAGCTCAACTACGAGGTCTCGCCGCACCTGGCGCACCCCGACGGCCGGGTGAGGACCCGGGTGGATGCCTACTTCTTCCTGCCCACCCAGATGGGTATCACGACCATCGATTACACGCGCGACGAGTTCTTCCGCGATGTCTTCAGCTACCTGCGCTTCAAGACGCCCACGATCTCCATCCGCGAACTGGCGGACCCGATCCATACCGACTCGCCGCTGAATCGCCTGGCTTTCAGGCTCGTGCGCATGGCCGAGCGACCCGAGCGAGACTCCCATCACGAGGGCCTGGCCATCCAGGAGGCCAAGCTCGTCGGCTGCATCGTCATCGCGCACTGGAGGGAGCGTCGCGCCGCGCTGCGTCAGGATCGGGCCGTCCGGCGCCCCTTCGATGCGGGGGCGTGGCGGGCTGAGATCGAGGAAGATTTGCGGTTGCTGGACCGCATCCGGACGCTCACCCGCATCCATGTTCCCGCGACGATGGGCGATCCGAAAGGGCTTCCCCGGGTCCTCCGCCGGCTCGACGAGATCCTCACGTATCGCTTCGACGAGCATCTTGCCAAGGTGCACGCCCTGATGCCTCCCGGCGACCTCGATGGGCGCGAGGCACTCGAGGCTTACGTCCTCCGCGTCGCGGAGGCCGAGCATGTCCACCGGGTCGCCAGCGGGTACCTGGTTCTCGACCGGGGGCATGCGCCCTCGCTCGAGCGGTACACCTATCGCGTGAGCGGTCTCAAGAAATACCTGGCGCAGGTCCTCTGGCTCGACGTCGAGACGATCCGCGAGGCCGACCGCTGGCGAGGCTGGTTCGCGGCGATCGGAGCGGCGCTGGCGGCCTTCTGGAGCACGCTGGGGGATCGGAACGTCAACGTTCATCTCCACGGGGTCTCGACGGCCGTCCTCATCGGGATCATCGTGGCCGTGTACATCCTGAAGGACCGCATCAAGGAGATGGTTCGCGAGCGGCTCTCGTCGGTCCTGGGCGCCTTCCTGCCCGCCCGCAAGCTGCGCATCCGGGATCCCCTGACGGGCCTGCGCATCGGAACGTGCCGCCAGACCTTCGAGTTTCTCGACAAGTCGCGTCTGCCGGAAGACATCCGACGCGTGCGTGACTTCACGCACGTGCAGGACCTCGACGAGGAGAAGCGCGAGGCCGTGCTCGGGTACCGTCATCGGATCTCACTTGACCCGCGTGCGATCCAGGAGGCCCCGCATCCCCGGCGGCACGTGAAGCACATTCTCCGCTATTCCGTGGCGGCGCTACAGCACCGACTCTCGGACCCCTCCGTCGAGGTGCCGTGCTTCGATGCCGAACAGGGGGGCTTCGAGACGTTGCAAGGACCCAAGGTCTACCACCTGAACGTCGTCCTGCGCGTCAGCAGCGGTCGCTACGGGGTTCCGGTCTATCACCGCCTGCGGGCGATCCTGTCCAAGGACGGGCTCGTGCGGGTCGAGGCCGTCGTGCTCAACCAGCCCCTCCAGCAGGTAGGGGGGCTGACCGGACCCTCGCAACCGGTCATGGAAGCCCTCGAGACCGAGGACCTCGCGCCGGGCTAGGGTGGGTCTGGTATACTCCGACATTTGCATCCGACCTCGTCGAGGAGCCCATGTCGAAGTACGAACCGAGCGTCATCGAACCGCGGTGGCAGGCCCACTGGGACACGCATCAGACTTTCCGGGTCACGGAAGACACCACCCGTCCGAAGTACTACGTGCTCGACATGTTCCCGTATCCCTCGGGGGCAGGCCTGCATGTCGGCCACCCCGAAGGCTACACGGCAACCGACATCGTCGCGCGCTACAAGCGCATGAAGGGTTTCAACGTCCTGCACCCGATGGGCTGGGATGCCTTCGGACTTCCGGCCGAGCAGCACGCGCTGACCACGGGCGAGCATCCCGGCATCATCACGAAGCGCAACATCGACAACTTCCGGAGGCAGATCAAGAGCCTCGGCTTCTCGTATGACTGGTCTCGCGAATTCAGCACGACTGACGTGTCCTACAGCCGCTGGACCCAGTGGATCTTCCTCAAGCTCGTCGAGAAGGGCCTCGCCTATGTCGCCGAGGTGCCCGTGAACTGGTGCCCGGCCCTGGGCACCGTCCTCGCGAACGAGGAGGTCATCGACGGCAAGAGCGAGCGAGGTGGTCATCCCGTCGTCCGCAAGCCCATGCGCCAGTGGATGCTGCGCATCACGGCCTATGCCGACCGCCTCCTCGAGGATCTGGCCGAACTCGACTGGCCGGAGAGCGTCCTCGAGATGCAGCGGCACTGGATCGGTCGTTCCGAAGGGGCCGAGATCACCTTCCGGGTGCAGGGCCATGATGCGTCCCTCACCGTCTTCACCAGCCGCCCAGACACCCTCTTCGGCGCGACCTACTGCGTCCTGGCTCCCGAGCATCCGCTGGTCGAGGTCCTCACGACCCCGGAGTGCCAGGATGCCGTGAGAGCTTACCAGGAAGCTGCCGCGCGGAAGAACGACCTCGACCGGACGGATCTCGCCACCGAGAAGACGGGTGTCTTCACCGGCGCCCATGCCCTCAATCCGGCGAACGGGGAGGCGATTCCGGTCTGGATCGCGGATTACGTGCTGGCTTCCTACGGAACCGGCGCGGTCATGGCCGTTCCTGCCCATGACCAGCGCGACTGGGAGTTCGCGAAGGTCATGAACCTGCCCGTCGTGCGCGTCGTCGAGGGGGGAGACCTCGAGCAGGCCGCCCATACCGGCGACGGGGCCCACGTGCAATCGGCCTTCCTCGATGGCCTCGACGTCGCGGCGGCGAAGCGCCGCATGATCGACTGGCTCGAGGAGTCGGGTCAGGGGACGCGCAAGATCAATTACCGGCTCCGGGACTGGCTCTTCAGCCGCCAGAGGTACTGGGGGGAGCCGATCCCCGTCGTCCACCACCCCGACGGGTCATGGGAAGCCCTCACGCCCGACGAGCTGCCCCTCGAACTGCCCATGCTCGAGGAGATCCGTCCCAGCGGAACGGGTGAGAGTCCGCTCGCGCTCGCGACCGACTGGGTCGAAACGACGCGTCATGGCAAGGCCGTGAAGCGTGAGACCAACACGATGCCGCAGTGGGCCGGTTCATGCTGGTACTACCTGCGCTTCATGGACCCCCACAACGTGGAACTGCCCTTCTCGCCCGAGAAGGAGGCGTACTGGGGGCCAGTCGACCTGTACGTCGGAGGTGCCGAGCACGCCGTGCTGCACCTGCTCTATGCGCGCTTCTGGCACAAGGTGCTGTTTGACCTCGGCCTCGTCTCGACGAAAGAACCCTTCAAGAAGCTCTTCAATCAGGGCATGATCCTCGGCGAGAACGGCGAGAAGATGTCCAAGTCGCGCGGGAACGTCGTCAACCCCGACGACGTCATCCAGTTGTACGGCGCGGACACCCTGCGGGTCTACGAGATGTTCATGGGGCCCCTGGAGGCCTCCAAACCCTGGAACACCCAGAACGTCTCGGGAGCGCACCGTTTCCTGGAACGCGCCTGGCGCTTGGTCGTGGGGCCCGATGGAGCGCTCAATCCCGTCATCCGCGATGTCGATCCGCTCTCCGAGATGGCTCTGGAGCGCTCGCTGCACCGGGCGATCGCCAAGGTCGGGGCCGACATCGAGGGCCTCCGCCTCAACACGGCGATCAGTGCCCTGATGATCTTCCTGAATGATGCCACCCGGTCCGCGAGCCTTCCCCGGAGCACCGTCGAGCGCTTCGTGCTGCTGCTGGCGCCCTTCGCCCCTCACCTGGCTGAGGAGCTCTGGTGCCGGCTGGGTCATGCGGAATCGCTGGCCCATGCTCCCTGGCCGGCGTTCGATGCCGCGCTCACGGTGGAAGAGACGGTGGAACTGGCCGTCCAGGTCAACGGGAAGGTGCGGGGACACCTGACGGTCGCACGGGATCTGCCGCAGGACGACATCCTGGCTCTGGCCCGGGATCTCGAGGTCCTGGCCCCTTACCTCGAGGGCAAGGCGATCGCCAAGCAGATCGTCGTCCCGGGCCGCCTCGTGAACTTCGTCGTCGCGTCGCGCTGAATCTCGGGGGGCGGAAAGCGAAAAACGGCTTCGTTTTCCGTTTTATTCAGGCTACAATGACCTGGAGCCCTCGAGAGGAGGTTCCATGTCAACATCGTCTTTCGACTGGACCTCGTGCCTCCTGGCCGCCCGCACGCTTCGCGAGATCGTCGCCCAGCCCGGGGGGGGGCTGAGTCCGGGCGAGGCGCGTCACTGGGTCCAGCGCTGGATGGCCACGGTCACCGGCGGCGATGAGACCCGCCGCCTGCGGTGGCTCGAAATCGAGGAATGGAATGAAGAGTTCCTCGAGGGTGTCCTGCAGGCTCCCGTCCCTCTCGATCTCGATTTTCCACCGTGGGCCGAACCCTGGTGCGAGGCCCTGGACATCCCCCTCGACGAGGATCCGGGTGGAGAGCCCGCAGAGCGTCTGTTCGAGCCCCTCGTCGTCGTGGCCTCGGCCACGCTCGGCCTCCCCCCGGACGAGGGGGTTTTTCGCTCGGCGTTCACTCGCATCCTGATGGACCGACTCGTGGAGCTGGTTGCCCGGCTGGCCTCGCGGGAGCCGGGGCTGCTGGCCATGCCGTCCGGCTCCATGCGCACGCGCTGGCGAGAGATGCTGCTCACGCGTTATCCGGTCCTGACCCGCCTGTCCGGCCAGCGGACCATCGACTGGCTCGAGGCCTTCCGCGAGTTCATGGACCGCTTCGAGACGGATGAATCGCGCTTCGCCGACTGGCTCGGCGAGGACCCCGGGGAACTCCTGGAGATCCGTCCCTGCGGGAGTCTCGTGACGGGTGGCGGACGTTCGGCGCTGGAACTCGAGTTCTCGCGGGGCCTCACGCTCGTCTATCGCCCGCGCTCTCTCGCGATCGATGACGCCCTCGATCGCTGGCTGCGCCGGGCCGAGACCGAAGGCTTCCCCGTCCCCATCCGTGTGCCGACCGTGCTCGATCGCGGGGTCTATGGCTGGTCGGTGGCCGTGCCTTCGTCCCCTCCTCCTGTTCATCCCCACGAGCGGACCCGGCGCGCCGGGGCATTGCTTGCCCTGTTCACGATGCTGGAGGGGGCCTCCGCCTCGGCCGACCTGATCGGCTGGCAAGGAGACGAACCCGTCCTGCTCGAGGCGGACACGCTCTTCGCGCCCCGATGGCGTCCCGAGTTCTTCGAGATCCCCCCCCCGCCTCACGGCCCTCTGACCACGGGCCTGCTGCCCGGATGGTCCGTCACGCTCGATCGCCACCAGCTCGATCTGGCCGGGTTCGGCAGCCCGGCCAACGGTCGCGACTTCCGGGACCTGACGGCCCGGGCCCGATGGTTCGCCGGGAGCCCGGTCGCCCTGTCGGACCGGCCCTTCGACGCAGGGCGCTTCGATCCGGGACTGGACTGGGATTCGGGCGCCCTCGAGCGGGCTTTCGAGGAAACCCTGGAATACCTCGTGAACTGGGGTTCCCTGGACTCCACCTGGGGCGGGCTGCGTCTGGCCTTCGAGGGCCTCACCGTCCGGCTCACCCTCCGGCCGTCCCGGATCTACGTGTCCCAGCTCTGGAGCGCGCTCGAACCCGAATCGCTCGCCGATGGTCGGGTCTGGGCGCTTCACCACGAGCACCTCGCGCGCTCCATCCTGTCCATGCCCGGCAGGCGAGCCCTCTGGCCCCTGTTGCTGGGGGAAGTGTCGGCCCTCGAACGCTTCGAGTTGCCGCGTTTCTGGGCCGACGTGAGCGCGACGGACGCGGGGCTGCCCGTCCGGACGCCCCTGTCCGAGCGCCTGATCCGCTCCCCCCTCGACACGGTACACGACCGCTGGTCCGGTCTCGAGCGGACGACCATCCTCCGGTGGGTCAGGACCATCCGCGAGGCGATCGCCCGGGCGCGGGTCCGGGTCTAGCGCGTCAGGTCTCGGCCGGATTCCGGCGCTGGAGCATGTTGCGCAGCTCGCTCGCGTGCTCCTCGGTGTCGGCCAGGATCTTCTCGAGCAGGCGCCGGGTAGTGGGATCCTGCATGCCGACCTGGCGGATCAGGAGCGTGTAGGCCTCGATCTGCTTGCGTTCCAGGGCCAGGTCTTCCAGGAGCATCTCGTGCAGGGTCGGGGCGGACTCGGCCTCGATCTGGTGCTGGCATGCCAGTTTCGCGATCTCGTCCGGCTGGAAGACCGGATTTCCGCCGAGCTGCTGGATACGTTCACCCAGGCGATCGGCATGTTTTTCCTCGGTCCGGGCATGTTCCAGGAACTCGTCGCGAATGGCCGGCATGGCGAGACTGACGGCCATGTACGCGTGGTGCTTGTATTGCAGGTACGCAACCAGCTCCGTGCTACGCAAGATGTTCAGCTGCTTGATCAAGGACGGGATGTCGCCCATGTAGGCATCCGTCACGGGGCCCAGGCGGATGATCGTGAGAGCCTCGCTGCGCCGTTTTTCCTTCTCCATCGGGGTCGCCTCCCTCCTCGCTGCCGGTCAAACGTGCCCGGCTCATGCATCCAGCCTGGGTGACGGTCAGGCCCCTGTCACGGGTCCGGACGCACCTGGAACCTTGGCCTCATCGAGCCCTGCTTCCTGCTTGGGGTCCGGGGTGTCGGGTGGCACCATCGGGGTCCGGTGACGGGTCGAGGAGGCGAGGCATGCGTGCGTGGATCGGGTTCGTTCTGGGGACCCTGGTCATCCTGGGAGGATGTCAGGGGGGGGCAGCCGGCGGAGGGGGGGGCGGCGCCCCGTCGGGGCGCGAGCTCCGGGCGCTCAGGGGAGCCCTGGGCGAAGCTCAGATCGAGGCGACGCGTGCCGAGACCCGGCTCGCAGGCGAAGATCCCGCGACCGCTCGGGTGGCCGTCTTCGAGGTGAGGCGCCATCTCGCCGAGGCCCGGCGTCATGCGGAGCCCGGGATGCAGGTCCGGATCGACGAACTCGATCGGACGGCGGCCAGCCTGGATCGCCAGATGGCCGAACAACCGGCGGCGGCCTCCGTCACGGCGGCCCGTTTGCATGACCAGCTACACGGACTGTTCACGGCCCTGCTGCCTTCTCCAGGAGGCGGGGCCGGTCCGGCTCCCCAGGTGAACCCGTCAGCTACCCCCGGTGGAAGCGTCAGCCCCTGAGGACGTCGTCGAGGTCAGGTACGCGCGCAGCGCCCGTTCCTCGGCGGGAATCCGGATCGCCATGACGAGCGCGTTGGCCACCGTTGCGACGAGGGCCGTGCGCCAGGCACCGACCACCAGCGGGGTCACGACCAGTTCGAGGGCCACCAGCACGTAGTTGGGATGCGCCATGAACCGGTAGGGCCCCCTCGCGACCCTCGGTGCCCCCGGGATGACCAGGATCCGCGTGTTCCAGGCCTCTCCCAGACTCGCGAGGATCCAGACCCGCAGGCCTTGAAGGGCCGCATAGGCTGCCAGGAAACCCCACGAGGTCGGGTGCGCCTGGCTCTCGAAGACCCAGCCGAGCAACCAGGCCGGGTGCAGCACGAAGAACAGCCAGTAGTGCCCTTGTCCAACCTCCACGGCACCGGCGGCGCGGGCGCGCCGCTCGTTCCGTCGGGCGATCGCGAGTTCGAGCACGCGCTGGGCGACCACCACGCCCGCGAGCCAGACCGCTGCCGTCACGGCTCCAGCACCGCGTGCTCGACGGCAAAACCGGGGCCGAGCGCGGTCATCAGGGTGGTTCCTTCGAGACCTCCCGACCGGGCGAGCGTGCGCTCGAGCACGAACAGGACGCTCGGGCCACTCATGTTGCCGTGCGCGGCGAGTACCTCGTGACTCGCCGAGAGGGCCTCGAGCGGGAGGTCCAGCGCCTCGGCATAGGCCGAGAGGACCTTCGTGCCGCCCGGGTGTACCACGTGGTGCGCGATCTCACGCCCGGGAGCCAGGAGTTCTCGCGCGCGGCCCACCGAGCCCGGGAGTTCCTGGCGCACGATGGTCGGGATATCCCGGGCGAAGCGAACCTGGAGGCCGGCATCCGTGAGGTCCCAGCCCATCACCGGCTCGCTGTCGGGAAAGAGCTCGGCATGCCCGCCCTGGATGCGGACTCCGGGACCCTCCGGCGCCAGAACCGCCGCAGCCGCCCCGTCGCCGAACAGGGCCGTTCCCACGAAATTCGACCGCGAGCGGTCCGAGCGGACGAAGGTCAGGGAGCAGAGCTCCACCGTGACGAGCAGCACGGGGCGGTCCAGGGACCGGACGAGCTCATGAGCCCGGATCAGCCCCCCGGCCCCACCGGCGCAGCCCAGTCCCCAGAGAGGCATCCGGCGCACGTCACGGGGCAACCCGAGCCGCACGGCCAGGGTGGCGTCCGGACTGGGGGTGCGCAGGCCCGTGGTCGAGACCCACAGGATGCCGCCGAGATCCTTCGGGGTCACGCCCGAGGCCTCGAGGGCTGCCCGGGCGGTTTCTTCGCCCAGCTCGAGGGCCACCTCCACGAACGCGTCGTTCTTCTCGGCGAACGACCGGGGCGTGGCATACCAGTCGAGCGGTCGGGCGAGCTGGCGACGGGCGATGCCCGTGTTGGCGAAGATGGCGGCGTGTCGGGGGCTCTCGGCATACTCGGGAAACAGCCGGAAGGCCACATCCCGGATCTCCGACTGGGAGGCGTCGTACGGGGGGGTGGCCGTCACCAGGCTGCGCAGGACGCTCACGGGATTTCATCCTCCATCGGGGTGTCACAGGTCTCGCGAAACACGAACTGGGAATGGCGCTTTCGCTGACGGCTGGTCCAGTCGATGCTCGGTCGTCGCTGTCCGACCTCCATGTACCCCAGTCGGTAGATGGCCATCAGCTCCAGGTCGTCGGGCACCCGAAGGAGGGAGCGCAGCGCGGCCCAGCGCTCGGGGACCTCCATCGGCGTGCTGACGAACTGGATTCCCATCCCGAGCGCTCCGGTCATCAGCCAGATGTTTTCGAGGGCGGCTCCCATGCCGAAGAGGCTGTAAAAGCCACTCAGGGCGTCCGGGACGTACTCGGCACGGTCGAGCAGCACCGCCAGCAGCAGGGGGCTTCCCGCCACCAGCTTCTCGTTGTCGGCTCCCAGCCGGGCCGGGACACCGAGGGTCTTCATGACCGCGAGCCCGGCGTCGGAGAAGACGTGCTGGATGAACGGGCGAAGCGGTCCGGGCAGGTGGTCGATCAGGATGCCGTCCCTGCGGGCCTCCATCTCGGCTTCACTGAAGCGAAAGTATCGCCGGTAGCGCTCGAAGAACACTCCCCCCTCGATCAGCTCCCGCATGCTGGCACCGGCATGACGGGCCACCTCCGCGATGATCGCGCGGTCCTCGACCAGCACGAATCGCCAGGGCTGGCTGTTGAAGTGGCTCGGGGCCCGGGAGGCGGCGTCGATGAGGAGCTTCTGGTGCTCCCGGCTCACGGGCTCCTGCCGGAAGGGGCCGTTGGTGGTCTTTCGGGCCCGGATGGCCTCGAGAAGCTCCACGTCCTCAGGTTCCCGTATCGCGCAGGTAGTTCTCGAACTGGGTCAGGGCATCGTCCGTGCGGCCCCAGGTGCTGGCACTGGTGAACGGCAGGAGGTCGGACAGGGTGTCCTGCTCGCGGAAATGCTGGTTCACGATCAGGCGGTACTTGAACTCCTGGAAGGAATCCTGCATCGCGAGAGCCGAGCGGATCTGCTCGTCGGACACCAGCCCGAGATCTTTGAGGATGTCTCCGAGCCGCCGCGCACCGCGAGTCTCGCGCTGGATGGCCAGGGCGCTGTCGAGCGCTTCCTCGGTGACATACCCCTGACGAAGCAAGATGTTGCCCAGCATGGCCTGGCTGAACTGATGGTACAGCGCCTGGATGAGGGCCTCGATCCCGATCGCCCGCAGGCCCATCAGGATCTCGCCGATCCGCAGGAACGGCAGATCGGACTGGATGGCCAGGGCCTTCTCGAGCTGCTTGCCCGTGATGTAGCCGGCATTGAGCAAGAACGACCCGATGGTGGATTCGTCGATCGAGTACTCGGACATGGCAACCCCGTGGTGCGCGTCACATGCCCACTTCTTACCCTTCCAGGACTGCCGTTTATCGGCTACTTGCGATACGATCGACCCCATGGATGTGCAGAAATGTGAACGGGCCCTCGTGTGGTATCGCCGCGACCTCCGGATCCGGGACCACGCCCCCCTGCAGGGCGCCGTGACCACTGCCGAGGAGGTGCTCGGCGTCGTCGTCCTCGATCCCCGCGAGGAGGTCATCCGCCCCGAGACGGGGTTTTCGCGCATGGGGCCTCTGGCCCGGCGCTTCCGCGCCGAGGCCATCCATGATCTGGCGGAGGCCTGGCATGCCCGCGGGGGGACCCTCGTGGTCGTGCGAGGCGTGCCCGAGGAGGTCCTGCCCGAGTTGATGACCCGGTACGGGGCCCGGACGGTACACGCCACCCGGGAATGGGGGCCCGAGGAGCGGGATGTCGAGACCGCCCTGACGGCCCGGCTGGGCGATCGCCTCTGCCTGCACGAGGGCCAGTTGCTCGTCGATCCGGCCGATCTGCCCGTCCGTTTCGAGCGGTTGCCCGCCCAGTTCACGCCCTTTCGCCACATCCTGGAACGATCAGGTCCGCCTGTCCGCGCCCCTCTCGAGGCGCCCCGCCACCTTCCCGGGCCCGCTGAACTCCGCGGGCCGGTGGGGCTCGAGAACCTCGAGCCGGATCGGGCGTGCCCGGATGACCCCCGGACGCTCGCACCGATGCGAGGCGGGGAAAGCGCCGCGTGGGAGCGTCTGGGAGCCTGGATCTGGCGCGATGACCGACTTGCACGCTATCACGAGACCCGTGACGGACTGCTCGATCCGGACGACGCCTCCCGGTTCTCGCCCTACCTGGCCTGGGGGTGCCTGTCCGCCCGGCAGATCGTCGCGGAGGTCCGTCGCTACGAGGCCGAGCGCGTCAGCAACCGCTCCACCACGTGGCTCGTGTTCGAGTTGTGGTGGCGGGACTTCTTTCACCTTCGCCTGAGGGCCACCGGATCCCGGGCCTTCGCGCCCGATGGCCCCGCGGGAGTTCCGGTGCCCTGGTCGCATGATCGGGGACGCTTCGAGCGATGGCTGTCGGGGGAAACGGGCTACCCGCTGGTGGATGCGGCGATGCGCGAGCTCGCGGCTTCCGGGCACCTGTCCAACCGGGGACGGCAGGTCGTGGCCAGTTTCCTGGTCCAGCATCTCGGCATCGACTGGCGCTGGGGGGCCTGGGCCTTCCAGGGCTGGCTCGTGGACCACGACGTGGCCAGCAACTGGGGCAACTGGGCGTACCTGTCTGGCGTCGGGGCCGACCCCCGGGGAGCCCGGGTCTTCAATCCCGTCAAGCAGGCGCGCGATCACGATCCGGACGGGGCCTACGTGCGTCACTGGCTGCCAGAGCTGGCCGGGGTCGCGTCCGAGGCGCTGTTCGAGCCCTGGCTGCACGGTGGGCCTTCGCCGCTCGTCGATCATCTCGAGGCGGCGCGCGAGGCGCGCGAGCGCTACGAGGCCGTCCGGCGTCTGCGCGCGCATCCCTGAGGGAGGTCTGCAGCGTCAGATCGTGTCGAGGGCTTTCTGCAGCTCGTCTTGCCACGTCCGGAGGTCCCAGCTCGTGCAGGTTTGCCAGGGGTGGTGACGCAGGACGCGCTCGATGCCCAGAGCCAGGGTGAATCGTTCCAGGAGGGGGGCCACCTGGATCCCGTCGCGCCAGGCCTCGCGCACGTCCCGGACGAGTGTCCGACGCCCGGGCATCCAGCCCTCGATCTGTGCGAGGCTCAGCCCCGACCAGGAGTCCATCACGGGGGGGGTGGGGTCGAGCATCTCCAGGACCCGGTAGCGGGTCAACAACTCGCGCAGGACGCTCCAGCGGGGTTCCGGATCCGGAGGGAGCGGGGCGCGTTCGTCCAGATCGCGCTGGACGAGGCGCGTGATGACGACCTCGTCGGGTTCGTCGCCCAGACGCTCGAGCGGAAAGATCCAGGTGCTGACCCGCTCGTTCGAGCGCACACGGATCTCGCCCCCGAACGTGAACAGGACCCCCCGTGCCGGAGAGGGATCCAGTCGCCGTTTCCAGCGGGCCACGCTCTGCTCGGCCCGGCGGACCTGGCGGCGGAAACGGGCACGTTCGGCCGGATCCTCCAGGCGTGCCAGGCGACCGTTGGCCCAGGTCTCGAGTTCCTCACGTCCCGGTGTCCTTCCCCATTCGGCCCGGATCGCCGCCGGGACCGTCCCCGCGAGGCGATCTGCGAAGGCACGCGACCAGACCGAGCAAGACGCTGAAGGGGCCTCGTCGATCACCTGCAGCAGGGCGGATGGGAGGCTTTCCGACACCGGCGCCTGCCACGCGTGCGCCGGACCGCTGACCAGCGTCAGCAGGGTCAGCAGGACGAGGATCGGGCAGGATGGCCGAGGTCTCCGGCTCAAGATGCCTCCAGGACCTGCGACAGCGCCGTCAGCAAGGCCCGGGTCTTGATGGCCTTCTCCAGGCAGAGGGTCCGGCCGGGTTCGAGCAGATCCTGCACCCGTTCTTCGGATTCGGCCGTCACGAACACCACCGGCAAGGCCGCGGTACGCGGATTTCGCCGGATCTCGCGAGCGAGTTCGTCCCCGTTCACGACGGGCAGGTTGATGTCCATGACCACGGCCGAGGGCACGGCCTCGGCGATCGCCTCCCGGGCCACCTGGCCGTCCCGGGCCACCCGGACGGTATACCCCTCTTCTTCCAGGCGCCGGGCCAGGAAGGAGACGGTGTCGGGGTTGTCCTCGACGAGCAGGATTTCCGGTCGCGGATTCAAGGAAACACGTTCTCCCCTACATGGGCCAGAAGGCCGGGCCTCCGATGGGAGGCCCGGCCCGGGGCAGAATCAGGCGAGGTTGAGCGAACGCGCCAGCTTGCCGGTCGTCTCGGCCAGGTCCTCCGTCTGGATCTGGCCCATCAGGAGCAGGCGAACCTCACGCTCCGGTACGCCCGCCTCGGAGGCGAGTGACCGCACATCCAGGCCTCGCGCGCCCATCTCTTTCAAGATGGCAACCACGGCCGGTTCGTAGCGTTCGATGGGCGGGAAGATCGACAGCATGCTCTCGCTGATGCGATGCGCCGGACCCGCGTCCCGGGTGAAGCCTCTGGCCGCCAGCATCTTGCTCACGAGCAGGTTGAGGAACACGTGCTCGATGGCGAGCGGGTTCCGCTCGGCCCAGTCCTGGACGGGAGCCAGGTACTCATCGAACACTTCCGGCTCGAACTGGAGCGCGGCTGCGATCTTCTCGATGACCTCGGGGTTCCGGGGGAAGGGGACGTCCCCGCGGAGGATCTCGTACATGTACGTGCGGGAGATGTCGACCTGGTTCGCAAACTCCTGGCGCGAGACTCCGAGGTCCTGGAGACGCTGCCAGACCTTGCGGGTCGATTCGGGCAGGACGCTGACGAGTTGCTGATACTCCGGGAAGACCATCGGGTCGATCTTGCCCACCTCGGCGAACTTCTCGAGGGTCTCGCGGACGGTCGGGAACTTGACCTTGCTGTTGAAGATGCGCGAGACGTACTCGTAGCTGAGCCCGGTCTCCTTGACGAACGTCTTGCGGTTGACGCCCGCCTGCTCGAGGCTGCGCTTGAGAATGTCGATCGAGGGACTGCGCGGCTTCGTGGTCGAACTACCCTCGGCGCGCCCTGCCGGGCGACCCACGGACCGCACGCGAGAAGTCTGCGGCATGTAACACCTCTGTTTTCGTGAAGCGCACGTCGAACTCGTCGTCGAGATGGTTCCCTGATGGCGCTGTACGGACACTTTACCACCCGGCCACGATGAATCCCCCTGGCATCAATGAAAATTTACATCGCGTCGCATCGAGGTCGTGCCGGGACGCGTGTTCCGGGCTTCAGGAATGCTCGCCCCGTCTTGTGGGCATGACCATGGGTAGAACAGGGAGGACCGCGTGACGCACCGTGAGAACCGCCAGAACATCCACACGCCACGCATCCATCCGGTGCTGCTCGCTGTCCTGGGTGCCATCCTCTTGCTGGCCTGCGAGCGCCCGTCGGGGTTACCCGCTGCCATCCCGCTGCCGCTTTTCACGATCTCGGATGCCGAGGAGGGGCGCATCGGCGAGCAGGCCGAGCTCGAGGTCCTGGCCACGACGACCGAGCTCGAGGCCCCGGATCTCGCTGCCTACGTCGATCAGGTCGGTCAGGCGCTCGGCACCGGGACGGAGAGGCGCGCCGTGCGCTGGCGCTTCCACCTGATCGACGAACCGGCACCGAATGCCTTCGCGCTCCCCGGAGGAGCCATCTTCGTCACGCGAGGCGCCCTCCTCGCCATGCGCGATGGCAGCGAACTGGCCGGGGTGCTGGGACACGAGGTGGCTCACGTCGGGCTGCGGCACGGGGCCCATGCCCTGCAGCGCCAGATCGTCCTCGAGGGCCTGACCCGCGCCGCGATCGACGATCGGTCCGCCGTGGTCGGTCGACTGGCTGGAGTCGCCGGGGAGCTCGCCAGGAAGGGCTTCAGCCGGGAAGACGAGCGAGCGGCCGACCGCGAGGCCCTCCGTCTCGCGAACCTGATCGGTTTCGCGCCCGACGGGCTCGAGCGGTTCCTGGATACCTTGCGGGTGCGGCTGGGGGATACCCATCCCGCCCTCGAGGCACTCTCCGACCATCCCCTGCTCAGCGAGCGCATCGGACAGCTCTCGGCTCTCAGACGGGAGGTCGGCCTCTCGGCCACGCGCCGGGATGAGATGAGCTTCCGGAGGCTAATCGACGCGATCGAGTGAGGTTGGAAGACCCGTCGTGGTGATGCCGCCCGTGACGGCCCCCAGGCCGCTGGCAATGGTCCCGTAGCGGGAGCTGAGCGCGTCGAAACGGGCCAGCAGGCCATCGGGGCGCGTCAGGTCCGGGACGTCGCCATCGTTCATCTCGGTCGACAGCGTCAGTTCGAGCCGCATCACATCGTCGATCTTGATGCCCTCCAGGCGCGTACTCGTGAAGGTTCTGAGCTTTGCCGCGACGAGGCTCGAGACCGAGTGGAGGTTCCGGATGGTCCCGCCCTGGCCGGGGCGGACGTAGCCCGAGAGCGTGAGGGTCTTGCCGCCAGATGCGGGAATCGTCGCTTCCAGGAACAGGGGCCGGTCCGGCGAGATGTCGGTGAGGACGAATTGCCCCCGGGCATCCGTCTGGACCGACGAGCCCTTCGACTGACCGTCCGGACCCTTCACGGTGACGGTTGCCCCGACGGCAGCCACTTCCCCTTGCAGGAAACCCTGCGTGGTGATCCCGAGCTGGTCAGCCGGTGCCTTCACTTCCCCGGTGATCCGGGTCCGGGTTTCCACGAGCGGGGTCATGAGGCCCGTGGCGCAGCCAGAGACCATCGTGGAAAGTCCCACGATCAGGGGCCGGACCTTGCGCCAGCCGTGCGGGCGGGAGAGGGTGATCCGGAAACGGGGGACGGGCTGGGCGGCAGACATCGGGCACCTCGGGCGACTTCGGAAACGGATACCTTGCCCGTACCCGCTTCCGTGCCGGATGATACCCGGGAGACGACCGTATTTCGAGGAGGTACTCCGAATGGCTCTCGACAACCGTGCGCTGGCTTCGAGGCTCGACGAGCTGGCCATGCTTCTGGAGTTGCACGGGGAGAATGCCTTCCGGGTCCGCGCCTTCTCCGGGGCTGCCCGCCAGGTCAAGGGGCTCGAAGAGCCCGTCGCCGAGCGCCTGGCGGCGGGTACGCTGCGGGACGTCAAGGGCATCGGTCCGGCGATTGCCGAGGTCCTCGCGGAGCTGGTCGCCTCGGGGGACTGCACCCTGCATCGGGACCTGCTGGCGCGCACCCCCGGCGGACTGCTCGAAATGCTCGACCTGCCGGGACTCGGTCCCCGCAAGGTTCGCGCCATCCACGAGGGGCTGGGTATCCAGTCCCTGGGCGAGCTCGAGTATGCCTGCCTCGAAAACCGGCTGGTCACGCTGGAGGGCTTCGGACCGAAGACCCAGGACAAGATCCTGGCGGCGATCGCCTTTCACAAGCGCCATCGGGGTCTGCTGCTGGCGGGCGACCTGCGTCCCCCGGCCGAGCGCTTGCAGCAGTGGTTGAGCGAGGTTTCCGGGGTGGTGGCCGTCTTGCCCGCGGGGCCTTTCGCCCGTCGTCTCGAGGTCGTCGAGCGCGTGGAATACATCGTCGTGGGCTTGGCCGCAGAGGCCCTCGCAGAGGCCCTGAGACGGAATGACGCCTGGGAAAGTGGCGACTCCGGGGACCCCGTCCTCACGGGGCGTTTCGAGGGGGTCTTTCCCGTCCGTCTCGTGGCGGCGACCGCCGCGGATGCCGGCTGGACGCAGCTGACCGAGACCGGCAGTCCGGCCTTCTTGGAAGCTCTGGAGGCCTCCGTCCCGCCTGACCATCCCGTGGGGCGACGATTCCGGGGCGAAGCCGCGCCCCCGTATGCCACGGAGGCCGAGGTCTTCGCGGCGCTCGGCCTCGCAGTCGTGCCGCCGGAACTGCGAGAGGACGGAGCGATCGTCGCCCGGGCCCGGGAGGGGCGCTTGCCCGATCTGGTGACGCCGGAGGATCTCGCCGGTGTCTTCCACGTCCACACGACCGATTCGGACGGCTCGGCCTCCGTCGAGGCGATGGCCCGGGCCGCCCTGGCGCGCGGCTGGTCCTATCTCGGGATTTCCGACCATTCGGAGGCGGCCTCGTATGCCCGGGGACTGGACCGGGACCGTCTGGCCCTCCAGAGGGCCGAGATCGCCCGCGTGCAGCGCCTGCTGCCCGAGATCCGCCTCTTTCACGGCATCGAGGCCGACATCTTGCCGGACGGATCGCTCGATTACGACGACGAGACGCTGCTCGGGTTCGATTTCGTGGTCGCGAGCATCCACCAGCGGGCGGGACTCGACCGGGAGGCGATGACCGCCCGGCTCGTCCGGGCCGCGTCTCATCCGTGCGTCACGATGCTCGGACACCTGACCGGTCGCCTGCTCCTCGCCCGGGAGCCCTACGCCTTCGATCTCGAGCCCGTGCTCGAGGCCGCGGCTGCGAACGGAGTGGCGATCGAGCTCAATGCCAATCCCCACCGGCTGGACCTCGACTGGCGTGACGTGCCGGCGGCCCGGGCCCGGGGCCTGACGATCGCCATCAATCCCGACGCCCATTCCATTCCCGGCCTGGACGACACGCGCTTCGGGATCGACATGGCCCGAAAGGCTGGCCTGTCGGCCCCGGAGGTCCTGAACACCCGGTCCGCGGCCGACATGGAGAGCACCCTCGAGGCCCGCCGCCTCAGGGCCCGGCAGGCCTTGCTCCCGGCCGGATTCTGAGGCAACGTGAGCCGGTGTCTCATCCGTCCAGGGAGGTGCCGGCCATGGCCATCGAACGTTCGCGATCCGGGAAACTCCCCCCCTTCGACGTACACCGTCTGACCCAGGAAGTCGAAGGCACGGGGATTCATGCCGGCGAGGAGACGGTGATCGAGCGACCCGACGCCGTGGGGGCGGAGTGGCTCACGCCGGTGCCTCGCCACGCCCAGCTCCCCGAGGATCTGGCTCGCGAGCTCTCTCAACCCGTTGACCGGGAGGCCGCCGAAAGGCCTGCCGATTGCTGAAGGCCGCGAAAAATGGAAGCCCTCGCCAGCTGGCGAGGGCTTCCGGATGAGAAGACCGGAAATCAGCGACGGGTGGCGCTGCTCGCGTCGACGAGCACGAGTCCCTGCTTCGGAGCCAGATGCACCTGGACACGCCCATCCTTGACGGTGAACCGCTTGCCCGAGAGGCCATCGACGAGGTTGGTGCCGTCCGGCACGCCGGAACCCACCGACGGATTCCAGTTGCGAACCGCCTCCGCGTTGTTCAGCACGACCGTCACGCGGTCGTTGCCGAGTACCCGCTGGTAGGCGTAGCAGTTCATGTCGTTATGGCGCTGGGTGCTGACGAAGCTGCCGCCGCGGAGCGCGGGATGCGCCCGACGGAGGGCGACCAGTTGCTTCGTGTGGGCCAGCATCTCGCCGTCGCCGTCGCGGGAGTCTTCCGGGAAGCACCGACGGTTGTCGGGGTCTTTTTCCCCTTCCATGCCGATCTCGTCCCCGTAGTAGATCACGGGAGCGCCCGGATACGTCATCTGGAACGTGTGGGCCAGCAAGGTCTTGCGGCGATCGCCACCGGCCACCGAGCGGAACCGGGGCACGTCATGCGAGCTCAGGATGTTGAACATCGCGTTCGTGATCCGGGCGTCGTACTTGTTCCGGAGTCCCGCGAGAGCCCAGTCGAAGTGATCGACGTTCCACTGCTGCTTGCCGAAGAAGTTGCACACCGAGGTGCGCAGCTCGTAGTTCATGACGGAGTCGAACTGGTCGCCCTTCAGCCAGCGGGACGCGTCTTCCCAGATCTCACCCACGATGTACGCCTGGGGATTGATCTTGCGTGCCCGGACCCGGAACTCGCGCCAGAACTCGTCGTTGTCGATCTCGTTGGGGACGTCCAGGCGCCAGCCGTCGATCCCCTTCTTGAGCCAGTATTCCTCGATCGAGAAGATGTAGTCCTGGACCCGTCGATCCGCAGCGGCGCGCCACTGGGGCAGGGTGCCGAAGCCCCACCAGCTGTTGTAGTTCGGACGTGGCGAGGTGACGACCGGGTAGCTGTAGATCGTGTACCAGTTCCAGTAAGGGGAGGCGGGCCCCTTCTTGATGCAATCCTGGAAGAACGGGTGCTCGTCGCTCGTGTGGTTGAACACGCCGTCCAGCACGACCTTCATGCCCATCGCGTGGGCCGTCTTCAGGAGTCGGTCGAAGACCGCGTCACCGCCGAAATGGGGATCTACCTCGAAGTAGTTCGAGGTGTTGTACTTGTGGTTCGAACTCGAGGTGAAGATGGGGTTGAGGTAGATCGCGTTGACTCCGAGCGACCTGAGGTAACCGAGGCGCGCGAGAACGCCCTCGAGATCCCCTCCCATGAAGTTGAAGTACTCGGGCTTCGAACCCCAGGAACGGACATCCTTCGGATCGTTGCGCGGATTCCCGTTGGCGAAGCGCTCGGGGAAGATCTGGTAGAAAATCGCGTCCTGGACCCAGGACGGCGTCTCGACCTGGCGTGCCTCGACGCCGGAACTCGTGCGGTTCGTCAGGTTGACCGGCATCAGGCCGCAACCGGCCATCGTGAGGGCCATGATGCCACTCGCGAGCGTGAAGCGCGTGCGTGACCGACTCAATGGAAGCTCCCTTGCTAGTGGCCCGGACGATCCCACAACACCCGGGCACAGGGAAATCATAGTCGGTTAAAGATGAAATTAAAAGTAGTTTAATAAAATTCGGTAAGGCTTCTTTAACGGAGCGTCCAGCGGTTGCGCTCGTCGTACTGGAAGTCGCCCTGGGAGACCGTCGTGCCCCCCCTGAGCACGATGAAGTCGTTGGCCCCGGTGCTCAGATCGATCAGGCCCGGAATCCCCGAGTCCTCGGAAGCCGTCACCAGGGTCATGGGTAGGCTGGGGTTGTAGGGGTTGGAGAACGAGGCAGCGAAGCGCAGGCCTTCTCCGATGAACTGCTTGCCGCTGACCTGGATGTTGTCCTTCGAGACCTTCACGGGGAGGTGGCGCATCAGGGCCTGCATGTAGGCGTTCGACCAGGGGGTTCCCACGACGAAGAACGCCGTTTCCCGCGGGTCCAGGGCTGCCGCTGCCGTCGGCCCCACGATCGGGACTTCCGTCCCGGTCCGCTGCTTGAGAGCCCCTTGCAGGGTCACGATCTCCTGGTGGACCTTGCGCTGGAGGGTCGGATCTTGCATCTCGGGTTCCACGATCGTCCAGCGGGCCACGAAGCGTGGTTCACGGGCGCGGTCCATCGGGCCCTGGAAGAAAGCGGTTCGCTTGGCCACTTCCTGCTCGACACCCGTGTCCTGCATGACACCGAACTTGGCGACCATGACGGGCAGGAAACTCGCCAGATCGGGATATGTGCTCCGATTGCCCTCGTAGTCAGCCATCAGGTCGAAGCATTCGCGGATGTATGCGAACCCGGTGCGCTCCTGGGCACGCAAGGCCTGCACCGAGGCCCTGGCATCACCTGACTCCTGCAGCAGCCGGGTGTCGATCGCCCGGGCGAGGTGCTCGACGACGACGTCCGTCCACCGCGACAGGCCTCGCGCCGTCATGTCCTGCCGGATTGGGGCCAGCAGGCCCTGACTCAGGTTCAGGTTCTCTTCGTGGACGACCAAGTTGCTTGCGACCAGACCGCGCAACCATCCCCGCGATACCTGGCGGAGGAAGCCGGGGCTCCCCTCGAAGAACTCGGGGCCGCGATCGCGAGCCACGCTCAGAGCCCTGACGACGACCCGGGGACCGCTGACCGTCGCCGTCGAGAGCAGCACGGACTCGGCGCTCTCCTTCGGCATCAGGGGGGCGAGCACGATCTCGTGATAGGCCGGCACGGCGCCCGTGTAACGTTCGATGCGCGGGGCGAGTCCCGAGGTCTCGAGGACCCGCATCACGCGATCGTCCAGGTTCGCGAAGGTAGGTTTCCGGCTCTCGAACCATTCCATGGCCCGGGTGTCCGCCGCGAAACTCGACATCGCCTCCAGGGCCTGCTGGATCGGGGCTTCTCCCGCTCGTGCTCTCCAGGCCAGATCGTCATCCAGGGCGATGCCCCCCGTGGGAGTGAGATGCAGGGCCGCCTCCGTCCAGAGTTCGAGCGAGAGCTTGCGAGACGCGAGCCATTCCTGCAACTGGACGATGGAGGGATGCTGGGCATCTGGAGCGAAGCGGGAGAAGGTCTCGGCAGCATAGCCACTCGGCGGGGTGGGCGCGCTCTGGCGTCCCCAGGTCGTCAGCGCGGCCATGAGACTGGCGAGTTCTACCCGGGCGTCCACGACGACCTGCACGGGCGCCGCGAGACCAGGGACCTGCATGCCCAGCCACAGCGCGATGGCCACCCCCCACTTACGAACGTGCATCACGTTCCCGACCTCCGTTCCAGCCTTGCGATTTCCTTGTACCCGCCACGTTCCTGCCCTCAACGGGGGTATCTTTTTTTCGTCCCGATTAAAAGTTTCCCAAAGTTGCGACATGGCGCCCCGATGGGGGTTCCCGGACGGGCATATATCGCTCAGATGTCTCCAGCGATCACGAGATGGGTTTCAGGCCATGAGCAAGATCCAGGACAACCCGAAGACCTCCGTGTCCGCTCCCACCACCCCTTCTCCGGCCCCATCCAGGACCCCGCGTGAGTCGGACGAACCCGCCCGCGAAGCACCCCCGGCAAGACGTGCAGGTACGGACACGGCCCTCGTGGCGGCGCGGCCCGAGACGATCGCCGATCAGCAACGACGGCTCGTCGACGCCGTACGGGCCCGCCAGTTGCGCGACCGGGCTGCCGTTGAACGAGGTGAGTCGCCGGCAGGTGGGCCTCCCTCCTTCACGCCGCCTCGGCCCACCCCGGAAGGCGATCTGCCCGACCTGACCCAGTCGACTCCCAAGAAGGTCCTGGATGGAGTGCTTGCGGGAGACGGGGCCCGGCAGGGTATCCGCATCGCAACCAATCTGGATGAACTGGGTCAGCTTCCGGTGCTCGGACGCGCCTTGGCTGCTGCCGATCGTGCCGCGGACGTCGGTGGGGCACTCACGATCGGCGGACGGCTGTTCGAGCAGGTGGGGAAACTGGTTCGCACCATGCCGAACTCGGGTGTGGGCCAGATGGTCCAGCGAGTCGTCTCGAGCCCGGCAGGCAAGCTACTCGGGCGCGCAGCACCGTTTCTTGGCGCCGGTGTCGCCTTCCTCGATGGGTACGATGCCGTGCGGACGGTCAGAAACCCGAAGGCCACGTCGACTGAAAAGATTCTGGCGACGACCAAGGCCGTCCTGTCCGGAATTTCCGGTACGGCGGGTGTGGTGGCTGTGATGCTGGCACCCACCGGCGCCGGGGCTGCCGTGGCGGGTGGCATCGCGCTGGGCGCAGGCCTGGCCGCGGTGGGCGTCGACTTCTTCCTGTCACGTGAACGTACCTCTAACAAGGGCTGATGTGATGCCGGTGGCCCGGGAGCGCCGCGTGCGCGGGCCTCGTTGCCCACTTTGACAATTGCTCGGGCGATCTTCACCATGGGGGCCTGGAGGGTCCGCGTTGAAGCTCGGTGATTTTCGCGTCCGCTGGTTGAGCGACGGTCGTTTCAAACTCGACGGAGGCGCCATGTTTGGCGTCGTCCCCAAGACGTTGTGGCAGATGCGCTATCCCGTCGACGACGAGAACACCATTCCACTTGCCCTGAACTGCCTGCTCGTCGAGACACCCGAGGCGCGTGTCCTGGTCGACGTCGGCTACGGGACGCGCCTGACCCCCAAGCAGATCGGGATCTTCCGCCTCGTCCAACCCCCGTGCTTGCTCGAGAGCCTCGCCCTGGCCGGTCTGAAGCCGGATGACATCGATGTCGTGGTCTACACCCACTTGCATCACGATCATGCGGCCGGAACCAGCTACCGGGATGCCAGTGGCATCTTGCAGCCGACCTTCCCGCGCGCGCGCCACGTCATGCAACGCGCCGAGTGGGACGAGGCACTCGCGCCCACCACGCGCTCCGCTCACGCTTACTGGGCTGACAACTGGGATCCGATCATCCGGGATGGCCTCGTGGAGGTCGTCGACGGTGAGACGTCCATTGTCCCCGGCGTCCGGCTGATCCCCACGGGGGGGCATACCCGCGGACACCAGGCCGTGTTGCTCGAATCGGGCGGGGAGGCGGCCCTTCACATGGGTGATCTCCTCCCGACGCGGGCCCACCTCAATCCGCTCTGGGTGATGGCCTACGACGACCATCCGATGGATTCCATCGCAGCCAAGCAGCACTGGCTCGGCGAGGCGCGCTCGCGGGGTTGGTGGCTGACGTTCTATCACGATCCGGAGGTGCTGGCGGCTACCTGGGACGAACAGGGAAACCGCACCCGCGCCGTTCTTGCCGAGGAGGCCATGGCTTGAGCCGCTACGTTCAGTTCGATTTTTCGGGGATTCCCTCGTGGGGCCGGATCGAGGAGGATCAGATCGTCCTCCAGTCCGGCACCGTCTTCGGTGCCTGGCGTGACACTTCGATGAAGGTTCCTCTCGAAGGGGCCAAGCTCTTCGCTCCTGCCGAGCCGAAGTTGATGCTCGGGGTGGGCCTCAATTTCCGGTCACACCTGCAGGGACGGTCCGAACCCTCGCAGCCCGAGCTCTTTCTCAAGGCCCCCGGATCGCTGCTCGCACCGGGTGGTGACGTCCGGATTCCGGACCCTGAGGCGGACGTCCATGCCGAGGGGGAACTCGTCATGGTCATTCGCAAGCGCTGTCAGAACCTCACTCCCGAAAATGCCATGCGCCACGTCCTCGGCTTCACCATCGGGAACGACGTCAGTGCCCGTGCGTGGCAGCAAGGAGACCTGCAGTGGTGGCGCGCCAAGGGGAGCGACACCTTCGCGCCTCTGGGGCCCTGGGTGGACACCGAGTTCGACTGGCGGGCCTCGCGTATCGTCACGCGCATCGATGACGAGATCGTCCAGGAGGGGGACCTGTCCGACATGGTCTTCGACCCCATCCAGGTGCTTGTCCACGCGAGCCGGCACATGACGCTCGATTCGGGGGACTGCATCTTCCTGGGGACCCCGGGGCACACGCGTCGCCTGGAGCCCGGACAGCGGGTCTCCATCGAGATCCCGGGGCTCGGGGTCCTCGAACACGGGGTAACGGGCTAGCAAGATTTTCTGAAAGTCATCTAGATATTCAGAAAGCGTTAAAAGCGCTTGCCCCACCCCTGCCAAAGCGAGGCCAGCATGCCCCCCATTCTCGACCACAGGCGCTTCCTGGCTTCGCTTTCCCTGCTCCTGGGCACGTGCCTCTCTCTCACGGCCTGTGGCAACCCGTTCGCTCGAACCGGTGCCGATTCCGACGGCGTACTGCACGCCCACCAGGAAGGGAAGGCCATCCCTACCTCCCCGGGAGCGCCCTCACTGGGCCAGCAGCCCACGATGCCTGTCGATCCAGAGGTAGCCGGTCACGGGGCCGTCCCCCTCACCCTGCTCTACACCTCGGACATCCACTCCCGGGTCGATCCCTTTCCGGCCGGTTTTTACCATCGCACCTACGCCGGCAAGGGAGGCTTCGCTCGCATCGCGGCCATGACGCGTCGCATCCGGGCCCAGAACCCTGCAACGTTGCTGCTCGATTCCGGGGATTACCTCCAGGGATCGCCTTACTACAATTTCTTCGGGGGTGAGGTCGAAACCCATGCGCTCGACCGGGCCGGCTATGACGCCGTCACGATCGGGAACCACGAGTTCGACCGGGGCGTCCCGGCCCTTCGCAAGGTCATCGGGAACTACCGCGGTCCGGTCATCACCACCAACGTGACCTTCTCGCCCGACATGGGGCAGCGCTATGCCGTCCTGCGGGCAGGCAAGCTGCGCGTGGGCCTGTTTGCCCTGCTCACCGAGGTATCGGGTCTTGTGACGGCACCCAATTTTCAGACCGCCAGCTACTATGACCCCATCAAGGCAGCCCGCGCCGCCGTCGAGAAGCTCTCGAAAGAAGCGGACGTGATCGTCTGCATGTCCCACATCGGGATCGTGCCGCCGTGGTCCGACGACGACGAGCCCAACCCCAACCATCTCTCGGATGAGCGTCTGGCCGAGAAGGTTCCCGGCATCGACGTCATCCTGAGCGGACACGTCCATGCCCTCGTGGAGCGTCCGATCGTCGTGCGGTCCGGCAACCACACGACCACCATCGTCGCGGACGGGTACGGTGGCGGGTACCTGGGCAAGCTCGACCTCGTCGTCAAGGACGGCTCCGTCGTTCAGGCCAACAACAACCTGATGCCCCTCGATGCCTCGGTCGAGCGGGATCCATCCGTCGAGTCGGTCATCATGCCGTACCGGTCTCAGATGGCCAAGGTGCTGGATCGCTATCTCGGGCAAGCCCAGGCCGACTTCCGTCGCTACAGCAAGGACGACCTGGAGTCCTCGCTCAACAACCTGATCGCGGATGCCACGCTCGCCGGCGCCCGATCGCTCGATGCCGCTGTCGATTTCGGGATGAGCAGCAGCGGCACGCCTCGTAACTATCTGCTGTCCGGGCCCGTGAAGGTCGAGGACGTTTACTATGCCCTGCCCTTCGATAACCGCATCGCGATCGTCGAGGCGCCTGCGCGGACCGTCGTGGAACTGCTGGAGGCCACCCGCCGGTCTGCCGATACGCGCCGGCATGCCGTCTCGAACGCGTCCTATGTCTGGGATCCGGCGCGGAAGAAGGCCTCGAACATCCTCATCGGGGGCAAGGCCCTGGACATGAAGCGGACCTACAAGGTCGCGGTCAACGACTACATGGCCGACGGCGGCTCCGGCTTCTCGATGTTGCCCGGTCTGCGCCGCGTCCAGACCGAGATGCTCCAGCGCGATGCCCTGATCCGGCTCATCGAGAACACCCAGGTCCTGTTTCCTCAGACCGGACGCATCAAGCTCGTCGGGCGGCCCTGACGCTCAGGGCCCGACGACGAACCGCGTGAGCCCACCGGGCGAGGCCACCCAGGTCTCGCCCGTTTCGCTCGTGCCCATGGCCACCGGACGGACCATCGATCCATCCCAGAAGATCCGTTGCTCGCCCGTGCCGGGGACGAGGCGCATCAGCGTCGACGACTCGCGTGACAGCATCCAGACATAGCCCAGGGCATCGGCCTCGACCGCGTTGAGGGGACTCCTGGCGGGGGTCACCGTCCGGATCGGACGGGACGCCTCGAGCTTCTGTAGACTGGTGCCTCCGTCCCTGGCCTCGATCGCGACCCAGGCGAAGCCGTTCACGTCGACGGCCAGGGGCCCGGCCGCCGGGGCCTCGAGCGTGAGGGTCGCGAGTAGCGTGCCTGCCGCTGCGTCCAGTCTCCAGGTGGAGCGCGAACCGCGTGAGACCACCCACACCGAATCCGTCCCGGTGGCGAGGAAGGGCTCGACTCCTTCCGGGACCCTCCAGGTCACGACCGACGGGGTGGCCTCGGGGTGCCATCCGACCACCCGCGAGGCGGAGGCCTCGGACCACCAGAGTCGCCGGTTGCCGGCCCAGGCCAGGCTTCGAGGGGCTTCCGAGAGTGCGAGGGGCGTCGACGCGGAGGCCAGGGGGCCCGTCACGGGAACCCGCCACAGGGTGTCGGGTGCGTGTCCCACGACCCAGCACGTGTCATCGGGGCCCTTCGCCAGGCCACGGACGTCTCCGGCGAGTGGCAACCGGTCGAGTTCCGTCCCCTGCCGATCGATCCGGACGAGTACAGGGAGCGGGTCGTCCGTCGCTTCCGGAGCCGCGAGGAGCCAGGCCGTGCCGTCGGCCAGGGGTTCAAGGGCCAGGGGCAGGGCCGGTCCGCTCGACGTGCCGGCCGGCTGGAGCGGACTTCCCGCCGGAGCCGACGAGGGGGGCTTGGGGGCCGGCGGGGCCATCGGTTCGGGCTCGTCCACGGGCTGCCCGGACGTCCCGGGGCAGCCCGTGGCGACGAGGCAGACGGTCAGGGACCGGAGCAGGGGCCGCGTCATCCCTGCAAGCCCGCGAGGTCCGCGACGAGCCGAGGTTCCCACGGGTCAGGCGCCGGCCGTGACCGGCGTCTCGTGCCGCAGGCACGCTTCCCGGGCCGTCTCTTCGCAGGTCTCGGCCTGCATGCCGAGGTCGCGCAGGAGGCGACCGTCCTCGTCGACCTCGGGGTTGGGTGTCGTGAGCAGACGGTCACCGGCGAAGATGGAATTGGCCCCGGCGAGGAAGGCCAGAGCCTGGGCCTCGCGCGACAGCTGCAGGCGGCCCGCCGAGAGGCGGACCCGGGAGAGCGGCATCAGGATACGGGCGGTGGCGATCGCCCGGATCAGCTCGAAGGGGTCGAGAGGGGTGGCATCGGCCAGCGGCGTGCCCTCGACGGGGACGAGCACGTTGAGGGGAACGGAGCCCGGATGGGGCCGGAGGTTGGCCAGCGTCACGAGCATCTCGGCGCGGTCGCGCCAGCGCTCGCCCATGCCGAGGATACCGCCCGAGCACACCGAGATGCCGGCGTCCTGGACGGCCTCGAGCGTCCGCAGGCGGTCCTGGTACGTCCGCGTCGTGATGATCTCGGCATAGTGCCCCTCGCTGGTGTCGAGGTTGTGGTTGTACGAGACGAGTCCAGCCTCCTTGAGGCGCCGGGCCTGCTCGGGCTTGATCATCCCGAGCGTCACGCAGGCCTCCATGCCCAGGTCCGTCACACCCCGGACCATGTCGACCACCCGGTCGAAGTCAGCGCCCTCGCGCACTTCGCGCCACGCAGCCCCCATGCAGAAGCGGGTCGCTCCATCGGCCTGCGCCTCGCGAGCGGCCTCCAGGACCGTCTCGACCGGCATCAGGGCGACGCGGTCGAGGCCGGTCTTGAAGTGGGCGCTCTGCGGACAGTAGGAACAGTTCTCGGGACAGCCCCCGGTCTTGATGCTCAGGAGCGTCGCCTTCTGGACGCGCAGCGGGTCGTGGTGCTGCCGGTGCACGCTCGCTGCCCGGAACACGAGGTCGGGAAGCGGGAGTTCCATGAGCGCGAGCGCCTCGTCGACGGTCCAGTCATGACGGGTCGTCGGGGTGGTTTCCGGCGTGGTGCCCATGAGAGTCTCCTTCGACAGCGGGGGCGAGGCCTGGCAAGATACCCATGATAACGCACCGGCCCCTACCGGATCGAGGTCGTCCGTGTCCCGACGTCCAGCCGTGGTCGGCTCGCTCCTCGAGGAGCTTGAGGACCTGTCCCGCCGATCCCTTCTCCGCAAGCTTCCTGACGCCCTCGAGGCGCCAGGCCCGCTCGTCCGGCTCGACGGGCGGGAGCTGGTCGTCATGAACGGCAACGACTACCTGGGCCTTTCCCGCCATCCCCGCGTCCTCGAGGCGGCGGCCCGGGCCGTCCGCGAGGTGGGTGCCTCCAGCACGGGATCCCGTCTGCTCGCCGGCAACCTTTCGCTGCACGAGGCACTCGAGCGAGACCTGGCCACCTTCAAACGTTGCGAGGCCGTGACCCTGTTCGGCTCGGGCTACCTGGCCAACCTCGGGGTGCTCGGAGCCCTCGTGCGTCGCGGGGACTTCATCGTGGGGGACCGCCTCAACCATGCCAGCCTCATCGACGGGGTCCGCGCCACGGGGGCTCACGTCCGCCATGTCCGGCATGGCGATCTCGGGGCGATGGATCGCCTCCTGGCCGCTCCGTGTGAGGGCTTTCGCTGGATCGTCGTCGAGGGGGTGTTCTCGATGGACGGGGACCTCGCTGACCTCCCGGCCCTGCTCGACCTCGCCGCGCGCCACGAGGCGATGGTCGTGCTCGACGAGGCCCATGCGACCGGGGTCATCGGGCCGACCGGGCGAGGGTCCGTCGAGCATCACGGGCTCACCGCCGGAGACCTGGATCGGTTGATCCAGGTCGGCACGCTCGGCAAGGCTCTCGGGGGCTACGGAGCCTTCGTGGCCGCCCCGGCCTGGGTCCGCGAGGTCCTGGTCAACCGGGCAAGGCCTTTCATCTTCAGCACGGCCTTGCCGCCGGCCGTGCTCGCCGCGGCCCGCGAGGCACTCGCCGTCGTGGGCGATGATCCCGGGCTGGTCGCGCGCGTGCAGGCCCGTGCGGCCTTCTTGCGGACGGCCCTGGCCGACCTCGGGATCCCGGTTCCACCGGGGGAGACCCCCATCGTCCCCGTCCCGGTCGGGCCGGCCGATCGGGCCCTGGATCTGGCCGCTCGCCTGAGGGAGGCCGGGGTGCTCGTGCAGGCCATCCGCCCCCCCACGGTGCCGCCCGGGCGTTCCCGGTTGCGGCTGACGGTGCGGTCCGATCACGATGAACGAGATCTGGAGCGGGTCGTCGCCGCCTTCCGGCAGGAACTGGCACGGACGGGACCGTGGTGGCTTGACCCCGATCCCGAGGTCCCCTGCTCAGGAAAGGAGCTTGACGCGACATGAAGGCCTTCAGATGCTTCGTGGTCGGCACGGACACGGGGGTGGGCAAGACCGTCGTGACGGGGGCCCTGGCTCGCCTGTTGCAGGAGCGCGGACTGGCCGTGGGGGTCATGAAACCGGTCGAGACGGGCTGCGAGGTCCGGGACGGGTGGCTCGTCCCGGAAGATGCCTCGTGGCTCGCCGGGCTCGTCTACCCGGAACCGGATGGCCTGCTCGATCGCGTCTGTCCCGTCCGATACGGCCTGCCGGCCGCCCCGGCAGTCGCGGCGAGTCACGAGGGCCATGTGCTTGACTGGCAGGCCATCCATGCCGCGGCCGACACGCTGTCGCGGGACGTTCAGGTCTTGCTTCTGGAAGGGGCAGGCGGCGCTCTGGTGCCGCTCGACGACCACCACACCATCCTGGATGCGGCCGCCCGCCTGGGGGCTTCCGTGCTCGTCGTCGGGCGAGCGGGCCTCGGGGGCATCAACCACGCCGCCCTGACGATCCGGGCCGTCCAGGACGCCGGTCTTCCAAGTCTCGGGTTCGTGCTGAGCGATCCGCTCGGCGAGGCCGACCGACCTGCGCTGGCCGAGAACGCGGCATGGATCGCTCGGCTGACGGGGGCCCTGCACCTGGGTACGGTGCCGCCGGTGCATGACCGCTCGCCTGCGGCGCTGGTGTCGACGTGCCGGGATGCGCTCGAGCCCGCGCTCCATGTGCTCGTCTCGCGAGTGGCTCCCGGTGAGCGCGAACGGAGGGCACGACGCCTCGAGGAGGCCGACAAGCGCCTCCTGTGGCATCCGTTCACCCAGATGGCCGACTTCGTGCGCGAGGACCAGATCCTCGTCGAGCATGCAACGGGGGCTGAACTCGTCGACACGCTGGGGCGCGTTTACCTGGACGCCAACAGCAGCCTCTGGGTCAACCTCCACGGTCACCGGCATCCGCGTCTGATGGCCGCTCTCCGCGAACAGCTGGGCCGTCTCGACCACAGCACGATGCTCGGGCTCGGGAACGTCCCCTCGGTCGAACTCGCCGAGCGCCTCGTGGCGATCGCCCCCCCGGGCCTCACGCGGGTGTTCTATTCCGACAACGGCAGCACGGCCGTCGAAGCCGCCCTCAAGATGGCGTACCAGCACTGGCATCAGGTCGGGAAGCCCGAGCGTCGCAAATTCGCGGCCCTCGAGGGGGCGTATCACGGAGATACGCTGGGGGCCGTCAGCGTCGGGGGGATCTCGATGTTCCACGGCGTCTACGCACCGATGCTCTTCGAGGTCGTGCGGGTCCCGTTCCCGGATGGCGAAGGCTGGGAGGCGGAACTCGAGCGCTGCTTCGCCGAGCATGGCCCCGAACTCGCGGCCTTCGTCACCGAACCCCTGATCCAGGGAGCGAGCGGCATGCGGCTCCTGCCTCCGGGGCACCTGCGGCGGGTGCGGGAGCTCTGTGACCGGTACGACGTCCTGCTCGTGGTCGACGAGGTGGCCACGGGCTTCGGGAGGACCGGACGCATGTTCGCCTGCGAGCACGAGGGCGTCTCTCCCGACCTGATGGCCGTCGCGAAGGGCCTCACGGGGGGGACGTTGCCGCTGGCCGCGACGCTGGCCACCGAGCGGGTCTACGCGGGCTTTCTGGGCGAATACGCCCGCCTGCGAACGTTCTTTCACGGCCACAGCTACACGGGCAACCCGCTCGCGTGTGCCGCCGCCATCGCGAGTCTCGACCTCTTCCGCGAGGAAGACACCCTGGCCCGGATCGCGGACCTGGCCGCCGGGCTCGAGGTCGCGCTGGTGCACGCCGCCCGGAGCCCGCACGTGGGAGCGACGCGGCAACTCGGGGCGATCGCGGCCCTCGACCTGGTGCGGCCTGGCGGCGAACCCTACCGGTGGGAAGAAAAGGTCGGGATCCGGGTCTGCCAGGCGGCCCGCGACCACGGGGTCCTGGTGCGCCCCATCGGGAACACCCTCGTGGTGATGCCCCCTTACGCGGTGACTCCGCCGCAGCTCGAACGGCTCTTCCAGGGCCTCGAACGGGCGATCGAGCGGGTCTGTGGCGAGGTCTGAGCCCGTGCGCGGCCACTTCGAGCTCCGCGAGGACGGCGCGGGCGAGGTCGTGGATGTCGTTCCTGAAGATCCGGTGGGCCGGGCATGGGTCTGGCACGGGTACGGTCAGGCGGTCCGCGAGACGCTGGGTGCCCTCGTGACGCTGGCGGGGCTGGGCTTCGCGGCGCGCGCCCGAGATCTGCCCGGCCACGGCCGCCATCCTGGCAGTCTGGAGCTCGAGACCGTGGAGCGGGCCCTGGACGACGCGCAAGGCTGGCTGCGAGGGGCCGAGCGCCGTCTGGTCGTCGGCTTCAGCCTCGGGGGGAGGCTCGCCCTGCGAACGGGGCAAGGCCCCTGCGTCACCGTCTCTGCCCCTGCCGTGCCCACCTTCGAGGGTCCGCTCGACGAGCTGTGGCGGGAGCTGTCCCCTCACCGGGTCCGCGAGGGGCGACCGTTCGCCGGTCTGGAGTCGGTGCTCGCGGCCTGGGGCGATCGCTGGGAACCGTCCGGACCCACGCTGGCCATCCACGGTGCCCGGGATCTCGAGAGCGTCCGGCGCTGGGCGCCCGACCAGCAGCAGCATCCCGGGACGCGATGCGTGCGCATCGCACGTGCCAATCATGCCGGTGCATGGCATGATCCGCGAACGTGGCAGGCCGTGGCGGCCTGGGTCCGCGAGGGGTTTCCATCCGGTGGTGAGACGACTTGGCCCTGACTCCCGACGCGTGGCGAGGTGGTTCGTCCACCTGGCTGCCGCCCTGATCGTCGTTGACGGGAAGATGCCGGCGGGCGCCCAGGTCGCGCCGGTCCCCCGGGAGCTGCGGATCGGGGTCGTCGAGGGGGCGCCACGTCTCGGAGTGGCGAGCTCCCGGGACTGGGCGGTCCTGCATCCGGACGGGACGTCTCTGGCCACGGTTTCTGCCGGTCCGGCCGTCGCCTTCCGCGTCGAGACCGGGGCCCTCTGCCTCGACGCCTCGGGCTCTGCCACGATGTCCTTGCCGCCCGTCGTCCGCTGCGTGCCGATGCCCGAGGCCACATTGTCGATCAACGGTCGACCCTACCGGGGCCAGGTCGAGGTTCGGCAGGCCGAATCGAGCGTCGTCGGCGTGAACGTGGTCGATCTCGAGGCCTACCTGTACGGGGTGGTGCCAGCCGAATCCATCCCCAGCTGGCCCCTCGAGGCCCTGAAGGCCCAGGCCGTTGCGGCCCGGACCTATGCCCTGGCCCATCTGGGCCAGTTCGCGAGTCTGGGCTACGACCTCAAGGCGACGGTCGCCAGCCAGGTCTACGGAGGGGTCGCGCTCGAGAGACCCTCGACGAACCGGGCCGTCGACGAGACCCGTGGACGCGTGCTCACCTGGCGCGATCGCCCCATCGACGCCGTGTACTGCGACTCGTCCGGCGGCTTCACCGAGTCGTGTCGGGCCGCCTGGGGGCGCGACGTGCCTTATCTCCAGCCCGTCCCGGATTTCGACCAGCAGAGCCCTCACTATGCGTGGGAACTCACGCTCGAGGCGGCTCAGGTGAACCGTCAGCTCGGTCGCCAGTGGCCCGGGTCCGGATCCGTCGAGATCACGGGCATCGAACCCGTCGAGCGCACCGAGACCGGGCGTGCCCGGCGCGTGCGCCTCGAGGCGGGGCCGGCGACACAGGTGGTCCCGGCCGAGCGCCTGCGGTCCTCGCTCGGTCTCCGGAGTGCCTACTGGAACGTGGAGCGTCAGGCGGACGGCCGCTGGCACTTCGTCGGTCGGGGCTGGGGTCATGGCATCGGGATGTCCCAGTGGGGCGCGAAGGCCATGGCCGACATGGGCTTCACGCATGCCGAGATCCTGGCCTGGTATTACCCCGGGACGGTCCTGACGGCGCCCCCCCTGGCGCGCCTCCCGTGACGTCGCCCTACGATCGCAGCGCCGGGCGCTACGAGACCCGGGCCTCGCGGACCCTGTACGGAGCCGTCGCCCGGGACCTCGCGGACCTGCTACCCGAGCTCGGGTCGGCACGGGCCCTCGACCTCGGATGCGGGACGGGTATCTCCACCGAGGTGGTCGTGAGGGCGCGTCCGTCCTGGCAATGGTTCGCTTCCGATGCGAGTGCCCCGATGCTGGAACAGGCACGGGTGAAGGAGACCCTCGGGGCGGTCGGGTGGCTCCTGGCCCGGGCCGAGGCCATGCCCCTCGAGACCGGGAGTCTGGATGTCGTCGTCTCGAGCGTGGCCTGGCACTGGTTCGAGGAGGCGCAGGCCCTCGGGGAGGTTCACCGGGTCCTGCGCCCGGGGGGATACCTGCTCCTGGCCGTTCCCGTCCGGGCCACGGGGGCCCGCGAAGGAGGCAACTCCGCCGTGCGTCGGGCCTTGATGGCCCTCCGGCACGAGGGGGCCGTGGCGGTCGCGCCGGGCTGGTCGGTGGAACGGCTTGCGGGACCTTTCCCGGGCTTCGTCGAAGGACGGATCGACCGGATCGACCGGTCCGAGACCTACGAGTCCCCGGCAGCGTGGCTCGAGGCGCTCGAGGCCCGTGGAGCGCTGGTTGCGATGTTCGGGCCGGCGGCCACGCGTGCCCGCGGCGTCCTGGAGCGGTTGCTGCCGGACGGCCCGGTGGACTACCGCTGGGCGATCGCGCGGATCGTGCTCACCCGCGCCTGACCGCCTCAGTGTCCCTCGGCGTGTCCCTCGGCATGTCCGCCTGCCCCGGTGTCCGCATGGCCGCCTTCCCCGTGAGCCCCGGCAGCCTCCCCGTGGGGCGCCCCGTGCTCGCCTGCCGGGGCATCTGCCGCGTGTCCCTCGCCACCGGCGGCATGCGATTCTCCGGCATGACCTTCCCCGGCCGCCGGATCATGCCCCGTCGCCTCCCCGTGTCCCTCGCCGGCGGCCCCGGCATGGGGTGTACCGTGTGAGCCCGGCTGCTCATCGTCGAGGGGCGGCAACTCGTCGTCGTCGACTTGCACGCCGGGGAGCGGATACAGGGCGCGGTATCCGCGAGCCAGTTCGACCGAACTCTTAACGGTCTGACGAGCCGTGTCGGCGTACGGGTGCCCGGGCGACAGCACGGGCAGCCGGTTGGCCTGCTCCTGATCCGTGACCACCATCCCGGCGGGAACGACGTGGCCATCCGGGACGTTCACCCCGATGACGGCGGCTCGAGGTTCCACGACGCAGCGCTCTCCGACACGCGAGCGGAACACCAGCGCCTGCATCCCCACGTAAGAGTCCGGTCCGATGACGGCGGGGCCGTGGATCTGCGCCTGGGGGGCGATCACGGCCCGGTCCCCGACGTGGACGGCATAGGTTTCGCCGTTGACCATCACGGTGTTCTGGATGAGGGGCTTCCCGCCCTCCTGGGTGGGCAGGGCCTGGATGACCGCCCCGTCCAGGACGCAGACGCGATCGCCCAGCACGATGCTCTTGCCGACATCTGCCCGGATCGACGCCTGAGGGGCAATCAGGGATTGATGGCCGACCTCGATGTATCCCACCAGGCTGGCCTGCGGATGGACGTAGGTCGAAGCGGGCACGATCGGGCGCTCCATCGTGTCGGAATACGAGGTCGTCACCCCCGGTCCGGTCGTGATGTCCGGGAATCCCCCGGGATTGTGAACCCGCCCTGCTTCCATTGCACCGCTGTCGGGGCGGGTGACGACGATCTGGCGTGGCATCGTGAGCCGGATGGCCAGGGCGGATGAGCCGAGCGAGACTCCCACGATCAGCAGGAAGGTGGTGGCGAACGGGACGTCCACGGCTGGCAGCTTGACGCGTGCAGTGGTCGGTGGGGCTTCACCGTCCTCCGTGGCGATCGCAGGTCCCTTTTTTTTCAGGAAGGGGAGCTCGGGGAGGGCGAAGCCCTTCTTGGCCTGGCCTCCGCCCCCGCTTTCCTGCTTGCCTTTCGCCATGTCCCCTGCACCTCCGACCTTCCCCATGCCCCCGGCCCGACCGCTTTACACGGTCCCCCCGGTTGCCTATCATGGCGCGCGCTTCGCACGCTTCCCCAGAGGAAAGGTTCGGCAAGATGTCCCGCTTCCTTCAGTCCATTCCCCTCGCTCTCGCATGGCTGGTGCTCTCGAACGTCGCCTCTCCCGTGCATGCGAAGCCCGCTGCCGGGAAGGAGGCCGACACCACCGGCACGCCCTCGCCCATGGCCCTGGTCGAGAAGGCTGCCGGGCACCCGGTCGAGGTCGGAAGTCGCATCGAGTTCAAGACCGCGAAGGGGGCCTTCACCGCCGTGCTGTTCCCGAAGGAGGCTCCCAAGACGGTCGCCAACTTCGAGAAGCTCGTGAAGAAGGGGTTTTATGACGGGCTGACGTTCCACCGGGTGATTCCCGGATTCGTGGCCCAGGGCGGGGACCCCAGAGGGGATGGCAGCGGCGGCCCCGGATGGACCATCCCCGATGAACTGTCGAGCACCTGCAAGCACCTGCGGGGCTCCCTGGCGATGGCGAAGTCCAGCGCGCCCGACAGTGCCGGCAGCCAGTTCTACATCGCATTCGAACCGTTGCCTTTCCTCGACGGTCGGTACACCGTCTTCGGGCAGGTGGTCGCGGGCATGGATGTGGTCGACAAGATCGAGCCCACCGAGGGGCCGCTGGCGAAGGGCAAGACGGATCGGATGATCCGCGTGCGCATCAAACGCTAGCGAGCCTCCCACCAGCTGCGGACCGCCTGGCGAAGGCGGTCCCACCCCGTCTCCCTGGAGGGGGCGGGGACGATCAGCTGTTCGAGATCGTGAAAATTCAGGTGTCCCGTGCGTGCGCGGGGCCCTGGCTGGACCAGAGGCCGCGTCGAGGAGAAGGTGGTGGGGCGAATCGTCGAACGGTGCATGCCAGACCTCCTTGACCTTGAAAGTTAAGCTTGATTTAAGTATAGGCAAAGCACTGACAAGCTTGCGTTAAAATCGAGAAAAAACTCGCGAAAGGGGCACTATTTTTCGTGATGAGCACGAGGCTCGAGGGGCTGGGGCCCGAACAGTTCGAGGTCTTCACCATCCAGGAATTCCAGCCGTGCATGGAGGCGCTCGTCACCCGTGTTCGTCCGCGGCTGGCGGCGCTCGGGGCCGAACTCCGGGAACGGATGTCCGAGCGTCTCGGGGAAACCCTCCATCTGCATGTGGCGCGGCATGCGCGCCGGACCGTCAATCCCCCGCGCGACACATGGCTGGCCCTGTCGCCCGATGCCCGTGGCTACAAGGCTCACCCGCATTTCCAGCTCGGCCTCTGGGGGACCCACGTCTTCGCGCAGTTCGCCCTCATCTACGAAGCCCCGTCCCGTCAGGACGTGGCGGGACGCCTGCTCGAGCGTCTCGATGCGGGCGTCGGAGTGCTGCCGCCCGAGCTCCGGTGGTCCGGAGATCACACTCGCCCGGGTGGAGTGTCTCAGAGCGATGCGGAGGGCGTCAGGCAGCTCCTGGTCCGCGCGCGCGACCTCCGGAAGGCCGAGGTGCTCTGTGGTCGGGATCTCGTCCGGGACGATCCCCGAGTCCCGGACGGGGGTGCCCTCGTGGCCTGGACCCTCGAGACCTGGGTCGAGACCTTGCCCCTGTGGGCGGTTGCGCGCTCCATGGAGTTCGCCCGCGCAGCCAGATGACGGATGTGCGCAGCGGTTTGCCCTGCTCGGGTGCGCGACCCTGTGCCAATCTCGTATTCACATCGTGTCGTGTTCGATACACAATTGCGTGGGGAAGGATACAATAAAGGACAGGAGGAAAGTCATGGTAGCTGACCGCCACACGGTGTCACCCTCCGTCGGTATCATTCTCAAGCGGCTCGATGAACTCGGGTTGCGCAAGGTTGAGTTTGCCCGTCGGCTGGGCGTGAGCCCCGAATACATCTATCGCATCCTGAACGGGAAGGTCTCCTTCCCGGGCATCCGGGAAACGCTCGAGAAGATGGCCGAGATTCTCGCCATCGAGCCCACCCGGTTTCCCGAGTACGTCCGTTTCCAGGAAGGCCTGTCCCCTTCGGCCCTCAAGGTCTGGGATCGCATGCGCGAGCTCAAGCTCACGCGCGAGGATCTCTTCAAGAAGATCGAGGGACGGATCAGTCGGCCTTACTTCTACGGAATCCTGCGGGGCGATCACCCGTTTCCCACGAATCGGGCCTTCATCCAGCTCTTTTCCACGGCGCTCGGCATGCAGCCGGTGGATTTCCCGGAGTACACCGTCGCTCGAGAGCAGCGGTACCGCGCCGAGGAGATGCACGACCTGGAATTGCGTTTCCTGAACCTGCTCTTCGACAAGATGCTGTCGGATGCGGGTTACAGCGACAACCCGATCCAGTTCAACTTGCTCAACCCCGAGATGATCCGCATGTTTCCGCCGCTCGAATCCTACGGGTCCGAGATGCAGGAGATCTTCAAGCGGATGGGGCTCTGGGGGCTAGGGATTCCCGAGCTTGCCAAGCTGTCGAGCGTCAAGGAGAACGTCCTGCGCCTGATCTTCTTCGGTCAGGTCAAGGCTGATTCCATGCCGGACATCATCGAGCGGCTGCGCTCTGCCCTGCAACTCGACGGAATCGCTGCGCCGGCACTCTGACGGCGCGCACACCTTCATGCTCCCTGTGGCCGCTGGCCGCAGGGAGCTTTTTGCATCCGTACCAGAGGGTTGCGACCACGTGGTCGATCACGGCGGGCATCGAGAACCTGGCGGGATCCGCCTGGATACACAGGTGTCTAGGTGGTCCGGAGCGGATCGCGCTTGCCTCAGGCAAGCGTCGATGAACAGGCTTTTCGCCTCCCTGTAAGCCTCCATGGATTGGCCATCGTATCGCAGCTTGAGCTGGTTATAGGCCATCAACCAGTCAGGCTGGCCCGCCATGGCCTCGCGAAAGGTCAGAAAATCGTCTTCAGATCCCCCGTTCGCCGTGAGCTGGATACCGACGGGGATAGGCTCCGCGTGATGCTCGAATGCCGAGAACCCGGGGGTTCTGGTCGAGCCCGTGTTACGCGGGAAATGCTGCGCCAGGACGTCATCCGCTGACTTGAAAGTCGGGGGCTGGACCCGGATCAGGATGTCCAGGTCTCCCTTCGTGATCGATCCTGAAACGGCGGTGCTACCGACGTGATGAATCTCGGCCTCCGGAAGGAGAGCCTGGAGCCGGCGCTTCAGGGATTCGAAGACATCCTTTGCCACGGCATGGGCCTGGTCTGCGTGAAGAAACCTGACGACTTCGAGCGGTTCCATGGCCGGTGCTCCCGATGCATCAACCCAGCTCGGCCCCGAGCTCGCGCGCTCGCCTCAGCGCGTCTTCGGCGCCCACGAGATCGCCCAGCTCGTGCAGCAGGCCGGCCAGACCGAGGAAGAGCGGCGCATGTCCTGGCTCCAGCTCGATGGCCCGGGCATAGGCGACGCGGGACTCTTCGAGCTGTCCGAGCTCGTGCAGGTTCATCGCCATCTCATGGTGGACGCGCGGTTCTCTGGGAAAATCTCGGGCCAGATCCGAAAGGATCGCGAGGGCCTGATGGAGGCGTCCATCCTCGGCCAGCAGGCGGGCCAGCTGGAATTTCAGTTCCGGGTCCTGCGGCATCCGCTCGATGCCTTCCCGCAGCTGACGGATGGCGCCACGCCGGTCGCCACGGCGTTCGAGCAGCTCGGCGAGGTCGAGGTGGGCCTGAACGAGCTTCGGTTCGGCCTGGAGGGCCGTTCGCAGGGAACGCTCGGCTCCACGGCGATCTCCCTTTTTCAGGAGCAGAAAACCGACCTGGGCATGCGCCACCGCATGGGCCGGGTCGGCGGCCAGCACCTCGCGGTAGCCCGCCAGGGCGCCAGCCAGGTCCCCCTGGTGTTCCCGGCAGGCGGCGAGCTCGAAACGGGCATCCAGGTCCGAGGGGTCGAGTTCCAGGATCCGGTAAAGCTCGTGTTCTGCACGGTCGACCGCGCCCGTCTGGGTGAGCGCCCAGGCCAGATGGAGCCGTGCCTCGGTGTCCCCCGGGTCGGCGCGCAGGACCGCCTCCAGGGGAGGGATGGACTCCGGGAAATGGCCGGTCTCGATCAGGGCCGAACCCAGGTTGAAGAGCGCGTTGAGGTTGCGCGAGTCGAGGTCCAGGGCCTTCCGGTAATGACCGATGGCCTCGTCGGGATGTCCCTGCTGGAATCGGACCCATCCGAGATGGTTGTGGCTCCAGGAATCGTCGGGCCAGCGCTTCAACAGGGTCCGCAGGAGCTGCTCGGCCTCGTCCAGACGTCCGACCTGCTCGAATGCCCATGCCAGATGGCTGCGGGAATCGAGATCCTGGGGATCCAGCTCCAGGGCCCGGTCGAAGTGGCCTATCGCCTCCTCGAGGCGGTCTGCCGAGGCGGCCATCATGCCCATCAACCGGTGGGCCGCGGGATGATCCGGGAAGCGCTCCATGGCCTGTTCGAGCAGACGGTTAGCCCCCTGCAGGTCGTCCCGACGCCACAGCCGGTTGGCCTCGCTGGCGAGGGCTTCCGCTTCCTCCCGCGCCTTCTCGCGTTCCTCCACCTGCTGGGCCACGCGAGCCTGCATCTGGGCACTGGCGGACTTTCCGAGACACGAGAGCGTCGTGGCGAGATCCTGGTGAGGCAGCGACCAGTCCGGCGCCGACTCGATGGCCTTCCGGAAGGCCTCGCAGGCTGCGTCGAACTCGCCTTTCTCGAAATGGATCGCTCCCAGGCCCTGATGGGCGCTCGCATTCTCGGGATCGAGCAACAGGACCTGGCGGAACGTCACCTGGGCGGCATCGAGCGCGCCCGTGTAGAAGAGCATCGTCCCGAGTTCGACGTGTCCTGACACGGAGTCGGGCGCCAGGCTGATGCCCCGCTTCTGGACCTGGATGGCCTCGTTCACCTGGCCGAGCTTCTCGAGGGCCCACGCCAGGCCGAAATGGGCCTGCGCCATCGACGGGTCCGAGGTCACGGCTTCCCGGTAGCATCGGGCCGCCTCGGAGGGCTGGTTCTTCTCGGCGTGCACTTCGCCCAGCAGGTAGAGCGCCTCGGGATGGTGCGGAACCCTTTTCAGAGCGAGGCGCAGCGCAAAGCTGGCATCCGACAGCTGGCCACGCTCGAGATATTCGCTGCCCAGCCGGCAGAGTTCCTCGGGGGTCGCGTCTGGCTGCGGCTCGGGCAGGCGGGGCCCTCCGGGGGCTTGCGGGGTCGAGCGCTTGAAGGCCATGGTGGCATCATAGCAGAGACGCTCCCCGTTCCGGACCACCGGAGCGTGCAAGAAAGGTGAAGGTCCCATGTCGACGATCCAGGACGCGATCGCTGCCGCAGAATGGGCCGTGGTCGGTGTTTCCGAGGCCCGACACAAGTTCGGACGCCAGATTTTCGAGCACCTGCGTGCGCACGGCTACCGGGTCCAGGCCGTCAATCCGCGGGTGGCTCCCGCCCTCGAGGACGGGACGCCCGTCAGGGCCTCCCTGCGCGACCTCGACCCGATCCCGACGGTGGTCAACGTCGTCGTCCCGCCTTCGGAAGCGGAGGGCATCCTGGAGGTCTGTCGTGAACTGGGGGTGGCCATCGTGTGGTTCCAGCCCGGGGCCGAAGATCTGGAGGCGATCGCCCGGGCGCATGCTACCGGTCAGCATGTCATCCACGGGGGGGCCTGTGCGCTCGTCGAGGCGCAAGGACCCGACCGATGACCGGACCCCTCCCTGAAACATGTGACACGGATCGCGGGTAGAGTGTCGCCACGTCCGGGTATGCAGGACCTGAACCCTCGATTCCCAGGAGTATGGACGTGAAGACCCGGACCGACGAAGAGATGGCGCTGCTCGTGGAAAGCTTGCTGGCCACCGGTTCTCGGGAGTGCCCCGATTGCGGGTCGGCGGGTGTCGAGGTGCGCCTCGACGCCAACGTGATCCGCATCGACTGTCCCCGGTGCGAGTTCTTTTATGAAGATCTTTTTGCTGGCTGATCCGGGTGCGCAGCCCGTTCCGGACTCGAGGAGGACCATTGATGGCTGATCGCGGCAAGGGTGCGGTATACCGCGGCGTGATGCTTTGCCAGGCCCTGTCCCTCGGACTCGTGGCCTGCACCGCCCCCGGTTCGTTGCCGACGACGAACGGGCCCGGGGGAGTCACCAGTCCCGGGCTCGCGGGGCCGGGAAGCGGGTTGCTCGATGCGCGTGACAACCCGCTTCTCGACAACCGGGACAATCCCCTCATCGATGCCCGGGCCAACCCGTTGAACGGGGTGGCCCAGGACGCTTCCGGAAACGCGCTGGCAGGAGCCTCCGTCCGGGCTTACCCCGCCGGGGCTCTGGCGGTCGGATCCACGGCCACGCTCGTCTCGAATGCCAGTGCCTTTTTCCGGATCGGGAGGCCGCGGCGCATCCAGGCCGGCGATCTCGTGGTGAAGGCCGATGCGTCTGGCAAGTTCGAGATCCCCTTACCGCCGGGGACCTTCAACCTCGAGATCGTCGCGCCTGGCGAGGATGGTCGCAAGGCCTGGGTGGCCGAGGTCGTCATGGGCGACAAGGCAGGGAGCTTGCAGGAACCGGTCGTCCTGAAGCCCACCGGCCGTCTTGCTGGAAAGTTGAAACACTCCGATGCCGCCGTCGTGGACTTCACGGGTGGCGAGGTTTTCGTGCCGGGTTCGAGCTACCTGGCCAAGGTTGCCAAAGATGGTAGCTTCACGCTGTCCGGCATTCCGGCAGGAAAGTTCCGGCTCGTCGGCTGGAAGGCGGGGGTCGGCGAGGCCTATCTGACCGACCCCGTCGAGGTCAGACCTGCCGAAGAGACGCAGGTGAGTGATCTGGTGTTGCGTCCGAATATTCCGGTCATCGACAAGGTCCGAGCCACCGACGGCGAAGAGACCGACAATGCGGCCCCCGGGGCCCTTCTGGAGATCGCGGGTGAGAAGTTCGGGCGCTCGACCGGAGATGCTCTCGATATCCGGATCCAGGGTCAGGCCGTCCCGCGAGACTCGATCGTGCTTCACGAAGATCGCAAGCTGCGTTTCCCCGTACCCGACGACGCCCTCAACGGCACCGTCGAGGTCAAGGTCGGGAATTATTCCGCGTACAGACGTGGTTTCAAGATCCTGAAGAGTGTTGCGTGGAAGCGAGAGGTGACCCGGCTCGACTGGCGTCAGGGCCAGCCACAGCCGGACCTCCTGGCTGCGCTCGACGTGAGAGACAGTTCGGGGGCAGAAGTGAAGCAGGACCTCGATACCGGTCGTCTTCCCCCCTACGTCCGTTTCCGGGTGGACGATCGACCCGCCGTCCGGGCAGGCCAGTTGCCCGACCTGGCTCTCGGAGCTCACGTGTTGCACGTGGTAGCCGGTAATCTGCCCGAGGCCACGGTGTCGTTGCTGGTGCTGGCCTCGAATGCGGTCGCGCCGCCCGCGCCTTCCCCCGTTCCGAGCGCCGCTCCCACCGCTCCTCCCGTGGCCCCATCCCCCTCACCGGCTCCTGACTACACGCCGGGCATCCTGACCCGGGGGGACGATGCGCCTGTCTGGGAGAAGGGTGGGAATGCCTTTTATTTCGGAGATGTGGATGAATCGGGGCGGTCCCTGTTCCAGCGAACCGGTGGGACGACCGTGCATGTCCTCAACTCGGATGGTGCCCTGCTCAGATCCTGGGGTGGGATGGGGACGCTGTCGTCCGTGTCCTTCGCGCAGGGCGGCCTCACCGTGCTGGTGGGGAATACCCAGGGTCAGGTGCGCCTGGTCGATGTCGCGACCGGAAACGTCATCTGGATGCAGGCGCATGATTTTCCGGTACCCATCGTGGGAACGGGTTTCCGGACGCCCGCGAACGAGGTCCTGTCCCTTGACCGCTTCGGCTCCCTGATCACGAGGGCGCTGTCGAACGGGGCCATGCGGGCGACCTACTCGATGTTCAGTCCCGATGATCTGCGGGTCTCGCGCGATGGCACGCGCGCCTACGTGCGCAATTTCACCGGGGTCAAGGTCGTGAACCTGAGTACGCGCGTGGACAAGGAGATTGATCTGTCTCGCCCGGGTGCCCTTGAAGCCTTGCCTGCGCCGGGGGAGTTCCTGGTCGGCCTCCCGGGAGAAGTGCGACGGATGTCCGATTCCTTGCCCGATGCCATCCGGACCTGGGACAACCTGGGTGGTGACGTTTCGGCCCTGGCCGTCTCGGCGGATGGCAAGCGCTTCCTGGCGGCCGTGGAAGACGAGGAAAGCGCCCGGACGAACGAGACGACGGTGGCCTGTTTCGACCTGGCCACGGGGGTATTCCTCGATTCCTGGCGGCACCCGGGCAAGGTCTTCAAGCTCCGCTTCACCGCGGACGGCAAGCGGTTCGTGGTGATGGGCGATCAGGGCGTCATCCAGACCTGGGCGTTCTGACCCTCCGCAGAGGCGGAGGCCCCTGGATGACCTCGGTCGTCCAGGGGCCTCCTTGGAGTTTTCTGACCTCAGCGCCGGACCAGCAGTCCCACGCCCATGCCCCCGCCGATGCAGAGGCTAGCGAGCCCCGTCTTCGCGTCTCGACGGCCCATCTCGTACAGGAGCGTGACCAGGATACGCGCCCCGGAAGCGCCCACGGGGTGCCCGAGGGCGATCGCCCCGCCGTTCACGTTCGTCCGCTCCGGGTCAGCGCCCAGTTCCTTCATCACGCCCAGGGCCTGGGCGGCGAAGGCCTCGTTGAACTCGACGAGGTCGACCTGGTCGAGCGACGTACCGGCCTTCGTGAGGATCTTGCGCACGGTGGGCACGGGGCCCAGGCCCATCACGGCCGGGTCCACCCCCGCCGAGTCGTAGGTCACGACCGTCGCGAGCGGGGTGATCCCCAGTTCGCGGGCCTTGTCGGCGCTCATGATGACCACGGCAGCCGCCCCGTCATTGATGCCAGAGGCGTTGCCGGCCGTGACCGTCCCGCCGTCGGGCTTGAAGGCCGGGCGCAGCTTCGCGAGGCCCTCGACCGTCGTGTCGGGCTTGAGGTACTCGTCGCGCGAGACCACGACGGGGTCGCCCTTGCGCTGCGGGATCGACACGGGAGCGATCTCGGCGTCGAAGCGCCCTGCTGCCTGTGCCGCCGCCGCCCGGCGCTGGGACTCGGCCGCGTAGGCGTCCTGCGCCGCGCGGTCGAGGTCGTGGCGCGCGGCGACGTTCTCGGCCGTCACGCCCATGTGGTAGTGGTTGAACGCACACGTGAGCCCGTCCGAGATCATCGTGTCGAGGATCTGGGCGTGCCCCATGCGGGCCCCCCAGCGGGCGCCCGGCATGACGTAGGGCGCCTGGCTCATGTTCTCCATGCCGCCCGCCACGACGATATCGGCGTCCCCCAGCCGGACGGCGCGGATGGCCAGATTGATGGCCTCGAGGCCCGAGCCACAGAGCTTGTTGACGGTGGTGGCGGGGACCGCGGCCGGGATGCCGGCGCCGAGGGCGACCTGACGCGCGGGGCCCTGGCCCAGGCCGGCCTGCAGGATATTGCCCAGCAAGACGTCCTCGACCTGGTCGGGACGGAGGTTCGCGCGCTCGAGCGCGGCCTTGACGGCGACGACGCCGAGCTGGATGGCGGAGACTTCCTTGAACGCCCCTCCGAAAGACCCGATCGGGGTCCGGGCGGCGCTCGCGATGACGACTTCACGCATGGATGAGGCTACTCCTGGCTCGCGGGTGCGGGCAGTTCGATGGGATGGACATCCGGGGCCACTTTCAGGGGCACTCCGGTCTTCGCGAGAATCTCCTGGACCGTCACGCCGGGTGCGGTCTCGAGCAGGACGAGCCCGTCGGGCGTCACGTCGATGACGGCCAGGTCCGTGACGATGCGATCGACGCAGCCCTTGCCCGTCAGGGGCAGGGTGCATGCCGGGAGGATCTTGGGCTCACCGTTGCGTGCGGCATGCTCCATGGCCACGACGATGCGTCGCGCTCCCGCCACGAGGTCCATGGCCCCGCCCATGCCCTTGACCATCTTGCCAGGGACCATCCAGTTGGCGATGTCTCCCGTCTCCGAGACCTGGAGGGCGCCGAGGATCGTCAGGTCCACGTGCCCGCCTCGGATCATCGCGAACGAATCGGCGCTCGAGAAGTAGCTCGAGCCGGGCAACTCCGTGATGGTCTGCTTGCCGGCGTTGATGAGGTCGGGGTCTTCTTCGCCCTCGAACGGGAACGGCCCGATGCCGAGCATGCCGTTCTCGGATTGCAGCGTCACCTCGACCCCTTCGGGCAGGTGGTTGGCCACCAGCGTCGGGATGCCGATGCCCAGGTTGACGGTGAAGCCGTCCTCGACCTCGCGGGCGATGCGGAAGGCGATCTGGTCACGCGTGAGCGGCATCGGCAGCCTCCTGGATCGTTGCGCGGGTGCGGGTGGTGCGCTGCTCGATGCGCTTCTCGTGGCCCACGCCGAGCAGGATCCGGTCCACGTAGATGCCGGGCGTGTGGATGTGGTCGGGGTCGAGGTCACCCACCTCGACGAGGTGCTCCACCTCGGCGACGGTGATGGCCCCGGCCGTGGCCATCATCGGGTTGAAGTTGCGCGCCGTCTTGCGATAGACGAGGTTTCCCGCCCGGTCCCCCTTCCAGGCCTTCACGAGGCTGAGGTCGGCCTTGAGGGGCGCCTCGAGGATGTACTCCTCGCCATCGATGATCCGGGATTCCTTGCCCTCGGCCACGGTCGTGCCCACGCCCGTCCGCGTGTAGAAGCCGCCGATGCCGGCTCCACCGGCCCGGATGCGCTCGGCGAGGGTGCCTTGCGGCACCAGTTCGACCTGCAGTTCACCCGACAGGAACAGGCTTTCGAAGAGCTTGTTCTCTCCCACGTAGCTCGAGATCATCTTGCGGATCTGGCGCGTCTGCAGGAGCAGGCCCAGTCCGAAATCATCGACTCCGGCATTGTTCGAGATGAAGGTGAGGTCCTTCACTCCGGATTCCCGGATGGCCAGGATGAGGTTTTCGGGGATGCCGCAGAGGCCGAATCCCCCGGCCATGAGGGTCATGCCGTCCCGCAGGAGCCCCGCCAGGGCCTCCGCAGCGTCGCGGCGCACCTTGTGCTTCACGTCAGATCCTCCTCGATCTACGGGTGTTCAGGGTGATTCATTATGCCATGGCGAGGCCTCGTTCGAAGGCCACGTTGACGTGCCCTTGCTGGACCCCTACAGTTTGGTCATGTTCATCGATAAGGTCGTCATCCGGGTCAAGAGCGGTGCCGGCGGTCACGGGGCCGCCACTTTCAGGCGCGAGAAATACGTCGCGCAGGGAGGTCCATCCGGCGGGGACGGGGGTCAGGGGGGGAGTGTCATCCTCCAGGCCACCGACGATCGCAACACCTTGCTCGACTTCATGTACCGCAAGGAGTTCATCGCCGAGCCCGGTGAACCCGGCGGTTCCAAGAACAAGACGGGCAAGGACAGCCCGGACGTCGTCCTGATGGTGCCCGTGGGCACGGTCGTCTATGACGAGGCCTCGGATGCCGTGCTGGCCGATCTCTACCGGGCAGGAGACACCTTCGTCGCGGCCAAGGGCGGGCGGGGCGGACGTGGCAACCAGCACTTCGCGACCGCCACCAACCGGGCGCCGACCTACAGCGAGCCGGGTGGCCCTGCCGAGGCGCGGACCATCCGCCTGGAACTCAAGCTCATTGCCGACGTCGGTCTCGTCGGGTTGCCCAATGCCGGCAAGAGTACGCTCATCTCGGTGATCTCGGCGGCCAAGCCCAAGATCGCCGACTATCCGTTCACGACGCTCGAACCACAGCTGGGCGTGGTCCGCTTCGACGACGGTGAAACCTGCGTCGTGGCCGACATCCCGGGGCTCATCGAGGGAGCGCATACCGGGGCGGGGCTCGGTCACGAGTTCTTGCGCCACGTCGAGCGGACGCGCCTGCTCCTGCACCTGGTGGATGCGTCCGGTGGATTCGAGGAACGCGATCCGCTCGAGGACTGGCAGGTCATCTCCACCGAGCTCGAGAAGTACAGTGACACGCTCGCGAAGAGGCCCGTCGTGGCCGTCCTGAACAAGGTTGACCTGCCCGAGGCGCAGGCCAACGTGGATCGCCTCCGGACCACGCTCGAGGCGAAGGGCGTGCCTGTCTTCGCCATATCCGGGGCCACCCGCGAAGGTCTCGAACCGCTGCTCCGCCACGTCAGGCTGCGCCTGCGGGAGATCCCGCGCCCGGCGCCGTACGTGCCGGACGTCGCGCCCGTCAAGGAGCCCCAGAAGCCCTTCACCATCCAGCGCGACGGAGAGGTGGCGGTCGTGCGAGGTGAGGCCATCGAGCGCATGCTCGAGACGGCGAACCTCGACAACCCCGAGTTCCTGCTGCGTTTTCAGCGGACACTCGAGCGCATGGGGATCTACACGGCCCTGCGGGCCAGCGGCGTGCAGGACGGGGATACCGTCCGCATCGGCGACCTCGAGTTCGATTTCGTCGAGTAGGCGTCCCACCCGTGCCCGTCATCGTCATCAAGGTGGGGACCAGCACCCTCGCGCGCGAGGACGGCCTCGACGGTCTGGCGCTCTGGCGCCTCTCTGGGGCGGTGGCGGAACTGCATCGCCGTGGCTGGAAGCCCGTCATCGTGAGCTCCGGGGCCGTGGGGCTCGGCCGGGTGCGGCTCGGCTGGACCGAGCGTCCGCGCGAGATCGCCCTCAAGCAGGCCGCCGCCGCCGTGGGGCAGGGCCTGCTCATGAATGCCTGGGAAACCATGCTGGCCCCGCTCGGGCTCACGACGGCCCAGCTGCTGCTCACCCGGGCGGACCTCGCCGATCGCCAGCGATACCTCAACGCCTCCACCACCCTGCGAACCCTGCTCGATCAGGATCGACCGGTGGTTCCCGTCATCAACGAGAACGACTCGGTGGCCGTCGACGAGCTCAAGTTCGGTGACAACGACACGCTCTCGGCGCTGGTGGCCCAGCTCGTCGATGCCGACTGGCTGGTGATCCTGACAGACGTGGCGGGCCTCTACGACCGCAATCCTCACGCCGATCCGGCGGCCCGCCTGGTCCGCGAGGTCGAGGAGTGGACGCCGGAGCTCGAGGCCATGGCAGGCGACAGCCAGTCGGGGTTCGGGACCGGCGGGATGGCCACCAAGCTCCGGGCGGCGCGATTGGCGACGGCGGCGGGGATTCCGGTCGCCCTGGCGCTCGGCAGCCGTCCCCACCAGCTCGTCCACCTGCTGGACCCCGAGTCCCGCGAGACCTTCGAAGGGACTTTGTTCCGGGCCCGCCGCGCCGATCGGCTCGAGTTCCGCCGTCGCTGGCTCGCCTTCGGGAGCCCGACGCGCGGCGCCTTCCGGCTGGACGAGGGCGCGGCGCGGGCCATCGGCCGGGAAGGCCGCAGCCTGTTACCGGCCGGGGTCCGCGAGGTCGAAGGGGAGTTCCAGGCGGGCGAGACCGTCCGCGTGCTCGATCCGGCCGGACATGAGATCGCCCGCGGTCTCAGCAGCTACGGCTCTGCCGAGGCCCGTCGCATCGTGGGGCTCCAGTCCGGTGCCATCGAGCAGGCGCTCGGGTACAAGCTCACGGACGAGTTGATTCACCGGGACAACCTGGTCCGCGTCTGAGCCCTTCCCGGTTTCGCCGACCGGGAGCAGCAACTGGAGGTCTTGCGCATGACAGCACTCCTCGACCGCGTCCACCAGCTGGCGACCGAGGCCCGCAAGGGTCTGCCCGCGCTTGCCCGCACCTCCAGTGCCGAACGCGATCGCCTCCTTCGTGGCATCGTGCACCAGCTCAAGATTCACGCGGACGAGATCTGGTCAGCGAACCTCAAAGATCTCGCGCGGGCCGAGGCCGAGGGGCTGGCGAAGCCGCTCATCGACCGCCTCAACCTGGGCGCCGGTCGGCTCAAGGCACTGGCCGAGGGCGTCGAGCATGTGGCAGCCTTGCCGGATCCGCTGGGGCAGATCGTCACCGGCTGGACCCGCCCCAACGGGCTCTCGATCGAGCAGGTCCGCGTTCCGCTGGGGCTCGTCGGCTTCATCTACGAGGCGCGTCCCAACGTCACGATCGAGGCGGCCAGCCTGTGTCTCAAGTCCGGGAACGGGATCCTGCTGCGAGGCGGTTCCGCGGCCCTCGAGACCAATCGGGTCCTCGTCCGCGCGCTACAGGGCGCCCTCGTCGGGCAGGGATTGCCGGCCTCGCTCGTGAGCTTCGTGGATGACCCGTCGCGTGACTCCGTGGAGGCCATGCTCGGGCTCACGGGCCTGCTCGACGTCGTGATCCCGCGCGGCGGTGAGGGCCTCATCCGGACCGTCGTGGAAAAGGCGCGCGTGCCCGTCATCGAGACCGGGGTGGGCAACTGTCATGTCTACGTGGACGCCTCGGCCGATCCGGACATGGCGACCGCCATCGTGCTCAATGCCAAGACCCAGCGTCCGTCCGTGTGTAATGCTGCCGAGACGCTCCTCGTCCACCGGGACCTCCTCGAGACCTGGTTGCCCGGCGCGCTGGAAGCCCTCGACCTGAAGGGATGCGAGATCCGGGGGGATGCCGAGACGTGTCGCGTCTTCTCCCGGGCCGTTCCGGCCTCGGAGGCCGACTGGGACACCGAGTTCCTCGACCTCGTCCTGGCCGTGAAGGTCGTCGATTCGCTCGACGACGCCCTCGACCACATCCGCTTGCACGGGTCGCGCCATTCCGAGGCGATCGTCACACGTGACCTCGAATCCTCCGAGCGTTTCCTGCACGAGGTCGATGCAGCCGTCGTCTACGTCAATGCCTCGACCCGCTTCACCGATGGCGGAGAGTTCGGATTCGGAGCCGAGGTGGGAATCTCCACCCAGAAGCTCCATGCCCGCGGCCCCATGGGCCTCAAGGAACTGACGACGACCCAGTACCGCGTCCGCGGCAAGGGGCAGGTGCGCGGCTGATCCCGCCCCTGTCGTTCACCGGACGCTTCCCTGCATCGGATAGGTCTCGATTTGGCACGATTCGCCCTCTATGGCGGTACCTTCGACCCGTTTCACCTGGGGCACCTGGCCGTCGTCCGTGCACTCCGCGAGATGGCGGGCATGGACGAGGTGCTGGTGATCCCGACGGCCCGGTCTCCCCACAAGCTCGGGAGCGCCCTCTCACCCGGCGAGTGGCGCTACTGGGTTTGCCTGCTCGGAACCCTCGAGGAGGCCCATGTCCGCGTCGAGCGCTGGGAACTCGATCGTCCGCCGCCTTCCTACGCCATCGAGACCTTCGAGCAGGCGCGGCAGGCTCGGGGAGCGGGACACGACTGGTGGTGGGTCGTGGGAGCCGATCAGCTACCCGGAATCGCCACCTGGCACAGGATCGCGACCCTTCTCGAGCACCTGCGGATCATGGTCGTGCCCCGTGACCCGTGGCTGGAGGCTGATGGGATCATCCGGGAGGTTCCGGAAGCCTGGCGATCGCGCTTCGACGTGCTGGCCATGCCGCCGGTCCCGATCTCGGCCACCGAGATCCGACGAAAGCTGGCAGCCCGGCAGGCGGTCCAGGACCTGGTGCCACGATTGACCGGGCTCTACCTCGACCGCTACCATGGGTCGTTGCCCCTTCCGGGCCCCTCTCTGGACAGGTTGGACGCATGATCACGCTGGACGAGACCATCAAGGAGCATCTCGCCGGGACCCTCTCGGCGAAGCGCGTCGAGCACATCCATCGTGTCGCGGACCTGGCCGAACGCCTCGCGCGCGCTCACGGGGTCGACCCGGTCCGGGCACGCATCGCGGCCCTCCTGCATGACCTCGCCCGGGAGATCCCCGGGCCCCGCCTCCTCGAGGAATGCCGCAAGCGGGGCGTACCCATCATGCCCATCGACGAGGTCAATCCGGTCCCGCGTCTGCACGGTCGCCTCGGTGCGTGCTGGGCGCGCGAGCGCTTCGGCATCGAGGACGAGGACGTGCTCGAGGCGATCGCCAGTCACACCCTCGGCCGCGTGGGCATGACCCCGCTCGACATGGTCGTCTTCCTGGCCGATTATGCCGAGCCGGGCCGTCCGTCTTTCGACGTGCTCGACCGGGTGCGCGACCTGGCCTTCGACGACCTCGAAGGCGCCACGTGTCTTGCCATGGACGGCACGATGCGATACCTGATCGACACGCGGCGATCGTTGCATCCCCAGGTGGTGGATGCACGCAACTGGATCCTCACCCGTGCCGCAGCGCCCGTGAGGGAGGGAAACGCATGACCACGCCCCGTGAACTGGCCCTGGCCGCCTGCGAGGCCGCCGACGACAAGAAGGCGCTCCGCCCCGTGCTCATCGAGGTCGAGGCCGTCAGCTCGATCGCCGACTTCTTCGTCATCTGTTCCGGATCGACTCCGATCCAGGTCCGGGCGATCGCCGATCACGTCCAGGAAAAGCTGGAGGCGCTCGGCTCCACCCTGGGGCACATCGAGGGTGTCCAGCATGGCCGCTGGATCCTCCTCGATTTCGGGGTCGTGGTCGTCCACGTGATGCTCGAGGTCGAGCGGGAGTTCTACTCCCTCGAACGCCTCTGGGGCCACGGGAAGGTCGAGACCTGGGCGCCCCCTGCCTCCTCCATGTCGAGCCAGTCGCTCTGACGCATGCCCCGCCACGTGCCTGCCTGTCGAGCCCCCGGCCCACGTCGGGGGCTCGACGCTTGACACGGAGGCGGTCCCGGGAGCATGACTTGTGACGGATGCAACATCTTGAATCCGTGACCGGCAACTCGATGGCGTGAGAGGGATTCCGCTTGGCACCTGCTCCGAGAATCTGGCGCTATCTTCTCGCCATCATGCTGGCCTGGCTATGTCTGGCTCCCGTGAGCCGCCCCTGGCTCGAGCCGGACGAGCGGGGTGCCGACGTCGAGGTGATCTGTCAGGTCGCCTCCCGGCGTCACGCGGCGCATGAGATGCAGTTCTCGCGCGCGCTCGACCCGGTCGCCCTGGTCATGCCTGTCGCTTGCCCCGTCGCGCCCTCCTGCACGCGATCCCCCGGGACCCCTCATCTTACCTGGCTCGTCGCTCACGACCGCCCGGCCCGGGCTCCTCCATCTGCCTGACGTCGATCCTTATCCATCGTTTCATGCCCTCGTCAGGTCCGGTAGCCAGAAGGGTTGCCGGGAAGGAGAGCCCATGCGCAAGCTCGTACAGGGAATCCATCATCATCACGATCACATCGTCGCCGCCCGCAAGTCCTTCTTCAGCGAACTGGCTCGTGGACAGGCGCCGCGGGCGCTGTTCATCACCTGTTCCGACTCGCGAATCAGTCCCAACGAGATCACCCAGACCCAGCCGGGTGAACTGTTCGTCATCCGGAACGCCGGCAACATCGTGCCTCCCCACGGCCCGTTCGTGGGGGGGGAGGATGCGACCATCGAATATGCGGTGGCCGCGCTGGGAGTCCCCCACATCATCATCTGCGGACACACGCATTGCGGGGCCATGAAGGGGGTCCTGCACCCCGAGCAGCTGACGACCTTGCCGGGTGTCGCTGCCTGGCTGTCGAATGCCGAGGCGACCCGTCGCATCATCCGGGAGAATTATCCGGCCGATCTCGGGGAAGAGGCCCTGCTGGACGCCGCCATCTGCGAGAACGTCCTCGTCCAGATCGAGCATGTCCAGACTCTGCCGGTGGTTGCTGCCGCGCTCGCGCGAGGAACGCTCGATCTCCATGCCTGGGTCTACAAGATCGAGACCGGGGATGTCCTGGCCTACGATCGGGAACGGGGCGAGTATCTGCCCCTCGGCGATGACGAACCGCGTCCGTTCGTCGCTCGTACCCGCGGCGGGGCGCATGCAACGGCCGGAGGTCGTCCATGAGCACGGTCACCGTCCAGAAGCCTGCGCCTGGCTGGGGCAAAGATCTGCTCGCGTCCATCGTCGTGTTCCTGGTGGCCATCCCGCTCTGCCTGGGGGTCTCCATCGCGTCCGGAGTCGAACCTGCCAAGGGCCTGATCACCGGGATCGTGGGTGGGGTCCTCGTCGGAGCCCTCGCCGGAGCGCCCCTCCAGGTCAGCGGGCCTGCTGCCGGTCTGACGGTGCTCGTGAGCGAGATCATCCTGGAGCACGGGTTGGCGTCCCTCGGGATCATCGTTTTCCTCGCAGGCCTCCTGCAGGTCCTCGCCGGCTACCTGCGCCTCGGGCAGTGGTTCCGGGCGGTCAGCCCGGCCATCATTCACGGCATGCTCGCCGGCATCGGCCTGCTGATCTTCGGGAGCCAGTTTCACGTCATGCTGAGTGACCCCCCCCGGGGGAACGGTCTCAAGAACCTCGCGGCCATTCCCGGGGCCATCTGGGATGCGCTCACCGTCGCGGACGGCTCGACGAGCCACATCGCCGGGGCGGTCGGGATCGTCACCATCCTGGTCCTGGTGACATGGAACACGTTGCGCCCGCCCGCGCTCCGGATGGTCCCCGCGCCGCTGGTCGCCGTCCTCTTCGCCACGGGCCTCGTCGCGACCCTCGGCCTCGACGTGCCGAGGGTATCCGTACCGGATTCCCTCTTTCAGGCGCTCGACGGCCCCGATGCATCGTGGCTGGGCCAGTTCCTCGATCCGGGCATCCTGGGCGCCGCGCTCGCCGTCGCACTGATCGCGAGTGCCGAGACCTTGCTGTCCGCATCCGCGGTCGACCAGATGCACCAGGGGCCGCGGACGGACTACAACCGGGAGCTCGTCGCCCAGGGCGTCGGTAACACCATCTGCGGTCTGCTGGAGGCCCTCCCGATGACGGGCGTCATCGTTCGCAGTGCCGCCAATGTCGAGGCAGGGGCCAGGTCCCGTCTCTCGACGATCTTGCACGGGACCTGGATCCTGGCGTTCGTGGTCCTGCTGCCCGTCGTCCTGCGTCAGATCCCCATCCCGGCTCTGGCCGCGATCCTGGTCTTCACGGGCGTCAAGCTGATGAATATCAAGGTCGTCAAGGAGTTGAAGTCCTACGGGCGGGGCGAGGTGGTCGTCTTCATCGTGACGGCCGGGGCGATCGTCGCGACCAACCTGCTCGAGGGCGTGATGCTGGGGATCGCCGTCGCCGTGGTCAAGCTCTTGCGCTCGCTGTCTCACCTGCAAGTGGAACTGCGCGAGGATCCGGTCGGCCAGCGGACGGTGCTGCATCTGTCCGGTTCCGCGACCTTCCTGCGCCTGCCCTATCTGGTCCAGGCCCTCGACCGGGTGTCCCCTGCCACCGAGTTACATGTCGAGGTCGCCGATCTCGACTACATCGACCATGCTTGCCTGGATGTCATCGCGAACTGGGAGAAACAGCACAAGGCTGCGGGTGGCAAGCTCGTGATCGAGTGGGGTGAGCTTCGCGCCCGGTACGACCCGGATCGCAAGGCTGCCAGGACCGGATCCTTGACGGCGGGCTAGGCCGTCCGGCCGGGGCGCACGTTCACGCGTCCCCCTCACCACCGGGTGGGGGGGGCGTCCCTTCGGGCCGACTCGCGCGCACCAGGTGCTGACCGAACACGGACAGGCCGTGGCCCCAGATGCGCCATTCGCGGGACAGAGGTCTGACGAGCGAGGCCTCGAGGTGTCGCGCCGAGCGATCCACCTGCTGGGCCACATGGGTCACCTGATCCCGCACACCTTCCGCAGCGTGGCGGGCATCCGTGACGAGGGGACTCCACTCCTCGACCTGTTCCCGCGCGACGCGGGTCATGCCTTCCACGCTCGCCATCGTCTCGTCCGTCGTCGCCAGCAGTTCGCGGATGCGTGGCATCCACTCGGCGCGCACCTGGCGGAGGGTCAGCCACAGCTCGAACAGGACCCGGCCCAGCAGGGCGAGCACGCCGATCCCCGCGAGGGTCAGCACCAGGTGGGCCAGATCGAGCCACGTTTCGGGCACGGTTTCCTCCGGGCAGGGACGACACCCTGCATGTTCTCCCGACGGGCGAGAGCGGTCAACCTCTCCAGGGCAAGTGCTCCCCTGATTGCGGGTATAAGTTGCGAGGTGTCAGAACCGGATAGGAGGTGACGATGTCTCGTCGAATGTCTCTCTGCCTCGTGGTGAGCGCGCTCGTGGCATGTGCCCCGCCCCAGACGGGGCAAGGTAGCGGTAACAATGCCGCAGGGGGGCCGTCTTCCACCGGACAGGCTGGTAGCATCACGGATCAGGAAAAGGCGCTGGTGGCACGGGTCGGGGAGAGCTTCGACCAGGTCTCGGGGACGTCCGCGGACACCCTGCTCGCCCGGGCCGCCCGACTCCGGGCGGAAGGGGGGAGCGCTCCCGCCGATGCGTTGATCGCCAACGGGGCGGCGTCACTCATCAGCAACAGTTCGGCAGCCCTCATCGCGAACGGGGCGGCGTCACTCATCAGCAACAGCTCGGCGGCGCTCATCTCGAACAGCTCGGCAGCCCTCATCGCGAACGGGGCGGCGTCGCTCATCAGCAACAGCTCGGCGGCGCTCAAGAGCGTGGCCCCGCTGACGACTCAGGCCCCGTATCGGGTCATGAGCGTGGCGTCCAGGGTGGGGGCACCGGCCTTCGCGATCGCCTCGGGCGGGGCTTTCACCACCGAGGATACGGGGGTGTGGCCTGCGGTGCCGGCGATCGGCAGGGTCGAGGGTAACCGCCTGATCCGCGACGGCCGCGGGGCCGTGGTCGAGGAATCGAACTACGTGCATCAGGTGGACGGCGTCGAGGGCGGCCGTCTCACGAGCTTCGTCCGGACCGACACGGTCCGCGCCTCCAGCCTGCGCCCGGTGGGCACCTACGAACTCTCTTACGGTCCGCAGGTCTCGTCGTCCGCGCAGGCCCAGGTGCTGCGGCAGTCCGTCCAGATCGCTGGCCAGGCGCTGCGCGAGTGTATCCAGAAGGTCATGGTGTCGCAGGTCGGCGCGGAGGTTCGGACCCTGCTCGAAGGGCAGGGGGTCAACAGCCGCGGGCTGACCTTCGCTTGTCAGGCCACGACCTCCATCGTGCCGGCTCCGGCCGGTGCGCTCGGGGTCGACCACGAGGAGCAACTCGCCTGGAGTGGCGGGGCCCTCCGCTTCCGGTTCCAGGGCGAGCAGGCCTCGGGATCGTCGCTCGTCGCCACGGGTTCGCTGATCGTCCGGCTGGAGGCCTCGTCGGCTGAGCCCGCGATGGGGCTCGTCCTCTATCTCGACCAGCGGCCGGATGCGGTCTCGGGCAAGGCCCAGCTGGCCTACGAGGGTGCCCTGATCGATGCCTCGGGTCAGTCGAAGGGCACCATTCGCTCCTACCGTCGGAGCGCGGACGGTCTGCCCGTGCTGGGCCTCGAGGTGGCGCCCGGTCGGATCGTCGCGATGCCCCAGGGCTGGCTCGACCTGATGCGCGAAGGGGCAGGAGCCTGGTGAGGGTTCGCCCCGGTCAGGATGGCGACCGGGCCTTCATGCGTGACGTGCTCCGCTGGACGGCGCTCGAAACGTACCCGGAGCTCGGGGCGCTCGGTCGCCTGACGCTGGCCGACCGGCTCGACGAGCTCTTCGCGAGCTACGATCGGCCCGGGCGTCGCTGGTGGGTCGCCGAGGACCCGGAGGGCGGCCGTGCCGGCGGCGTCTGGGCCCTCGTCGGCAACCATCCGATCCTCGAGCACCTCGAGGCCGTCCTGGTGGCCGTCGCGGTCGCTCCCGAGGCCCGAGGTCGCGGGGTCGGTCGCGCGATGCTCGAGGCGGTCCGACGCGATCTGGGCAGCGAGGGCGTCCGGCACCTGCGCCTGTTCGTCCGGGGGGGCAATTCCGCGGCACGTCATCTGTACGAATCCACGGGATTCGTCCCCCGCGCCCTCGAGATGGAGCTCGGCCCCGTCTGACCGCCGATTCCGCGGGCCGCAGGCTCGCGGCCGCGGGTGTATCATGGATCCTCGAATCCGGCGGGTGGCCGGAGTGCGTGCCGAGAGAGGATCCACATGGCCGTCACGCTTGCGGCGAAGGGGCTGGCAGGTCTCGACGAGAGGACGCCCCTGATCAACGAGTTCTCCGTTCAGGTCGCGACGGTGAACGGGTCGGGCTCCCAGTCCGCCAACCTCGTGCTCCTGCGCTCCCTCTTCCAGATGGGGTTGCCCGTCAGCGGCAAGAACCTCTTTCCCTCGAACATCGCGGGGTTGCCCACCTGGTTCACCATCCGCGTCAGTGAGCGCGGGTTCCTGGCCCGTCAGCCCCGTTCGGCCGTCATGGTCGCCATGAATGCCGAGACGATCCGGGATGATGAAGCTGCCGTCGCTTCCGGCGGGGTATTCCTCTATAACGCCGATTTCCGCTTCGAGCCGACCCGCGAGGACATCGCAGCCATCGGGATTCCGTTCGGCTCGCTGGTCGCCACATGCTGCCCGGAGGTCAAGCTCCGCAAGCTCGTCACCAACATGGTCTACGTGGGTGTCCTCGCGGCCATGTGTGACATCGAGCTGACCGAGGTCGAGAAGGCCCTGCAGCGCCAGTTCAATGGCAAGGAAAAGGCCGTTGCGCTCAACCGGGCGGCCATCGACGCCGGTTTCGCCTGGGCCGGCGAGCATGTGTCCACCCGACTGCCATACCGGGTCGAGCGCCGCGATCTGACGGGCGGTCGGATCCTCGTCGAGGGGAATCGCTCGGCGGCCATGGGGTGTCTGTTCGCCGGGTGCACGGTCGTCGCCTGGTATCCGATCACGCCCTCGAGCTCGCTGTGCGAGACGCTCATCTCGCTGCTCGAGAAGCACCGCATCGACCCCGGGACGGGCAAGGCCACGTTCGCCGTCGTGCAGGCCGAGGACGAGCTGGCGTCGGCCGGCGTGGTCTTCGGCGCCGGCTGGGCCGGGGCTCGCGCCATGACGGCCACGAGCGGGCCCGGCATCAGCCTCATGAACGAGTTCGTGGGCCTCGGTTACTTCACCGAGATCCCGGGCGTCTTCTTCGACGTCCAGCGGGTCGGCCCCTCGACGGGCATGCCGACGCGCACTCAGCAGGGTGACGTGCTCTCCCTCTACCTGGCGAGCCACGGCGATACGCGGCACGTGGTGCTCATCCCCGGGAACCCTCGCGAGGCTTTCGATCTGTCCTACCAGGCCTTCGACCTGGCCGAGCGCCTCCAGACGCCGGTCTTCGTCATGCTCGATCTCGACCTCGGCATGAACCTCTGGATGACGGACCCGTTCGCCTATCCCGAGGCTCCACTCGATCGGGGGCCCGTGGTCACCGCCGAAGAACTGGAAGCCCGCGTCCACGATGCCACGCGCACGGCGCCCGTCTTTGCCCGGTATCGTGACGTCCATGGCGACGGGATTCCCGAGCGGACCTTGCCCGGGACCGATCATCCGCTGGCTGCCTACTTCACCCGGGGCTCCGGGCATACCGAGGAGGCAAAGTATACCGAGAAGCCCGAGGAATACGTGCGACTGGTCGATCGCCTCGCGCGGAAGCACGAGACGGCCCGGGGCCTGGTGCCGGCGCCCGTCGTGGACTGGCAAGACGCCGAGGTGACCCTCGTGAGCTACGGGTCGAGCTGCCAGGCGATCGACGAGGCCCGGGCCCTGCTCGCCGAGGCGGGCGTCCCGACCAATGGCCTGCGCCTGATGGCCCTTCCGTTCCATCCCGAGGTGCGCGAGGTGCTCGGACGCAGTGCGCGCATCTACGTCATCGACCAGAACCGCGACGCTCAGATGGCAGACCTGCTGCGGCTCGAACTCGGACCCGAGGTCGCGGCCCGGATCCGGTCCATCCGTCATTACGACGGCATGCCTCTCGATGCGGGGAGTGTCGTGGACCCCCTCCTCGCGCAGGAAAGAACCTGAAATGACCGCCACCACGACCTCTGCCGCCACCAACCGGATCGGGCTCTCCCTGAACGACTACAAGGGCGGGCCTTCCACGCTCTGCGCCGGGTGCGGTCACGACGCCATCACGGCCCAGATCATCCGCGCCTGCTACGAGCTGGGCGTCGAGCCCCACCGGGTGGCCAAGCTCTCGGGGATCGGGTGCTCGTCCAAGACGCCAGCCTACTTCCTGAACCGGGCCCACGGCTTCAACTCGGTTCACGGACGCATGCCCTCGGTCGCGACGGGGGTCACGCTCGCGAACCGGGACCTCCTGGCGCTGGGCGTTTCGGGCGATGGGGACACCGCCTCGATCGGACTCGGGCAGTTCGCCCACATGGTGCGGCGCAACGTGCCCATCGTGTACATCGTCGAGAACAACGGGGTCTACGGGCTCACCAAGGGGCAATTCAGTGCCACGGCCGACGTGGGCTCGACGCTCAAGAGTGGCGTCATGAACGAGCTGCCGCCCATCGACGTCTGCATGCTCGCCCTCCAGCTGGGCTGTACCTTCGTGGCCCGCTCGTTCTCGGGAGACCCCAGACAGCTGGTGGCCCTGCTGCAGGCGGCGATCGCCCACCGCGGGACGGCCGTGCTCGATGTCGTGAGTCCCTGCGTGACCTTCAACAACCACGAGGGGTCCACCAAGAGCTACCAGGCCGCGCGCGACCACGACATGCCCCTCCACCAGCTCGGATTCATTCCGGCCTTCGCGCCCATCGAGACCGAGATCGAACCGGGCGAGGTTCGCGAGGTCGGCCTGCATGACGGGTCGCGCCTCGTCATTCGCAAGCTGGATCGCGACCACGATCCCTCCGATCGTCAGGCGGCCATCCGGTTGCTGCTGGAAGGTGAAGGCAAGCAGGAGCTCGTCACGGGCCTCCTGCACCTGCGGACGGACGGAGAGGCCCTGCCCGAGCGTCTGAACCTGGTGGATGCCCCCCTGGCCCGGCTTGCGGATGCGCAGGTCAAACCCGGCCCCGACGTCCTCGCGAAGCTGATGGCCGAGCTGGCCTGATGAACCGTCAGGTCCCGAGGGCCTCGAGCCGGTCGAACCGGAAGCTCAGGCCCAGCAGCTGTCGCAGGGCCCATTCGGCCTCGCGGGTGTTCTTGTAGGCATTGAACCGTAGCGTGAGGGCCGTGACGCTACCGAGCGGCACCTGGACCTGGGCTTCCTCGTCCAGGAGAATGCCCTCCTTCTGCCAGTCTCCGGTGGCGAAGACGCGGCTCTGGGACGACAGCTGGATGCCCTGCCAGGCTCCCTTCAAGGCCAGGAGCAGCGTGCCGCCCAGCCGGTCCGGGACCGAGGGGTCGAGGAACTGGCGTCGGAACTCGAGACCTTCCCGCAGGTCAATCCCGGGAAGGAGCGTGTGGCTGATGCCGCCGCCGAACTGGCCCAGCAGGAAGCCCTTGCCGGAGGCGTCCGGGCTGAACCGGGTGCTCACCTGGTAGGACCCGAAGGGTCGGAACAGGTCGGAGCCTCCCAGAGTGCCGCGGTAGGTGCCCATGGCCTGGATGAGGTCCGTCGAGGTCTGGCTCGCTCCGCCGGCCAGCTGGTCGGCGCGATAGGCGAGCTGGAGCGTCTGCGCGAAGTCGTGGGGGCCCCAGGCCGTGCCGAGCTGCCACGTGGCCTCTCCGCCCCAGTTGAGACCGCTCCGGTCACTCTGCCAGGGCAGTTCCGGGTAGCGGCCGTTGCGGGTGTCGACGTTTCGCTGCTGGGCATCCGTCATGAACTGGAACGAGCTCTTCCAGAAGAGGTCGTCCTCCAGGCCCGAACGATGGTCCGCCCCCAGCATCCGCCCCGTGGCACCGAGGGCTCTCAGTTCACGCTCCACCGCCCTCCGGACCGTGAAGGGCAGGGTCCGGGGGTGAAAGCCCTCGAGACCTTCCGGTCCGCCAGGAGGGGGATAGACCATCGGTCGGGTGACGATCACCCGGTACGTCGAGCGCTCGTCCAGAGGATGACCGTTCACGAGCCAGCCGGAGGGGCCCCGGCGCCATCCCGCCGTCACGGGATCCCGGACCCGTCCCATCAACCCGGCCAGCCGGGATCCGGGAATGTCGACGGTTACCAGGGCGTCTTCCCACCGGACCAGGGCCAGCAAAGCCCTCGGATGCCGGATCGCTCCCAGGAGGGCCGGGGATTCGAACAGGCCGCCGGGAAAGAGCGCCAGCTCGCCGTGGGCCTGTTCGCGGCAGATCTCCGCGATCAGGGACCGGGCTTCCCCGGCCTCCATGCGAGGGTCCAGGCCTGCCAGCCCCTCCTGGGCGCGTTCCCAGGACGCCTGCAGGGACGCGCGCGCCGCTTCCCACCAGTCCTGGAAGGCCTGCACGGCGGGTGAGGGCTGCCAGGGCCCGTGGAGACGGGTGATGCGGGTGTTGAGCTGGACGCGCCCTTCGGGATCCATCTGGAGCTCGGCCTGGCAGATCGTCTGGCCGAAGGCCCCCCCGTGCAGGGCATGCTTGCCGTCCCCGCTCGACAGATCCCGTCGGGGGCTCGTCGCCGGATCCCGTTCCACGAGTCCCCCGAAGACCAGGTCCACCCCCGAGCCGGCCTCCAGGAGCTTCGTCTCCTGTTCCAGATCGAGACGCGCCAGGGCGACCACGATGTCGGGAGCATGCTGTTCCCGGATCCGGCGAGCCCATGTCCGGGCGCTGACCAGCGGGGGATCGATGACGAGACGTCGCTGGTCAGCCACGTCCAGGTGGTTGATCTGGTCAGGGCCGAGCAGGCCCAGGACCGCGATCCGTCGCCCGCCTCGCTCGAAGAGCAGGTAAGGAGATCCGACAGGATCCCCCGAATCCTGCCAGACCAGGTTCGAGGTCACGAGGCGGACCCTGGCTGTCCGGGTCAGGCCCAGCAGGTGTCCCAGGCCCCGGGCAAAATCATGCTCGGCCGGTAGCCAGGCGACCGCGCCAAGTCGATCCAGCGCCTCGACGATGACCGGACCACCCGAGGTGGTCATCACCGGATCGGGGCCGAGCACGTTCCCGACGCAGAGGAAGAGCCGTTGCTCCGGCTCGAACCGGTCCTGAAAAGCGGCCAGCCGGACTGCGCCACCGGTGTCCTGGACCGGATCGAGCCGTCCCAGCCAGTCGCCCGTCCCCAGCAAGGTGGGCGCCGTGGCTGCGCGAGCAGGTTTGGCCAGGAGGGCCAGGAGGGCGAGGAGCAGCAGCGCGCCCCACGGACGCCACCGGTGGCGGGTCTCCCGGGCGGGAATCATCGGCGACGGTGCTTCCAGGGAGCCGCGCTCAGGGTCCGGTCCCAGTCATCCAGCACGAGGTGCTCGTGCGAGGCCAGGCATTCGATGCGCTGGAGGAGCCCCGGGCCTTTGGCGCCTTCCGGCCAGACGGGATGGAAGATCACGGAACGGACCTGGCCTCCGGCCAGGGAGGTGGCCCAGACCTGCATGTCGTTGCGATTCGATAGCGGCACGTAGCGCTTTTTCGGCCCCGTCAGGGCTGCGAAGCTGCGCTCGAGTTGCCCCCAGCTGGTGGCCGCAGGGGGGGTGAGCAGGGCCGCTCGCTCCTCGGAGAACTTCATGAAGTCGGGAATGGAGTCGGGACCTTTCACCTCGCGCAACTGGGCGATCCCGACGACGCGCCTGGCACCCGTCTCTTCGACCGTCACGACGACGTGCGGGAGATAGACGAAACCCGAGGTCAGCAGCGGGTCACATGGCAAAAGCCCCGCCCCCAGCGTCTTCTCGGCGCCGCGTGCCGATTCCCAGACGGAATAGCGGACTCCCCGGTCGAACAGGCCTCCCGAGCGTCCCAGCGCTCCCAGCAAGGGTCGGTAGGTGTCCAGGGGGCGTCCCGGGGGAAGGTCCGAAAGGGTCGTACCGTCTCCCCGCTCCTGGCTGTCCGTGCCGTGTCCTTGTCCGTGCCCTGCCAGCGCCGGCTGGATCCAGCCCAGACAGGCCACCAGAGCGAGCAGGACGCCCGGACCGGTCCGGAGACGGTGCGTGATGGGTCGAGGTTTCTGGTAGGTCATCGACATTTCCTTACCCTGAAAGCGGCAAGCCCAGCCGGACATGCTATGCTTCCGGCCATGTCTGGTGTCAAGCGTGGATGGGTGAGGCGAGGGGCCACGGCGGCCCTGACGGCCCTGACGGGGGTGCTGGCGCTCGGGGCACGAACCGTTTCGGGCCTGCCCGATCCGGGTGCGCGTGCCGCCATCCTGCACATGCTCGAGCAGCAGGAACGATTCCTGGTCGGGGCCGGACGCCTGCAGCACCCGGTGCTGGGGGACTCCCGGCCGGGGCCCGCGCGTCTCCATGCGACCATCCGGGCCCTGATCGAGCTGTATCGTTCCGATCTCGATGAGGCGGCGATCGCCCGGGCCCTCGCCACCCGGTTCGAGCGCGTGACCCTGGCGCCCGAGATCTTGCTGACGGGCTATCACCTGCCCGTGCTCGAGGTCCGCGATCGCCCCGATGCCGAGTTTCGCCATCCCCTCTACCGGCGCCCTCCGGACCTGATCGAGGTTGACCTGGGCCAGTTCCGGCCGGAGTGGCAGGGCCAGAGTCTGGCCGGGAGGTTGCGGGACGGTCGCATCCTGCCGTATCCCGACCGCCAGGCCATCGAGGACCGCGGCGCCCTGGCGGGCCAGGGGCTGGAAATGGCCTGGGCCCGGGACGAACTCGACCTGTACCTCCTGCAGGTCCAGGGCTCCGGCTACCTGCGCGATGCCAGCGGCCGGGAACGCCTGGCTCGCTTCGCCGGGACCAACGGGCGGCCCTACCGGAGCCTTGGCAAGATGCTCGTCGAGGACGGCCTGATCCCGGCCGACCAGGTGTCGGTTCCGGCCATCCGTGAGACGCTGGCCCGGCCCGGTGTGGACCGCCATGCGTACCTGGGACGCAACGAGCGCTTCGTTTTTTTCGAGGTCGCTCAGGGGCCCGTCACGGGCTCCGGCAACATGCCTCTCACGCCCGGGCACTCGATCGCCGCCGATCGTCGCGTGATGTCGCCGGGCTGCGTGGCTCTGCTGTCCTTCGTCCGACCGGTGCCCGATGCCTCGGGCAGTCCCATGCCTGGCGAGCGCGAGACGCGCCTCGTGGGAGTCCAGGACACCGGGGCTGCCATCGTGGGCCCCGGTCGAGCGGACCTGTTTCTCGGGGGAGGCGAGCCGGCCGCCTGGCTGGCCGGGCAACTCAAGGCCTCGGCCAGCCTCGAGTTCCTGCTGCTGCGACCCGAGGGGGAAGTGAGTCGCTGAGACGCGTCAGTCCAGGTCGAGGGCGATCGGACAGTGGTCGGAGCCCGTGACGTCCGGGCGGATCGTCGCAGAACGCACCCGCGGCAGGACGGCGGGGGAGACCAGGAAGTAATCGATCCGCCACCCGATGTTCCGGGCCCGCACGCCGGGGCGGTTGCTCCACCAGGTGTAGTGGCCGGGCTCTTCCGGATGGGTATCCCGGAAGACGTCGCGCAGGCCCGCCGCCAGGAAGCGGTCCACCCAGGCTCGCTCCTCCGGCAAGAATCCCGTGGTGCCCTCGTTGGCTCGCGGGTTGGCGAGGTCGATCGGGCGATGCGCCGTGTTGAAGTCCCCCACCACCACCAGGGCCTCGCCGCGCGCCAACCGCGGTTGCAGATCGTCGAGCAGGGCCTGGTAGAAGTTCAGCTTGTAGGGCACGCGCTCCAGGTCGCGTCCCCCGTTGGGTACGTACAGGTTGTAGATACGTAGACCGTCCAGTTCGAGGATCTGGGCCCGCCCTTCCACGTCGAATTCGGGAATCCCGAGGCCTGCCGTCACCCGTTCGATCGGACGGCGGGACCATGCCCCCACCCCGCTGTAGCCCTTGCGCTCCGCGGCGTGCCAGTGGGCCTCGTGAGCCTCCGGATCCCGGATGGCCGCATCCATCTGCTCCGGCAAGGCCCGTACCTCCTGCATGAGGAGCAGGTCGTCCCCCGCTCCGGCCCACCATGTTTCGAGCCCCTGTCGGGCGGCACTCCGGATCCCGTTCACGTTCCAGCTGACGATGCGCATGTGATTCCTCGAGCTGTCCAGGACAGACGCTTGACAAGAGGGTTGCCGATTGAATCCCATGGGGATCCGCCCCGCCCGTCCACGGGGGTGACGGAGTCGCGAGAGGAGTTGCCCCATGGTCGAACCTCCCTATTATCTCTGGAACCAGTGGTACCTGGTGGGGCGGATCCCCGATCTCCGACGCGGCAGGACGGCTTCGATCACCGTCATGGACGTCCGGATCGCGCTGTACCGCGACACGACCGGCCGGGTCGTCGCCCTCGAGGATCGCTGCCCTCACGTCGGCGCCCAGCTCTCGCTCGGCAAGGTCCAGGGGGACTGTCTGAGCTGCCCTTTCCACGGCTGGACCTTCGACCAGGCCGGAGCTTGCGTCGACATCCCTTCCATGGGAGCCCCCACACCCGCGCTGAGGAATCTGACGGTCCGCAGCTTCCCCGTGCACGAGGCAGCGGGTCTGCTGTGGCTGTTCATGCGCTCGGATGCGTCCATCGAGCCGGACGAGCCCGCGCCCGTCCCCCCCGAGCTGCTCGATCCGGCGTGGGCCTGGACGCTCGTCGAGGACACGTGGGACGTCAACTTCACGCGCTTTGCCGAGAACATGATGGACCAGGTCCACGTGCCCTTCGTCCACGCCCGGACCATCGGTCGCGGGGCCAGCACGCGTGGCCCCCTCGAACTCGAGATACGCGAGGTGCCCGGAGGGTTCGACCTCCAGGGAGGCATGCTCACGTTCCGCATGCCGAACATCCACCGGCTATACATCTTCGACCGGATGGGTATCGGCATGCATGGCCTGCCCGTGAGTGCGAATCGCACCCGGATATTCATCTTCGGGTTCCGCAAGTTCCTGAAACCGCGCATCTTCGACTTCATGTTCCGGATCGCCAACCGGCGGATTCTCGAGGAGGACCGGGCCGTCCTCCTGAGCCAGCGCCCCACCCACATCGACCTGACGCCCGGTGGCGATCATCTCGTCCGGGCCGATGTCGCCGCGCGTGCCTACCGGCGCCTGCTGGTCGACCACATCGAGCGGCAGCAGGCGCGCGCCGCCGGGGGCTCCCTGACCGTCGATCCGGAGAAGGTCTCGTGAGTGCGGACGTTCTCGTCGTCGGGGCCGGTCTGGCCGGCCTGTCCTGTGCTCTCGACCTCCAGCGGGCGGGGCGCCAGGTGCTGCTGCTCGAGGCGGAGCCCGAGGTCGGCGGGCGAGTCCGGACCGAACGTCGCGAGGACGGCTTCCTGCTCGACAGGGGCTTCCAGGTGCTCTTCCCGCGGTATCCGTCGCTTCGCCGGGCGGGGGTGGCCCCGGCGCTGGGTCTCGTCCGCGTCGATTCGGGTGCCCTGCTGTTCACGGGCGAGCGCCTCGAGCGACTCCCCGACCCGTGGAAGGACGGACTCGCCCCTCGCGACTGGTTCGGCAAGCCCTGGCTCCGTCTGCCCGACATGGCGCATGTCGCGCGCCTCACCCTCGATGTCGCGAGCTTGCCCGACGAGCGTCTGCTGGTCGAGGCCCCCGGAGAGAGCACGGCCAGCCTCGCCTTGCGCCTCGGCTTCTCGGCTGGTTTCATCGAGCGTTTCCTGCGGCCCTTCTTCGGTGGGGTCTTCCTCGACCGCAGCCTGTCGACCGATGCACGCCTGTTTCGCTTCTACTGGAAGATGCTGGTCGTCGGGGGGGCCGCGCTCCCTCGTAGCGGGATGCAGGCCCTGCCCGAGGCCCTGGCCCGGCAGCTGTTGCCGGGAACCCTGCGCATCGGCGCCCGCGTGGTCTCGCTCTTGCGAGAGCACGACCGGGTTTGCGGCGTGATGCTCGAGGGTGGGGAGCTGCTCCGGGCCGACACCGTCGTCCTGGCCACCGAGTGGCCCGTCACCCGGCGTCTGTCGGGTCTGGCCTTGCCCACCCGGGAAGGCAGAGGCGTGACCACCTTGCACTATGCCACCCCGGCGCCCGTCGTCTCCGAGCGAAAGATCGTGCTCGACGGGACGGGACAGGGGCCTGCGAACCTGGTGGCCCCCATGAGCCTTCTCGTGCCCGAGCGGGCCCCGGAGGGGCGCCACCTGATGTGCGTTCAGGTGCTGGGCCTGCCCGCGGTGGACGATGCCGGGCTCGATGTCAGCGTGCGTGCCCAGCTTGCCCGGTGGTTCCCGCGCCAGAACCCATCCACCTGGGAGTGCCTGGCCGTCCATCGGATTCCCCACGCCCAGTTTGCCCAGGATGCGGGCCTCGGGCCGGTCATCGCGGATCCCCGGTTGCAGGAGGGCCTCGTCGTGGCCAGTGAAGCGCTTGCCGAGAGCAGCATCGAGGGAGCCCTGCGTGGCGGATCGATCGCAGCCCGGGCCATCCTCGCGGAAAGCCTCCCCGTGACCGTTGCCGAGGTGATGCCATGACCATGCCCCCATCCCTGGCGCTGCGTCTCGACGTGCGGCGGGACGTCCCTCCCTCGCCGGAGGGCGCCTACGTCGTCTACTGGATGTTCGCTGCCCGGCGCACGCGCCACAACTTCGCCCTGCAGCGGGCCATCGCCTGGGCCCGGCGTCTCGGCAAGCCCCTGGTGGTCGTCGAGAGCCTGCGGCCTGACTACCCCTGGGCCAGCGACCGGTTTCACCGCTTCATGCTGCAGGGCATGCGCGACCAGGCCGCGCGCTTCGCCACGACTCCCATCCGCTACGTCCCGCTGGTCGAACCTCGCCCGGGCGCCTACCGGGGATGGCAGGCGGATCTGGCCCGGCAGGCCTGCGTGTGGGTGACGGATGACAGTCCGGCGTTCATCATCCCGGACTGGCTGGCGCTCGGCATGCAGGATACGGCCTGCCGCTTCGAGGCCGTCGATTCGTGCGGGATCCTGCCCGTCCGGGCCGCCGAGACCGTCTTCTCCACCGCACATGCCTTCCGGCGCCACCTGCATCGGCACCTGATCGAGCACCTGGCCCATCTCGGCGTTCCCGACCCCCTGGCCGACGTCACCGACCTGCCCCCCTGGCCTTCCGGGGGAATGGATTGCTTCCTCGCCCGGTGGCCGGAAGCCTCGCCTGCGCTCCTCGACCTGGAACCGTCGGCCTTCGCTGCCCTCGGTGTCCCGGTCCTGCCCGGTCGTGGCCTCGTCGAGGGGGGAGAACGCGCCGGCCTGGCCCGCGTGGATCACTTCCTGGCGCACAAGCTGGGGCGCTACGCCGAGGACCGAAACGAGCCCGCGCTGGACGCGGGCAGCGGGCTTTCTCCCTATTTTCACTTCGGTCAGGTGGCCCCTCACGAACTCGTGCGGCGTATCCTGGAGACCTCTGCCTGGTCTCCCGCCAGCGTGGACCCGCGTGCCGGGGGCAAGCGCGAGGGCTGGTGGGGCCTGCCTGCTCCCGCCGAGAGTTTCCTCGATGAGCTCGTGACGTGGCGCGAGGTCGGGTTCAACGCAGCCCGATGGCTGCCCGGATACGACCGGTACGAGACGCTTCCCGCCTGGTCCCGGGAGACGCTCGACCTCCATCGGGCCGATCCGCGACCGCACCTGTACGACCTCGAGGCCTTCCGGGAAGCTCGCACCCACGATCCGCTATGGAACGCAGCTCAGCGCCAGCTCGTGCGCGAGGGCCGCATCCACAACTATCTGAGGATGCTCTGGGGCAAGAAGATCCTCGAATGGTCCGCGACGCCCGAGGAGGCCCTCGCGACCATGATCGAGCTGAACAATGGTTATGCGCTGGACGGGCGTGACCCGGCCTCCATCTCGGGGATCTTCTGGTGTCTCGGTCGGTACGACCGACCCTGGGGACCGGTGCGTCCGGTGTTCGGTACCGTCCGGTACATGACCTCTGATAGCACGGCGAAGAAATTCAACGTCAAGCCTTACCTGGTGCAGTACGCCACGTTCTGAATGCGAGAGGCCCCCCGGTCGCAGACCGGGGGGCCTCGAAACGCGGCGAATCAGCGCTGGGTCGCCGTCAGGCGGGCCGGAGTGTCGACCTTGACGAACAGGGCACGCTGACCGGCACCGGACTTGTCGAGCTTGAAGAATGCGGTGGAGGCCTCCAGCTGGCTGGCTTCCGAGCCCAGTTCCTGCGAGATCTGCTCGACACGCTCGGTCAGTTCGGCCGCAGCCTGGGCGGATTCGCTGAGTTCCTGGACGGCTGCGACGACCCGGTCGATGCCGCGCCCTTGCTCGTCTGAAGCCGAGGCGACCTGATTGGTTTCCTTGCTCATCGTCCCGAGCGCCAGCTGCACCTCGTCGTTGATCCGGGCCATCTGGCTGGCCAGCTGGACGACCTCGTGACTGGACGTGACCTGCTGACGGGTCCCGTCGACGACGTCCTCGAGCAGCGCGTTGGCGTTACGCGAGGCTTCCAGGATGCGGGTGAGCGCCTGACCCGTCGCCTGGCCCAGCTCGAGCCCCGTCGCGACCGCCGTTTCCCCCTTCTCGGTGGCGATGACGGCCTGTGCGGTGACGACCTGGATCTGGTGGACCAGGGTCTCGATCTCCTTGGTGGACTTGCCCGAGCGCTCGGCCAGTTTCCGGATCTCGTCGGCGACGACCGCGAAACCCCGTCCGGCTTCGCCTGCGCGAGCGGCCTCGATGGCCGCGTTGAGGGCCAGGAGGTTGGTCTGTTCGGCGATGTCGTTGATGACGTTGAGGATGTTCCCGATTTCCTGCGAGCGCTGGAGCAGGGCATCGATGCTGGCCCGGATGTCATCCATCGTGTTGTCGATGCTCGACAGACCATCGAGGGTCGATTCGATGGCGGACTGGCCGTTGGTGGCTGCATCTGCCGCGACTTCGGACGCCTCGTTGGCCTGTTCGATCTTGGTGGCCATCGATTCGACGGCGACCGCCATCGCCTCGAGGGAACCGGCCGTCTTCTGGACGGCGGTGCCGAGGCCCCGGGACTTGTCGTCGACCAGGGCGACCTGGCGGGCGAGGGTCTGGGTGCTCTGGTTGACCGACTTCAAACTGGCTGCCATGTCGCGCATCAGACGCGAGGTGTCCCGGGCGCGGTCGGCCTGCAGGCCAGAGGCTTTGGAGAGATCCACGGACATGCGGGCGAGGTGCACGGCCCCTTCGCTCACGCCCTCGGTCGCGCGGCGGACGCGGGTGACCACGTTCCGGAGTCCCAGGATCATCGTCGAGATGGCGACGCCGAACTGGTCCTGCTGACTCTTGGGTTCGATGTTCTGGCTCAGTTCGCCCTCGCTGATCAGGCTGGCGACCGTGGCGACCTCGCGCAGAGACGTGACCATCTCCTCGAAGCTGTGCGCCATGTCGGCCACCTCGTCGCTTCCCGAGTCGTCGACGTTTTGGTCGAGTTCGCCCCGCGCGATGCCCTCGGCGGCCTGGGCGACACCCCGGAGGCGACGCGTGATCTGGCTGGTCAGGAACACCCCCACGATGAGACACACGATGGCCAGGACGATGGAGATGGCCAGGTTGAGTCGGGTGGCGGCCACGAATCCGATGTCGGACTTTTCGGTGGCCAGGCGGTTGGTGGCGATGTTGTGCGCGAGCAACTTCTCGACACTCGTGTTCAGTTCATTGAACAGATCACTCGTCTCGTTTTCGAGGAGCTGGTAGGCTTCGCGGTTGCGATTGACCTGACTCAGCTTCTTGACCCGCTGGATGCTCTTGTCATAAGCCTCGAACGCGCTCGACACGGACATGTAGAGTTGCTTGTCCACGTCTTCGAGCACCAGTCCGTCATACCGCCCCATGTTCTCGCGGGCCTGTCCGCGAATCCGGTCCATGGCCTGTTCCAGGGTCGCGATCCGGGCGGGATCGGTCTCCAGGATGTGGTTGTTAACCACCCGTTGGTAGTCCGAAACCTGGGTGTTGAGGTTGCCGAGCAGGCTGATTTCCTGGGCGTTCTGGGCTAGTTCGGTCGCTGCCGAATGTAACTCCCGGAACTGGGTGATGGAGAAGAATCCCAGGCCCACGGTGACGATCGCGACCAGGGCGAAGGCCCCGATCAGCTTCATTCCCACGCTCAAACGCAAAATCCACCTCCGGTGAACGGAATACCACTGTCCGCAGGGAATGGACCGATGCCAGCCATCCGGAGGGTGACATGTGTCATTCCTTGCCACTTGCCGTGTACCCATCCATCCCCGGGAAATACCGTTTGCTTCACGAATCGTTGTCTCGAAGGGCGTCAGGATTTCCGCCGGTCCGGGTACGAGAGACGATGCCATGACCCGAGTTCCTTCTACCCCCGACTGGGATTGCATCGTCACCGGATCCGAGACCGAGGCCTGCCTCGCTGCCGTCGCGGCAGCCCGGGTGGGTTCCCGGACCCTTCTGATCGTCGAGAGTCGGGATCGCCTGGGTGGCATCCTTACCTGGGGAGGGCTGGCTTACGTCGACCGCGATGCTCGTCACGTCGTGCCGCCCGTGGTGGGCGGGGGCGACGGTCTGTTCGGCGAGTTTCTGGCCCGCGGCGGCGTGACCCTCGTGGCACTCGATCCGCATCGCGGACGGAGTGTGCTCGAGGAACTGCTCGACGAGGCAGGCGTCACGGTGGTCGTGGGGCGCCCTGCCCGGGTCTCGGTGGAGGGGGGGCGTCTCCGGTCGCTCACCCTCGACACGGGGGAGATGTTCGAGGCGCGCTTCGCGATCGACGGGTCGGCTGACGGCGACCTGCTGGAACTGCTCGGGGCCACGTTCGAGACCGGATTCCGCGCCCACGGGCTGGACCGGGTCCTCGGGACGAGCCCCATGCCGAGGCTACACGGCGTCACCCCTTCCGCGATCGTCGAGACCTGCCGACGTCTGGCCGGAGACTCGGGGCTTGAGGCCCTGCGCCGTGATCAGTTCGGCGATCGCCCCTTCCTCGGGCTCGAGCAGGGCGAGGACTGGATCCTCGTGGGCCCCCCTCACCTCGGACTCGCCTACCGGCGCTTCCGGGAGGCCCATCCGATCCCCGGGAGCGATCCACTCGAGGCCGATGGCTTCAACATCGCCGTGCTGGGGCCCGAACTCACCTCGTGGAACGGTCTGCTCCTCGACATCCGGGAACCGGGTCGCCTGCTGAACCTCTCTCGCGAGGGGGCCGATGATCTGGTCGATGCCGAAGGTGCCTGCTTCGAGCAATTCCTGCGCGAGGAGATCGGCTGGACCGAGGCGCGCGTCGAGATGCCCAGGGGGCTCTACGTGCGGCAGACCCGTCACCTCGTCCAGGCTACCCGTCGCCTGACCTTCGCCGACATCCTGTCTGGCGCACGCGAGGACGCGGTCGGGACGTTCTCGTACTACCCCGATTTTCGCGGGTTGCACCTGGTTCCGGTGCATTGCCCGCTGCTGTCACCCGTTCCCCTGGGGGCCGGCATCTTCGCCCCCGTTCCCAACGTAGGCATCGCCGGCCGCGCTGCGGGCTATACCCCGTTCGCGCATTCCCTGGCCCGCCTCGTCCAGTTCGGCTGCATCCTCGGTTCTGCCCTGGGCGTCGCCACCTCGCTCGCTCACGAGTCCTTCGAGGAGGCCGTTCCGGAGCAGGTGCGCGCCGGGATGGCCCGGATCGGCGCGGGAGCCGACGATCCCGACGGGGCCGCCGGAAACCGGCAGGCCCTCGAGACCTGCCAGGGCGACCCCTTTCTCGCACTCGAACTCGCTTGACCGTTCCAGGAGGACCTTTGACCCGCTTCGAACTCGCCCCCGAGACCCCCATCGGCGATGCCCTCCGGGGCGCCAGCCGGTTCCTCCTGCAGGCCGGCGTCGGCTCGGGCAACCTGGATGCCTCGCTCCTGCTCGGGAAGGTCACGGGCCTCGACCGCCTGCACCTGCTCCAGCACGTCGGACGCGCCCTCCAGGACGACGAGCGCAGCGCCTATCTCGACCTGGTGGCCCGTCGCTCCACCCGGGAGCCGTTGCAGTACATCCTGGGCACGACGGAGTTCATGGGGCTCGAACTCGAGGTGACCTCCGACGTCCTCATCCCGCGTGGCGATACCGAGACCCTGGTCGAGGCCGTGCTGGATCACGAGGAGTCCGTGGGTCCTCGTGAAGAGGCCCTCTTTGCCGACATCGGGACGGGCAGCGGGGCCATCTCCGTCGCGCTGGCGAGTTACGTGAAGTACTTCCGAGGGCTCGCGATCGATCTGAGTGCCGGTGCCGCGCGGGTTGCCCGTCGCAACCTGGCCCGCCATGCCCTCGACGAGCGCGTCACGGTGATCGAGGGTGACGGTCTCGCTCCGCTGGAGGCCTGGGCCGGGCAGGTCGATTACCTCGTGTCGAATCCGCCGTACATCGCGAGCGAACTCGCGGACACGCTCGAACCCGAGGTGCGCGACCACGAGCCTCACGAGGCTCTCTTCCCCGGAGAGGACGCGCTGCTGTGGTACAGGCGTTTCGCCGGGCAGGGCGCGCGACTCCTGCGGCCTGGCGGGGTGCTGGCCGTCGAGGTGGGGGAAGGTCAGGCCCCGGACGTGGAGGAGCTGCTCGTGGCAGCCGGCTGGACCATGCTCGAAACCCGCAAGGACCTCGGTGGCATCGCCCGCGTCGTGGTGGCGCGTCGTCCGGCCGAGCGCTAGTCGCGTTCGGCCTCGACGAGTCCCCGGGACGTCTCCAGCAGGTCCTGCAGGGCCTGCCGGATGGGGATACCATCGTCCAGCAGGCGCCTGACCGTCTCGGTGATCGGCATGTAGACGTCGTGCTCCCGCGCGTAAGCGGCCACCGTCCGGGTCGTCTGCACGCCTTCGGCCGTCTGTCCGAGGCTCGCGATCGCCTCCTCGAGCGAGGCGCCCTGCGCCAGCCGGTACCCGATCTGGAAGTTTCGACTGAGCGGGCTGAAGCAGGTCGCGAGGGCATCGCCCAGGCCGCTCAGCCCGGCGAACGTCTCGGCCCGTGCCCCCATCTGGACGCCCAGGCGGGACATCTCGGCGATGCCCCGTGTCAGCAGGAATGCCCGGGTGTTCTCCCCGAAGCCCAGCCCGTGGGCGACGCCTGCGGCGATCGCCAGGATGTTCTTCAGCGTGCCTCCGAGCTCCGTGCCGAGCACGTCGTCACTGGCATACACCCGGAAATGGGGGGTCCGGAGCAGGCGGATGACGTGTTCCTGCACCTCCGCGTACCGGGAGGCCACGAGGGCCGCCGACGGTTGACCGGCTGCCACCTCCCGGGCCAGGTTCGGACCCGAGAGCACCCCGATCCGGCGGCAGGGCGTCTCCTCGCGCAGCAGGGTGGACATCGTCTTGAACGTCCCTGCCTCGAGCCCCTTCACGCCGTGCACGAGCACGTGACGGCCATCGAGCTGCGCAGAGAGCTGACGGGCCGTCTCGCGCAGGGCCTTGCTGGGAACCATCACGAAGAAGGTGCCGCAGGCATTCAGATCGGCCATGTCCGCGGTCGGCCGGATGCCGCTGGCGAGGTCCATATCCGGTAGATAGCGCAGGTTGCGCCCTGTCCGGGCCATCTCCTCGGCGCGAGCGGTATCCCGCATCCAGAGCCAGGGACGGTGACCCTGGAGGGCCAGGAGGTGGGCCACGACGGTTCCCCAGGAACCTCCCCCCAGCACGGCGACGTCTTGCATGCGGTTCAGCTCCCCGAGGTGTCGCGGCGGTCCAGATCCCGGCCCGCCAGTCGATTGGCGTAGTAATGCAGCAGCTCGAGATCCGTGAGATGCACCTCCTGGCCTTGCCGGATGGCCACGGGCGTCCGGTGGAAGGCCTTGAAGTGCCCGAGCGCATGCTCGAGGAGTCTCTCCTCGTTCAGTTGCTCGACGTCAGGCCCGAGGACCAGTTCTCCCCGTCGGGCCAGAACGGCGAGGCGCTGCTTGAGGGCCGCGACCTCGGCCAGCACCTCCGGAACCTCGAGCGTGGTCCCCTCCTGCAGGCGTAGCCGCTGGAACAGGTCGAGGCGGGGGGCGCGGGCCCGGTGCAGGCGCTCGAGCGCACATGCGACCAGATGCGTCGAGAGGATGACGGTGTGCCGCAGAAAGGCGTCTGCCACGGCTTCGCCGAGCTCGCGGGTGTATTCCTGGTCGCGCTGGGGGCTGGCTGCCGGCTGACCGTCCACGAGGACGTACGATCGGCGATCCACCGGACGGCCGTGGGGGTCGAGACTCCGTCCCTCCGCGTCGACGCGATTGCCGAACAGGTCGAGCGGTTCACCCAGCCGGATGATGACCTGACTGTCCATGCGGGCCAGCTGGCGGATGAACCGGAACATCTGTCCCGCCTGCCGCGATTCGTCCGAGCGGGTCGTGAAGTAGCGCGTACGCCCGAGCTGCTGGAGGTGGTCACCGATGAGGGATTTGGCCTCCAGGACCAGGTGCGTGTTGATGGTCGCCGGGACGACGAAGATGTCCGGTCGTTCCTTGCCCGCTGCCAGGTTGTTCAGGTAGGCCGACATGCCCGTGCCCAGAAGGCCCAGCTTGAGATGCTGCTCGACCACGTTCGAGCGCGAGCGTCCCCCGCCCGGAAAGAACAGACCGTGGTACCCATGCTCGAGCGAGACCTGCGAGTAGGTCTTGAGCACGTCCTTGTAGAGGTGGTGCGTCAGGCGCCTGTCGACCCGGTACGCCCCGAGGTGGCGCATGAAGAAGGACAGGAACCAGTTGGTGAAAAGGTTCTTTCCCGCCCCGTACATGAAGGGGGGCAGGCCGAGCTGGTGCAGGGCATATCCGACCACGAGCGAATCGAGGTTGCTCGAGTGCGTGGGGACCAGGATCAAGGTCCCCCGTCGCGCCAGGGCCCGGGTGACCTCGGTGGCTCCCGTGACCTGGATCCGATCGTCCAGGGCACTGGCCATCGGCGCTCCCTTGCCGCGCAGGATGAAGCTCAGCAGGTAAGGGGCGAGCTGGACCGAGAACCGGTGCACCTTCGGGTCGAAATCCCCCACGATGTCGTGAGCGGCTTCCTCGACCAGGTTCTTCAGCAGGCGTTCCAGGGCTGGAGGCTCGAGCCGGGCCAGCGAGCGATGGAGCTCTCGCCAGCGTCGCAGGGAGGCGTTTTCCTCGGGGTTTCGAGCCGGGCGGGCCGTCTCGGCCAGGGCTGCCTCGTTGAGCGCGAGGCGGATGCGTTCGGGCGAGTGGCCGTAGGCTGCACACGACCGAGCCACGACCTCCTCGACCAGGCGCCAGCGCGCGTCGTGGAAACGGAAGATGGCGTGGGTCGAGTCCGGGTCTGGCATGGGGCCTCTGCCGCGGTAGGGTGGCGTTCCCACCCTACCCCGTCACCCCGGCCTTCTCACGGGACGAGGGCGCGGGCCGGGTCGAGGACTCCGTGGCCACTGAAGGTATCGAAACCCGGCGTGGAGACGTCCCGGCTGCTGGTTTCGAGGCGGCGCTTCACCTGTGCGGGGGACCATTCCGGGTGGAGGCTCAGCATCAGGGCCGCGACTCCCGAGACATACGGGGTGGCCATCGAGGTGCCACTCAGCATCTCGAAGGGGGCCTCCGTCCCGGGGCCCTGGCGTGGAAACGTCGACCAGATCGCCTCGCCGGGGGCGGCCAGCGTGACCCAGCGGCCCGCGTTGGAGAACCCGCAGATCCGGTCGGACTCGTCATGGGCGGCCACCGCGACGACCCCGGGAAGGGCCGCCGGGTAACTCGGTGCCTCACCGTAGCCCAGTTCGGGATCCTGGCGGTCGTTGCCCATGGCGGCCACGACCACGGCTCCCCGGTCGAGGGCGCGTGCCACGGCGCGCTCCAGGAGGCGAGAGCCTCCGTAAGAACCCAGGCTGAGGTTGATGACCCGGGCGCCATGGTCGACGGCGTACGAGATCCCCGAGGCCACGTCGGAGGCGAAGCCTCGCTCTTCATGGTCCAGCGCCTTGACGGGCATGATCCGGCAACGCGGGGCGACCCCGGTGATGCCCTGGCCGTTCTCGGCGGCGGCCACGATACCGGCCACGTGCGTGCCATGCCCGGCGCCATCGAGCACCGAACCTTGCTGGTCGGGGTGAAGGGGGTCCACGGCGTTGACGAATGAGACGCCTTCCGCGGTCCGTCCGGCGAGTTCGGGATGGCCGACGTCCACGCCCGTGTCCACGATCGCCACGACGACACGCGGGTCGCCCAGCGTCGCGTCCCAGGCTTTCCGGAGGCTCGCCCGGAAGGCCACGTAGCCGCCGAGCTGGCCAGCCGAGACCTCCGGATCCCGCGGACTGTAGGTGGACCGGACTCGCACGTCGGGTTCCACCGCCGTCACCCCGGCCACGATCCCGATCCGGGACGGATCGATCTCTCGGCCTCCCGGAGCCGCGTAGATGCTGGCACCCAGGGCGTTCACGTCTCGCACCCAGGTCAGACCCAGTTCCGAGGTGAGTCGCGCCCGCACGGAGGCGCTCTGGGCCGTGGAGCGTTCGATGATCCACCTGCCGGTGGGGGGCAGGGTTTTCCCCTGCGAGACCGCGCCGCGCGCGAGCGGGGCCGGTCGCGACCCGCAACCCGACAGGACCTGCATCGACAGCAGGCTCGCGAGCACGAGCGTCAGGACCCGGGAAATCGTCATGGTTGAATTATCGCCGATGATCGGCGAAAATGACGTGCTGATCCTGAAATGGGCGTCGTGCGGGGATCCTGACCCTCGCGGACCACGCCGTCCGGACGTCGAGACGTCCTGGTCGGAAGAGGGAACGATGAACCTGCGTGACCGTTTGAACCAGCTGCTCGATCGCGGTGAGCTCGTGGAGCTCTATTTTGCCCCGGCGAGCACCTACTTTCTCGCCCGTCTGACCCAGGTCGGACAGGACTTCCTCGAGTTCGATGCGTGTGACGAGGAAGAGAACATCATCGCCCACAACATCCTGCCCCTCGGCCTGCTCATGACCGTGACGACCATGAGCACGGAGCGCAGCCGCGAGAAACTCGAGATGTTGCTGCGCCGCGATGCCGAGGGGGGAACCGACGAGGGCCGCGCGGTCCCCGGGCCCTGAGCGTCAGTCCCGGCGTCTGAGCCGGCTTGCACTCCACGCCACCGTGAGGCTCGAAAGGGCCATCGCTGCCCCTCCCCAGGCCGGCGCCAGTCCGGGGCCCCCGAAGGCCTCGAGCACCCCTGCGGCCACCGGAATCAGCAGGACGTTGTAGAGGCTCGCCCAGGCGAGATTGAACCGGATGTTCCGGTGGGTCGCTCGGGCCCATCCGATCGCCCGGCTCACCGCGACAGGAGCGTCCGACACCAGCGTCACCCGGCCTGCCGCTCGCGCGAGGTCCGAGCCCGAGGCCAGCCCCAGTCCGACGTCCGCCGCGGCGAGGACCGGGCCATCGTTGACCCCGTCACCGACGAAGGCCACCCGGCGGCCCTGCGCCTGCAGATCCCGGACCCAGGTCACCTTGTCCGCCGGCAAGCAGCCGGACCGGACCCGGGAGATCCCGAGGCCGCGGGCCACCTCCCGCGCTCCCTCGGGGCGATCGCCCGTGACCATCGAGACCTCGATTCTCGCCTTTTCGAGCCACGAGATGAGCGTGTCCGCACCGTCCCGGATCGGATCTTCGAACGTGGCGATCGCGCGGATCCGACCGTCCAGGGCGACCCAGACGCCCTGCTGTCCCTCGCCGGGCCCTGCCGTCGGGGCCGGTCGGTTCTCCGGGAGGAGCCAGCCGAGGCTTCCCACCTGCACGGACCGGCCGCCCACCCGGGCCTGCACGCCACGTCCCGGCAACGACTCCAGCCCCTCGAGGCCCCCCGGATCGGGCAGATCGGCAGGTAGATACGCTGCCACCGCCCGCGAGAGGGGATGCTGACTCGCCGAGGCGACGAGCCGGATGGCCGCCCGCTCGTCCTCCGTCAGGGCCGTTTCCGGTTCCGTCCAGCCCACGAGGCGGGCTGCCCCGCGCGTGAGCGTCCCCGTCTTGTCGAAGGCCACGTGGTCCACCCGGGCGAGGGTCTCGAGGGCCTCTGCATCCCGGAAGCAGATGCCCTCGGCGGCCGCCCGCCCCGTGCCGACCATGACGGCCAGCGGGGTGGCCAGGCCCAGGGCACACGGGCAGGCCACCACCAGCACGGCGATGGCGTGGCCGAGGGCCAGGGAGAGGGCCTCCGGACGTCCCGATAGACCCCAGGCAAGCGCCGAGGCGAGCGCGATCAGGAGGACGACGGGCACGAAACGCGCGACGATCGCATCCGCGAGTCGCTGCACGGGCGGGCGGACGCGCAGGGCCTCCTCGACGAGGCCGGCGATGCGCGCCAGGCTCGATTCGCTGGCCGGGCGTTCCGCCAAGGCCGGGAGCGAGCCCTCCAGGATCCGCGTGCCGGCCCGGACGAGTTCCCCCGGGCCCACTTCCCTCGGCGTGCTCTCGCCCGTGAGCCAGGCTTCATCGACCCATCCCCGTTCGGCCGTGATCCGGGCATCGACGCCGGCCCGATCCCCCCTTTCGAGGCGGATGGCGTCTCCCGCCGCGATCCAGGTGGCGGGGACCCGCTCCGTCTCCCCGGGCCGGCCCGGTACGGGGCGTCGAACGCGGTCCATGTGACCCCGTTCGAGCACCTGGACCGCCTGCGTGGCCCGGTGACGGGCCCGGCCCTCGAGCATCCGTCCCAGCAGGACCATGGCCAGGACCCAGCCGGGGGTCTCGAAGGAGGCTTCCAGGGCCCCCGGGGGCAGGGTCCCCGGCACGAGCACGACGGCACTCGCATGAAGGAGGGCGGTACCCGTGCCGAGCGTCACCAGCGCATCCATGTCGGGGGCCCACCGGACGAGCTTCCGCAGGCCGGACCCGACGAGTTCCCGTGCCGGACCGAGGACGATGGCCAGGTCGAGCAGCCACATGACGAGCTCGGAGACCTGCTGGGCCCCCGTGCCGTGCCAGGCGGTATGCCAGGCCGGGACGAGCATCGGGCCCATGGCGAGGATGCCCAGCGGGAGGGCGAGGCCGAGGGCGGTCCAGGCCCGACGGGCCTCGATCCGGGCACGCTCCAGGGCCCGCCGTTCCTGGAGGAGCAGCGGGTCCTCGTCTTCCGGGATCTGCCGCTCGCGAGCCTCGTAACCCCCGCGGGCGATCGCCGAAAGCAGCGTCTCGAGGGTCTGGACGGCGGGATCGAATCGCACGAGGGCACGCTCGCGCGCCAGGTCCACGAGGGCCTCTTCCACGCCTTCCTGCCGCGTCAGCAGGCGCTGGACGCGATGCACGCAGGAGGCACAGTGCATGCCCGAGATCTCGAGCTCGAGTTCCCGGTGGGGGGTGGACCCATCTGCTGCCACGCGAGCCTCCAGGGACGGTGCCGTCATGCGACCAGCATGAACCTTCCTCTCGCTGGAAGGTCAAGGGGGGCGATCGCCAGCCAGCGGGCGAAAATCGACCGGTCACCGTATACTGCGAGTACCGACTCGCCACCCGGAGGAAGCCACGCTTTGCAGTTCATCATCGAGGGCATGTCCTGTGAAGCCTGCGTCCGGCACCTGACCGGGGCGTGGTCCGAGGTCCCGGGCGTGACGGAGGTCCGGGTCGATCTGGCCGCGGCCAGCGGGCACGTCACGGGCGCGGTCGAACCCGGGACGCTCATCGCGATCGCCGCGGACGAGGGCTACGTCGCCCGCCTGGCCTGATCCCGTCTACCAGCAGGGCCAGTTCCTCTTCCGTCAGCCAGCGCCATTCGCCGGGCCGGAGACCCTCCAGTCGCAAGGGCCCGATGGCCACGCGCACCAGGCGCAGGGTCGGGTGTCCCACGGACGCCGTCATCCGCCGGACCTGCCGGTTCCGCCCCTCGGTCAGGACGAGTTCTACCCATGTGGTCGGGATGTGCCGTCGTTCCCGGATGGGTCGGGGGCGCGGAGGCAGGTCGGGCTCCCCCTCGAGGCGCCGGACCCGGGCTGGACGGGTCATGATTCCCTGGATGACGACGCCGCGGGCGAGCCGACCGAGGGCCTCGTCCGACGGGACGCCTTCGACCTGGACCCAGTAGGTGCGGGGATGCTCATGCCGGGGGTCCGTCAGGCGGTGCGCCAGCGGACCGTCGTCCGTCAGCAGCAACAGACCCTCCGAGTCCGAATCGAGGCGCCCCACCGGGTAGACGCCCGGCACCGGCACCAGCGAGGCGAGCGTCTGCGTCGGGTCGGGACCCGAGAACTGCGTCAGGACCCCGTCAGGCTTGAAAAGCACCAGATACCGATGGGGGGACGTCACGATCCGCTCACCGTGAGCGTCTGGTACGCCTTTCTTTCCGGTGATAGAATGCTCGGAGCGTGAAAGATGAGGTTCGTTCCTTGACCAGGGTCAAGCACCAGGTATCCTCCGGTGGAGTCGTGTTCCGGCGCGTCGACGATCAGGTCGAGGTCGCCCTGATCTCGCTTCGCGGCGGCAAGGTCTGGGCGCTTCCCAAGGGGCGCATCGAGCCCGGCGAGACTCTCGAGCAGACGGCCCAGCGCGAGGTCCAGGAAGAGACCGGCATCGAGGGCGAGATCCTCGACCGCATCGGAGACATCTCGTACTGGTTCTTCGCCAAGGACGAGGGCGTCAAGGTTCACAAGACCGTCCACTTCTACCTCCTGCGCTACCTCTCGGGTAACACTGACCAGCCCAGCTGGGAGGTCGACGAGGCCCGGTGGTGGAACCTCGATCGCGCCTTCGGTGTGCTCACGTACCGCTCCGAGAAGGATATCCTGGAGCAGGCGTGCTCCATGATCGAGTCGCTCGATCGCAGGGCTCGCGGCGCCTGAACCCATCGCCCTCGTGCGGTCGGTCATGAGTCCCGGGCGATGGTTCCCGAGGCGACCACCTTGTCCCCGTCGTACAGCACCGCCAGCTGCCCCGGCGTGATCGCGAAGCGCGCTTCGACCGCCTCGATCGCCATGGTCCCATCCGCCTGCGGGCGGCAGGTGGCCGCCACGGCGGGGCTGCGATAGCGGGTCTGGATCTCGGCCTCGAACGGTCCGTCGGCGGGCGGAAGGCTCACCCAGTGGACCTGCGCGAGGGTCCAGCGCTGGCGGAAGGCCGCCTCGCGCGGGCCCACGACGACCTCGTTGCTCCCCGGATCGAGGCGCACGACGTAGAGCGGTTCGGGGTGCGTCAGGCCCAGCCCCCGTCGCTGGCCGACGGTATGGTGCGCGAGCCCCTCGTGGCGGCCGAGCACCCGGCCATCGACGTGGCGGATGTCCCCCGGTGCCTGCGGGCCCAGTTCCCGATCGAGAAAGTCGCGGGTGTTGCCCATGACGAAGCAGACGTCCTGCGAATCCGGGGTGCCGGCCACCCCCAGGTCCGCTTCGGCCGCGAGCCGTCGCACCTCGGTCTTCGTGAGCTCACCGAGGGGGAAGCGGGCCCGGGACAGCTGCGTCTGGTCGAGGCGGGCGAGCATGTACGACTGGTCCTTGCTGGCGTCCCGTCCACGCAGCAGCTGCCAGCGTCCCGTTCCCGGGTCGCGGAGCGTGCGTGCGTAATGGCCCGTCGCGAAGGCCTCGACGTCCAGCTGCCAGGCCGCTTCCTCGAACAGTTCCTCGAAGCGGACCGTGGCATTGCAGAGGACACACGGGTTGGGAGTCACGCCCGCCTGCACGCCCTCGAGGTACGGGTCGATCACGCGTTGCCGGAACGTTCGCTGGACGTCGATCACGTGGTAAGGGATGCCCAGACGGGTCGCGACCTCCAGGGCCGCGAGCTGGGAGCGGGTGTCGCAGCAGCGGGACTCCCGGACGTTGAGGCTCGTGACCCCCACGACCGCGTGACCTTCCCGCTGCAGCAACCAGGCCGCGACGGCGCTGTCGACGCCGCCGCTCAGACCGACGGCGATCCGGATGGGCTCGGGGACACGATGCATGATGTCATGCTATCACGCTGCCCCCGGGGACCGACCGCCGTCGACAGCCCTCACCACCGCCAGAGCCGGCGATAGCCGTAGCTGGTGTACGGATAGTAGTAAGAGCCGACCGACGACAGGTAGGGATACGCGTAGTACGGATAGTCGGCGGCATAATACGGGTACCAGGCGTCACCGGCCCAGGTGTACGGGTAGTAGTATCCCGCGTAAGGGTAATAGGCGAGGCCACCAGCGCCTCCCCACCATCGCCCACCCCAGCGTCCGCCCCATCGGCCTCCCCATCGGCCTCCGAAGCCTCTCCCTCCGAAGCCCCGGCCTCCGAAGCCGCCGCGTCCTCCGAAGCGCTGGACCTGACGATCAGCCGCCGTGCTCGCATCTCCCTTGATGCGTTCCGGGTCGATCTTCACCAGGACCTTCGCGCCCTCGCCGGCATCGAGGCGAACCGGCAGCCGGGACAGCACCTCGCGCTGGAACCGGTCATCCAGCTGGCTCTGGACCTCGCGGCTGGAGGCCACCTCGGGGGCGGCCATCGCGCCCGTCGGGTCCGGGTTCGCGGTCGGGGGAGCCGCCGAGCAACCCAGCATGCTCAGGGTGGCGAGCCCCGGCAGCACCTTGAGAATCACGCGTCGCATGGATCTCCTCCTTGCTGGTCGCACCCCGGTCGGGCGACGACGCCGCGGATCATGGAGAGCGTCGCCCACCTGCGCAATCCTCGCCTCCTCGGCCGAGATCGTTAAGTTTTTCACCGCGGGCCGTCCGTCACGGCATGGTGAGGCCCACGGGGTACAATGCATGCGGCGAGCAATGGTGCTCGCGGCTAGGGGGAACCCGTGGGCAAAGTCGGCCTGGTTCTGTGTGGCGGTGTCGCCAAGGGGGCATACGAGGTGGGGGTCCTGAGAGCCCTCGCCGAGCGGAACGTCATCCCGGACGTGATCGTCGGCATCTCGGCAGGGGCCATCAACGGCGCCTTCGCCGCCCGGCACATCAGTGCAGGCACCTTCAGTGGGCAGGCCATCGAGGCCGAGCTGGCGCGGTACTGGCGCCGGTCCGTCACGGCCCAGCATCTCTATCACGGCTATGACCGTCTCGATGGGGGGGAACTCGAGCGGCGCAACCTCCGGACCCTCTTCAAGCGGATCGGGGTCGATCCCCTTTCCCGGCGCTACGTCCCGCGTCTCGGGCTGGATTCCTTGCTGGCCTTCGAAGAACTGATCCGCGGTGATTTCGCCTCGCTCATCTCGCATCACTTCATCCGGCATCTGTGCGAGGAGAACCTCACCTACCCCGGAGAGGTGAAGCGCGAGGTCAAGCTGTCGCTCGTGGCCACCGACCTGATGGGCTGTACCCGCCTTTCGGACGAGATGGAGCTCACCACCCATTACGCCCGTTACGAGGACTTCACCTTCGACCGGTCCCTGAACCGGGAGCTCTGGGACCGGACGGTACCCCGGATGGTCCGGATGATCGAGGCGAGCAGCTCGTTTCCGTTTCTCTTCCCGCCGACGCCGGACGAGGCCACGGGGGGAATGCTCTTCGACGGTGGCCTGTGGGACAATGCCCCGATCGGTCGGGCCATCCGTCTCGACCCCGAGGTGGACACGGTGATCGTCGTGTCCGGCTGCACCACCGTGGAGCGGCCCGAAACGGAGCCCGACACCCTGTACAGCATCCTCGGACGGGTGTTCACGATGCTGTCGGGCCGTTTCGTCGTGCAGAACTACCGGAAGGTCATGCAGCAGAACCGCAAGCTCGGCCATCTGGAGACCCTGCTGAAGCGGGGCAAGGACGGGCGCGTCCTGGCCAACCGCTTCAACCAGACTCTCGCGCTCGCGGCGGGTTACAAGAGCCTCGAGGACCTCACCAGCCGGCGCATCGTGAATCTCGTGCCGATCTTCCCGAAACCTTCCCTGCCAGGAGACGTGTTTGCGGGCTTCTTCGACGCCGGACTTCGCGACCTGTACATCCGGCAAGGTCACGAGGATGCCGTGCTCGCGCTGTCGCGCCGTCCCGTCACGGGGATCGATGCGGAGGTCGAGGCCTCCGTCGCGGAACTCGAGGGGGCCGTGCTGTTCTCCCCTCCGATCGACCTCGATGGTTCGCTGGCCGACCGGACGGCCAGCTAGCTCACGGCCTGGAGGAATCTCGCTGGCGTCGCACCGACACCACGGGCCCCGTCCCGCGCGTACCCACCATGCCGGTCCGAACCATCCGTCCGCCCGCGGACGGCACCTCGCGGAGCTCGTAGGCGATCGCCATCACCAGCACGCCCACGGCGAACATCCAGTGCCCCCAGAAGGGGACCGTGAGGGCTGCGACCACGATGATCAGCCACATCGCGTTGGCCAGCATGTTGCGTGTACTCACGTGGGTTCGTCCCCTTTCAGCAGCACGACCGTGATGCGACGGTTCGCATCGGCGAAGGGATGTTCGGGATCGAGCGGACGCGTGGTCGCGAATCCTCGCACGCTGGCGATGCGCGCCTCGCGGAGGCCAAAGCCCACCAGCAGGGCCCGGGCCTGGTTGGCCCGCTCCGTCGACAGTTCCCAGTTCGTGTAGACACCTTTGCCCGTGACGGGGTGGGCATCGGTATGACCGCCGATGCTCACGGCGTTGCCATAGCCCTGCAGGGCGCGCGCCACCTGCTGCAGCAGGGCGCGCATCTCGGCCGTGGGCGTCGCGGAACCGGGCGCGAAGTTCGTCCGGTTATGCGGGTCGAGCAGCGACAGCTCGAGGCCCTCGCCGGTCTGACGGATCTGGATCTGGTCGCGGAAGGGCCAGAGCTCGCCCTCGAGCACCGCCTCGCGCACCGTGTCCTCGACGGCCTGCAGCGAGGCGACGGGTTCCGGGACGAGCAGCATGACGGCCGGCGGGACCACGGGCTCCCGGGCCACCACGGAGACTTTGCGGGTATCCGGATGCAGGTCGAGCAAGCTGGCCCCCTGGTCGCGCCACATCCCTCCCGTCTTGAAATACGAGGCCAGGGCGGGACGCTTCTCCTTGGGCACCATGTTGACCAGCCAGAGGATCATGAACAGGGCCATCATCGAGGTCACGAAGTCGGCATAGGCCACCTTCCAGGCCCCCCCGTGATGCCCGCCGCCGTGTCCGCCCTTGCCGCGACGCCCCATGAGATCAGGCTCCCACGGCTGCCGGTTCGAGGCTGGGTTGCTGAGCGTCGCTGCGGGCATTGCCGGCCAGCAGGGCCTCGGCCTCTTCCGCCGACGGGCGCAGGTGGCTGGGGATGGCCTGACGGGCGATCTCGAGCGAGATCCGGGGATCCGCGCCACCGATGAAGGCGGCGATCGCCTCCCGGATGCACAGGTAGTAGCGCGCCGAATCGCGTGCCCGGCCTTCCATGTTGACGCCCAGGGGCTGGATCATGCCGTAGGACAGCAGCAAGCCGAGGAAGGTCCCGATCAGGGCTGCCGAGATGTGGTGCCCCAGGACCTCGGCGGGGGCACTCAGGAACTGCAGGGAGATGACGATCCCGAGGACGGCTGCGACGATGCCCAGGCCCGGGAGCGCGTCCGAAACCCGGGACATGGCGGCAGCCGGCTGCCCCGCCTCTTCGTGGTGAGTCTCCATCGCGACGTCCATGGCCAGTTCCACGATGGCAGGAGGCGCCTGGTAGCTCATGGTGAGCCGGAGCGCATCACAGATGAAGGCCAGCGTGTGGTGGTCTTCCACGATCGAGGGGAATCCGCCGAAGAGGTCCGAATGGTGCGGATCGTTGATGTCGGCTTCGGTCTGCAGAAACCCTTCGCGTCGCGCTTTCTGGAAGATCGCGTACAGACACTGCAGCAACTCCTCGTAGGTCTGGCGCGTGTACCGCGGTGGACCGAAGATCGCCGGGATTTCCTCGGCGAGCTGTTGCAGCACGTGGGGAGGGGTGGCAGCCACGAGCGCACCTCCCGCCGCCCCCCCGATGATCAGGAACTCGGCAGGCTGAAACAGCATCCCGAAGGGGCCGCTCTCGGCGATGAACCCACCGAAGACCCCGACGAACACGACCACGAGGCCAATGATGGCCGTCATGCATGATCCTTTCCAGAGGCGGGAAGGTGGCTCCGGTGGCCGCGATCGGCCTTGCTGACCCGGAGTGCCGCACGCCTGAAATATACCCCCGGGTCAGCGCTGTGACGCGTTAAGGACGTCATAGAACCAGGTCACAGATGTCGCGAGTTGCGTCGTCACCTGTCACGACCTGGATCGCTGGCCATGCGTTCCACCTTGTCCGATAATGGAGCAGTTTCCCACCCGTGCGAACTGGAGATCCCCGGTGAAGGTCTGTCCCAGCTGTGGCTACAAGGACCAGGCGGCGTTCTGCAAGCATTGTGGCGCCCAGATGGTCAGCGAGGAGCGTGCCGAGTTCCTGCAGACTCCGGGCTTCACCGGCATCACCGTTCCCCCGCCCACCGCGACGGAGGGTCGCAAGGTCTCGGATCTGTCGCCCGGTGAGGACTTCGACGAGGCCGGGTTCGATGCCGAGGGTTCGTCGTCCTGGGGCGGGGTCGGCATCGTGGTCCTCATCGTGGTCGTCGTCGCCGTGTGGGTGATTGCCCGGGTGACGGGAGCCAATCCCTAGGAGGCGTGCTTTGGCCAATCTGATGGGGCAGTGCGCCCTCAAGCCCTCGTCGCGCGACCCCGTCGAGACGTGTCTCGACCTGCATCGGCACGCGGCGGGTAATCCGGTGTATGCCCTGCGAGGCGAACCGGCGCGCGAGTCGGGATCGCCCTGGCGGATCTCGCCCGAGCCCTTCTGCATCAGCAAGCAGAGTTACCTGTACCTCAAGGCCCTCGGCAACCATCTGCTGCGCTTCTACCAGGCGGCCAACCAGCTGTACCTCGACAGCGTCCGGGGCCACCAGGAAGCCTGGATCGCGGCCTATCTCGACCATGGCAAACCCGAGCACGTGGTCGAGTTCGGGCGCATGAACCGCCAGAAGCGCCTGCTGCCGGGGCTCATCCGGCCCGATCTCGTCTACACCGAGGACCATCGCTGGATCGCCTGCGAGTTCGATTCGATCCCGGGGGGGCAGGGGTTCGTCGGGAGCCTCTCGGAGGCCTACCACCAGCAAGGTTTCGAGGTGCTCGGCGGGGGTGAGGGGATCCTCGACGGGTTCATGCGGCTCGTCCGGGCGAACGTCGGGGAAGGTGGCGACCCGTTCGTCGCGATCGTCGTCTCCCAGGAGTCGAATGATTACCTGGCCGAGCTCACCTGGCTCGCCGGAGCCCTCCGCCAGCGCAAGGGGCTGCGCATCGAGGTCGTCGCTCCGCAGGATCTCCGGTACGCCGACGATGCGCTCTGGGTGGCGGATCGGCGCGTCGACATGATCTATCGCTTCTTCGAGCTGTTCGATCTCAAGAACATCCCCCGGGCCGAGCTCATCATGTATGCGGCCAAGAAGCAGCAGGTGGTCGTCACGCCGCCCTTCAAGGCGCAACTCGAAGAGAAGATGTGGTTCGCGCTGTTCCACCATCCCGCGCTCGAGGCGTGGTGGCGCACGGCGCTGGGTCCGGATACCTTCGCAGCCCTCCAGAGCCTCATCCCGCGCACCTGGATCCTCGATCCGCGCCCTCTGCCTCCGCACGCCGTGATTCCGGGGCTGTCGGTCGCTGATCGCCCCGTGCGCCGGTGGACCGATCTCGAGGCCACGACCAAGAAGCAGCGCGAGTTCGTGGTGAAGCCCTCGGGCTTCTCGGAACTCGCCTGGGGCAGCCGCGGCATCTCGTTCGGCGCCGACACGCCGCAGGCCGAGTGGGGCGATCGCCTCAGGGAGGCCGTGGCGGCCTTCGATCAGGTGCCCCATCTGTTGCAGGAGTACCACAAGCCCGTCAAGGTCCAGGGGCGGTACCTCGACCTGACCAGCCGCGAGATCCGGACCTTCACGGGCCGGGCACGGCTCTGTCCGTATTACTACGTCGAGGGCGAGCAGGCTCACATGCATGGCATCCTGGTCACGCTGGTTCCCGCGGACAAGAAGGCCATCCACGGGATGTCCGAGGCCGTGATGATGCCGGCGATGGTCGAATAGGTGGGGCGGGCCGCGGGCGATCGCGGCCTCAGATCTGCCCTTCGGTCCGGTAGAGGTCCACGACCTGGAGCCGTCCGTGGCGCGTCAGGTCGATCCACGCGCCATTCAGTTCGATCACGGGGCGGATGGAATCTTCCCGGTTGACCTGGACGATCTTGGCCACCTCGCCCGAGTTCAGCAGGACGAGGGCGTTCTTCGGGTAGGGCACGATGAAGTTCTGGAAGGACCAGACCATCCGGCGTTCGAAATGGCTGTCCATGCCGTCGAGGATGATCTTGTAGGCGTGATTGGGGGGCATGCCCCGCTTGTAGACCCGGTTCGAGATCAGGGCGTCCCAGACGTCGCAGACGGCCACCACGCGGGCCATCTCGGGGATGTCTTCGCCTTTCAACCCGTACGGATACCCCTTGCCGTCCCACCGTTCGTGATGGTGCAGGACGATCCCCTTGATCTCGGGGGTCGCCCAGCGGTGGTTCTGGATGAGGCGGAGCCCCTTCTCGGGATGCGTCCGCATGACCGAGAACTCGGCCTCCGTGAGCTTCCCGGCCTTGTTCAGGATGAAATCCGGGATCAGGTTCTTCCCGATGTCGTGTAGCAGGGCGCCCACGCCGAGGAGGCGCAACTTCTCCACGGGGTAGCCCAGCGTCACGCCCATCAGCAGGGCCAGGGACATGACATTGGCGGAGTGCGCATACGTGTACTCGTCGCGCACGCGGAGGTCGACCAGGCTGGAGAGGATCTCCCGGTTGAGCACGATTTCCTGCAGGGTTTGCTGGACGCAGTTGTCGGCCTTGTCGAAGTCCAGCGTCGCCGATTCCTTGTAGGTCCGGGCGATCTCGCGGATGGACCGGACGTTGTGGTTCACGACGTCCCGGGCGATCTTCTCGATCTTCTCGTTCTGGGCTCGCTGCACCTCGTTGGGGGCCTGATGACCGGGAGTCGAGATGCGTGGCGCAGACACGGGGCGCGACGGAAACAGGTTGCCCAGCGGCCCCGTTCGCGAGATTCCGCGGTTTTCGCGGGGTCCACGGGTGGCCTCCGCGGGCGCGGGGGGAGGCGCGATGGCGACGGGCGGAGTCGAGGCGGGCGCGGGGACGCTCGGGGGCGGCGACTCCGGGGGCGTGTCCGTGCTCTCGAAATCGAACGTGAGGACGCTGCCCAGGCCCGCCCGGTACAGCGTCGAGATGACGTTGGCCGTCACGACCGTGCCCGTGGCCAGGAGCGGTTTGTGTCCTCCCGGATGGTAGACGGTCTCGGCCAGGACCATCCCGGGTTTGAGGTTCTCGAGTGGGGTATGGACGGTGCTGGCCATGGCTCCGGGTTCGTCTTGGACGCGCGTACCTTGCCCCGTATACCCCTCACGCGGTGTTCGTATCTTCCGCCCGCGCGACGCGGGCCGCTCGCGTGTGAGCCCCCACCGTTTCTGGTATATTGAACGCCTACGCCCGGCCGACCCGGAGACGCGTCACGTGCTGTTCTCCGGTCGCGGGTGGTCGATCGACAGGAGTCCCCATGAAGTTCAGCATCAAGACCGGAAACATCGCAGGCATCGAGGCCGCCATTCTCGCCGTGGGGCTCTTCGAAGAGGATGAGGCGGGTGTCAAGACACTCGACGAGCACCTGGGCGGAGTGATCCAGGACCTGATCAGCCGGAAAGAGTTCGTCGGCAAGTCCAACCAGGTTGCCCATATCCCCACGCTGGGCAAGTTGGCCGCGGGCCGTCTGTTGCTGGTGGGACTCGGCAAGCGCGACGCGCTGACGCTCGACAAGATCCGCCAGGCCGGCGGCAAGGTCGCCACGGCAGCCCGCGACGCGGGTTTCAAGGTGCTCACGACCCCCGTGCTGGGTGAGGGCATCGAGGGGCTGCCGGCACCGTCGGTCGCCCGGGCATTCCTGGAAGGCGTCCAGCTCGGGTCTTACCAGTACAACCGCTACAAGACCCTCGATCGCGACAAGTTCAAGAGTCTCGACGAGGTCGTGATCCTCGCGGGTAGCGATGCCGACCATGAGCTGCTCGAAGGCGCGCTCGGCGAGGCGACGGCCGTGGCCGAGGCCGTGGTCTTCAGCCGCGACCTGGTCTCTGCGCCGCCCAACGACCTCACGCCCTCGGCGCTCGCCGCCGCGGCGCAGGGTATCGCCGAGGAGTACGGCGTCACCTGCAAGATCCTCACCGAGGTCGAGTGTGCCGAGCTCAAGATGGGCTCGTTCCTGGGCGTCGCCCAGGGCTCGATGAAGGACGAACCGCCCCGCTTCATCATCCTCGAGTACATGCCGCTGGGTGCCGACGTGAAGCCCCTGGTCATCGTGGGCAAGGGCATCACCTTCGACAGCGGCGGCATCTCCATCAAGCCCTCCGAGGGCATGGAGAAGATGAAGTACGACATGGCGGGTTCGGCCGCCGCGCTGGGGGCCATGAAGGCGATCGCCGCCCTCGAGGTGCCGCTCAACGTCGTCATGCTCGTGCCGGCCACCGAGAACATGCCGAGCGGCGATGCCATCCATCCGGGTGACGTGCTCACGGCCATGAACGGGATCACGATCGAGGTCGTGAACACCGATGCCGAGGGCCGTCTGATCCTGGCCGACGCCCTCGCCTATGCCGAGCGCTACGAGCCGATGGGCGTCGTCGACCTCGCGACGCTCACGGGCGCCTGCGTGGTCGCGCTGGGCAACCACGCGATCGGCCTGATGGGCAACGACGACGCCTGGATCGAGAAGGTCCGGCAGGCCGGCGAGCGCGCGGCCGAGCGGACCTGGAAGCTCCCCCTGTGGGACGAGTACCAGGAGCAGATCAAGTCGGACATCGCCGACATCAAGAACTCGGGCGGGCGCGCCGGCGGCACCATCACGGCCGCGGCCTTCCTGTCGAAGTTCACCAAGAAGTACCCCTGGGCGCACCTCGACATCGCGGGCACGGCCTGGGACGACAAGGGCAAGCCCCACGTGCCCAAGGGCGCCACGGGCATCGGCGTGCGGCTGCTGGTCGAGCTGGCCGAGGACCTGGCCGAGGCCGGCGAGGAGTCGGCCGAGGCGTAGGCTTCACGCCATCGGATGGACGAGGGCCCCGGGGACACCCGGGGCCCTCTCGTTCACGAGGCGACGGGGGCGTGATCAGGCCTGGCGAAGGGCATGGGGTCCGAGGCGTCCCCAGGCGACGAAGCCCGTCATGGCACCGATGACCAGGTTCGCGGGCATCGCGACGAGTTCCCCGCGCATGAGGTGAAAGCCGGCTGCGAGGATCATGACCAGGGTCAAGCCAGCAGCCGCGAGGCCTGGCAGGCGTGCGGGGAGCGCCTTGATGACGAGGGGCAGGAGCAAACCGAGGGCGCCGAAAAATTCCGAGATACCCGCGATCCGGGCGACGATCAGGGGGGTGTCCTTGATCCAGGGCAGGCCATTGGTGGCCTGGGCCAGCAACAGGTCCGCGGGAGCAAATCCCTTGAAACCACCCGCTGCGAGGAACAGGGCGCAAATCAGTCCATGGATGACCCAGAGTGCGATTTTCAAGTGGGTGACCTTTCCGCGACCGCGGCGACGTTTCGAGGGTATCTGTCTCTTGTCAGGGCTGACCGTCCCCTGACAAGAGACAGATACCCCCGGAGGTTGC
>JAYKJE010000028.1:0-38351 GCA_035285805.1 bacterium | reverse complement strand
GTAGGCCTCGTGGGCACCCTGGATGTAGTTGAAGACGGCGGCCTCCTCGGCGACGCCAAGGGCCTCGGGGGCCGTGCGGGCCAGGCGTCCCGCCTGCTTGAAGGCGAGGTCGGCGGCCGGGACGTACGAGCGCTCGGCGGCGGCATCGGCGATCTCGAGAGCCTGCTTCGGGGTCTCACTCAGGCGACTCGCGGTCATGAAGGCCTGCTCGGCCCCCTTCACGTCGCGGCGGGAATCGAGGGCGATCGCCTGGTCGAGCCACTGGGCCGCGCGGGCATCCGAGCGCTCCGAGTCCCAGACCGAGGCGGACCGCGACAGGTTCAGCTTGTCGGCCGACGGAAAGCATCGCGTGAGGCCGGGTGCAGCTGGCTTCTCGCTGGCCTGCCGGGGGGCGACGGGGGCCTTGAACGACTTCGGGGCGACCTGGGCGATCGGCGACATTCCGGGGTCCTTTCGGGAGTGAGCAGGCTGGATGTTCGTGTTGATCAGGTTGTCCGGCTGGCGAGCGCACGCCTGCACCAAGAACACGTTAAACCCACCACAAGAATCGATGAAAACGATCGCGATCGCCCCCCGGCAGAACCTGGTGAACGCCCGGTGAGCAGCCTCACGGATGACCTACTCGTGAAGCGCAGGGCGGTCCGAGCATCGCCCGCAAGCCCGGAGGGAGCCCCGAAATGAACATCCCCAACCGCGTCGACAACCTCCAGGCCCGCATCCGCGCCGGTCGCCTCGATGGAAGCCTCACCCGCCAGGAAGCCGCCCCCATCCGCCAGGAACTCCGCGACACCCGGATCGACATCATCCAGCGTCGCGACGCCGGGCTCACCCGGGATGAACGCAGGAATTCGCACTACGACCTCAACGACCTCAGCAACCAGATCTTCCAGGGCCGCCACTGAAGAACCCGGGAAGTCGAACTGAAGGGCCCCCTCCGTCGCGGAGGGGGCCCTGGCCACATGTCAGGATTGCCCCGTCGTGTTCAAGGGATGTTCTTTATGACCAACGTGCTCAAGGAATGCTGTCGCTTGAGGAATTGCTTCATCGCCTTCAGGCCGCCCGCCAGCTCGTCCATGGTCGCCTGATACTCGAGCAATGCGGCGGATCCGCGGACGGGGGCTGCGGAACGATTCGCAGAAGCCGATTTTACCCGGGTAGCCGGGGCTGATGTTCTCGCACCCGATGCGCTCGAGCCCGTCACGTCCATATCCTGCCCTTTCGAAAACCACGAAGCTTGTAGCGTCCCTCTCACCCATCATTCTCCATGGCTCCGGGATCGGGCTATCCGCTTCGCATTAAATGCCCGTCAAAACTTGTGATCAGGACCGTCCTGATATGGCTCCGGGGGAGCAGGATGAGGACGACGTGGGGGTATCAGAAGGCCCCGATCGCCCGTGATACAATCAGGTTCCCCGGAGGTGTAGCTCAACGGTCAGAGCAGGGGACTCATAATCCCTTGGTTCAGGGTTCGAATCCCTGCGCCTCCACTCGATACTCATGCGGGTTTCGGCGATCCCTACCGGGACCCGTTTTTTGTTCGGGAGGACACCGGGGGCACGCATCCGAGGCTCCAGGCCAAGGTCATTCCAGCACTTCCCAGCGCCCACCCCTGTCGGGGCCCATGCGACGGAGACTCCCCTCGGAACGAAGCCGGGCAAGCCTTTTCTCCACCGCGCGGGTCGAAATCCCCAAGGTTGCCGCAAGGTCGGCGATCCTCATGGTTGGCTGGTCTTTCAGCAGGTTCAGGAGACGATCCTCGGCTTTCTCCGAACCTTTCTCCGACCTGTTCGGTGAAACGGCTTCGATCGCGCCCGTTTCCACCGAACTTCCCACCGGCTTGCGGTGAACCGTGACGGTGAACAGGCAGCTGCCATGATCGTTCGTGAAGTCGATATCGGGGCACGCCTCGAGCGCGAGGGTGATCCCCGAACCCGAACCCATGGTCAGGTATGGGTCAAACAAGCTGCGCTCACCCCAGTGTGGTGGCGACCCAATCGCGAATCAACTTGCATGCCTCGTCGATGGTGACACGCGGCCCCCAGAACATCGGCTCGATCGCGGTATGCGCGGCACGAATCGCAGTCCATCGGACATCGTCGCCTGGTGCAAAGCTGCGGTCGTCAGCCGTCGGCAAGGCTGAAAGCTGTCTCTGGTCGAGCATCTCGTTCGCGAGCTCACGCACGTCCGCGTAGCCGTCGATCACTTGCCATGTCCGGGCGGCTGCTACCAGGCGGGCAGCGTCCTCGTAGTGACGCACGAAGGTCGGCGCTGGAACCTGCTCGTTCGGAAAGCGTCGCTGTAGGGCATCGAGTTTCTCGAGCAGCGTGACCATCGGATGAATGCACCGCACTCCGCGCGGTCGGTTATCGGTGAATTCGGAACTGAACCCTGATGCATCCAGCCTGTCGTGAACCCAGGAGGTGAGATCACGCGGAAGGAATGGCGTGACGCGCGCGCTGCCGACCTCGAGCAGGACGTGGCTCGAGACCTCGGGCGGCAACTCGCCAGGGTACAAGCTCGGATAAGATACTCGAAAGCTGGCACCTCGCCAGGCCGGGGCGCTCGCGTCGACGTCCAGCAAGACGCTGCAATCAGGCACGATCACCGCATTCGAAAGCGCCTCGAAGAACGCCCGGCGCTCGGCAGTTGCCGAGCGGCCCTCGCTCTTCCAGTTCGACACCGCGGGGAGCGTGCTCACGACGCCGGGCTCGATCTTGAGATCGAGGTCTTCGGAAAATCGGTCGATCAGGCCGAAGCCCTTGGACAGCGAGGTTCCACCCTTGAACCAGACCTCGAAGCCCCCGACCGAGAGCGCCCATAGAGCATGGGTGACCCAGTAGTCTTTCTCGACGATGGATCGTCTCAGGCCGCGTTCCGCGGAGACGATCTCCACGAGATCCGCGAACTCCTCTCCGATCTGGTGAACGAAGTTCACGCGGCACCCGCGACGAGCACCTGTGTGGCCCGCGAGCCGTAGCGTCGCGCGAGATCCATCAAGCGATCGCGGTCAAAGCGGCCATGGGCGAGGGCTCGTCCGAGGGCTTCAGCGAGTTGCACCGGCGAAGCAGCCGCCTGGTCGGCATGCTCGAACAGGTCGATGACGAACCACTCGACGGGCGGGTTCTCAGGGAACGCGACCCGCCGGAACACCATGCGACGGCTGCCGAACGTAAAGATCCCTGAACGCTTGGTGTTGTACACCAGTGGCACCACGAAAACCGCCGTCGTGCCGAGCCCCAGTGCGTTCCAACGCTCCGGGCCGGTGAAGATGAAGGGCCCTCCGTCGAGAAAGGCACGTACGATCTCCTCGTCGCGCGGCGGCACGGGCCCGAAGCGACTCGGCTTCGGGTGCGCGAACAGGCCATGGGCCAGTGGAACGAGGGTCCCCTCCTCGACAAGGCGACGGGCGAGCCGAGGCGCGTTGGTGGTCCAAGCAGATAGTTCACGGGTCCGGTACACGCGGCCCGGTTCGAGCAGGGGAGTCACGGCAGCCATACTGTCTTGATCCTCCCGAAGAAATCATACGAATTGGATGACCCGACGCGCAAGACCATACCGACAGATTGGTTCAGGCGCGTGGACCCCGTAAATCCAGACGGACAGACACGCAGAGCCGGACGTCATGATTCTTGAGGTCCACGGTGACGCGGACACCCAGTTCGCTAGACAGCCCCAGCAGGCGCTCGGTGGCCTCGGTGGTCTTGCCGCTTTCCAGCTCCGACAGGTAGGAACGGTGAAGACCCGCCCGGGTTGCGAGTTCGGCCTGCGTCAGCCCCGCGAGGGCGCGGACGTGACGCACGGCCGCACCGAGGTCACTCGCGTCCACGACGCGAAAAGGTCGGCTCTTCATCCGGGGGTCATCTGTCTGCATATATCGACATCATAGCCCCCCCCTGCCCTGAACCCCGGATACCGGGTCAGCAAGAACGGGGAGCTCACTGGAATACAACCCGACGTGGGACATCGTGAAATCCAGCCTCTTCGCCAGAGAGCAGGAGACGAGACGCCGTCAGTTGGGCCTCGAGGCGCTCGAACGTCCCGCTTCTGTCCCGTTCAATCCCGGGTCCCGGGGGCCGTCGCAACCTTCTCTTCCTCCCGTTGGACAAGGGTTCCAGCACCGTGTTAGTCTCGCTTGCACTTGCAACTGGGCCAGGTTTCGCACCACTCGACAGGCAAAACTTCCTTGAGAAGCACGGAACTCGAACCGGAAACCCGCCCCGGCCTGCCCCTCGTCATCGCTTCGATCGTCCTGGTCGTGACCCTCACGATCTACTCACGAACGCTGTTGCCCGGAGTCGGCTTCTGGGATACAGGGGAATTCCAGACCGTCCCTCACGTCCTCGGCATCGCCCATCCGACGGGCTACCCCCTCTACATCCTCCTCGGCAAGCTCTTTTCCTTCGTGCCCGTCGGCTCGATGGCTTACCGCATGAACCTCTTTTCGGCTGTTTGCGCCGCTCTGGCCGCCACGGGGCTGGGCATCGTCGCACTCAAACTGCGGATTCGACCCGCCCTCGCCTGCACGACGGCGCTCTGTTTCGCGCTTGCTGCCAACACCTGGAACACGGCGAACCGCGCGGATCCGCACACCCTCCACGCGGCCATCGTCATCGGCCTCTGGTGGCTCGCCCTCAGGTACGTGGAGTCGGGCCATCGGGCCTGGTTCTGGGCGCTCGCACTCGGATCAGGCCTCGGCCTGTGCAATCACATGTCCCTGACGATGGAGTTACCCGCGATCGCCCTGTACACCTTCCTGTCTCGACCCGATGGGTATAGACGGCCGGGAACCCTGGCCGTCTCGGGTCTCATGGGCGCCATCGGGCTGTCCCTGTATGCTTATCTGCCGCTGCGGGCGCTGATGAACCCGCCCATGAACTACGCGAATCCCGTCACGTGGGAACGGTTCCGGTTCGTGGCACTGGGTGAGCAATTCCGGGGAGACATGGGTTTCATGTCGTGGCACGGTGTTGCCACCGCGCTAGCACGCTGGCCCGAGGTGATGGGCTGGTATGCCGACTGGTTCACGGTATGGGGCCGTAACGCGCTGGGCGTCCTGGCAGCGGGTGGTCTCATCCTGATCTGGCGCCGGAACTGGAGGCTCGGTGTTTCCCTGGTGCTCGGGATCGCGATACCGTTCTACGCCGCGAGCACGTATGCCAATGCCGATCTCCCGCGCTACTTCCTGGCCCCGAACCTGCTCCTGTTGCTCGGCGCGGCGACTGGACTGCAGGCCATGTTTCCGGTCCGGCTGTCGGGTGCCCTGAGTCTCCTCACCCTGGTTTTGCCGGCGAGTCTCGCCTTGACGCACTGGAGCCAGGTCGACCGACACCTCGACCACTCGGCGGAAATATATGAACGCAACGTCTTCGACGCGGTGAAACCACGGGCCGTCATCCTTTCCTGGTGGAGCTTCACCACGCCCCTCTGGTATGGCCAACATGTCGAGGGCCGGCGTCCTGACGTCACCCTGGTCGACGAGATCGACATCTACAGCCAGGACCTGGGGAACGTCGTGAAGGCCGTCGATACGTTCTTTCCGGCCCGACCGGTCTACATCATCCACATGCACGACAACGTGGAGCGCATCGCGCAAAGCTACACCCTCCGCAAGCTCCCCCCCGTCACGCCTTACAACCAGGACGTCTACGAGGTGACAGGACGGACTCCGCCATCGGGGGGGCCGGTCCCGTGAACACGCGAGCTGCGATCGCCGTCAGCCTCCTGTCGTTCGTGGTTTACGTTCGGACGCTCTTGCCAGGGGTCAGCTTCTGGGATTGCGGGGAAATGCAGACGGTGCCCTCCTTGCTCGGCATCGCCCATCCCACCGGCTATCCGCTGTACGTCCTGATCGGCCATCTCTTCTCTTACATCCCTGTCGGCTCGCCTGCCTATCGCGCGAACCTGCTGTCCACCGTCTGCGCGAGCGCCGCGCTTGGAATCCTCGTCCTCACGCTGGGACGATTGAAGATTCGGCCAGCCGTGGCCGTGGCGATGACCCTGTGTTTCGCCGCCTCTCCCTCGCTCTGGAGCAACGCCACGCGCGCAGAGGTTCATACCTTGCACCTGCTGTTCCTGAGCGCGATCCTGCATCGGCTCGTGGTCTGGAGCCAGGATCAACGTCCCCGGGATCTCGTGATAGGCGCGACATGGCTCGGACTGTCATTCGGCAATCATATGCTCACGAGCACGGTCGCCCCTTTCGTAGCGGGATATGCGCTCTGGACGGGACGGAAAACCCTGGCACGGGATCTGCGCCCCCTCCTGGTGGCGACCCTCGGATTCATCCTGGCGCTGGGGGTTTACGCCTATCTGCCGATCCGGGCATCTCAGAACCCCGTGCTGGCATACAACCACCCGACGACCTGGGAGGGGCTGCGGTACCTGGTGACGGGCGAACAGTTCCGCAGCGACATGACGTTTCTCTCCCCCGAGGGGGTCGGACGCTTCCTGAGCAAGTGGCCCACCTGGCGAGCCACGGTCGTCGCCGACGCCAGCCCGGTCTTCGCGCTCCTCGCGGTGATCGGGATGTGGGCATGCTTTCAGGCCGGCACGGGGTTCGCGATCTTCAGTCTGGGCCTGCTGCTCACGAACGTGTACGTGTATGCCAGCTACCAGAATGCCGATCTCAACCGCTATCTTTTCGCTTCCTGGCTGACGCTCGTGGTGTGGGCAGCGACGGGACTCCAGTGGATACTGGACCGTATCCGCATCGATCGTTGGGGATGGGCGCGGCACGCCGCCTGGGTCACGACCCTGCTCCCGGCCTGGCTGATGGTCACCCATTTTTCGATGATGGATCAGAGCGGGAATCACCAGGGCGAGCGCTTCGTCAAGGAGATCTTCGACCACCTCGAACCGGGTGCGACCATCTTGACCTACTGGGACGCATCCACACCGCTCTGGTACGCGCACCATATCGAGAACCGCCGCCCCGACATCACCATCCTTGACGACACCAACATGGCCTACGACGGCTGGGGGGGCCTGGAGGGTGCTGCGGTGACCCTCTCGCGGTCGCGACCGGTCTATGTCTATCGCATGTTCGATCAGGAGGTGGACCGCCTGCGGCGAGCCTTCTCGCTGCATCCCGTCGCGACCATACGGGGAGCCTACGGACGGACGTCAGCGGACTACGACCGCCCGCTCTACCGACTCGTTCCGCTGGCTCCTTGAGGAGACACCCGTCATCGCGCGGATCGTGAACGATTCACCGAGACTTAACCTCTTTCCTCGACGCTCTTAACGCCTTGTTCACAAGTCCTGACCCCCGCCCCCGATAACCCTCTCGTGACGGTCGCTTGACGCGCTCTGGGCGGCAGCCGAGGTCGCGAGCGGTGAGAAGCTCGTGCAGGGCATGACGGGCCTCGCGAAGATCACGGCCATCTGGGACAACCGCGAGCAGCTCATCGACAACTTCCTGAAGACCGGCAAGTTCAAGGTGGACGACCTCGTGTGGGCCCGCCGCGAGGACGGCCCCGCGATGGACAGGGTCAAGGGCATCATGCAGAAGCTCCAGGCCGCTGCTCCCGAGGCCCCCTATCCCGTCCGTCCTGCCCTCTACCAGAAGCAGGATGCCAATGCCTTCGCCCTGGGCGGTGGCCAGATCGGCGTCCACGAAGGCATGCTGAAGTCGGTCGACAACGACGACCAGCTCGCCTTCATCCTGGCCCACGAACTGGCGCACGACCTGCACCGCGACCACCCCGGTGGCCACGCGATCCAGAAGGCCCAGAACGAACTCCTGGACGCCCTCCGGACAGGCAAGGCCCCGAAGGAACTCGTCAGCGAGGTCGATTCCGGATTCAAGGATGCGACGCTCCGCCGGGCCCGCCGCAAGATGGAAGAACAGGCCGACCTCGACGGCGCGCGTTTCGCCGCCCGTGCAGGCTATGACCCCCGCGAGGGCGCAAGTTACATCGGTCGGATCACCGAACCGAAGGCCACGGCCGAGGACTACGCGAAGCACGGTTACCCGGCCCCCTGGGAGCGCGAGAAAGCCATCCGCGACCTCATCGACCGCGAGCGCCTCGTGCCCTGAGACTCCGGAGTCACGGCTTCGCCGGCGGACTCGGGCTCGCATCCACCTGCACGGGGGCGACTGGCCGCCAGAAGACCGGGATCAGGGACAGAACCCCCAGGGCCCCGAGACCGATCGCCATGCCGGGCACGGAAGCCTCGGCAGCCGAGTGCCCCATGGTCGTGAAGACGGCCGCCCCGGGAGTGATGCCGAGCAGGGTGCCGGCCAGGTAATCCCGGAAAGCCACCCGGGTGAGACCGGCCCCGTAGTTGAGGCCATTGAACGGGACGAGCGGGACGAGACGCAGGGACAGGATGACCCGGAAGCCCTGCGTGACCAGCCGCTCATCCAGCGCCTGCAACTGCCGGGGCAGGACCCGCTGGACCCCGTCACGCCCGAGGAATCGCCCGATGAAGAAGGTCAGGGAGGCGCCCGCCGTGGCGGCCAGGACGTTCACCACCGTGCCCAGGACGGGGCCGAAGAGAAAGCCCCCTGCCATCGTCACGGGAGCCGACGGCAGCGCGAGCACGACCGAGAGGATCTTGAGGCACGCGAACACGACGGGCCCCCAGGGGCCGGCCTGCGCGGTGAGCGCCATCAAGCGATCCCGTTCGAACCAGCTCGCTACCCCATCGACCCGGATCACGACCAGCCCGATCGCCAGCAGACCGAGCAACAGGACGGGGCGGACCAGCCGCCTCGAGAGTTCCCGGGAAATCGTCATGTCTTCCTCCTGATCGGTGACCCGTCCATGCTGGCATGCCCGGACCGCCCGGGACTGTCGGCCAGCCGACAGATTCACCGAACGCGGCATGCCATCATGGGAACCAGCTGGCCCGCGGGCCTCGTCCCCCACATGGAGCTGCTTCATGCCACCACGTTTCCTCCTGGCCGCGCTGTCCGTGCTCTGGATGCTCGGGTGCGGGCGCCTCCCGGCCGGCGCGACCCTCGAACCCGCCATGCCTGCCACCCCGACGGTTCCCTCGCTCACGCCGGCCCCCACGTTCCCCGGCACGATCGTGGCAGACTTCGCGCGAACCACTCCCGATCCGTGGCAGAACCTCGCCTTCCGTCCGTGGCACCGCAAGGTCGACTACCGGCGGGAACCGGGTCCGGATGGGCAGACGGTGATGCGCGCGACCAGCGAGGATGCCGCTTCGATGCTGGTGCGCGCGACCCGGGTGGACCTGCGTCAGACCCCGATCGTGCGCTGGACATGGCGGGTCTCGGGCCCCGTCGCGGGTGCCGACGAGCGCACGCGACAGGGAGACGACTGCGCCGCGCGCGTGTACTTCGCCTGGAACCTCCGCGGCCCCGAGGACATCTTCCGGACGGAGGCGATCGCCTACACGTGGGGCCAGGCGCGCCCGGTCGGGGACATCGGTCCGTCTGCCTACACGCGTCAGGTGGGCATGGTCACCCTCCGGTCGGGGACGGCAGGAGCCGGTCGCTGGCACGAGGAGACGCGGAACCTCCTGGCCGACTACCGGGCCTTTTTCAGGCGAGATCCCCCGGGGCCCGTATCGGCGATCGCCCTGATGACGGACACGGACCAGACCCACGGTCGGAGCGTCGGCTGGTATGGCCCCATGCAAGCCTTCACGGATTGGCCGGACCGATGAGCCAAGAACGTCTGGCGACCCTGATCAACACCTATCACGACATCGTGCGGCGATCGCCGCGCCGACACCCCTCCTGGTGGGGATTCATCCGCTATTTCTTCCTGACGCGCCACGAGGTCGAGGATCGGCGGATGAGCCTGTACCACCTGGAAGGGGAAATGCGAAAACTCGGAGACCCCCGCATCCACTTCGCGCTCAACTGCGGAGCGGCCTCGTGTCCGGCCATTCGCGCCTACGAGGCCGAGGCCCTCGACCGGCAGCTGGAGATGGCCACCCGGGTGTTTCTGGCCGATCCGGCAGGCTGCCGGATCGAGGTGGAAACCCGCACCCTTCACCTGAGTCGCCTCTTCCACTGGTACCGCCGGGACTTCGAGGATCCCGTCGGGTTCATCCGACGTCACCTGGACGCGGACCGGGAAGCCGCACTCCAGGCTCTGGGGCCGAGCCCCCGGATCCGGTACCAGGCCTGGGACTGGACTCCCGTGGGTTGACCGACCCGTGTGCCTCGGGTGAGGGGTGACCTGTATGATGGACTGGACATTCCCTGCGCCGAGGCGACTGGAGGGTGGCTTGTCGACCAAGCTCTGGTATCTCACCCATCACCGCCTGCTGGAGGGCCTGCCGAAGGCAAGTCTGGAAGCACTCGAGCGCACGACCCGCATGATCGCGCTGTCGCGCGAGGAACCCGTCTACCTGCCCGGCGAGATGGCAGATGGGCTTTACCTGATCAAGAAGGGCCACGTGCGGATCTCTCGTCTCTCGGAGTCGGGCAGACAGACCACCCTGGCCATCCTCGGTCCGGGGGACCTGTTCGGCGAACTGACCCTGCTCCAGGACGTGCACGACGAGGTCGCCCAGGCCCTTGGGGAAGCCCTGGTCTGCCTCGTGCCCCGATCTGCCTTCGAGCGCCTCATGCTGGACCACTCGGGGCTCGCCCTGAAGGTCACCAAGCTCGTCGGTCTCCGTCTCCGGAAACTTCACAGCCGGATCGAGGACATGGCCTTCCGGGACGCGGCCGGGCGGATTGCCCGGGTCATGCTGGACCTCGCCACCGAGTACGGCACTCCCCACGTCCACGGCCGACTCATCGGAATCAAGCTGTCCCAGCAGGACCTCGCCAGCCTGACGGGACTGACCAGACAGACGGCATCCGAGACTCTGAATGCCTGGCAATCACGGGGGCTCATCCGGATGGAATCCAGACGATGGGTCCTCCGGGACCTCGACGGGATCGAGAAGCTGGCCCGTCAGGCGTGAGTCACCCTGACGTACCCGCGACGCCGACCAGGTTATCGTCCGAGTTGCGGTCGATGCGCTTGTTGCAGGGATCGACCCCCACGTGGTCCGGGGGAGACCATCTGGCTCCCCCGGATCCATCAGCGGTCGATCACTCGAACCAGCAGGTCAGGGTATAGGCGGCATGCTGACCGAGTTCAGCCTCGAAGCCGCCCTCACCCCGGAGGCCGGCCAGTTCGCCGGTACCCGAACCCGGGACCACGAACCACTTGCCCTCGACCTTGGTCCCGGCGAGAGTGCCCGCATCCTGGAGCACGAAGCTCCCCTTGCGCCCACCGAGAGTACCTTCCACGCGCTCCACGGCCACGAAGCTCGCCGAGCCATCGGGAAGGTAGGTCTGCAACATCCGAGCAGCGCCCTCGCCAGCGATGTCACCGAGGAAAGTCTCCGTGACATGCAACTCGTTGAGCGTCGCAGCGCCCTCCAGGGTATCGAACGGAATGGACTCGTAGGTCTTGACCTGGATCGTACCGGTGGCCGTGGTCCGGGCGATCAGAGTGGTTTCCAATGGGTGCTCCTTCAGGCCACACGACGGCCTTCATCCGTGTGATGAAGGGACCCTCGCGGCCAGGTCGACTGACCGATCTCCCCTTCGACTCCCCTAGGGAAAGATCGGATCCGCACAACCCGACGGGCCCGGTGCGACGAAGGTCCGGTTGTTGCTGGCGTTGTCGAGCGCCGTCTTGAGAAGTTCCTGATAGGCCCGGCGAGGATCGCCACTCGGCGTGTAGCCGTCGACACCCAGTGCGACATTCGCCTCGGCCATGACGGCCTGGACCGACGCGAAGCCGCTGGCGTTGGCACTCAGGGTGCCGGGCGCCAGGATCATCCGACTGGCACCGACGAGACCGTTCCAGACCGAGAGCTCCATGGCCGCCAGCTGCGCAGAAAGCATGTAGGCCATGTTGACGGCCTGGGCGCCGTTCAACCACGCTGCGAACGAGGCGTACTCCGTCGGATCGAACGGCTGCCCGCCTGCATCGACCAGATTCAAGGCCACGAGACTGCCTTGCCACGGCGTGTAACGGGTCGGCACGGCCGTCGCCTTCAGGTTCTTCCAGGAACCGATGGTGAGGCCGCCCCCGCCGCCGAGGCAGACGTTTCCGAAGTTCACGCCCGTCACCCCGCTGCCATCGGGCATCTGCAGGGAGTAGACCTTGCTCGTCAGCTGGGCCGTCGCCCCGCCCGTGACCCCCGTCTGATCGACCGTGTTGCCGGTCTGGTACCACGGTCCCGCCGGATAGGAATTGGTCGGGAGGACCTCCTGGAAGACACAGGTTCCGGCCGCGAGATCCACCGAGAACGTGCCCCCGGCCGTGGTGAGGACGGAGCCGGTGGCCGTCCCGGAATAGGCGATGGGCCACGACGAGAGGCCCGATTCACCGGGATCCAGCTGACCGTTGGCATTGGCGTCGTAGTACTTCATCCCGCTGACGGTGGGATCGAGGGGAACCTGCGGACACGATAGGAAGGCACTGGCCGTCGATCCGGGAGGAGTGAGCGCGTTCACCCCGTCGAAGGCCGCCACGAGATCCGTCAGGAGACGGTTGTAGACGGACGCGGAAGCCACGGGGCCACTGCCGAGCACCCGTTCACTCTCGGCGACGATGGTCGCGATCGTCTTGCCGAGAAAGGACGTCGAGGCGCCGTCATAGGCGATGGAGTTGACCACCAGGGAGCCCAGGTTGGGCGGCAGGACCCCCAGGTTGGACAGGTCGAGGTTGAGCCGCATGGTCAGGACCTGGCCCCCGAAGACCCCCGAGGGCGACGTGATCGGATCCAGGATCGAACCCGTGAGAATGCCCGGAGTTCCGGTTGCGGGGAGGTAATTTTGAATGGAGGAGGCACTCGAAAACGAGAGCTGATATCCGGTCCCGATCGGATACACGCCATCGCCACCCGCCAGGCTCGCGAAATTCGGCGACAGGACCGTCGAACCATTGAACGAACCGTAGAAACCCTGACTGTAGGTCTGGTAGACCCCGCACGCGTCCCGGGCTGAAAGGGAGGCCACGCGCTGCCACCCGGAGTCGGGATCCACCCCACAGGCCGTGAGCACGCATGCTGGCGCCAGCACCCAGCTCGAGACCATCCCACGCCCATCATGCATCCACCCCATGCCTGCCCCCTTCTGCACACGATCGTCCGGGGAACCCACGTCCGCCCCGGACACCCCAGCTAAACCGGTGCTCGACTCGGGGCAGGAGCCTGGGTTGGCCCAAGAATTTCCACGAGGTCCTCGCTCCCCCGGTCTGAACATGGACCGCTCCGGCGCCGTATGTGTCATATCCGGCGTGCCAGGTGGCCTCCGGCCAGACCACCTCGGCCCCGCAACTGGTCTTGAGCCGTCAGGCGCCCGTCGTGCAGGCGATCGTCGCGGCCGGCACGGCACGACCGGTGGAAGCAGCCGCGCCGGGCACCTCCCTCGAGCTCGTCGGTCTGCACTTCGGCGCCTCGAAGGGCCGGGCGTTCAAGGTGGAGGTGCAGGGAGTGCCCATCCTGGACGCCCAGCGTCCCTCCGACGAGCGCATCCGCTTCACGCTTCCCGCGGGAGTACGAACGGGAGACGTCACGCTCGAGGTCGACGGGGTGTTCGCGGCCGCGAAACCCCTGCGGGTCGTCAGATCCGTGACGTGGAAAAAATTGGCCGTGACCATGACGGCCGGGGCGACGGCCGACCTGCACGTGCTGCTGGACGTCCGGGATAGCGAAGTGGTCGCCGTGGTCCCGGTGTGGGATGGCGGACAGCTCGTCCGCCGTCCTGCCGAACTCACCTTCACGGGGGACGGGACGCGGATCTACGTGGGTTCGGACGGGGTCCTCCAGGCGCTCTCGGAGGGTGCAGCAACCGTGACGGTCACGGCAGGTAGCCTCCCGCCGCGGACCCTGGAGCTCACGATCCTGGCCTCGGGTTCATCCGACCCGTCTACCGATCCCACCCCCGTCGACCCCGAGCTGCCCCGGGATCCGGAGCCCGGTGACGACGGCTGGTTCAAACCCGTGGTCCTCCCGCTCGACTCGAACGGCGGCAGGCTGGCACCGGACGATCTTGAAGACGCGCTGACCCATCACCCCTACGTGAAGAGCAAGCAGGGGATCAAGAGCAGCTTCGTCTGGATCCCGCGATTCCGGGCCTTCCAGCTGATCCGACCCTGGCAATGCGGTGCGGGGTACGCGGGGTTCCCCGTCGGATACTGGGTGGCGCGCAAGCCCGCGCAAGGTGAGGCGGAGGTCGACTGGGCAGGTGAAACGTTCGGTGGCTTCTATGCCGGCATGTACGAGGCCAGCCGGGAGGACTCTCGGGCGGGAAATGGCCAGGACGGCGTCCCGGCTTTTGCCGGAACGTCCTCGCACCTCAAGGTCGCACCGGAATCCATCCCCTGGACGGGGATCTCGTGGCAGCAGGCCGTGACCGCCTGTGCGGACTACGATCCGGCCTGTCACCTGATGGGGGACGACGAGTGGACCGCTCTGGCCGTCTGGTCGATGATCACCGGCGTCACGGTACGCGGTAACAACCACTACCTCGACGATGTCGAGGCGCAGCACATCGTGTTCGCGCCCGATCCCACCGATCCGAACGGTCGCGCGCTGACCGGAACGGGAAGAGATGCCGGCCAGACGTTCGCCGTCGCGACCAACCCGACCACCCATACGGGCCTCGTGACGGGCGTGTACGACCTGCACGGCAACGTACACGAATGGACCGCGACCCTGGGTGGCGTCGCGGGCGCAAGTCATTACCAGCTCCTGGGTCAGTTCGTTCCCGTCGCGATGCCCGTGGGCGGAGAGATCCAGAGTCTGAGCCCGCACCGGCTGGTCCGGAGATACGGGGTTCCGGAGTCCACGAGCCTCGGGAATGGCTCCTCCCCCACGGGCTCCTTCGGAGGCGATCTCTTCCCGGCCAGCACGGCCCAGCTGGCAGAAGGGACCACGCATGCCCTTCGTGGCGGCTGCTGGAGTGGCCTGTCTCACTCGGGGATCTGGAGCCTGGACCTGACATGGCCCGGGAGCCACATGAGCGGAGAACTCGTCGGGTTCCGGCCGGTCCTGAGGTACTGACCCCTCCAGCCGTCAGCGCTTCCGGGCCGGCCGCTCCACGAAGCGAAAGGCCGCCGAGTTCGTGCAGAATCTCAGGCCGGTGGGGGCGGGACCGTCCTCGAAGACGTGCCCCAGGTGCCCGTCACAGCGGCTGCAGCGGATCTCGGTCCGCTCCATCCCGTACGACCTGTCGCGCAGGTTCACGACGGCCCCCGGCGTGGCCGGCCGGAAGAAGCTCGGCCAGCCCGTCCCCGAGTCGAACTTGGTCTCGGACGTGAAGAGCAGCTGCCCGCAGCCCGCGCAGTGGTAATCCCCGGGGCGGTGGTTGTCCCAGAACGCACCGGTGAGCGCACATTCGGTGCCGTGCTCGCGCAGCACGTGGTACTGCTCGGCCGTGAGACGCTTGCGCCACTCGGCCTCGGAGAGCACGAGCTTTCCGGAGGGGACGGGGGTCGGGCCCGGGATCGGCGCGGCCAGACCGGGAAGGGCCACCATCGACAGGGCGAGGCACGCCCGGGCCAGACGGAACATCCTTCACCTCACTGTTCGGAGGCCTGCGCGGCCTCGAAAGACCTGCGCCAGGCCTTGATGAGCGACAGGACGGGCGACGGCCCTGGGCCCACGATGGCCTTGACGGCCGGACTGTCCACGACGGGGCTCAGGCGCTGCTGCTGGCGTCGCAGCGCCAGGATTTCTCGGACGGCCTCGGCATGTTGTTCGGCGGGAAGACGCGCCGGAACCAGGTCGACCGAGCGCGCCAAGACTCCGGCGACGATCGTGCCGGCCAGATGGCCCTTGCCGGCATCGCGCAGTTCCCGGAGACGCTCTCCGACCATCGCCCCGGCGAGCGAGGCCCTCAGATCTTCCTGCGAGGCCCCGCCGGACGGCATGCCCGAATACTTGCCCGAGGTCACTCCCGGATCGAGGGGGGTCTCGTGGACGAACGCCGCCAGGTAGGTCTTGGCCTTCTGGTCGACCCGCCCCGCGGACACGTAGCCTGCCGCGACGAAGAACCCGGTATGGAACACCTGGTTGTCCGTCCCGTCGGCGAAGCGCGGATCGAGCGCGCCCTTACCCACGGTGCGATCCACGGCCACGAAGGACCGGTCCGGATCTCGCCCGCGGGCGGCCGCCTCCATGAACGCGACCACGCGGGTCTGCCCGCTGTCGACCATCCGCAGCTTCCCGATCTCTTCGGGCCGCAGGATGCTCATGCTGGCCACGGCGAACGCCGCATCCGCGCGATCACGCGCAGACGCCTCAGGTGCTCGTTCCTGGATCTGCTTCCAGGCCGTCTCGTGTGCCACGCGCATCAGCTCCACGGCGTCGGCCCGGACGGCCACCCGCGCCGTCAGAGCCGCCTCCGTGGCACGGAGGGCCTGTCGGAGCACGACCGGCGTGACTCCACCCCGTGCGCGGGTCGTCGGGGTGGTCCGGTCGGGCTCGAGTCCGACCGGACGGGATGCAGGCCGGGTCGTCCGGGTGGCCGGACTCGAACCGGCACGTCGGGTGGGGGACGTCATTGCGAGGCTCCGGGCAGCGCAGGGTTCATGGAAATTGTACCCACGAGTCCGCGGTATCCCCGCAACAGGTCTCATGCAACATGTGACACTCATGACCAGATCGGGACCATGTGTCACGACGTATCAAAAATGAGCAGAGCGGAGGGTACGAGAGTCGTGAGAAGCGCTCGCATGCGATGACTCGACGAATGGAGGGGCCATGACCGTGAACCTGAACTCCCGGACCGAGAAGCCCCCCGTCGCCCGACCGGCCGGTCAGGGCAGCGCATCGGGCCTGAATCGCCCGGTCCGGGAATCAGGCCCTGAGCGTACGCGGATTCACGGCCCGTTGGAATCACATTAAAAGATCGTTGAAAAAGGTCCGACATCGCGTTCGGTCTCCGATAGCTCTCCCGGAACGGAGTTCCGGAGGGATGGGAACCGATGGCCAGCGTGACTTCGAACCGGACGACGGGACTTGCCTTACCCGGAACGAGCACCCCGTCCGGGGCGAGCTCCCCCGGGACCCCGATCCCGGCGACGGGTTCCGGCGAGGCCGTGTCGACGCGCCAGTCCGACAGGTCCGCCGTGACTGCGGGCAAGAAATCCCGGCTGGAGCTGGTCGACCGCAACGGCGACGGCGTCGAATCCGATGTCGAGAAGAAGCTGGCCGAGGGTCGTATCAAGGCCCGCGACCTCATCGCGGCGCGCGATCGGGACGGAGACGGGAAGCTCCAGGGTGAGGAGCTCGACGACGCCACCCGGGGCGCCGATCGCAATGGCGATGGCATCGTGACGCAGAAAGAACTCCGCCGTCAGTTCAACGGGGATATCTCCCGCGAGGAACGCTTCAAGGGCTTCGATGCCGACGGGAACGGGGTTCTCGAGGGCAAGGAGCTCGCGGATGATCGTTGGGCCCGCGGACGCGATCACGATGGCGACGGCAAGGTCACGCTCGAGGAGTTCCGGAAGGGACGGCAGCAGGAGCCGGGGACATCGACGGGTGGGGCATCCGGTCAGGTTGCCGCGGGTGGCGGCGAGTCCTCATCCAGCGCCCCGTGTCCCGGCGATCCGTCCTCGGAAGTGATCGGCGGTGGCGGAACATCGTCGGTCGAGGGGAGCAAAAAAACGGAACGCTCCAAGAAAGCGGAAAAAGACGGGTCTGGTCTCGCGTCCGTGCCCTGGATGGGGATGAACGGATATGTGCCGCCCGTCAGGTCCACCTATTCGCCGTCACGGGCGGCGACCCTCCTGAGCGAACTCGGGCCCTGGCAAGGTCGCGATTCCGGAAAGATCGGGATCGTCGGACCTGCTGCGGGCAGGGTTCTCGATATGGCCTACGATGCCCTGTCCCGAGGCGACAGGTCCGAGGCCAGCAAGCTGTATCAGGAGGCTGCCCGGACGGGCTCGCCGGTGATGCTGGATCTGAACGGGGACGGAAAGCTCGGCACGACGGGAGTGTCGACGGCGCGGGACCGGATGGATGGTCAGGTCGGTCGCACCGTGTCGTTCGACATCGACGGCGATGGCACCCGTGACTCGATCGAATGGATGAAGGGCCCGGACGGGATGCTGGTCGATGACCGGGAGGGGGCGGTGACGGCCGCCATGAACGGAAACGGCGAGATCGACGGGCGTCAGCTGTTCGGAGACGAGGGGGGACGCTTCGGGAACGGGTATGAAAAGCTCGACCAGCTCGACCGGAACGGGGATGGACGCCTGGCAGGCGACGAACTCTCGGGTCTCAAGGTCTGGGTCGATGACGGGAATGCCCGGGTCGACCAGGGGGAGCTCCGGACTCTCGCCGAACTCGGGGTCACGGACATCTCGACCCGGATGGAGCTGGAAAAGAACGAGCGTGGAGAGGACCTGATGCGGTCCACGTTCACCCGGAACGGTCAGACGCAGGTGTCGGAAGATGTCTGGTTCGCTCACGATCGCTGATCGCGCCATCCGGCACCCATCGTCGACAAGAGGAGTTTCGTCTTGAAAATCAACCCCCAGGAAAGCGTCACCCAGACCAAGAAAACGGCCCAGGCTGCCGCGTCGGGCGCAGAAGCCTCCCCGAAAGTCGAAGGGGCCGAAACCGCGCCCGCGGCTGGAAAGGCAGGCGACCGGACGGACCTGCCCAGCGGGAAAAAATCACGCCTGGAACTGATCGATCGCAACGGCGACGGCGTCGAATCCGATGTCGAGAAGAAGCTGGCCGAGGGTCGGATCAAGGCCCGCGACCTCATCGCGGCGAGCGATCGCGACGGGGACGGGAAGCTCCAGGGTGAGGAACTCGACGACGCCACGCGGGGCGCCGATCGCGACGGCGACGGCATCGTGTCGCAGAAAGAACTCCGTCGCCAGTTCAACGGAGATATCTCCCGCGAGGAACGGTTCAAGGGATTCGACTCGGACGGAAACGGGGTCCTCGAAGGCAAGGAGCTCACGAATGACTGGTGGGCCCGGGGACGCGACCACGATGGTGACGGCAAGGTCACGCTCGAGGAGTTCAAGAAGGGTCGCCTGAAGGACCAGGCCGCTTCGACGGCAAGCGGAACGGGGCCGGGTACGGAAGGCGCAGCCCCCGTCGAGGGCGCGACCGGGCCGTCTGCGGCCCCGGCGGGCAACGACCTCTTCGCCGGCGCGAAACTCGATCGCAGTCAACCTGCGCAGGTCTCCTGGTACCACCCGCACCGCCAGAACGAGACGCCGACCCTGCGAATCTCGGGGAACGTCACCTCCGAGAACTTCTGGCGGGAAGCGGCCCTCGCCTCCATGAACGTGGGGATGAGCCCCCGGCGAATGGCCTCCGTCATGCAGGAGGCCCTGCCCAGGGCGCTCGAGGGGCTTGGGGTCAAGGCCGATCCCGCCGCCCTGGCCGACACGATCCGCGACAAGACCTCGGGCCTTCCCCGCGCCAACCCCATCCCGCACCACCTGCACCCGGATACCACGGGCAAGTACCTCGACGACAATCCCGCAGCGGCGGGGTGGCGAGAGACCTACGGACCGCGACTGTTCTCCTGAGACAGAGGCGGCTCAGGGCGCCAGCCGCGCCCGGTCGAGGTCCGGCACGAGCAGATGAAGCACCATCAGCGCCACCAGGTACACGGTGGCGCTGATGGCGAACATGGGCATGTAGGTGTGGTGGTGCGTGAGCACCCACCCCGTGAACTCGAGCATCGCCATCCCGCAGAAGTTGCCGCTCAGGGCCCCCAGGCTGATCACGGACGCCACGCGCCGTGCCCGGAACAGCTCGACCGCCGTCGCGAACAGGTTGGTCGAGAAACCCTGGTGCGCGAACAGCGCCATCCCGATGAAGCCGACAGCCACCCACGGATCGTGGCTCTGCAGCACGAGCGGGAGCGGGGTGATCAGGCACGCGTACAGGAGCATGCTGCCCTTGCGGGCCACGTTGCCGGACCACCCGCGCCGCATGAGCGCCGTGGGCAGGACACCGCCCCCGAAGGCCCCGAGCGCCGCGAGCCCGTAGATGACGGCGAGCGGCAGGCCCGCCTGCTTCATGTTCAGGTGATAGGCGCGGTGCAGGAAGTCCGGCGCCCAGAACAGCAGGAACCACCAGACGAGGTCCGTGAGGCTCTTGGCCACCACCAGCCCCCAGGTCGCACGGGACCGGAGCAAGTTCGACCAGCGGCTGGCGGGATCCCCGCCCGGGGCAGGGGGCGCCTCGGCCGACGGAGACGTGGCCTCGTCGGCTTGAGGTCCGGGCGCAGGGGGAGTGGCCGGCAGCGCCAGCCAGCCCACCAGCCACACGAAGCCCAGACCGCCCGTGAGCAGGAAGGCCGGACGCCAGCCCCAGGCCAGCGCCACGGCCGGCACCAGCACCGGAGCCAGGATCGCCCCGATGTTCGAGGAGGTGTTGACGATCCCGACGGCCAGCGTCTGGCGATGGACGGGGAACCACTCGGCGATCGCCTTCATCGAGGCGGGCGTCTGGACGGCCTCGGCGGCCGCCAGCACGATCCGCGCGACCAGGAAGTGGCCGAGCTTGAGGGCCGCCGCATGGGCCATGCAGGCCGCGCTCCAGAGGCCCACACCGGCCGTGTAGCCGCGCCGCAGGCCCACCCGGTCGAGGAGGGCGCCGATACCGACGTACGCCACCGCCGCCGAGAACTGGAAGATCGTGCCCAGGTGGGCGTATTCCAGGTCACTCCAGCCGAACTGCCCCTGGAGCATCGGCTTGAGGATCGCGATCATCTGGCGATCGATGTAGTTGAGCGTGCCCGCGAGGAAGACGAGCGCGAGCACGACCCACCTCATGCGAGCACCGGGGCCTTCGCGGGATCCACGACGAGGGGACCGTGCTCGAGGCGCGGGAGGACGTACCGCGCGAACAGGTCACATTCGGTGGCGTGCGGGTAGCCCGACAGGATGAACGCTTCCATGCCGAGGTCCCGGTAGGCGTTCAGCTTGGCCAGGACCTGGTCGGGGTCGCCGACGATCGCCGCCCCGCAGCCGGACCGGGCCCGGCCGATGCCGGTCCAGAGGTTCGGCTCGACGAAGCCGTCGTCTGCGGCGCCCTCACGCAACGCGGCCTGGCGCGACACGCCCAGCGAGGCCGAATCGAGGGACTTCTGGCGGATGGCCTCCCCCGTGGCGGCATCGAGCTTCGAGAGGAGACGAGCAGCGGCCTGGCGCGCCTCGGCCTCGGTCTCGCGCACGATGACGTGGGCGCGGTAGCCGAACTTCAGGGTGCGGCCATACGCCGCGGCACGGGCCGTCATGTCGGAGATGACGGCCTGGACCTCCTCGAGGCGATCGGGCCACATCAGGTAGACGTCCGCGGCCCGGGCCGCCGCATCCCGCGCATCGGGCGAGAGGCCGCCGAAGTACAGGGGCGGGCACTGGCCCGAGACCGTGCCCACGCGGGGCGGATCGAGCTTCAGCCGGTAGAACTCGCCCTCGAAGTCGAGGCGCTCGCCGTTCAGCAGCGTCTTGAGGATCGTCATGACCTCGACGGTGCGCCGGTAGCGCGGGGCCGAGGCGAGCGTCTCCCCCGGCAAGTCGCTCGAGATGATGTTCACCGTGAGACGACCGCCGAGCATCCGGTCGAGCGTCGCGATCTGGCGGGCAAGCTGCGGGGGCCACTGCTCGCCGCAGCGGACGGCCGTGAGCAGGCGCATGCGGTCGACCAGGGGCGCCACGCCCGAGGCGAAGGCGATCGTGTCGATGCCCAGCGTGTAGCCCGAGGGCAGCAGGATGTTGTCGAAGCCGCCCTTCTGGGCGGCGAGGACGAGCTGGCGACAGTGGTCGAAGCTGGACTGCAGGGCGGCGTCGGGCACGCCCAGGAACTCGTAGTCGTCGTCGCAGAGCGCGCCGAACCAGCTGACCTCGCAGGGGGGAAGGGCACGGCTCACGGCATGCGCTCCCCGCGGGAGGCCACCAGGACGTCGTACCAGTCCTGGCGGCTCAGGCGGACGCGGAGGGCGTCGGAGGCCTCGCGGATGCGCGAGGGGTCCTGGCTGCCGACGATGGGAATGGCGCGGCTGGGGTGCGCCATGATCCAGGCGTAGGCGACGGCCGGCACCGACACGCCCTCGCGCGCGGCGAGGCGAGCGAGCGTCTCGTAGACGGCCACGGCCCGCGGCTCGGAAGGCATGCGGCCAAGGCGCCCTCCACCGAGGGGCGACCACGCCAGGACGGCCATGCGGCGCTCCATCGCCTGGTCGAGGATGCCGTCCGAGAGCGGGGCGATCGCGAGCGGCGAGAACTCGGGCTGGTGGCTCACGAGCGCGAAGGGCAGGTGCGCCTGCAGGGCGGCCGTCTGCGCGGCGGTGTGGTTGGAGACTCCCACCTCGCGGACCTTGCCGGAGTCGCGGAGGGCCGTGAGGGCCTCGGCCACCTCGGCCGGGTGGGTCATGAGGTCGGGGCGGTGAATCTGGAACAGGTCGAGGCGATCGGTCCGCAGGCGCGCGAGCGAGGCATCGACGGCCTTCACGAGGTAGGCCTTGCTCGAGTTGTAGGGAATCCCGAGCTCGATGCCCGCCTTGGAGGCAAGGACCATCCGGTCGCGCAGACCGGGAGCCTCGGCAAAGACGCGGCCCAGCAGCTCCTCGGCGGCCCCGAAGCCGTCACCGTCACAGCCGTAGATGTCGGCGGTGTCGAAGAGGTTCACGCCGATCTCGAACGCGGCGTCGACGAGGGCGCGGGCGGCCGTGAGATCCTGGCCGCGGAAGCGCCACATGCCCCAGGCGAGGGGGAAGACCTCGATCCCCGAGGTCCCGAGGGGGACGTTTCGCGTCGCCAGCGTCGACTCTGCCATGAGTTGCTCCGTTCCAGATGGACGTGACCGGAGCGTCGAGCCCCGGCGCTTGACTCTAGAACGATACCAGATCTTTAACGGGACTTAAGGGGCGGGGAGGAGGTCGAAGGCCCGTTTCCCGACGCGATACACGAGGAAGTCGGCATCCAGGGTGAAGATGCGGGTGATTTTTCGATCTTCGGCCAGCGCGACGAGCGAGGCATCCCCGAGATCCATCGGGGTGTCCCGGTACTTGCCCATGAGCGCTTTCATCCGCGCGATCAGGTGCGCGGTCGGCTCGGCCACCTCGATGGCCCCTGCATCCATCAGATCCCACAGCGCTTTCTGAGCCAGCCACTTGCCGTCGCGCCCCGAACGCTTGCCCAGTTCTCCGACGACGTGCATCGCCTCACCGAAGGCCGTCCACGAGGTGAGCAGCGGGAGGGGCAGGTCCCGGAGGGTCCGGACGCAGAGGTCATGGTCCTCATCGCCACGGTTGATCAGGGCGATCAGGGGGCCGACATCCACCAGGACCATCAGGGAGCCAGGCCGGGGTCGCAAGCCGTGCCATCCCGGGTGTCCGGCGCAAGCCCAGCCCCGCCAGACGAGCCACGCGTCCTCCGCGAGCGGGCCGCGTGCTTGTCGATGAGCATCCCGGACAGGAGCTCGTCCGCACGTCGCGCGTGGTCGCCCGGGACGTCGATGGCTCCGATGGCAACCCCGAAGACCGACACGGCGTCGTTGAGCAGAGCCGAATCCGCCGCGCTCAGCACGGCGTCTCGGATGAAATCAGACAGGTTCTTGCCCGTCCGGGAGAGAGCCTGTTCGACGCGGCCACGCTCGCCGGAAGTGAACCTGGCCCCCATGTCCACATCTCTACGGTGATGCTTTCGCGCTAATGACATGACAGCAACACTTCATACACGAAAATGTCCCACAAATCACCATGAAATGTACCACAAAATGGAGGCGGGAAACGGGGGAGCACGTTGGCCCCCTGACAGCGACAGGTCACCCCCATGGACCGGCGGTCAGCATCCCGTTCCGATACGCCTCCCTCCGGGCATCATGCGATCGCCCCGTCCCGCGAGGAGGATGCCCGATGCCCGATCTCGACCGCTCGACCGCCACCCCGGACCTGGAAGGGGCGATCGCCGCCTGGCGGGACCTTCTCGGCGCGGAATCGGTCCTTCTCGGCGAACAGGTGAGGGCCCGCCAGGGCAAGGGCACGGGCGCTCGCGGTCGCGAGGTCCCCGCCATCCTCCTGCCGGCCGAGGCGCGAGAGGTCGAGGCGCTCGTGGCGATCGCCCACCGCTGCCAGGTCCCGCTCCACCCCGTCAGCACAGGGCGGAACTGGGGTTACGGCGACGCGAATCCCGTCCTCGACGGGGTCGTCGTGGTGGATCTGTCGCGCATGACCCGGATCCTCGAGGTGGATGCGGAGCTGGGCCTCGTGACCCTGGAACCGGGGGTGACCCAGGCCATGCTGCGGCGCCATATGGACGAACGGGGCCTGACGTTCATGGTCCCGACGAGCGGCGGAGGCCCGGACGTCAGCCTGATCGGCAATGCCCTCGAGCGCGGTTTCGGCATGGCACCCGTATGCGATCACGTTCTCGCCGTCATGTCCCTCGAGGCGGTCCTGGCGGACGGCACGATGTACCGGTCGGTGATGTCGGAGCTGGGCGCCCCCGGCTCAGACCGGGTTTACCGGTGGGGCGTCGGCCCTTACGTCGACGGCCTGTTCGCCCAGGGGAACCTCGGCGTGGTCACGCGAATGACGCTCGCTCTCGCCCGACGCCCGGAGCGGATCCAGCCCTTCTACTTCACGCTCCGGGACCCGCGGGGGCTGGACCGGGCGATCGCCGCCGTGCGCGAGACCATGGTCGCCATCGGGGGCAACCTGGGCGGCATCAAGCTGATCAACGGGGCCCAGATCCAGGCGTATGCCTCCCCCGGAGAGGGGCGTCTCGCCTGGGTGGGCTCGGGCTGCCTCTACGGGACGTCCCGGGTCGTCGCCGCCTCGAAGGCCGAGGTTCGGCGGCTCCTCGGTCCGCACGTCGACCGGCTGATCTTCATCGAGACCTGGCAGGTGGACCTGGGCCGTCGCCTGGCCTCGCTCCTGCCCGGACGCCTGAAGGAACGGCTGTCCGGAACCCTCGACGGGATGGCGGGCAACCTGCGCCTGATGGCCGGAGAGCCCGATCCGGTGGCTCTCTCCCTGCCCTACCAGAAGTCCGGGGTACCCGAACCCGTGGGCCAGCCGCTAGACCCTGCCCGGGACGGGTGCGGGCTGCTCTGGTACGCCCCGATCATTCCGCTGACGCCCGGCGCGATCGCGGGAAGCGTGCACATGGTGGAGCGGATCTGCCGGCAGCACGGGATCGAGCCGCTCATGACGCTCACCTCGATGTCGGAGCGTGCCGTCTACCTCGTGGTGCCCCTGACGTTCGACCGGCATGACGAGGGCGCCCGCGCTCGCGCCAGGGCGTGTCTCGAGGCCCTGCTGGCCGGCGGGCTGGAGCAGGGCTGGGCGCCCTATCGCGTCGGGATCGACTCGATGCCCGGGTTGCTCGCACGCGGCACGGCGTACTGGACGCTGGTCGGAAGGCTGAACGAGGCCCTGGACCCAGCCGGTATCCTGGCCCCGGGGCGCTATGGCCCAGTCAGGGGTTGACCGGTCGAGGAGCGGACCTACGCGACCCCGGCGGGCTCGGCGCGCCAGACCGGGAGACGGTCCAGCCGGGACGTCACCTTCACGCGGCCGGCGTCCACGAGGTCGAGAGCGCCCCGGTCCGCGAAGTAACGGATGTCCCTCAGGGACCATCCAGGCGGCATCGTGGCCTCTGGCCCCTCGGGGACGGGGGGCAGACTCAGGTTCTCGAAGTCGGCCGTGCGGAAGAAGCGGTAGAGGTTCCGGGGCGATCGCGGGTCGCGATCGGCGAACCGACCAAGCTCGTAGGTGCGCAGGTAATCCTGCTCGAGGCCGTCGAGGGTCGCATGGAGGGCGATCGCCGGGGCGGCCCGGAGCGAGTCGATCTCTCGCTCGGGACCGAGGGGTCGGAAGAACATGACCGACCGGAAGAAGTCGGCCATCCGGGGGTGCATGACCATGACGAAGTCGTCGACCCGGCGATGAAAGCGGGCCCAGCGGAACATGAGGTTGTACATCATGAGCGCGAGGCCGCGGCCGCGCTGGCCCGGTGCCACGGCAAGGGCGCCGATCTCGGCCACCCGTCGACCGGACCGCAGCAGCGGCGCGATCTCTGCCGCATAGGCTTCCTGCATCGGCAATCCGAGCGGGCTGGCCTCGATGAAGGACATCGTGCAGAGCACCCGGCCGTCGCGCACCCCGATGAACTGCGCGGTGGTCGGCAAGATCGCGAACGCAGAGACCCGCATGCCGGAAGGGTGGGCCTCTATGATCCCGCGCCGCTCGTAGGCGTCATGCAGGAGGCGGAAGGCCTGTTCGCGCTCGTCACGGGTCTCGGCCACCTTGAACGTGATGCCCAGCAGGTCCGCCGGATCGTAACGCATCGCCCTCAGGTACAGCTCGCGCCTCAGCGGGGTCGGCATCAGCCGAAAGAGCGCTCCGAGCGGGGATTTCCGCGCGATCAGGCGAGAGAAGATCAGTTTCCGCACGGTAGCCCTTTGCTCGATAAACGGGGACTTCCAGGTTATCGAGCAAGACCGGTAATAACCGGTTATCCCTGGATAGAAAAAAGATTAAGACATCGGCAACACGGGAGACCGCGGGCCACGCATCTCAGACCCTGCCCGCGCACACGTCACTTCACGGTGTGAACGAGCTCCACGTAAGCCACTCCCGCCTCGTCATCGAAGAGCACATCCTCGACCCGGGTGGAACTCCCTTCATATCTGGACTTCAACTCCTCCAACGTCGGACGCCTCAAGGACTGAAACGGAACCTCGACCGGAACGGCTGTGGTCGAGACCTGGGTCTCGGACCAGGCCTGCTCGACCACCTTGACGTCCCGGAACTGCATTTTCCCCGAGACGGGATCGACCCGCGTCTGACGGACCGTCCGGATCGGTTTCGAGGACACCAGGGCCTTCTTACCCGCCTGTGCCGCCAGTTCCGCGCCGACCGCGGCCGCCTCGTTGCGAAGGTCGTCCAGTTCCTCCGTGGCTGCAAGTTCCCCCTTCTGAACCTTCGCGCCCGCGCCCTTGAGTTTCTCGGCGAAAGCCTCGGCCTTGTCGGCCGCGATCGCTTGCTCGACTTCACTGGCCCTGACTTCGATCTGGAGACCAAAGGCCAGGGCTGCGCCCAGGAACACGCCCCACGAAACATGACTGCCACATGCGGGAAGCCCGCCAGGGCCGCAAGCGGGGGGCAAACCGGGCGACGCGGAGTCAGTCGTGAGATTACTTGTTTTCATGCGCAGCATCTCCCGGATGTGGATTGCCCTTGCCATCAACGGCCCCCGTGACCTTCTCCTTGGGATCGGCATTCGATGGCTGCCCGTGCTTCTCGTGGCCTACTTTCTGCCCCTGCCCCCCGTCGAAGTTCCCCCCCGCTCCGTTACCGGAACCTTTGGGATTCTTCGATGGCGCGGAAATGCTCGGTAGGTCAGCACCTTGAATGTCACGGACCTTCGACACCACGCTGACGGGCTCGTTGTCGCGCAGCCGATACTTCGGTCCCGACAAGTTGGTCATGCGAGCGGGCGCAGCAGGAGCAGCTTTACCGCCGGGCGCCACGCCCACGGTGGTCCACTCACCCTCCTCCGCTGCATAGGCGACGCTCGACACCGCCTTGATCTCGTGACGATCCACCGTCCCCGACTTCTTGCCGGACGGACCGGGCACGTAGTCGACCCGGACATACTCCACGATGGTGCCAGGGGCGCTCGCTCCCCCCGTCGGGGCCACGGGTGCCGAGGGTGTCAGGGTGTTGACGACGATCGTGGCGCCGGACTCTGCGTATGGAACGCTGAATACCTGCCGGGATGTCGATGACTCCGTCCCGAACTGCTCGGAAAGCGACTGAACTCCCGATTTCACCTCCTCGAACGGCGCAGGAGGTGGCACCTCGTAATGGACGGTCCACTGTCCGAGTGGATTCAATGTCTTTTGAGTACTGTAGGTCTGTTGCCCCCTGCTTCCCTGGCTAACTGTGACCTTTTCCGTATACAGCGGATAGGGAGTCTCGGTGACCTTGGTCACGGTGACACCCGGCTCGGGAACCGGGTAGGTGAATGCCGCGGTCGCAGGCTCCAGATCGAAATCGAGGACTTTTTTACCAGAAGCGGCCTTGGCCCCGGCTCTGGTGAGATCCCGGGTCGTGAAGGTGGCCGTGACCTTGTACTTATTGAAATTGGGCACGAACTTGAAGGAGGCGAGCTCGAATTTGGTCAGGTCGTACATCGCCTCGACCCGGTTCTGCAGTTCCTCATCCGTGGGCAGGACGTATACCTTGTAATCTCCCCGGGCCTCGACGTCCACGCACCAGCCTGGAGCCCAGTAGATGTCGACCGTCTCCATGCGCTTCAGCGGCCGGGTCTTCCTGAATCCCGTCCCGGCGTCGATGTCCTCTTGCACGCCATCCGCCGCCTGGTACGTTTCGGTACCGCGGTATTCTCGGGTACCGAGGGCGGCGATCGCCTTCTCGGCTTGCTTCACGACCTTGTCGTATGCGGCGACGAAGGCAGCTTCGGATGCATAGTTCTTGCCGAACACCGCCTGAGCTGCCTTGGCGAGCGCATCGCGGCTATCCGCGCGAGCCTTGAGCCACGAGGTATTCCCAAGCGCTGCAGGGTTGACGCCATAGTACAGCTGTTTGACCCCCGCCCCGGCGAGCACCGGAGCGGCAGGCAGGTGAATCAGAGCCCCCACCAGGATCCCGACCGTGAGCCCGCGGCAGGCCTGCGGACCGCGGTGCCGGAACGCGCGCACGATCTTCGACCACGGAATGCAGATGTGCATGGGCCTCACCTCCGGGCCTTCGACGTGGCGGGCGCGGCGGCCGCACCCGGGCCGGGGGCCACGGCAAACCAGACATCTTCCGAGAGTTGCCGCTGACCATCCTGCTCGAACCAGCTGACCATCCGCGTCTCACGCTCATCCCCGACCAGGTCGTACTCGGCGTTGATCGCCGTGATCCCGAGCTCCTCGCAGGTCCGCAGCTCGCCGGGCTGGACGCGGCCGTCGGCATTGGCATCCTGCCAGACCCTCAGACTGGCGAGCGAGGCCCCGCGGATCGGACCGTAGCCGGCAGCCTGGCGCCAGCTGACGCCGGGCTTTGCGACCGACGCCAGTCGCAACTCGCGACCGTGGGTCCGGGCCAGCTTGGCATACCCGTTGCCGTCCCGCTGGCCGCCGAACAGCTGAAGCCCGGTGATCATGCCGTCGCGCCTGGCCGCACGCGAGACGGCCCCCGTGGAATCATCCACGAGCAGCCCGTCATGGCCGGGCTTCAACCACTCGCAGCGGACGGGCGCCCCGTTACCGAGCAGGTCGAACAGAACCGACCCGGCCTCGACGAAGCGCGAATTGCGGTCGTAGCGGACCCCGCCGGTCGCGAGCCCCGTCACGTCGATGCGGCCGTTGTGGTCGAGATCCAGAGCGATGGGCGAGGCCAGCTGGGTGGCGATGACATCGTAGATCTGTCCGTCGATCACGATGTCTCCCCCGATCGAGGCCGAGGTGTATTTCCCTGCAGAAAACCCGTTGCCGTGCGTCTGCACACCGAGGTCGGAATCGGCCTCGACAACCTTGATGGTGCTGAGGTTGCTCACGAGGATGTCGCCCATCTCCGTCAGGGCCAGGGTCTTGCCCTTGCCCACGACGGTATTCTTGACGCTGGCGGGCATCGAAGCGAGCAGATTCCTGAGCAGTTGCTCCATGTCCGGGGGTACCTGGACCCGGACCCCGTCTTCTACCTCGGTATTGTCGTTCCCCTTGCTGTTGAGCAGAATGTCGATGTAACTCGCAACCTTCCGGCTGCCGTTCTGCTCGTTCCCGAACAGGAAGATGCGGGGCGGGCGCGACTGCTCGCTGGTCTTCACGGAGAAGGTCACCCGCTTGTTGCGGTCATCGACCTGGTAATCCGAGACCGTGTAGATGGTCCGGTTGACCCCGTTCTCGACGGTGCGTTCATGCTTCTCACGGATCTCGGCCTCGGTGGGAACCTTCCAGCGGGTGACGGCCACCATGCCCGATACCGTGGTCTCCCGGGCGGACACGCCGGCCTTGATCTCGGCCTGCATCTCGTTCCGGATCGAAGTGACGGCCGTCTGAAAGTCCTGGTCCGACGCGTAGCCGCTCTTGAAGAGTTCCGCGGCGCGACGCTTGGCCGCCTTCTCCGCTGCGGACTCCTGGCTGCCACTTCTGGCGGCGCCGGCACCGGTGGTGGCGGGCGCGGATGGAGCCAGGGAAGCCCATGCAGGGGACGCGAGGAGCATCGTCGCTGCCATGAACCCCCACGAAACCCTGTGCCTGAACCGACTCATGCGCACCTCCGGGATATGCCGATACGCCCAGCCGGACGTGTGACGGATATCATATTCCCTCGAAGCGTGTACCCGATCCGGAAAGTATGAACATTTAAGCGAGATTTGATATCACGATTCGCGGCGGCACCCCGGTCAATAACGCAAGACGGGACGGAAACCGGCCAATTTCTCCCCGGAATCCAGAAGCCACACGGACCAGAGTCCCGACATCCAGGCGCGCGTACTCGTTCCTCCCCGGATGATCCTGAAATCGCCGCCACCACCGGGTGCGACTCGCAAAAACTCGTCCTCTCCGAAGCGGGGCGAACCCGATGTGTCCGTGGTTCCGGGCAGGCCGAAGCGCCGCCACCTGGCATCGGTGATGAGACCGGAAACGCCGCCATCTTCAGGGACTCCGAAGCCCGTGGATACCCCATCGATGGTGAATTCACCGCCCTGCAGCGAATAGCCCACGCTGGCAGTCCATTCGGGCTCGTTCCCGTTGAGGTCGAACACCCCTGCTTCCGTTGCCGTATGGGTCGTGAGGTTCACACCGGTCATCCAGCCAGCCTTCCGACCGGACCCCGTGAGGCCCCAACCACCGTGCTGCACGAAATGAATTTCCGGGTCATCGTGGTCGTGCCCCGGCGTCTCGAAGGAATCGTTGGTGTTGTGTCCGTGGACCGTCACGCCGCGGGTCATCGCCCAGACGGCCAGTGCCGTCCACTCGTCATCGCGCATGAGGTGAGCATGCGGATCGAACGCCTCGCACGCCTCTTTAGCTTCATTCCAGGACGCAAGTCCCCAGGGAATGCAGTAGCGTGCCACCTTCAGTTGCGTCACCGACCCTTCCGTGGCGCCATCGCCCGATCCAGCAATCCCCGGTGAAGCATCTGCGCGACTGGCCTCGTACTTGGCAGCGTAGAAGCCCCCGAACGTCTCGACGGCCCAGTCCACGTCTCTCACACCGCCAGCAGGTCGTGAGGCCACCCAGTCCCCCACGGGCCTGTCCGCCAACTCCGGACCACATCGGGCAGGCACGATGAGCTGGTATGCCTGGAAAACCGGGATCCAGACGAACGTGCTCTCGACCCCATCCCTGGCGATCACGAAGTCGTGATGAACGGCAGGATTTCCTGAATCCCCGGGAGCGAGATGCGGTTCCGGCAGCCCACCGGCCTCGATCACGTCGACACGCAGGGGGACGTCGGGTAACTTCCCGGCCGAGACGTGGAGCGTATGAGGCCCGGGAGAGACGTCGGGGAAGTGCCCGGACCGGAACGAGTTCGCCCGGTCGTCATCCAGCCAGAAGCGAACATTGGGCGGTTTCCTGCCCGGTACGCCGTCTTCCCGGACGGGCTGCCCCGCGGTGTCCCGGATGTCCAGCATGCCGAGCAGATCGGGTTGCTGACCGCCCCGGAACACCCCGAGGCTCTCGAGGGTGGCGAGCCAGCGGACCGAGCTCAGCACCCGGAATGCACGGATCTGGTCGAAATAGCCGCCGGCGCCGACCTCGATCGGTCCGTTGCTCGCGCCTTCGGGCACGCGGAAACGAAGGAGCGAGTCCGTGCGTCGTTCGAACTCCCCGGGATCGACGAGGACACCGATCCGGACGGTGGGCACCTCCCCCGTGCTCACGCCGAACCGCGCCCCCCGGATCTCGACGGTGGCTCCGGGCGCAGCGCTGTCCGTGGGCTCGCCATCTTCCGCGAAGATGCCCGAGAGAGTCGGGCGGATGGGCTCCAGGAGCAGCCTATCGAGCCGGGTGGTCTCACCCGAGCGGATGCGAACCCGGGCGTGGGCCTCGGAGCGGGGGGACCCCTTCCAGCCCACGACCTCGAACTCCCCTTCGGGGAGACCCTCGATCCGGAACGTCCGGGAACCGGTCGCCATCTTGAAGAGATAGGGGGAGCCCGGAATGAAGACCTCGGTGCCCAGGAAGTTCGTGAACGCCGGATCGGTGGCTTCCAGGGTTCCCTCGAGGACACCGGGGGGACGGGCCACGAGCGTACCGAGTGACGGCACGGGAGTCTCACCGTCCGGGATCTCCAGGGCAGGCGTCCAGGCTTTCAGGCGCTCGTCCGACGTGACGAGTTCGACGTTGTAACGTCCGGGAGGCAGGGGCAAGCTGAAGGAGCCGGATGCATCGGTGGCCGTGACCAGGGGGCCTGACGCGGCACGGACCCGGAAACTCCCCGTCTGGTTGGACACGAGCTGGGCCTCGGAGCCCGGGACGGCCGCACCCACGGGATAGGCCTGGAGGGTTGCCCCGACCAGGGGCTGGCCCGAGGGATCCCGGGCGAGCCCGGTGACGGGGCGCCTGTCCAGCAGGGGAGCGGTTCTCGGATCGAGCAGAGTCGAAGGGTCGGTGCCGTTTCGCGCGGCAGGAGGCATCTCGCCAGTCTGCGGGACGGCCACACTCGCGAGGCCCGCGCACCCCGCAAGCAGGAGAGCCGTCAGGGGAAGCCACGTTCCGGTACCACGTCGTCCTCGCATGGCCCTGACATACCCGACAGGCAACCAGCTCAGACACGCGCGAGGGGGCCAGGGAGTCGGGTGAAGACAGGGGAACGGGAACCCGGTTGCCGCGCCCCTCGTCTCGACGAGCCCTGCCTCCGGGCATGAGGGAAGCAAGCATCTCTCGCAAGGCAGGGGACCCATGACCGATCACGCCCGTCCGGCTGACGCTGTCGCCCGGATTCACGCCCTCCACGCACGCCTCGACGCCCTCTCAACCGAGACGAGCCGAGACTTCTGGACGCGCACCATGAAGGGGGTCGTGCCCTTTCGCGGCGTCCCGATGGCCGGCATCCGGCGCGCCGTGCACGCCTGGTGGAGGCACGACGGCCCGGCCACCCTCGCCCCGGCCGACCGGAAGACCCTCGCGCTGGCCCTCTTCGAGGGCGATTTCGGGGAAGACAAACTCGCGGGCACCCTGGTGCTCCGGGAAATCTTGCTCGAGGAACTCGCGAACCCCGATCTCGAGGAACTTGGGGCGCTTTTCGACCGGGGGCTGATCGCCGACTGGAATACGTGCGACTGGTTCTGCCTGAAGGTCCTCGGGGGCATGGTGGAGCGCGACCTGCCAGCGCGGGAGGTGGCCGGGGCGATCGCCGCCTGGCGAGACGCGCCTTCTCTGTGGCAACGCCGCGCGGCGAACGTGGCGTTCGTGAACCTGGCGAAGCACGGCGAGCAGAACTTCGAGGGCTTCACGAAGCTGATGCTCGAGACCTGTGCCGTGACCGTGCAGTCCGCCGAACGCTTCGCCCAGACGGGCGTGGGATGGCTGCTCCGTGAACTCGCGGAAGCCGAACACGCTGCCGTGATGGCCTTCCTGGACGCGCATCTCGGGCTCATGTCACGAGAGGCGGTGCGCTCCGTGACGGAACGCATGCCCGTGAGCGTGAAGAGCCCGGTCCTCGAGAAACACCGCCAGGTCCGCGCGAGGTGAGGCGGTCACGGTAGCGGTCCTCCCACCCCTGACCATCGGATGCAGCGTGTACAGGCCCCTTCGATCACGATTACAAAAAGGCTGGTCGGGGCATGTCGCACCTGGTTGTCTCGAAGGCGAGAGGATGCCCACATGTCACACCTGCCCGGAATCAGCAGTCCCCCTCACGCGGGTCTCTTCCGCCTCGAGGCGCTTCCATACCAGGTCGCGCAGGAACTGGCCGCATGGCCGGGAACCCCGTTGCCAGCCGAGGGGCACCCGGCGGGGGTCTGGACGAACCTCGGATTGACCGGCTGGCTGGATGAACCGACCGACCCCATGGCGGGAACCTGGCTGTGTGCCGCGGCCCTGGAGCACTTCCGGGTCGAGGCCGCCTGGTTGCTCGTTCCCGGCGGCGATGGCTGGAACATCCGGGGACGGGCCAGGTCCCGCGGGCTCCAGGAGGTGGCCGGGGACGGCAGCAACTGTCCGATCGTCCCGCTGCAGGTGCGCGGGCGTCAGGTGGGAGCCCTGGCCCTCTGGCCGCTGGCCGCCGTGCCGGACCTCTCGGCGATCGAGACGCGCGCTTTCCTGAACGTTCTTGCCATGGCGCTGGCCTCTCGTCAGACGATCGAGGAGCAGCGCCTGTTGATGGCGACCGATCCGCTGACGGAGCTGGCGAACCGCCGCCACCTCGAAAGCGCCCTCGAGCGCCAGATGGCTCTCGCGCGGCGGAACCACAGGCCGCTGTCCGTGGCCATGTTCGACCTCGACCATTTCAAGTCGATCAACGATCGGTACGGGCATGATGATGGCGACAACGTGCTGAAGCTCTTCGCCCGGACCCTGACGAATCACGTCCGGGCCAGCGACCTGCCGGCCCGTCACGGCGGGGAGGAGTTCGTCCTCGTGCTACCCGACACCGACATGCAGCAGGGACTGGCCGTTGCGGAGAAGATCCGCAAGGCCGTCGAACAGCTGGTGATTCCCGTACTCGGGGAGAATGCGCTCGGCGATCGCCCTGACGGAGACGCGACGCTGCGAGTCACGGTGAGCGGTGGCGTGACTCATCTGGATCCGTCCGACTCGGTCGCTGACTTGCTCGAACGAGCCGATCACGCACTGTATCGGGCCAAGCAGGCCGGTCGCAACCGCTGCATGAGCCTCAGCCGGGCTGCACTCGGTAAATCCCCCGACGCCTGAAGGTGCCGGCCCGACCAGGCTCCCCCGAGATCAGGCGAGAAGCTCGGACTGCCGCGAGACCGGGCAGAGCAGGATGATGCGCTCGACCTCGAGCCATCCGACGGGCGAGCCGTCCGACCCGGACCATGCGAGTTCCTGCCGGGTCAGCTCATCTGACAGGGACGGGATACCATGCCGCGAGATGGCGTCATGAACCAGGGCGTGCGCGGCGAAAACCGTGTCGCCCAGGGCGATCGCGAGATCGGCCGGTGACGGGAAGTCCGTGAAGTACAGGGTCAGACAGTCGACCGTGGGAAGCGTGACCTCGATCGTCACGCGATAGGCATGTTGTGTCGACATGGTACCCCCGTTCTGACGGCTGACCGTGTCATTATATCAGAACATGAGTGACCTTATTGTGTTAATTTTCGACCACAGGTCGCAAGGCCCGCAGCATCGCCATCACGGTTGCTCGCTCGGAATCGGAGAGCCGCCGGATCAGGTCAGCCGCTTCCAGGGCCTCCAGGTCTGCAGCATCGGGTACCGGGGCCGGATGCACCTCGACGGGCATGCCCGCGAGCAGGAGCAGCGCCTCCTGCGGGTACTGGTACGTCGAGGCCATCTTGAGGAGGACGGGCCGCTTCGGGATGGCCACGTAGCCCGCCCGTTCGCCGCGCTCGAAATCCCGCAGCCGGGTCTCGCTGATGCCGATGCGCCGGGCCGCCTCGCGCAGGCTGAGGCGCCGCCCGAGGCGCAGTTCTGCCAGTCGCTTCCCCAGTTCGTTCACGCACGTTCTCCTGCAGGACTCCCAGGAGAACGATAGTGCGATACCTTTTAAAGGACCTGCGGTATTTTGAACCGCATGTCGGGTGCAAGTGGCCGTGACCTGAACCCATTGTCAGGGCGACCCGGTAACCGGCCCTCGTGGAGTCAAGCGTGGGCGTCGATCCAGGCCTCGACCTGGTCGACGGACTTCATCCCGTGAACCAGCTCGATGAGGTCCTCGGCCTTTTCGCGAGACAGGGTCTCGAGGCGAGCCTGCAGTCCGGCATCCGGAATCCCGATGAAGCGGCCGATGAGCCGGCGCAGGATGCTCACGGCTTCCTGTGCAGTCGCCTTCTGGATCAGGGCCTGACGGACCTTCCATTCGGAGGAGCCTTCGAGGGGTTCGAGGTCTTCCAGCCAGCGCATGTCGAATCCTCCTTGCAGCAAGGGCTCCGCCCAAGTCATGTCTACCACGAAGCGACTGATCCGCAGACACACGTCCACCAGATCCTTCATGACCGGATCCTGGCCAGCCCGGACAATCAGTCGCTCGATGGTCTCCCGGTTTCCCCCGCCCCGGGTGCAAGACGGGCAGACCATGCTCGGTGTGGAGCCACAGGGCGGTCCGGGCCAGCCGCTTCCCGATGTCCGGATCACGGCGTCCGGAGTGCGGCGGTCGATCAGGACCTGACGGGAGAGGCGATCGCGGTCGAAGTGACCTGCTCAGACCAAGAGAAACCATTGCACCTGGTGGTATAGTTCATACATGCAACGAGTCTTCCGAACCCGACCGTTCACCCGCTGGATGCGCAAGGCCGGCCTGACTGACGTCGGCCTTCGCGATGCAGTGGACGAGATGGTTCAAGGGCTCGTTGACGCTGAACTCGGTGGTCATCTGGTGAAGAAACGCGTGGCGCTGCCGGGCCAGGGTAAACGTGGCGGCGCCAGAACCATCGTGGCGACCAGGCGGGAGGGTCGATGGTTCTTCCTCTTTGGCTTCGAGAAGAACGAACGTGCCCATGTCGATAAGGACGAATTGAAGGCACTTCAGGAGATGGCCAAGGACCTTCTGGATCTGGATGATCTCCAGCTAGCGACCGCGATGGCAGCCGGTGATATATGGGAGGTGAAGCGTGAACCCGACCAAACGTAAGAGCCGCATCCTGGCCGAGATGCATGAGACCGCGCATGGCCTGCACGGCGCCGGGCTCATCAGCAAGCGACGCATGAGCGAGTTCGATGTGCTATGTCGCCTCGACGTGCACGAGATGCCTCCCCAGAGAATCAAGTTTCTTCGCGAGGAATCGCATCTGAGCCAGGCGGTGTTCGCCGCCATCCTCAATACGAGCCTGTCTACCGTGCAGAAATGGGAAGCGGGCGACAAGCGGCCAAGCGGCCCGTCCCTGAAGCTCCTCAACCTGATCGAGCGGAAAGGGCTTGAAGCGTTGCTCTGAGATTGAACCGGTGCGAGTGGCAACTTGCTTTGGCCCCGGTGTGATACCTCGATCTGGCCCCAGCCTGCATGTCCTGGGACCCGAGGCCCTACACGGCTCGAGGAAGCGGATCGCCTACCCGGCTCCCCCATGTCGAGGCCTCGCGTGCACGGGAGGCCATGGACATCGCCACACCGTAGCATCCGCTACCGGTGCAGGTCGCGACGAACGGATGCCCCGTCAGGCCTGGGCGTCGATCCAGGCCTCGACCTGGTCGAGGGACTTCATCTCATGGACCAACTCGATGAGATCCTCGGCCTTTTCGCGGGTCAAGGTCTCGAGGCGAGCCTGCAGTCCGGCATCCGGAATCCCGATGAAGCGGCCGATGAGCCGGCGCAGGATGCTCACGATCTCGGCTTGAATCCTGGCTTCCGAGCGGGCTTCCATCCGGGCTTCCGTCCTGGCTTCCGCCTCGGCAGTCGCCTTTTGGATCAGGGCCTGACGGACCTTCCATTCGGAGGAGCCTTCGAGGGGTTCGAGGTCTTCCAGCCAGCGCATGTCGAATCCTCCTTGCAGCAAGGGCTCCGCCCAAGTCATATCTACCACGAAGCGACTGATCCGCAGACACGCGTCCACCAGATCCTTCATGACCGGATCCTGGCCAGCCCGGACAATCAGTCGCTCGATGGTCTCCCGGTTTCCCCCGCCCCGGGTATAGGCGATGAACGGCCACCACGGGCCGTCGAGTCCCGAGACCAGGATCTCGCTCGCGTCGAGTTCCCAGAGGTTGATCTCGAGAAACTCGAACCGGGTCTGGACCCCGCGGACGTTGAAGGCGACGGGTTCCGGTGCCCGCCCACCCTGAGCGGACAGGTGGATCACGACGGGCAGGACGGGCAGGCCATGCTCGGTGTGGAGCCACAGGGCGGTCCGGGCCAGGCGTTTCCCGATGTCCGGATCCCGACGGGACTGGACCTCGATGACGACGAGCCATTCGCCATGCAGGGGGTCCTTGACCCGGATCACGGCGTCCGGGGTGCGGCGTTCGATCAGGATCTCGGGGGAGGACACGTCTTCGGCGACGGCCTCGGGATGTCCCGAGAAGTAGCGCGCGAAGCCGTGTCGCAGGGCGCTCAGGACCTGACGGGAGAGGCGATCGCGATCGAAGCGTCCTTCATGATTGCTCATTTTATGATTATATCATGTAATTTATAAATAATTTATCTTGAGTGTTGAGCGACAATTAGAAACGACACCCGACGTCAATTAGATTTGCCGGTCGCAGGCGGGGGAAAGGTCCCGCCGCAGGCTGGTCATGACCCTCTCGTAGGAGGGGGACGTGAAGAAGGACGACGA
>JAYKJE010000027.1:0-35440 GCA_035285805.1 bacterium | reverse complement strand
GTCGCCGTTTTGGAGCGTGTAGTTGAGTGGGACGATCTTGCCGTTGACCTTGGCCCCCGAGGTGTGATGGCCGACCTCGGTGTGCACGGCGTAGGCGAAGTCGATCGGCGTCGCGCCGCGCCGGAAGGACAGCACCTTGCCCTTCGGGGTGAAGGTATAGACCTCCTCCGGAAACAGGTCGACCTTCATCAGTTGCACGAAATCGTGCGGGTCCTTCAGGTCCTGCTGCCAGTCCAGGATCTGTCGCAGCCAGGCCACGTCGTCGATGTCCTTGCCCGTGGGACGGCCGCCCTCCTTGTACTGCCAGTGCGCCGCGATCCCCTGCTCGGCCACGCGGTGCATCTCGTGAGTGCGGATCTGGACCTCGAAGGGTTGGCCGCGGCCGGTCATCACCGAGGTGTGGAGGGACTGGTACATGTTGGGCTTGGGCATCGCGATGTAGTCCTTGAATCGCCCCGGGAGCGGGCGCCAGACCGAGTGGACGACGCCCAGCACCTCGTAGCACTCGCGGATCGAATCGACCAGCACCCGCACGGCCGTGATGTCGAAGAGGTCGGAGAACTCCTTGCCCTGCCCCTGCATCTTCTGGAAGATGCTGTACAGGTGCTTGGGCCGCCCGTAAACCTCTGCACCCGCGATACCCACGCGCTCGAGCTCGGCCCGGATGGCCGAGTTGATCTCGTCGATGTAGCGCTCGCGCTCCTCGCGCCGTTCCCCGAGCAACCGAGCGATGTCGTAATACTGCTCGGGATGCAGGTAGCGGAGGGACATGTCCTCCAGCTCCCACTTGATCTTCCCCATCCCGAGCCGGTGGGCCAGCGGGGCGAAGATCTCGAGGGTCTCGCGGGAGACCTCGACCTGCTTCTCGGGCCGCATGTGCTTGAGCGTCCGCATGTTGTGCAGGCGATCGGCCAGCTTGATCAGGATGACCCGGACGTCCTTGGCCATCGCGACGAACATCCGCCGGAAGTTCTCGGCCTGACGCTCCTCCTTCGAGGAAAACTTGAGCTTCTCGAGCTTCGTGACGCCCTCGACGAGCCGGCAGACCTCTGCGCCGAAGCGCTTCGTCATCTCGTCCGGGGTGACCTCGGTGTCCTCGAGGACGTCGTGCAGCAGACCGCCGGCGACCGTCGCCCCGTCGGCCTCGAGCTGGGCGAGGATCAGGGCCACCTCGTAGGGGTGGACGATGTAGGGTTCCTCGCTCTTGCGAAACTGCCCCTCATGCTTGGAGAACGCGAAGGCATACGCCTTCTCGACCAGATCGATCTCCTCGGATGAGGCATATCGCTTCATCACGCGCGTCAGGGATTCGGTGGCGATCGCGGTCATCCGTCAAGCTTCCTGCACGCCGGTGGGCACGCTCCGGCTGGCGAGTGGGGGGCAAACGCGGCACCCGATCATCGTCGATCCTGCCCCCGGGATCTGGAACGGTTCGACTCTTATACCCGGAGGACGGCAGGAGCCTCGACTCCCTGGACCTCATGAAGACGCAACTGGAGGCGCGCCTGGTTGCGGAAGTGGTTGAACTCCGGGGTGACCCGGACCGAGACCCGATCCGGCACCGGATGCAGGGCTCCCATCCGGAAACCGACGGCCTCCCGGAGCACCGTGTCATCTTGAAGCTCGAGATACAAGACCTGCCGCTCCGCTCCGCGGGTGCCCTGGTGATGAACCTGCACGTCCCGGATGCCGAAGACGGGCTCGGGATTGCCCTGCCCGGTGGGCTGCAGCCGCTCGAGATCGCGGACGACCTCGGGCGTGAGCTCGCCCAGCGTCAGCTCGGCATCCACCACGGGAGTGGAGATCGCCCGCCAGTCGACCGACTGGGCGCGGATCGCCTCGGCGAGCGCGAGGCGGAACTCCTCGAGGCGGCTCCGCTCGAGCGTGACGCCGACGGCCTGCGCGTGGCCACCGAACTTCTGGAGCAGGTGCCGGCACGACTCGAGGGCCTGGCAAAGGTTGATGGGAGCCGGTGACCGACCCGAGCCCTTCCAGGAGCCGCCATCGGCGCCCAGGAGAATCACGGGCCGCTGAGTCGCGTCCATGAGCCGGGCCGCGACGATGCCGAGGATGCCCCGGTGCCAGTCTTCACTGGCGAGCACGATGACCTCGTCCTGCGCGACGCGGTCGAGCATCGCATGGGCCTCGGCCTCGATCTGGCGGGAAACGTCCTGGCGACGCTGGTTGATGAGCTCGAGCTGGTCGGCATGGATGCGGGCGTCCCGGAGCGTCTCGGCGAGCAGCAGCTTGAGGGCGGTCTCGGCATGCTCCATGCGCCCGGCCGCGTTGATGCGCGGGGCGATGCGGAAGCCCACGTCCATCGCGGTGATCGCCGCGAGCGAGCTCATGCGGGACACGTCGGCGAGCGCCTGGATGCCCGGGCGCGGCCGCGTGGCCATCCGGTGCAGGCCGCGTGTCACCAGCGTCCGGTTGACCCCCACCAGGGGCGCGACGTCCGCGATGGAGCCCAGGGCCACCAGGTCGAGCAGGTCGTCCACGCCGGATCCGGGAACCATCTGCTCGAGCGCACAGGCCAGGGTGTACGCGACCCCCACGCCGGCCAGACCGGCCATCTCGGGCGGGCACCCTCCCAGACGCGGGTTGATCAGCACGTGCGGCTCGGGGAGCACCTCGGGCGGCGTGTGGTGGTCCGTGACGATGACTTCCATCCCGAGGCTGCGCGCGTGCCGCACTTCCTCGACGGCCGCCACCCCGTTGTCGACCGTGACGACCAGGCGGAAGCCCCGTGCCGCGAGGTTGTCGAGGGCCTGACGGTTCATGCCGTAGCCGTCCTCGAAGCGATGCGGCAGGAAGTAATGCGCATTGTATCCACTGCGCGCGAGATAGCCGTAGAGCAGGGTCGTGCTCGTCACGCCGTCCGCATCGTAGTCCCCGTAGACGAGCACGGGTTCCTGGCGATCGAGGGCCTGGACGAGGCGGTTGGCGGCCTCGTGCACCCCGGGCAGGGCCCAGGGGTCGAGTTCACAGGGATCCAGTCCCAGGTAGCGACGGGCGGCAGGGACGTCGTCGACGCCTCGCCCGACGAGCAAGCGGGCCAGCAAGGGCGTCACGCCGAGCGTGTCGGCGAGCAGGGCGATCCGGTCGGGATCGGCAGGACGCGTGATCCAGGGCTCTCGGGACATGGTGGCGCCTTGCTCGAACGGAGGACGGTGGAATCCCCAAGATAGCACGCTCGCTGCCTTTTGACATCTCGGCGCGCCGGATGGTAACCTGTATCCGTTGCCGGATTAGCACAGCGGTAGTGCATTCGATTCGTAATCGAAAGGTCGTGGGTTCGATTCCCACATCCGGCTCTGGCACCCCCGTAGCTATTTGGCATATTGCCTGCTCGGGTCTGGTGCCTTTTTTTTGACCTTGTTCAGACGAGAGCCCGGCAGCCTCCCCTTCCGGGGTGACGCGGCCGGGCTCCCGGTCGTTCAGAGGGGGTTATCGGCTTTGCCAGAAGGGCGGGGCCGCGGGCTTGTCGGCGATCGACACGCGGGTTCAAGGCACGATCTCCACGAAGACATCCCGGGCGATGAGGCGGTACAGGGTTTCCAGGTCGTGGTCACGCATCCGGATGCACCCGCGAGAGCGGTCCTGGCCGATCGAGGCGGGATCGGTCGTCCCGTGGATCGCGAGGCCGCGCCGCCCGGGCACCGAAAGACCGACCCACCGTCGGCCCAGCGGATTCGCCGAGGCCCCACCCGGGATGATGCGCCCGGACGGGCTCCGGTATGCGGGGTCGACCGCCATCGAGACCACCGGGAAACGCCCCACCGGGGTGCTGCCGCCTCGGCCCAGCCCCACCGGGGCGGACATCACGCGCAGGGAATCCCGGTAGAGTTCGAGGACGTGCAGCCTCGCGCGAATGACGATACGGATCGTCCCGGACGCCCCGCTCGCGGCGGCCGCTGGCAGGGTCGACAGCCGTTTCGAGATGGCACCTTCCACGGATGGGGCATGTCCCGATCGAATGGTTCCCGGACGAACGGTTCCCGCAAGACTTGAAGCTGCTGATGCCCCGCGCTCCGCCGGCCTGGTCGCCGTCACGCCGCGGGCAGGCCCGACCGGACCGCCCGTTTCGGGCCCGGGTTCCGGCTGGACGGACGGATGGCGTCTCCAGAGAGCAGGGCGGTCGTCAGGCCCGGGGCTCCAGGCGAGGTCCCGCGGACGCTCCGGTCCACCGGGGGTCGGAACGGGCCGGACCGGAAACTCCCAGACGGCGAGACGCCACCACCACCGGGAGGCACCACTGCCGCCGTCCAGGGCCAGCCACCCCGCGGCGAGCAACACCGCGAGCGCGACCAGGCGCGCGAGCCAGCGTTCCCCGCTTCGTCGAGGAGATCTCGAGGGATCCGGCGTTTCGGATTTCACGACGGCCCCCCTTCTTGCAAAGGATTTGCAATCCACCTGCAGACCGGTTACGATCCAGATCGTTCTTGCTCGTTCCCACCTGAAGGGTGTACCCCTCGTGACGTCTCTGTCCCAGGATCCGGTCTTCTATGGTACGCTCGCCAGCCTCGGCAGTCTGACCGGCGCGGGGCTCACGGTTCAGGCCAGGAGCTGGATCGCCCGCCACCTCGGTCACATCCTGGCCTTCGCGGCCGGAACCCTGCTCAGCGTCGCCTGCCTCGACCTCGTTCCCGAGGCCATCGAGATGACGGGCCTCACGCGAGCCCTCGGGTTGTTGCTGCTCGGGATGCTGGGGTTCCATGTCCTCGAGAGCCGGCTGCACGCCCGCCACGGGGACGACCCGGTCAGCCCAGGTGGCGAGGCCTCGGGACACCAGCAGGCCATGGCCCTGATGGCGATCGCCGGAATGGGGTTCCACGCCTTCACGGACGGCCTGGTCCTCGGCCTCGGCTTCGAAGTCAGCGCCGCCACGGGCCTTTCCACCACGGTGGGCCTGCTCGCGCACGCCCTGCCGCAGGGTATCGCGCTCGCCAGCGTCCTCCTGCATGCCCGTCTGCGTCCCTGGCAGGCCGTCGGTTTCGCAGCGGCGATCGCCGCGATGATCCCCATCGGAACCTTGGTGGCCCATGTCCTGCCGAGTGGACTTTCGACCGCGTGGCTCGGTGGCATGCTGGCGATCGCCGCTTCGTCCTTCGTGTACGTGGGTGCCGTCGGACTGCTGCCGGAAAGCCTCAGGACCAAGGGCCATCCACTGGCCTTCGCCGCCGGCCTCGGGCTCGTGGCTCTCGTGCTCTCCCTGCATCACGGATAGCCGTCCGACCGGGTACGATGGGGCAGCCCACCCGCACCCGGAGACTCCGCCATGCCCTCCACCCCTTCAACCATCCGGAGCGACCTCGCGATCGCCCGTGACGCCTCCCTGCGTCCCATCGTCGAGATCGCCCGGACGCTGGGCCTCGAACCGGACGACCTGGACCTCTACGGTCGCTTCAAGGCCAAGCTCCCGGGCACGGTCCGGGAACGCCTGAACCCGCGCCCGAACGGCAAGCTCGTGCTCGTGACGGCCATCTCGCCCACCCCGGCGGGCGAGGGCAAGACGACCACGACCATCGGGCTCGGAGACGCGCTGGCGCGCCTGGGCCAGCGCACGGTGATCGCCCTGCGGGAGCCCTCGCTGGGACCGGCCTTCGGGGTGAAGGGCGGCGCCACGGGTGGAGGCCAGGCGCAGGTCGCGCCCATGGAGGACATCAACCTCCACTTCACGGGGGACTTCCACGCCGTGACGGCGGCCAACAACCTGCTGGCCGCGATGATCGACAACCACCTGCACCAGGGCAACGCGATCGGTCTCGATCCGCGCCGGATCACGTTCCAGCGCGCCCTGGACATGAACGACCGGGCCCTCCGGAACGTCGTTCTCGGCCTGGGCGGCAAGGCGCAGGGCGTGCCCCGCGAGGCCGGATTCTGCATCACGCCGGCCTCGGAGGTCATGGCCATCCTCTGCCTGGCTTCCGACCTGCACGACCTCCGGGAGCGCTGCGGGAACATCATCGTGGGCCACACGTTCGACGATCGCCCCGTCCGGGCCCGCGAACTCGACGCGCACGGGGCGATGGCCGTGCTCTTGCGCGAGGCGATCCATCCGAACCTCGTCCAGACGCTCGAGGGGACGCCCGCCCTGGTCCACGGCGGACCGTTCGCGAACATCGCGCACGGCTGCAACACCCTGATCGCGACGCGCACGGCCCTGAAACTCGGTGATGTCGTGGTGACGGAGGCCGGCTTCGGGGCCGACCTCGGCGCCGAGAAGTTCCTGGACATCAAGTGCCGGGTGGGGGGGCTCACCCCCTCGGTGGTGGTCCTCGTGACGACGATCCGATCCCTCAAGATGCACGGCGGCGTGGCCCGCGGACACCTCGCGGCAGAAAACCTGCCGGCCCTCGAGCGCGGGGCCGACAACCTGCGCCGCCATCTGCACGTCGTGACGGAGGTCTTCGGCCTCCCCTGCGTCGTGGCCCTGAATCCCTTCCCGGGCGACACGCCGGCCGAGATCGCGGCCCTCGAGACGATCGTGACCCGCGAGGGAGGGCAGATGGTCCGGTCCGAGGTCCATGCCCGCGGAGGAGCCGGTGGCGAGGAGCTCGCGCGGGCGGTGCTCGCGAAGCTGGAATCCCCTTCACCGTTCCGGTTCGTCTACGAGACGGGCGATCCGCTCGCGACCAAGATCGAGCGGATCGCCACCCGGGTCTACGGGGCCCGGAGCGTGACCTTCAGTCCCGCGGCCAGCCGCGAGCTCGCGAGGCTGGAAGCGACGGAGCTCGCCTCGGCCCCGGTCTGCATCGCCAAGACCGCCTATTCGTTCTCGCACGACCCCGGCCTCCTGGGCGCGCCGACCGGCTGGGAACTGCCCATCCGCGAGATCCGACCCGTGGCCGGGGCAGGATTCGTCCTGGCGATCGCCGGTGACATCATGACGATGCCGGGGCTGCCCGCCCGCCCCGCTGCCGGGAGCATCGATCTGGACGCAGATGGCCTGGTGACGGGCCTTTTCTGAAACCGAAACGAAAAATACCCGTTAAACCTCTGTTACAGCCGCAAGTGAGGCTCGTTCCAGGGGTAGGTGACATGTATCACGAACGCGTGGCCTCTCCGGTGATGCTGTCACCGGAGCTTCTCGGTGGAAGGACACGACACGATGGCACCATCCCGTAAACGATTCCTGCCAGGTTCCGCGACCCTGGCCGCACTGCTCCTCTCGACGGCCCTGCCGGCGGGGGCCGCCCCCCCCGACCAGAATGAGGCGAAGCGGCTGGGAGCTGCTCTCTTCACCCGGACGTACGGTTCGGAACAGGAGTTTCGAGATGCCGTGGACGGCCTGAAACGTCAGCTCCAGGGCCGGATCACGGCCGGATATACCACCGCGAACGTCTCGATGAACGGGGATCTGTCCCGGAATGTCACCCGGATTCCCTCTGAAAGCGAGCTCAAGCAGCGATTCGAGAAGACGATCGAGACGGGCCCCCTGACCCGGGAGGTCGTCACCGTGACGGGCTACACCGTCGACCAGAATCGCAAGCGGGTCAGCTTCCAGCTGCGCACGAGCGAACAATCGCGCAATCCGAGAATCTTCCTGTTCGGCAACGAACAGAACGGCAACCGGAAGGTCTCGAGCTACATCGACGTCCTCCTCAACGAGAAGAACAACGACAACACGGACCTCCGGGATGGAGCCGGTATCGACCTGCCGCCCGAACTCGAATCGATGCTCAAGACCATCAAGAAGACGATATCGAACAAGGTGGCCAACACGGTCGTTCCCAAGGGGAAAACCCTGGCCCTGACCGAGATGGGCGACATCCTCGTCACCAACCTCGACACCCGGAAAACCGTCGAGACCGATAAAAACATCGGCGTCCAGAACCATGGCGACGCCTTCAAGGATGGACGTTACACCTCGGCCTCCATCGGCGGTGACCTCACGATCAGGGGCGAGACCTACGACGTGCTCGCCACCCAGCTGGCCTCGCCCATCGCGCTGGACCTCGACCACAACGGCAGGATCGACGTCACGGGCCTCGCGACGGGAGGAACCCGTTACGACCGGAACGCTCGCTTCGTCCCGGCAGGGTCGGTCCTGTTCGACCTCATCGGCTCGGGCGCACCGGTCCGCTGCGAATGGCTGAAACCGGGCCATGACGGGTTGCTCGTGAATGATGCGGATGGTTCCGTGTCCCGGGCTGCTGCCGGCAACGGCCAGATCTCGGGCCTCCAGCTGTTCGGCGGGCAGTGGGATGCCAACGGCTATGCGAAGCTGGCCCGGACCCACGGCCGCCCGATGCGTCTCGCGGCCCTGGGCAAGACAGGTATCTCACCGCGCTCGGCCGCCGGCTACGGTCCGATCAAGGATCCGGCACTCGAGACCTTGAAGGTGTGGATGGATGCGAACGGAGACGCGCGGGTCCAACCTGACGAGTTGCGCAGTTGCAAGGAACTCGGGATCACGGCCATCAACTCGGAATACGAGCTGATCGACAACGAGCAGGAGATGCGGATGGTGTCGTGGTTCGAGCAGGGAGGCAAACGCCACCTCTCGGAAGACGTGTGGTTCGCCGTGGACTTCGGTGGCGCAACCTCCACGACGGCACCCTGACGTGGGCAACGAGAGGATGACCGACATGCCGCACACCCAGCCCGCAATCCCCCGTCGCCCGCAGCCTCCCGTTCACGCACAGCGGACCTTCCGGCGCCTGCTCGTCGCGCTCGTCGGATGGACGCTGCTCGCCAGCAGCCTGCCTGCGCCAGCCGAGGCCGCGACCGTGGCACAGCTGGAATCGCGTGCCAAAAACCTGTTCGGAAAGACCTACAAGTCGAAGAAGGCCTTCGAAGACGACGCCGACGAGGTGCTGAGCGCCTCCCGGAAGAATCTGCCCGACAGGTCCTACGACCGGAAGGTCGACACCCGCACGCTGGCGGATGGTGAGATCTCGAAGACCGACCCCGGCACGGGATTCAAGATGACGCGCAAGACGAAGCGCACCCAGGAGATCTGGGAGAAATGGAACAAAGGCGACACCGAGACTCGCAAGTTCTCGGGAACGTTCAAGGTGGACCGGGGCGCGAAGCGGCCCTCGACGGACTCGCTCAAGGACCAGGTTCGATCCCGTCACCCGGCCAAAAACCAGAGCGTCTCCGATTTCGACTTCAACTGGAAGGACAAGCAGGACAAGGTCGAGGTCGATTACGTCCTGACCACGGAAAAAGTGGTCGAACAAACGAAGTACCGTGAGCCGTCTCGAGACACGCTCAAGCAGCAGATCCGGGGTGCCGTCTCGGGTTCGAACTTCGATTTCAAGGACTTTGACTTCAATGACAAGCGTAACAAGGTGACGGTGACCTACAGCTTCGAGCGGAAGGTCGAGGTCACCAAGTACAAGGACGTGAAGGAGTGCACCCCGCGGTTCCGGGAAGAATGTGAACGCGTCAAGGTCGGCGAGGACTGCAAGCGTGTCCAGGACGGGCAAGATTGCAACCAGGTCAAAGTCGGGGAAAATTGCCGAGGCAACGGCCGTAATCGACGCTGTGAGCCAGTCTACGAGCGTCGCTGCACCCCGCGTTACCGGACAGTCTGCGAACCTCGCTTCGAGAGACGCTGCCGTCAGGTCCGGGACGGTGAGGACTGCAAGACGGTCAAGAAACCCTATACCGACACCGAGATCAAGGTCTTCAAGAACCAGACCATGACGTTCGATTACGAGTCGTACATCGACCGCAAGACCGTCAAGGATCGGGACAAGAAGTCCGCCACGTTCGCCTACGTGGACGACCACGACGTGGTCAACGGGGACGTGAAGATCATCGTGGCTGACGAGAAACGCTACGACAAACCGGTCAAGGAAGAACCCTACGGCAACTGGAAGGTTCACTACGTCGTTCCCCCGCCCTCCCCGTTCACCGAGGACAGTGCCCGGTCCGTGAACCGGACCGCCGACTTCACCACGGACACGGTAAAGACCCGGCAGACCATTGCCCTGCCCTACGCTGTGGCCGGCAACTCCGGTAACGGTGGCAACTCCGGTAACGGTGGCAACTCGGTGCAAACGACCTCGTTGTCCACCGTGGAATTCCAGAGCGTGCCCTACGGGCCCGGGCAGGCCGCCACGAAGGTCGTGCAACTGGAGGTCCCCGCGATCACCGAAGTGAGGACCACCTCGTTCGTGAGTGAAGCCGGGCCCTGGACCACCGTGAATGCGGCGTCGGCGGGCAGCAAGGCCGCCTCCGGTTCGAGAACGAGTGCCTACTCCAGCAATCGCTCCGGCGGAGCCTCGGTCAAGCTGACGGGTTCGGTCACGCGGGAGAGTCTGGCAGCTGACAGGGCCAAAGTGTCGGCGCCCGCAGTCCGTCCAGCGAGCGGAGGCACCATCGGAACGATCCGACGACCTGAGCTTCAGGATTTCCTGCCTCCGGGCCAGGCCCAGAAACAGGACTTCGTGCCGCCGGGACAGGCCAGGACGCAAAATGTCGTCCCGGCAGGACGGGCGGAAAAGAGCCCGGGCCGCGGTCCGGATGATGACCGGGACGACGAAAAGGACGAAAAGGACAAAAAGGACGACAGATCCACGAGTGGATCCAGCAAGGGCAAAGGGAGGGACTGACATCATGAAGACATCTTTCCTGCTGGCCACCGGTATGCTGCTATCGCTCGTCCATCCGGCTGCCGCGCTGGCCGCTGACGGATCTGCAAATGCGCGTGCCCGGGTGGACGCGCTCGATCGCAGCGTATCTCGGACGGGCGGCCAGGTCTTCGACAACGAACGGGAAGCCGACGAGGCCGTGCGGGAGCTGCGAGAAGATGCCAGCGAACTCGCTGATCAACTGCGGCCCCTCGCGGGCAAGCGTTCCCTGGTGTCCGAGCGGTCCGTCAGGACGGTCCGACAGACCCGGATAGACCCGTCCACGGGACAGTTACAGGTACGGGACGTCGAGGTGGTCGAGCAGACCTGGGCCGAGACGCGCATCGCGAGCAGGAGCGTGCGGGCCGAGGTGCAATACACGACGAGGCGTCGTCCGACTCTCGAGGAACTCAGGTCTCGCCTGGAAAGCTCATCCACCGGGAATGGCCGGCAGTCCTCCGTGAAGGTGGTGGACGTGATATACGACGATGCCACCGGGCTCGCGACCGTGGAACTGTCCAACACCTCGAACTGACGAGCACGTCTCCCCGTTCATGCGAGAGCCCGGCGCCTTGGCGCCGGGCTCTCGCATCAGTCCCCCGGACGGGGCTCGAAGGTGACCGAGGCGGAATTCACGCAGTATCGCAACCCCGTGGGCGCCGGACCATCCGGGAACACGTGACCGAGGTGCGCATCGCACCGCTCACAGAGGATCTCGATCCGGGACATCCCGTGGCTGAGATCGCGCTCCTTGCGGACCCGGCCGTCTCCCTCTTCCCGCGAGAAGCTGGGCCAGCCGCACCCGGCGTCGAACTTGGACACCGAGTCGAACAGCTCCGCCCCGCAGCACACGCACCGGTAGGTGCCATCTGCCGAGTGGTTCCAGTACGCGCCCGTGAACGGGCGCTCCGTGGCCTTGCGTCGCGTGACCTCGAACTGCAGGGGGGTCAGCTGGGCCCGCCAGGCCTCCTCGGTCTTGCGGATCTTGGGGGAATCCTCCACGGGATCGTCCTTTCATGCACCTGAACCGGGGCATGGTACCACCGTCGCGCGGGAGGGCGCGCGTGGCGCGCCCATGTTAACGTGAAGCAGTCGCCCCACCGAGATAGCCCCCGAAAGGCCTTCCATGTCGCTGTACACCGCGCTGCTCGCCATCCATAACGTGAACCGCACGTTCGTCCTGCTCGCCCTGCTGGTGGCCGTCGGCATCGCCATCACCGGCTGGCTCGGCCGCCGGGAGTGGACGGACGATCGCCGTCGCTTCGCGGTGATCGCCGTGGGCCTCATGGACCTGCAACTCCTGCTCGGTGGCATCCTGTACGGGATCAGTCCGCTGACCCGGTCAGCGATGGCGAGCATGAAGGCCGCCATGAAAGACCCCGCGCTACGCTTCTACGCCGTCGAGCACGGCACGACGATGCTGGTGGCCCTCGTCGTGGCTCACGTCGTCGCCGCCCGCCTCAAGCGGATGCCGGCAGACGGGCGCTTCCGGACGATGGCCATCGGCCTGGGGATCACCCTCCTGCTGGTGCTGCTGCGGATGCCCTTCGACCGTCCCTGGTTCCCCCGACTCGGCGCCTGACGCCAGGAAGACCGCTCACCATGTCCGGCTTGCTCGACACCCTTCAATCCCGTCTCGCTCCCACCGGGGGACGGATCGTGCTCCCTGATGGCCCCGGTGGCACCTGGTGCCTGGCGGCCTGCCTGCGCGGTCACGGCCTGCCGGGCCAGTCACGGGTCCTGGGCCTCCACGTCGATCCCGACGGATCCTGGACGCTGGGCGGCGCCACCCTCGAGGATGACGTGGCCGCGGAGATGCCCCGCATCCAGGAACCCTGGCAGGTCCCGGCCTCGGCGGAGGGCTGGATCGCGGCCTGGTCCCGGGGCGAACTGCCCTTCGAGACGCTGGCGACGGGGCTGGCCTCCGACGCCTGGGACGACGCCCTCGACCAGGCCCTGCCCCTCACGCCCGAAGACTGGCACGGCGGCAGCGTGGAACAGCCCTACTTCCTGTCGGAACTCGGGTTGAGGGCGGTGTATCGCGAGTGGATCGACGGCCAGGAATGCGGCTGGGGCATGACCAGCGTGGTGGGCCTCACGCCGTCGAGCGAGGGCACGCGCGTCCTGATCGAGCAGGCCGACAGCCGCGGCGATCGCTGGCGGTTCAACGTGCTCGTGACGCGCGAGGGCGTCGCGGCGGAGGTCCGGGGAAGCTGTGACGACCTGGTGGTCCAGGACTGGATCTGGCGCTTCCCGATCGAGCCTCGCCACTGGGACGAGCAGCAGGGACCTCACGGGGCATGCATGGAAATCGCGCGGGAGCGGTCCCGCATCGTCACGGAGGCCGGGACGTTCGACGGGTGCATCACCATGTCCGCCCGTGGCGAGGCCTCGGCAGCGGAGCACTGGTACCATCCCCGTCTGGGGCTCGTCCGGAGCGTGTTCGTCGATGCCGATGGACGGGAAGGGCGACGTGACCTGGTCGAACTCCAGCGCCTCGACCTGTCCTGCCAGCTGCCCGGCTGACCCCGCACCACGTGGCGAGCCCCCCGGACGTCGAGGCGTCCGGGGGGCTCGCGGCGAACGGGGTCCTGCGGGGCCTCAGCGCGGACCGGGAGCGGGCAGAACGGCCAGCGCCTGCTGGAGCGCATGCAGGATCGTCTCGTACTCCCGCGCCGGAGCCTCGGTACCCGGCAGGCGCCGGAGGCCGGACAGCACGTGCTCGACGGCTCCGATGGCCAGAGACAGGTGACGCTCGCTCAGAGACACGGTCTTCAGGCGCACGTCGGATGCCCGCTCACCCGGGGCCGGAACCCCGGCGGCAGGAAACGGCGTGACCGGTGCAGTCGGTGCGGGGTCGACCGCCGGGGGCGGCGACGCGGGGGCCGTCGAACGAGGGGTCCAGCCCCCGGGACGGATCTCCCCGATCTCGAAAATCTGACGGGCCGAACGGCTACGCTGCGAGTGTTCCATGACTCATCCCTCCGAGAACTGTCGAGCATATGTTCGCATGGATCCCGGATCAGCCGCTGTGACGGAGGTCACGCGAAGTTGCGCATGCGCTCCATCTCGGCCTCGATCGCCGGGAGCGAGCGCCAGATGCGGACGCCCTTGATGGCGTCGTTGCGGAGGTCGGCGGTCCCTCTGCCCCCCAGCCAGACCTCGACGCTGGCGGGGAGGGCCGCTCGCAACGCCAGCAGGTCGTCGGCCCACGTGCCGTCCTCGGGTGCAGTCACGACGCTCAGTGCGACCGCCACGGCCGGTACCCGATCGACCACCTCGAGGATCTCGTCCATGGGCAGTTCCGCACCCAGGTAACAGACCTTGATCCCCTGAGAGGCCGCGAGCAGGGCCACCATGAGGAGCCCCACCTCGTGCTGCTCCCCTGGCGGGGTGGCCATGACGAGTGCCCGCCCCGTCGCCGGAGTGCCCGTGAGCCGGAGCAGGGTCCCGAACAGGTTGCGGAGCAGGTGGGTGGCCATGTGCTCCTGGGCGATGCTGAAGCGACCGCGCGCCCAGTTCTCGCCGATGGCCTGAACGAGCGGCTCGGCCACCTCGTGGACGATGTCGCGGGGGCGCAGGATGAGCGCCGTACGCGTCAGGATCTGGTCCACGAGATAATGGTCGAACTGCTCGATCGCCTCGAGCAGCTGGTCGACGATGGCCGCGCCCTCGGCAGCCCCGGGGCGGCGATGCACCTCGTCTTCCAGCAGGTTGCGCAGCTGCTCGTCCGTGAGGTGGGAGACGCGACCGATGGCGTGCCCGCGGCTCACGACGCGCCGGAGCAACTCGAGGCGTGACACGTGAGCGGAGGTGTACATGCGGACTCCCGAGTGGGAACGCACGGGCTGAACGGCCTCGTAGCGACGCTCCCAGGCCCGGATGGTGTCCGCCGTGAGCCCTGTCAGCTTGGAAACGACCTTGATCTGGAAGAGCGCTTCCTCTTCGGCCACGAAAATCCTCGCTTTCAGCCGCATGTCAATAAATATCACTCTCGTCTGGACGTGTCCATCCTTTGTGCTTTACTTGATCTGGACAGATGGACCCGGAGTGCGTCCGGATCCATCGGCAAGGGAGGTCACCATGCGCATCCTCGTGACGGGAGCCACTGGCTTCGTGGGCAGTCGCCTCGTGGAGGCACTCGTGGCCCGCGGGGACCAGGTCGTCGTGCTCTCCCGGGACGCCGAGCGGGCCCGCAGGAAGCTACCGGGTATCGCCGGGTCCCACGCCTGGAATCCGGAACGGGACCTCCCGCCCGCTGCCGCGCTCGAGGGCGTCGAGGCCGTGATCCACCTGGCCGGTGAGTCGATCGCCGCCGGGAGGTGGAGTCCCGAGCAGAAGGCCCGGATCCGTAATTCGCGACTGAACGGGACGCGGAACCTCGTGAAGGCGCTCGCCGGAACCTCCGTCCGGACCCTGATCTCGGCTTCCGCGATCGGCTTCTATGGCGATCGCGGAGACGAGGCGCTCGATGAGCAGGCCACGCCGGGCAAGGATTTCCTCGCGGACGTCTGCCTCGACTGGGAACGTGAAGCGCTCGTCGCCCGTGAGCAGGGCATCCGGGTGGTGAATCCGCGTATCGGGGTCGTGCTGGGGGAGGGCGGAGGCGCCCTCGACAAGATGCTCATCCCGTTCCGGCTCGGACTCGGCGGGCCCCTCGGCTCGGGCCGGCAATGGATGTCGTGGATCCACCGGGACGACCTGGTCGGCCTGTTCCTGCACCTGGTCGATCACCCCGAACTCTCCGGCCCCGTCAATGCGACGGCACCGGGTGCGGTGACCAATGCGGTGTTCACCAGGGTGCTCGGCAAGGTTCTGTCCCGTCCGGCCTTCTTCCCCGTTCCGGGCTTCGGCCTTCGCATCCTGATGGGGGAGCTGGCGGACGCCCTCCTCCTCGGCGGCCAGCGGGTGCTGCCCGCCCGGGCCCAGGCGAGCGGCTACACGTTCCGCTTCCCGGACCTCGAGGGAGCCCTGCGCGCGGTCCTGGGCTCCTGACCACCCGCGCATCGCACACTCCCGGCTCATCGGGTATCATGCAGGACCCCGAGCTCCCCGCGATGCCGGGGAGAAGAGAGGACGGTCCCGTTGGCGATAGAAGCTTCGCTGTCACCGGCTCATGTCGAGCGTGCTCGTCTGGCCCTGAGAACCCTGCTCGAGATCCTGGGGGAAGATCCGGATCGTGAAGGCCTCCGGGAGACCCCCGACCGCGTGATCCGCAGCTGGGCCGAACTGTACGCCGGCTATCGCCAGGACCCGGCCGAGATCCTGGCCACCGCCTTCGAAGAGGTGGAAGGCTACCAGGAGTTCGTGCTCCTCAAGGATATCCCCTTCGAATCGACCTGTGAGCACCACATGTTGCCCTTCTCGGGTACGGCCCATGTGGCCTATCTCCCGGATGGTCAGGTCGTGGGTCTCTCCAAGCTGGCCCGGCTCGTGGACTGCTTCTCGCGACGGTTGCAGATCCAGGAGCGCATGACGCAATCCATCGCGGACGCCCTGATGCACCACCTGAATGCCCGGGGGGCAGCCGTCAAGATCGAGGCGGCACACTCGTGCATGTCGTGTCGCGGAGTGAAGAAGAGCGGTGCGTCGATGGTCACGGTGGCCTTCCACGGCGCCTATGCCGAGCCCTCGAACCGCCACGAGTTTCTCGCCCTGACGCGTTCCTGACCCGCGGCAGCTGACCTCAGGCGGCGATCGCCACGCACACCTGGATCTCCACCCCGATGAGCGCCATGACCTGGACGAGGCGCTCGACCTCCTCCTGGCTGGTGGCGAAATACTGCTGCTGTCCGGCCTGGATGACGAAGTACTGCATCTCGAGCCTCCCCCTGAACCCTTGCCAGGTTTGATTTCGGACGTTCCCGGGCGACCTGGAGAGACGGAAGGCTCACCGGACATGTGAGCCTGGTCACATGGAGAGACCTCCTCGAACGCCGGGGAAAAAGCGTCACCGATCGGGTAAGCAGGAGCCGAGGAGACCCACCGTGAAGCGACGTCCGTCCGACCGCCTCGTCCTGTCCGCGCTCGCTACCCTCGGCTTCCTGGCCCCGGGCTGGCTCACGCTGGCCGAGGCCAGGCCCATCCCCGCGACCTGGACCCATGCCCGGAGCGGGCCGCCCGTCGTCGGGCGGGGGATCGTGACGAGCGCCTCGGCCGCCGCGAGCCGCGTCGGAGCCCGGATCCTCGAACAGGGCGGGAATGCCTTCGATGCCGCCGTGGCCGTCCACTTCGCGCTGGCCGTGACCTTCCCCGAGGCCGGAAACCTCGGGGGGGGAGGGTTCTGGGTCCTGCGCGAGGCCTCGGGGTCCACGTGGGCCCTCGATGCCCGGGAAACGGCTCCGCGGGGATCAAGCCGCGACATGTTCCTCGATGCCAGCGGTCAGGCCACCGACAGGAGCGTCGCGGGGGGGCTGGCCGTCGGCGTTCCCGGCAGCGTCCAGGGTTGCTGGGAGGTCCACCGGCGCCTGGGCTCCCTGCCCTGGGCCCGGTGCCTCGCGCCGGCGATCGACCTGGCTCGCCACGGCGTGACGGTCGACGCGGGCCTCGCCACGTCCTTCCGGCGCTGTGCCACCCTGCTCGGTCGCCGCCCCGCCACCCGCGACCTGTTCCTGCCGGGCGGCAGGCCACTCGTCGAGGGCGATCGCCTCGTGCAACCCGACCTGGCCCGGACGCTCGAGGCGATCGCCTCGGAGGGCCCGGATGCATTCCACCGCGGCCCCATCGCCCGGGCGATCGCCGCGACGGTGCAGGCGGAGGGCGGCATCCTCGACGAGCAAGACCTGGCGGCTTACCGGGCCGTCTGGCGCGAGCCGCTTCACTTCACCTACCGCGGACTCCGCTTTGCGGCGATGCCTCCACCGAGTTCCGGCGGCGTGATCCTCGGGGAATGTCTGGGGATGCTCGAACCGACCGACCTCCGGAACGCGGGATTCCACGACCCCGAAGTCGTGCACCGAGTCGCGGAGGTCGAACGCCGGGCCTTCGCGGACCGGAACGCCTACCTGGCCGACCCCGACTTCCTGCCAGCACCCATCACACGCCTGCTCGACACCGCGTATCTGGCCCGCCGCGCCTCGACGATCGACCCGGCGCGGACCACCCCCGAGGCCTCGCGGCCAGGGCTCACGGAGCATCTCGAGACGACCCACTTCACCATCGTCGACCCGGCCGGACACGCCGCGAGCGTGACCACCACGCTCAACGGCTCGTTCGGCACCGGGATCGTGGCCGAGGGCACGGGCGTCCTCCTCAACAACGAGATGGACGATTTCGCGACCCGCCCGGGCTTCCCGAACCAGTTCGGGCTCGTGCAGAGCGAGGCGAACGCCGTTGCTCCCGGCAAGCGCCCCCTGTCGTCGATGTGTCCCGTGATTGCCGAGGACGATTCGGGACGGCTGGCCTTTGCGCTGGGCTCACCGGGAGGCTCGACCATCCCGACCTCGGTCTTGCAGGTGATCCTGAACCTGGTCGATCTGGGCATGAACGCCCGCCAGGCCGTGGAAGCCCCGCGGTTCCATCACCAGGGCCTGCCCGAGCGCCTCGATCTGGAGCCGGGTGGGTTCGATGTCGAGACGCGGGAGGCACTCGTGCGCAAGGGCCATGTCCTGTTCGAACGGCCCCTGGGAGATGTTCATCTGATCCGCCGCCAGCCCGATGGCTCCCTGGAAGGCTGGTCGGATCCGCGCCGCGGAGGTCAGGCGATCGCCATCGCTCCCTTCCCCCGCGAACGTACCCCGGCGAACGTCCCGCCGGAAGGGAAGTGAGGTCGCGGATGCATCTCCTCGTGCTGGGAGCCTCGGGGCTCACTGGAACCCGCATCGTCCACCAGGCTCTCGAGGCCGGTCACCGCGTGCGCGCCTGGGTGCGCGATCCGGCGCGCTTGCCTCCCGACCTGACGGGACTCGACCTCCACGTGGGGGACGTGCGCGATCCGGCCGCCTGGACCGATGCCCTCTCGGGCATCGAGGCCGTGCTGGGAGCCCTCGGAGGGCGCGGACCGGATGGCCCCGGTGACGTGCGGCATGAGGGCATCCGCCAGGCGATCGCCGCGATGCAGACCTCGGGAGTCAGGCGCCTGCTCGCGGTGGGCGGCGCCGGCGTCCTGCAGGGCCACGATGGCCGTCTCCGACAGGAGGGACCGACGTTTCCGGAGCGCTTCCGGGCCGTGAGTGCCTCCCACGCCCGGGCCTGGCGCCTGATGGCCGAAAGCCCCCTGGACTGGACCTTCGTCTGCCCTCCCGACCTGCTCGACGCGCCTCCCTCGGGGGATTATGCGGTGGCGATCGACGAGCTACCCGGAGGCTCGGGCAGGATCGCCCGGGGAGACCTCGCCGCCTTCATGCTCGCGGCTGCCGAGGAAAACTCCTTCCGGCACGCCCGCGTCGGCATCAACGGGCTCTGAAACCCGCGCCTCGAGCTCGTGGGGCGTCCCGTGCTAGCATGGGAGGCATGTTCAAGTTGACCAAGCGCGTGAAGTTCGAGGCCGCCCACCGGATCCCGGGACACCCCGGCAAGTGCGATCGCCTCCATGGCCATACCTATCTCGTCGACATCGAGGTCTCGGGCGACGATCTCGACGCCCTGGGCATCCTGATCGACTTCGGCGCCCTCAAGGCACTCGAGGCCCTGCTCCCCGACCACACCTACCTCAACGAGAGCCTGCCCGGCGTCCTCACGACGGCCGAGGGCCTGTCGCGGCACTTCTTTCAGCAGTTCCGGGAGCGGATCCCGCAGGTCACGGCCGTGACGGTCCACGAAGGGCCCAACTCGTGGTGCCGGTACGAGGAGTCGGGGCGGTGATCGTCCAGTCGCCGCCGGGAACGCTGCCCGTCAGCGAGATCTTCACGAGCATCCAGGGCGAGGGCCTGCGCACCGGGGTTCCGAGCACGTTCGTGCGGCTCGTCGGCTGCAACCTGGCCTGCTCCTGGTGCGACACGCCCTACACGTGGCGCGAGGACGTGCTCGACCCCGGCACGCCCCTGGCCCCGGAGGCGATCGCCGCACGGATCGAGACGCGTGACGTCGTGCTCACGGGCGGCGAGCCGACCCTGCACGACCTGGGCAGCCTGCTCGACGTCCTGCCCGGCCACTTCGTGACGGTCGAGACCAACGCGACCCGGTACGTCGACGACGCCCGGGTGAACCTCTGGAGCCTCAGCCCGAAGCTGGGCTCGAGCGGGATGCGCCCCAACCGGCGCGTCCTCGGCGAGTTCCTGACGCATGCGACCGACCGGGTGCAGCTCAAGTTCGTGGTGGATGGCCCGGAAGACCTCGCGGCCGTCGAGGCCCTCCTGGACGATCTGGCCGTCCCGGAAAGCATCCCGGTGATCTTGCAGCCGGTGGGCTTCCCCACCGACACCCCGGAACCGTACCTGGACCGGCTCCGGAAACTGGTGGAGACCCACGTGCTCATGCGTGCCAGCTGGCGACAACGCAACGCCCGGGTGACGCCCCAGCTCCACCGCCTGATCTGGGGCGATCGCCGGGGCATCTGACCGGGACGCGCTCACTTGAGGTCGGCGAAGTCCTTCAGGAGCTCGTCGAAGATCGCCGTGCGCAGCGTCCTGTCCCTGGCACCATCGTTGGCCCTGTCCGTTCCGGGCAACTTGAGCTCGGTGCCCAGACCGTCGACGCCATCGGGCCAGGTCGGGATGTGGAAGGTCGAGTCGACCAGATCGCGGGTGACCAGGTCCGTCGTGAGCCGCGTATCCGCCTTGAAATGCTTCGCCACCAGGTCGGCAGGAGCCGAGCCGGTCGTGACGTTGAGCCGGGCCCCTTCCTTCGTGAAACCGGGCGGGATGAACACCGACCCCGCCTGGTCGACCGTCGGATCCTTGTCGGCCTGGTAGACGTGGATGCGGGTCTCCGCGGGCACCTTGATCCCCGTGCGCAGGTTCCCCTTCACGATCTCGGTGAGATCGACGAGCGAGGTCAGCGCGGTGATCGGCTGGAAACGATACCAGTTGCCCCCGGTGATGGCCTTCACCTCGGGCAACTCGTTGGGATCGTTCGTATCCCGGAACGAGGTCCCCAGCAGCCCCAGGATCCCGGCGTAGCCGATCATCTTGTTCGAGAACTCGAGCAGCGGGGCGACCATCGCGATGCGACGGGGCACCTCGGCCTTGCCGTCGAAGGTCAGCTTGCTGCCCGCGAGCGCCTGCATCAGGAGCGGACCGCCGGTCGAACAGGTCAGCATGCCGATCTTGGCGGCCGCAAACCCCTTCGCCCGGAGGGCCGCGTACTCGTCGAGAATGGGCTGCTGCCAGGTCGCCCAGCCGGAATTCGCGAACGCCTTGTAGGATTCACCGTGAGCGCCCAGGCGCACCTGCGAGACGAGGTACCCGTTGCTGCGCAGGAACTCCGCGACGAGCGAGGTCTCGAACGGGGTGGCCGTGAAGCCGTGGACGGCCACGATGACGGGTTTCGTGGTGTCGGGAGCCGCGTCCTGGCTCACGAGCTTCGGCAGGACCTTGTCGCTGGTGCTGGTGCCGTTGTCGAGGGGCACGTCGGCCGTTCCGGGAACGGCGGCGGCGCATGCCGAGAGGACGGACGAGGCGATCGCGAGCAGGGCAAGGGGGAGGGAACGGGCGGACATGGTCGCGACCTTTCTCTAGAATCCGTACCCGACCTGCAGGAGCAGGCGGGGCAGGGCGGCGGCGTTGGTCGAGACGAGGGGACGGCTGCCCGTCGCCATGAGGTAAGGGTTCATGCCGACGGAGATACCGTAGGTCATGGGCCCGAGGACGCAGTCATACCCGACGGAGAGCGTGGACAGGGGCCACAGGTCCATCGGCGTGAGCCCTGCCGACTTCTCGGCGAGCTGGTGCATCGTGACCCCGAACTCGACGTTGAGCCCCTTCTTCCAGTCATCCTTCCAGGCCCAGGGAAAGTAACGACCGGCGACCGTGTAGCTCTGGGCCGTCGCCAGCGTGCCGATGGCGGCGCGCAGGCCCCACTGATCTCGCCGGACCTGGTAGCCGAGGTTGAGCCACTCCGGATTCGCGAGCCCGAGGGTGATCTCCTGGCGGTACCGGACCTCCTCGGTGAGCCGCTGCACGGCAGCCTCGGGTGCGGGAGCCTCGAGCATGGGCTTGTCGGGAGGAGTCGAGGTGATCATGGGCATGGACGTACGGGCCTCCGTTCGAGAATCTGAACCTGCAAGACCATACCCCCCGGACGAGCGCTCGACACTCCGCCCGGAGGTTGCCGGTCCGCGAGTGCGGGCGCATAATGAAGGCCCGGGTCCGCCGCGGCGGATCGATGTCGGAAGGAAATGGCCAATCATGAACCAGTCTCAGCGGGAACGCCTCGTCGTCGTCCTCGGCCGCGCCATGCAGGCCGCCCTCACCGAGAGCCCGGACCGGGTCCGCGCCCTGCTCGACGAAGCCCTGCGTGACCTGACCCCCGCTCGTGAAGCGGCCGCCGCGAGCACGGCCCGTTCCGAGGGGCGTCGCCCCCGCCCGGTCGAGGTCGAGGCACCGCGCGAACCCGAGCTGCCCTTCCACGAGGACCAGCACGTGCGCGCCCTGGCCGGTTTCCTGGACGTCATGATCATGGCCAGCGGCCACGTCGGTCGCCGGACGGCCGATCGCTTGCTCCGTCGCACGTTCGGTGAGCACGCCCGCGGTGCAGAGCGCTGGCTCACCGCCCAGGGCCTCGTGCAGGCCGCGGGTGACGAGGGACTCCAGATCACGGAAGACGGCCTCCGGTACGTGGATCGCAACCGGGAGGGCAAGACCCGCAGCTACGTCGGCTTCGAGGTCGAATCGGGCCGCCGCGGCGCCTGATTTTCCTCTCCCCCTGCCGCTATCGAGGCCTTCCCGGACCGGGGAGGCCTCGTCTTCTTGTCATCTCGGGCAGAGGGAGTTATCCTTGTTTTAACCTCGTCTTACCCTTCACGAGGTGGAACAGGAGTTCGACATGTCCATCCGTCGCGACTGGGCAGCCCGGTTGACCGGCAGCCTGCTGGCCCTGGCCATCGTGGCCTGCGGCTCGACCGCCACGCCGACCGACCGCCTCCCGGAACGCCCGTCGAGCCTCGTCGAGGCCCAGGACAGCTCGGTCGAGATGCTGGCCCGGGTGGCCGATCTCAACCAGGCCGAGACGCTTCCGGTGGAGGCCGTCGACGAGGCCGCTGCGGCGCTCGGCCAGCCCCTGGTCGCCGGGGCTCGCCTCGAGCAGGTGGAGGCGTCCGTCGCCGGCGGGAGTGGCGTGTTCGCCCCCCGGAGGCTGACGCGCATCGGGATCGTCCGTTCGACCGCCGAGGGGCAGTACCTGCTGGCCCTGGACCAGGCCCGGACCCCCATCACGATGCTCGGCCAGGATGGTAAGCGCGATCGCCGGATCGCCAACTTCCTGAACCACAAGGTCATGGTGCGCGGCGTGGTGATGGGCAACGGGAACCTGCTGGTCGAGCACATCCTCGTCGTCCCCACCTTCAACTTCGTCGTGAACCTCTTCTGGCGCGGCCGGATCGGGGGGGTCGTGTTCTCGACCGCCAACCGTCAGGGCCTTCGCGAGGCGCTCGTGACGGCCCAGGCCGGACGGACCGGCTACCTGTTCCGGACGCGCACGGACCGCTGGGGGCAGTTCACCCTCGGGGGGTTGGACCCCGACACCTACACCATCACGGTGGGCCTCGGCGGCTTTGCCGGCAAGAGCATCCCGAACGTCTCGGTCCTGAGGGCGCGCAAGTCGAACCTCATGATCCCGCTCACGACGAACAACTAGCCCGCTCGCGGGATGGCACGTCTGGCATCAGGCGTGCCTCACCCAGCCCTCGAAGACGACCTCCCCGTGCTCGTGCGCGAGGAGGTCGAGTCCTCCGCCCATCTGGACCAGGTAATCGTGCGTGAGGGCCAGACCCAGCCCCGTGCTGGTCGGATCGTCCGGATTCGGAGGCAAGGGGCGGAACAATCCCTCGAGGCGATCGCCTGGAATGGGCCCACCGGGATTCGTGACACGGATACAGGCACGCCCCTCTTCCGACCGGACGACGATCTGGACGCCCGAGTCGCGAGGGGCTGCCTTGATCGCGTTCCCCAGCAGGTTGTCGAGCACGATCTCGAACCGCAAGGGATCCGCGAGCCCCCAGACCTCGGGACTGGCGACGAGCGAGGGGGTGAGTCGCTTGCGACGCAGCGCGGGCTCCAGCTCCTTCAGCATCTGCTCGCACTGCGACAGCAGATTCACCGGGAGCAACTGACGCCGGTGCCTCTCGAGGTGAATCCCGTGGCGGTCGAAGAGGGCGACGATCGATCGGTTGAACCGCTTGAGTGCCTCGAACAGGGTATCGAGCCGGCGTGCGACCCGTCCGGTGTCCGCGGCGTGGGCGAGGGCGTCCGACACCAGACCCTGACCGAGCTGGAGCGGCGTCTTCAGCTGGTGTGAGACCACGGCCTGGCTTCGCGACCGACGGTCCTCCAGCGCGCGTGCCCGGGCCTGGACCTGGTCCATCGCGCGCCGGCGCTCGCGGATGAGGAGCCGCTCCACGGCAGCAGCCAGCCGCGGCAGTTCGACCGCGAGGACCTCACCGGACCTCGTCTGTTGAGACTGCCCCCCCAGCAGGAGGCGCCCGACGGTCCTGCCCTGGACCTCGAGGCTCCAGGTCCGGTCGCAGGGCCACGGGGGGGCCACGAGATCCGCGGGCAGACGCACGGGACAGGCCGCCCCTTCCTCACCAGCCACCGCGAGCCGTGCGAGCTCCTCTCCGAGGTGGCCATAAAGGGCGGCGGTGCGAGCCCCGAGACGCGGCAACAAACGGCTGAGCGCCCCCTCGAGATGCCCGGCCATCAGCTCCCGATCCAGCAGGGCCTCCCTCAGACCGGCCCGAGTACGTGGCAAGCGCGACTCCTCTCTCGATGGCACGACCTGGCTTGCCAGCCGTCTCGCTCCCCCCTAGTCTGGAGGCCATGGAGACTCGTCTGCCGCCCCTCAATCTGACATGGATCACCCGCCTGTGGCGAGGGTTCGCGGCCTGTCCCCCGGGTCGAACGTCGGCGGACGGCCGCAAGGGTAGCCTGGTGGCACGCCTCGCGATCCTGTCGAACTCGGAAGAAGTGGGTCATCAGCTGCTCGCGACGCTGATGACCGAAAGCCGGGCCACCCGGGGTGTGCTCCTCCTTCACCGCCCCGCCCCGGGTGGATGGATGCAGCTGGGTGAGGTTCCGGCCGTCTGGCGAGACCCCGTCGACCTGCCGCTGGGCACCCCCGGGCAGGATCTGGGCGTGGTGCGCCTCGAGGCCCCTGTCCCGCCGGGCGACTCGCGCCTGCGGGAGGCGCTGTGGACGGGAGCCCTGTTCCTGGATCTGGCCCTGCAGGTCGAGGACGAACGGGCCACGGAAACCCACCGGCGAGAGCAGCATCAGGCCAGGGAAATCCAGGGGAGGATGGCCCGGAGCGCGAGCGCAGCCCTGACGGACGGACTCGACGAGACCCGTGCCTGGCTCGTCTCGCTCCGACAGGATCTCTCGAAGCTCGGCGCCGCGGAACGGGTCCACGAGCTCGAGTCCCTGCACGAGCGACTGGTGAACCTGGAGGGGAAGGTGCTGGAGAACCTGGAGACGATCCGGGCAGGCACGGGCCCCCTGCAACCCTTGTCAGGTTCGGTTGGAACTCGTTACGATGACCATCAGGAGGAGTCATGAGCAAGAATGTTCTCATCATCGATGACCACCCCGATGTGGTCGATTTCTTCGAGGAGGTCCTCCAGGAGGACGGCTATGTCGTCTGCACGGCGGATCACGGCCAGACCGGGCTGGACACGGCGCTTGCCAATCCCTTCGACGCCATCATCCTCGACGTGATGCTGCCGGGGCTTTCGGGTCGCCAGGTGCACGAACGCCTGCGAGCAAACCCGGGCACCGCCACGGTGCCGGTCATCTTCATCACGGCCGAACGAGGTGATGACGTGTCGGACCTGCTGGGTCCGCACACGTATTACCTCCGCAAGGCGATCGACCTCGGCACGCTCAAGAAACTCGTCGCCGACGTGTCGTCCGGGAAGTCCCGGGCCTGAACACGCACCCCGTGACGGAGGCCCGCCTTCCGGACTGGGAAGAGGCCGTGGTCTACCACGTGTTCCTCGACCGTTTCCGCCGGGGACAGGCCTCTCCGCCGACCGCGGAGCGGTTGCCTTTCCGTGGCGTCGCCGCACACCACACCCGAGATGCGCGCCTGCTGACGGGTGCTCGTACGCACGAACGCCACTTCCTGGGGGGCGATCTGCCGGGCGTCCTCGAGGGGCTGGATCACATCCAGTCCCTGGGGGCGAACGTGCTCCTGCTGTCGCCACTCTACCGCAGTCGGTCATCCCATCGTTACGATGCCGACGACCACGCCGACCTCGACCCCGGCCTCGGCACGTTCGAGGATTACCATGCCTTGCGCCGGGAACTCGCGCGGCGCGGCATGCGGCTGCTGCTGGACGGCGTGTTCGCCCACACGTCCTGGGAGAATCCCTGGTGGACGGGCTTCGAGGGCGATCGCCCCTTCTACCGGTACCGCGCCCCCGGACGGGTCGAGACCTGGATGGGCTGGGACGTCATGCCCCGGCTCGACACGGACGACCCCGCGGTGCAGGAGGCGCTGCTCGCCACGCTGGACGTCTGGGGACCGGTGGATGGCTGGCGCCTGGACGCAGCCCAGCACCTGTCCGAGGGCTTCATCCGGCGACTCGGTGAGAAGGCGCGCTCGCTGGCTCCCGGGGCGGTCATCATCGGCGAGGAGTGGGAGTGGGCCCCCGAGGCACTCCGGAGCGGCCGGTACGATGGCATCCTGAACTTTCCGGGGCGACGAGCCGTACTGGACTTCCTGTCCGGGGAGACCAGTGCCGAGGCGTTCGCGCGACGGGCCCGGCTGCTCACCGAGCTGTATCCACGCCCGTCATGGCCTCGATGCCTCAACCTGCTCGGAAACCATGACACGGACAGGGTCTGGGGCAAGCATGCCCGCACGATGGCCGATCTCGAGGCGGCCCTCGCCTGCCTGGTCGGCCTGCCCGGCACGCCGCTGGTCTACCAGGGTGACGAGCTGGGCCTGCGCGCGGACAGCCCGGCCGAGTCCCGGGGGCAGTTCCCCTGGGAACCTCGGCGATGGAAGCGCCCGATCCTGGAACGCTACCGTCACTGGCTGGGGCTGCGCCACGCGCATCCGAGCCTGCGTCGTGGAGAGCTGAGATGGCTCGAGGCGTCCAATGCCGACCGCTTCATCGCCTTTGCCCGCACCTCCCCGGAAGAGACCGCCCTGATCGGGATCAACCTCGGCCACCGTTCCCGGGAAATCGCCTTCGAGGGCCGGAGGCATCGCTTCGAACCCGGCGAATCGCGGGCCATGTTTCACGGATCACGTTCCGACGGGGAACACGAGGGGTAAGATGAGGCGAACTCGCTGCAAGGAGCAAGTCTTCATGTCAAAGTCCTTCCTCTCATCCCGGTGCATGGCTCTCCTGGCCTGTACGGCGCTGCTCGGCGTGACCGGTGGCTGTGCCCTGGTCGTACCCTGGCGCCTGATCGCCGGAGACTGGCGCGAGGGAGCCCCCCGGAGCCCCGACCTCGTGCGGGCCGTCCCCGACGAACTGGTCCGGGCCGCGGCGACCAAGACGCTCGCGGATCTCAACGACCAGGATGCGGGCGTCGTCACCTCGCGCATCGTCCAGCAGCCCGGGGCCGTCGTCTGGCTGGGTTCACGACCGATGCCGGACTACGCCGACCCGCAGGCGATCGCCTCGCCCTCGGCCTTCCCGCTGGCCATCCGCATCAGCTGGGAGACGGACGGCCTCACGCGCACCTCGGTGCAGGCCGAGGCCTGGCAGTACCCCTACCGGGTGACCTGGATGGACGGCTACGACGCGTCGGAAAGCATCGTCCCCGGCAATGCCTTCACCCGCCTGCGCGGGCCTGCCGACCCGCGCACGGCGGATTCGGCGCGTCGGATGCGAGAAGAGAGCGATTCGCTGCGCCAGCGACTGGTGGCGCAGGTCACCGATCGCTTCCGGACCCAGCTCGTGGAGGTGGCCCGATGATGTCCCGGATCTCGCTGCGCTCCCTCCGGGCCCTGCTGGCGCTGGCGACCCTTCCCCTGCTGGCCCTCCCGGCCACGGCCCGCGACCTGACGCCCTCCAGCGAGGAGCTCGAGGCCTACCTGCGAACCCATGATCCCGACCACCAGGACCTCATGAGCTCGCGGCACCTCCTGGGTGAACTCGGCATCTGCTCGGTCGGCGGCCAGGAGAGCGTCGGCGGGGAGCTTGCCGGCTGGACCCACTGGGACCGGAGGTTCCTGCTCGACGTGCGTATCGGCGGGGCCTGGCTGAGCCGCCAGTACCTGGGCCTGCCCACGGTCGCGGGACCGGCTGCGGGCACGCCTTCCCCGTTCGCGAGTTCCCTGGCGTCGGTGATGGCCGGCTACAACGTCATCGGGATCCAGAACAGCGGGCCGGGGCTCCAGCCCCTGCTCGATCTGGGTGGCCGCACCGTCGTGAGCCTCGGCTGGGGCCTCAACGCGGGGCTGGCGCTCGCTCCCGGGGCCCGGCTGGGACTCAACCTGGCCTCCGGACCGGCACTCGGCCTGCGCTACCGCGTGCTCGACTGGCACAATCTGAACGTCTACGCGCGGGGCTTCTACGGCCTGAACCGCCAGGCCGACGTCTATGAAACCGGGCTGCACCTCAACTTCGGCGAGTCCGTCATCGAGTTCGGCTTCCGGGGAGGCCGCCAGGGTCTGAATCTGGCGAACCAGGACGGCCGCCTTGGCGTCTCGACGGACCCGAACGGCCTGCCCTACGAGGTCTGGTTCCTGCGGCTGGGCCTCGGGAACTGACGCGACGCGGTCAGCGTGCGAGCAGGGCCTCGCGCGCACCGGCGCCCAGGTGGGGCCGGAGGATCTCGTGCAGGGCCTCCACCCAGACCGGGTCGGAGTTCAGGCACGGGATCTGCACGAGGTCCTCGCCTCCGGCCTCCAGGAAGTCCTCGCGTGCGCGGATCCCGACCTCTTCGAGCGTCTCGAGGCAATCGGCGACGAAGGACGGCGTCATGACCGCGAGGCGCCTGACGCCCGACTTCACCAGCTCCGGCAGGAGGACGTCGGTGTAGGGCGGGATCCAGGGCGTCCGGCCGAGCCGCGACTGGAACGAGGTGGTGGAGCGGGCGGGATCCCAGCCCAGCGCCGCGAGCAGCGCCCGCGAGGTGGCGAAGCTGTGCGCCCGGTAGCAGGCGCGGTTGGCCTCGGTGATGCGGTCGCAGCAGCCGGAGGCGATCTGGCAGTGGCTGCCCGTGTCGTCGCTCTTCTGGACCTGCCGGACGGGCAGACCGTGGTAGCTCAGGAGCAGGTGGTCCGCGCCGAAGCGCTCGAGGTGCGGCCGAGCCGCATCGGCCAGGGCCCGGATGAAGGCCGGATGATCATAGAAGGGCTCGACGACCGAGACGGCCGGGACGTTCCAGGCCTTCCCCACGACGCGGAAGACCTCCTCGAGGCTGGAACCGGTCGAGCTCGCCGCGTACTGGGGGTAGAGCGGACATACGACCAGGCGATCCACCCCGAGGCGACGCATCTCGTCGAGCACGGGCTCGATGCCGGGGTTGCCGTAGCGCATGGCCAGCCGGACGGGAACGTCGGGCCCCAGGCGTTCCTGCATCGCCGTGGCGAGGGCCTGACCGTGCAGCAGCAGCGGCGAGCCCTGTTCGGTCCAGATGGTGCGGTAGGCCGCCGCGCTCTTGCGGGGCCGGAACGGCAGGATGATGCCGTTGACGAGCAGCCACCGGGCGATCGCCGGGATGTCGATGACGCGCGGGTCGTGCAGGAACTGTTTCAGATAGCGTCGCACCTCGGGGGCGCGGGGGGCATCAGGGGTGCCCAGGTTGACGAGCAGGAGGCCGGTCCGCGGGAGGCGATCGCCAGGAGCCATGGGGCAAGTTCCTTCGGTCAGGGTCGAGGGTACGGTTCCCGATCGTAAGGTGCCCCGGCCCCTGGCGTCCAGTCGGTCACTGGATGCGGACGAGGGCCTGGAACCCGCCGCGCGCGCTCTTCACGTACAGCACGTCGGCGAAGGCGCCGCCACCCCCACCCCGCAACCGGTAGAGCACAAGCCCCTCGGACACGCCCACGCGGATCAGATCATCCTCGCGCAGCGGCAGAGCCTCCCCGCGAGACTGGTAAATCCCGCTCTGGAAGGCCAGGGTCTGGGGGCCCAGCGACGGATCGAGAGCTGCCTCGACCTTGCCCTGAAGGGCCTGGGCACACGACGTCAGCACGAATGCGGCCACGAGGGCGGGCCACCACCTGGACTTGCGCATGAGCGATACCTCCCGGAACACCGATCCCGGGAACGATGATGCTCCGCCCGGAGAACCCGGGCGAGGTCAGGCTGGACGAGAGTTCCCGCTCAGTCGAGCTCGAAGGGGAGGTCCCGCAGCTCGGCGGCCTTGTCCTCGGGCAGCGTGTCGTTGATGAACGTGCCCGCCCCGGATTCACAGCCGGCCAGGAACTTGAGCTTGCTCGCCGTGCGGTTGGGAGGATAGAACTCGACGTGGACGTGACTGCCCGGGCGATCGACCCCGTCGGTGGGGGCCTGGTGCATGACCATCATGTAGGGCAGCGAGAAGCCGAAGAGGCCGTCGTACTTGATCATGACGGTCTTGAGGATGCGCGCGAAGTCGAGGCGCTCGGCGGCCCGGAACCCCAGGATGCTGGCGTGGTGCGCCTTCGGGTAGACGTGGATCTCGTAGGGATAGCGCGCATAGAAGGGCACGACGGCCAGGAAGTGGTCGTTCTCGGCCACGATGCGACGACCGTCGCGCCGTTCCATGGCGATCAGGTCGCAGTGGAGGCACGTGCCCGTGATCGCGTGGTGCTGCTCCTCGCTCTCGACCTCCCGGCCGATGCGCGGCGGGATGAAGTCGAAGGCGTAGATCTGACCGTGCGGGTGCGGCAGGGTGACGCCGATGGCCTCGCCCTTGTTCTCGAAGATGAAGACGTAGTCGATGCCCGGGCGGGAACCGAGGTCGGCATAGCGATCCTGCCAGACCCGGACGAGGCGCTCGATCTCGCGCACGGGGCGATCGCGCAGGGTGCCCTCGTGGTGCGGGGTGTAGAGCACGACCTCGCAGACGCCCGTGGCCGGCATGACGGGGCACAGCTCGACGGCGTCCACCGCGGGCTCGGGAGCCGGCATCCGGAACGAGGGAAACTTGTTCTCGAAGACGACGTACTCGTAAGTCGGAGCCGGGACCTCGGTCGGGAAGCCTCCCTCGGCCGTCGGGCAGATGGGGCAGTAGCCGGGCGGCGGGAAGAAGGTCCGGTCCTGACGGTGCGTGGCCGTGGCCACCCACTCGCGCATCACGGGATTCCAGCGCAGCTCGGACATCTCAGGCGTCTTCCTCGACGGACTCGAAGCGGAAGTAGATCAGGCGACGACCGTCGTCCTTGCGGATCTCCTCGCGGAGCATGCGCTCCACGCCGGGTTCCTCGGCGAGGGACGGGGGCAGCGGACCTGGCGGCAGTTCGGACGTGCTCATGCCCCCATGCTAGCCCACCCGGGGGATGCTGCGCCACCTGACCTGAGGCCGCGCCGGGTATCCGGTTCGAACCCCACGGCCGATCGTCCCAGGAGATCATGATCTCCTCGCAACTTCAACGGGAATTAACCTATAATTAACCACCGAGAGATCAAGGGGATCCTCGACTGGCTGGCAGGAGGGTGACGATGAGCGGACGCAACGGCGCGTGGCGACTGATCGCGGCGATGGGACTGGTGCTGGCGAGTTGCGGGTTGCCCGGAGCGCGCCCCGACACGACGGGTCCGCAGGCCGTCGAGCGCGCCCTCGCTCGTGCCGGGACGGCTGCCGTGGAACTGGTCTACACGGACCGCCAGCAGGTCCAGAAGCTCGTGGACGCCGGGCTCGACGTGTGGGGCAAGGATCGATCGCGCAAGACGATCTGGACGACCCTCGACCGCGAGCAGTACATGCTGGCGAAGAACCTGGGGATGCGCGTGACGCTTCGGACCGACGTCCCGCGCGTCCGGACGTTCGACCCGGATTACCACACGTTCGAGGAGCTCCAGACCGCGCTGAAACAGCTGGCCGCACGGTACTCCGACCGCGTGGAGCTGGTGGCCGTGGGCAAGAGCTGGGAAACGAGCCAGGGCAAGGCCAATCGCCCGCTGTGGGCCCTGCACCTCAGGCGCGCCCCGGAGGGTTCCCCGACCGTGCTCTATGCCGGCTGCCACCATGCCCGCGAGCTGGTCACGCCCGAGATGGTCCTGAACATGGCCCGTCTGCTGCTCGAGCAGGACGGCCAGGATCCCGAGATCACGGCCTGGGTCAAGACCCGTGACATCTGGCTGGTCCCCATGGTGAACCCCGACGGCCACATCCTGGCCGAGCAGGGCGACAACCACCGCAAGAACACCAACCGCGTCACGGGCGGGATCCGGAACGTCGGCGTGGACCTCAACCGCAATTACGACGCGTCTTGGGGCACCGCGGGTGATTCCGGCAACCGGGAATCGGACGTGTTCCGGGGCGCCTCGGCCTTCTCGGAGCCCGAGACCCAGGCCATGCGCGACCTGATGATGCGCATCAAGCCCGTGTTTCTCCTGACGTACCACTCGTTCAGCAATGCCGTGATGTGGTCCTGGGACAAGACCTCCGCGCCCCCGCCCGACAGGCGTCTGGCGCTCGTCGGGGCGCAGCTGGGCAAGCTGTCGGGTTACGACGCCTACCAGGGCAGCCAGATGTACGTGAACTCGGGTGACGACGTGGACTGGGCCTTCGAGAAGCTCGGGACCCTCGCCTACACCATCGAGGTGGGTTCCTTCCGCGATGGCTTCGATCCCCCCTTCGAGCGGGTCGCGAAGTTCTGGCAGGAAAACCGTCCGATGATGCTCCACGTGCTGCGCCTGGCGGACAACCCCGGTGCGGCGGCGGGTCCCGAGGTGAGCATGGCGGGGCTCCAGGATGGTATTCTCTCGGTCAGCACCGTCACGAAGACTCCGAGCCTCGGCGAGGCCTTCCTCGACCGACCCGGAGCCAGCGGGACGGGGATGCCCCTGTCGGGGAGCGCCGGCCGCCTGAGCGCGCGGATGCCCGGAATCGAGAGCGTCGAACGGCGTCTCGTCTGGGTGCACGCGAAGGGACCGGACGGCACCTGGGGGCCCTGGAAGGTGATCTGGAATCGGCCGGACGGGAAGTGACCTCCGGCCCTGCGCGGAGGAACACATGCACACCTGTACGGCCTGTCACGGTGAAGGAGAAATCACCTGCCGCAACTGCGCGGGGTCGGGCTGGATGGACCATCCCGGCGGCTATGGCACGGCCCCGTGTGATCAGTGCGAAGGCGATACCACCGTGGAATGTTCCACATGCATGGGGGCCGGCACGACTCCCTGAACGGCCCTACTTCAGCAGGCCGATCTCGCGCAGGCGTTCCGTGAGGAAGGCATCCGCGGTGATCGGCTCGTAGCGCGCCGGCTGGTCCGGCGTGACGAAGCGCGGCAGCACCTCGAGGTTGCAGGCGCTGAACGGATGCACGAAGTAGGGCATCGAGTAGCGCGGCTCGTTCGCGTCACCGGGCGGGTTCACCACGCGGTGCGTGGTCGACGGGATCACGTGGTTGGTGACCCGCTGCAGCATGTCACCGGCATCGACCACGATCTGGCCCTCGAGCGCATCGACGGGCAGCCACTCGCCCTGGCGGGTCAGGAGTTCCAGCCCGGAGCTGGTGGCCTCGCAGAGCAAGGTGATCATGTTGATGTCCTCGTGCGCGGCGGCGCGCACGGCCCGCGGGTCGGCCTCGGGACCGAGCGGCGGGTAGTGGATCGCCCGCACGACCGAGTTGCCGTCCACGACCATCTTGCTGAAGGTGTCGAGCGGGAGCTCGAAGTAGAGCGCGAGCGCCTGGAGAAGGTCCTCCACGCAGGCGTCGAGCTGGCGGTAGAGCTCCAGCATCGTGGGCTTCAGGTCGGGCAGCTCGGCCGGCCAGACGTTGCCCGGGTAGTGGCCGGCATAGGCGTGCCCGGCCGGGATCTCGCGCCCGACATGCCAGAACTCCTTGAGGTCACCCACGGGGTGGTCCTTGGCGTGCTCGACCCCGAAAGCGGTGTAGCCGCGCTGGCCCCCTTCGACCTTCGCGTAACGCAGCTTGGAATCGGAGGGCAGGGCGAAGAACTCCCGGAACAGCGCATAGGCCTTGCGGATCAGGTCATGGTCCACCTGGTGATGCTCCAGGGTGATGAACCCGTACTCCCGGAGTCCCTGCCCAAGCCCCTGGATGAAGCGTCCGCGACGTGCCTCGTCGCCGGAGCGATAGTCCTGCAAGCTGATGACGGGCACGCCGGCAAGCTGGATGGCCATGGTTCCTCCGGAGGTTCGATGCACCGGCCCCGCCTTGTCTCGGGGACGATGCTTCCTTGTGTCTTTCTCTCAACTTACCCGGGCGAGGTCATCCCTCTCACCGGAGAACCTACGGAAGCGACGCCGAGGCTTCCCCGGGTTCGGCGCCATCCTCTGGCTCTGACGTGGGCTCGACCTCGCCACCCGGAGATTGGAGGACATCCGGAGACTCGTGCTCGTGGTCGTGTCCTGGCGCGGTGAGCCCCGCCCCCGGGGCCGTGACGCCGGCGCCGTGCTCGTAGACGAGCCGGCCACCGAAGAAGCCCGTCGCGCCCGTGAGGGCGACCAGGAGGGCGGCGGTCACGAGGCGACCCCAGCCGGCGAGCGCATCCCCGCCCCGGCGGCGGCACCAGATCCGGTAGGCCAGCACGAGCAGGAAGGCGGCCGCCGCGACGTACCCCAGGCGCTCGTGGGCCTCGAACACGTCATGGAACCCGGGCATGTCCTCGACCGCTTCCTCGACCGCTTCCTCGACCAGCTTCCCGCTGATCACGGCCCCGATCGCCCCGACGGCGCCGGCGACGACCGTCGCGTCGGACGCCCACAGGGCCTCCTCGCGATCGCGCAGTCGCGACCAGATCTCGAAACCGAGGCCGAGCCAGCTCGCGGCGATCGGCAGGTGAACCAGGATGGGATGGAGCTGCACGACGTACCCTCCGGGTGGTGGCGGGGTGAACCGTCTAGGCGTGGGCGGCGCGCAGCTGCTCGAGGGCCTCTCCGATGGAGATGTCGCGACCGAATCGCTGCGTCAGCTCGACCTTGGCCTGACGCGGAATGCCGCGCCCCATGTGCTGGAGAGCCGCATGGAGCGGGCGATCGGGACCGAGGGTCTCGACCATGAACGCGAGGATCTGCGCGGGATAATCTGCCATCGAAAGGTGCCTCCGGATGCGTGACGCCCGCCATGCTAGCCAGCCGCACGGACGATGTCCAGACGCCGGTGACCGGACCCGTTCGGAGACTGGTGAACGCCCGGTGAGCAGCCCCACGGATGACCTACTCGTGAAGCGCAGGGCGGTCCGAGCATCGCCCGCCAACCCGGAAGGAGCCCCGAAATGAACATCCCCAACCGCGTCGACAACCTCCAGGCCCGCATCCGCGCCGGTCGCGCCGAGGGCACCCTCACCCGCCAGGAGGCCGCCCCCATCCGCCAGGAACTCCAGCAGACCCGCGCCGACATCCGCCAGGACCGCCTCGATGGCGGCAGGTTCACCGCCCGGGAGCGGATGCAGTCTCACTACGACCTCAACGACCTCAGCAAGCAGATCTTCCAGGGCCGCCACTGATCATCCGGCTGCTCACGACGCGAGGCCCCTCCCTGGTTGCAGGGAGGGGCCTCGTCGCATCGAAGCTCACCCGGACAGGCGCTCAGGGGAGGGCCTGATCCGCCCGCACGAAGACGAAGTTGGAAAAGTAGGGGATGTTGGATTCGGGGCGATCGACGTCCCGTCGGACCATGCCGCC
>JAYKJE010000026.1:0-95384 GCA_035285805.1 bacterium | reverse complement strand
GTGAACGGGACGGATACGGGTATCTCGATGCCTGGCGACGGACACATTTCTTCCCTCAGCACGCAGGCGCGGTTGCGTCGTTACGGGGTTCCTGCGAGCACGGGGAACCTTGCAGAGGCCTTCGGGGGGGACTACTTCGCGCCTAATTACAATTCATTAACAGCATCAATGCGCGGCGGCGACTGTTACCACGTCTCGAACGCCGGGGTCTGGGACCTCATCCTGGGCATCGCGCGCTCGTACTCCTACGGCATCGTCGGGTTCCGCCCGGTCCTCCGGTTCTGAAATCTGGAACCCGGTCCCGGAGCGTCGCATATATCCCCTCGGTCGGCCCGGATCGTGTAGGTACAGGGGCTTAACGGGTAAGTGAAAATGCAACGCTCGATCGTCCGTCCGCTGCGCGAGGAGTGCCCATGTCCGTGATGGCATCGTTCGACCCCCTCCTGACGGCCCAGGGCGCAGCCACGCTCGACCCTTCCCGGCTGGGAGGCAAGGCGGCCAACCTGGTGCGGCTGGTGCAGGCCGGGTTCGAGGTGCCCCGGTGGTCGGTGGTCCCGACCGACGTGTTTGTCGAGTCGTTGCGAGCTAGCGGCCTCCAGACCGAGATCGACCACCTGCTGGCGAGCCTCGACCCGACGGACGGCGCCCGGCTCAAGCAGGCGAGCCTCGAGATCGGCGATCGCCTCCGCCACGTGACGCTTCCGGATACCCTGCGGGTGGCCATCGAGACGGCCTGGCAGCGCGACTTCGCGGGCGGCCTCGTGGCCGTGCGGTCGAGCGCCGTGGGAGAAGACTCGGCGACGCAGTCCTTCGCCGGCCAGATGGACACCTTCCTGTTCGTGACCGGGGTGGACGGCATCCTGGAGGCCATCCGCGGGTGCTGGGCCTCGGCCTTTTCCGAGCGGGCTCTCAGCTACCGGGTCCAGAACGGCCTCGGCCTGGGAGACATCCGGATCGCGGTCGTGATCCAGGAGATGGTCTTCGGCAAAGTCTCGGGCGTGCTCTTCACCGCGAATCCCATCTCGGGCAAGTGGGACGAGGCGGTCCTGTCCGCGACCTACGGCCTGGGCGAGGGGCTGGTCTCGGGGGAACTCGACGCCGACAACTGGATCATGCAGCGGGAGACGGGGGCGATCGCCGCCGAGATCGCCTCCAAGCGCGAGCAGATCGTGCTCGATGATGCGCGGGGCCACGGCACCTGCAAGGTGACCGTCCCGGAGGGTCAGCAGGCCCTGCCCTCCCTGACGGACGACCAGATCCGCGAGGTCCTGGGCCTCGGCGATCGCATCGCCGCCCATTTCGGCTCCCCGCAGGACATCGAGTGGACGCTCCGAGAGGGCACGTTCACCCTGCTCCAGACCCGACCCATCACCAACCTCAAACCGCCGCTCCGGGGCAAGCGCCGCCTCTGGGACAACTCGAACATCGCGGAGAGCTATTACGGCGTCACGACGCCCCTCACCTTCTCGTTCGTCAACCGGATGTACGAGGTGGCCTACCAGGTCATGTTCGACGCCTTCGGGGTCCCGCACCGGGTCCTGCGCGATCATGCCGCGGTCTTCGCCAACCTGCTGGGCCTCCTGAACGGCCGGATCTTCTACAACCTCGACAACTACTACCGGATCATCACGTTCTTCCCGGCCTACGACGTCATGAAGGACTTCTTCGACACGATGATCGGGGTGCAGGAGAAGAAAGACTACGAGAAGACGTCCGCTTCCCTGTTCGAGCGCCTCTTCGTCGCGGCCCCGCAGATCGCGCGGCTCGTGTCCCGGATCTGGGGCAACTTCCTCGACTGGGACCGCGACGTCGAGCGATTCCGGCGCCACTTCACCACCGTGTTCGAGGAGTACCGGGGCCGGGACTACGCCGCGATGGACCCGGACACCATCCTGGATGCCTACCGGGACATCGAGAACCGCCTGCTCTGGCAGTGGCGGGCGCCCATGACCAACGACTTCTACGCCATGGTGTTCTACGGCCTGCTCAAGAAGCTGACGGCCCTCTGGAAGGTGGACGAGACCGGGTCGCTGCAGAACGACCTGCTCTGCGGAGAGGGCGGCCTCGAAAGCACCGAGCCCGCCAAGGCCATCATCCGGCTGGCGATCGCCGTCCGCTCCGATCCGAGCCTGGTCGACCTGTTCACCCACACGCCCGAGAGCGAGATCCGCCGGGCGCTCGAGGCCGAGCGCTTCGCGGGGTTCCGGGCCCAGTTCGAGGACTACCTGCACCGCTTCGGTTACCGGTGCATGGGAGAGCTCAAGCTCGAGGTCAAGAATCTCCAGGAAGACCCGAGCTTCGTCTTCTCCATGATCAAGAATTACCTCTCGCTGGCTTCGCTCGACCTCGGCGAGATGGAATCCAGGGAGCGGGTCGTCCGGGAGGCCGCCGAGCGCGAGGCTTTCGGGCGACTGTCCGGTCGTCCGTGGCGCCGCTGGATCTACCGCTGGGTGCTCGAGAACGCCCGCAAGGGGGTCCGGAACCGCGAGAACCTCCGGATGGCCCGCACGCGCGCCTTCGGTCTGGTCCGCGAGGTCTTCCAGGGACTCGGCGTGCAGCTGCAGGCCCTGGGACACCTGGAAAACCCTGACGACGTGTTCTACCTCGACTTCCACGATCTCTTCTCGTTCGTCGAGGGGAGGTCCACCTGCACCAACCTGAGGGCCCTCGCGGCCCTCAGGCGCGAGGAGTTCGCCCGCTTCGAGGCGGCCCCGGTGGATGATCGGCTCGTCACGACGGGAGCCGTCTACGTCGGTGACCAGCTTTATGATCCGTCCCGGCGTGGCTCGGCGGACGATGATGGCCCCGTGTTGCAGGGCATCAGCTGCTGCCCCGGCCAGGTCGCGGCCCGGGTCCGGGTCATCCTCAGTCCGGACGACGATCTCAGGCTGCACGGCGAGATCCTCGTGACCGAGCGGACGGATCCCGGCTGGGTGCCCCTGTATCCGTCGGCGAGTGGCCTCCTGATCGAGCGAGGGAGCCTGCTCTCGCACGCCGCGGTGGTGGCCCGCGAGATGGGGCTGCCGACCGTCATCGGGGTCAAAAACCTGATCCGGCGCGTGCAGGACGGACAGTGGGTCGAGATGGACGGTCGCGCGGGGACGGTCCGGCTGGACGCCGCTCCCCCCGACGGAGAAGGGTGATCGATGCAGTATTACGACCTGTACCGGAAGTACCATGCCCTCGGCGAGGAGCGGCGCTGGTGTCTCGAGAAGGACGTGGCGTGGGCCGACATCGACCCGGCCCTCGCCAACCGGGACCTCCTCCAGCCCATCAAGATCGCGGCCCTGGTGGAGAGTTTCTCGTACCAGAACTGCGCACGATTCTTCCAGGCGCATCGCCACCTGCCGTGGCTCATCGGGTGGAAGGTGATGAACCTCTACGAGGAGAACCGGCACCACTACGCGATGCTGCGCTACTCGGAGGCCATCGGCCTGCCCATCGAGGAACGCGAGATCGTCGCGATCCAGCACGGCTACCAGACCAGCACCGACCTCCAGGATTCCGTCTGGGCCGGGGCCGATCTGCTCGAGGAGCTGGTCCTGGCCTGGATCTCGGAGATCGAGACGGCGGTCTGGTATCGCCTCGCGGGGCGTCACGTCGGGGAGCCGGTGGGCACCCGGCTGTTCGGCCTCATCTCGGCGGACGAGTTCTTCCATGCGGCCTATTACCACGAGGTGATCGCCCGGATGATCGCCGAGGATCCCGAGGCCCGCTTCGCCAGCATCGCGACCCTGATCTCCCGCTACGGCAAGGACGACCGGGATGACCATTACGGGGTCGTCATCGGGCGGGACGTGTTCGCGGAGGTTCGCAACACGATGGCCCGCCTGGGCGCCGCGGACGAGATCCGGCAGATCGTGAAATCCAGGCTGGGAGCCTGGCAGGGCCTGGTTGCGGCCCCGGGAGTCTGACCGTGCATGCGCTGGCCACTCCCGTGTTCGCCGTCATCGGGGGTCTGACCCTGTTCGGGACGGGGGTCGTCTCCGCCATCGGATGGCTCCGGCGTCCCGAACCCGGGAGGCTCCGCCAGATCTGGCTGAAGTTCGGGTTGCACATGGGGTTGATGGCCCTGGTCCTGCTTGCCGGAGCCCTCGGTCGCCCCGTGCTCCTGCCCGTGACGATCGCCCTGGCCACCCTGGGCTGGCGGGAGTTGCTGCGGGCCCTCTCGGACCGCTACGGCCCCGTGACCCATCCGACGCTCCTGACGGGGTTCGGGGCACTGGCTCCCGTCGGGGGGTTGTTCGGCTTCCGCCCGCTCCTGGCGGGCCTGGGACTTGCCACGTGGGCTGCCCTGGCAATGCCCATGCTGCTGCAACGGCGGCCTCCTGCCCTGCACGGCCTGCTGGCCACGGCGCTCGGGATGGCCCTCGTCTCGATGCCGCTCGGGGTCTTTCTCGTCCTGTGTGGCGAGTCGTACGGGGCCTTCGCGTTCCTGTTCCTCATGCTGATGGCCAACGACGGCCTGTCGGAGGGCCTGGGGCGGCTGTTCGGCAAGGCGCCCATCTGGCCGGACATCAGCCCCGGCAAGACCTGGGGGGGGACGTTCGGGGGCCTCGTCTCCTGTCTCGTGCTGGGGCAGGCGATGCATCACCTGGTGCCGGCGTGGTCCACCGCCACGACGCTGGCCGTCTCGGCCGGGATCTCGCTCACGGGGGCCGTCGGGGATCTGCTCGCCTCCTCGATCAAGCGCGAGGCCGGAATCAAGGACTTCGGCCATATCCTGCCGGGGCATGGTGGGGTCCTCGATCGCTTCGACAGCTTGCTGTTCACGGTGCCCCTGTACGTCGGGGTGTTCCGGTTGCTGGGAGGGCACTAGGCATGTCCCGTCCGACCGTCGACCCCGGTGTCCTGCGTGACTGTACGCGCGTTTCCCCCTGGAAGTCCCTCGCGCTCTGCATCGTCATTCACCTCGCGGCCGTGGGCCTCGTCTGGATCGGGGGCGACGCCTCTGGCTGGAAGCTGGCCGTGCCGGCCGCGGTGCTGATCGCGGCGCTCCAGATGCATCTGCTGATCCTGATGCACGAGGGAGCGCATCTGCTGCTGCATCCGGACCGTCGCCTCAACGACCTCATCGGCGACGTGTTCTGTGCGATACCCTGCGGCTTGCTCCTGAAGCACTATCGCTGCATCCACCTCAACCACCACCGGTACGCGAGCTCACCCGAGCGGGATCCCGAGGTCCTGCTGTATCGCGACCAGGGCTTCCATTACGCGCGTCAGCAGGGCTGGCCGCTCGTCCGCATGCTGCTGGCCGATGTCTCGGGGATCGGGGCCATCCGCTTCCTGCTCTCCCAGAACCGGTACCTGGCCGAGCAGCGCCGCCAGGGGAAGCTCAAGGCCGTCGAGCGGCATGAGATGCTGCTGATGGCGATCGCGATTCCCCTGGTGGGCCTGGCCGTGAGGTTCGATTTCTGGCGCGAACTGCTGGTGCTCTGGGCCTTGCCGCAGTTCACGCTCACCTTCCTGTTTCTCAAGTTGCATGGCTACGGGGAACACACGGGCGCGACCGGTCCCACCGAGTACGAGCGCACCTGGGTGCATGCGTTCACGCCCGTCACCGATTTCTTCCTGTATCCGATCTATTCGGGTTACCACCTGGAACACCACTTCTTCCCGCGCGTGCCCTGGTACCACATGGCCCGGTTCCGCCGTGCGCTGATGAGCGATGCCGAGTACGCGCGCCGCTCCGAGCCGGTCACGGTCCGGGGTTACTTCCTCGGAGCCCGGAGCATCTGGAATGCGATGCTGCTCGGTGAGGGCGAGTACCGGGTCCAGCAGCTGGCGGCCCGGACCGACGAGCTCGGGGGCGACGTCATCACGAGCGACACGCGGGACGAGGTCGACGAACAGCTTGCCCTGATCCGGCCGGCAGGTGAGGGCGCGAGCGTTGCCTAGTCCCATCCTGCGCCAGGTGGACCTGGCCAACGCCCTCACCCTCACCGGGCTGATGCTCACGGTCCTGTCGGTGGTCCTGGCGGTCCAGGGGCACGTCCATGCGGCCCTCCTGGCCCTGATGGCCGCCGGCATCACCGACCTGTTCGACGGGCTCGTCGCGCGTCGCACCCGCCGGACGGACCTCCAGGCCGAGGTGGGCAAGCACCTCGACAGCCTCGTCGACGTCTGCTCCTTCGGGTTCGGACCGGCCGTCCTGGGTCACAGTTACGGCCTGCGCCATCCCGTGGCGGTCGTCGTCCTGATGGCCTTCGTCGGGGCCGCGGCGATGCGGCTGGCCTACTTCAATTCGGTCGGCATGACCTCCGAGGGAGACGCTCGCTTCTTCACGGGGCTGCCCGTGACCTACGTGGCCCTGGTGCTGCCCCTGGGATTCCTGGCGACCCTGGTCTGGCCTGCCGATCTCGTGAAGCCGGCCCTGCTGGGCCTGTATCTCGCGCTGGCCGTCGCCATGGTCTCGGGGGTGCGCATCGTGAAGCCACGGGGGATCTGGTATGCCATTTTTCCGCTGATCGCGCTGGTGCTCTCGGGGATCTACGTCTGGGCCCTCGTCACCGGGCGGGCGGCATGATCGAGATCGTCGCGTTCGAGTCGGAGCGACGGCACGTCGAACCGTTCCTTCAGCTGGCGCATGACCTTTACCGGGGCGATCGCCGCTGGCTTCCTCCCTTTCGCGCGGAGATGCTCCGCGATCTGTCGTCGGCCCACCCCTTGCGGCCGTTTCTCGAGCAGCGCAACTTCCTGGCCACGCGCCACGGTCGGCCCGTCGCCCGGGTCAGTGCCTTCGTGAACACCCGGGTGATGCTCGAGGACGGCCCCCTCGGGACCCTCGGGCACTTCGAGAGCGTCGACGACCCGGCGATCGCCGGGCCCCTCATCGACCGCGCCTGCACCTGGCTTCGCGAGCGCGGCGTCCGCACGGTCTGGGGCCCCATGAACGGCTCCATGTGGATGTCCTACCGCTTCATGACCGGCGGCTTCGAGGACGTGCCGTTCCAGGGCGAGCCCTACAACCGTCCCTCCTATCCGGGCCTGTTCGAGGCCGCCGGCTTCGAGGTCCTCAAGCGCTGGCAGTCCACGTTCTCGGCAGGCGAGGAGCTGCGCGGGATGGTCGAGAAGACCCGTCCGCGCTTCGAGCGGGCCCTCGGCGAGGGCTACCGCTTCCGGCCGCTCGAACTGTCGCGCTTCGAGGACGAGATGGCCACCCTGCACCGGCTCATCTCGGATTCGTTCGCGGGCTTCCTGGGCTTTCATCCGATCGAGGTGTCCACCTTCCTGGAGCTGTTCGGCGGCCTCCGGGCCCTCTGCGTGCCCGACCTCATCCAGTTCGCGCTGGATCCCGACGGGGCGATCGTCGGTTACGTCTGCTCCCTGCCCGATCATCCCCGCGCCCTGCGGGCTCTCGGGGGAGAAACCCATCCGTGGGCCCGGCTCCGGTTCCTGCTCTCCCGGGGGCGGCCCGCCCAGCACGTCACGATCTACCTGGGGCTGGTGGAGGCCGAGCAGCGGCGACGCAGCGGACTCGGAGGAGCCCTGGCCCACCTCACGACCCGCAGCGCCCACGAGGCCGGGGTGCCGCTCGTCAGCGCCCTGATGGCCGAGGATTCCCTGGCCCGCTCCTACTCGCACCAGCGCACGAACCGCGTGCACACCTACGCCCTCTACAGCAGGAGCCTCGCATGACCCCGGAGGCCGCGGTCAGCGCGGTTCGCTATCGTGACCGCGTCTCGGGCGAGGTGGTCACGGAGACCATCTTCTCCGAGCGCGAACTGCGCTGGTTCTACGAGGACCCCGTGGGCTCGCGAGTCTTCGCGACTCTCCTGAACCGGCGGGCCTTCTGCTGGCTGTACGGCAAGCTCCAGGACCTGCCCTCGAGCCGGCGCAAGATACCCGCTTTCGTCGCCACGCACGGCATCGATGTCGCGGAGGCCGAACAGCCCGAGTATCCGAGCTTCAACGCCTTCTTCTCGCGCAGGCTCCGGCCCGGGGCCAGACCGTTCTGTCCGGACCCGGACGACTTTCCGTCCCCGGGCGAGGGCAAGGTGCTCGTCTTCCCGCGGCTCGAGGACGGGGACCGGCTCCCCGTGAAGGGGGCCCGCTTGACCCTCGAAGCGCTGCTCGGCTCGGCCGACGAGGCTGCCCCGTTCGTCGGCGGAGCGGCGCTGGTGCTGAGGCTGGCGCCCTACGACTACCACCGGTTTCACTTCCCGGACGACGGGATCCCGGCCGCGACGCGCGAGATCCCCGGGCGGTATCACTCCGTCAGTCCGATCGCCCTGGCCCGCGTCCCCGACCTCTACGCGCGCAACAGGCGACAGGTGACGGTCTTCGAGTCGCGTCATTTCGGGCACATCGGGTACGTGGAGGTCGGCGCGATCTGCGTGGGCACCATCATCCAGACTTTCTCACCCGGACAGCCAGTTTCCCGGGGGGACGAGAAGGGCCATTTCCGGTTCGGCGGCTCGACCCTGGTCCTGCTGTTCCAGCCGGGAGCCATCGAGTTCGACGACGATCTGGTCCGGGATTCCGCGGAGGGCCTGGAGGTCCAGGTCCGGGTCGGAAGCCGGATCGGCCAGCGACGGAGGCATGTGTGTCCATGACGACTGTCCAGGAGAAGCCCGCAACGACCTTCTTCTCGCGCATCTGGACCTACCTGGTCGAGATGTATCCGCTGCACGTGAACGTGCCCTACTCGTTCATGTCCTTCTTCGGCTTCCACATGCTGGTGCAGGCGATCCACGGCGTGCATCCGCTGGCCGTCTCGCGGGCCAGCGTGGCCGGAGCCTTCACGCTGGCTGCCTTCACGCTGCTGATGCGGGTGTTCGACGAGTTCAAGGATTACGAGCACGACTGCCGCCTGTTCCCGCATCGCCCGCTCCCCTCCGGCCGGGTCCTGCCTGGCGACCTCCGCCTGCTGGGCTGGACGCTCGTCCTCTTCATGACGGCGCTCAATGTGACGCTGGGGAAGGGCTTTCTGGGGTTCCTGGCGCTCCTGACCTTCGCCCTCCTGATGTTCCGGTACTTCTTCCTGCCCGACCTGCACCGCCGGAGTCTGCTGCTGACGCTGGTCACCCACAACCCGGTCGTGTTCTTCACGCACCTGTACGTGCTGACCGTGTTCATGCAGGAGCAGGGCCTCTCGTTCCGGGCGCTCGCGCCGGCGACCTGGCCCGGCATCGCGATGTTCTGGCTGCTGGTGTTCAGCTGGGAGACCAGCCGCAAGATCCGGGCCCGGGAAGAAGAGGACGCCTACGTCACCTACTCGCAGATCTTCGGTCCCAGGCGGGCGGCGCTCGTCCCCGTGGTCGGCCTGACGATCTCGGCGGCGATCGCCGTCGTGTTCCACCGGATGCTGGGCCTGTCGTGGCCGTTCCTCGTCGCGGTGGGGCTGGCCTACTTCTACGCGATGTCCGGATTCGTCCGCTGGCTCCGGGCCCAGTCCCCCGCGAACTCGAAATTGCGCCCCTTCGTGGAGGCCTTCTCCCTGGTGCTGTATCTGGCCGTCATCCTCGACCTGGGCATCCGCCTCGGGTTCCGCTGGATGCCCCTCTGACCGTCCCCTCGACAAGGAGTGATCCCCCGTGACGCAATCTCACGCCCCTTCGGTCCCCTTCAAGACCCTGTACACGGAAGAGGCCCTCGAGAACCGACGGAGCTGGGTGGCCGAGGCGACGGGCGCCCGGCTCGAACCGCTCGCGGGGCACCAGTTGCCCCCCGCCGAGACCTTCCAGGGCAACATCGAGAGCCACATCGGGTTCGTCCAGGTGCCCATCGGGGTGGCCGGACCTTTGCTCCTGAACGGAGAGCACGCCCGGGGAGCGTTCTACGTTCCGCTGGCCACCACCGAGGGAGCGCTGGTGGCCTCGTGCACGCGCGGCATGCGGGCCGTCACCGAGTCCGGCGGGGCGACCGTCCGGGTCGTCAGCGACCAGATGATGCGCGCCCCGATGTTCACGTTCGAGTCCCTGACGGACGCCGTGGCCTTCGCCGGCTGGGTCCGCCAGAACGAGGCGGGACTCCGGGCCGTCGCCGAGAGCCAGTCGCGCACGGCACGCCTGCTCGATCTGAACCCCGTGATCCTGGGGGACACCGTCTGCATCCAGCTGTCGTTCCATACCGGTGACGCCTACGGCGCCAACATGGTCATGAAGTGCTGCTGGGCCGCTTGCCAGTGGATCCAGCTCGAGTTTCCGCGGCAGACGGGGCTGACCTTCATCGACTGGTACGTCGACTCCCAGATGGGCGCGGAGAAGAAGGTCAACGCCATGACCTACACCACCAGCCTGCGGGGCAAGCGCGTGGTCGCCGAGGTGCATCTGCGGCGGGAGGTCATGCAGCGGGTCCTGAAGGTCACGCCGGAAGACCTCTTCGAGGCCCTGGTCGCGGGGGTCGGGCCGACCTGGGCCTCCCACATGCTGGGATGCAACGTCAACTTCGCGAACGTGGTCGCGGCCCTCTTCACGGCCACGGGGCAGGACATCGCGACGGTGCCCGAGTCGAGTCAGGGACAGATCAACTTCCGTCTGACCGACGAGGGGATGTACTTCGGGGTCCTCCTGCCCAACGTGGTCGTCGCGACCGTCGGGGGAGGGACGGCCCTGCCCAGCCAGAAGGCCGCCCTCGAGATGCTGGACTGCGTGGGGACGGGCAAGGCGAAGAAGCTGGCCGAGATCGTGGCCGCCGCGGCGATGTGCCTCGACATCTCGACCTACTCGGCGATCGCCATGGACCACTTCGTCCAGGCTCACGAGCGCCTGGGGCGGAACCGTCCCCGCACGGGTACCGGCCCGATCTCGCTACCGCCCGGTCACACGCTGCCCTGAGGGCGGGGGCCCTCGCCTGGCGTGACGTCTGCCCGAACCGGCCGGTCGCCCGGGTACCAGTTGGCGCGACCGGCCAGTTTCATCGTCGCCGGCAAGAGCACCAGCCGGATCAGGGTGGCGTCCACCAGGACGGCCGTGGCCAGCCCCAGGCCGAGCATCTTGACGATGACGAAGTCCGCCCAGGCGAAGGCTCCGAAGACGGCCACCATGATGCCGGCTGCGCTGGTGATGAGCCGCGCCGAGCCGCAGGTGCCCTCGAGGACGGCCCGCGTGTTGTCGCCGTGTGCATCGAACCGTTCCTTGATGGCACTCATCAGGAAGACCTCGTAGTCCATCGAGAGTCCGAACACGATGCAGAAGAGCATCAGCAGGAGGATGGCGGGGATCGGCATCGCGTCGTGGACGTGGCCCATCCCGAACAGGGCCCGCCCCCAGCCGAACTGGTAGACGGCCACCACGGCCCCGCAGCCCGCGCCCACGGACAGCAGGTTCAGCAGCACGGCCTTGATCGGGACGAGGATCGACCGGAACGCGAGCCCCATGAGCACCAGGGTGCTCAGGAGGATGAACCCCGCGACGAACGGGAAGGTCCCGAGCACGGCGCGCTCGTGGTCGTTGTAGAAGGTGGGCGTGCCGCCGACCCGCAACTCGAGGCCTCCGGGCATCTCCCGGCGGGCCAGGTCATCGGCCAGCCGGCGCAGGGCGGGCAGATCGGCCGAACGCTGCGGGATGACCTGGAACAGCACCGTGTGGCGATCGCGGCTGACGAACAGCTCCCGGATCAGCGGGAAGCGCTGCATCGCGCGTTCGGGATCCCGGTACAGGAGCATGAGCTGCAGCGGTCCCACGCTCTTGCCGAGATCCACGGGGCTCGCGACGGAGGAGATGAGCGGATGGCCTCGCAACTCGGCGCTCAGGTCCATCAGGGCACGCAGGTGTTTCGTTCGCAGGACGGGCCCGTCGGGGTCGCGCACGAGGACATGGAGGGGAATCAACGTCCCGCTGAGGCCCATGGCATCGAGGGCCTCGATGCCCTTCACGGAGTCCATGTACGGGGGGAAGAGCGCCGTGTCGGGATAACCGAGCTCGACTTTCGCGAGCGGCGCCGCCAGGCCGAGAAGCAAACCGAGACTCAGCAACGCTGCTCGCAGGGGTCGGTCGAGGATGCCGCGGATCCAGGGTTCCCAGCGACTCCGGTCGGCCTGGCGGAGGATCCACGTGGACAGGCGACGGGGAGCGTCGATGCGGGGGCCCAGCCACGAGAGCAGGGCCGGCAGGAGCGTCAGGGCCATCAGGACCGAGACGACCACCACGAGCAGCCCCCCGAGGCCCACCGAACGCGAGTCGAGCAGGGGGGTGAAGGCCATGGCCCCCAGGCCGATCGCCACCGTCAGCCCGGAGAAGGTGATCGCGACGCCCGCCGTCTCCAGGGTCTCGGCGATCGCGCGCTCCGTGTCCCCGTGCTGCTGCCATGCCTGCCGGAAGCGGTGGACCATCAGCAGCGAGTAGTCGATGCCGACGGCCAAGCCGATCATGCTGGCCACGTTCTGGACGTAGATCGAGAGCTCCAGCCACCGGGCGAGCACGAACGCGATTCCGAGCGTGATGCCCGTGGCACCGAATCCGACCAGCAGCGGCAGCCCCGCCGCCACCAGCCCCCCGAAGGCGAAGAGCAGGACCAGCACGGTCACCGGGAGGAGCCGGCCCTCGGCTCGCGAGGTGTCGTCGCTGCTGTGCCGGTTGATGTCGTAGGTCACGGCCGGCATGCCCGTCACCGCGATCTCGAGGCCGGCCACGCGTTCCCGGTGTCGTTCCGTGACGGACCGGGTCAGGTCGCGCAGGGTGGGCATCATGTTCAGGGCCTCGGTGGCGTCGGCCGCATCGAGCCCCACCAGCAGGATGATCCGGTGGCCCGCCTCCGAGGTGAGCGGGATCGGAGACGGATCCCCCGGTCCGATGACGCGGGACACTTCTTTCCGGGAACGTAACGCGTTCACGAGATCTTGCGCGGTCTCGTGCAGCATCGAGAGGTCGGGGCGGGGCGCATGGCTCGACACGACGACGGCGACGAGGTGTGCGTACGGGTTCGAGAACTCGTTACGCAGGATCCTCTCGACCTGGCGGGAAGGGCTGTCCGGAACCGAACCCGATCCACCGGTCAGAACCTCGGTCACGCGATTCGCCCCGAGGCCCGCCAGGCCGATGCACGCGAGCCAGCACGCGACGACCAGGGCCCGGTGGCGCACGATCCAGGCGCCGAGTGCGCTCCAGAGGGTAGTGGACTTTCGAGGGACCTTCATGGACGGGAGCCTGCTTTCGCGTTCGGGGTGAGCACCGCCTCTTGCAGGGGCGGGCGGCTGAAGCTCATGTGGGCGGTCGGGGGCACCACGCGCCGGGGGGCGAGACCGAGATCCGATTTCAGGCCGTCCAGCGGTCGCTCGAGCAACCGATCCCACCGGAGGGTGAGGGTCGAGCGGGCGTCGAGCCCGCGCTCGTAGGCATCCACCATCTGCTCGATGAACCGGCGCTGGTCGGCCGGCAACCGATCCACGCGTGCAGGCACGGCGTCGCGGACGATCTGTTTCATGCGGGCGTGGAGGGGGCGCGTCGATTCGAGCGTGCCGTCGGCGATCGCCCGGTGCGCGAGTTCCTCGAGGACCTCGAAGCTCATGTCCTGGTGGGCCCTCAGGCCCTCGATGCGGTCAAAGTAGCGCGGGACGTCGCGGATCCACCCGGCCACGGTGGTGGCCGAGACGGGGTGATGCGTCTGCCCCATCCAGAAGGTCCGGAACGCCATCTCTTCGAGGTGCGTCTGGCGGTGCTGGAGCAGGTGCCTGCCTGCGGCCGCGTCGCTGGCCGCAGGGATCGCGAAGCCCCTGGCCATCATCGAGTACTCCGAGACGAGGTGGCCGAAGTCGTGCGTCTGTCGCGTCCAGCGCCGCACCCAGTCGAGGTCCGAGTTGCCCCGGATGAGGTCCACGCCCTCGGCCGGGACGGTGCTCGCGGGGAACCGGTAGCGATCGAGCGGGGCGAACACGTCATGCGTGTAGCCCGTCGCCTGCATGAAGCGACCGTAGGCGCCTCCGAGGGTGTCCTCGGGCATCCGGGCGAGGCGATCGATGTCGAGGTCGGGCAGGAGCGCGCGGGACGCCATGAGGTCCCGGGCCTCGCGCGTCGCGACGGACGGCTCGGTCGCCTGGCGGACCGTCAGTCCGAGGGCGCGGGCCTGCGTCTCGGCGGCGCGCAGTTCGGGGGCGAGAAACGGACGCGCACCGAGGACGAGGCGATCGGCGGCTTCCCGACCCGTGGCAGCGGCAGCCCGCGAGGAGATCGCCTGCCGGGTCGGCTGGCGGTGGGGAGTGAGCAGGGCGCGTACGGGGCCGTCGAGACGCATGAAACGATCCGTTTCCAGGAACCTTACATATCTGTTATCGGGCCGTTAACAGGAAGCTGACGTGAAGAGACGGTAAAGCCGGGAGGGCCGTCACGCGCACGTGACGGCCCTCCCGGGTCGTACGTGGGCCCCTTGCGGGGGCGTGGTTCAGTATTTCAGGTAGAACCACTCGGCGCAGTTGTCGCCGTTCCGCCCGGATACCGTGAAGTCGACCTTGTAGGAGGCGACGGGGCGGCCGTCCACCGTGGTCGGCAGGTCGCGGGCCTTGTCGAGCACCAGCTGCAGCGGGGTGCCGATGGGGCCGAGATCCGTGGCCTGCGGCGTCTGCGTGGCGATCGTCCGGATCGGGTTGCCCGACGCATCCAGGTAGAAGATGTGCGCGTTGACCTTCATGCCGACGATGGGGCTGCCTCCCGCGCGGGTGAGGGGCCGGCGCCCTTCCAGGGTCACGGTGGTGCCCGTCGAGGGGATGGTGATCGGGTTCGTGGACGTACCCGGATCGCCGGCGTTCACGGGATACGAGATGCTCGTGCCTGCGACGGAATCCACCCGCGAGGGGGTGTGGAACACGTAATGGATGCGCGTGTTCGCGAGCGCCGTCGAACCATCCCTGAACGTGATCTTGTACTGGAGGAAGGCCGGAGAGGGGTCTCCATTCGACTCGATCCAGATCCCGTGAATCTCCTTGCCGCCCGGGCCTTCCAGCAACGGGAGCCGGAAAGAGGTGTTGCTCCACTGCTGCCCTGCGGGAGGATAGGCGGAGATGGCCCGATATCCGCCAGCCAGGGGGGCGATTTCCCACCGGGCGTAGGCGGGGGGAGCGGGGATCTCGACCTTGTCGATGAGCGAGAGGAGGGCCGGTGAGGCGTCCAGGTGGAAGGCCAGGACGTGCCGGCTCGAGTGAGGCCAGAAGTCGCCGTTCCCGCGGAAGACCTGGGTGGCGTCCAGCTTGAGGTTGTCGAAGGCGTACGGGCGAAGCGTCCCGAGTTCGGCCCGGACATCGGCCGAAGGGGTCGAGAGCGGGATGATCGAGGTCAGATCGACGCCCTCTTCGCGGTCATACACGCCGTTCTCGTCGCAGTCGTTGTCGAGGAAGTCGGGGACCTTGTCCCCGTCGGCATCGGCCAGTCCGTCGGTCGCGAGCTTCGAGAGATCCACCGACTTCGGACTCGCCATGGCCTTCAGTCCGCGAAGATCCGTGAGGTCGGGGGCCGCGCCATGCTGGATGTTCCATGACGGCAAGCCGGCCGCTGCGACGGCCCGGAGCGGGGCGACCGTCGTCAGGTCACCGGTCTGCGTGTTGAAGGTCAAGGTCCCCAGGGAGGTGTCCGAGTCGAGCTGGAAAAGCGTGTCGTCTCCCTTCACCAGGAGGGTGGAGGGCTCCATGTTGGGATCGAGCAGGGCCACGGCCAGTTGCCCCTTGCGGATGCGCGTCGAGAGCACGCCGCTCTGGATGTTCACGAGTCGGGCGTCGCCGGAAACGGCCTAGAGCAGCAGGGCCCTGGCACCCAGCGCGATGGGAGACACCTGGAAGCTGACGTTGACCTCGTCCCCCGTCGAGGCCGTCGTTCCAGGCCCCGGGCTGACCTGCGGGTTGACTCCGGGGTTCGTCGTCGGGTTGGTGGTGGGGCGTGGCGACGGGGCTGGCGAGGTGCCGTTCCCGGCAGGGCCTGGGCCCTGGACGATCGGGACGCCCGCGCATCCGGCGGCGAGGACGAGGGCGAGCCCGAGGGGGAGATCCGGACGATGAAGCCGTGCGGGGATACGCATCGAGAAAGCCTCCACGGTCAAGGTTGAACGGACATGCCTGACATCATGCATCAAACAGGGAGGTCTGGGCAGGTTTCCAGGGGCGCAGAAGGTCCGGATGATCCTCGCGAGGGCTTCCCAGGCGTGGATCGACCTCGGTGCGGGTCATCTGTCCGGCCGGAAGGGGACGCAGCAGGCCCAGCGGGTCGGGGTGGGCCGGATATAGCCAGGCCCGGTAGGCTGGACGCGGCAGGATGACGGGCATGCGGTCATGGACGGCCCTGACCAGCTCGTTGGGCGTGGTCGTGAGGATCGTGAGAACCACACGGGACGTTTCTCGCCGCCGGTTCGTCGTTCCCACTCGAGGAAACCATCGGCCGGGGCGATGCATCGCCGGGAGCGCAGGGCCTGTCGGAAGAGCGGCTTCGAGGTGACGGTCTCCACGCTTGATCGGGATGGTGCCGTGCGGAACAGAAGGATGGAAGGCAGGTTGAACGTCGCTACATGAGCCAGGATACGTTAGCTCACCTGAACATGCGGATGATGGAAGGCACCCTGGCATAGCGTCAGGAGCCGCAGTCGATGGCGGGTTGCGAAACAGAGACCGAGGAAGGGTTGCGGATGAAGGAGCCCCGCGTCCACTGACTTGACCAGACGACAGAAGCCGCAGGCACCAGATGACCTGCGGCTCATGCTCTTATGTGGATTATAAGCGTGGACTAGATAGCCTTATTCAGCCACTTCTCAATCGCCGCTTTGCGATGGCGGACCTGGCTGGGAAGGTCCTCGAAGTTGCGAAGCTTGATCACGCGACCGCTATGAGGATTGACCACGGTAGCACCATCGATAGTGGCCTCGCGCAGGTCGGGTAGCTTGAGGCCCCTGAGATCTGCCCCACTGAGATCAGCCCCCTTGAGTTTGGCATTCTTGAGATCGGCCCCCTTGAGTACGGTATCCTTGAGATCGGCGTAGCTGAGATCTGCCCCACGGAGAATGGCCCCCTCGAGACTGGCCCCATTGAGATCAGCTTGCGGGAGACGAGCCAACCTGAGATCTGCCCCACTGAGATCTGCAAGGTCGAGGTGAGTAAAACTGAGATCGGCATTCCTGAGATCGACGCCCGGGAGCTTGGCTCCACTGAGATCGGCATGATCGATCTTGGCGCCCGGGAGCTTGGCCTTCCTGAGATCGGCATTACTGAGAACGGCCTGCCCGAGATCGGTCCCACTGAGATCGACGTCCCTGAGATCGGCCCCATGGAGCTTGGCCCCACTCAGATCGGCCCCACCGAGATCTGCCCCCCGAAGCTTGGTCACCCTGAGATCGGCCCCACTGAGATCTGCGCCCGGGAGTTTGACCATACTCAAATTGGCCCCGCTGAGATCGGCATTCTTGAGAACAGCCTGCCTGGTATCGACGCCCCTGAGATCGGCCCCACCGAGATCGGCATGAAGGTGCTGACCATTCGCCTTTCGGGCCTGGCTTGGAATATCCTTAAAGCTCCGAAGCTTGCGTATGGTATTGGAGTTAGTGTTTTCTACGATAGCACCATCAATAGTGGCCTTGCGCAGGTCGGGTAGCTTGGCCCCCCTGAGGTCGGTATTCCTGAGAACGGCCCCGCTGACGTCGGCGCCCCTGAGATCGGCGCCCGCGAGAATGGCGCCCTCGAGATTGACCCCCTTGAGATCGGCATTCCTGAGAACGGCTTTACTGAGATCGACACCCCTGAGATCGGCCCCACTGAGATCGACTTTGTTCAGAGGGAAACGTCGCTGGCCAGTGACAAGCTTGTCTGCATTCCGGGCGACGCGCTCAGAGACTTCACTCGAGATAGCCTTGCCTGCCTTGGCTTCAACGGCCTGTGACGCCTCACGACGCGTGACGCCGACCATCTGCTTCGCAATTCCACCCATGTTCATCGAACTTCCCCTTTAACGATTAACAGTTACGCCCTGTTGAAGAGGTTGTCGTTAATGAAGTGTATGGGCTTGCCTGATTGGCCGTTATCCTTCGGCTAAAAAATGATGAAAGATCTTAACGTCCACCCGGAAAATCAAGCCGTACAAGGAAGCCCCTTGAAATGAGCTGCAGAATCCGCAGCTTCAAAAAAGATCGGCCCATGTCGCGATATGGGCATCAAGCATCAAACAGGGAGGTCTGGGCAGGTTTCCAGGGGCGCAGAAGGTCCAGGTGATCCTCGCGTGGGCTTCCCAGGCGTGGATCGACCTCGGTACGGGTCATCTGTCCGGCCGGAAGCGGACGCAGCAGGCCCAGCGGGTCGGGGTGGGCCGGATCCAGCCAGGCCCGGTAGGCTAGACGCGGCAGGATCACGGGCATGCGGTCATGGACGGCCCTGACCAGCTCGTTGGGCGTGGTCGTGAGGATCGTGAACGAGCCGGGGCCTTCTGCGGAGGGGGTCCAGAGGCCGGCCATCGCGAACCAGCGCGCGGGCTCCAGCCGGAACCACACGGGACGCTTCTCGCCGCCGGCTCGTCGTTCCCACTCGAGGAAACCATCGGCCGGCACGAGGCATCGTCGGGAGCGCAGGGCCTGTCGGAAGAGCGGCTTCGAGGCGACGGTCTCCACCCGGGCGTTGATGGGCCGTGGTGACCCTGTTTCAGCGTCCGCGGGATGCCAGCCCCAGTCGAGGGCGGCGATCGCCCCTCCTGGCGCATCGGCGGCGCGCACGACCCGGACCTTCTGTCCGGGGGCCACGTTGTGGCGCGGGACGAAGTCCTCGAGACCGGGCAGGTCGAGCAACTGCTGCAACCCGGCCCACTCGAGTGTCTGGGTGAAGCGGCCACACATGCGGGGTCAGTGGGGCGGGAAGCCGGAAATGCCCGGCCGGGTTTTCGGTTCGTTCGGGAGCAGGCTCGGGGCGGCAGCGGGGTTCGCGGCCATGCGAGCCAGCCAGACGAGGGGCCAGCGCCACTGGTCCCAGTCTCGATCCACGGCCTCGAAGTCGGGCGAGAAGCCCCGGTCGTCGAGTTCCACGGTGAAGGCGAGCGTCCCCAGCTTCTCGTTGGCCCAGGTCGAGGAGTCTCCGCAGACGCGGTACAGCGTGCGCTCGATGGTCCCGGCCCGGTAGGCGAGGCGGTTGGCGATCGCCCGGCCGAGAGTCCCGAGCACGACCTCGTCCTTCGTGAAGTGCTTGTCGTAACCGGGGGGCCACAGCACGGCCCCGGCGAAGCAGTGCATGTCAACCGACAGCTTGAACGCGTGCGCGGCCATGAAGTTGCGCATCACGAGCGTCTCGGGCTCGGATTCCATGCGCGGACCGTGGTAGTCCTCGTCGATGGAATGCGGATTGCCGCCCTCCCAGCGGGCGTCGTAGTTGCGGTTGAGGTCCACGCCCTCGGTGCCGTCGCCATTGTTGCGCGCGTTCTTGCGCCACATGTCGGCACCCGCCTGGACGCGTACCCGGCCATCGGGGTTCACGAGCGGGACGATCCAGATCTCGCGCTGCTGGAGCAGTTCGGTGACGACCGGGTCGCGTCCGTAGCCGTCCTCGAGGTGGTGGGCCAGCCGCCACATGACCTCGACCGGGGGCAATTCGCGCGCGTGGACGCCGGAGTAGAACAGCACCTCCGGACGGGTGGCGTAACTGCGGGTGCCGAACTGCAGCGCGAAGATGGGGCGACCCTCGAGCGAGCGGCCCAGCACGTGGAACCGGGCGAGCTGGGGCGATCGCGCCGCCAGGGCCCGGAATTCCGCCTCGACCTCGTCGACGCGGTGGTAGCCCGCAGGAAACGGCTTGCCCTGCCCGGGCATGTCCAGGGTTCCCATCGCGCGGCTCACCCCGTAGCCGGCCCGTTCGAGGCGGGTGACCTGGGCCGTCGTGAGGCGGGCCCCGACTGCTCCGTCCCGCGCATCCTCGAACAGATCGAGCCCCATGGTCACGAGGCGATCGAGGTTCTCGCGGGATCCATAGGTGATGCGATGGACGGTCGCCGGGCCCTTCTTGCCGGAGGCCGTCGCGACGGCAAGGGGGCGGCCGGGGACCGGGATGGCCTGGCACGCCGTGGTCAGGAGGACGAGGCCGGTCAGGGCGAGCAGGCGGTTTTTCAAGGGAGGGCTCCCGGCTGGGTGGGCTTAATGCCAATATAACCTGAATTTTACCATCAATGGGTGATCCTTGCTCGAACCTCCGGCGGGTGCAACTTCTCCGCAGTCGTGATCATCGAAAGACCTCGCCAGGAGCCAAAAAGAAAGGCCTGGACTGATGTCCAGGCCTTTCGAGGCGCGGCCGGAGAGATTCGAACTCCCGACCCTCTGGTTCGTAGCCAGATACTCTATCCAGCTGAGCTACGGCCGCACTCGTGAACTCGCGTCCACGTTTTCCAGGTTATCACGGGTTTGCCGTTTCTGGCAAGTTTCCGGATTCCCGGAGCGGAGAGGGGGGGATTCGAACCCCCGATGCCGTTCAACACAGCATACCTTCTTAGCAGGAAGGCGCTTTCAGCCACTCAGCCACCTCTCCAGGTGGGTTACGAGCTTACCATTCCCCCCGAGGTTTCGCAACGTCGCCAGATCGGGGGTGACTGGTCGCCCCGTGAGGCGCGGGTTAAAATGAATCGAGCGTTTCCCCGAGAGGAGTTGTCCCGTGTCCAAGCCCGTTGCCATCACCGACAGCCAGTTCGCCAGCGAGGTCCTCGAGTCCGACAAGCCCGTCCTCGTCGACTTCTGGGCCACCTGGTGCGGTCCCTGCAAGATGATCGCGCCCGTCCTCGACGAGCTCGCCACGGCCCACGCCGACAAGCTCAAGATCGCGAAGCTCGACGTCGACGCCAACCAGCAGACCGCCCAGCAGTTCGGCGTCATGAGCATCCCGACGCTCATCCTCTTCAAGGGGGGCAAGCCCGTCGACAAGATCGTCGGCTTCAAGGCCAAGCAGGCCCTCGAGGCCCAGTTGCTGCCTCACCTCTAGGCTGTTCTTCCAGGCCCCCCGTCCAGCGACGGGGGGCCTGCTTGCTCCGGGGAGGGGCCCGACGGGGATCATGGACGTCGAGATCCGCTACACGACCGGCAAGACGGCCCGGGCCCGGATACGGGCCGGCGTGCTCCAGATGTCCGTACCGCGCCACTGGCCCGTGGCCGAAAAGGAGCGGGCGATCGCCCGTTTCCGTGCCTGGGGCGTAGAGCAGCGGCACCAGGTGCCCGCGGGGCCGCCACCCGAGTGGCCCGAGGTCGATCCCGTCGCCTTCAAACACTTCGTACTGGCCCTCAATGCCGAGACCTTGCGGGTGTCCGTCACGGACGTGCGCCTGGGGCAGGCGCGATACACCCGGCTGGCTCAGGCCAACGTCAAGACGGGCGTCCTGACCTTTTCCCGACATGCTGTGCGGGGCATGGAGGCGGGGGCGCTACGCTACCTGGTCATCCATGAACTCGCTCACCTGATCGAGGCCAATCATTCCCCCGCGTTCTGGCGCCACGTCGCCCGGTTCGTCCCGGACTACCGGACCCAGCGCAAACGTGCGCAGGCTCATTTCCAGCAGGTCACGGCGTGGCTGGAGACCGAAGATGCCCGTGGGGCCGGGGGGCAGCAGTCGGTCCCGTTCCCCCGAGAATCGGGGGACGACACCCCGGTCATCCCGGTGGTATCGCCCCCCGCGAGGCCTGTATCAGGTCCGGCAGGCCGTCCACGGTCGTGGATGCCCGTGCAGTTGCGCCTGTTCGATCGCTAGTCGCGCGTCTCCGGTTCCGAGGCGGATGGGGTCTGACCCGCCTTCGTGGCCGCTTCCACGAGGGCGCGGGCCGTGGCCTCGTCCACGTATTCGTTCACCGCGAAGCTGCCGTCCGCGTTGCGGTACTGCTGGTGCAGGCCTGCCTTGAGCTTGAAGGCAAGGATCGCCTCGGCCGTCGCCTCGTCGTAGGTCCCTGACGAGGCGACCGGGTGTCCGGCTTTCGCGAGCAGGTTCTGCAACTGGAGCAGCGTCTCGCGATCCGTGGAGTCCGGCCCGATGGCATTTTGCTGCCGGTAGCCTTCGATCTCTGCCACGAAGATCCGGGCATTCTCGGCCGTGTCGAGCAGGCCGCGTTCCTTGAGGACGCTTCCGAGCTCGCCTTCCGCCCTGGCCGGCTCGGACGCTGCGGGAGCCGCCGGGCGGGGCGTCGAGGTCGGGGTTGCCGGATTGGCCGGAACGGCGCTTCCGGTGCCGGGTAGCTGGAGCTTCGTGCCGGGGAAGAGTCGGTTCGGATCCGCGCCGATCACCCCCCGATTGAGGTCGTAGATCTCGCGCCACCGGTTCGCATCACCCAGTTCCCGCTGGGCGATGCGGGTGAGCGACTCGTCGCGCCCGACGGTGTGGGTCCGGGAACCGGTCGAGGCCGCCGGTCGGGTGGGGTTGGCCGGAGTAGCAGGCGCCGCCGGAGCCGGGGACGTTTCCTGGGCTGCAGCCCCGGCTGGGGTGGCCGCGGTGGCGGGAGCTGCCGGGGCCGAGGACGAAGCAGGGCTGGCCGGTGCGACAGGAGTCGCCGGAGGGACGGTCCGGGAGGCCGAGCTTGCACGAGTTCCGGTCAGCACCCGATCGATGTCGGCCTGGCTCAGCCCGGCCTGGACGAGGGTCTTGCCGGCCTCGGAGAGCTTGTTCTCGAGCGCCTCGGCCTGGGGCCCCTCGAGATCCCGCAGGGCCGAGCGGGCCTCGTCGACGAGGGTCATGTAGGACTCGAGCAACGTCTGTCGGCTGGCCTGCTGCGCCTCGGGAGTCTTCGCCTCGCGGAGGGCGAGGATCCCCTCGACCAGCCTGGAGAGGCCCCGGTCGATCGAGCTGACGGGGCGGGGCGAGGGCGTGTCGGCGCCGGCTGCCTGGGCCTTCTTGACGAGAGTCTGGACCTCGGCGTCGGCCAGCCCCTGCTCGGAGAGGCTGCGGGCGATCTCGGACAGCTGCTCTTCGACGTCCTTCGTGGCATCCGGGTGAGCCAGGCCATAGCGGGTGAGCGTCGTGACCGCGCTCGCCGCAGCGGTCTCGAGAGCCGTCCTTGCGGCGGCCTTCCCCTCCGGAGAAGCTGCTTCCTGGTAGGTCGACAGCGCTTTTTCGAGCGCATCGAGCGTGGCGTTGACCTCTGCCCCCGAGACGTTTCCGGATGCCGGGGCGGGCTTCTGCGCGGGCGGCTCGGGGGCTTCCTGTGCTCCGGGAGTTTCCGGGCGGACCGGAGTGCCGGTACCGGAGTTCGCAGCCTCTTCGTCCGACTCTTCGCCAGACGCTTCCCCGGGCTTTGCTTTCCGGGCGATCTGCTCGTCGAGCCTGGCCTTGGAGCGCGAGACGAGGTCCGCGAGTTCCTTGTCGGTGTAGCCGGCCTCGCCGAGGGCCTTGCCGATGTCCTCCATCTGGGCCTGGATTGTCTCGCGGCTCTCGGGGTTGGCGGCTGCAAAGGCGGACAGGGCGATGAGCGTGGCCTCGGCCTCGGTATCGAGGGCTTCGCGGGCTTTGGCCTTGTCTTCGGGAGTGGTGGCCTTGCCTGCGGCGTCGAGGGCCTTCTCGAGGGCATCGAGGCGGCTGTTGACGTCGGCTGCCGTCACCCTGGGCAGGTTGGCGGGGTCAGCGGCGGGACCGGCCTTGTCGCGAGCCGCCTCGAGCATCGCCTTGGCGGTCTGCTCGTCGACGTACTCGTTGATGGCTGGTTTGCCGCTGGCCAGCTTGTAGGACTGCGTGATGCCATTCTTCTGCTTGAAGTCGATGACGGCGAGGCTGGTGGTCTCGTCGAAGGTCCCGGAGGGTTCGACGTCATAGCCGAGCTGGCGCAGGAGGCCCTGGAGTTCCTTCACGTCCTCGGGGCTGCCGGCATCGGGGCCGATCGCGTTCTCGGCATAGGAATTCACTTCCGTGCGGAAGGCTTCGAGGTTCTCGGGCGTCTGGAGGATGCCGTACCGGTCGGCAGCAAGGTCGTCGCTGGCCGGCAGGTCGCGTACCCCTTCGAGGCGGCCAAGGGCACCAAGGGCAAGCGCGGGGCGGAGCAGTCCACCCTGGAACGGCAGGGAGACGACCTCGCCGATGGTCATGTTGGGGAGGCGGCCCAGCACTTCTCCGGCACCCTGGATCGAGCGACGGACGGCTTCTGCCGGGACTTCCCAGGCGCGCCGGATGGGCATGTCCCCGATGTGACGGACTCCCTGACCGATGTTCCGGGCCCCCTCACGGATGACCCGGCCGGCCTCCGAGGCGGCCTGACCCGCGACGCGGAACGGGTAGGTCGCCACCTCGCCGATGGCGGCCGGGATCTCACGGATCTTGAGGTCGCCGATGTTGCGGATCGCGTTCCCGATGCCGCTGCCGACCTCACCGATTGCCCGGTCCACGGGACGCCCGATGGCCTCGGCTGCTTCCCGGAGGGGGCGGGTGACATAGTTCGTCCGCCGGAACTGACCGGAAACGGTCGCCGGGTTCGAGAGCAGGCTCTTGGTGCTGGGACGAAGGGTGTTCGCGAGGGTGGAAACGGCCTCATCCGCGGCCTGGAGGCCCAGGCGTTCGGCGATGAAGGTCCGGGCTTCCGCGAGGGCCGCCTTCGAGGACATGCCTGATCCGCGGGCCTGCTTGAAGACCTCGTCCGCCACGTCGAGCACCTTCTGTCCCTCACTCAGGGGGAAGTCGAGGGCCTTGAAGACGTCTCTGGCGCCGTTGGTCAGCTTGACGGGCAGATCGTACGCTGCAGACAAACCGGTGGCGCCCCGGGCCGATTCTCCGACCGCGCGGGTGGCGGTTCCGGAGGAGACGCCAGCTGCCTTGAGCAAGAGGGAATTGGAATGCTCGACCAGCCTGGTCATGGACATCATGGTCCGGGTCCCGTTGGCGCCCACGACGGCCACACGCTGGGCGTTCGCAGCCATCGTCGCGTAGCGGACGGCGCGTGTCACGCCCTTTTCTGTGCCGCTCGCCGCGAGGTGGGCCGACTTCTGGAGGATCCGGGCGAACTGTTCGAGCTTGGCGGCCTCGCCCATGGCGCCGACGAGCTTGAGCGCGCCAGCCTTCTCGACGGCGGCCATCGCCTGGGTCGTCAGACGGCTCGAGAGTTCCGCGCCCTTTCCGGCCAGTTCGGCTCCCTTGCCGACACGTGCGGCCGTCTTGCCTCCGCCCAGGATCCCCTTGGCCGCCCCCCCGATCTGGGAAGGTCCGATGAACAGCGAGCCGATCTCGACGATGCCGCGGCCGATGGCGATGCCCGGACGGCCCTCACTCATCGCTTTCTTGTAGGGATTCACCATGGCACTGACGAGCTCGCCAGGGTGCGTGAGTACGTGGCCGATCCCCTTGAGCGTCTGGATGGGATGCGTGATGGCCGTGAAGATGCCCGAGATCATGTCGCCGATTGCCTGACCGCCACCGACGAACACGTCGCCGACGTGACCAAACAGGCCCCGGCTCTCCCCGGGCAGCTCGGGCGGAAGGTTCCGTCCCGGGAGCGGTTCACGCACCGGGAGAGCCTCGCGCCCGGGAGGCGGTTCCTGCATCAGGTCCGGATCGGGAAGGTTGCCTGGCATCCTGGGATCGGGAAGGGAACCGCCCGGGCGGATGGACGAGATGTTGGACATGGCTCCCTCCTCAGACGCGATGGCGTCTCCCCGTTCTTCCAGGACGGGCGAGTCGATCGTCTCGAAACGATCGCGATCCAGAACCGGCTTTGCCCTGGTTATACCCCCTTCGTCGGCGACACTGACGCGGCCGGATGGGGGTGGTGAGGTAAGATTCGTGCAATCTTGCGTTAAGGCTCTGGCGGGGCCCGGTCCGTCGGTCCTGCGACGGTCTCCTGGCGACAAGCGGGTGTCGTCCGTCAGGACGACACCCGCTCATCAAACCGGGACTTGCTCGCGTTTACCCGGCGGGTGGGGTCTCCGGGGTGGTCGTCGTGGGAGCCGCAGGCGCCGTCGTGGGTTGACCCGCCTCTGCCGGGGGTTGGCCGGTGCTGGCCGTCGGTTGCGTGGCGCCATCCTTGGACGCTTCTGCAGCCTTCCTGGCGGCCTCGACCAGTGCCCGGGCCGTGGCCTCGTCCACGTACTCGTTGACGGCAAAGGTGCCGTCCGCATTGCGATAGGTCTGGTGAATCCCTTCACGCAGCTTGAACGCGATCACGGCATTTGCCGTGGCCTCGTCGAACGTCCCCGTCGCAGGCGTCTGGAACCCGGCCGCACCGAGAAGGGTCTGGAGGCGCTTCAGGGCCTCGGCATCCGTCGTGTCGGGACCGAGTGCCTGAGTCTTGCGATAGCTCTCGATCTCGGCGGTGAAGAGCCGGGCATTCACCTGCGTCCCCAGGAGCCGACGTTCCTGGAGCAGGCGAGCGATCTCGCCCTCGGCCATCGGCTCCGCCTGGGCGGGACCTGCTGCCGGCTGGGCCGGGGTGGCCGGTGCCTGGGCGGGACCTGCTGCCGGCTGGGCCGGGGTGGCCGGTGCCCGGGCGGGACCTGCTGCCGGCTGGGCCGGGGTAGCCGGAGTCCGGGCGGGACCTGCTGCCGGCTGGGCCGGGGCGGCCGGAGTCCGGGCAGGTGCCGCGGCAGGCTGCTGGCCCGGCAACTGCAGTTTCTGGCCCGGGAAGATCAGGTTGGGGTTGTTTCCGATGACCTCCTTGTTGAGATCATAGATTTCGCGCCAGCGGTTGGCGTCACCCAGTTCACGCTGGGCGATGCGGCTGAGCGAGTCGCCCGATGCCACCGCGACCGTCCGGGGGGCCGCCGATCCGGTCGAACCTCCCCCGGGCGCGGGGATTGCCGGCGCAGGAGCAGCGGATGTCGGGGGCGTCCGGTTCTGATTGGCCGGCACTGCCGGGGAAGCGGGACGGGCCGGCGCGGGTGACTCTGCGGGCGCCGTGCCTTCGTCCCCACCTTTCGCCGCCAGGATCCGTTCGACCTCGGCCCGGGGAAGTCCGGCCTGGATCAGGGTGTCGCCGGCTGCCAGGATCTTCTTGTCGATCGCCTCGGCCTGTGGCTTTTCGAGCTCTGACGCGGCAGCTCGGCCATCCTTGACGAGTTGCTCGAGGTCGGCGAGGAGAGCCTTCTCGGCTTCCTGACGCGCCTCGGGCGACTTCGCCTCGCGAAGTCCCAGGATGCCGTCGGCCAGTTTCGCGATGCCTTTGTCGAGTTCCGTCGCTGGGCGGGGCGAGGGCGTGTCGGCACCGGCTGCCTGGGCTTTCTTGACGATGGCCTGGACGTCCGTGTCGGAGATCCCCTGTTCGGACAGGCTACGGGCGATCTCGGACATCTGCTCCTCGACGTCCTGCTTGGCGTCCGGATGGGCGAGCCCGTAGCGGGTCAGCTTCGTGAGCGCGTCGCTCGCAGCTTCCTCGAGTTGCTTGCGGGCCTCGAGCTTCTCGTCTTCGGTCTTCGCTTCGCCATGCGCCACCAGGGCCTTTTCAAGCCCATCGAGCGACGCATTGACCTCTTTGCCGGTCACGGGGGAACTCGCGGGGCCTTCTTCCGGGGTAGCCTCGTCTGCGCCACGCTCCTCCGCCTTGCGGGCAATCTGCTCATCGAGCTTGGCCTTGGAGCGCGAGACGAGGTTCGCAAGTTCCTTCTCGGTGTAGCCAGCCTCGCCGAGGGCCTTGCCGATGTCCTCCATCTGGGCCTGGACCTTCTCGCGGCTCTCCGGATTGGCGGCTGCAAAGGCGGACAGGGCGATGAGCGCGGCCTCGGCCTCGGTATCGAGGGCTTCGCGGGTTTTGGCCTTGTCTTCGGGAGTGGTGGCCTTGCCTGCGGCGTCGAGGGCCTTCTCGAGGGCATCGAGTCGGCTGTTGACGTCGGCTGCCGTCACCTCGGGCAGGTTGGCGGGGTCGGCAGCGGGGCCGGCCTTGTCGCGAGCCGCCTCGAGCATCGCCTTGGCCGTCTGCTCGTCGACGTACTCGTTGATGGCTGGTTTGCCGCTGGCCAGCTTGTAGGACTGCGTGATGCCGTTCTTCTGCTTGAAGTCGATGACGGCGAGGCTGGTGGCTTCGTCGAAGGTCCCGGAGGGTTCGACGTCATAGCCGAGCTGGCGCAGGAGGCCCTGGAGTTCCTTCACGTCCTCGGGGCTGCCGGCATCGGGGCCGATCGCGTTCTCGGCATACGAGGCGACTTCCTTGCGGAAGGCCTCGAGGTTCTCGGGCGTCTGGAGAATGCCATACTTGTCTGCGGCGAGTCCGTCATCGGCCGGCAGGTCCCTGACGCCTTCCAGTCGGCCCAGCGAGCTCAGGGCGAGCGCGGGTTTGAGGAGGCCACCCTTGAGGGGCAAGGTGGCGATCTCACCGAGGGTCATGTCGGGCAGGCGGCCGAGGAATTCACCGGCGCCCTGGATCGAGCGACGGACGGCCTCTGCCGGGACTTCCCACGCACGTCGGATGGGCACGTCGCCGATGTGACGCATCCCGTTCCCGATGTTCCGGGCCCCGTCCCGGATGATCTTGCCCACGCCTTCGCCCGCCCGACCGATGACCCGGAAGGGGTAGGTCGCGACCTCTCCGATCGCTTTGGGGATGTCCTTCAGGGGCGTATCGCCGACCCGTCGGACGATATCACCCACCCGGCTACCGGCTCCGCCAGCCTTGCCTCCGGCCGCGATCGCCGTGCCCGCACCGGCTGCTCCGGCTGCTCCGGCTGCTCCGGCGAGGATGGCATCCGAATGCTCGAGCAGGCCGAGGGTGCTCGTCATGACCTTGGCGCCGTCGGCTCCGACCAGCGCCACGTTCTTCGCATTGACGGCGGCCGTCGCGTAGCGCATTGCCCGCGCCGCACCCGCCTCGCCGCCCGTGGCGGCCAGCTTTGCCGAGCGATCGAGGATCCGGCCTAGCTGTTCCAGCTTCGCAGCTTCCGTCAGAGCTCCAGCAGCGCGCAGGGCCCCCGCTTTCGAGGTCGCATTCGCTGCCTGGGTCGCGAGGCGGGTGGAGACCTCGGCTCCTCGCGCGGACAGTTCGGCCACCCTGCCCGCCTGGCCTGCGCCCTTGAGGCCGCCCACGGCCCCGCGCGCGGCGCTACCCAGCCCCTTGGCTGCCGCCCCGACCTCGCCGGCGCCGATGAATAGCGAGCCGATCTCGACGATGCCGCGACCGAGTGCGACGCCCGGACGGCCCTCGGCCATCGCCTGCTGGTAGGGATTGACGATGGCGCTCACGAGGTCACCCGGATGGGTCAGGACGTGGCCGATGCCCTGCACCGTCTGGATCGGGTGCGTGATCGCCGTGACGACCCCGGACACCATGTCCCCGATGGCCTGGCCACCGCCGACGAACACGTCCCCGATGTGGTCGAACAGACCCCGTTCTTTAGGTTCAGCGGGCAGATCCGTTGCGGCGGGAAGCCCGAGGTCGGCCTCGGCGGGTGATGCCGGTTCGGGCAGGGAGCCCGGCAGCCGGGGATCGGGGATGGAGCCGCCCTGACGGATCGAGGACAGGTTCGACACGGTAGCCTCCTCGCGATCGCCCGGGTGAGGGGGGCCGGCAATCGCCATGCGTTAAGTCAGGTTTAATCCACCTGAGGGGGTTCGATGATCTTGTACCCGAAAGAGAGGCCCGATCGTCCGATTCCGTGCATCCGGACGCGGTAAGTTTTCGCTAATCGAAGGTTAAGTGACGGTCAAGCGTCAGAATGACGGCTCTGGCAGCTCCGGCAGCGCCCGCTCAGCTTGAACTGCACGTCGAGCAACGTGAAGCCGAACTCGGCCGCCTTGGCCCGGCTGGCTGCCTCGAGTTCCGAGGCCGGGAACTCCACCGTCGTGCCACACGAGACGCACACGAGATGCTGGTGAGGTTCCTCGTCTCGCACGGCCTCGTAGTATTTCTGGCCCTCGGCGAACTCGACTTCCCGCAGGAGTCGCAGCGAGGCCAGGAGCTTGAGCGTCCGGTAGGCCGTTGCGAGGCTGATGCGGGGTTCCTCGTGGGCGAGCCGCTGGTACAGGTCCTCGGCGCTCAGGTGGGTGCCCTCGGGCAGCTCCTGGAACAGGTCGAGGATCCGTTCGCGCTGGGGGGTCACCCGGTAGCCGCGTCCGCGCAGGTCGAGCCGGGTGCGCTTCTCGTCGGTCGGGCCGGTCGAGCTCATCGTCATGCGGCGCGCTCGAGCGGGAGGGTGATGTGGAAGGTGGTTCCCACGTTCACCGTGCTCTCGACCTCGATCGTGCCCCCGTGGGCCACGATGATGTCCTTGACGATCGACAGACCCAGCCCCACGCCGCCCGTCACGCGCGAGCGACTCTTGTCGACCCGGTAGAAGCGGTCGAAGATCCGCGGGCGGTCGATCTCGGGGATCCCGATTCCGGTGTCGATCACCTGGATCCGGAGCGCGTTCGCGTCTCCGTCGAAGGTGACGTCGAGCGTGACGGTCCCGGAGGCTGGCGTGAACTTGATCGCATTGTCCACCAGGTTGATCAGCACCTGCTGGATGCGATCCCGGTCACCCCGGTAGGTGGGCAGGACGGCCGGGCAGTTCAGCACGAGGGTCACGTGGTTCAGATCGGCATGCGGCTCAAGGGTCGTCTTGACCTCCTGCGCGAGCTCCGGGAAGGTGAACTCGGCCAGGTGCAGCGTGGGGCGGCCATGCAGGTTGGCCACGACGAGGAGTTCGTTGACCAGCCGGGTGAGGCGATCGGCCTCCCGCTGGATGTTGCTCAGGAACTTGGCCCGCATCTTCTCGTTGCTCATCGCACCGAGCTGGAGGCTCTCGGCGGCCATCCGGATAGAGGTCAGCGGCGTCCGCAGTTCATGAGAGACGTTGGCGACGAACTCCTGCTGGAGGTTGGCCAGGCGATGGACGGCCGTCCAGTTGTGAACCAGCAGCACGACCCGGTTCTCGATGCGCCCTGCCGTGAGCCCCAGCATCTGCTCGGGCCACCAGGAGGGCGAGAGCTCGAGGTTCGCTTCGGCCTCGGACCGCGCGGCCTGGAGGAATGCAGCGACTGCTGGATCCGTCAGGAGCTGCTCCAGGCGCAGAGCACCCGCTTCGTCGGGGCGCTCGTGGGGCTCGCTGAGCAGCTGCAGGAGGGCCTGATTCCGGTACACGACCTGCTCGCCGTCGAGGATCACGATGCCATCGAGCAGGCGAGGCAGGAGGGAGACGTCGTCCTGGGTGGAGGTGGTCACGCGGGCATCCTGGCTGAAAGGTCGAGGGAACCGCGCGAAGTATACCACGCAGCGTGATTGACTTCGCACGATCCGCCGATCTATGATGATCGGGTTACGAAAACGGCATAAGTGGAAGTCCTCTTCTCACCTTGCAGCGTCCGCTCGCCAGGTTGCCGGTTCCAAAGTGAATCGCCTTGCGGTTCGCATCCTGGTTCCGGGCAAGAGGGTGACCTCTGCCCGTTTTGTTTTCTGTGGAGGATAAGGCCATTCTGAAGGAACGTGACACCACCCTGATCAACGAGCGGATCCGGGCACGCGAGGTGAGAACCATCGCTGAGGACGGAAGCCAGCTCGGCATCCTGCCGACCCGTGAGGCGCTGCGTATCGCTCAGGACAAGGGTCTCGATCTGGTCATGGTGGCCATGGATGCCTCCCCGCCCGTGTGCAAGATCATGGACTATGGTCGGCACAAGTTCGAGACCGAGAAGAAGAACAAGGAAGCTCGCAAGAAGCAGCACGTCGTCAGCATCAAGGAGTTGACCGTTTCTTACAAGATCGGTCAGCACGACTACGAGGTTCGCCTGCGGGCCATCCAGAAGTTCATCGCCGACGGTGACAAGGTCAAGGTGACCGTCCGGTTCCGTGGACGCGAGATGCAGCACACCGATCTCGGTGCGCAGCTGCTCCAGAAGTTCGCGCAGGATGTCAAAGACATCGCCGTCATCGAGCGAGATCCCAAGCTCGAGGGTCGCACCCTCTTCCTGATGCTCGCTCCCAAGAAGGAGAAGTAACCCTCATGCCCAAGATGAAGACCCACCGCTCCTCGGCCAAGCGGTTCAAGGTGACGGGTTCCGGCAAGGTCATGCGCCGCAAGGCCTTCCGCAAGCACCTGCTCGTCGGCAAGGATGGCAGCCGCGTCCGTCGCATCAGCGGCGAAGCCACCGTCAGCGATTCGGACGCCAAGCGCGTGCGCGAAGCGCTCCCCTACGTGTCCTATAGCCGCTAAACCCCGCCTTTACCCTCAGGAGACATCCCCATGCGCGTCAAGCGTGGCAATATCAATCGCAACCGCCACAAGAAGGTCTTCAAGCTGTGCAAGGGCTTCCGCGGCTCGCTCAAGAAGATCTTCCGGGCAGCCAACCAGGCCATGATGAAGTCGCTCCGGTATGCCTACAAGCATCGCCGGACCAAGAAGCGCGACTTCCGTCGCCTCTGGATCACCCGCATCAACGCGGCGGCTCGCCTCAACGGCCTCAGCTACAGCCAGCTCATCAACGGCCTCAAGAAGGCCCAGGTCGAGATCAACCGCAAGATCCTCGCCGACCTGGCCGTCCGGGATGCCGACGCCTTCGCGCGTCTGGCCACCGTGGCCAAGGAGAAGCTCTCGGCCTGATAACCGGTTTCCGGTTCTCAGCCAGTCCCTCTCGCGTTCACCGGCTCCTTCGGGGCCGGTGAACGTCTTTATTCGAGGCGGAAAGCACGCGCGGCGTGCGGACCCAGCGCTCGCGCCCCGGCCAGGCGATCGCCAGGACCGTCGCGCGGAGGACATCGAACGCGAAGCCCCCCAGTCCCGAGAGACCGGGCAGCCGTTGCTCGAGCCGTCGCACGCCGATCATCAGGTGAAGGACGAGCCCTGCAGCCCCGAGGCTCAGCAGCCCCCTTTCCACGGGCCCACCGTGTCCGGGCCACCAGGTTTGCAGGTTTCCGAGTCCCAGGCCCACACCGACCCAGATCCGCGGCGGCAGCAGGGCGATCCAGGCCAGCTGCCGTGATCGGGCGATCGGCGATCCGGTGCCCGGCAGGCATGCCCGGAAGAAGGTGCTCCAGGCAAGGCGCCACTTGCCCCGGATCCAGCGGGTGCGCTGTCGGACGAGGTGCTCTCCCGTGGCCGTCTTGCCGTCCAGGACACTCGCCCCGGGGGCCCAGCCCACGGCCACGCCGTCCCTTGCCAGGGCGAGCTGCCACTCGAAGTCCTCGACCAGCGTGCGCGTCTCCACGAGCAGCCGCTCGAGGATGGCTGCCGTGAAGGCCGTCGCCGAGCCCGAAAGAGTCGGTCCTGCTCCCCACCACGTGAGCCCCGGGGCCATGACCCCGTGATGGATCGCCTCGGCCAGACCGTCCGGTCCGCTCTCCCCTTCGAGACTGCCGGCCTCGCGCACTCCTTGTACGACGTCGTAGCCGAGACACCAGACCGTACGCCAGGCTTCCGGTGCGCCTGCCCGGACCAGGTTGTCGGCGTCCAGCACGATCACGAGGTCCTGCGGCCCGAGATCGGCGGCGAGGCGCTCCCGGAGCCAGGCGAGGGCTGCCCCCTTGCCGAGTCCCGTCGTCCCTGCCCGCTCGTGGACCCGTGCCCCGGCTTCCCGTGCCAGGTGAGCCGTGGCATCCGAGCAGGCATCGGCCACCACCTCGCAGCGGGCACCGGGATCGAGACGCCGGATGCGCCGGACCGTTCGCCCGATGACCCGCGCCTCGTCGTGGGCTGCGATCCAGTACCACACGCCGGCTGGTGCAGGACGCGGCCCGCACGCCGGGAGGCGGGCGAACGGCGAGGGGATCCGTCTCGCCTGCAAGAGGGCTCCGATCGCCAGGAACCCGTAGACCCATCCCAGGACTCCCGCCCAGCAGGTGAGCCCATGCAGGCCGATGCCGAGCAGACTGGTTCCCGGAAGCGCGGTCATCGTGGCAAGCACGCCGTGTACAGGGCGGCCATGCGCCGTTCCCAGTCCGCGGGAGCGTGGTGATGGGCCACGTGGTCACGTCCGCGTCGGCCGCACGTCTCTCGCAGCGAGGCCGAGCTCAGGAGCCGCTCGAGGGCGATGCCCAGGGCCTCCGGATCGTCCGGCGAGACGAGCAGGCCGCCACCGCTCGCCACGAGCACCTCTTCCAGGCCGTTCACCGCTGTCCCGATCACCGGTCGAGCGTGCGCCATCGCCTCCAGCGCGACGTAGGGCAATCCCTCCCAGCGACTGGGCAGGACGACCAGGTCCGTCTGGGCCAGCAGGTCGGGGGCGTCCGGTCTGTCTCCGAACCACCGGATCCGGCGCGCGAGTCCGAGGATCCTGGCCCGTCGCACGAGGTCGGGCCGGATCGGTCCGTCCCCGATGATCCAGGCCTCCCAGCCGTCCGGCCCGGGCAGACCCGCCAGGGCCTCCAGCAGGACGTCCACGCCCTTCTGCCAGGTCAGGCGTCCCGCGAACCCGATCCGGAGCCGACGTGGGGCCCGCTCCCTGAGCCGCGGCCAGGGCGGCAGGGCGATCGCGTTGAGGACGACTTCCACGCGTCGAGTCGCGAGCAAACCCAGCCGCAAGCCCAGCCGGCGGTCGGCTTCCGCCACGCAGACCACCTGCCTGGCAAGGCCCGTGGCCAGTCTCTCCAGCAGCCACGAGGCGGCGTATTCCGGGAGAGGGCGCCCCGGGTGCCAGCTCCAGCCGTGTACCGTGTACAGCATGGGACGCCCCGTGAGCAGACACGGCCCGAGCGTGCGAAGGGCGGCGGCGAGTCCGTGGGCATGGACGAGATCATGAGCCACGACGGTCGAGCGGGACGGCGACGGGACCGTACAAACCTCGGATTCGAAACCGTGGCGCCCCATGGCCTCGATGAGCTGGTCGAGGTGGGTGCTGCCCCCCCCGGTCGCCGTGCTCGCGATGACCTGGAGGACCCGCGCGCCCATCGTTCCCCTCCCATCCGGACCCGGGGTCCAGCTTCGCTCCCGGAGGAGGGGATGCGCACGGCCAGTTCGGCCAGCGTCAGGGATTCGAGACGAAGAACCCGGCGGGTTCCTGTCCTGCGACCTGTCCGGCCCGTTCGATTGAGGCGGGTCCGGCCGGGGTTTCGGGCACCGGGATGGCCGGAAGCGTGACGGTGAAGGTGGCGCCCTTGCCCGGTTCGCTCTCTACGGCGATCTGGCCGCCATGCAGGTGGACCAGGTGCCAGGCGATCGCGAGGCCGAGGCCCGTCCCCCCGTGGGGGCGGGTCGTGCTGGCGTCGACCTGGTAGAAGCGCTCGAACAGACGCGACTGGTGCTCTCGCGGAATGCCCGGCCCCTCGTCGCTCACCCGGACCTGGACCCGATCCCCGGACCGTTCGGCCTGGATCCGGATCCGCCCGCCGTCCGGGGTGAACTTGAATGCATTCGAAAGCAGGTTCCCCAGCACCTGGGTCAGCTTCTCGAGGTCGCCCTCGATCTCCGGAACGCTCTGGCCCATCACCTTCTCGAACCGGATGTTCCGGCGGATGGCCTGGGCGTCGAAGAACTGCATGCTCTGATCGACCCACAGTGACACGGGCAGCGGCAGGCGTGCAAGCTGGACGCGGCCACCTTCCAGGCGCGCGAAATCGAGCACGTCGTTGACGAGGTGGTTGATGCGTTCGGCTCCGCGGGCAATCTTCTCGAGGGCCTCCGTCTGATCGGTCGTCAGGGGACCGAACATCTCTTCCTTGAGGCACGAGGCGTAGGCCAGGATGTGGTTCAGGGGCGTCCGGACCTCGTGGCTGATGTTCGCCACGAGGCGTTCCTGCTCCAGGCGCTGACGCTCGATTTCCCGGTGGCTCAGTTCGAGCTGTTCGCGCTGCAGACCGAGTTCGTCTTGCAGGGTTCGCTGCAGGCGCGCTTCGATGGAGAGGTCCTGGATCATGACGATCCGGCGTACCACCCGGTGTTCAGGGTCGCGCAGGGGCCAGACGCTCAGGCGATGATGCGTCTCCGGCGGGCCGGGACGGATGATGGCTTCGGTCCACACGTCCTCGGCGTCCCAGGGCGGGCGCCGGGTGGTGACGGGCAGGAATGCGGCCATCGCCCGGAAGATGTCGTCGTTCCCGGCGCCGGCGCCGAGACCGAGCAGTCGCCGCGCCGAACGGTTGATGATCCAGGCATGGCTGGCCAGATCGTGAATCCCCGTGGCCACGTCCATGGCATCCAGCATCTCCTGGAGGCCCGACGAGACGAGGGAGCCGACTGCGGCCGTCGCGCAGGTGCCGGCAGCAGTCGGCTCCATCCGCACGGTCCGGGAGGGCGAAGATTTCCGTCTCATGGCGAGCAGGAAGCCGCCTGCAAGCCCCAGCCCACCGGCCAGGCCGGCCGTCATCCAGAGGGTGTCCATGGGAGGCCCTCCCTCGGCCGCCGCTGCTCCCGTCTCCGAGATGATGCTAGCACGATTCTACGGATTCCGGGTCATGGCGGGGCGGGCTTTCCGCCCTTGTCCCGGGGAGCGGGCTGCGCTAGCTTGGGCCTCGCGGGAAGACACCCTGGCGGGGAGGCGACGTGCGGGAAGCTCACGGGCCCGAGGCACGGGGGGGCGTGGAGGACGAGGTACAGGTCGGTGGGGAGGTCTACCGGGTGGATCGCGACCTGTCGGCGCTGCTGGCGGGGGGCTTGCCGGCCGTCCTGGTCACCTGCCGCCACGGGCGGGAGGTGATCAAGCAGGAACAGGCCTTCCTCGTCACGGATCTCGATGGGAACGTCCATCCCGGCTGTCGTTGCGGGATGGGTCTCTACGTCAGCGATACGCGTTTTCTGAGTGGATGGTGTTTCCGGATCGAGAAAGAGTGGCCCACCTTGCTGGCCCACTCGAGCGAGTGGATGTACCTGGCCCGCAGCGAGTTCATGAACCCGCCTCTCGTCCTGGGCGAACGTCACGTGCCGCAGGAAACCCTGCACGTCGCCCGGGAGCGGGCGATCGCCGATGGCGTCCGGGAGCGGCTCCGCCTCGTCAACTTCAATCCGTTTCCGGTCGACCTCATGCTCGATCTGGAGTTCCGGGCCGATTACGCGGACATCTTCGAGGTGCGGGGCTGGCAGCACGTGCGCCAGGGGCTTCACCTCCGGCCGCGTCTCGAGGAGCGCGCTCTCGTGCTCGCCTATTACGGTCAGGATCGGGTTTTCCGTCAGACGCGCATCGAGTTGCAGGGCGGGGACGCGGTCCAGGTCGAGGCGCTGCCCTCGGCGCACGGGGCCACGGGAGGGCACTTCGCGGTGCGCCTGACCGTCCCGGGAGGGGGCGGCTCGCGCGAACTCGAGCTGCATATCGATCCCCGTCACGCCCATGCCGAGATCGTGCCCGTCCAGGTCGACCCCCGTCCCTTCGAGGTCTTCGTCGCGGGCCTCGAGAGCGTGCACCAGGCGCGTCGCGGGGACCAGACCCGGATCACCTCCTCGCATGCCTTGCATGACCTCGTGCTCTCTCGCGCCAACCGGGATCTGCTGGCCCTGACCTCCGGCTTCGAGACGGGCCCCTATCCCGCCGCGGGGATTCCCTGGTACACGGCTCCCTTCGGACGTGATGCGATCGTTACCGCATTCCAGTCGCTGGTGCTCGGCCCCGAACTGGCGATCGGGACGCTCCGCTTCCTGGCCGCGCACCAGGCGCGCGAGGACGACCCCATGCACGACGCCGAGCCCGGGAAGATCCTGCACGAGGTGAGGTACGGGGAACTCGCCAACCTCGGGCGCATCCCTCAGACGCCCTACTACGGCTCAGTGGATGCCACTCCCCTGTTCCTCATCTTGCTGAGCGAGACGTACCGCTGGACCGGGGATCTCGACCTCGTGCGCGAACTGTGGGATGCCGTCGAGGCGGCCCTCATGTGGATGGAGGTGTACGGGGATCTCGACGGGGACGGCTTCGTCGAGTATGTCCGGCGATCGCCCCTGGGGCTCGTCGTGCAGGGCTGGAAGGACTCGCCCACCAGCGTGATCCGACCCGATGCCACCGTGCCCGACGGTCCCATCGCCCTGGCCGAGGTCCAGGGCTACGTCTGCGAGGCCAAGCGCCGGATGGCCGAGCTCTGCTATGCCCTCGATCTGCGGATCCTGGGCGATCGCCTCGCCCGCGAGGCCCGGGACATGGCCCGGGCCTTTCACGAGGCTTTCTGGCTCCCCGACGAGGGGTACTATGCGATGGCCCTCGACGCGGCCAAGCAACCCGTCCGGACCCCCTCCTCGAATCCCGCTCACGGCCTGTGGTGCGACGTCATCCCCGAGGAGGTTCTCCCCCGGGTCGTGGACCACCTGATGGCCCCCGCGATGTTCAGTGGCTGGGGCATCCGCACCCTCGCGGCCGACAGCCCCGTCTACAACCCGATGAGCTACCACAACGGCTCCGTCTGGCCCCACGACAACTCCCTCATCGCCAAGGGCCTGGCCGACCGGGGTTTCAAGGCCGAATCGTTGCGAGTCTTCGAGGCCCTTTTCGATGCCGCCTGTCTCTTCCCGTACCACCGCCTGCCGGAACTCTTCTGCGGCTTCCCGCGAGGAGGGGCCCTCGACCGTCCCGTGCCGTATCCGGTGGCCTGCTCGCCCCAGGCCTGGGCGGCCGGAACTCCGCTGCTGCTCCTGCAGAGTGCGCTCGGGATCGTGCCGGACGCACCGGGCAACACCCTGAGGATCGTCCGACCCCAGTTGCCCCCCTGGCTCGAGGAAATCCGCTTCCAGGGCCTCCGCATCGGCAACTCGCGCCTGACCCTGCAGTTCCTCCAGGTCGGCGGCATCACCACGGCCCGTGTCCTCGAGCGCCAGGGTCGGATCCGGGTCCTGATCGAGGGCTGAAGCTCCCGTGATTCCCTGAACCCGCGCAGGATCCCCCCGTGTGGTACACTCGGGTCATTCGTGGAATCGTGCGGAGGAACTGCCGTGGACGCCAACAACTTCCGGACGCTGGGCGAGTGCGAATTCGGCACGGTCTGGCATGTCGAGGGCGAAAACAAGGTCGTCGTGAACGCCTACCAGGCCGCTCTCTACTTCAGCATCGAGGACTTCCTCGCCTTCGCGCGGATGATCCAGGAATCCGACCAGCGGTTCCAGGCCGGTCGCCGCCCCGCTCCTGCGCCCACGCCGGGGCCCAGTTCGGGCAAGATTCGCCAGTTCCGCCCGGCCAATCCCCCCCCCGACCAGGAGTGATCACCCTTGAAAAAGGCCCTCATCTCGACCGAGCGCGGTGACATCGAGCTCGAGCTCTACCCTGCCGAGGCCCCGGGCACCGTGGCCAACTTCGAGAAGCTCGCCAGGGAAGGCTTCTACGACGGACTGACCTTCCACCGCGTCATCCCTGGCTTCGTGATCCAGGGCGGCTGCCCGAAGGGTACCGGCACGGGCGGTCCCGGCTACACCATCGCCTGCGAGACCGACGGCAACCCGCACAAGCACGGCGTGGGCACCCTCTCCATGGCCCATGCGGGTCGCAACACCGGCGGCAGCCAGTTCTTCATCACCCACGAGCCCCAGCCGCACCTCGACGGCCGCCACACCGTCTTCGGTCAGGTCACCACCGGCATGGAAATCGTCCTGGCGATTCAGCCGGGCGACAAGATGACCAAGGTCACCATCGAGGGGTAACGGTCCAGGCGGGGGGATTTGCGGCTTACGTCCTCGGCCGCGTGCCTCACGTACCTCCGGGTACGCTTCGGCCCGCGGCCTGCGGGCGCGCTCGCAAATCCCCTCCTCCTGGACCGTTACCCTCCGGTTTCCGCGGGGTGGTAGCGGTGAGGACCTTGCGGTCCTCGCCGCTACCACCCTTGCGCATTCCTTGCGGTTCGTGGGCTCGTCAGGCGTTCCGCCCGCCTTGCGGTTCGTGGGCTCGTCGGGCGTTCCGCCCGCCTTGCGGTTCGTGGGCTCGTCAGGCGTTCCGCCCGCCTTGCGAGACAGCGGTTCGCTATTTTTCCTCCGGTTGAGCATGTTTCTCCGGGTTTCGGGGTATAATTCTACCAAGAGGTATGAAGCCTCGTGTTTCTGAATTCGTCTCGTCACGGAAGTGCCCTCATCCGGGCCCGATGAGACGGTAAGCTCAAGGAGGGGCCCGCCTTGCTCAAGATCCATACGGACTTTGCTGCTCTGCGCCGGGCGAACTTGGCGCCAGCCTCCAGTACCACGAATGAGAACAAGGCCGCCGATGTGCGCCCCTCACGGGTCGCGGTCGAGGGTGCCGGTGAAGAAGCCCCTTCACTTCTCGACGTGGCCGATCTGGCCGAGACCCGCCGTGCCATCGCCGAGGAAAATCGCTCGGCCAGCGCCAGCCAGATCCGGGACCTCGAGACCGCTCAGCAGACGGCGTCCTCGCTGCGTCAGATGATTTCCGAGCGCCAGCAGGAGGCCTTCGCCTCCCACGAGGGGCTCTCGGTCGAACGCATCCGTTCGCTGCTGGAGTAGTCCGGCAACCCGCGCCAGTTCACCGCATCGATCCGGAGGCTTCCGCCTGGAAGCCTCCGACTTTTTTTACCGGTCACGGCAGAAGGGGCTCTCCGACAGGTGGCTCGTCGGCCCGCGTCCTGATATTCCGGGGTGCTGGCGTTCCTGACACGGCGCGCCACCGCGGGGCAGGAGGCAGGGAGGGCTCGGGCCATGTCAGCAACGCGCGGCGGGCGCTCCGCGTCCGTTCGAGCATGCAGGGGCCGAGCACGAGTTCCTCGTCCTCCTCGGCGGGTCCGGTGGCGATCGCGAGCGAGGCGGTCGCCCTGGCCGTCAGCAGTCCGGCCGTCTCCGGGGTCAGCGGGGCCCCATCGAGCGTGAGGATCCGGGTCACGCAGCCCGGTTCGAGGCGCAGCAAGCCGCACCGGGCCGCGGGTGAGCGGGGTCGGATCCGGTCGAGCACGAAGCCCGAGGGCGTCCAGCTCCCCACGAGGCCGGTCCAGCCCAGCTCGACGAGGGCCGGTGTCGTCACCCGGTCCCCCTGCCCCGCGGCGGCCGTCGCGGCCACCACCACGAGCATCCCCGCTATTGCGAGAGCTCGAACCATGCCTCGGTGGCCTCCTCGTGGCGATCGCGCAACTCGCGCAGTTCCTCCGTCACGGCCCCCGCTCGCACGTGGTCCTGCCAGAAGTCTGGGTCCTGAGTCAGGGGCTCCAGCTCCCCGATACGTGCCTCCAGCTGGGCGATTTCAGCCTCCAGCGTTTCCAGCTTCCGCGCCCGCTGGAAGGAGTTGAGCTTCTTTGGCCCACCTGCGGGCGCCTCCGGAGCGGGAGGCGCACTTCCTTTGCTCGCCGTCCGGGGCTCCGGGGATCCTGGTCGGCCGGAAGCCGCTGAGGGCGCCATCGGTGCTGCAGGTTTTCCCGAACGGGTCTCCCGGTAGGCGTCATACGAGCCCAGGAACGCTCGCGGTCCTGTCTCCTCGAAGGCCAGCACGCGATTCGAGACGCGTCCGAGCAGCTCGCGGTCGTGCGAGATCAGCACCACCGTGCCCTCGAAGGTCTCGAGCGCCTCGGCCAGCGTCTCCTTCGAGGCCAGATCGAGGTGGTTGGTCGGCTCGTCCAGCAAGAGCAGGTTCGCCGGCCGCATGAGCATCCGCGCCAGGCATAACCGGGCTCGCTCTCCACCCGAGAGCTTGGCCACGGTCTTCATGACGTCGTCTTGCGAGAACAGGAACCGGGCCAGCAAGCCACGCACCCGCTCGAGCGTCCAGTCCTCGTTGGCGCGGTAGGCCTCGTCGAGCACCGTGCGAGTCTCGTCGAGCTGATCGGCCTGCTGCTGCGCATAGTAGGCCATCTTGACCTGATAGCCGAGCACGACCTCGCCTTGATCGGGCGTGTCGATCCCGGCCAGGAGCCGGATCAGCGTGGACTTTCCGCAGCCGTTGGGCCCCACCAGCGCGAGGCGATCGCCCCTCTCCAGCTTGAGGTCGAGTTGCTCGAACAGTCGGCGCTCGCCGAACCCCCGCGCGAGACCGCCTGCGATCAGCACCGACTGTCCGCTCGGGGGCGCAGGGGGAAACGCGAACCGGACCGTCGCCCCGTCCTTCGGCGCCTCGAGGCGTTCGATCTTGGCGATCTGCTTCTCGCGGGACTTGGCCTGGGTGGACCGCGTCGCCGAGGCACGGAACCGATCGATGTAGGCCTGCTGGCGCCCCAGTTCCCGCTGCTGACGGTCGAAGGCCGCCTGCCGGGCCGCCCGGCGCTCGATCCGCTGCTCGAGGTACTGGCTGTACGTCCCCGGATAGTCCTCGAGCTTCGCCTGGTCGAGCTCGGTGATGCGCGTGACCACCCGGTCGAGGAACCGCCGGTCGTGCGAGATGACGACCACCGTCCCCGGGTAGTCACCCAGGTACGCTTCCAGCCACTCGATCGCCTCGATGTCCAGGTGGTTGGTCGGCTCGTCGAGCAGCAGCACCTCGGGCTGCATCAGCAGCAGCCGCGCCAGGTTCACGCGCATCTGCCACCCGCCCGAGAAGGTCTCGACCAGGCGCGAACGGTCGGCTTCGGAGAAGCCCAGCCCCGCGAGCACCTTGCCGATCTTGGCTTCCGCCTCGTACCCGCCCATGGCCTCGAAGCGCTCGGTCGCACGGGCCTGCTCGCGCGCCAGGGCTTCCTGCCGCGCCGGATCTGTCGCCTGCTGCAGCGACCGGGCCAGATCGTCGAGTTCGGCCTGCTGGGCCAGGATGGCCTCGAAGGCCGTCCACATCTCGGACTGCAGCGTCCGGCCGTGCAAACCGGGCAGGTCCTGCGCCAGGTAGCCGATCCGGGCTCCGGGGCGCAACCGCGTGCGTCCCGTATCGAGCCCGATCTGGCCGAGCAGGATCTTGAGCAGCGTACTCTTGCCGGCTCCGTTGGCGCCGACGAGGCCGACGCGATCGCCCGGGGCGACGTGCCAGCTCGCGTCCTGCAGGACGGTGCGGGTGGGGAAGGCCAGGGAAGCGTCCTCGAGGTGGATCATGATAGTGATCCTACCAGGGGCGGCGCTCCCTGCAGAACATGGGGCATGGTGCGAGAGTCACGCCTTATGGCAGGATGGTTAACTGGTTCAGCTGTGCCGCGACCTGACCGACGTGCGCCGCGAGATCGATGAACTTTTGCTGGTTTTTGATGGCCGGTGGAAGCTTTCGCATCTCGGGAAACTGCTTTTCGGTGATGTTCTTGAGGTTGGACGCGACACTTGACAGAGCTTCTGTGACCTGGATACTGGCCTGCTTCTGGTCGGCCACATCGCCGGACTTCAGGGCATTACCCAGCGCTGAGTTGGCCACTTTCAGGGTTTCAACACTGGCATCCAGAAGTGCAATGGACTGCTCGAACCCCTGGATGACCCTGGCATGTACCTCATCCAGTTTCGATGCCTGATTAGAATCCGGACTCGATACCGGATCTGGCATGGAACTCGGTTTGGAATCGGGTGTTGCTGCCGGATGTTGGCTGGTCGTCGGACTGCTGGGGCGGGTCGGGGCGCCGTAACTGCTGTTGAGATTGATTCCCATGAGGCGGTCTCCTCGCTAAAGCGTCTGATATGGCTCAGGGCAGTCTGGTGTTTTCGTCCTGACAGGATAAAGACGACATGACCAGGTTTCGGGGTACCTGCGATGCAGATTGACGGCCAAGTCGTCTTGCTCGCACCAGAACTATCACCGCATCTTTTTCGTACCCAGGATTGAGTTAGAAGTTGCAAAGGTCTCCAGCCGATCACACGCGGGCCGCCCTGCTGACCTGGTCAGCAGGGCGGCCCGCGTTCAGGGCGGGATGCCTGGATCAGGCGGTCACGGCGCCGAAGTGGCGCGCGGCCGTTTCCTTGACCTGCTCGAGGTAGCCCTTGCGGGTTGCGTCATCCGTCATGGGCACGCCTCCGAAGTACACGTGCGGCAGGACGTCCATTCCGCAGAACCGGTAGATGCCGTCGTCCTGCGTCTGGTTGATGGACCCGTGCATGCCGGTCGCGTCATATACCTCGTTGGGGTGCCCGTGGCAGCTGATCAGCAGGACCTTCTTCCCCGTGAGCAGACCTTCTGCGCCGTTCGCCCCGTACTGGTAGGCAAACCCGGGCAGGAACACGCGGTCGATGTAGCCCTTGAAGATGGCGGGATAGCTGGCCCACCAGACGGGAGCCACGACCGTGATGACATCGGCTGCCTGGATGTGTCCCTGCTCTTCGGCGATGTCCGCGGGCAGGTTTCCGGCTTTCATTCCCTCGAAATCGCTTCCCTTGAGGATCGCGTCGAAGCCGAGCGCATAGAGGTCACGCACGACGACCTCGCTGCCGGCGGCCTGGTAAGCCTCGACGAGCGTCTCCTTGATGGCATGACTGAAGCTGGCGGGATTCGGATGGGCATAGATGATCAGATGGCGCAAGTTCGAACCTCCTGAGAACGACGACGGTGGGCAGATCTGGACCGACGAAATGCTAGCACGGATGTCAACGGGATGTGATCCCTCAGGGATCGCAGGAACCTGACGACCTGTCCCGCCGCGTCATCTCCAGCCCACCCGCGACAGGGGGGCAGATGCCACGATGGATCTCCAGGACACCCTCCGAGCGCCCGTTTCGTGAGAAGACCCGACGGGTAAGAATTCGCCGGCGGCTCGATCACCGATGAATCAGGGGCCGTACAAGCCGTTTTTGGAGTTCAAATTGAAAATCAGCAAAATCGTGGCCTCGGGCGTGCTCTTGAGTGCGGGAATCGGCCTCTGGGCCTGCACGTCCGCCAATCCCTCCGGCACGAATGCGAGCCCGGCCCCTTCCAGTTCTCCAGCCCCCACCGCCAGTCCCTCCGCCACGAATGCGAGCCCGGCCCCTTCCAGTTCTCCAGCCCCCACCGCCAAGCCTCTGGCGCCGCCCTCGCTTCTCAAGGCATTCGATCCGAACAGCTACGAGTTTGCCGAGGGTCTGGCGCTCGACAAGGCCGGTGAGTTTGCCTACACGGGGGCGGCAACCGGTCTGATCTTCAAGGTCTCTCTCGCCGATGGGAGCAAGTCTACCTACGGACAGATTCCCGGTGTCCCGTCAGACCAGTCGGTCTATGTCCTGGGCACTGCTTTCGATTCCACGGGTAACCTCTTCATTGCGTGCGCGTCGATGGGTTCCTTTCAGAAGGGCATCTACAAGATTCCTGCCGGGGGCGGCAATGCGACGCTCTTCGCCAGCGATGCGGCCATGGGCTTCCCCAACGGTCTCGCGGTGGATGCGAGCGATGCCCTGTACGTGAGCGATTCTTCCGGCAAGATCTGGCACGTCACCAAGGCCGGTGTGGTCACCAAGTGGTTCGAGGATGCTGCTGTCCTGACTCCCGATGCGTCCAGCTCCTGCGCGACGGGGTTCTTCATCGGTGCCAACGGGATCGCCCTGGGAGCGGATGCCCTGTACATCACCAACAGCGACCGCGCCTCCCTGGTCAAGATCCCCCTCAAGGGTGACGGGACGGCCGGCACGGCCGAGGCCGTCGTGGCCTCGAACTGCAGCACGTTCCGCGGTGCGGACGGTCTGGCCATCGGTCCCGACGGCTCGTTCTACGTCGCTTCGAACCAGCAGGAAGCCGTCCTGAAGGTCACCAGCGGTGGCGAGGTCAGCACCGTCGCCAGCGGCTCGCTCTTTGCGTTCCCTGCGAGCTTGTCCTACAACGACAAGGATGGCGTCCTTTACGTCATCAATGCCGCGTTCGGAGATAAGAAGGAACCCGGTATCGTGAAGGTGCCGATCGTCGCGAAGTAAGCCCCTCCGAGCGTCGGACGGACGCGTGGGCACAGACGACACCGCCCGATCGCGCGAGCGATCGGGCGGTGTCGTCTGTGCCCCGGATCCGCTGGCCGTCCTGACCGGAAGGAGGGGAGTATCGGATTTCGACCCGTGCTATGCTTCCTGGTCGCTCCTCACCACCGAAAGGCTCACCGTGTGGACCCTCTACCGTCATGCCAAGGGAAACCTGTACCTGGGCCTCGGGGCTGCCGTCCACAGCGAGACGGGCGATCGCCACGAGCGCTACCTGTGCCTGTATGACACTCCCGAGGTGGCCTGGGTTCGCCCTGCCGGGATGTTTCACGAGACCCTGCCCACGGGGGAACGACGGTTCGCGGCCGTCGCGCGGGTCCGCGTCGTCATGCCCGAGGACGAGCCGACGGTCCTGGCCTTCGGGTACGACGCCTGGGGCGAGGGCCGCCCGCTGGACGCGTTCCTCGCGAGTTACGAGCAGAACCGCAACCATCTGCGCGGCACGCGCTACGGCCTCGAGACGCTCGAGGGGGAACTGGTGGCGAACTGCAACACCCTGCGCTTCGAGCGCGGCATCGTGGGGATCGCCTCGGTGGCCACGCATCCCGCGCACCGCGGCCAGGGACACGCGGGTCGCCTCCTGCGCGCGGTGATGGCCTTGCTGCGCGAGCAGGATCGCGACTCGCGCTTCCTGCTGTTCTCGGAAGTCGAGCCGGCCATCTACGCCCGGGTGGGGTTCGAGGTGTTGCCGGACGCGCATCAGCGGTTCCTGCCGGCGATCGCCATGGCGACGGGCCTCTCGGCCCGGCCGCTCACGCCGGACGAGGCCCGGTGGCTGGAGCGGTATTTCTAGCGGTCGGGGTGGTCGTGCCGTGTCGTGACGGTCAGGCTCTCCCGCTCGGCCCTCGTCAGCGAGGCGACCACGAGGTCGTACGAGTGGTCGATCAGTTCCCGCACGAAGGCCTCCGGCAACGAGCCATCCAGGGCGATCGTGTTCCAGTGTCGCTTGTTCATGTGGTAGCCGGGCGTCACGGCCGGATGCGCCGCACGCAGCATCTCGGCGCGCACGGGGTCGCATTTCAGGTTGAAGGTCGGACACGGCTCGACCCGCCGGGTCAGGGCGAAGACCTTGTCCAGCACCTTGAAGACCAGGACGTCCGGTCCGAAGGGAAAGGTGGGTTCGGCTCCGGGTTTTGCCCGACAGTGGTCGATCAGGGATTCGTGCATGTGTGCCCCTGGACCTCGCGACGTGGAGAATATCTGTACGGGATATACCCTGGTGTCGCGTGCCCCCGTGCTCTCTCCGACAGATGACAATCGGACCCTGATCGCCGACGATGGACCCCGTGATGTCCACCCCTGCCCCCGTCCTCGATGACGTGCTGGAACCCGGCCTGAAGGTCGTCTTCTGCGGCACCGCGCCCGGTCACGAATCGGCCCGGCGATGCGCCTACTACGCCGGACCTGGCAACCGCTTCTGGCCCACCCTGCATCTGGTGGGCCTCACACCGCATCGCCTGGCTCCCGAGCACTTCCGCCAACTTCCGACCTGGGGCCTCGGGCTCACGGATCTCGTGAAACACACCTCGGGCATGGACCACGATCTCCGTCCCGAGGACTACGACCCGCACGGCCTCAGGGCCCGGATCCTGGCCGTCGAGCCGCTGTTCCTGTGTTTCAACGGGAAGCAGGCGGCCCGGACCTTCCTGGGCGCGTCGCGGGTCGACCTCGGGCTGCATCCCGGGGCCCGCATCGGCCGGACCCGGATCTTCGTCGCCCCGTCCACCTCCGGACGCGCCACGAAGTTCTGGGACGTCTCGGTCTGGCACGAACTGGCCCGGCTGGTCCGGGATACCTGAGGCGTCTTCAGCCCGACTTACTTCAGGCTTAACCTCAGGCTAATCGAGGCGTCCGCCGCCCGGCCGATAACTCCGCAGAACGCACCTTGAGGAGTCGAGCCATGAATCCCCTGAACCCGATCACCGGTGGCAGTCCGACGACCGTCAGGCGAGCAGTCCCCGTGAGATCAGCGCCCGACATGACGGGAACCATGGCCTTGCAGGGCGTTTCCACGCGTGATACCTGGCAGCCGACCGTTCCGCCCCCCCCGCCTTCGCAGCAGCCCCGGATGGCCGTCCGTCGTCTGCAAGATTTCGAGGATCTCGCGCAAGTTCTCGTCGTGGGCGTCGGGAGCCCGTTGCTCGGGGGCCTCGGGGCGCTGGCCGGTTTTGCCCTGGGGGGGCCTGCAGGGTCTGCCATGGGAAGCTTGATCGGGGCTTCGGTGCCCGGTGTGGCCTTCGGGGCTTATGACATCGTCACCAACCTCGTGGAGCGGGCCAGCGGCAAGGTCACGGACTGGCGTCAGGCCCGCGTGGGTCTGGGCGTGCTCGGCCTGGGGCCTGGCATGGCCCTCCTGGGAACCGCGGTCGCCGGGCTCATCGGTGGCCCCACGGCCCTCGCCATCGGGGCGATCGCCGGGACGGCGCTGCTGCCTCTCGTGTTCGCCGTGGGTTCCCAGGTGGGGGCATGGTTCCGCAAGTCTCCCCCGGAAGAGACCACCCCGGTTCCCGTGCCCGATCCGGCTCCCGTGATCGATCCGCCTCCCTCGACAAACCCGGCTTGAGACCGGTCTCGCGTCTGGCTTCGCTTGCATCAGCCCGAGCCATTCCCGAACGTCCGGCTTTCAGTCTTCCCGTCCCCTTCCCGGTTTCTACCGGATCCGCCTGCTGACCGAGTACCCCCCCACGTGGTGTTCCTCGTGGCGGCCCTGACTGGATGCCGGCGTCGCATCCTTGCTGCCGGGCGGCACCTACGGCTCGCCTGCTCGATCGAGCCGCTGCACGGTCCCGCTTGCCAGCGTCACGATCACGGGATTACCCGCCGGATCCAGGAACAGACGATCACCCTGCAGGGGCCGGGGCCAGCCCTGGGCCGTCTGACCGGAGTCGTCCAGCTGAGCAAGGCCCGTCGATCCCATGACCCACGGTTTTCCAGCGGTGTCGACCTTCAGGTCGACGAGGGTCCCGATCCCCCCTGGTTTGACCGTGATCACGGGGTCCGCCTCGAAAGACGAATAGAACGACAGGGTATCGGCATACAGCACCCACAGGCCGGTCCGGGTGAAGGCCGCTGCGACGGGTTCGCCCGCCGCACCCTGGGGCCGGGTCAGGGTTTCGAGCCCGGAAGGGTTACCGCTCGAAAGCTGTTCCGAGACCCGCGTGAGTCCGTTGGTGACCTGGCGATCCGCGGTTCCAGGACCCGTGCCTGCCAGGACCACCCGCCCCGTCGCGGGGGCGAAACCGAGAATGTCCTGTGACACCTGTCCTGCCCGGTGTCGGTGACGAGTCAAACGTCACCTACCGAGTGATGTTGTTATCCTGATTGGCAGGGCATGTATCCCGGACTCCGTTCCAATGCTGGCGCAGGTGGTTTCGCGCTCAGGGAGGCGGGGGATCTGTACGTTCCTTCTGCAGTCCTTGCAGGTGCTGGGCCATCTTGAGAAATTCCTCGCCTGCCAGCCGCATGCCGGCCACGAAGCCCAGCTTGTAGGCCTCCATCGTGGACATCTCTCCGAGGGCCGGGATGCCCTGCTGGATGTACGTGAACTCGGCGGCGCGCTCCACGTCCTCGGGATTGCTCAGATCCATCTGGCCCCTCCTCCCCTCACGGGTCGCCGCTACCATGCCCGGAAAAGGGCGATCGCAACCTTCCGCGGTATGATCGGGGGGTGATGGATGCCTTCGACGACCCCGGATCGCTCTTCTCCCGCAGCCCCCTGGTCGCGGATGGACCGCTCGCCCACCGCATGCGTCCGCGCGCGCTCGCCGAGTGCGTCGGGCTGGAGGAGGTCCTCTCCCCGCAGGGAGCCGTCGGGGCCGCGCTCGCGGCGGGTCGCCTGCCCTCGCTGGTGCTCTGGGGGCCGCCGGGGTCCGGCAAGACGACGCTCGCACGCCTCCTCGCCGAGGCCGTCGGTGCCCGCTTCGCCCCGCTCTCGGCCGTCACGAGCGGCGTGGCCGATCTGCGTGCCCTCGTGGCTGAGGCCCGGCAGCAGCGCCTGGCCGGACACCGGACGGTGTGTTTCTGCGACGAGATCCACCGGTTCAATCGCTCCCAGCAGGATGCCTTCCTGCCGCACCTCGAGGACGGCACCCTCGTGCTGGTGGGGGCCACGACCGAGAACCCCTCGTTCGCCCTCCAGCCCGCCCTGCTGAGCCGGGCCCGGGTGGTGGTCCTGCCGCCCGTCTCGGCCGGGTCGATGTCCCGGATCCTCGTGGAGGCCTGGACCGATCCCGGGCGCGGGCTCGCGCGCGACCCCGGGGACCTGCCCGGGGAGATCCTCGAGTGGATCGTGGTGTATGCCGACGGGGATGCCCGCCGGGGGCTCGGTGCGCTAGAGGTGGCCAGTACGCTCGACCCGCTGACGCTCGAGGCGCTCGTCCCGGCGATCGGCACCCGGGTGCAGGGCCTCGACCGGGACGGGGACACGCGCCATGACCTGGTCTCGGCGCTCATCAAGTCGGTGCGGGGATCGGACCCCGATGCCGCCCTGTACTGGGCCGCACGCCTGCTGGAGGGGGGCGAGGACCCCGTGTACCTCGCTCGCCGGATGCTCGTGGCCGCCAGCGAGGACGTGGGCAATGCCGATCCGCGCGGCCTGATGATCGCGCAGGCGACCTTCCAGGCGGTGCAGGCCCTCGGCATGCCCGAGGCCCGGATCCCGCTGGCGCAGTGCATCACCTACCTGTCGGCCGCTCCCAAGAGCAACGCGGCCTACAGGGCCATGGATGCGGCGATCGCCCTCGTGCGCACCCGCGGGGCCGATGCCGTCCCCATGCACCTCCGCAACGCGCCCACCAGGCTCCTGAAGCAGCTGGGCGCGAGCAAGGGCTACCTGTATCCGCACGACCATCCGGGCGGGTACGTCGTGCAGTCCTACTGGCCTGAAGCTCTCGGTCCGAAGCGCTTTTACGTCCCGACCGACCACGGCGACGAGGCCCGGCTCAGCACGCGCCTCCGGTCCCTGCGACGTGGCGGCGGGCCGGAAGCTCCTTCCGGACCTCGGCCCTGACGGGGCCCGAGGGCGCCTGGTAGAGCGCCTCCACCTGGCGCTGCATGCGCCTCAGGCGCGCCAGCAGGAACCAGATGAACCCCGCGAGGTTCGCATCGTCCGCCTCGAAGAACAGCTGCGACGTGTCCCGGATCTGGCGGGCGTGCACGTGCAGGTGCCGGACGTGCTCGCGCGCGAGGTCCTCGAGGAGCGTCTGCTCCGCGCCACTGGCCGCCGGCAGGTAGTGCTTGAAACTCCCCACGCCGCCACTCCCTCGTGAGCCGGCCCGATCCCCCGTGGATCGCGCCTCACCGCGCCCGATGGCCCCTGGCGGCGTTCGGACGACGGGAGGACGGCGCAGGGACCGGAGCATGTCACGGGCCCACCGGATGGGGCAACGGGCGACCCGGAGGCGGATGGGCCGGAGAACGGGGTGCGAGATGCACGAGGGCTGGGAATCAGGCCTTCCGGGTCCGCGGGTCGAACAGGTCGCGCAGGGCGTCCCCCAGCAGGTTGAAGCCGAGCACCACGATCATCAGGGCGAGCCCCGGGAAGGTCACGGTCCAGGGGGCCTCGCGGATGTACGGGCGCGCCTGGTTGAGCATGGCGCCCCACTCGGGCGCGGGAGGCTGGGCGCCCAGTCCCAGGAATGACAGGGCGGCCGTCTCGAGCACGGCGGTCGCGAACCCGAGCGTCGCCTGGACCCACACGGGCCCGAGGCAGTTGGGCAGGACATGTCCGAGGGCGATCGCCACCGGGGATGCGCCCACGGCGCGGGCGGCCTCGACGAACTCCTGCCGCACGATCGTGAGCACCGAGGCCCGGACGAGGCGCGCATAGACGGGCACGTTCACCAGGGCGATCGCCACCACCGCGCTCTCCAGCCCGGGGCCGGCGATCGCCACCAGCAGGATGGCCAGCAGCAGCCCCGGGAAGGCCATCCAGATGTCCATGAGCCGCATGAGCATCTCGTCCGTCCGCTTCCCGACCATTCCGGCGACGAGCCCGATCGCCACGCCCAGGCCGAGCGACAGCATCACCGAGGCGGCCCCCACGCCGAGCGAGATGCGGGCCCCGGAGACGATGCGCGCCAGCACGTCGCGGCCGAGGTCGTCCGTGCCCAGCCAGTGGGCCTGCGAGGGGCCCTGCAGACGCACCGCGAGGTCCTGGGCGAGCGGGTCGATGCCGAGCCAGGCCGGTCCGACGAGGGCGGCGAGCACGACGAGCATGGCCAGCACCAGGCCGACTCGCCCGGAACGATGACGCCACAGGCGCTTCAGGGCGAGCATCTAGGCCTCCTCCCGGCTGCGCAGGCGCGGGTCGAGACGGCCGTACAGCCAGTCCACCCCCCAGTTGACGGCCACGAAGGTCAGCGCGAACACCAGCACGCAGCCCTGCAGGAGCGGGAAGTCCCGGGCGAAGACGGCCCCCACGGCGAGCGTCCCCACGCCGGGCCACGAGAACAGCGTCTCGGTCAGCACGGCCCCCGAGAGCAGCGTCCCCAGTTGCAGGCCGGCCACCGTCACGATGGGGATCCAGGCATTCGAGAGGGCGTGCCGAAGCACGACGAGGACCTCGGGCACGCCCTTGGCCCGGGCGGCCCGGACATGCTCGGAGCCGAGGACCTCCAGCATCGCGGCCCGGGTCATGCGCACGAGGGTCGCGAGGGGCACGGTGGCGAGGGTGCAGGCCGGCAGCACCAGGTGTCGCAGGGCATCGACGAAGGCCTCTCGCTGTCCCTGCAGCAGGGTGTCGACCGTGAGCAGGCCGGTCACGGGCGCGACGTCGAGGGCCAGGTCGAGCCGTCCCGAGAGGGGCAGCACCCGCCAGGTCGCCGCGAACAGCAGCATCAGCAGCAGGCCGAGCCAGAAGATGGGCATCGAGACCCCCACCAGCGACACCCCGCTCGCGGCCACGTCGACCCAGCCGTTGCGTTTCACGGCTGCGAGGCATCCGAGCGGGATGCCCACGACCAGGGCGATCGCGAGCGCCGTGACCGACAGCTCGATCGTGGCTCCGGCGCGGTGCGCGATCTCGGTCGCGACGGCCTCACCCGACTGGATGGACCGGCCGAGGTCGCCGCGTGCGAGTTGCCCCACGTACGAGGCGAACTGCACGGGCACGGGGCGATCGAGCCCCAGCTCGTGCCGGAGCTGCGCGAGCGTCTCGGGCGTGGCCCGCTCCCCCAGCATGATCTGGGCCGGGTCGCCCGGGACCGCCCGGACGGCCAGGAACACGAGCAGCACCACCCCGAACAGGATGGGCACCAGCGAGACGAGGCGACCGAAGGCGCGGTTCACGGGGCATCTCCTTCGAGCCAGACGCGGGCGAAGCGCTTCACGCCCGTCGGATGGAGCGCGAACCCCCGCACGTTGCCCCGCATGGCGACCAGCTGGCGCGCATGGAACAGCGGGATGCAGGGCACGTCGTCGTGCAGGCGCTCCTGCACCTGCCGGTAGAGGCGCGTGCGGGTGGCCAGCACCGTCGTGAGGCGGGCCTCGGTGAGCCAGGCGTGCACCGCGGGATCGCGGTAGAAGCAGTAGTTCGAGGCACCGCCGCCCGGGCGGGCGTTGTTCGCGTCGAACATCGTGTAGAGGAAGTTGTCGGGGTCGCCGTTGTCGCCGATCCAGCCCATGAGGGCCGCCGTGTGGTCCCCGCGGCCGAGCTTGTCGAGATAGGTGCCCCACTCGTAGCTCTGGATGTTCACCCGGATGCCCAGCGGTTGCAGGGCGGCCTGGATGGCCTCGGCCGTGCGCTGTCCCTGCGGCATGTAGGGGCGGGCCACGGGCAGGGCCCACAGGGGCAGCTCGAAGCCGCCGGCCAGTCCGGCCTCGGCCAGCAGGCGGCGCGCGATCGAGAGGTCCGGCGCGGGATCGACGAGCCTTTCGGCGTAGCCCAGCAGGGCAGGAGGCATCGGGTTGACGGCCGCCTGGCCAAGCCGGCCGCCCGCGAAGAAGGCCTTCACGAGCGCGGGCTTGTCGAGGGCGAGGCGGATGGCTCGCCGGACGCGGACGTCGTCGAGGGGCTTACGAGTCACGTTGAAGGCCAGGTAGCCGACGTTCATGCCCGGTGCGCTCGCGAGGCGCAATTCGGGGTTGCGCTCGACGCGGGCCACGTCGTCCGGGTTGATGCCGTCCATGGCATCCACCGCGCCGACCTCGAGTTCGAGCAGGCGCACGGCGTTCTCCGGGACGGGCTTGAACACGAGTTTTCGGAGGCGCGGCGGGCCGTCCCAGTAATCGAGGTTGCGCTCGAGCACGATGCGCTCGCCGCGGACCCAGCGCACGAAACGGAAGGGACCGGTTCCGACGGGGTGCCGGGCGATCGCCGCCGCGTCCTCGTTGGCGAGCGCCGTCGGGGAGAGGATGGACATCGAGGGAATGGCCAGGTTTGCCAGGAAGGTGGCGTCCGGGACCTTCAGGCGCATGCGGACGGTCCGGGGATCGACCACCTCGACCCGGTCGAGCACGGGCGCGAAGAAGCTGGCCCAGAACTCGAAAACCTGGCCCGGGCCGGGTTTTCTTTGACGGTCGAACGAGAGCTTCACGGCCCGGGCATCGAACGGCGTGCCGTCGTGGAAGCGGACCCCCGGTCGCAGGTGGAAGGTCCAGGTCCGGCCGTCGGGGCTGACGTCCCAGCGGGTCGCGAGCGCCGGTTCGATCCGGCAGGAGCCATCCGCGAAGCGCACCAGGCCCTCGCAGATGTTCTCGGTGACGGTCGTGCTCTCGGCGTCCACGGTGTCGGCCGGGTCGAGGCGGGTGGCGTCCTTGGCCTTGGCGAAGATGAGCGTGTCGGTACGGCGGGAGATGCCCGTCCCGCAGCCGGGCAGGCTCGCGACCAGGGTCAAAGCGGCCGTCAGGAAGATGGCGAGCGAGCGGCGTGCCGGGTGCGAGCGGGGCTGGGTCGCGGGCAAGGGCGGGCTCCGGTCGGGCGACGAGGGCGTTTCATCGTATCACGCCACGGAGAGCAAGTCGCTCGCCGCCGTCACACAGACGACAGGCGAGCGCAGAATCGAGGCGGTTTTCCTGGCCGGGACTATTGCAGTTCGGACAGCTTGTAGGTGAACCAGGGGCCCGTGTAGCTGGGCGGCTTTCCGGCTTCACCGATGACGTAACGTCCCTTCCACGTGCCCCCCTGCACATCCAGGGTGCCTTCCCAGATCTGCGTCTCGTACTGGGGCCAGAAGAGCGAGTCCGGCTTGATGCACACGGCCTCGGCGCGGTAAGCCCACATGTTCATGCTGCGCGGGGCGGGCATGTCAGCTGGATTGAGCTCGACCTTCCTGAACTTGCGGACTTTCCAATCGGCCTTCACGATGCCTTTCTGGATGAACGTCACCCTGGAGTCGACCTTGCCGGTCAGGCCGCTGCTTTCGACCTGGCTCGAGGAGGGGCTGCCGCCGGATCCGGGGGCAGTTGCGGGGGACTGACCGCACGCAGTCAGGGCTGTGAGGGCGATTGTCGCCAGCAACGGGGCAAAGCGGGTCCGCCTTGGAGATACTTGGCCCATCATTGGAAAAAACTCCTTTTCGTGACGAATAGCAGTGTGAAGTATTGAGCTGGTAAGAGACTTTTGGGCCGCCTGGTCAGACCTTCAGACTAATATGGCGCGTAACCCCTGTTGAACGGAAGCAGGATGGTCCACTTCGGGAACAAGCCTGGAGAGAATACATCTTTGCCGATAATTGCGTCGATGATGCCGCCGATAAACCGGCCTGCTGCCCAGATCGAGGTTCGGACGGTGAGATCGACCGCGTAGCACACGATGGTGGTGACGCCGACGGCGGTGACCACGGCAGGCAGCACCTGGACCTGGCGGGCAGAGGCCGTGAACCTTTCGGGCTCCGCCAGGTTGAGGGTGGCGAGTTCCTGGCGCACCATGCGGCCTTCGCGACCCTCGAAGTACTGTCGGTTGACAACGTGTCCGTTCAGCGTGGCCGTCCACTTGCCGCCTGGCATCGGGTGCATCTCGAGGGTCCGGGCGATCTCCTTGCCCCCGCGAACCGCCACGAACTTCAGGCCTGCCCCCCCGTCCTTGAACTTGGCTCCCCCGAGGATGCGCAGTTCGGTTGCAGGCGCGAGCGAGGCGGCCTCGACATCGGCAGCAGCGGTCTGAACGGGTGTCACGGAACCCGGTGCGGGTGAGGTGCCGCATGCGGTGAGGGCGAACGACGCGAGAAGGGCGAGGGCCGTGGAGCGGACGGCGACGCGGGAACCGGTGGTGGCCACGGGACGAACCTGCTTTCGGATGCGGCATGCTGGATGACATGACGTTCGTCCGGTGGTTGTGTGGTGTTAATTCTTAAGCGATGGATAACTCATGGGCGATTCATGTTTAAAAAACAGGATCGCCGTCGTTCGGCTCCTTTGTGATCTCCACGGGTTCGCGGGTATGACACGCGAGCTATGTCATCGCGCTTTCGTCAGGAAGGACCTCACGCATGCCCGCTCTCGAATCCATCGCCCTTGCACCTGCCCAGCTCGTCGACCAGGCCAACGCGCTGATGCGCGCCTGGGAACTCGGGGATGGCGAGGCCTACGGCAGCCGTCTGGCCGAAGGCGCTCGCATGACGATTCCCGCCTATGACCTCGACATCGTGGGCTTCGAGGCACTCTGGGGCGTGCGTACGCACATGAAGGCGCTCACCGAGGGGCCTCTCGACCTCCATTCGCTCGATACCCATCGGGTCGAGGGCCTCACGGTGAGCGCCCTGTCGCACGTGATCAGCCGGGCGACCGGTCAGTTCACGCAGCATGCCGAGGTGTCCTTCACCTTCGATGAGGCAGGCAAGCTGCTGCATTACCACCAGGATATCCTCTGGGCTGACAGCCAGGACAGCTGATTCAGACCGTACGGACCGGGTAGGAGCGCCCCTTCCAGGGTGCGCTCCGCCCGGTCCGTACGGGTGAAAGCGCGCTAGCGAGGGTGCGACTCGACGTCTTCGACGTCGGCCAGGTCACGCAAGCGGCCGGTCGCTCGCTTGTTGATCAGGAAGTCTTCCCGCCCGATGACCCCGATCTCGAGGCCCTTGAAGACGATGGTTTTCCGGTTGGGCCAGGCGTGATCGAAATCGACCCCCGTCAGATCGGTCAGCAGGTCGATGCGGTTCGGTGACACCCCGATCTGGAACACCATGTCCGGTTCCTGGAGATCGGTTTCGGATATGCCTTCGAGTGGGGCACCGAAGCGTGCGAGTGCCCGGTAAAGGCGACGCGCATTGTCCGGATCACGTCTGATCCAGATGTCGAGGTCACCGGTCGCCCTGGGCGTCCCGTGAATGGCCCTTGCATGGGCCCCCACCAGCAGGAACCGGGCGTTCTCGGCGGACAAGGCGTGCAACATGTCGAGGAAGTCGGGTGTCAACCTCGCCTCCCGTGGCAAACGCATAGGCGGTGACGGTCAAAGGCCAGACCGCCAGCAGGCGATCGAGAGCAGACGAGGTTGCCCAGTCGTCCTGCTCGTCGCTTCCCAGCTTGAAGGTTCGGATGGGCCTCATGCTCGAAGTATACCCGGTTCAGGAGGGACTTCCCGACAGGACAGCTGATTCAGACCGGACGGACCGGGTAGGAGCGCCCCTTCCAGGGAGCGCTCCGCCCGGTACATGCGCGCCGGGCCGAATCGAGGGCGATCGCCACGAGGAATCCGATCGCCACGGGATGCATGATCCAGGTGAGGGCCGGATGACCGAAGCGGCGTGCCAGGCGGATCCGCAGGGCCACGCCCAGGGCGATCGCCACCCCCGCTCCCCAGGGATCGACCCCCCACGTGCCCCAGGGGGCCAGGTACAGCGTGAACAGGCTCGTCATCGATGCCAGGAAGATCCCCGGCCTTCCCCCGAAGGCGGGGTAGCAGTTCTTGGCGAAGCCCAGGAACACCTCGCGGGCATCCCGGTACATGCGGCAGCGGACCCAGCCGGTGCCGTCCACCAGCCTGAGCCGGCCCCCCGAGGCCTTGATGCGCTGGGCGAGCCGCAGATCCTCGACCAGGTCGGCCGCGACCGCCGCGTGCCCTCCCGCCGCCCGGTAGGCCTCAGGCCGGAAGGCCAGGAACTGCCCGTTGGCCGCGGCGATCGCGGGTTCCGGGCGCGTGTGGGCCAGGCGCACGGGCAGGAAGCCCATCACGGCGAACGAGAGCAACGGGATCACCAGGCGCTCGGCCCAGGTCTTCGTGACCTGTCCGGGAAAGACGGACAGCAGATCGGCTTCCTCGGCCCGGGCATGCGCGAAGGCCCGGGCGATCGCCCCGGGTTCGAGCGTCACGTCGGCGTCCAGGAATACCCACCAGGCGCCGCGAGCCTCGCCGGCGAGCTGGTGGCAGGCGTGGTTCTTGCCCGACCAGCCGTCCGGCAGCGGTTTTCCTTCCAGCAGGCGGAGGCGCGGGTCTCGGGCGGCTGCCTCGCGGACGAGGTCGCTCGTGCCGTCCGTCGAGCCGTCGTCGAGGACCAGGATCTCGAGGTCGGTCCAGGTCTGGTGCCACAGCGACTCGAGGCAGTGCTCGATGCGGCCGGCTTCGTTTCGGGCGGGCACGAGGACCGAGACCGACGGGCTCTCGCCCTCGACCGAGAGGTCTCGGTCCGGGGGGACGATGAAGGTCTGAAGGTTGTCCGTGACCAGCCGGTGCTGGAGCAGGAGCAGGAGCGCGACGGTCCAGTCGAGGGCGGCCCAGGGCGTCATCGAGGCGGCGTCAGCCGAGCGTGGTTTCCTCGACATCCAGCGAGATGTCGAGGCTACCGGCCGAATGGGTGAGCGCGCCCACCGAGATGAAGTCGACCCCGGTCTCGGCCACGGCTCGCACGCGCGCGAGCGTGATGCCCCCGGAGGCCTCGAGCAGCACCCGGCCCGCGGCGATCCGCACGGCCTCCCGCATGACCTCGAGGCCCATGTTGTCGAGCATGACCAGGTCCGCGCCCGCGGCGATCGCCTCCTCGAGCATGAGCAGGTCCTCGACCTCGACCTCGATGCGGGTCGTCGCGGCTGCCCCGGCCCGGGCCCGCTGCACGGCCTCGGCGATGGAGCCGGCGATCGCCAGGTGGTTGTCTTTGATCATGATCGCGTCGGCCAGCGCATAGCGGTGGTTCCGGCCCCCGCCCACGCGGACGGCGTACTTCTCGAGCAGGCGCAGGCCGGGGGTGGTCTTCCGGGTGTCGAGGATCTGGGCGTGCGTCCCGGTGACGGCCTCGACATGCAAGCGTGTCAGGGTGGCGATCGCGCTCATGCGCTGCATGAGGTTCAGGGCCAGTCGCTCGGCCATCATGAGCGACCCCGCTGGGCCCTCGATGCGCGCGAGTTCGGTGCCGGCCTCGAGCGCATCGCCCTCGGTCACGAGCGGGGTGAAGGTCAGCTGCGGGTCGACCAGGGTCAGGAGGCGGGCCACCACGGGCAGCCCCGCCACGACCCCTTCCTGCTTCAGCAGGAGCGTGGCCCGACAGGTACAGTCGGCCGGCACCACGGTGCGCGTGGTGAGGTCGCCCCACGCCCAGTCCTCCCGCAGCCAGGACTCGAGCAGGGGGTCGAGGATCAGCGGATGGAGGTCGGTTCCAGCACCCGGAGCGACTGGGCGAAGCGTCGTGACCATGCGGGATCTCCTGATGGGGCGCCGTCCGTGCGCCAGTGGGTGCCACGGCATTCCGTCCGCCAGAGCGCTGCGCGCGCGACGAGTTCGGCCGTCTGGAGCATGTTGCGGATCTCGTGCAGCGCACGGTCGAGCGTCTCGAGGCAAGCGCGCTCGACCTCGAGGCGCCAGGGTTCGAGCTGCGACAGGGCGGCGACGAGGCCGTCCTCGTCACGCAAGAGGCCCACGTGCTGCCACATCAGGGCGCGCAGGTCGAGACGCAAGGCCGCGACGTCGAGGTCCGGGCGCCCCACGGGGCCCAGCCGGGGTTCGGCGAGGCCGACCAGCCGGGTGGGGGCGGGATGCGAGGCGATCGCCCCGGCGACTCGCCTGGCGAAGACCACGGCCTCGAGCAGGGAGTTGCTCGCCAGGCGGTTGGCACCGTGCACGCCCGTGCTGGCCGCCTCACCCACGGCAAACAACCCCGGAACCGTCGTCCGGCCGACGTAGTCGGTCTTCACGCCCCCGATGAAATAGTGCGCGGCCGGGGCCACGGGAATGGTCTCACGCGTGGGTTCGAGGCTTTGCTGGCGGCAGAAGGCCACGATCGACGGGAAGCGCTTCTCGACCACCTCGGCAGGCAGGTGCGAGGCATCGAGATGCACGTGGTCGCGTCCATCACGGACCATCGCATCGGCGATCGCCCGGGCGACGACGTCGCGGGGCGCGAGTTCCCGATCGGGATGGTATCGGCCCATGAAGGCCTCGCCGCGCGCATCCCGCAGGACGGCCCCCTCGCCGCGCACGGCCTCCGAGATGAGAAACGTGGACACGCCGGGGCGCGAGAAAGCCGTGGGGTGGAACTGCATGAACTCGAGGTCGATGACCTCGGCCCCGGCCCGGTAGGCCAGCGCCACCCCGTCTCCGGTGGCCGTCGCGGGGTTCGTCGTGTGCAGCCAGAGGGCTCCCGCTCCACCGGAAGCGAGCACCGTCGCGCGGGCCTGCATCACCTCGATCGTGCCGTCGGCCGAGAGGACCACGGCTCCCCGGCAGGTCCCGTCCTGCACCCACAGGTCGACCACGAAGGCGTGCTCGCGGGTCCGGATGGCCGGATGGGCCCGGACCCGCTCGACGAGGGCGCGCTCGATCTCGTGGCCCGTGGCGTCGCCGCCGGCATGGATGACCCGGCGGCGCGAGTGGGCGGCCTCGAGGGTGGTCTGGAGGGAGCCGTCGGCCCCGCGATCGAAACGAACACCCGCCTCGAGCAGCTCGCGCAGCTGCTCGGGGCCCTCGTGCGTGAGGATGTCCACGGCCTCGATGTCGCAGAGGCCCGCGCCCGCGGCCAGCGTGTCGGCCGTATGCAGCGAGGGGCCGTCGTCACCGGCGATCGCGACGGCGATGCCGCCCTGGGCGTATCGCGTGTTGCTCTCCATGAGGTCCTGCTTGGTGACCAGCACGACCTCGAGGCCCTCGCGGGCCACCTGCAGGGCGGTCCAGAGGCCGCTGATCCCGCTGCCGACGACCAGCACGGGCAGAGAAGACGCGGATTCGAGGCGTTCGGGCGGCATCGGTGACTCCTGCAGGGTCCCGTGGCGATCGGGGTCTACGATCTTACCACTTTGCAGGGGGATGCAGACGGGAGCCGACCGAGACGTGCCTCGGAGAACCGGGTCGGGGGGCTGGTGTGCCGTCCTAGAGTTCGATGACCTTCTTCACCAGGGGGCCAGGGCCCATCTTCTGTCCCGGCAGGGCATCCAGGTATCGCCCCTGGATGAGGATGTAACTCCGGTCTGGATTCCGGGTGGGGCCCTCGGACTTCATCTGGCCTTCCCAGCGCTGCTCATCGTACTGGGGCCAGAACATGGAACCGGGATTCACCACCTTCGCGGTGGCCGTGAAGGTGCGGACCTCGCCGGTCTTGCTCACCTCGATCTTGGTGACCTGCCGGGCGCCGGCGACGGCCTTGAGGAACAGGGTCACCGCCTTTTCATTCGGCGTCCGGAACAGGCCACTCGCCTCGAGGTCCGGAGTGGTCGTCATCGGGGAGGAGGGGGCGCCGGACGGCGACTGCCCGCAGGCAGACATCGTGAGAGCGGTGAGGAGGACCAGGGCGAGGGGCGCTGGATTGAGGCGTCGGTCGAGCATCCGGGCGAACAGCCTTTCTTGGAGGGTAGATGACTTGTTCTTCGGGTGTTCGATTGCCGTCAAGATTTATGCTGTCATTAACATTCGGGCGATTTTTGTTGAAGTCTTGTGGGCCCCGGCCGAGCTACCCGGGGGAATTTATTGAACGGGATGGATTCCTTATTTACATTTGAGATGTACACAAGGGGGGCGACTTGCGAGACGTGAAGGTGACCGACCTGAGGAGCCACCTGCCTGCTTTTCTGGCCGCCGTCCAGGGGGGGGAAGAGATCCGCATCCTCTCGCACGGCAAGGGATGCCCCATCCGGGGAAAGGAAGCGTCCGTGCGTCGACAAGGCGTATGCGTGATCGCGACGATCGCGTGCCTGGTCGCGGGTGTCCCGGGACCGTTCGGCTCCGTCGCGCGCGCAGCCGAGTCCCCGTCGTGGAGGGACGTCCTCGAGGAGGCGCATCCTCGTCCCCTGCTCGAAAAAGCCTGGACGATGCGGGCCCGGGAGCGGCTGTGGTTGGCCGGGATCCACCCGGATGCGGCGACCCGACGTCAGGCCCTGAAGGACGCGATCGAGGCCCTGGAGCAGGCCAGCCGGGCCAGCACGGACCCGCGAGAACGCGAGCGGCTGACCCGGCTCATCGGGAAGGTCCGGGAACTGGGGGACTCCCCCGGCACACATCCTTCGTGGCGGCCGGTGCTCGTGTCCCTGGCCGGGATCGTGCGAGACCGGACCCGGGAACTCGACCTGCTCCGGGAGGCGATCGCCACTCCCTCGGCTACACCGGCGCCCAGGTGAGGAGCGTCCGGTCGGACGTCAGATCTTGACCGTGACCTCGGGAAGCAGGTTCCGGGGGCTGCCGGCCGTGACGTTCAGGAAGCGAGCCTTCATCATCCGGGCGTCGAGGTCGACCGTCCCCTGCCAGCTCTGGAGCTCGTAGCGGGGCCAGAGGGAGGCGCCGGGAACCTTCACGCGGGTCCTGGCCTCGAAAGCATACGTGTCCTCGCCCTTCGGGGTCACCTTCAGCTCGGCGACCGAGGCGTTCCACGGAAAGTACTTGAGGCCCTGGGTGACGGCCTTCTCGGCCGGAGTCGTGGCGCGGGCGCTGCTGGCGACGGTCTCGGCACCCGTCGGGGCGGTCGTGTTCGGCGACTGGCCGCACGCGGTGACGAGCAGGGCGGCGACGAGGCCCGAGAGGGCGAAGGGACGAAACATCATCGGGGTGAGCTTTCCTTTCAGAGTCACGACATCACTTCGCGGTGCCGAGGGAGATGACGATCCAGCGCCCGGGACCCGGCAGGTCCTCCGGATGGCCGGCCACGGAGCCCACGTAGCGCCCTTTCCATTTTCCAGCTACGAGATCCAGCGTGCCTTCCCAGTTTTCCTGGACGTCCCTGTACGGGTTCCTGGAGTTCGGGTAGACCTCGGGAACCACCAGGACGGCCGTGAAGGCGATCGGGCCGGCGGCTTTCGGGTTCGAGGCCTGCGCAAGGGTGACGTCCACGATGCGTCGCGCACCCGAGGCCTTCATCAGGCCGTGTTCGACGAGCGATCGACGCGGGTCGGTACTTCTGGGCCGGCTGCTCGCCGAGGGATCGGATGCCGAAACCCCGGCCTGGCTGGCCGGGGTGCTGGCGGGTTGCTGTCCGCACGCAGACAGCAACAGGGCCGTCATGAGAGCGAAAGCGGATGCTACAAGGGGTGAGGCGGGTCGCGAGAACGCCATCGAGATGATTCCTCCGGTGTTTCCGGGGTTTGCTCCCGGCTTGCTGGAGTCCCTTTCCGGCGTTCATTCGCTGTCAAGTCTTATGCTGGCGTTAACTCCACGCAGATTTTTGGTTATCCTCAGCGCGTCGCGTCGCGATAGAACGTCCAGTTCGCGTCACCGATTCCCCCGAGCAACTTCGCGCAGTTGTGATCGACCCCCGCGATGGTCCGGAACTCGTGCCGGATACCGAGCCTGTCCAGGTGTCCGTGGAAGGCCACGTTCTGGCTCAGGACGAAGTCCCGGTCGCCCACCACCTGTCGGACCCGCTGCTTCCCGCGGAGGGCTGCAGCGTTCAGGGCCGTGATCGTGATCGGGCTGCAGGCCCGGTAGTAGGCCATGTCGTTCCCGTAGGCGGTGCGGAGGATCTCGTCACGCTCCTCGGGGTTCGCCGTGGCCCGAGGTCCCGAGAAGTCCAGGTCGAGCGTGCCGGCGGCGTCCATCGAGACGGCCCCGAACAGGTCCGGATACCTGAATCCGAGGCGTGCCGCGCCGTAACCGCCCATGCTGAAGCCCTCGACGATCCGGCCCTGACGCGTGGCGATCGTCCGGAACGACCGGTCCACGAGGGGCAGGAGTTCCCGGGTGATCATGGTCTCGATCGGCTGCTTGCCATCCTTCGAGTTGACGTACTGGCCGTGAGCGAGGCCATTGGGAAACACGATCAGCATCGGGGGGATCTTGCCCGAGCGGATCGCGGCGTCGAAGAAACTGGCCACCTGGGGGATGCCCTGGACGACCGAGTCGGAACCGTGCAGCCAGTACAGGACCGGGAAGCGCCGGGTCGGGAACTGGGTATAGGCGGACGGCCTGTAGACGTGGTAGCTGACCGGGGAACGTGCGGCGGCGCTGGTGTAGGTGTGGTAGGTCACGCCCGCCGCCACGGCCCGCGAGGTCACCCAGGCGATCGCCGGGCTCGTCGTGCCCGTGGTTGCCTGGACCTCGTAGCGAGCGGAAGCGTTCGAGTCGCTGTCACCGGTCGAGAAGGCCACCTGGGCGGTTTCCGTATCGTGCTGGAGGGCCGCGCCGTTCGCGAGATCCCCCGAACCCGTCAGGGGAACGTTCCCGCAGCCTGCGAGCAGGCTGCTTCCGGCGAGGATGAGGCTGGTGACGAGATGCGTGCGGTTCATGGTGTGTTCCCCCGTTGGTTCGAGCGTTCTGGCGGCCCCCCGGCCGCCTTGCCGTTCACGAGAGGGTTTTCCCGGGGGCGTTCACAGACCGTTCACATCGGTGCTGGGACGGGCTCGGTCGGGCTGAAGCGGCAGGAAAATCCCGTTCGAGGGGCCCAGGGGCTTAAGCAACGGTTATATTCCTGACAAATCTGGCGATAGCGTGGCGAGATCCGCCCGAAGCCGCACGATGAGGCCCTTGTGGCCCCCGTTTCGAGGTGACGATGCTTCCCGTATTCCCACCTGCCTGGAACCGTCTCGTCGGTGGCGTGAAGCGCGTCGCGAGCGCAGGCGCTGCCCGGGAAGAGGCCGTCGTGGCCGGGGCCACGCTGACCCGGGATGTCTGGCGCCCGGGAATCGGGCGTGGGGCCCTGCGCGAGGGAGCGGCCCCCGATCCGGTCGTGGCAGCCCTGAGGGCAGCGGCGCCACCGCCCGGTCAGCTCAGGACGTTCACGGAGGTCTCACCGGCCTTCCTCGAATCGGCCCTGCCCCGGGAGGCGACGGCGTCCTGGCTCGCGGCCATCGGGCAGGATGCGGCCGGCCTGCGCACCCGCAGCTTCATCGCTCCGCACAGCGCCGTGCTGCAGCTCGAGGACGCCGCCGGGCGCACGCTCGTGCGTCAGCAGCTCGGACAGAATCTCGAAGCTCGCGCCCTCGACCTCTCGACGACCATCGTGAACCCGTATGCCGTCGCCTCGGGGCCCCTGTTCCCCGGACAGACCGGACCCGGTGCGGGACCCGAGGTCGCCCGGCAGCTCTTCGATCGCCTGCAGGCCCTGGCCCGTGGCCTCGGGTTCGAGGCCGTCACCAACACCCCGGCGCACTATCACAATGCCGTCGCGTACCGGCGTCTCGGCTTCGAGTTCGTGCGCCCCGAGGCCCGGGAGACCTTCCCGATGATCCAGCAGGGGCTCGAGCAGCTGGGGATCCGCGGGCTGCGGGAACAGGCCGTCTTCCTCGACGCGCGCGGCCTCCAGGGGCTACCGAACGGGGCCGCCATCGCGGCCGTCTGGGAGCGGGCGGGACTCGTGAGCGATCCCCGGCACCCGATGCTCCTGTACACCCAGCGATTGCCCGTCACCTGATCGACGGTCGGCGGTATCATGGAGGACCGTCCTTCCGGAGGCCGCATGACGACGACCCGCCCCACGCTCGATTCCATCCGTCCCGTCCTGCAGCGCGTCTGGGGCTATCCGGACCTTCTCACCGGGCAGCACGAGGCCGTCCGCGCCATCCTCGAGGGGGCCGACAGCCTGGTCATCCTGCCCACGGGCGGCGGGAAATCCATCTGTTACCAGTTGCCGGCCCTGGCCATCCCCGGTACGGCCCTGGTCGTCTCGCCCCTCATCGCGCTCATGAAGGACCAGGTCGACGGCCTGGTCGAGCTGGGCATCCCGGCCGCTGCTTACAACTCGTCGTTGCCGGCCTCCGAGCGCGCGCGCATCCGTCAGGACCTGGTGGCGGGGCGGCTGAAGCTGCTGTACCTCTCCCCCGAGGCCCTGGCGAGCGCCGAGGGAGCCACGGCGACGCTCGACCTGCTGGCCGAGGTATCGCTCTCGTTCGTGGCCATCGACGAGGCGCACTGCATCAGCCAGTGGGGCCATGACTACCGTCCCGCTTACCGGGCCCTCGGTCGCCTGCGGGAGCGCTTCCCGCATGTGCCCTTTCACGCCTTCACCGCGACGGCCACCGAGCGCGTCCGCGAGGACATCGTCGCATCCCTGGCCCTGCGGTCTCCGCGCCTGCACGTGGGGGACTTCGATCGGCCGAACCTCGTCTACCGGGCCCGGCTCCGCACCGATCTCGCGGCCGACCTCGAGGACATCCTGGGCCGTCACCGCGGGGAGGCCGGGGTGGTCTATGCCATCTCGCGCAAGCAGGTCGAGCAGATCGCCGCCGAACTCGCCCGGCGCGGGCATCGCGTCGTGCCCTACCACGCCGGTCTCGATGCCGCGACGCGTGCCCGTCACCAGGAGCTGTTCTCCTCGGAGGAGGTCGATGTCGTCGTGGCTACCGTCGCGTTCGGCATGGGCATCGACCGCTCGGATGTACGCTTCGTGGCCCACGCCGGCCTCGCGCGCTCGGTCGAGCATTACCAGCAGGAGGCGGGCCGGGCCGGGCGCGATCGCGAGCCGGCCGAGTGCATCCTGCTGTACCATCCGGCGGACCTGGCGACCTGGGAGCGCATCCTGTCGCCCGATGCCTCGTCCGGCCCCCCCACGCCCGAGCAGGAGGCCTTCGCCGCCCGGCAGCTGGAGCAGGTCCGGGAGGTCTTCCGGTACGCCAGTGCTCCCGTCTGCCGGCACCGGTTCCTGGTGCGCTACTTCGGTCAGGACTATGCGCACGACTCGTGCGGGGCCTGTGACGTCTGCCTGGGCGAGCATGCCGAGCAGGAGGGGGCCGGCGAGATCGTCCGGCAGATCCTCGAGGCGGTGCGCCAGACGGGCCAGGTCTTCGGGGCCGGCCACGTCATCGAGGTGCTCACGGGGGGGCACTCCGAGAAGGTCGTCCAGCGGCGTCATGACCGTCTGCCCGTGTACGGCGCCCTGCGGACTCACGATCGAAAGGCGCTCACGGCCTGGTTCGGCCAGCTGGTCGCGCAGGGCTTCCTGGAGCGTGGCGAGCACAACGGCCTCCACCTCACGCCCCCGGGCGAGGCCCTGCTCGACGGGCGCGGCCAGGCCCGCCTCACGCGCATGACGGCCACGACGCGCGGCAAGGCGGGGTCGCTGCGCGATCGCCTCGGAGCCGACGACGCTCCCGGTTTCGAGACGCTGCGGGCCTGGCGGCGCGACGTCGCACGCGAGCGCGGCGTGCCGGCCTACATGGTGCTGTCGGATGCCGTCCTGAGGGCCCTGCTCGAGGCCCGGCCTGCCACCCCGGCGGCACTCCGTCTGGTGTCGGGCATCGGTGAGGCGAAGGCGCGCGATCTCGGAGACAGCATCCTGCGCGTGCTCGCCACCCTGGCCCCGCCCGTGTCACCTCCCTCCCCCCCCGGAACCGGCACGAGGGGCCTCGCGAAGCACCCCGCAGGGTCAGAGGCCAGGCCGCCCGCCAGGCCTGCCGAGACGCTGCCCGTCCCGCCTGACACGGTCCCCACGGCCTCCCACGGGTCGACCGAAACTCCCGGTTCGTCCACGGATCCTGCCTCGCGCCCCACCCGGGCCCGCGAGGGTCAGCCGACGCTGCTCGTCACGCTCGAGGCCTTCCACGAGGGGAAGTCGGTGGCCGAGATCGCCCACGAGCGCGGGCTCAAACCGTCGACCATCGAGCAGCACCTGATGACGCTCGTGAAGGCCGGCGAACTCGAGGCCAGCGAGGTGATGTCCACCGACCAGCTCGAGCCCGTCCGGGGCATCGTGCGGCAGGTGGGAACGGGGCTTCCCCTGTCGATCTACAAGGGGCTCCTGCCCCGCGAGACCGCGTACATGGCCATCCATCTCGCCCTGGTGACCCTGGCGCAGGAAGGGGCCATCTGCCCCGGTGACGCCTCTCTCCGTCCGGCCCTCGAAACGCTGGCGCGCATGGTCACGAACGAGGTGCCGGTCGACGCGGCGGTGGTCGAGGCGGGCCTGGCTCACGACGACTGGCGCGTGCGCGCCGTGGCCGCGCAGGCCCAGGCTCGCCTGCCTTCGCTGTCGTGGGCGGCCTGGGAGAAGCGCCTGCGCTCTGAACCCGAGGCGATCGTCCGCAAGAACTGGATCGCGATCCTGGCGATGGACCCGTCATCTCGCGTCGACGCGGGTCTCGCGATGCTGGAGGTCGACAGCCGACTCGAGGCGGCCGATCGAGCGGCCGCCCGGGCCACGCGGGCCTTCCGTGCCGGTCGACATCCTCGGGCGGATGACTGAACGGAGCCCGGCCGTGCCGTGCCTGCCGGGCGGATCGTCAGGCCGTGGCCGGGGCGGCCTGGCTGGCCTTCCTGCGCCAGACCAGCCAGGCCAGGCCCACCCCCATGACTCCCAGCGTCAGCAGTCCTCGAGGCGGATAGCCGTTGCCCGTCAGGAGGTGGGCATCCGGCCGGTACGCCCACAGGTCGTGGTGGCTCGACAGCGTGATGAAGAAGATCCAGGGGGCGTGCAGCCCCATCGCGAGCCAGAGACTCCTGGACCAGGCCGCGTAGCCGAACAGCACTCCCGTGACCGTCAGGCAAACGAACCCCGTGACGGCGTCGGCCAGGAGGATGCCCGGATGTAGCAGGTGGCACAGGGCGAAGATGATGGCACTGGCTGCGATCGCCCGACCGGGTGACTGATCGCGCAGCAGGGTCCGCAGGACGATGCCGCGGAATACCCCTTCTTCCACGAGTCCCATCAGGAGCGCGGCCAGCACGGACAGCCCCGTGTCGCGCCAGGGCCAGAGTCCCGGAGGCCGCCAGGTCGTCCATCCCAGGGCGATCGCCAGTCCGTAGGTCAGCACGATGCAGCCCACCCCGCCCACGAGACCCTCCAGCAGATCCTTGCCGACGAAGCGGAGTCCCAGGTCACGCCAGGGCCGACGTTCGAGGCCCTTCCAGAACCAGGCGACTGCGACGGGCAAGAAGGCATAGAGCCCGTTCGTGTAGGCATCCTGCATCGGTCGGGGCAGGCGTTCGAGATGGTTCCAGTCGACGTCCCCGGGGTGGAAAACCAGCAGGAGCCCCGTGCCCCAGACCAGGGCGAAGGCCACGCAGGTCGCGACCAGGATGCCGAGGTGGGCCCAGGAGGAGCGCCGGGGCAAGGGGGCCAGGGAGGGGGCAGGTGTGGGGACGGCCTTTGCCATCGCCTCGGTGCTCTCGGCGGTTTCAGGCATGGGGGAAGGTTGCCCCCGCCCCGGGGCCGGGTGCCCGGGGCGTGTCGGTCCGGGACGCGTTCCCGAGGATCTCGCGCGTGATGTACAGCGGACGCCCTTTGACCTCGTCGTAGATGCGGCCGATGTACTCCCCGATGATACCGAGCGAGATCAGCTGGATGCCTCCGAGCAGCAGCGTGCACACGATCTGCGAGGCCCAGCCGGGTAGCGCCTCGGTCGTGAAGAGCTTGACCCACACCACCCAGAGGATGCCCAGGAAGGCCGTGAAGGCCGTGACGAAACCGGAATACGTGGCCAGTTGCAGCGGGGCGAAGGAGAAGCTCGTGAGCCCGTCGAAGGCGAACTTGAGCATCTTCCGGAGCGGGTACTTCGTGACCCCCGCGTGGCGCTCGTCCCGGACGAAAGCCACGCCGGTCTGGCGAAAGCCGATCCAGCTCACGAGGCCACGCACGAACCGGTGCCGCTCGCGCAACCCCTTGAAGGCTTCGATGGCCCGGCGGTCCATCAGCCGGAAATCTCCGGTGTCGAGAGGGATGTCCACGGACGTCACGCGGCGCAACAGCCGGTAGAACGCCGCGGCCGTGGAGCGCTTGAAGAGGGAGTCTCCCTGGCGCTTCTCGCGGATGGCATAGACGACCTCGTAGCCCTCGCGCCATTTCTCGGCGAGCCGCGCGATGACCTCGGGCGGGTCCTGGAGGTCCGCGTCGATCACGACGACGGCGTCCCCGGTGGCCAGATCCATCCCGGCCGTGATGGCGGCCTGGTGTCCGAAGTTCCGGGCGAAGTCGATGACCTTGAGCCGTGCGTCCCCGTCCGCGAGGCCTCGCAGGAGCTCGAGGGAGCGGTCCCGGCTGCCGTCGTTCACGAACACCAGCTCGTAGGTTTCGCCCTGGGCGTCCATCGCGCCGGTGAGGCGCCGGTACAGCTCGGGGAGGACCTCTTCCTCGTTGTAGATGGGGACGACGATGCTGAAGACGGGGTGACTCACGGACGTCTCGGGCCTTCCTGATCGGGAGTCCCATTGTAGCACCCGCCCCGTGCGCATCCCGGCTATAATCGTTGCATGTCCGCTTCTCGCCGGTTTCGGCTCGATCCCCCCCTGGCGTGGGTCCTCGCCATCGTCCTGGTGAAGCAGCTGGCCTGGTGGGCCCTCATGCCGCTGTGGCAGATTCCCGACGAACCCGCTCACTTCGCCTATGTGCAGTACTGGGCCGAGAGTGGCCATCTCCCCCGCGCCACGCGCGAGCGCCCCCAGAACGAGCCCTCCGAGGAAGCCGCTCACACCGAGAAGTGGACGGCTTTTCACGACGTGACCTTTCATCCCGACGTCCGTCAGCCCTTCACGGATGGAGAGGATGGCCCCGGGGAAGCTGAACTGCGCGACGGGCCCCGGTTGAGACGTCTGAAGGATGGCAACTCCTCGGCGGCGACCTACCCTCCGCTGTACTACGCGCTCGCACGCGTGCCGTACCACCTCTTCGCCGGTGGCACGATCGTCGACCAGGTGTTCGCGATCCGGCTGGTTTCGGTCGTTCTCGTGGTCGTCACGACCTGGGCTGCCAGCGCGATGGCCCTCGAACTCGGTCTGACGGCCGGGCTCGCCGCCTGCTTCGCGCTGTTCGTGGGGATGCAGCCGATGCTCTCGATGATGGGGGCCGCCGTCAACAACGACCTGCTCGTCATCGCCCTGTGTACCGTCGCCAGCTGGCTGCTGGCCCGGATCGGGCGCCAGGGGGTCTCGGTCCGCCGTGTCGCGGGACTGGCCCTGGTCGTCGCCCTGGGCGTGCTGACCAAGGTCCAGATGTTGCCCTTTGCCGTCCTGGTTCCGCCGTGCCTGGCTATCCAGCTGTGGCTCCAGCGCCCGGGGGTGAGACGGGCGGCGATCGCCCTCGGTCTCTACGGTGGGGTGGTCGCCGCGGCTTACCTCGGGTGGAATGCGTTCCAGGCCTGGCGGGGAGCAGCCTTGCCTCCGCTTCCCGCGACTCCCTGCGACTTCAACTGGTACTTCAACGCCGTCCTGTGGGGATTCCAGGGGCGGACGATGGCGCACATGGTCAACACGATGTTCTGGGCCGCCTTCGGGTGGCTCGACACCGTGTTCGCGGATCCCGTCTACGGCGTCCTCGGTACCCTCGTCGCGGTGGGTGCCGCGGGCTCGTGGGTCGGCTACCGGCGCGGGACCGTGCCCTCCCGTCCCTTCCATGTCGTCGCGTGGGGGCTCGGCCTCGGATACTGGGCCCTGCTCATCCTCGGCGGCTACCAGCTTTACTCGCACGGCGAGAAGGTGATGCTCCAGGGGCGCTACCTGCTCCCAGTCTGGGCGGCGATCGCCTGGGTCGTCTTCACCGGCTGCCTTTCCTGGGTGCCCGAGTCTCGTCGTCGCCTGGTGGCCGTGGTACTGGCCACGCTCGGCTGCCTGTTCAATACGGCCGCGGGGATCCTCATCCTCGGGAGGTTCTATGTCTGATGTCCGTCACCTGCTCTGGAAAGCTGCCCTCGTGGCGGCCGTCGGGTCCGTCGGGGTCTGGGTGACGGGGCTCGCCGTCGAGCTCCTGCGGCGCCCCGATGCGGTCCATCTCGTGTCCCGACTCGGCCAGTGGAAACCCGTGATCCTCAAGCACGGGATCGCCGCGGGGTTGCTGGTGGTCGCCGTTCTCGTGACGGGCGTCGGTCTCGCACGCATCGCCAGCCAGGTCCTGGGAGAGCCGGATCGCGGCATCAATCCCGGACCGTCCGTCTGAGTCGGCCCCCACCGGGGACCGTGTTATCATCGGATGGTTTCGGCGTCACCGTCCGAGGAGTTCCATGACCGTTCCCGCGACAGATACGACGCCGGTTCTCGCGACCCGGGCGGAGACCCTGGTCCTGATACCGGCTTACTGCGAGGAAAACAACATCCTGCGCGTGATCGGGAACATCCGCCGCGAGGTCCCGGAGGTCGACATCCTGGTGATCGATGACGGTTCCTCCGATCGCACCCGTGATCTGGCGATCTCCGCCGGGGTCCACGTGGTGTCCCACCCCATCAACATGGGGTACGGAACGGCCCTCCAGACCGGTTTCAAGTTCGCCCTGCAGCACGGCTACGAGCAGGTCGTGCAGATCGACGGCGATGGACAGCACGATCCGGCGTACATCCCCCGCCTGATCGAGCGGATGCGCACGGGCTCCCTGGACGTCGTCCTCGGTTCACGGTTTCTCGATGTCGAAAGCTACCGGGTGCCCCTGGCTCGCCGCGTCGGACAGGTGCTCTTCGGGATGATCGCCTCGCGCGTCCTGGGACGCTCGATCTCCGATCCGACCACGGGGTACCAGGCGCTCACGCGCCGGGCCGTCGCACTCTATGCCAGTGACCTCTTCCCGGTCGATTACCCCGATGCGGACGTCATCATCCTGGCGCATCTCGCCGGGCTGAAGATCGACGAGGTGGGCGTCAAGATGTTCCCGAATGCCGAGAACAAGTCGATGCACAGCGGGTTCGCTCCCTTCTATTACGTCTTCAAGATGTGTCTGAGCATCGCCGTCACGTTGCTGCGTGAGCGGCCGAGGGTCGCTGCATGAGCTGGCAGGTCAAGCTGGTCGCACTCGCCATCGCCGCCGCGCTGCTGGGCATCGTCTTCGAGCTCGTGCGCACGCGCCGGCTCCGCGAGGAGTACTCGGTCCTGTGGTTTCTCACCGGGATCACCATCGTCCTGATGACCGTGTTCTTCGAGGTGCTGGTCTGGCTCACGCGCCTTCTGGGCTCGGTCTATCCCTCGTCCATCTTCTTCTTCTTCGCGCTGGTCTTCCTGATGGCGATCTCGCTGCACTACGCCATCCGGGTGTCCCGCCTGACCAGTCAGCTCAAGAACCTGGCCCAGAAGGTTGCCCTTCTCGAGCATGCCACGCGCGATCGCGTGCTCGATGAGGCCTCGACGCGCTGATTCATGGCCGACCCGCGCGTTTCGATCCTGGTCCTCAACTTCAACGGTCGCGAGTTCCTGGAGGCCTGCGTGCAGGCCGTCGAGAACCAGACCTACCGCGATTTCGAGCTCATCCTCATCGACAACGGATCGTCGGATGGCTCCTGGGAGTTCATGCAGGCCCGCTGGGAGGGCCGGCACCGCATGGTCTCCACCGGCAAGAATCTCGGATTCGCCGAGGGCAACAACGAGGGCCTGCGGGTCGCACGGGGACGCGACATCGTGATCCTCAACAACGACACCGTGGTCGACGACCGGTGGCTCGAGGAACTCGTCCGGGCGGCCGATGCCTTCCCCGGCTACGGGATGTTCGCCAGTCAGATCCGGGTCCTGTCGGATCCCGGGCGGCTCGATACCATCGGGATCGCCCTGTACCGGGACGGGATGTCCCGCGGGTATGGCCACGGGGACCTCGTCTCCGCGCATGACACCGCCTGCGAGGTGTTCGCCCCGAGCGGCTGCGGCGCCCTTTTCCGGCGGGAACTCCTCGACCGGATCGGCTTCTTCGCGCGTGATTTCTTCGCCTATCACGAGGATGTCGACCTCGGTTTCCGGGCGCGTCTCGCGGGCGATCGCTGCTGGTACGTGCCGACGTCCGTCGTCCATCATCACGGGTCGCGTACCGCGGGGCGCTATTCGAGCTTCAAGGCCTATCTCGTCGAGCGCAACCATCTGTACTTCCGGGTGCGAACCTTTCCCAGGCGCATGTTGCTGCTGAGCCCGTTCTTCACCTTCTGGCGCTACCTGCTCCAGGCCGTGGCGCTTGTCCGCGGAAAGGGGGCCTCGGGCGGCTTCGCCCGGGAAGCACCCGCGACAGGGCTGGCCGGGATCCTGTTCCGGGCTTACCGCGATACCCTCTTGCACCTTCCCGACCTGCTCCGGCAGCGAAGGGCGATCATGGCCACCCGGGTCGTCTCGAGTCGCGAGGTCTGGTCCTGGTTCGACAGGTTCCCGATCTCGGCCCGGGATCTGGCTTTCAAGGACTAGCCGTGGAAGTGCCCTGGAAGCGCGGCCTGCAAATCGCCGTCACGGCCGTGGCGGTGGTGTTCATCTTGCGGGTCGCGGACCCTGCCCGGGTCGCCGGGGTCCTCACCCGGGTGCAGCCGGCCTGGCTCTTGGCCGCCATCGGTCTGTGGGCCGGTATCCAGGCCCTGGCCATTCTCAAGTGGCAGGCCGCGAATGCCTTGCAGGGCGTGCATGCCTCGCTCGCGGTCACGGCCCGGGCGCATCTCGTCGGGATGTTCTTCAACACGTTCCTGCCCTCGAGTTTCGGCGGGGATGCCGTCCGGGCCTATCAGCTCGCCCGACGTTCGGGCAGGACCGCCGGGTCCGTGGGGTCGGTGATCGTCGATCGATTTCTCTCCCTGCACGCCCTGCTCGTCGCGGCAGGAGGGGCCGTCCTGGGTCTGCCGGCCTTGCGTCAGGCCGTTTCCATGCCCACGCTGGTGGCCGTGTCCCTCGCGGGCACCGCTCCCTTCTTCATGCCGCTCCTCTTGACCCGCTCACCCCTGTCGCGCCTCGTGGGACGCCTCCCCGGCCTGGCATCGGTCCTCGAGGCCTTCGTCGCGCCGGGAGCGGCGCGCCGGACCGGGACCCTGTATCTGATGGCCCTCGTCATGCAGGTGCTCAATGCCCTGATGCACGTCTGGATCTGCCGGTCGCTCGGTCTCGACGTCCCCGCAGCCTACGTGATGGGCTTCGTGCCCGTGATGGTGCTCATCGGCAGTCTTCCGGTGTCCGTCAACGGCCTGGGCCTCCGCGAAGGTGCGCTCGTCTACTTTCTAGGCCGTGCCGGAGTGCCGGCGGCCGAGGCGCTTGCCGTGGGGTTCCTCAGCCTCCTCATGCTCCTTCTGGCCGGAGCGGTGGGGGCTTGGGTGTACTGGACCGACCGCGAGCCAGCAGCCGACGGCCCCCCAGCACCAGCACCACCCCCCCGACCCCCATCAGACCGAGAAGCGACGTCCAGAAACTCGTGACCACCAGGGGGGGGCGGAACTCGAGTGCGATCCGGTGCTTGCCTGCCGGGACGGCGATCGCCATGAAGACCGCGTCGGCCCGCAGGACCTCTGCCGCACGGTCGTCGATCGTGACGCGCCAGCCCGGGTCATGCCGGTCACTGATCATCACGAATCCGGACGAAGATGCAAGGGTCTCGAGTCGCATGGTGCCCGGGTCGCGATCGAGGATCCGCACGGAGCCTGTCCCGTCGTTGTCGAGGGATGTCCCCGGTGCCGGGGCGGTAGCCAGCAGGGCCTCGTCCGGACCGCCGCGCCGGGATGATCGCAGCCGATCGTAGGTCTGCTCGTCTTCGGGCATGAGACGCGCATCCGGCGTCCACCAGGCCCAGGGGCGGGCGTGTGGATTGTCTCGCACGAGGCAATCCGGACCCTGGTAGGCGAACGGCCCCAGACCGCGATGCGCGGCATCCGGGGGCATCACGAGGTGACGGACGCTCGCGAGGTCGAGCAGCGGAGATTCCGGGTAGACGTTCAGGACGAGGGAGTTCACGGCCGCGGAGCCGGTCCCCGTCGTGGCCTGGAGGAAGGCGTTGGCCGTCACGGCCTGGTCGGGCGAGAGTGACCGGTTCCCGGCCTGGTAGAGGAAGGCCTGCCAGGCCCGATCGCCCCGGATGTCATAGCCCGTGAGCCCCTGCAGGCCGTAGAGACTGCCCGTGTCGCCCATGAAAACGCTCTCGTACGCAAGCATCCGGCCCGCGTCACGGTCCGCCATGAGGTGAGTGATTCCCGGGGTCCGGACGTAGAACGTCGAGGTCTCGGCCGTCGGGTTGAAGCCTGCGCCGAAGTAGCCGAGGTCCAGCACGAGGACCGTTCCCAGGGCGATCGCATGGCCACGCCTCACGGCTCCGTGACGGGCGGCCATCAGGATGGCTGGCGTGGCCAGCAGGAATACCCCGAGCGGGAACCCGAGGCTTTCGAGGATTTGACGCGTCGTGCCCGTCCGCACGAGATCGGGCCACACGTGGTGGATTCCCAGGCCCAGGATCGTGGCGGTCGCGGCCATCCAGGCCAGCCAGGTCCGGAGCAGGAGGCGCGGGGTCTGCTGGATGCGATCCCAGCCCAGACCCGCGAGTGCGACCATCAGCAGGGCCATGGGGGCGGTCCAGCGTGCGGGGGCGGCCTGCGAGAAGCCCGGCAGGTGGGCCAGGGCGTGAATGCCCGGGATGCCGTACACGAAACCCGCGAAGATCCCGAATGGCAGAGCGAGGGGCAGGACACGACGGTCCTTCAGGAGGCCACCCAGACCCAGGACGGCGAGAAACAGGGGGAGCATCCCGATGTACGAGACCAGTTCACAGTAGTTCGAGCCGTACCACCAGGTGCCCCGGACGGGATTCCCCAGGATGTCGGGGTCCAGGTACTGGAGGGCGACCGTGGGCGGGAGCCAGTCGGAGGCGGTGTTCCTGGCCGACATGGCGCTGCCTGACAGGGATGCCAGCGAAGGCAGGATGCCGAAGGAGCCCACGGCGATTCCCGTGAGGCCGGCGCCGATCAGGCCTCCGAGGCGAGCGAGCCAGCTTCCGGTCGACAGCCCGGATCGGATCTGGATGAGCCGGATGAGGGTCACGAAGGCCAGCGTCACGCAAAAGACGAACGACTGGGCCACGTACCCGGCGAGGAACTGGGAGCCCACCGCCAGCGACAGTCCTGCAGCCGGAAGCCAGCCGGGACGCCGGAGCCAGGACTCCAGGGCCATCAGGGCCCACGGGAGGAAGACCATGACGGACGGGACCGGCGAGGACAGCCAGACGATGCTCGATCCCGTCAGCATGAAGGCGATGCCGGAGAGGATGGCCCCCGTCCGCGAGACCTCCAGGGTGCGCATCCAGGCGAACATTCCGAGGCCGCCGACGAGCAGGCGGGCGATCGCATAGAAGACGGTCATCGGTCCCGGTTGACCCAGCAGATAGACCCAGGCGGGCGGGTAGAGGATCTGACCGATGCTGACCCAGGCCATGCCTCCGAGCGTCCCCCCCAGCTTCCACGGGTCCCAGAACGGGATGTGCCCCTGGCGCAGGGCCTCGTAGTGCGAGGCATACAGCGGATAGGCGAGGAAGACGTCGTCGCTTCGCAGACCGTTGAACGTGCCGCCGTGGACGCTGGAGGCCCACGGGGCCCAGTCCCGGAGCATCGCGGCAGGAGAGAGGATCTCTCCAAGGAAGATGCACCGGTAGAAGAAGAGCAACAGGATGCCCACAAAGAGCCCGACGACGGGGATGATGCGCCAGAGACGACGGGGTTTCCCGGGGCTGAGGAGAGCTGCCGGGACGGACGGAGCCGAGGTCTTGGACACGCGGTGGCCTTTCGTTCGAAGATCCTGCTTGTTCAAGGTAACATGCGGGATGTCCGGGCCCGGTTCATGCGGCCCAGGCTCGGAGCGCGTGGGCAGCGTCTGCAAGCCCGTAGCATGCCCGACCGGAACGATCCAGAGGTGATGACATGCGCGTCCTCGTGACCGGCGGTGCCGGCTTCATCGGCTCCCACACCGTGGCCCGGCTGCTGGCCGAGGGGCACTCCGTGCGGGTCCTGGACGACCTCAGCACCGGCAAGCGCGAGAACCTGGCCCCCTTCGGTGGCGCCGTCGAGTTTCTCGAGGGGGACATCACGGACGTCGCGGCCGTCGAGCGTGCCGTGGCCGGGATGGAAGCCGTCATGCACCTCGCGGCCGTCGTCTCGGTGCCCGTCTCGGTCGAGCGGACGGCCTTCGCGCATGCGGTGAACGCCACGGGGACGCTCAACGTGCTGGAAGCGGCGCGGCGGGCCGGGGTCCGGCGGGTGGCGTACGCGAGTTCGGCCGCCGTCTACGGGGCGATCGCCGGGTTGCCTGCCCGCGAGGAGGCGCCGCTGGTGCCGACCTCGCCCTACGGCAGCCAGAAGCGCTACAACGAGGAGACGGCGCGCCTCGCGACGGAACTGCACGGCCTCGAGACCGTCGGCTTGCGCTACTTCAACGTGTACGGGCCGAGGCAGGACCCGCGCAGCCCGTACTCGGGGGTGCTGTCGATCTTCATCGACCGGATCCTGGGCGACCAGCCCGTGACGATCCACGGGGACGGTCTCCAGACGCGGGACTTCGTGTTCGTGGGGGACGTTGCCCGGGCCAACGTCGCGGCGCTCACGGCTCCCGGCGGATCCGGGTGCGCGTTCAACGTGGGGACGGGGACGGCCGTCACCGTCCTGGAGGCCTACCGGGCGATCGCCTGCTCGGTGGGGCGGGACGTCGAACCCGCCTTCGGGCCCGGGCGGGCCGGGGACATCCGGCACTCGCGGGCGGACGTCGGGGCGATCGCCCGGGAACTGGGGTGGCGGGCCGGGGTGGCTTTCGAGGGTGGTATCGGCGAGACGATCGCCTGGCGCCGCGAGGGGTGATGTTCACCAGGATGCGGGAGCGTCGTCGTGCTCCTCGCAGCGCACGAAGCAGCGGAGCCAGGGCGGCGCCTCCGGATCGATCGACCCGACGGTCGCCATGAGGCGTCCGCCTCGCCAGAGTTCCCCCACGCGCTGGGCGAGTTGCCGGGGGACGTAACCGAGCTTCACGCCCTCGGCCCAGACGGCCACGGCGTGCGGGTCGTGCGGGTTCTCGGGTTCCGGCCGGAGCTCGAGGGCTCGCCCGGCCGAGAGCCACGGGAGCACCGAATCGCCCCGGTGGAAGCGCCACCCGGCGATCGCAAACTGCGTCCTCCAGGCCGCGTGCCACGGACGGACCTTCGTGCCCAGCACGTAGCGACCGACCCGGTCGGCCTCCTGGCACTGGGCGCAGACGGCCCCCAGGTACTCCCAGCTGTCTGCATGAAAACCCAGCATGCAGGCGTGGCAGTAGTAGATGGGCGCGCCGGGGGCGAAGACCTGCCCCGACACCATGTCGCGCTGGCCGACCAGGTTGGAGAGTTCGGCATCGAGGTCCAGGTCGAACGTCCACGACAGCACCGAGGCCGGTGCGCCGGGCTCCGGGGACGGGTCCGCGAACCAGCGGAGGCCGAAAACGTCACGCGCGGTGTCCACCGACCGGCTCCAGCATGTGAGGCCTCACGGGCAGGCCGCGAGGACCGACGAAGACGCCCCAGGTCTCGGCCAGCGGATCGAGCACCACGGCGACGCTCCAGGGATGCGCGAAGTGGCGCCGCTGCGTGCCGAGGTCGGTGCCCGAGAGAAACACCCCGAGCCCCGGATGCGAGTGGTACCAGCCGAGTAACGCCCGCTCGTCCGGCCAGCCCGGGTCCGCGCGCAGCGCTTCCCAGGTCTCGGGCGTGAAGCGCAGGTGGATGCCCGAGCCCTCGGTGCGCCGGGCCGGTAGGGCCTGCACGAGGCACACGTAGGGCCCCCGTTCGGCATCCTCGAAGAGGTCCCCGAACAGCAACCCGCCGTGCTCCCGCCAGGGGTCATGCTCGACGTGCTCCCGCATGGCCCGGAGCGCGGTCGGATCGACCCAGACGGGCGAGAAGGCGCTCTCCCCGCCCGGACTCCAGGGCGTCCAGGCGCGCGGGACGGGGCGGACGACGTCCTCGCACTCCTCCCAGACCCAGCCCTCCACGCTCAGAGCTCCTCCCAGGACAGCACCCCGGCCCGGCGCTTCCCGGGCTCGACGTGGAAGGTCTCGTGGCCGAACGGGAAGCGGTCCCGGTGCCGATGGGCCCAGCTCGCCGCACGGGCATCGGCCGGGCTCTCGAGGTTCAGGATCTCGGGGTCGTACTGGATGAGCCGCCCGATGCGCAGCACGAGTTCCGAGAGCGTCTCGGCCATGGTCCAGGCGAAACCCAGGCAGATCCGGCCGTCGGGAAACACGTTGGGGTGCACGACGGGCGTGAGGAACCGCGCCTGGGGTTCCGTGCGCGGGTAGTCGAGGCCGAGCGTGATCTCGACCCGGTGGCAGCCGACCAGCATGGGTTCTTCACCCTGCAGCGCGACGACCCCCGGGCAGTACCACAGGAGCTCGTACCGCTCGGGGGGCGATCCCTCGGCCACGGCGAGTTCCAGGGTTCCGCCCGAGGCCGCGATGCGCTCCAGGAGGGAGGCATGGTCGTTGGCGAGGCGCTTGGCCCGGATGCTCATGCGCGGCCGGCCTCGAGGATCGGATAGATGTCGAGGATGTCGTTCTCGCGGACGCCGGCCCCCGTGAGGAAGGCCTGCGGATCGAGCTGCTCGCCCGTGCGATCGAGCCGGACGGCGTAGTCCGAGTCGACGGGCAAGTTCCACCGCTGCTGGACGGCGCGCAGGAACTGCTGGACCGTGAGGTCCGGTGGCAGGGTCACGGCCGCCTTGCGGGTCTGGTCGGCACTGCGGACGATGATCGAGAGCGGGTCGTTCACGGGGTGCTCCTTTCGGGGCGGAAGGCGATCGCCTTCCAGGTGTCGCCGTCCTGGCACGGCAGGGCGTCCTCGCCCAGGATGCCGAGGCGCTCCAGGGTCCAGCTCGGGTCGGTCGAAGCCGGGGTCAGGCGGTCGAGGATCGTCGGGGTCCGGACGGTGGCGCACTCCGGACATGCGAGGGCCTGCTCGCGCATGCTCGCGACGGGTCGTTCGATGGCCTCCACGGTCTCGCAGGCGGGGCACCGGACCTCCAGCAGCCAGCGTCGCCGCAGCCACAGCACCGGTGTCCGGGCCTCCAGGCGGGGCCAGAGCTCGCCCAGGGTGAGGTCCGGCCTGTACGCCACGGGCAGGGAACGCGAGGTGGCTCGTTCGTGGACGGGGCACTCGGCCTGGCGCTGGAGGGGCATCTTGAGCGAGGTCCAGGGGGTCAGGGCCAGGTAGTGCTTCTCGCCGGGCGCCAGGTACTCTCCCGTGCGGCCGTGCAGCACCAGCAGGGCCTGATGCACCTGCAGGGCCGCGACCATCGAGGCCATCGTGGCCGTGGTCGGGACGGCCTCTTCCGGCAGGTCACGGCGCAGGCCCTGGCACGAGAAGCGCCGGGCCCGCCGCCCCCGGGCGGCACTCGAGACGGTGCAGGTGAAGCAGGCCTTGCCGGCGGTGGGGTCGAGATGGGCGACCTCGCCGGCACTCACGCCCAGACCGCCGTTGATCCAGGGGACGCCCGCGCGATGGGCCAGGTCGTCGAGGTCGAGGCGCGCCTCGAGGCTGTCCAGGCACCCGATGACGAGGTCGTGCCGGGCGACGAGGCCCACGGGCAGGACGTCGGCGAGGGCTCCCTCGCGGGCGGTCACCTGGATCGAGGGATGCAGGTCGGAAAGGCGCTCCGCGGCGACCCGGGCCTTGGGACGGCCGACGTCCGGTTCGCGGAAGAGGACGCTGCGGCTGAGATTGCTCGGGGCGACGGTGTCCATGTCGACGACCGTGAGATGACCGACGCCCACCAGGGCGAGGTTCTTGAGGACCTCGTTTCCGAGGGCGCCCGCTCCCACGACCAGGACGCGGGCGCGCGCGAGTCGGGCCTGGTCCCACCAGCCGATCGCCTCGTGGCGGGTGAAGCGGCCCTCGGAGGGGATGTCGACCTGGAAGGTCTCGAGGGTGTTCATGGCCCAACCTCCGGGAAGGAGACATGGTCATGATACCCGGATATCGGAAGAAGATGGGGTTGGTTCCGGTGACGAGTTGTCGGTGTCCGTTCGTTCGCGGTTGGGGCTGTGCTGGGCGCTGGCCGGTTAAAAATCCGGATTTTCCAGCCAATCCACGAAGTCGGCGCGGTTCGAGAGCGGATCGTTCGCTCTGGCCGTCAGGCCGCGGGGGCCCGTTTTCGCGGCGAGGGACGGGGAAGTCGGCATCGGACGAGCCGGGGTCAGGGTCTTACCGGATCCCGGTCGGCGCGGGGTCGGGATGTGACTCGGGATCGCCTCGCACCGGCCTCGCGGATCCTCGTACACCTTGATGCCAAAGCTCGCAGGAGCGCCGGCGAGGTCGAGTTCGACGCGGAGCTGAGCTTTGAGCAGAGAGAGTCGGGTGATTCCGGTCGATTCTGCCACGAATGCTGCCGCCACCGGGTTGCGTGTCCCCGTTCCGGGCAGCACGACTCAGACAGCGCCTCTCATCGGGGGGGCGCCGTGGCACCTGCCCCGGTGGTGGATGCCAATCAGGTCCAGACGCGAGTGCTGGCCGTGCCGCAGACGCTCGATCTGCGCAATCTCGCCGCCGTGGCGAATGCGGTCCCGACCCCTCAGCAAGCGGCTGCCACCGAGTCAGACGGGTACGCTCGCTTCAAGGAGGCTTCCGGGGTGATCCGGGATGCGGTGTCTGGAATGCGGTCGCTGTTCACGGACCGGAGCGCGATGCTGCGGAGCGAGTCGTCGCTGGCAGCGCAACTGCAGCTGGATGCGTTGCTCGCGGGGATCGTGGGGCTGCAGTATCCGTCGGACGGGCAGGCGCGGGGTGAACTGGCGAGCCGAACGGACGTGGCGTCAGTGCTCGACTTCGTGAAGACGACGTTCGCGAAGGATGCATCGGGCAAGTTCACGAACCCGAACATGACGCTGGCGAATGCGAGCCAGGTTCTGCAGGATGCGGCTTCGAAGCTGGGTTTGAGGCTGGAGTCGCGTACCGTCGACGGTCGCGCGACCGTGGTGGCGATCAGGCGCTAGCGGAGGTCCGCCTCAGGGGCCCGGTGCGATGATCTCGGCGCCCCGGGCCAGCAGCTCGTCGCGTTGCTCCATGTACTGCCGGTGCATGCGCCGGATCACGTCCTCGGGGACCTGGCGTTCCCGGGCAGCATTGCGCGACAGACAGACCTCGAGAGGGGTGTCGAAGAGGACGTACCGGACCGAGTAACCCAGCCCGGTCAGCATCGCCTCGAGTGCCTGGCGGAAGGCTGGAACCAGGTTGGTGTCCGACACCACGAGGTCCAGACCGTCCCGCGCCGCGCCCTGGATCAGGGCGTCACGGTGGGTCAGCACGTCGCCGATGCGGCTCTGGTCCCGGGCGTCCCCGAGGACCACTTCTCGACAGGTGTCGAGGTTCACGTCGCGGATATGCTCCGGGAGAGTCCGTTTCACCCAGGTGCTCTTGCCCGAGGCCGGTGCCCCGACCGTCACGAGTGCCAGCACGGCACGATCAGAGGTCGGTCCGGGGCGATCGCGGTGCAGGGACGTCTTCGGTGGGCAGCGTGAAGGCTCGTCCGAGCTGAGATTCGAGCCACGCGACGAGGTCCGAGGTCTCCGGCCTGTCGAACAGCGCGTCGACCAGCTCTTCGAGCTGCTCGATCGACAGGGTCTCGAGGCGAGCGGACAGCTCCTGGTCGGGCATGCCGAAACGCCGGGCGATCGCCCGGCGGGCCATGCGCAGCGCTTCCTGGTGTGAGCCCTTTGCGAGTCCCTGTTCGAGCCCCTGTTCGAGCCCCTGTTCGAGTCCCTGTTCGAGTCCCTGCTCGCGTCCCTGCTCGAGCCCCTCGCTCACGGCTTCCTGTTTCCAGCGTTCGCGGAGCTTCCACATGGTGGAACCTTCCAACGGTTCCATGTCCCAGATCTTGTCGAACACGATGCCCTCCAGGAGTGGCTGGAAATGACTCAAATCTATCATATACGCTGCCATGCGCAGCATGTCGTCCACGACGTCTCGCAGGTGGGGTCGTTCGCCGACTTGCTCCAGGAGGCGGGACAAGACCTCGGGGTCCCGACCGTGCTTCATGAAGGGCAGGAAGGGCCACCACGGTCCGTTCATCCCCTCCTCGAGCACCTTTCGGGCATCGTGTTCGGCCAGTACGATCTCGACGGGGTGCACCTCGATCCGGGCACCGGCCAGGGCGTAGGTCAGAGCCGAACGTCGGGTCTCCCCCACGTGATTCAGGAAGATCACGACCGGGATGACATGGCAGCCGCGATCGTGGAGCAGCCAGGTCGCGAGGGCTGCCAGGCGCCGGGGCAGTTCGGGATCGGGCCGGGCCTGGATCTCGACGATCGCGATGATCTTGCCGAGTTCCGGGTCTTCCAGGTGCAACTCGAGGTCGGGGGTTCGCTGCTTGATGGCGAGTTCGCGGGTTTCGGCGCGGATGAAGCGGGTTTCGGGGCGTCCGGTGAGGAATCTCGCCAGTTGCGGCCCCAGGGCTCCGAGGATGCGCTTGGCTCCGAGGTCCTTGTGGTTGCGCGGTTGGTTGTCTTCCATGACCATATTATATCATAATGTTTTTATTATCTTGGCACGAGTGTCACGGGGCCGTGAGTGGCCCCCGATCCCGGCAATCAGCAAGATCGGGACTCTGAGGGGACATGAAAGACTCGGGAGGTGCCCGTGTCAGCCCGAATCTCGCAAGATCCGCCTGCATCAGGCTTGATGACCCATCTCTTGGCCCGGTCCCGGCCGCATAGCCTCGATAGGGCCCGTCTGCTTCCGGACCGCCATCAGGGCTCACCCGAGTCCCGTTTCCTGGCGGGGCTGGCCACTTTTCATGCGCATCCGGAGCGCTTGCCTCGCTACGTCTCCGAGAATCGCACGGAGTGGCCTCGGCGCGCGGACAACTGTTACTCGTTTCTGTTCCACGTGGCGATCGCCCGGGGGCTCATGACCCCCGCCCGGGCCCGGCAACTCCAGTCCCGGATTCGCCCGGGACAGCCCGAAACCTTCCGGTCGGTCATGTTTCCGGAGGGCTCGGAACGCCTGTCCGTGCAGATCTCAGGCGAGGTCGCGCGCATCCCGACCGGCCCCATCCCGGCCGGGTGGGTGGTCTCCCTCGACGGGGGCGCCCACGTGATGGTCAGTACCGGTCGCCTGACGCCGGAAGGCCGTCACGAGGTGGTCTCGTTCAAGGGTGGAGATGCCGTCACACCCGTCTGGGGGGATTCCCTGCCCGAGGATCCGCATCCCAGGCTTCACCGCCTGACCATCGAGGATGAACTCGAGAACCTCCTGCGCGACGACCAGGACCTGTCGTCCCTGGACCTCCGGGTGGGGCCATCCGTCCTCACGAGGTCCCGGTCGTCCCCGTGCGAGATGAACACCTGGATCTTAACCCAGGATTAGTACTGCCTTGAGGTTGTCCGGACAGGGGCAGGACAGCCAGCCACGATAAAGCTGTATACAAGAATCCCTCGGACCCGCATGAGCAGGTCCTTCGTGACAAGGAGTTCCAGCTTGTCCAGGTCGTTTGCCCTTTCCGTCGTCGCTCTGGTCTTCCTGGGTGGATGCGGCCAGGCGCCCGTCTCTACCGCTCCGGTCTCCACCCCCGATGTGACCGCCCAGGGGGCCACTCGTCAGCAGAAGACGGGCGTGGGAAGTTCCTTCGGTGTCTCGCTGCGCCAGGACTCCCTTGCCGGGGGGACGTCTGTCGGTCTCACGTACCAGGATGCCAGGGGGTACTTCGCACCCGGGGCGATGGCGGGCCACGATCTCTATGCCTATATCCAGACGACGACCCGGTCGGGCAAGGTTCTCGAGAACACGAAGATTCGCCTCACCCCGGATCGAGGACGGCGGAATTTTTACACAGGTTCCGACATCGCGAAGGGTCTCACCGCGAAGGACATCCAGGCGGTCGAGGTGGCCTTTTACATGGGCAAGACCTGGGACTCGAACCTCGGCAAGAACTACCGCGTCACCTTCTGACGCGCCTCACCCCGGCCCCGCGCCCAGCCGCTCCAGGAACGCCGTCACCGTGACCCTCGCTCGTTCCAGGTTAGCGAGCACCACGTACTCGTCCGGCTTGTGGATGGCCACCTTGCTGCCCGGCCCGTACACGAAGCCCGGGACCCCGATCCCCGTGAAGGCGAACAGGTCGTTCGACGCCAGGCTCTGGCGCCGGTCGATCCCCGGCGCGACGTCCAGGAAGGCCCGCACGAACGGGTCGTCGGGCGAGGTGTAGCCCGGCGGGCAGGTGCTGCGTACCGTCACCTCGTGCGGGAGGTCGGCCAGCACGGTGGCCAGTTCCGGCAGCACGCGCTCGTGCACCCCGGCGCGCGTCCGCACGTCCACCACCATGCGGCAGGTGGCGTCGATCCGGTTGGGAGCCGTGGCCTCTCCCCCCGCCAGGTGCGTCACGACGAGCGACGTCCGGTCGAAGCCCCGGGCGTGCCAGCCGGCCTCTATCGCGGCCAGCCGCCGCACGATCTCGGCCGCATGGGCGATCGCCGTCGGCTCCCCAGCCGGCTTCAGCGCCGCGTGCCCCCCCTTTCCGCGGGTCGTGATCTCGAGGAACATGCTGCCCTTGGCCTCGTACTCGAGCCAGTCGCAGTCCGTCGACTCGAACAGCAGCGCCCCCACGTGCGCGTAGCGCGCCTGGTGGTGCTCCCGGAACCAGCGGGCGAAGGCCTCCGAGCCCGAGCCATCCGTCTCTTCGCACGTGACCCACACGAGCCACAGGTCGACCGGGGGCGGCCCGTCGAGTCCGGCGGCCACGGCCATGGCGACCGCGATCCCGGCCTTGTCGTCGCTCGCGCCCGACCCGTACATCCGGCCGTCCCGCACCACCGGCTCGTGGGGCGGATCGGTCCAGGCCGAGAGGTCGCCCGGGGGCACGACGTCCATGTGCGCGTGCAGCACGAGCGCGCGGGTCGGGTCCTGCCCCGGGATCCGCACCATGACGTTCCCCGCGTCGGTGTGGGTCTCGTATCCGCGCGCGAGGGCCCAGTCGCGCAGGTAGGCGGCCACCCGCCCCTCGTCCCCCGAGGGGGACGGCAGCCGGATGAGGTCCGCGAGCCAGTCCGTCAGCATGGGGTGCCCGTCCTTTCCTCGAGCCCGCGGCGGGCCGTCTCGATTCGTTCCGTGAGCGCCTGGCGCCAGGCCGCGTGGCGGGCCAGGTCGGCGCGGATCCGGCTGATCGCCTCGGCCGTCCGGTGCGGGGCGGGCGAACCCACGGTGTCGCGGCGGGCGATCGCCTCCAGGGGCTCGACCAGCCCGGCATAGGCCGCGTCGTCCAGGTCGAGCGTCAGCCCGCGGCCGGCCGCGAAGGCCACGAGCTCGTCACGCGTGAGGGCATCGAAGGGGCGATCCGCGGCGATCGCCTCCTTCACCCAGTCGCCCACCAGGTGATACACCTGCCGGTAGGGCAGGCCCGTGCGGTGCGCGAGCCCGTCCGCCAGGTCGGTCGCGAGCGAGAAGTTGCCCCGCACGGCCGCGAGCATCCGCGCCTCGTCCACGACCAGGCAGGGCAGGGAGCCCGTGAGCTGGTCGAGGGCCTCGAGGGCCAGGTCGAGCCCCGCCGCGATGCTCTCCTTGGTCTCGCGCGAGTCGCGGTTGTAGCCGAGCGGCAGCCCCTTGAGCACCTCGAGGGCCTCGAAGTGCCGCGCGTAGAGCTTGCTCGCCGTCGCCCGCAGCAGCTCGAAGACGTCCGGGTTCTTCTTCTGTGGCATGATCGAGCTGCCCGTGACGGCCCCCTTGCGCGGGGCCGCGGCCTCGCTGAGGCTCAGGTAGCGGTACTCGTAGGTCGTGAACAGCAGCAGATCCTGCGCCAGCTTGCTCACGTGCATGCCGAAGAAGGCGAGCACGCCCAGCACCTCGGCCTCGCACTCGCCGCGCGAGCCCACGGCGGCCGCCGTGTTGAACTCGACCCCCGCGAAGCCCAGCGCCCGGGCCGTCCGCTCGCGGTCGAGCGACCACGCACTGCCGAAGCTCTCGGCGGCGCCCAGCGGGCAGGCGTCGAACCGCTCCCAGGCCTGCTCGAGCCGTTCGAGGTCGCGCGCGAACATCTCGGCGTACGCGAGCAGGAAGTGGGCCAGCGTCGTCGGCTTGGCCGGCTGCATGTGGGTGTAACCCGGCATGACCGTCTCGCGGTGGTCCCCGGCCAGGTCGAGCAGGGCCGCGAGCAGCCGCTCGAATCGCTCATGCAGGCCGATCACCCGGTCGCGCAGCCAGAGCCGGCCCGTCACGAGCACCTGGTCGTTGCGGCTGCGACCCGTGTGGATCTTCCCGCCGGCCGAGGAGCCCGCGAGCTCGGTCAGGCGACGTTCCAGCGACAGATGCGCGCCCAGGGACGGGTCGATGCGGTACTCGCCGCGGGAGAGTTCGCCGGCGACGGTGTCGCAGGCCCGGGCGATCGCGTCCTCCTCGTCGGCCGAGAGCACGCCCGCGGCCAGCAGGGTCCGGGCGTGGGCGCGGGTGCCCAGCAGGTCGTGGGGAATCTGGGCGGTGTCGAGCGCGAGCTGCGCGTTCGAGACGATGAAAGCCAGGGGGTCAGCCACGCGAGTCCTCCGGGGCAGCGACGATCATGGTTCCCGCGGGGGCGGGCGACGTCAGGGTGGGCAGTCCGGCCACGTCGAGCACATGCACGGCCCCGATGCCGGCCTCGACACCCTCCAGGGCGTTGCGGACCTTGGGGATCATCCCGCCCGTGAGCACGCCCCCGGCGATGAGGCGCTCGACGCTCGGGCGGTCCAGGTGCGGAATCACCCGGCCCCCGGCGTCGAGCACGCCGGGCACACCCGTCAGGAGCACCAGCCGGCTCGCCTTCAGGGCGCGGGCGACGGTGGTCGCCACCGTGTCGGCGTTGACGTTCAGGATTCCCCCGAGCCCGTCGTGGGCCAGGGGCGAGACCACGGGCACGTGGCCGTGGCCGAGCAGCAGCTCGAGGATGGCGGGGTTCACGCCCGTCACGTCGCCGACGTGGCCGAAATCGACGGGCTCCTCCCCCGCGCCGGGCATCACGACGGGGGGGCGGCGCACAGCCCGGAGCAGGTCGCCGTCGACACCCGAGACCCGGAGCCCGCTCACGCCCAGGGCCGCGAGGTCCGCGAGGATGTCGAGGTTGAGGGCCCCACCGTACAGGTACCGGGCGATCGCGAGGTCCGTGTCCGTCGTGATGCGGCGTCCCTGCACCTTGCGCGGCTCGTGGCCGAGGCTCCGGGCCAGCGCGTCGGCCTGCGGGCCCCCGCCGTGGACGATCACGAGGCGCACGTCCGGTCCGCGCAGGGCCACGAGGTCGGTCATCAGGTGGCGGCGGGCGGCCGGGTCCACCAGCAGCTCGCCGCCCAGCTTCACGACCCAGGTCTCGGGCGTCACGCGAGCAGCTCCCGGAAGCGCACGAGAAACTCCTCGACGTCGGCATCCGTCACGTTGAGGGGCGGAATCACGCGAAGGGTGTCGGGCAGGCCGCTGCCGCCCACGATGAGCCCCTGCGTCCAGCCCTTCGACACCAGGGGACCGGCCGGCCGGTCGAGCGCCACCCCGATGAGCAGCCCCTGTCCGCGCACCTCCCGGACACCCGGAATGGCCCGCAGCTCGGCGCGCAGGCGCTCGCCCAGGACCTCGGCACGCTCGGCCAGGCGGTCTTCCTCGAGGATGGTCAGCACCTCGAGGGCGGCCGCGGCGGCCACGGGGCCCCCGCCGAAGGTCGTGCCGTGCTCGTTGGGGCGGATGGTCGCGGCGATCGCCTCCGAGACCAGCGTCGCGCCCATGGGCAGGCCCCCGGCGATCGCCTTGGCCGTCGTGAGCAGGTCGGGGCGCATGCCGACCTTCTGGCTGAACCACATGGTGGTGCCCCCGCGCGCCAGGCCCGACTGGATCTCGTCGGCGATGATCACGAGCCCGTGGCGATCGGCCAGCGCCCGCAGCCCCTGATAGAACGCCGGGTCCGCCACCTGGATGCCGCCGATGCTCTGGATCATCTCGACGATGATGCCCGCCGTCCGCTCGGTGACGAGCGCCTCGACCGAGGCGAGATCCCCGAAGGTCGCGAAGACCGTCCCGGGCAGCTCGGGCTGGAATTGGTGGTAGCTCGGCATGCCCGTCGCGGCCAGTGCGCCGACCGTCCGGCCGTGGAACGACCCGCGGAACGAGATGATCTCGGTCTTGCCCGTGAACCGGCGCGCCATCTTGAGCGCGGCCTCGTTGGCCTCGGATCCCGAGTTGCAGAAGAAAACCTTGCCGATGCCCTCGGGGGCGCCCTTCACCAGCCGCTCGGCCAGGGCCCCGCGGGGCGGCGAGTAGCAGATGTTCGAGTAGAACAGGAGCTCTCCGGCCTGCTTCCGCACGGCCTCGACCACGCGCGGGTGGCAGTGCCCCAGCGAGCAGACGGCGTGACCGGCGTAGAAGTCGAGGTACTCGCGCCCCTCGGTGTCGAACACCCGGCAGCCGCGGCCGCGCACCAGGGCCACGGGATACTTGGTGTAGGTACCCAGCTCGTGGGCCGGCTCCTGGGCGAACGTGACGTGAGTCGATTCCTGCGTCTGCATCAGACCACCATCGGGGCCAGGGAGAGGCCCGTCGTCTCGGGGAAACCGTGGGCGAGATTGAAATTATGCACCGCCTGGCCGCTCGCGCCACGCACCAGGTTGTCGATGGCCGCCATGACGACCAGGGTCCGGCCCCGCACCTTCAGGGCGATGTCCACCATGTTGAGGCCCCGCACGCGCGCCACGTGGGCCTCGGACGTCAGGCGCACGAAGGGCTCGGGGTCGTAGTGCCGGCGGTAGGCGGCCTGGACCTGCTCGTCGTCGATGCCGGGGGGCAGGGCCACGAAGGCCGTCACGTGGATGCCGCGCACCAGCGGGGCCGAGTGCGTCACGAGGTCGAGCGTGAAGTCGCGCCCCCCGGCCTGGCGCAGGGCCATGGCGATCTCGGGCTCGTGCTGGTGGGCCAGGGGCTTGTAGGCGTGGAAGTCCTGCGAGCGGTTCGGGTGGTGCGTGCCGGCCGCGGGTTTCGCGCCCGAGCCGCTGCTGCCCGTGACGGCGCTCAGGGCGACGTGCCCCGCAAGCCAGCCCTCGCGCGCGAGGGGCAGGAGGGACAGGGCGCAGGCCGTGGCGAAGCAGCCCGGGTTCGCGATCGTGCGGGAGCCGACGAGGCGATCGCGGTGGAGCTCGGGCAGGCCGTACACGAAGCGCTCGAGCAGCTCCGGGTGCGGATGCGCATGGCCGTAGGCGGCCTCGTGGTTCGCGGAGGTGTCGAGCCGGAAGTCGCCCGACAGGTCGATGAGGGCGACGCGGTCCACCAGCGGCGCCAGGCGCGCGTGGCTCTCGCCATGCGGCAGGCACGAGAACAGCACGTCACAGCCCGCGGCCAGGGCGGGGTCGAGCGGGTCGAGCACCGTGTCGAGGATGCCCTCGAGGGCCGGGAACACCTGGCTGATGCGCTGCCCCGCGTGCGAGGCGCTCGCCAGGTGCACGAAGTCGATGCCCGGGTGTGCGAGCCCCAGGCGCAGCAGCTCGGCGCCGGCGTAACCCGTCGCGCCCCAGACGCCCACCTTCAGGGGGGCCGTCATGCCTCGACCTCCTGCCGCGTGAGACGCGCGAGCAGCGTTTCGTTGACCAGCTCGTACAGGCGAGCGCCCTCGCGGCGCGCGTTGGCTGTCCGCAGGCCGAGGTCGTCGCGCACGAAGTCGGTGCCGACCGAGTTGTCGGTGGCGGGACCCGTCACGATGTCCACGGGCAGGCCGAGCGCCGCGCAGAAGTCGCGCCCCCCCTGGGCGCCGACCGGGTCGCCGGCACAGAGCACGTGGACCCGCGTGGCGGCCTGGATCTCGGGGTCTTCGAGGATCTCGCGCACGCCGTACCCGCCCATCAGGCCATCGCCCATCTCGATGATGAGCGCATCGGGCCGGGAGCGGTCGAGCGCGTTCAAGATGCCCTTCGCCACGGCCACGGCATGGCGCCGGTCGGTGGTCGAGGGCAGGCCCGCGTCCGTGAAGTCGTAGGCGCTGATGGCGCCGTGGTCGGTCATGTTGGCGCTGTCCCGCGCGAGCGAGACGCCCGTGAGCTTGCCGGCACCGACCTTGCGGCCGTGGGCCGTGAACTGCTTGATGAGCTCGCAGACGGTCGCCGTCTTGCCGACGTGCATGCAGGTGCCCGAGACCAGGATGAGCGGGGCCTGGACGCTCAGGGTCTCGGCCCACTCGACCTTGCGGAAGTCCCCGATGTGCGCGGGCGCGCCCCGGTACAGGATGCCGCCCAGGACCCGCACGGGCAGGGGTTCTCCGACCTCGTGGGTGCTGCCGCCGGTGCAGATGCCGACCACGCCGCCCATGTTGAGCAGGTGGATGACGTCGCCCACGGCGACGCGCTCGGGGACGTGGCCCACGAAGCCCCGCAGCGCGCGGCGGGCGCCCAGGCACACGCCCAGGACGTCGCCCTTCATGATCGTGGCGAGGCGGCCCGAGGTCAGCTCGATCTGGTTGTAGACGTGCTTCTCGGCCAGGACCTCGACGGCCAGCACCGTGCCGGCCTCGGCGGAGATGGCGTCCGTGAGCTGCACCATGTGGGGCAGCGGGATGTTCCGCGTGATGGAGCCGATCTTGTTGAGAAAGACGTCCATCAGGCTCCGAAGCCCCCGGTGAAGAGGGCATGCAGCAGCGCCTGCTGGGCCCAGAGGCGGTTCTCGGCCTCGTCGATCGCCCAGGAGCGATCGCTGTCGAGCACCTCGGCCGTGACCTCGACGCCGCGCCGGACGGGCAGGCAGTGCATGAAGTGGCCGCGGTTGGTGCGCGCCATGCGGTCCATGGTGATGATCCAGTCCTGGTGCGTCTCGCGGACCTGCTTCTCGGCGACCCAGCGGCCGAACAGCTCGAGCGACGCCCAGCTCTTGGCGATCACGACGTCGGCATCGGCGATCGCCTCGTCCTGGACGTGCGTGACACCGAGGCTCCCGCCGTTCTCGGCGGCCAGCTCGCGCGCCCGGCCCATGACCTCGGTGTCGAGGTCGAAGCCCTCGGGATGCGCCAGGTGCACCTCGGCGCCCAGGGCCGCCGCGATCAGCAGGTGCGAGTGCGGCGTGGCCAGCGGCAGGGCCTTGGGGTGGTACGACCAGGTCAGCGCGACCTTCTTGCCCCTCAGGTCCCCGAGCTTCTCGCGCATGGTCATGCCGTCGGCGAGCCCCTGGCAGGGGTGGTAGAGGTTGCTCTCCATGTTGATGACGGGCACCGTCGCGTGGCGCATGAAGCTGCGCAGCACGTGGTCGGCGCGCTGCTCGATCCAGCCGGCGGCCTCGACGGTCTGGGCGCCGGTGGTCATCAGCTCGGACGAGCGGATCGCGAGCGCGTCCACGTAGCGCGAGATGACGCGGGCCGCCTCGCGCACGTGCTCCTGGGTGGAACCGTTCATGATGACGCGGTCGTCGAACTCGAGGGTCCACGAGTCCTTGCCCGCCTGCAGCACGATGGCGTGGCCACCGAGGTTGGCCATCGCCACCTCGAACGACATGCGCGTGCGCAGCGACGGGTTGAAGAAGAGCATCCCGAGCTTCTTGCCGGGCGTCTTCAGGGCCTCGCCCGCCTTCATGCGGCCGGCGAGGTTCAGCAGCTGCTCGAGCTGCGCGCGCGAGAGCTCGGAGGTGTCGTAATAGTGGGCCATGACGTCAGACTCCGACGCGATCACGGTGCTCTCCCTTGCGCTTCGCCCGGGCGGCGATGAGCCCCTCGAGGCCGTACAGCCGGCTGAAGCCCTCGGCGTCGCGGCCGTTCCAGTAGGCGTTCTGCTCGCCGTAGACGGCGACGTCGTGGGCCATCATCGAGTAGGGGCTCGTCGAGCCCAGCAGCGTCACGTGGCCGTGGCCGAGCTTCACGTGGACGGTGCCCGCGACCACCTGCGAGGCCGAGTCGAGGAAGGCCTCGAGGTCACGCATGACGGGGTCGAAGTACAGCCCCTCGTGCAGCATGTCGCCGTAGAGGGTGCCCATCTGCGCCTTCCAGAAGATCTGGCGGCTCGTCAGCACGCTCTTCTCGAGCTCCTGGTGGGCCTGGATGAGCGTCACGAGCGCGGGCGCCTCGAAGGCCACGCGCCCCTTGATGCCGAGCACGGTGGTGCCCAGGTGCACGCCGCGCCCGATGCCATGGCGACCGGCCCGGCGATTGAGCTCTTGAATGAGGGCCACGCCGCTCTCGAAGGTCTGGCCGTCGAGGGCGACGGGCAGGCCGTTCGCGAAGGTGATCTGGACGGTCTCGGGCTCGGCGGGGGCCGCCTCGGGCGCGACGGTCATGGTGTAGGCCGATTCCGCCGGGACGCCCAGGGTGCCGAGCGTCTCCTTGCCGCCGATCGTCGTGCCCAGCAGGCCGACGTTGATCGAGTAGTCGCGCGTGGCCTCCGAGACGGCGTAGCCGCGCTCGCGCAGGTAGTCGGTCTCCTGGGCGCGGGTCAGGCCGTGGGTGCGGATGGGCGCGAGGACCTCGAGCTCGGGCGCGAGCACCCGCAGGGCCAGGTCGAACCGGATCTGGTCGTTGCCGGCTCCCGTCGAGCCGTGCGCGACGGCCGGGATGCCAAGCTCCGTGGCCAGCTCGGCGACGAAGCGGGCGGCCACGACGCGCTCGGGGCCGACGCAGGCCGGGTAGACGCCGCCGCGCAGGTAGTTGGCGCGGATCACGTACGAGACGAAGTCCTCGTAGAGGGCCGTGCGCGCATCGAGGTGGTGGTGGGCGATCGCCCCCAGCTCGTGCGAGCGTGCCGCGATCGCCGTGACCTCGTCCGGGGTGAAGTTGCCCGTGTCGACGGTCGCGGTGACGACCTCGTACCCGAGCTCGCGCAGGTGGACGACGCAGTAGGAGGTGTCGAGGCCTCCCGAGAAGGCAAGGAGCACGCGTTTCAAGGTCAGACCTCCACGGCTGAGCGCTGGGTGTCCTGGAGGGCGGTGAGGGTCCAGCCCGTCCGGGTGCGGGTAACTTCAAGAGCCGCGATCAGGGCGCGCACGCCCCCGCGGTGCGTGAACCAGGGCACGCGGCGATCGGTGGCGAGGCGCCGCAGGGCGTCCCAGCCGTCGGCCTGGCCGACCGAGGCGGGCGCGACGACCCAGGTGAAGCGGCCGGTGCGGAGGCCCTCGGCGGCAGCGGCTGCCCCGTTGCCCGGACCCTCGGCCTGACCCTCACGCGGGCCGTCCACCACCGTCACGCCCAGGGCCTCGAGTGCGGCGCGCAGGTCCGCGTCGGCGCCGGCGGGGGCGAGCCAGAGGGCGGTGGCGCCGGTGGCCGGCAGCGCCACGCCGGTGCCCAGCAGGGCCCGGACGTGGGCCTCGGCGAAGGAGGGCCCGATGCCCATGGCCTCCCCCGTCGAGCGCATCTCGGGGCCGAGCACCGGGCGCGAACCCGGGAAGCGCGCGAACGGGAAGACTGGGGCCTTCACGGCCCAGAGGCCCCCGGCGACGGTCGGCAGGTCCATGGTCTCGAGGCGATCGCCCAGCATGACGCGCGTGGCGACCCGGGCCCAGGCGACGCCCGTGGCCTTGGCCACGAAGGGCAGGGTGCGCGAGGCGCGCGGGTTCACTTCCAGCACGTGGATCGATTCCCCCTGCAGGGCGAACTGCAGGTTGATCGGGCCACGGACCTCGAGGGCGCGGGCGATGCGCCCCGTGATGTCCTCGAGTCGCGCGATCACCGCGGCCGACAGGGTGTGCGGCGGCAGGCTGCAGGTGCTGTCCCCCGAGTGGACGCCCGCCTCTTCCAGGTGCTCCATGACCCCCATGATCCGGCAGGTCGTGCCGTCGAAGAGGGCATCGACGTCCACCTCGAGCGCGTCACCCAGGAAGCGGTCGATGAGCACCGTGGCCGAGGCTGCGAAGGCGGGGGCCAGGAATCCGCGCAGCTCGTCGGGGCCGTGCGAGATGGCCATGGCGCGGCCGCCCAGCACGTACGACGGGCGGGAGAGCACGGGGTATCCCAGGCGCCCTGCGATCTCCAGCGCCTCGTCTTCCGAATGCGCCACTCCCCATGCCGGGGCCTGGAGGTCGAGCGAGTCGAGCAGGGCGCCGAACTGGCCGCGGTCCTCGGCGCGGTGGATGCTCGCGGTGGGCGTTCCCAGCAGGGGGACTCCGGCGGCTTCCAGCTCGCGGGCGAGCT
>JAYKJE010000025.1:0-294279 GCA_035285805.1 bacterium | reverse complement strand
ACACGGTCGTGAAACGCGCCAGCAGCGACAATATTGCCCGGGCGACCGGGTGAGAAGATAGCCCGCCGCCAGGAACTTGCAGCCCTCGAGGCGCCCGACCCCGCGAATCACGCGACTGGGACGGGCGCCTCGGGCCTTTTTGTGAAGGCGACTGCTCTCAGCGCGCGGGAGCTTTCAAGGTCAGAGGCAGCGCCGTCGTCACGCGACCGGCCCGAACCTCGATACCCAGCCGGAAGCCGCGACCCAGCCGGGGGTGGATGGCCACGAGATCGAACGTGCCACCAGGCAGCTCCGGGATCAGATACGTTCCGGAAGCGTCGGTCGTGGTGAGATAGTCCGTGCCTGGCAGCCCCACCACGGTTCCGAGCACGTTCGGCGAACCGGTCGCTTCGGTGACCACCGTCCCGGTCACGCCTCCGGTAGGAGCCAGGACGAGTTTCAGCGAAGCCACCCCTGCCGGCACGTTCTGGGCGCAGGCCTTGATCGTGGTCGTCCGGATCGCCTCGATGGCGAAGGTGTCGCCCGTGGACAGGCTCGCAAGCGGGAATTCGCCGGAAGGGTCGGTCTCCAGGACCTCGATCGCCTCCTGCGTACGGCGCCTCATTCTCGAATCCAGCACGTAGCCGCCCGCGTTGTTCGAGATGAGGTCCACGGGGTTACCGGTTTCGAGGCCTGACTGGCGCTCGCTGATGAGCCTGGCGAGGTCCGGGATGATCGGGAACACGCGAATCTTGACGCCTGCAACCGGTTGACCCGAGGCGTCTACCACGAGTCCACGACCGGATTTTTCGACGACCATGCCCGCTTGTCGGAGATCCGTGCAACCCGCGATCGCGACCAAGAGTCCCGGAAGGAGGTGCCTCGAACGTGCCACGCAGGGGCTTCCTTTTCTGATGCGGACCCGTGTACCGTTCCCGCGATGCTTCGAGTTCAAACATGGCAGCCGGATCCGCCAGTTCGACGGTCATTTTGGTCGGGGTCTGTTCGGATCTGTCATAAAGTGTTCGTTGTTTCGTGTCGATAAGGATCATGGCGGAGTTGCGTGATGATGCGATCATGCCTCCTGCCAGGGAGAAGCACGCGCATGCACATGAATTCGGGCGTTTCCAGGTCTGTCCTGAACAATCTGTCGCGTCAGGACCGGACCATGGGGGGGCTGCTCGGTCGCCTGTCCACGGGGCTGCGCATCAACACGGCCTCGGATGATGCTGCCGGTTCGGCGATCGCGAGCAAGCTCCAGGCCCGGATCCGGGGCCACGAGCAAGCTTCGCGTAACCTCGCGGACGGCCTTTCGCTGGCCAGGACCGCCGACGGCGCCCTTTCCGAGATCGCGGACACGCTCCAGCGCCTCCGCACCCTCGCGGTGCAGGCCGCCAACGCGTCGGTCACCGACGGGGAACGGCAGGCCATCGACGATGAGGCCTTCGAACTTCGTCAGCAGATCGAGGCCATATCCCGCGAGACCACCTTCAACGAACTGCCGATCCTGCGCGGTGTCCTGACGGATCTGAATACCTACACGCCCAAGACCGAGCAGTTCACCCGCGGTCGCAGCGAGACCGTGTCGGCCATGCCGCAGATCCGCACCATGCTGGCCTCCTCGACGACGGCCCAGCGGACCGACGAATCCGTCAGCCGGAGCGACTCTTTCAACTGGGTCGAATCTTCCCCCGGCTGGTCTCTCGATGACCAGCGCATCGAGTTCGTGTCGAGTCGCAGCGCCTCGCGCTACATGGTACCTGCCTCGGGAGGGAGCGCCTCGGTCACGAGCGGGGAAACCTTCACCCGCCTCCAGAGCCGGACGATCGGGGGACAGACGTACACCCTCCAGAACTTCCGGACCCTGCCCGGGGGCAGCAAGATGTACGACGGGCTTTACGTCAGCAAGAACGGCAGCATCCCGCGTAATTCGTCCGAGGCACTCGTCACGCTCTCCCCCTCGTCGTCGATGACCATGGCCTTCTCGAATGACGGATCCCGGATCGCCTACACCTCGGGAAGCGATGTTCACGTCGCGTCATTCGATCCTGCGGCGCTGAGCCTGGGCGCGCCGACTCTCCTGAACCAGGACGGGGATTTGCTGGGCATCAACCAGACGATGACCCTGTCGCACGTCGCAGAGAACTACACCCGCGCGAGCGACGGCGAGCGTTCCATCAAGGTCCAGAAGCGTGACGTGACGGGCGCCTTGACGTGGGTTCCGCACGATCCGACTCACACCGACGGGTACGATCTCGCACCCGATGGCCGCTCGCTGACGCTGTACGGTTCGGGACGGGTGGATTCGAACGACCAGCTCCGAGTTTATTACCAGTCCGATCACGGCGTGACGACCGATCAGGACGGGGTGGTCGAGATCAAACCCGGGCGCGTCCCCGAGATTTACGGTCTCGGAACACCGGCCAGCTCGGCTGCGGTGCTCGTGGGGGGTGTCGCGGTGCCGTACGATCCGACGGGCACTCACGGTTTCGACTTCGATGCCGCGTCCGGCACGTTCCGTCTGTTCGGCCATGCCCGACCCGCGGGAGACCAGACCGTCTCGATCCGGTATCACACCGATTACGCGGGGTCCTCCTCCACGTCGGCGAACCAGGACGGCAGCGTGAGCGTCACGCTGGGGCCCCTTCCCGAAACCTGGAACCTGGGGGTGGCCGGGGCTGACCAGGCCATCCGGGTCCGGGTGGGTGGCGTCGAGGTGCCACACGATCCGACCGCGACCAACGGGTTCACCCTCTCGGGGAAGGTCGTGAGTCTCCACGGGAGTGCCCGGCCTGGCGTCGACCAGTCCATCGAGGTTCGGGCCTGGACGGACGGGGCCGGGGTCACGGCCAACCAGGATGCCAGGCTTCAGATGACGCTGCCGGGCACGGGCTCCTACGGCACCACGCCAGGCAGCACGGGCCCCCGGGCGATCGTGGTGCAGGTGGCCGGTACGAACGTGGCGCCCGATCCCGTCGATGGCTACACCTTCGATCCCGCCACCTCCACGCTCACGCTGAACGGGGCTGCGCTCCCGGATGTCAGCCAGGCCGTCATCGTGCGTTACCTCGTGGACGGGACGCCCGATACGACGGCCCATGACCTCACGCTGTCGCAGGGCGCGAACATCTACACCGGGCAGCCGACGACGGGCTCGGTGAAGGTCGAGCGGGCAGGGGTGTTCCTCCAGCAGGATTCTCCCGACGGCTTCACGCTCTCGTCCGCCGCTCCGTCGCAGGTCCGGCTCGTCGGGGCGGCCCGGCCCGATGCTGCGAGCACGACGGCCTACGTCGTGCATTACACCGTGCCGGGCGATCTGGTCTTCGCGCTCACGCCCGACCTGCCGCCTGCCTCGACATCCTGCGAGGGGATCCCCGATCCCCGCGGGGCCATCATCGACGAGAGTTCCGTGCAGGTGACGGTCAACGGGCAGCCCGTGCCGGCGGATCCGGTGGACGGGTTCTCGATCACGAAGTCGCCGGGGCCGTCCGTCCGGGGTATCCAGACTTACCAGGGGTACCAGATCCAGCTCAACGGGGCATCCCGCCTGAGCGGCTCCGGCAACGTCGTATCCATCGGCTACCGGTACACCAACCTGGCCCCGAGCGCCCTGCAGATCCACCTCCAGAACGGCGCGAGCGCCGGGGACGGCTACCAGCTCGTGATCGACCCGGTGACGCTGGAGACGCTCGGCCTCCACCACCTTTGCATGGACGAGCAGGACGAGGCGCTCGCCGCGATCGCCCGGCTCGACGAGGCGATCGCCCGCCTGTCCGCCATCCGCTCCAGCGTGGGAGCCCAGATGAACCGGATCTCCTCACAGCTGAACATGGCGACCGACGTGGCCCACCGCGCCGAGGCTGCCCGTTCTCGCATCGTCGATCTCGACGTCGGGAAGGCCGTGGTCAGCACCACGACCACGCGGATCATCGAGCAGGCCTCGCTGGCCGTGCTCTCGCAGAGTCGCGGGATCGACGCGCGACGGATCCGGCAGTTGCTCGGAGCGTGAACGGTCCGTCCAACCTGATCGCGGGGGGCGGGATGCTATCATGGTCGGGTGAGGGCCCGGTGGTCCTCGTCCCACCGCCGCGTCGTCACGCCGACGTGCAACCAGCTCCGGGCCCCATGCCTGGTCGAGACCACCATCGTGAACGAGGCTCCCCGAACTTTTTCCTTCCGGCAACTCGAGCAGTGGGTGGGACCGCTGGCGTTTCGTCCTGGCGCGGCCTGTTTCCAGCGCGGGGGCGTCACCCCTCCCGACGTCTCGCATCCGCGTCCCGGAGCCGTGCGCATCTCGGGTTTCGTCCAGGACGAGGCACTGGAGCGTTTCCAGGTGCAGCTCGAGTGGGACGGCAATTCGTTCCGGGCCCGCTGTGACTGCGAGGTCGGTACCCGCTGCCTGCACGTCGGAGCCCTGGGCCTGGCCTTCCTCGATGGCCCGAAACCGGCCAGTCCCGCCCGTCCGGAGCCGGGAGCCAGCCCACCATCTCTGGCCGGCGGCCTGCAGGCCGGTCAGGAGGTGCTGCTCTACGGCCTCCAGGCAGCTCCTCCGCCCCGGAAACTGCAGCACCTGTACCGGCGCCCCCAGTGTCTCTGGCTGTCGCTTGACGTGGCTCGCCTCGACGAGGCCCTGGAGCCCGGACGAGCGCGTCCCCTGGGCCTCTGGTCGATGCCTCCCCAGCCCTTCCGCGAGGCCGATCGCGAGATCCTGGCGCGGCTGCTGCCCTTTCATCGCCGCCACGGCCGGGACTTCTCGGCTCCGCACGCCCGGGGAATCCCCCTGCTGGAGGAGGACGTCGATCCGGTCCTGCGGCTGCTCGAAGGGTATCCGCACGTCTACGGCGCCGCCCGCTCGCCCCTGACGATCGTGACGGAGCGCTCGGTGGTCTTCCGGCGGCTGTCCACGTGGACCCAGGACGAGGGCGTGTGGGAACTCGACGGAGTCGCGCTGCCGCTCTCAGCGTCTCGTCTCGTCGGCGATTCACCGGCCTGGGTGCAACTGGACGCGACCCTGTTCCCCGTCCGCGATGCCGGGCAAGACGAGGCGCCGGAGGGTGACGCACCGGACCTCGAGGACCCCGCGCTCCAGCGGGTGGTCCATCCCGAGGTCGCTCCCGTGCCCCGGCTCACGCTGCAGGAAGATGGCGAGACGCTCGTCGTTCGCCTGAGCTTCCTGTACGGGGACGCCCTGCCCGTCCTGCCCGCTGATCCGCGCCCGATCGTGGCGGGGCGCCACGAGGGGGTCTGGGGCTTCTGGCACCGCCTCGCCGACGCGGAGCGGGCCTGTCTGCGGCGGGTCGCGGCCACGAGCCTGGATCCGCGCGGGGACGGCGAGTGGGTGGCGAGCGGTCCGGGGGCTCTCGACTTCCTCCTCGACGACCTGCCCTCCCTCATCTCGGAGGGCTGGCAGGCCTTCGGAGAAGAACGTCTGTCGCGCCTCCGCGTGGACCGTCGGCGTTCTCAGGTCAGCGTGCGCGTGGTGTCCGGCGTCGACTGGTTCGACCTCGAGACCGTCGTGACGCTCGAAGGTCAGGCCCTCGACGGCCAGCTCCTGCTGGCTGCGATGCGCTCCGGTTCGAGGTTCGTGCGCCTGGACACGGGAGGGCACGTCCGGCTTCCGGAGGCCTGGATCGCGCGTCAGCAGGACTGGCTGGGCGCGGTCGGACGGCCCGAGGCCGTCGCAGGTGGTGTCCAGCAGCGTCTCGAACGTCACCAGGCGCTGGCGCTGCAGGATCTGTTCGAGACCGTCGATCGGGTCGAAACGGATGCGGCCTGGCAGGAGCTGGTGGAGCGCCTGCTCGAACCGCAGGAGGTACCCGAGCAGGTCGTGCCGCCCGGGTTCGTGGGCGAACTGCGTCCCTATCAGCAGCGCGGTTTCGAGATGCTCTGCTTCTGGAGAGACCAGGGCTTCAACGGCATCCTGGCCGATGACATGGGCCTCGGGAAATCGATCCAGGCCATCACCCTGATCTTGCGGGAGCGCGCCGCCGGGGCCCCCGGTCCCACCTTGCTGGTTGCGCCCACTTCCGTCGTGTACAACTGGGAACGCGAGTTCGCGCGCTTCGCTCCGGACCTGCGGATCCGGGTCCATCACGGGTCGGATCGACATCTCGATCGGCAGGTCGCCGACGAGGTCGACGTCATCGTGACGAGTTACGCCCTGCTGCGTCGGGATCAGGACAAGCTCGGGCGCATTCCCTTCCATCTGGCCATCCTCGACGAGGCCCAGAACATCAAGAATGCGCGGTCACTCGGGGCCCAGGCCGCTCGCGGGCTCCGGGCCCGGCATCGCCTGTGCCTGACGGGGACGCCCATCGAGAACAACCTGCTCGAACTGTGGAGCCTCTTTCACTTCCTGATGCCCGGCTACCTCGGGACGGAGCGGTCCTTCCGCGATCGCTTCATGAAGCTGACCGAGGTCGACGCGCTGGGCCCGCTCCGGCGCCTGACGCGGCCCTTCATCCTGCGCCGGCTCAAGGCGGACGTGGCCCAGGATCTGCCGCCGCGCACCGACATGGTGCGTTACTGCGAGTTCGAACCGGACCAGCGCGCCTTCTACGACGGACTGCTCGCGGGGGTACGCCGCGAGGTTCTGGGCGCCGTCGAGAGCAAGGGCTTCGCTCGGGCGCGCTTCAACGTGCTCGAGGGGTTGCTGCGCCTCCGGCAGGCCTGCTGCGATCCCGCCCTGGTGCGGCCGGGTGAGGAGCGGTTGTCGTCGGCCAAGGTCGAGGAGGCACTCGAGCTCATCCGGGAACTGCACAGCGAGGGGCACCGGGTCCTGGTGTTCTCGCAGTTCGTGAAGGTGCTCAAGATCCTGGGGACGGCCCTCGAGGCCGAGGACATCGCCTACTCCTACCTGGACGGGCATACCCGCGATCGCATCGAGCGGGTCCAGGCCTTCAACGAGGGCAACACGCCCGTCTTCCTCATCAGCCTCAAGGCCGGCGGCACCGGGCTCAACCTGACGGGGGCGGACCACGTCATCCTGTTCGATCCGTGGTGGAACCCGGCCGTCGAGGAGCAGGCGATCGACCGGGCACACCGGATCGGCCAGACGCGACACGTCTTCTCGACGAAGCTCATCGCGCGCGGCACCATCGAGGAGAAGGTCCTGGCCTTGCAGGAGCGCAAGCGTCTGCTGGCGAAGGACATCCTGTCGGTCGAGGCCCTCGGGCCCACCCTGTCTCGCGAGGATCTCGAGTTCCTGTTCTCCTGATGCCCGTGACGAAAGCCCCCGGAGGTGACCACCTCCGGGGGCTCGACGGGTTGGCTCAGGGAAGCAGGTCGGAGGCGGCCTTCATCTGCTCGATGTTCTCGAGCAGGGGGTTGATGTACCCCATCACCGCACCTGCATCCGCGCGGCCGAGACGACCTGCATCCGCGGACATCGTGCGCAGCTGGCTCAAGATGGCATCGAGCGCGGCTGTCCGCTCGGTCTTGCTCGCGTCGAAATCGAGTTTCGAGACTTCGGGCAGCAGGCTGGTGAACCGGCCGAGGATCGCCTCGCGCGGGCTTGCGCCGCCACCACCCGCTACCGTGGACGAGCTCTGGACCGAGTTTGACCCGGTGGTTGACTCCGGCGAACCGGAAGGCGGGGATGCAGGGGGTTGCGGCGAGGCCGGCGGAGTGGCCGGAGTCTCGGGTGCCTGATCGACGGTAGGCGTCTGGGCCGGAGGTTCGATCGTGGCTTCCGCATCCGGAACCTCGACCGTCGCCGATTCCGGCGACGCCGCGGGTTCGGTCGATGCCTCTGGTTCCGTCGCTGCCTCTGGTTCCGTCGATGCCGCGGGTGGTTTGATCCCCAGCCACTCGTCGAGGCTCAGGCGACCATCCTTGTCGGAATCCTTGGCCGCGAGCACGTCCGCCTGGATGTTCTTGCCCGCGAGGAAGCCGTCGCCATCCTGGTCGAATTCCTTGAACTTCGCCTCGAGGCCCTGGCGAGCACGGACCTCCTTGAACTCGTCGAGCGTGATCTTGCCGTCGGTGTTGGCGTCGAGGCCCTTGGCCCATTTCGCGTTGGCGGCCTCGTTCCCGGTCAGGACCCCGTCCCCGTTCTGATCGAAGGCCTTGAACCGTGCGTCTGCGCTGACGGCGTTCGGTCCCCGGTTCTGGAAGCGACGGAGTTCCCCACGGGTGACGACACCGTCCCCGTTCTCGTCGGCGCCTTTCACCCTGGCGGAGATCTCCTGCCCCGTCAGCACGCCGTCCTTGTTCCGGTCCCCCTTGTCGAACGTCGCCTTGGCCCGTTCGCCATTCCGGCTCATCTTGAATTCTTCCTGGGTGACGACCTTGTCACCGTTCTTGTCGAAGCCGGCCTGCCGCTTCCGGATCTCGCTTCCGGTGAGCTTGCCATCCTTGTTGGTGTCCAGTCGCTGGAAGGCCCTGAGGTCGAGGTCGGCCTTCTGTCCGCCCCCGGTTTTCGTCTGGTCGGCGGGTGGCGTCGCCGCAGCCGCCGTCCGGGTGGCCTTCTGCTGGGTGCCACCGGCTGCCGGAGCCGCCTGGCCTGCCTGCGTCTGTTTGGCCGTCGGCGCCTTCGTGGCGGTGTTCTTGGGGGCAGTGGGCTTGTTGTTGTTGACCTTGGCCATGACGTCCTCCGGGACTCGCGATCGGGTTCTGATGCTTTGTTCCTCGTCAGTAGCGCTTTCGTGTCGCAGTCAACGCGTATTTAACGATCTTTTGATGCGGGGGAATATTCCGGCCGAATGCCTGAAATCCTGGTCTGGCGCACGATCGGGCGATCGCCCCCTGGATCCGGGATCACCTTGTGACCCTCCCGCTCCGGAGGTTAAAATAAGGTGTTAATCAAGTTAAGTTCACCCGGCGCCAGACACCCGTTCCGTCGAAAGGAATCGCCTCCGTGATCCAGCACCGTGCCCACCTCGCCCTCCCGATGGCCCTGACCCTGCTCGCCGGCTGCGGCATCGCACCGTCGCTGACGTCTGCTCCGTCGGTGGCTGCCCGCGCCACCTCGGTCGTGCCGGGCGAGATCGTCGTCAAGCTCCGCAACACCTATGCCCTGCCCGGCTGGACCGCGGGCGCGGGCCTGCGCGTCACGCGCACCATCCCCGGCCTCTCGGCCGTGGTCGTCCGCGCGAACGACACGAAGGCGGCGATCGCCCGTCTCGAGCAGGACCCCGGCGTCGTCTACGCCGAGCCCAACTACGTGATGCGCAAGATCACCCCGGCCGCGAAGGTCCCGGCGTTCGGCCTCCTGGCCGGCGACGAGCTGCTCGACAAGCTCTGGGGCATGCAGAAGATCGGCGCCAACCAGGTGTGGGCGTCCCTCCCGGGCGATCGCAAGGTGACGGTCGCCGTCATCGACTCGGGCGTGGACTACACCCACCCCGACCTGGCGGGCCGCACCTCGAAGGGCAACGATTTCGTCAACTTCGACCAGGATGCCATGGACGATGACGGTCACGGCACGCACTGCGCCGGGACGATCGCCGGTGGCCTGGGAGATGGGGGCGTCGTCGGCGTCGCGCCCGGCGTGAGCATCCTCCCCGTCAAGGTCCTCGATGCCAACGGGTCCGGCACCTTCGCCAACGTCGCGGCGGGTATCGTGTACGCGGCCGACCAGGGCGCACCCATCCTCTCGATGAGCCTCGGTGCCGGTCGCTCGTCGAAGGTCCTCGATGACGCCGTCGCCCACGCCGTCGCCAGGGGGGCGCTCATCGTCGCCGCAGCCGGTAACGATGGCTCGGAAGAGCCTTCCTACCCCGCCGTGATGCCGGGCGTCATGGCCGTCAGCGCCACCATGAAGAACGACAAGCTCGCCCTGTTCTCGAACATCGGCAAGCACATCTCGGTGGCCGCACCCGGTACGGACATCCTGTCCACCTACCCGGGCGGCAAGTACGAGTCCCTCGACGGGACCTCGATGGCCTGCCCGCACGTCGCCGGCCTGGCGGCGCTCGTCAAGAGCAAGAACCCCGGGTTCACCGCGAAGCAGATCCGCCAGAAGATCGAATCGGCTGCCGTCGATCTGGGTGCCAAGGGCTTCGACCCGACGTTCGGCAACGGCCGGATCGACGCCGTGAAGGCTGTCCGGTAAGCCTTCCGCGCAGCCCGTCGCAGAAGGCCCCCTGCCCGCGCGTCGGGCAGGGGGCCTTCTCCCTGAGGAGGATGTCCAGCCGGGGACTCTCCCGGAAGGGCGTCACTTGCTCCGTTCGAGGGGCCGGAAGGTGGTCTGACCGTAGCGGTTGGAGCCCATGAAGTTGCCTCCGGGTTCCCAGTACTTGATGGCGAAGGTGAGGCCGGTCATGCGGGCGACGTCGTCGGAGACCTGGATGGAGACCCGGGTGTCGGTGATCTCGGGGCTTCCCACGATGTTGTCGTCGATGCCGGGGGCCTTGACGACGACCTCGTAGATGGCCCCGGGGATGTCGGTCTTGGCGGGCCAGGCGAAGGTCATGGTGTTGCCGACGAGGGTGCCGGTGACGGCACGCCCGTCCCAGGTGACGTCGAGGTCACGGACCTGTCCCTGGCCGTCGGAGACCTCGGCCGGGATCGAGACGGCGGCGCCTGCGGCCGTGGGATGGTCGGCGCCTTCCCGGTAGACGACCTCGTACGAGCCTGCAGGTAGGCGGTGGAACGCGTAGCGTCCGTCGGCGTCGGTGAGGGTGGAGAGACCGGCGTCCTTCCAGCCCTTCGGCGTGAGGACCTTGAGGGAGACCTTGACGTTTTGGCCGTCGGCGGCGTCGAGGGCACTCGAGACGCGACCGCTGAGGCTGTCGTGGTCCGGTGCGGGGGTGGGTTCGGGCGTCGGGGTGGGTTCCGGCGTGGGTTCGGGTGTCGGAACGGGAGTGGGTTCCGGGGTGGGTTCGGGGGTCGGCGCCGGGGTGGCCTGCGGAGCGAGGGCGACGAGTCGCATGCCCATGCCGATGAGCAACGATTCGGTGGGCATCCCGTAACTGTCTGCTGGCGTATAGCTATAGTTGGCCTGCAGGTAAGTTGTCCGGCTCAGGAGGCGTCGGATACCCGCAGTCAACAGCCACTCCGCGGGATTGAGGTTGGTCGTCCCTGATCCGGGATCGGAAAGGACGAACTCACCGGAACCACCCGCTCCGAGGGACCAGTCCCCGAGGTTCCAGTCCACGCCGGCCTTGAGTCCGAGCAAGGTTCGATTCGACATCAAGGCTGCGACCGGTGCAAGATCGAGACGCCAGTCTCCGGCGACCCATTCAGTCGCCATGCCGAGTTCAAGGCCCTGAGCCCAGGAACCAGGAACACCTGGAACGAGGCCCAGCGCAGCCGCCGAAAGCCCGACGCCCTTCGAGGGATCGACCACGAAATAGGTATCGGCACGGTACCGCGCTTCCCAGCCTAAACGCAGGTGAGTCTCATCCAGAAGGGGACCGCGCAGGCCGACGAGCGTACGAGGCCCGAGGTCTGCAAGCAGGGCGATGCGGTCGCTGAGCCTGGTCTGGATGGCCAGTTGCCCCATCAGAAAGCCTTCGGGCTGACCGACCAGGACGCTGACAGGCCCCACGCGCAGGCTGGCGTCGATCTCTCCCACGGCATCGAGGTAGCCAGGCACGATATGCAGACCGGATGTTCCGAGGCTCGTATCGGCAAGTCCCGGTATCGCCAGCCCGAAGACGCTTCCCACGCTGCATGCGAGGAAGGAAATGCCGAGCATTCGCCGAGGCTTCAGCATGGTTTCAGGGCGCATCACTCGATCACCGCCCTCTGGACCGTGGTCATGCCCTGTGTGTTCTGGAAATTATAGCCACCGATGTAATAGACGAAGTTCGAGGCCATGAACGTCACGCCGTTTTCCAGGCCGCTTGATAGTCTGCACTGGGAGTCGGGGGCGAACGTGCTCAGTTCGCCCTCGGCATCGATGGTAGAGGTATCCACCTCGGTCCCGAAGTTGTTGATGCTCGAGTTGTAGCCACCGAAGAGATACAGCTTGTTGGCCAGAATGCCATATCCAAGGCGATTGCGGGTGGCAGACAGGGATTTATCATAGGTTGTGAAACTGCCCAGGGTTCCGTCGGGTTGCAGAGAGGCTCGTTCGATGGATCGGAGGCCGGTTTGACCGGTTGTCTCACCTCCGAGAACGTATACGAAGTTCTTGATCCGGATGGCGGGCACGCTCCAGCGCGCCGTGAGGAGGGTCTCAGGAACCGTCTCGAAATTGCCGATGCTGCCATCCGGCTGGATGACGGCACGTTCGATCGAGTTCAGGGCCTGAGCGCCGCCGGTTTGGCCGCCGATCACGTAAAGGTAGCTGCCCGTGTTGAGGGCCGCGAAGCCTGCACGCGCCTGCCGCAGCGTGACGCCCGAGACGGTCTCGAATGCACCCAGCGACCCGTCCGGGTTGATCGTGGCGCGCTCGAGGGTATCGGTGACGCTGGCTTCCTTCGAATTCCCGATGAAGCCCCCGATGACGTAGAGGTAGTCCTTCACCCGTGTCGCCCAGGCCCAGTGACGAGCCAGCACGAGGTCCCCCGTGTCCTGGGTAAAGTCTCCAAGGCTACCCGACGCGTCGATCGTCGTGACGACCTTGGTTTTCATGGACGACGAGTTATTCTGGAGTCCACCGATCAGGTAGAGCTTGTCTCCGATCCGGATCGGGGCCGTTTCTTGGGTCGGGAACGGTAGAGATTTCGGATAGGTGGCAAAGGGTTGCATGGTGCCCGATGGCAAGGGTTCAGGCGTGGCGAGTTGCTTCGGGAACTGGAAAGACGCCGTCTCGTGGCCCTGATAGCCCAGTTGACCGTTCGTGAAGGCAAAAGAGCCGGTCGCTATCCCCGAGAATACGAGGTCCTTGAGCCGAACGGGCAGATTCGCGAGAGGTGGACGATCGTCGGTTCCGACCACGATATCCCGGAAGCTTCCCTCGTCCACGCTGATGAGGTCGGATGCGCTCTCACCGGTGCCACGGAAGGCCTTCGCCTGGATCCGGTACGTGGTGTTCCGGTTCAGGCCCTTGAACGCGACCGGCACCGATAGACTAGGCGATGCGATGTCGCGCTTGACCGGGGCGCCATTCACGAGCACAGGAGAAGTCGTGCCACCCGCGACCGTGCTCAGCGTGACCACGACGTGGTCGACGTCGGCAACATCGAGTGCCTTGACGATGGCCTGGGTACGCAGAGAACCGGCTGTGACGTTGGGCTGAACGGTAAGCGTGACCGGGTTCTCGCCGCCGGTTCCGACCGACTGGACAAACGTCGTACATCCAGCCAGCGTCCCCAGGCTGAGGGTGAGGGAGGTGATGCGTTTCATCGGGAAGCACTCCATGCAATTACGGGTATGCCAGGCCAGAAAACGGATGCGCATCAAGTTGCTGGCCCCCCTTCGACGTCGAGGGATACGGCGGGAATTTGGTCATCGTCTCTCACGACGAGGCTGCTCGTGGCTGTCGAAAGGATCGTCCCGTTCGCGTCGACCGCCTCGGCCTTGGCCCAGTAAGTCGTATGCGGACGCAGATTCGTGAGAGAGACCGTCCACGTGCAATCGGGGAATGATGCAGTGGCTCCGGGAACTGCCACGAGGCCTCCAGGCAGGTACAGTCCTACGAGGACCGAATCGTAGTTCTTGGTCGGAGCCACCTGCCGGAGGCCGATCGACCCGGTGGCCGAGAAAACTCGGTCCGTGAGTTGAACCGGGATATTCCCGAGGACGGGTTGCGTCTCGTAGGCCAAGTCCAGATCTAGGTAAGACCGGTTGGGGTCGGAAATGATCTGCTGATCTGCACCGAACGCATGGGCCTGGAAGCGGTAGCGGGTGGCAGGCCGGAGGTTGTCAAAGGCGAGCCACGTGTCGTCTCCGATTGCTGAGACAGGGATCTTCACCACGATTCGGTCATCGGCTTCCACGCTGGCCGTTGCTCCCGTCGTCCTCGAGATGGCGTAGAAGGTCTCGTCACCTGCTTCGCGGCGCATGGGGACCACTTCGAGGGTCTTGACGTCACCGGCCGTACGCACCGGTACGACGGCCTGCGTCAGGCGCCCCGATTTCCAGGCAGGTGAGAGACGAACGGAAATGGCTGCGTGAGAGGGCTGTAGTCCCCCGGGAGATAACGGCTGACTCTGGCAGCTGGTGATCAGCAGCAGCCAGAGAGGTGCCAGGTGAACAGGTCGAACCGGGACGGGCAAGCAATTCATCAGGTCAGTCCTCAGAGGCGGGAAGCGGCGTCGGCAACATCAGCTTCGATGGATTCACGGGGGTGTCTGTACCCGCCGGTCAATGAGATGGGGAGAGAGATGGTGGGCACCCCGCTATCAGAGTTGACCTTGAAATCGGCAAACGAGGTTTCGGAACTGATCAGGGCGGACGACTCCACCCGCGCAAATGCGCGGGCCCTGGCGCGATATGTTGTGCCAGCCACCAGCTTGTCGAGGATGATGTCGCTATCGAGGTCTTCCGATGTCAGAGACCGGGAATATGGCGAGGTGGAACGGGAGTCGATGCGGAATACAATGCTCTCCGCCGGGCCAGATAGTTCATAGAGATCGACGACGATGGTCTGGATATCTTTGCGACTCCAGGGGGTGAAACCGGTGTCGGCGGGGGCGCCGCTGTCCGTCACGGCGGATTTGAGTTTCACGCTTTGGGTGCCTGATGCCAGGTTGGAGACGTCAATCTTCGAAACGGTACCTAGACCGACGCACCCGGCAGCGCCCAGGGCGAGCGTGGCGGCGAGCGCGAGAGACGGGGTGAAGCGCATGCGGGAGGTCTCCTTGCCAGACTTCGGGAGCGCCTGCACGTTATCAAGTCGTATGTCCGGTGTCAACCGATGGATTCGTGAAGATTGGCCCTTGATCAGCGGGCGGGGATCCGGGAGGAATCCGCGGTCTCCAGCGGCCGGAAGGCCGTCTGGCCGTACCGGTTGCCCCCCAGGAAGGCCCCGTCGGGCGAGCGGTATTTCACGGCATAGGTGAGGCCCGGCAGGCGGGCGATCGCCTCCGGGAGCTCGAACCGCACCTCGAGCCCCGTCGTCTCCCCGCTCGACACCACGTTGCGCTCGAGGCCGGGGGCCTTGACGACGACCTCGTAGCGGGCGCCCGGCACGTCCGGCTTGGCGGGCCAGCGGACGCTCACCGTCGTGCCCTTCCGGGTGGCCCCGATCGCCGTCGAGTCCCAGCCCACGTCGAGCTCGACGCGCACGGCGCGGTTCGCCTCGAGCCTGACGGGCTCGCTCACGGCCGCACCTGCCGCGAGCGCGTGGTCGCGGTCCCCGCGGAACACCACCTGGTACTCGCCCGGCGGGATGTCGACGATCCGGAAGCGCCCCTCGGCATCCGTCGGGTAGGTCCAGGGCACGTCCACCCATGTGCCCTTCACGCGGCGCTTCAGGGCGAGCTCGGTCCAGGCCGTGTCCCCGAGGGCCAGGCCGTTGAGCACGCGCCCCCATAACCCGGACCGGGGCTCCCCTGGCCGTGGGACGGGGTATACCGGGGTCGCCCGGGTTCGTGCAGGCGGGCGCGGAACGGCCGCCGAGACGGGGGACTCGGGGGAGCCGGGGTCGATCGACTCCGTGGCGAGAGGCCGTCCCAGCAACCGCCAGCCCGTCCCGAGCATCGCGCTCCAGCTCGGCGTGCCGTAGACGTCGCCCGGGGAATATCCGATCACGCCGTGCACATGGAACGTGTCTCCCCAGTAGTGGCGGACGCCGACCTGATGGAGCATCTGCCAGGTCGGTGTCACGACCTCCGGGCGGTCCGGCCGGTTCACGTCGAGGTCGGCCACGGTACCCGCCCCAAGTTCCCAGGGGGGCGATCGCCACTCCAGGGCGGCCCGCAGCCCGACGCCTTCGCGGTTCGAGAGTGCGTACACGGCGGGCGACAGGTCGAGCCGGAAGTCGCCGGCCTCGAGGGCCCCGACCAGGGACGCCTCACCGCCCAGGGCAGCCCCTCCCGGAAAGCCGGGTATCAGCCCGAAGGCGGGTGCCGAGAGCCCCGTCCGGGTCGGCAGGGCCTGGAAGTGGATGTCCGAGCGGGCCCGGACGTCCCAGCCCAGGTGCCAGTTGCGCCCGGCGCCCCACTTGCCGCGCAGGCCCAGCGAGCCGCGAGGGCCGAGGTCGGCCAGCAGCACGAGGTCGTCGGCCACCGTGGCCTGGATGCCCAGCTGGCCCCCGACGACGGCTCCCCCCGTGGAGGGAAAGGCGATGCCGCCTCCCCGGAAACTGACCTCGATCTCCCCGGGCGGCCCCAGGAAGCGCGGCGCGATGTGCAGCCCCGCGGCCCCCAGGCTGCCCGGATCCCGCCGCACGGCCTCCTCCGCTCGGACCGGGTTTCCGGTTGCCCCGGCCAGCACGGGGGCCAACAGGAGCAGGGAGAGCCGGAACCAGGCCGGCCGGAACCGGGAACGAGGCGGGAGGGGCCGGGACATCACCGGGCCGCGGTGGATCGGATCCGGAACGCGGCCGGAGCGGAGGAGGGGGAGGCCTGGATGAGGGTCAGGGGACCGGCCGCCACGAGCCCTCCCCCGAGGAACACGAGGTCCGGGCTGGCTTCGCCGGCGAACACGCGGTCCGCGAACTGGACGGTCAGGGTCGCGACCAGTAGCCGGTCGTCCTCGCGGACGGGCAGCCGCAGCCGGGAGCCGTCCTCGACGCTGATGAGGTTCTGAGGAATGGAGTCCGGGCCCCGGTAAGCGGACGCCCGGGCCCAGTAGATCGTGTTCCTGCGCAGGCCCGAGAAGCGGACCGGGTCGTCGAGATCCGCCTGCGCGAGGTCGGTCATGACGGGCATGCCATCCACCAGGACGGCGCGCTGCGGGGCCACGAGCGCCCCCGAGGGAGTCGCATCTTCCATGTACAGAACCACGCGCAGGTGATCGACATCCGAGGCCTTCCAGGGCTCGATGAGGGCCTGAGTCTGCCGCCCTGCCGCCGTCAGTCGCGGGGTGAGCTCGATCGTGGCCGTGTCCTGCGGGGCTCTGGCGACCGGGGTGGTCGCCAGGGAACAGGCCGCCAGGAGGCAGGCTGCGGGGAGCACGAGGCGCAGGCACATCACGCGGACGGTCTCCTTCCATGGGCCCGGCACGTCATAGCTCGAGCGTGACCTCGCCGAGGTCGTCGTCGTCCAGGACGTTGACGACCGCACGACCGGTGGCCTTCACGCTCCCCGAGGCATCCATTCCCCGCGCCTCCAGCACGTAATTCGCGTACGGGGCGAGGCGATTGAGCCGCAGCGACGTCGGAATGGTCGTGACCGAGAAGGGGGTGTCCAGCTGTTCCGGCGCACTTCCGTTCACCAGTCGCCGGATGCTGACCTCGGTCCGGGCGAGCGTCAGCAGGGGGTCGCGCCGCACGAGCCGGATCAGAGCCGTCCCCGAGAACGGTCGAGGCTTGAACACGAGCCGCATGTCGCGATCCGCCAGTGCGACCCGGTCGTCGCGCTCCACCCGGATGTTCATCAAGCAGTCGGGCTGCGTCAGCACATTGCCGACGGCGTCATAGGCGGCGGCCTCGAGCTGGTAGTCCTGATCGTGCCGGAGATTTCCGACCACCAGGGGGATCCGCTCGGCCAGCTGGCTCGCGGGAATCGTGAGCAACACGATGGGCACGTCCTGGCGGAGTTCGGGGAGGCCCGTCGCGGGCGCCAGCAGCCGGTAGCCCAGGCCCGGGACGAAGATCCGCGGCGTGACGACCACTTGGTCGACGTCCTGGAGGCGCCAGGGTCTCACGACGGCCTGGGTCGCACGCGGGGAAACCATGTTCAGGGTCAGGTTCACCAGGGGCCCCGAGGTGATCCGTTCCCGGCCGAGGTCCGTCACGCCTCCTGGAAGGATGAGGACCGACGTGCTGGCTTGACCGTCGAAGATGCGGTCGCGGAGCTGGACGGGAAGGGCCACCGGCCCGGGTCGGTCGTCGCGGGTGACCGTCAGATCGATCGACGACGAGGCGTCCACGCTCAGGATGTCGGCCGGGTCCCGACCCGGTCGGACAAAAGCGCGACCGGTGATGCGGTAGGTGGTGTCCGGGCGCAGCCCCCCGATCGGGATGTCGGCCAGGATGGCCGGGCCCGAGAGGTCTCGCTCCAGGATGGGAATGCCCCCACCCCCCGCGGTCGGCGTGACGGTCACGACCAGGTGGTCGACGTCCAGCCGCGAGTAGGGTTTCACCAGTTCCTGCGTGCGGAGCCCGCCATTCAGGAACACTGCCCGGAGGACCAGCGACCGGTCCGGGGCCGGGGGAATGGCCGCGGCCTCGTCGAGGGCTGGCAGCTTCCCCACCGGCATGTACAGACATCCGGTGAGGCTGGCCACCAGCCCAGCTTTGACGAGTTCACGACCGTGTCGAGCCAGAAAGCGTCCTGGCAAGAGAGGCCCTCCCTGGCGAATGGCGGCCGGATCAGTCCACGGTCGCGGCGACGAGGCCCATCTTCGCGCGCAGGTTCTCGTCCAGCTTCGCGAGGAACTGGCTGGTCGTGAGCCAGGGCTGCTCGGGGCCGATCAGGAGCGCGAGGTCCTTGGTCATGAAGCCGGCCTCGACCGTCTCGACGCAGACTTCCTCGAGCGCCGTGGCGAAGCGCGCCACCTCGGGGGTGCCATCGAACTGGGCCCGGTAGAACAGCCCGCGCGTCCAGGCGAAGATCGACGCGATGGGATTCGTCGAGGTCTCCTTGCCCTTCTGGTACTCGCGGTAGTGGCGCGTCACCGTGCCGTGGGCCGCCTCGGCCTCGACCGTCTTGCCGTCGGGGCTCAGGAGCACGGACGTCATCAGCCCCAGCGACCCGAAGCCCTGGGCGACGGTGTCGGACTGCACGTCGCCATCGTAGTTCTTGCAGGCCCAGACGAACCCGCCGGACCACTTGAGGGCGGCCGCGACCATGTCGTCGATGAGGCGGTGCTCGTAGGTGATGCCGAGTTCGGCGAAACGGGCCTTGAACTCGGCATCGAAGACTTCCTGGAAGAGGTCCTTGAAGCGACCGTCGTAAGCCTTGAGGATCGTGTTCTTGGTCGAGAGGTACACGGGCCAGCGCTTGGCGATGCCGTAGTTGAAGCACGCCCGGGCGAAGCCGCGGATGGACTCGTCGAGGTTGTACATGCCGAGCGCCACGCCGCCGCCCGTGAATTCGAACACCTCGCGCTCGATGACCTGACCATTCGCGCCCTCGAACTTCAGCGTCAGCTTGCCGGCGCCGGGCACGACGAAGTCGGTCGCCCGGTACTGGTCGCCGAAGGCATGACGGCCGATCACGATGGGCTGGGTCCAGCCTGGCACCAGGCGCGGCACGTTGGCACAGATGATGGGTTCACGGAAGACCGTCCCGTCGAGGATGTTGCGGATGGTCCCGTTGGGAGACTTCCACATCTTCTTGAGGTTGAATTCCTTCACCCGCGCCTCGTCCGGCGTGATGGTGGCGCACTTCACGCCCACGCCAAACTCCTTGATGGCGTTCGCGGCGTCGATCGTGACCTGGTCGTCCGTGGCATCGCGGTTCTCGATACCGAGGTCGTAGTACCTGAGGTCGAGGTCGAGATACGGCAGGATCAGGCGGTCCTTGATGAACTGCCAGATGATCCGCGTCATCTCGTCGCCATCAAGTTCGACGATCGGGTTCAGCACCTTGATCTTGCTCACGTGGGTCTCCTCGTTCGCGTGCGGTTTCCGGATGTGCATCCTAGCACGCATCGCGTAAGATCGTCGGCGCGGAATCCCGGGCTTGCCACATCTCCGGAGGGACCCGTTGCGTCCGGCACTCGTCTCGACGTGCTGCACCGTCATGCTGGCCCTGTCCGCGCAGGCACCGGGCCTGGCTGCTCCACCCGTCCGGGTAGGTGCTCCCCCCCTCCGCCGCCTCGCGCCTCCGGTGCTGGACCAGGTCACCGGCGAACTCCGCGTGCCCTTCGAGGGGCTGCCGCCGGTGTATCGCGTGACGCGCCTCGCGCCGCCGCGGCGCTTCGTGATCGATTTCGACCGGGCCGCCCTCGTGAAGCCGGTGGAAGGACGCGTCTCCCTGCGCCCGAGCTGGCTGCGGTCCTGGCGCCTCGAGCAGGCGGCAGACGGTCATGCCCGGCTCGTCCTGGTGCTCTCCACGCTGGCGCCGCACCATCTGCTCTCTGCCCGTCGTGGCCGGACGCTCGTGCTCGAGGGGACGCTGTTCGTTCCGCCCGTCCTGCCGCCACGACGAGCGCTTCCCGCGGCGCCCGCGTCCCCCCTCGCTCCGACGCCCGCGCCCGTCGTCTTGGCGAGTCCCGAGCCGCCTTCCACGCCGGAGCCGACACCTGAGCCGACGCCTGGCCTGAGCCGACGCCGGTGCCCACGGCTGAACCGACTCCCGTCGCGAGTCCCACGCCTGACCCCGAGCCGCCTTCCGGGAGCCCGGCCTCGCCCACCCCTGCGCCGGTGCCTCCGGAGCCCGTCGCCTGGCCGGCTCCACGTCTGACGACCGAGCTGGCCTGGATCGACGAGCACGTGGCCTTCGAGGCGCTCCGCGTCGCCGTGAACGCCGTGCCCCACCTCCAGCTCGACTGGTGCCCTTCCTGGGCCGGGTGGCGCCTGCCCGTCTCGGTGGGGGCCCATGCCTTCCAGTTCGCGAGCACCGATTATCCGGGCGTCTTTCACCGCCGGGAGGTCACGACGGGGGCGATCGCCCTGGTGCGCGACCACGAGCTGGGCCCCCTCCGCCTGGCGACGGGGCTCGGCTGGGGCGGGACCTGGAACCGCATCACCAGCACCTCGGGCCCACCGGCACCGCCGGCGGCGAGCCAGTTCTGGTTCACGCCCGTGCTCGACCTCCGCGGCTGGGGGATCCGTCAGGAGATCGTCTGGCCGCTCGGACCGGAGCTGGCCCTCGGGCTCGACCTGGCCTGGACCCCCGGCGAGGACGTGACGGCCGCGCCAGGGTCGGGCTTGCCTCGCATGTCCGGCTACCGGATCGCGCCCGTGGTCAGCTTCGGTTCAGGACTCGTCCACCGCGCGGGCATGTTCCTGGAGTCCCACGTCGGCGGCGACTTTCCCTCCGATCCGCAGGGTGTGGGCTCGGGGTTCGCCACCACGCGCTTCGGCCTCATGACCTCGATCGGTCTGGGAACCCTCGAGCGCACACGCGTGGAGGTGGCGAGATGATCCGACTCTTCAAGCGGGGTGCCTGGCTCGTGGCCCTGTCGCTCGGCCTGGGCCCCTTTCCTGCGGGGGCACTCACCGACCCCTCCGCGGCTGACGGGCCGACGTCCGTCCTCGGGCTTGCGTCCGCGACCGCGTCCGTTCCCTGGACGTCCTACGCGGCGTCCGCGGTGGTGCCCGGTGCCGGGCAGTGGCTCGAGGGACGGCGCGAAACGGCTCTGGCGCATGGTTCCGCGGCGCTGGCGACCGCGCTGCTCGGTCTGTACGGGGCCGACCAGGCCGCCCGGACGAACGAACCCACCAGCGGGGGGGCAACCTTCGCTTTGCGGCGGCCGTGCTGCTGACGGGCCTCGCCATCTGGAGTCCGCTCGAGCTGTGGTGGGCGTCTCACGTTCCGGCTGCGTCGGGCGTCCCGGGCGTGCTCCCCCACGAAGAAACCCCCTCCACACCCTGAGGGGGGAAGGGGGGGCGAAGGAGTCGGGGAGGGCAGTTGCCGCATCCGACAGTCAGGGCATCAGTTGAGGGCTGCGTTAGCACCCTTGGACAGGCGCTCGATCTCGGCGCGCCACTCGTCCGCAGTTTTCGGTGCCGGAAGTTGCTGGGCCCCGCCTTCGACCTTGCTCGCGGCATTCAGGCCGTTCTGTAGCATCCCCGCCGCCCGGTTCAGGATATCCGCGCCCGCCTGCGTCGCCGGTACCTTGCCGAACATGTCCTTGAGCTCGGCCGCGGTCTGCAGGGCCTGCCTGGCCTGACCGATGGCCCCCTCTGCCGACGCCTTCGTATCCTCGGGGGCTTCCGGTTTGGCATCCCCGCTCAGCTTGCCCAGGAAGCCGAGCCCTTGCTCGACGGCGCCCAGGAACCCGGCTGCACCGGGAAAGAACTGCCTGGCGGCTGAGACCAGGCCCTTGGCGAGGTCCAGGAAGCCGCCCCCGCCCCCGCCGAACATGGAGCCCAGTGACAACCCCGATTTCTGGCCCGCCGGGGAAATGCCCGAGTCCCCACCCGGTGCCGACGGTCCGCCGCCCGCGATCTTGTCCAGGCCCGGGACCAAGCTCGTCCCCAGGTTGAAGGCGGTCTTGATGGCATTCCCGCTGAACGCGTTAGCGATGTTACCGATATTAAAGCTCATGGTGAATCCTGCCTTTCTTGGTCGAAATCCTTCGTTGCAGGTCTTGTCGCCGGTTTGCGGCGGCTCTGTACCTGCAAAATGATTTCTTAATGCACTTTTACGCCGGAATGATCATGCGAGCGGCTTTCCACCCCGCAGGGCCGGATGAATCCTGCGGAACGTCAGGTTGAGGCGAGATCCCACCGACATGGCCGTGCCCGGCACGGCGTGTTTCCAGCGGTGCTGGGTGGCCCCCTTCATCACCAGCAGATCCCCGGCCGAGAGGGCGATCGCCACCGTATCCAGCTCACGTCGGGTCCGGTGCCTGAGAAGAAAGCGCCGCGTCTCCCCCAGGCTCACGGACGCGATGACGGGTTCAGGCCCCAGTTCACGCTCGTCATCGGCATGCCAGCCCATCCGGTCCCGGCCGTCCCGGTACAGGTTGAGGAGCACCGAGTTGAAATCCCCGGCGACGGGGAGGAGGCGCTCGCGGACCGACGAGAGGTCCGGGGTCCAGGGTTCGGGCTCGTGGCACACGCCCGAGTAGGTGTAGGTGGCGTCCGGATCGCCGTGCCAGGCCAGCAACCGAGGTTGCATGACCGTGCGGCCGAACATCCGGATGGGTTCCTGGCGCCAGGCCGTTGCGGCCACGAGAGCCTCGAAGAGGCGCGCGGCCTCGTCCCGGGCAAGCCAGCCCTCGCACAGCCAGACCTCGGCATCCGGCAGGTCCAGTCGTTTTCCGGGGGGCGTCGTGGGAGACATCGGGCCTTCCGTTTCGCGGGCGGGGCATATCCGGTTCCCGCGGGTATACCCGCACCGGGACGTGCATCACGAACGTCCCGGTGCCAGCCAGGCTATGATGCCAGGAAATCCGGCCCGTGGGGACGTACCCCTGGCGTGTTCGAGAGGACTCGATGAAGACATCCCGCGATGCCTGGCGTGCAGGTCTCTTCCTGCTCGGTCTCATGTCGACGGCTCATGGCCTTCCGGCAGCCGCCACCTCCCCGGTGGCGCCGCTTCCCGTCGCCATCGTGTGGCACCAGCATCAGCCGCGCTACGCCGTGAAGGATGGCGTCATCCAGGAGCCCTGGGTCCGGTTGCATGCGGCCAAGGACTACCTCGACATGGCGGCGATCGCCCGCGAGTTCCCGGGGCTCAAGCTCACGGTCAACCTGACGCCCGTGCTCCTCGACCAGGTCGAGGCCTACGGCCGCGGGACCCGGGATGCCGTCGAGCTGCTGGCCGAGCGCTGCGCCCGGGGCCCGCTCTCCCCGTCGGACCTGGCCCTCGCCGGGGAACGCTTCTTGCAGGTCAGCGCCCCGATGCGCGCGCGCTGGCCGCGCCTCGCCGAGCTCGCCGCCAGGCCCGCCGCCTCGTGGAGCCGGGCCGATCAGCTCGATGCCGCGACCTGTTTCCACCTGGCCTGGACCGATCCCGACGCCCTCGCCCGGGCGCCTCTCGCCCGGCTCGCCCGCCGGGGTCGCGGCTATTCGGCCGCCGATCTGCGCCTCGTCCTGGCCGAGCAGCGGCGGATGCTCGCGCAGATCATCCCCCTGCACCGCGCCCTCGAGCAGGAGGGCCGCCTCGAGGTCAGCTCGACCCCGGCCTATCATCCCATCTTGCCCCTGCTGGCCGACACCGACCTCGCCCGCGAGGCCCTGCCGGCCTCCGCGATGCCCGCGACCCGGCTGCGCGAGCCGGGAGATGCCCGGTGGCACGTCCAGGAGGCCGTCCGCTCGCATGTGCGCCGGTTCGGGCGGGCCCCGAGGGGGATGTGGCCCGGCGAGGGATCCGTGGCGCAGGCCGTGGCACCGCTCTTCCGCGAGGCCGGCGTGCGCTGGATCGCGACCGACGAGGAGGTGCTCGCTCGCTCGCTCGGCACGACCTTCCGGGATGGCGAGACCCTGCGAGGCGAGGCGTATGGCCCGCTCTACCGGGCGTACCAGGTGAAGGACGGGCCGCTGGTCTGCTTCCGCGATCGCAAGCTCTCGGATGACATCGGTTTCCGGTATGCCCGCATGTCCGGGGCTGCCGCGGCCGCCGACCTGCTCGGCCAGCTCCGGGCGATCGCTGCCCGGACGCACGATCCCGACCGCCTCGTCACGATCGTCCTCGACGGAGAGAACGCCTGGGAGAACTACCCGGACGACGGCAAGGCCTTCCTTCGCGCCCTCTATCACGGGCTGACGCACGATCCGGCCCTCGTGACGACCACGCCCTCGGCTTTCCTGGCCCATCATCGGGCGACTCCCCTGCCACGCCTGTGGGCCGGTTCCTGGATCGGGGCCAGCTTTGCCACCTGGATCGGCGAGGCGGAGGAGAACCGGGCCTGGGACCTGCTCACCGAGGCTCGGGCGGCCGTCTCGGCCCACGGCCTCCGGCACGGGGCCGATCACCCTGCCCAGCGGGCGGCCCTGCGGGCCCTGCGCGCGGCCGAGGGCAGCGACTGGTTCTGGTGGTACGGGGCCGACCAGGACTCGGGGCGCGACGAGGTCTTCGACCGGGCGTACCGGGATCTGCTGGCCGAGAGTTACCGGGCGATCGGTCTGACGGTACCCGCGAGTGTCGGGGTGGCCATCGTGCAGCCCCGTCCCGCGGCCGCCTTGATGCCCGCGTCGCAGGTCCACCCGCGGCTCGACGGCCGCCTGGAGGCCTCCGAATGGCGCGGAGCCGCGGTGTATCGCGCCGCAGGCGGGGCGATGGCGTCGGGGGGGCGGCAGCTGGATGCCTTCCTGGCCGGGGTGGACGGGCAGGGCCTGCACGTGGGTCTGGGACATCCGCCCGCCGATCGGCCCGTGAGTCTGCGGGTGGACCGTCCCGTCCCGGAAGGCAAGCGGCGACGGACCTGGCAGATCGGACCGGGGGGCCAGGTCTCGGGACCGGGCGCGGGGGGGCGATCGGGCATGGACGCTGCGCGGGCCGTCCGGGGCGACGAGGCGCTGGAGCTGACCGTCCCCTGGTCGGCGCTCGATCCCGTGGACGGTGAGACCCTCGAGGTCTCGGTGGTGACCGACCGGCTCCAGGTGCCGCCCGAGCCCGTTCGCATCCGCGTGCCCGTGCTGCCCCGGCCGTCCAGGCTGCGCCTGGTCGATGCCACGCCGGACGTGGCCGTGCAGCCCCCGACCGCTGAAGGCTACGATCGGGACGTGCTGGATCTGCGAGCCCTCGAGGTCGGCGCCGATGGCGACGACTGGGTCTTCACCTGGTCGCTCGGCGCCGTCAAGGACCCCTGGCATGCTCCGGATGGCCTGTCCCTGGTCACGCTCGAGGCCTACATCGGGTTCCGCGAGATGGGGGCTCCCGGTACGACCTGGCCGCTGCTTGCGGCTCGCCGGGCCCGGGTCGAGGTGCCCTGGAGCGTCGCGCTCGTCGTCGAGGGGTGGGAATGCGGTCTCTTCCGCCCCGACGGCACCCGGCTTGCCGAGTTGCGGGTCACGGTGGACCGCGAAGCCGGGCTCGTCCGGGCGCGGCTGCCGCGGACGATGATTCCCGGGGAGCCGGAAGGCTGGCACGTCCTCGGGACGCTGCTCGCCCAGGATGGCTTCTCGGCAGGCCGGATACGCCCGGTGCGCGCGCGAGCCGATCGGGACCACCCGGGGCCCGGTCCCTTCGGTGACGGCTGTCCGGTGCTCGATGCCGTCTCGACCCCGGGCTGGCAGCTGCGCGCCGGGGACGATCGGCCGCGGTGAGCGCACGGTGAACGCCCGCCCGGATTGCAGACCAGGTTGAAGGTCTTGCCGTACCGGGTACTTGTCGGATTGAGCCTGGGCTGAAGGAGGTCGACATGAGGAACGATTCGAGGCGACGGATGCCCGCGACCGGCCTGGCGATCGCCTCGGTCTCCCTCGCGGCCTGCACCGCGATCCCGTCCCAGACGGCTCGCCTCGGCGACGGTCCCCCGGGTACCGCTTTCCCGGGTTCGGTGCTGGCGGCCTCCCCGGCCTCCTCGCAGAACCTCGTCTCGAACCAGTCGGGTGCGCTCACCGGTATCGTGATGCGTCCTGACCCGGGCCTCATCGCGAACAATTCCGGGGCTCTCATCGACGTCGGGACGGGGGTTTTTCTCACCGATCCCGGCACGGGGGTTTTCTGGCGGGCCCCGTTCCGGTTGGCCGGGCGCTCTCCTTCCCTCCAGACCTCGGATCCGCTTCCCCAGTCACCCGTGGCGGGTGCCCGTGCCAGCCTCTTCGTGACTCGCGAGGCGGACGGCACGGCGGTGAAGGTCGGCGAGGCGCTCACGGACCCGGAAGGGCGGTACAGCTTCCGGCTCCCGGCCTCGTCGAGTGGCACGGTGCTGGTCGAGGTGCCCTTCGACGCCTCCGGCGAGAGTTTCACCTTTTCGAACGTCGCCAGCCTCCCGGCGACCGGCGACCTCGAGGTGCCGGTGGATGCCGTCACGACGCTGGTGGTCGAGGGTCTGGCCGCCGGGAGCCGGGAAACCCTCGGGGGGCAACTGCTCCGGACGCCGGGCGTCCTGACCTTCGCCCGGGGCGTCGTGTCCCGCCTGCGCCAGGAACTCACGCGTGACGATCTGCCGTTCATGGGCCGCCGCAGCCGCGATCTGCGTAATTTCCTCGCCCAGCGGATCGAGGACGTCCCGGACCTCCCGGGTCTCGCCGGAGGGGTCGTGGAGTTCATCCGTCGGAGGGCGGATCGGTTCGAGGTCGAGACGGTGTTCCGCGGGGCCGACCTCTTCCCGGCCGCCTTCCCGGTGGATGATCACGCGGGCTTCTTCGAGGTTGCTCCCTCGGGGGACGTGCTGCTGCCGCGCTGGGGACGAGGCGGGGTGAATTCCCGGATCGAGGTTGTCAGCGTCCGGCGGGTCGGCGGGGCGATCGCCACGGCCAGCGTCGGCCTCACGCCGCCCGGATACCGGGCGCCGGCCCTCATGGGGCAGGCCCCGGACGGGACGCTCTACCTCGCCGCCGTGAAGGTCGACAGCCAGCTGGGCCGGGAGCTGACGTGCTTCCGGCTGCCGCCGGGTTCGGACACCTTCGTCCAGGTCGGCTCGAACTCCCTCTCGGTCGCCGAGGGTGAGGTCATCGCCCGGGCCGATCGACTGGCCATCGGGAAGAGTGGCGATGTGGTCGTGGCGATCCCGGGTCAGCAGGTGGTCCATCATCTCCCGCCGGGCGCAGGCTCCACGTGGCGGATCCTCGCCGGCGCTCCGGATGCGACGGGGTCGGCGGATGGAGTCGGCCCCGCTGCCCGCTTCTTCCAGCCCGGGTCGCCCCATTTCGGGCCGGATGGTCATGTGCTCGTCGCCGATCGCTCCTCGCGGGCCATCCGGCAGATCGTCCTGGCCACCGGGGCGGTGACGACCGTCGGCGGGATGCCCGGGGAGCCTGAAGGTGACCGGAACGGCCGCGCCCGGCGGGCCCTGTTCCGTCGTCCCTATTCGCTCGTCGTGCAGGGCTTCGAGGTGTTCGTCAGCGATCCGAACGCCCAGCGCATCCGCCGGCTCTCGGCGGACGGCGGTACCTTCGTGGTGGCGGGGACCGGTAGAAACGGCAGCCAGGATGGTCCTGGCACCCAGGCGACGTTCACGGCCCCCTACGTGCTCCGAGCCGGCGCCAGCGGCGAGGTCTGGGTGCTCGACGGGGACAATGGCGTGGGTCCGTCGGCCGACATCGCCATCAGGAGGATCCGGCGCGTCCAGGATCCCTGAAGGGGGATCAGCCGACGCTGAGGGCCGTCCGCGCCTGGCGGACCGTGAGTGTCCGTTCCCGGATGGCCTCGAGCAGGTCGAGATCGACCTCGTCCGGTTCGAGGCGCCGCTCCGTTGCCATCGCGGCGAAGGCCGCGTCCAGAAGGCGCGTGGCCTCATCGGGGCGTTCCTGCATGGCGAGGGCCACCGCCTGGGCGCGCAGGCCCGGCGTGAAATGCGGCTCCGCCGTCATCACGCGGCTCGCCAGGTCGCCCAGGGTCTGCCAGTCGTCCCGGGAGGCCAGGCGCTCGAACTCGGCTTCCAGGACGGGCAGGAGCTGACGGCGGATCGCCTCGCGTTCGAGATCACACCAGGGCATCGTGTCGACGTCGTCCAGGAAGGGCCCCCGGTACAGCGCCAGTGCCGCCTCCAGGTGCGCCACCGGGTCTTCGTCGCGCCTGGCAGCCGAGGCCAGATGCCGCCGCAGGTCGAGCACGTCGAGCCGTGACCGCAGCCCGCGCGCCAGCACGTATCGGCCTTCCTCGAACAGGATGAACCGGCTCGTGCCCCCCTTCGGCAGGTCGGGCTCGAGGGCCTGGCGCAGCCGGTTCACCACCGTGGGGAGGGCGGAGCGTGAGGGGGCCTCCGCCCCGTAGAGCAGTTCGCAAAGACGTTCCTTGGTGGCCCCTTCCGGATGCAGCATCAGGTAGACGAGCAGCATCCGGGCGTTTCCGGTGCGCCAGTCCTTCAGGGGGCGCCCCTCGACCGCGACCGAGAAGCTGCCGAGGGTCGTCACTTCGAGAGTCCAGCTGCGCAGATCCTCCCCGGCCGGGACGGCAGGAACCTCCCGGGAAGGCCGGGCAGCGGCCGGAAGCGGGTAGCCGTGCGAGAGGTGGCCGTTCAGGAGCGTCTGCCGGGCCGCCTCGAAACCGGCTGGATCCCGGAGGTCCGGCTCCATGGCGAGCCGTTCGCCGGCCGCATGGTGGGCGAGATAGGGGTTCCCCGAGCGTGCCGCCTCGGCCACGACGTGTTCGAGCCAGCGCAGAGCTTCGGAAGGTTGACCCGACAGGCGGCAGAGCCGGGCCTGCAGCAGGGCGCCGTCCACCAGGACGGGTGCCTCGAGCGGCAGGCCGGCAGTGGCCAGCCCCTGGGCCAGCCAGGCCCGGGCGCGGGGCAGGAGGCCATCCTCGAGGTCGGCCTCGGCGAGGCCGAACCGGGCCATCGCTCCCGCGAAGCGATCGCCCGTCCGGTCGGCGATCGCCTGGGCCTCCTCGAGGGCGGTCCGGGCGCCTGGCAGGTCACGCTCCGCCAGCCGGAGGTACCCGAGCGAGCGCAGCAGGATTCCCCGGTCGCGTTCCCCGCGGACGCGACCCGCCAGGACGAGCCCCTTCTCGAGGGCGCGTCCGGCCTCGTCGAGTCGTCCCAGGTGCAGGTGGGCCAGGCCCAGGTTGTTGAGCGTGAGGGGCAGCGGTTGCAGGCCCGCTCCGTCCGCGCGTCGCAGGCAGTCCGTGTACCCGAGGATCGCCTGCTCGAAGGCTCCGGCCCGCGCATGGGCCAGGCCCGTGTTGTGGAGGACGCGCACGGTGCCCGGTACGTCACGGGCCCGCTCGAAGGACGAGACCGCCTCCGCGAAGGAGGCGAGGGCCGGCGTCAGCTCCCCGCGGGCGAGCAGGGCCAGGCCGAGGACGTTGCGGGCGAACGCATGGGTCGTGGGGTCCGTCCCGACGTCGACCACCTCGAGGGCCGCCCGCGCCTCGGCTTCCTGCCCTGGAAGGTCCCCGAGCGCTCCCAGGCAGGCCGCTCGCTGGGCGAGCAGGCGGGCCAGCCAGTCGGTCCGGCCGGACTCCAGGCAAGCCGCGTGGACCCCGTCCAGCAGCTCGAGGGCCTCTCGAACCCGTCCCTCCAGCCGACGTACCATGGCCTGCATGATGGCCCAGGTCACGCTCTCCGCGGCGACGGTTCCCGCGAGCCGACCCAGGAGGGAGGCCAGCGTCTCTTCCCGCCCCGAGGCGAGCCAGGCGGCGTGGACCGCTTCCAGCAGGGCCACGGCGTCGTCGAGGCCTCCGGCCTCCAGGAGATGCTCGAGGCGATCGCGGGCCTTGAGCCCGGGGAGCTTGCCGAGCCGGGCGTACAGGTCGCGCAGGGTGGCCGGCGCGAGGCGGTTCCGTGCCCGTGCCTGGAGGCCCTCGCGCAGCACGGGCGCGAGCGTGATGCCGCTCTCGTCCGGTTGGACGAACGGGCGGGTCCGGGCCAGGCGTGCCAGCAGGGGCTCGACCTCCGGTCCGAGCAGTTCGTGGCACCAGGCCGGGTCCAGGCGCGGCAGGAAGGCCAGCTTCACGAGCGCCTCCTGCTCGGCCTCGTTCCAGCCGTCCAGGACGTCGTCCCAGGGAAGGTCGTCGAGGGTCGGTTCTTCGGCGCCTGGCGAGGTCTCCGCACCGGAGATGCGCTGCCCCGCGAGATGGACCAGGCCTGCCACCCAGCCCCGGGTCCGGGCCTGCAGCGCTTCCGCACCCTCCGCAGGCTGGCCCAGGCCCTCGAGGTGGCGCCGGGTGGTCTCGAGGTCCCAGGCCAGGCGAGCCGCATCCAGGTCCAGGATCGTCCCGGGGGCGGGGCCCCCGTGAGGCCGCAGGTCCGGCAGCGTCCTTCCGGCCAGCACGAGCTGGGATTCTTCCGGGAAGAAGCGCACGAGGGCCGCGAGGGCGTCCAGCGAGGCCGGGTCGGCAGGCAGATGCTGGCAGTCGTCGAGGACCAGGATCAGGGGGTCGGGATGGTGCAGGGTGAGCGCATCCGCCAGGAGCCCCATGGCCGTGGCATACTTGGCCGCCCCGGGGTCCATGCCCGTCGCAACGGTTCCGAGGACCGGGATGCGCGCTTCGAGGCACGCGACCAGGTGCGGAAAGAAGACGCCGGGATCGGTATCCGCGGGCGTGAGGCCGTACCAGCAGGCCGTGCCCGGGAAGCGTCGGACGTGATGCGCGAGCAGGGCCGTCTTGCCCGAGCCGGCCCCGGCCACGACCCGCGTCAGGCTGCGGGAGGGGCCGAGGCCTGCGTTCAGCAGGCCCGTGAGTTCCGGGCGTTCCGTGAAGGGCTCGGGCAGCCTGGGGATGCTGAATTTTCGACGAATGATCGGATGCATCACCTGCATACGATACCCCGTTTTCGGCAGGAGGATCGGCCCATGCGGACCTGTCCTCTCCTGTCGGCATTCGCGAAGCTGGTCGGGAGTGTCCTGCGGTTCCAGGTTCCAGGCAACCGGGAGGCAGCGTGAGGTCGAGCAGGCGTGTTCGTCACGGTCAGGCGGCTGAGGAGGATGTGTGCTGGTACTCGCGTGACAGCCAATCGCTTTTCAGCTTGCTCGCATCTCGACCGTCCGGCCTCACGACCGAGGAGGTCCAGGCGCGTCTGGTGGCTCATGGCTCCAATGAACTCGTGAAGAGTCGCGCCACGCCGGTCTGGCGGCTCGCCCTGAAATCGTTCCGGAATCCGCTCGTCCAGTTGCTCCTGCTCGCAGCGCTCCTGTCCTGGTTCGTGGGGGAGCGTTTCGACCCCTACGTGATCACGGGAGTGCTCGTGCTCAATGCGACCATCGGCCTGCTGCTGGAGCGCCGGGCCGAGCGCGCGCTTGCCGCGCTGCGAGGGCTCATGGCTCCCCGGGCGCGTGTCCGGCGCGACGGCCATGTCATGGAGGTGGCCGCCAGGCAGGTCGTCCCGGGTGACCTCCTCGTCCTCCAGGCCGGTGACCGCGTGGCTGCCGATGCCCGCGTGGTCGGGGCTGCAGACCTGTTCATCGACGAATCGGCCTTGACCGGCGAGTCGCTGACCGTGCAGAAGCAAGTCGCGCCGCTGGTGGAACCCGATCTGCCCCTCGGCGAGCGGACGAACATGGTGTTCATGAACACCGTCGTCACGGGTGGGCGGGGCGAGGCACTCGTGGTGGCCACCGGCATGGCGACCGAGATGGGGGTGATCGCCCGGGACGTGGCCACGGTGGAGGGCTCCTGCCCGCTCGAGCACCGCCTGGAGGGCTTCAGCCGTCGCCTCGGGGCCGCCATCGGGGCGGTCATCATCGGGGTGCTCGTGCTCGGGACTGCGAAGGGCCTCGACCTCGGGACCGTCCTGACCCTGGGTATCAGCCTGGCCGTCTCGGCCATCCCGGAGGGGTTGCCCGTCATCGTGTCCTTGCTGCTCGCGATCGGTGTCTGGCGCATGGCGCGTCGTCAAGCCCTGGTGCGTGGCCTACCCGCCGTCGAGGCCCTGGGCTCGGTCACGGTCCTTTGCGTCGACAAGACCGGAACCCTCACGCGGAACCAGATGACGGTCCGCCGGTTACACCTGGCCGGTCGGGACTGGTCCGTGACCGGCGAGGGCTACGCGCCCCGGGGGCATCTCATTCCCGACCGGCCAGGAGACGTCGCTCCGCGCGTGCTCGAGGCCTTCGCGAGTGCCGCTTCCCTCTGCAACGATGCCCTGCTCGAGGAGGTCGACGGCACCTGGCAGGTGGTCGGGGATCCGACCGAGGGGGCCCTGCAGGTCCTGGCGATGAAGGTCGGCTGTCAGCCATCATGGACGCGGATCGACGAGATCCCGTTCAGCTCCGAGCGGCGGTGGATGGCGACCCTGCACGAGCGGCCGGACGGGAGTCGCCTGGGCACCATCAAGGGGGCGCTCGAGGCCCTGCTCGACCTCGCACGGGACGAACTCGACGAGGCGGGCCGGGTGCGGCCGCTCGACCGGGATCGGTGGCTGCGCGCCTTCGATGCGATGGCCTCGCAGGCCCTGCGCGTCCTCGCCATCGGGACGTTCACGGTCGAGCCGCATGAGGGGCTGGAGAGCCTCTGCCGGGATCGGGTGACCTTGCTGGGGCTCGCCGGGATGCAGGACCCTCCCCGGAGCGAGGCGATCGGGGCCGTTCAGGCCTGTCAGCAGGCCGGGATCCGGATCGTCATGTTGACGGGGGACCACCTGGCGACTGCCCGGGCGATCGCCCGAGAGCTGGGCATCCTGTCTCGCGGGGGCCGGACGATCGAGGGGAGGGAGCTCGCGTCGGCCGGGACGGACCTTCACGATCCGCGGCAATCGCCCCTCGAGGTGGTGGCCCGCGTCTCGCCAGCCCACAAGCTCCAGATCGTGAGAGCCCTGCAGGCTCGCGGCGAGATCGTCGGCATGACCGGCGATGGGGTCAACGATGCACCTGCGCTGGCCCAGGCGGACATCGGGGTGGCCATGGGGCGGGACGGGACGGAGGTCGCCAGACAGGCGGCTCGCGTCGTCCTGACGGACGATCGCCTCACGACGCTCGTCGGGGCCGTGTGCGAGGGGCGTGCGATCCGGGCCACGCTCGGGAAAGCGGTGCTCTACCTCGTCTCGACCAGCGCCGGCGAGATCCTGCTCATCGCCGCCGCCGTGGCCCTCGACATGCCCCTCCCCCTGCATCCCGTGCAGATCCTGTGGATCAACCTCGTGACGGACGGCCTGCTCGACCAGACCTTCGCCTTCGAGGAGCCGGAACCCGGCCTGATGTCCCGCCCCCCCGGCCCGCCGGACCAGCCCATGCTGGACCGGGCGATGGCCCTCCGGGGCCTGCTGTTCGCGACGTGGATGGCCGGCGGGACCCTGGGGCTCTATGCCTGGGCGCTCGCGAGCGACGTGGCTCTCGCCCGGGCCCGCACCATGGCCTTCGTCACCATCGTGGCCTTCCAGTGGGCCAGTGCCTTCACCCTGCGCTCGTTCGAGCGACCGCTGCTGGACCAGGGGCCGTTCTCGAACAGGTGGATGGTGCTGGGGCTGGCGATCGCCGCGAGCCTGCAACTCGCGGTCCTGTTCGTGCCTCCGCTGCAGGCGGTGTTCCGGACCGTGCCGCTCACGGGGCCGGAGATGCTGCTCTGCCTGACCGTGGCCGCGAGCCTGCTGCTGGGGCACGAGACCTGGAAGACGCTGCGTTTCCGGCGCGCGACCCGTGACCTCGGTCCCACGCCAGGAAGCCCTCTCGGGCTTTCCTGACGACGTCCCCACCAGACTTGTTTCTCGGTCAGGGCGACCCTCCTCATCGCCGGACGAGCTGTCCTTCCCTCACGGCCGAAACCGCGTTCCGGAAGAGGTCGAGTCCGGCCCCTTCCACGAGCGAGGCCCCGACGCGACGGGTCCACGCCGGATGCTGCGTGGCGTCGAGGTACCCCTCGGGGTGCGGCATCAGCCCGAACAGGCGGCCCGTCGGGTCGCAGAGGGCGGCGATCGCCCCCGGAGAGCCGTTGGGGTTGGCCGGGTAGTCCTCGGCAGGCTTGCCCCGGCCGTCGACGTACCGGAGCGGGGCCAGGTGCGCGCCCTCCAGCCGTTCGAGCACCCCGGGCCGGGTCACGAGCTTGCCCTCGCCGTGGCGGATGGGCAACTCGAAGTGCCCGAGACCCCGCGTGAACACGCACGGGGAGGCCGGATCGGCCGCGAGCCGGACCCAGCGGTCCTCGAAGCGGCCCGAGTCGTTGGCCACGAGGGTCACTTCCCGCGAGCCCACGCCCTCCAGCGCCGGCAGCAGACCGAGCTTGACCATGGCCTGGAAGCCGTTGCACACGCCCCAGACGAGCTTGCCCTCGGCGACGAAGCGCAGGAGCTCGGGCCAGAAGGTCGAGTGGCGCAGGCGGTTCGCCAGGGCCTGGCCGGCACCGAGGTGGTCCCCGAAGGAGAACCCGCCGGGCAGCGCCAGCGCGTGAAAGTCGTGGAGGTCGACGGGACCGTCCAGCACGTCCGCGAGGTGGGCGATGGTCGGCTCGGCCCCGGCGAGCCGGAAGCCATGCGCCATCTCGACCTCGCAGTTGATGCCGTAGCCCGTGAGCACGAGCGCGCGTACCGTCATGCCGAGAGTCCTCCCTGCCAGGCCTTCTTGAGGGCGTCCAGCTTCCATGTCCGGTCCGGCTCGCCCGGGCGGCCCCGCAGCACCAGGTCGGGCGTATCCGTCACGTCTCCGATGCGGGCGATCGCCTGTCCTGCGAAGCGAGCCTCGAGTTCCGCGAGGTCTGTCGGGGCGACCTCGACCAGCAACCGGCTGGCCGATTCACCGAACAGCAGGGCCTCCAGGGACAGGGCACCGGTCGAGTCTGAGATGGCGGTGGCCCCCGTCGTCGCGGTGGGTACGGCCGCCAGTTGCACCGTTGCCCCGAGGCCTCCCGCGAAGGCCATCTCGGCCAGGGCCACGGCGAGGCCACCTTCCGAGGCGTCGTGGCAGGCGCGCACGAGGCCGTCCCGGATCGCCCCGTGCAGCGACCGGTAACGGGCGCGGGCGGCTTCGAGGTCCACGCGCGGCACCCGTCCGCCCGACCAGCCATGCAGGCGGGCCCACTGGGACGTCCCGAGCTCCTCGGCCGTCGTCCCCAGCACCACCAGCACGTTCCCGGCCGCCTTGAGGTCCATCGTCACGGCCCGGCGGATGTCGGGCACCCGGGCGATCGCCGAGACGAGCAGCGTCGGGGGGATCGAGAGCTTGCCGTCCGGGCCGTGGTAGTCGTTCTTGACCGAGTCCTTGCCCGAGACGAGCGGGGCGTCGAAGGCCGTCGTTGCCTCGTACAGGCCCTGGCAGGCCCGGACGAGCTGGGCCAGCTTGAACTTGCCGTCGGGGTTCTTCGCGGGGTCGAACACCGGGTCCGGCCAGCAGAAGTTGTCGAGCAGGGCCAGGTGGTCGGGGTCCGCGCCCACGGCCACCGCGTTACGGATGGCCTCGTCGACGGCCAGGTGCGCCATCGCGCGGGCGTCGTGGTCTCCGTGGTGCGGGTTGATCGCACAGCTCACGGCCACCCCCAGGTCGCTGTCGAGCAGCGGACGGATCACCGCCGCATCCGACGGCCCGTCGTGCGCGACGCCCACCAGGGGCTTCACGACCGAGCCGCCCTGGACCTCGTGGTCGTACTGGCGGATCACGGACTCGCGCGAGCAGATGTTGAGCGAGCCGAGCAGGGCCGGCAGCGTCGCTTCCACCGACATGGGGCTCGCCGTGCGGGGTGCGTCCGTCGCCGGGGGTGTCCACTCGGCCTCGAGGGTGCGTCGCGGCAGCCCCCCGTGCAGGAACTCGAGCTCGAGGCGCATGACGGGCTCACCGTGCCAGGTGGCCGAGAAGGTGCCGTCATCCGTGAAGCGGCCGACGACGGCCACTTCCACGCCGCGATGCTCGGCGAGGGCTGCCAGTTCGTCCCAGTGCGCGGGATCGACCGCCAGCGTCATGCGCTCCTGCGACTCGCTCACGAGGATTTCCCACGGGGCGAGTCCCGGGTACTTCAGGGGCACGTCCGAGAGCTCCAGCGTGGCGCCGCCCGAGAGTTCGGCCAGCTCGCCGACGGAGCTCGAGAGTCCGCCGGCGCCGTTGTCCGTGAGCGTCCGGTACAGACCGCGCTCGCGGGCCTCGGCCAGCATGTCGAGCAGCATCTTCTGCACGATGGGGGCCCCGATCTGGACGACGCCCACCGGGTTGTCGGCCCCCGTCGCCTCGCTCGAGAAGGTCGCGCCGTGGATGCCGTCCTTGCCGACGCGGCCGCCGGCCATCACGACGAGGTCTCCGGGCCGGATGTCCTTCAGGTGGGTGGGCGTTCCCCGCGTCTCGGCCTGCATCAGCCCGCCCGTGCCGCAGAACACGAGGGGCCGCCCCAGGAAGCGCTCATCGAAGAACAGGCCGCCGTTGACCGTCGGAATCCCGCTCTGGTTCCCGCCGTCCTCGACGCCCTGGCGGACGCCATCGAACAGCCGACGCGGATGCAGCACGCCGGGCGGCAGAGGCCGGCTCCAGGTCGGGGGCGCGAAGCAGAACACGTCGGTGTTGAAGAGCAGGCGCGCCCCGCGTCCCGTGCCGGCCGGATCGCGGTTGACCCCGACGATGCCCGTGAGGGCCCCACCGTAGGGTTCGAGCGCCGAGGGAGCGTTGTGCGTCTCGGCCTTGAAGACCAGGTGGTGCGTATCGTTCCAGCGGATCACGCCCGCATTGTCGGTGAAGACCGAGACGAGCCAGTCCCGGCGGGTCGCGACGACCTCGGTCGAGCCGCGGATGAAGGTCTTGAACAGGCCCGGGATGGTCTCGGTCTGGCCGTCGGCCGTGTAGACGATGGTGTCGTTGAAGATCTTGTGCTTGCAGTGCTCGGACCAGGTCTGGGCGATCGCCTCGAGCTCCACGTCGGTCGGCTCGGCGGAGAGCCCGGCCTCCAGCCGGGCCCGGCGCACGGCCTCGTTCGCGAAATGGGCCCGCACGGCCCGCATCTCGGCGACGGTGAGCGACCACAGGCCCTCGCGCGAGGCGCGGGCGAGCCCCTCGTCGTCATCGGGCAGGTCGACCCGGCGGAACGCCTCGCTCGGCGGGGTCACGCGGGGTGGCGTGAGTCGATCGGCGAGGCCTTCCGGAGCGTGGCCCGGCACGACCACCGCCCGCTGCACGAGCGGGTTCATGAGCAGCTCGCGGGCCATGTCCTCGCAGGCGCCCACCTCGAGGCCGGGGCCGCGCAGGTAGACGCGCCGGGCGGTCTGCACCGCGATGGGCCCGGACGCCAGGCGGCCCGCCTCGCGCGCGAAGGCGACGGTCTCGGCGGCCGTCGCCCCCTCGTTGTCCGTCACGCCGGGCCTGGGGGCGATCTCCACGATGAAATCGGCCGGGAAGGCCGGCGGCTCGTCGATCCGGACCTCCTCGACGACGGGGTCGCTCAGGAGGGACTCGGCGATCCAGCGTACGGCCTCGCGGTCGAGCCCGTCGCCCTCGAGCAGGTACACGCGGCTGGTCCGGGCCTCGGCGAGCGTCATGTCACACTGCATGGCCGCCTTCCGCGCAAGGCGGTGGCCGGCTCGGTCGGGCTGTCCGGACGTCAGGATCACTTCGATGCGGTGCACGGGGCCTCCACGAGATCGGCGAAGACGACGCTGCCGGGCAGGGCCGAGACGAGCGCCTCGGCCGCTCCGGCCGGGACGGCCAGGGCCATCCCGATGCCCATGTTGAAGGTGCGACGCAGCTCGGCCTCGGGCAGGCCCGAGCGTTCGCGCAGGAAACCGAAGATGGCGGGTTCGGTCCAGGACCCCTCGCGGAGCCGGAAGGCCACGCCATCCGGCAGCATCCGGTCGAGGTTCTCGAAACCGCCTCCCGTGACGTGGGCCATGCCCTTGACGGGGTGATGCGGCAGGGCGTCCAGCACCGGGGCGACGTACAGGGCCGTCGGCTCGAGCAGGTGCTCACCCAGCGAGCGATCGGCCAGGGGCAGGTCGAGCGAGAGGTGCTGGTCGGCCAGGAGGCGCCTCACGAGCGAGTACCCGTTCGAGTGGACCCCCGAGCTGGGCAGGCCCACGAGCACGTCGCCCGGGGCGATCGTCGTGCCGTCCACCAGGCGATCGCGGGTCACGGTGCCCACGGCGAAACCGGCCAGGTCGAACGCACCGTCCGGGTAGAATCCCGGCATCTCGGCCGTCTCGCCACCCAGGAGCGGGCACCTTGCCTCGGCACAGGCCCGCGCGATGCCCTTGACGACGGCCTCGGCCTGGTCGACATCGAGCTTGCCCGCGGCGTAGTAATCGAGGAAGGCCAGCGGCGTGGCCCCCGTCGTCACGAGATCGTTGACGCACATCGCGACCAGGTCCTGACCGATGGTGTCGAACCGGTTCATGCGGATCGCGATGTCGAGCTTCGTGCCGACCCCGTCGGTGCAGGCCACCAGGAAGCGGTCGGCATCCAGCGGGACGAGCCCCGCGAACCCGCCCACCTTCGGGGCGAACCCCGCGATGCGGCGGACGAGCTCGTTGCCGGCGTCGATGTCGACGCCGGCCTGGCGGTAGGTCAGCATGAGGCTCCCTCCCGGGAGAGTTCGGGGTCTCGCTCCAGGCGATCGCCCTGGGCATCCCCCGAGATCAGCGAGCGCTGCCGCTCGATCTGCGAGAGCGTCGCGGGACTGACGTCGGTGGGGTAGCATCCCGTGAAACAGGCCGTGCAGGAGGGCCGGTTCCCGAGGGCGGCCTCGAGGTCCTCCTGGCTCTGGTACTGCAGATGGTCGACGCCCAGCGTGTGTCGGATGCCCTCGGCGTCCAGGCGGCTGGCCAGCAGGTCGCCCTGGATGGCCATGTCCACGCCGTACGGGCACGGGTGGGTGACGGGCGGCGAGGCCGAGAAGAAGGCGACGTGCTCCGCACCCTTGCGGCGCAGGCGGCTCACGAGGGCCTGCGCCGTGGTGCCGCGCACGATGCTGTCGTCGACCACCGCGACCCGCTGGCCGGAGATGACGCGCCGTTCCAGGTGGAACTTCAGGGCCGCGACCTCGCGCCGCAGGCTGGGGTTCGCAGCGATGAACGAGCGGGCGACGTAGTGGTTGCGCCGGATGCCCTTGCGGTAGGGGATGCGGGCCTCCCGCGCGAAGGCCACGGCTGCATCTTCCGCCGAGGACGGGACGTCGAAGGCGACGTCGGCCGTCCCGTCGAAGCGCCGCGCCAGGGACTCGCCGAGCCTCTCCCGCACGGCCGACACGCTCTGCCCGTCGAGCACGGACTCGGGCCGGGCCAGGTAGATGTACTCGAACGAACAATGGGCCGACCTGGGCTCGGCGATCTGCCGGGCGTGGATCTGGCCGTCCATCGTCACGAGCACGGCCTCGCCGGGTTGCACGTCGCGCCAGAGGTCGGCTCGCACCGTCTCGAGGGCGACGGATTCGGAAGCGAACAGCAGGGCCTGTTCGCGCCGCCCCATGACGAGCGGGCGGATCCCGTGAGGGTCCCGGAACGCCAGCAGGCCGTGGTTGGCGATCGCCACGACCACCGAGTAGGCGCCCTCGAGGTCCGACATGGTCGCCCGGACGGCGTCCAGGATGAGTCCGGGCTCCAGGCGCGTGCGCTCGAATTTCGCCAGGTGATGCGCCAGAACGTGCAGGATCGTGTCGCTGTCGCTCGAGGAGTTCACGAGCCGGCCCGTGCCGGCGAGCTTCCGGCGTTGCAGCGCGTCGTTGGTCAGGTTGCCGTTGTGGACGAGGGACAGTCCGAACGGGAACGAGACCATGAACGGCTGACACTCGCCACGCGTCCCGTCACCCGAGGTCGCATAGCGCAGGTGGGCGACGCCCATCTTCCCGCGGAAGCGCCCGAGGTCCTGGTTGCGGAACACCTCGGCGAGCAGGCCGAGGTCGGAATGGTGGTAGAAGCGCTCCTGGAAGGTCACGAGGCCGGCACCATCCTGTCCCCGGTGCTGGAGGGCCATCGCTGCCCGGTACAGGTCGAACGCGACCTCGCGTCCGGGGTCGAGGATGCCTACGATGCCACACATGGCGTGGCTCCTTTCAGTCGCGCGACGAGGTCGCGCAGCGCCTCGGGAAAGAGGCGGTGCTCCACGGCGAGTCCGCGGGCTCGCAGGGTGTCGAGCGTGTCACCGGGTTCGACAGGAACCGTCTCCTGACGGAGCGGGAGCCCCGTGTCGAGCCCCTCATCCACGAAGTGGACCGTCACGGCCGTCTCGGTCTGGCCGGTGGCGATCGCCCAGCCATAGCCATCGGGCCCGCGGTAACGGGCCGGGTCGGCCGGATGGATGTTCACGATGCGGGACTGCCCGAGTTCCGGGTCGTACAGGAAGCCGACCAGGAACGGGGTCAGGATGCGCATGTAGCCTGCCAGCACCACCAGCTCGATGCCGTGGGCCGCCAGCGCCCGGGCGATCGCCCGCTCGTGCGCCCCCCGGTCGGGATGCGCGCGGTCGTCCTCGACGACGATGGGGATACCCGCTTCGCGGGCGATCGCCTCCGCGCCCACGCCGGGGCGGTTCACGACCACGAGGGCCACCTCCGCGCTCAGCAGGCCCGTGCGGGTGGTCTCGAGGATCCGGGCCAGGTTGCTGCCGCGTCCGGACGCGAGGACGGCGATCCTCATCGGCGTCCCGCCCCGGCCAGGCCGATGTCCCGGCGATACACGGGGGCCACCCCGGCGAAGGTCACGCCGGCTAGGGCCTCGTAGGCGCGGGCGCGCGCGGCCTCGACCGAGTCTCCCGACCCGACGACGTTCAGCACCCGGCCGCCGGCGGTCTCGAGGACGCCCTCGGCCGACAGGCGCGTGCCCGCGTGGAACACGTGCACCCCGTCGAGGGGAGCCAGGGTCTCGAGTCCGGCCACGGCCTGCCCGCGAGCGGGTGTCCCGGGGTAGCCAGGGGCCGCCGCCACGACGCACACGCGCGTGCCCGGGCGGACCGGCACGGGAGACCCGTCGAGCCGCGTCTCGAGGGCCTGCTCGAGGAGGTCCACGAGGTCCATGTCGAGCCCCGCGAGCAGCACCTGGGCCTCGGGATCCCCGAAGCGACAGTTGAACTCGAGCAGTGAGGGGCCTGCATCCGTGAACATCAGGCCCGCGAAGACCACGCCGCGGTAGACGATGCCCCGGGCGCGCAGGGCCGCCAGCAGGGCCGGGAACAGGCGCTCCGCGAGCACCTGGGGGTCCCCGTCAGGGGACGTGACGGGTGAGACGACGCCCATCCCGCCGGTGTTGGGGCCCTCGTCCCCGTCGCACAGAGCCTTGTGGTCTCGCGCCAGGGGAAAGGCGCGAAAGCCGGTGCCATCGACGACGGCGATGAGCGAGGCTTCCTGACCGGAGAGCCGCTGTTCGATGACGAGCGTACGACCCGCCTCGCCGAGGCCGCCGGCCAGCCACTCCCGGGCCGTCTCGCGGGCCTCGTCGACCGAACCCGCCACCACGACCCCCTTGCCCGCGGCCAGTCCGTCGGCCTTGACGACCACCCCCCGGGGCCCGGTCAGACGGTCGATCGCCTGGTCGGCCTCCTCGACCGTCGAGACGACCTCGAAGTCGGCCGTCGGCAGTCCTGCCTCACGCATCAGCGCCTTCGACCAGGCCTTGGAGGCCTCGAGACGCGCCCCCGCGGCCGTCGGGCCGAAGGCCGAGATACCCGCCTTCGAAAGAGCATCCACGAGGCCCGCCACGAGCGGTGCCTCGGGCCCCACCACCACGACATCGACCGCCAGCGCACGGGCGTGCTCGACCAGGCCCGGCAGGTCGTCGGCGGCCACCGGGACCGGCGTCGCGACCTCCGCGATGCCGGGATTTCCCGGGGCGCACCACACGTCGGCCACCCGCGGCGAGGCCGCGAGGGCCGTGACGAGGGCATGCTCGCGGCCGCCCCCGCCGACCACCAGGACCCGGAGGCCGCGCTCACGCAAGGGTGAGCACCTCGTCGAAGGAGGCCTTGGTCGCGGCGATCTGCTCGCGCACGCGGCCGGTCAGGGTCGGGTCGGCCAGCGAGAGGATGCGCACGGCCGCGAGCGCCGCGTTGCCCGGGTCGAGCACCGTCATGACCGGCGTCTCGGAGGGCATCTGGAGGCTGCTGTGCACGTTCACGAGGTAGTCGGCGTGGTCCTTGAAGGGTGGGCACGCGATGACCGGATGACGGGCGCTACCGGCCGTCACGCCGGAAAGACCGTTCGAGCGGCCCGCGAGCGTGATGTGGACGATCGGCTGGTCGCTGTCGTTGTAGGCCTGGATGAGACCCATGAGCTTCTCGGGGACCTTGTGGGCCGAGGCGACGTGCAGGCGGCTGGGCACCCCGAACCGGTCGAGCACGGCGCGGATCTTGTCGGCCAGCGGGCGATCGCTGGCGCTGCCCATGAAGATGGCGACCATCGCGCCCTTCAGGTAGCCGGCCTCGCGCAGGGCCTCGACGATGCGGGTCGCGGGGGCCGAGCCCAGGGCAGGGACGAAGTCCTGCCCCGTGAGCGTCCGGTACAGCTCCAGATAGCGCGAGGCGACCTCGACACGGATCGTGTCGTCGAGGACGGGCAGGGGGCCTTCACCCGTGAAGCCCCGGTCCCGGAGCCACTCGCGCAGGAATTCCTTGGACAGCTGCTCGGGCTTCGCGGGGTTGGCGGCATACGCCGAGGCATACCAGTACCGGCTCGAGTCCGGGGTGTGGACCTCGTCGATGAGCGTGAGCTGGCCATCGATGAAGCCGAACTCGTACTTGGTGTCCACGAGAATGAGGCCACGCTCGGCCGCGTGGGTGGTGCCGCGCTCGAAGAGCTCGAGCGCCGTCCGGACGACCCGGTCCCAGGCTTCCGTCCCGCCGATGAGCTCCGCCGCCGCGGCGTGCGTGAGGGGCAGGTCATGCCCCTCGGCGGCCTTGGTGGTGGGCGTGACGATGGGGGTGGGCAGCTTCGCGTGTTCCGTCAGTCCCTCCGGCAAGGCGATCCCGTACGAGGACGTGAAGCGTCCGGCGACGTGGTCCCGCCAGGCCGAACCCGTCAGGTAACCGCGCACGATGACCTCGACGGGCAGGGCCTTCGCCTCGCGGGCGACGGTGACGCTCGCGTCGGGGACCGAGACGAGGTGCGTGGGCACGAGGTCCTGGACCTGTCTCATGAAGAAGGCGGCCAGCTGGTTGAGGACCTGACCCTTGAAGGGGATGAGCTCGGCGAACACGCGGTCGAAGGCCGAGATGCGGTCGGTCGCGACCAGCACGCGGACATCGCCCAGGGTGAAGCAGTCGCGGACCTTGCCGCGCTGGACGGGACCCAGCTCGGGGAGCTGGAGGCCGGCCAGGCCGCGGTCGAGTTCGGCGATCAGGCGTTCACGGTTCACGTCGGGTCTCGCTTTCTGTGCGGTGTGAAGGATGGGGGCGGGAAAATCTAGAAGTGTCCGAAGCAGCGCTCTCCGGTGAAGACCATGGCGAGGGCCTGCTCGTTGCAGGCCGTGATGACCTCGGCATCTCGCATGGACCCCCCGGGCTGGACGATGGCCGTCACGCCTGCGGCCGCCAGGGCGTCGATGGCGTCCCGGAACGGGAAGAAGGCGTCCGAGGCGACGGCCGCCCCGTCGAGGACATGGCCCTTCTGGCGGGCCTTGGCGATCGCCTGCTCGACGGCTCCCACGCGCTCCTGCTCGCCGGTCCCGACGGCCAGCGTCTGGCCGTCGCGGACGAACACGACGGCATTCGAGCGGACGCCGGCGGCAACGTACCAGGCCAGGAGCAGGTCTTGAAGCTCCGCGGCCGAGGGCGAGCGTTCGACGCGGACACCGCCCGAGACGGGGTGGGCGATGAGGTCGTCGCTACCCGTGATGCGCGAGCGGAAGGCCCGCTGCAGCAGGATCGAGCCGTCGGTGAGGACCTTGAGGTCCGGCGGACCGTCTTCGCCGAGGAATCGCGGCAGGGTCGAAGGCTCGGGGATGCGAGCCACCCGGAGGTCCTTCTTGGCTCCCAGCACCTCGAGCGCCTCCGGGCTGTAGGCGGGGGCAGCGATGACCTCGAGGTAGGTCGTGAGAAGTTCCCGGGCCAGCTCCGCGTCGACTTCCCGGTTGAAGACGGCCACGCCACCGAAGGCGGCCCGGGCATCGCAATCCCGCGCGGCCCGGTAGGTCTCCACCCAGCTCCGGTCACCGGTCCGGATCGCCACGCCGGAGGGGTTGAGGTGCTTCATGATGGCCGCGGCCGGCGCGTCGAGGAACCGCAGGATCCGGAGGGCATGGTCGATATCCGCGAGGTTGGTCCAGGACGGTCCGCCCTTGCCGAGCTTGAGCCAGTCGACGGGTAGCGCGGCGCCCTCAGGCACGTAGCAGGCGGAAGGCTGGTGCGGGTTCTCGCCATAGCGGATCCCGACGGGCATGTCGCCGTCCGGCCAGGTCGCCAGGCGGTAGGTGGTCGTGTGAGATCCCCAGCCCAGCGTGAGGGTATCGGGGAAGCCGTGGGTCACGGCCGTGCGGTACAGGTCCTTCAGCTCCGACATCGGTGAGGTCCTCCGGGATGGGCGGGGGTCAGGCACGGGACGGGGTCGCAGGCCCCGAGTCGACCGGGAAGCGCTTGCGACTGCCGGGTTTCTCGGCAACCGAGCCTCCGGCACAGAGGGGGCAATCCTCGGGTTCGTGGGTCGGGAAATCGAGACAGGCCAGGGCCACCAGGGGGGCGGGAAGACGGGCCTGTCCCTTGCTGCGGTCCACGATCGAGGCGATCTGGACCACCTCGCCCCCCAGGCCCCGGACGAGGCGCGCGACCTCGGCCGCCGAACCACCCGTCGTCACGACGTCCTCGACCACGACCACGCGCTCGCCGGGCTCGATCTCGAAGCCCCGGCGCAGGGCGAAGCTGTCCTCGACGCGTTCGGCGAACAGGGCCCGGACTTCCAGGGCACGGGCGAGTTCATGGGCGAGGATGATGCCACCCAGCGCCGGTCCCACCACGACGTCGACGGGCCCGTCGATCCGCTGTGCCAGTTCCTTTCCTGCCCAGGTCGCGTGCTCGGGGTGCATCAGCAGGCGCGCGCACTGGACGTACCGGGAGCTGTGGAGACCGCTGGACAGCAGGAAGTGGCCTTCCTTGAGGGCGCCGGTGAGCGCCAGTCGACGCTCGATCTCGGGGACGGACATGTCAGGCACGGAGGGCATCACGGGTCTCCATCGCGGCGCGCAGGGCCGCTTCGGCAAAGTCCTCGCCGGACGAGGCGTACAGGATGGAGCGGGAGGCATTGACGACGGTCCGGTGCCCGAGGGCCTTCACGGTCTCGAGATCGCCCCCCTGCGCCCCCACTCCGGGGACGAGGAACCACTGCCCGGGGGCCTCATCCCGCAGGGTCGAGAGGACCTCTCCGCGCGTCGCTCCGGCCACCAGGCCCACGGCCCCCGGTCGACCGTCGAGTTCCCGGACCATGCGGGCCACCCGCCGGTGCAGGGGAAGTCCCTCGGCGTCGGCGAGGTCCTGGAACTCGGGCGCGCCCGGATTGCTGGTGGCCGCCAGGACGAACGTCAGCCGGTCGGGGTAGTCGACGAAGGGCTGTAGCGTGTCGCGGCCCAGGTAGGGATTGACCGTCACGGCGTCCGCCCCGAGCTCGTCGAAGCAGGCCCGCGCATACATGCGCGCCGTGTGGCCGATGTCCCCGCGCTTGGCATCCAGCAGGACCGGGATGTCGGGCGGGATGCAGGCCAGCACGGCGACCAGGGTGTCCCAGCCCGAGGGCCCGAGCGCCTCGAAGTAGGCCATGTTGGGTTTGTAGAGGGCAGCCACGTCGAGAGTCGCCTCGATGATCCCGGCCAGGAAGGCCCGCACGGGATCGCGCTTGCCCTTCAGATGGGACGGGATCCGTTCGAGATCGGGGTCGAGGCCGATGCATAGCCGGGAGCCGCGGAGGCGGATCGAGGCCTCGAGCTTCTCCGTGGCCCGCAGGGTCGGGGTGGCAACGACGTTCAAGGCAAGTCCTCCCTGGACGGCAGCAGATCGACGAGTCGGGAGGCCCCCTGGGCCCGGACCCAGTCCGCGAGCTCGCCGACGAGCCGCTGACCGATGCCCGGTTCGGTGAAGGTGGCCGTGCCGACCTGGACGGCCGTCGCACCGACGGCCAGGAAGGCCAGGATGTCCTGGAGATGCTCGATGCCCCCGATTCCCACGACGGGGAGGCGGGTGGCGCGCGCGGCGAGCCGGGCGCAGCGCAGGGCGATGGGGCGCAGGGCCGGTCCCGACATGCCCCCGGCCAGGACCTCGGCCCGGAGCTTGCCCTCGCGTACCCGGGGCTCGACCCAGAGGGCAGGTACGGTGTTGACGGCCGCGAGTGCATCGGCACCGGCCGACTCGGCCGCGCGGGCGAGTTCCTCGATGGCGTGGTGGGGCGTGAGCTTCACGATCAGAGGCAGGCGGGTCCGGACCCGGACCCGCGAGGTGAGTTCGGCGAGGGCCCGCGGGTCGGTGCCGAACTCGATGCCGCCGTGGGTGACATTGGGGCACGAGGCGTTGATCTCGAGGGCGGCCACCCCGGGCACGCCATCGAGGCGTGCGGCCATCTCGGCATACTCGTCGAGCGTGGACCCCGCGAGGTTGGGAATCACCGCCGCCCCGGTCCGGGCGAGAGCCGGGATCTTGTCGCGCACGAAGACCTCGAGCCCCACGTTCTGGAGCCCGATCCGGTTGATCATGCCTGCCGGAACTTCCCCGATGCGGCGCGGCGGGTTGCCGGGCCGGGGCTCCAGGGACAGGCCCTTGGTGTAGACCGCCCCGAGGCCGTCGAGATCCAGGAACCCGGACAGTTCGAGGCCGTAGCCGCAGGTGCCCGAGGCCAGCCCGACGGGGTTGGCCAGTCGCAGGGAGCCCAGCATGATCGACAGGTCGACCGAGGTCGCCTGGGGCGATTCCGACGGGCCCATCGCCTGCACGGGCGCGGTCACCAGGCCACCTCCCGGGCATCCATGACGGGGCCCTCGCAGCATGAGCGCAGGGTGTCGCCACCGGGCGTGGGGACCACGCACGCGAGGCAGATCCCGATACCGCACGCCATGGGGCGTTCCAGGGAGGCCTCGCAGGGAAGGTCGAGTTCCCGGGCGATCGCCGCCACGGCCGCCATCATGGGGGTCGGTCCGCACGTGAGCACGCGGGTGACCCCGCCTCCCGTCAGGTCCCGGGCGAGGTCTTGCGTCACCCTCCCCTCGTGTCCGGTGGACCCGTCCTCGGTGTACAGGTCGGTGGTGAGGCCCGCTGCCTCGAAGGGTTCCAGCCCGCTGACGTCTCCCGCGGACCGGAAGCCCATCCGGACGATGGCCTCGAAATGGCCCGCATGCGTCTCGGCATAGCGTGCCAGGGGGGCCACGCCGACCCCTCCGCCCACGAGTGCAAGACGCTCACCGGGGCGGGGGGGCGAGAAACTGCGGCCCAGGGGCCCCAGGACATCCACCTCGTCACCCGGGGCGAGCCGGGCGAGCCAGCGCGTGCCCTCCCCGTGGACCCGGTACAGGATGGACCAGATTTCCGAAGTCGCGCGGTAGACGCTGAAGGGGCGGCGCAGGGGCAGGTGGCCACATCGCAGGTGCACGAACTGACCCGGTTCCGGAGCGGGGAGTTCCGCCGGCACGGCGAACCGGAGCTCGAACACGCCGGGCCCGAGGGCCACCTGGGTGCGCACGGTTGCCATGAAGGCGCGCACGGGACGCGGAGGCGCCGAGAGGGTCACGGCACGTCTGCCGAAGGCACCTGGCCCTCGAAGTACCGGGCGATCGCCTCGTCATAGGCGGCGACGTGGCGGAAGGCCCTGGCTGCCAGGCGCCAGCGTGTTTGCGACCCGAGCGTGCCCTCGTGGGAGCTCAGTTCTTCCAGGAGGACCGGGTAATCGGCGGGGTCGGTCACGACGGCCACGCGTGGATGATTCTTGGCGGCGGCGCGCAGCATCGTGGGGCCTCCGATGTCGATCTGCTGCCGGACTTCTTCGGCCGTGCAATCCGGTCGCGCCAGCGTTGCCTCGAACGGATAGAGGTTCACGATCACGGCGTCGATGGGGCGGATCCCGTGCCTCTCGAGATACGCGACCTGCTCGGTCGATCCGAGATCCGCGAGCAATCCCCCGTGGATGCGGGGATGCAGGGTCTTGACGAGACCCCCCGGCATCTCGGGGTACCCGGTGTAGTCCTCGACGGAGACGAGCTCCACCGGGCCGTCCGGTGACAGGAGGCCGGCCAGGGTGCGGAAGGTCCCGCCGGTCGAGAGGAACGTGACCGACTGCCCAGCGGCCTCGATGCCCCGGACCAGGTCGGCGAGGCCGGTCTTGTCCGAGACGCTCACGAGCCACGTCCTGACGGGGCGGCGATCGGGTGCAGGGCGGGACGGGGGGGCTTCCGGGGAGGTCGGCAAGGCGGTCATCGAGAGCTCCTCGGATGGCAAGGTGGAGGTTCCGGTCGCACGAGTCGGGGCCCACCACCCGGAGGATCATAAGGTCGTCCCGTGTCCGTGTCAAAGGCACGAAATTTTGTGGAAATTCTCGAAAGGGGGGTGGACAGGATGGACACAGGTCCGTACCATTGTCCCTCGGTGCGTTTCTGGAGGTGCTGACCCGAGATGAACGGAATTCGGTTGCGAAACCTGCATTCATCTCGATTCCGGGGACATGTTCTCCATGAATGCCGTCTTTTCCGGGGAGCCGTCAGGCTCCCCTTTTTTTGCATCCAATTCATGACCTCGTAATCCATGAACTGACCTGAATCCGAAAAAATGGAGGCATCGTGACCACTTCCTCGCTCCTGGAAAACAAAAAAGCCCCGGGTACCGGCCAGGAACTCCAGAGTCCGCGCCGGATGGCCCTGATCCGCGTCTGGGACGCCATGTTTCGCGGTGCGCGCCGCTATGTTGAATCGCAGGGCTTCATCGGCGTGCACAACATGCCCCAGATCGTCGGGGTGACGGGCGCCTGCGAGAACATCGACACCCTCTTCAAGCTCGACTACTTCGGCAAGCAGGCCTACCTGGCCCAGAGCGACCAGCTGTACCTCGAGCTCATCACGCCCAGCCTCAAGAAGGTCTACGCCGAGATCCAGAGCTTCCGCATGGAGCCGGAGGCCGATGACCGTCACCTCTGCCAGTTCTCGCTCTTCGAGATCGAGCATGTCGGGGGCCTCGACGAGCTGATCGGGAACCTCACGGGCATCGTGAAGGGTGCCGCCGAGCAGGTCGCGGCCGACTGTGCCGAGGAGCTCGCCCTCTTCGGTCGCAAGCCGGAAGACCTCACGGACCTCGCCTTCAAGCGCATCACCTACACCGAGGCCGTCGAGGCGCTCAAGCCCGACTTCCCGGATCTCGAGTGGGGCGACGACCTCAAGGCCAACCACGAGCGGCTCCTGACCGAGCGCTTCGGCCCGATGTTCCTCACCCACTACCCGCTGCCGATCAAGTTCTTCAACATGAAGCAGAATGCCGAGGATCCGCGCCTCGTGAACTCGACGGACCTGCTGCTGCCCAAGGCGGGCGAGTCGGCCGGTGCTGCGGAGCGCGAGCACGAGCTCGAGACGATCGAGCGGCGGCTCAAGACCAGCCCGATGTACCATCGCCTGATCGAGCTGGGTGGCAAGGACGAGGACTTCGCCTGGTACCTCGATGCCCACCGCGACAAGGACGTCCCGCTCCACTCGGGCGCCGGTGTCGGCATGGCCCGCGTGGCGCAGTTCATCCTCGGCCTGGACGACATCCGCGACGCGGTGCCGTTCCTGCTGAACTCCGAGAACCTCCTGTAGGTCCGGTCTCCGGCTGACAGAGGAAGGCCCCGTCTCCGGATTCCGGAGGCGGGGCCTTCTTCATGAGATGGCGATCGCGAGGTGATCAGCGTCCTTCGGGGACTCCGTTTTTCATCTCGATGCTGGTCTCCTGGCCGATCTTGCTCGCCTCGCTCCAGAGGATGCCGGCGGTGCGATCCGCGGCACGGCGCAGGTCAGTCTCCGACACGACTCCCTTCAGTGCAGACATCGGCAGCAGGAGCCCCAGCTGGGTCAGGGTGCCACGCCAGGCCTCGACCCCGTAGGGAACGGCCACCCGGACGGCCACCTGGTTCCCTTCCAGGTGATTGAACGTGAAGTTCTGGAACATCTCGCGAGAGAAGCGGTAGCTGAAATCGGGGGCCGCCTTGCCATGCAGGGACTCGACGAGGGCATCGAAATCCGCGGGCTTGGCTCCCCCGAGCGCCTGCTTCACCAGCTTGTCCTTCATCAGGGCCTGGTAGAGCGCCTCTTTCGAGAACACGTCGGTGAGGGAGAGGGGCTTACCGGTTTCCATGTCGACCGTCGAGAACGTCGTGTTGGCCCAGGGATGGGCCGCCCCCGGGACGTAGCCGCCCGTCGTCTCCAGGTAGCCCAGGGTGCGCCCCACCTGGGCCGTCAGTTCGGCACGGGTCTCGCTCTCGCCCATGCAACGGATGTCCCCCTCGACGCAGGGGGCGGTGAAGTTCCGGCGGAGGCTGAAGGTCGGTTCCGTCTGCGACATGTCCTGGGCACGCCAGGCCTCGAGATCACGGCTGGTCCAGTTGACCTGGAAGCCCTGGCTGATGCCGCGGTAGTACCACTGCTGCGAACCGATCTGCAGGCTGTCCCGCGACGGGGCCACCGGCTTCTCGGTGCTGGCGCTCCGGGTCGGAGCCGGGGCAGCCACGGGACGCGAGGGGGCCAGGAGACGATCGAGCGCTTTCAACATGGTCAGGCGGTACTCCGTTCGGATGAGGCGAGTGTCGATGCCATGTCATCCGGCCGGGAGCGCTCCATGTTTCTTATGGGAATCCTAACCTTGAGCAGAGGAAGGTTTAAGGTTGGTCGTCTCGATCCGCATGCAGCCGGCTCCGGGATCCCAGCGCACGGCCGAGCGGCCTTCGAGCATATCGACGAGGCGCGAGCCGAGCAGCTCTCCGCGCCAGCCTTCCATCAGCGGGTGGTTCAGCGGCTCGCCGCGCCGGCGGAGATCGGCCAGGCGCTGCAATTCCCCGTGGGTGGCCAGCAACCCCGCGGGCATGCCGCTCTCGGTGGCGACGGCGTGCGTGATGGCCTGAAGCAGCTCCGTCAGGGCCAGCGTGGCATCGTCAGGCGGAGGTGAAGAACTTTCGGGCTGGGGATAGGTGTGGCGTCCGCGCGCGAGCACCTCCCGGACCAGGCCGATGAGCGTCTCTCCATGCCGGTCGAGATCGCGGGGCGTGAACCCCCGCAGGCGTTCGAGCTGTCCGACCCCCTTCGGAGCGCGTCGGGCCACCTCGACCAGCAACTCGTCCTTGAGGATGGAGCCGCGAGGTCGGTCGCGCCGGATGGCCTCTTCCTCTCGCCAGCGCGCCAGGGCCTGCAAGATCGCCTGACCCTGGGCGTCCAGGGTGTTGCGGCCGCGCACGCGCAGGTAAAGCGTATCCGGGTTGCGACGGAGCTCGCGTTGCTGGTGAATCGCGGCGACGAGCTTGTCGACTTCCTGCTGGGCCCAGGGCAGCCGCCCGTTGCGCTCGAGCGTGGCCACCAGCCGGTCGTGGACGGTCAGCAGATGCCGCACGTCGTCGAGCGCGTAGGTCAGCTGGTTTTCCGTGAGCGGGCGCAAGGACCAGTCGGTCAGGCTCTCTCCCTTGGGAAGCCGGATCCCGACCAGCGCCTCGACCGTCGGGCCGTAGCCGGGGCGGGCTCCGAGGCCCGCGAAGCCTGCGGCCAGCTGGGTGTCGAACACGTTGGGCAGGATCCGGTCGAGGTACGTGGCCAGGATGTCGAGATCCTGCTCGGCAGCGTGAAACACCTTCTTGATCTGCGGGGAGGCCAGGAGGGCCAGGAACGGATCGTCCTCGCGGATCCCGAGCCGGCCGTAGTCGATCGCGACGACGGTTCCCTCCCGGTCGGCCACCTGGAGCAATTCGAGCCGGGGCCAGTAGCTGCGTTCTCGGATGAACTCGGTGTCGATCGCCAGGATGTCGCGGTTCGACAGGTGGTCAGCCAGGCGGGTCAGTTCGTCGCGGGTGTCGATCAGGCGTGAAAACACGGAAACCTCGTCAAAAAAGGGCTGGATCCATGGAGACACGCTCCATGGATCCAGGTCAACAGGTGAACGGGGCCGATCAGGGATTCGGCAGGTTGCCGGTCACGTCCGTGAGGTACATCAGATTGTCCTGCCAGATGCTCCAGTCCGTATCGACCTGGCGGTACGGGGGGTTGAAGCGCCCGTCGTCGAGTTCGGCGGCGAAGGCCAGGATCTTCTTCTTGCTGTACTGCCAGGTCGCGACGTCCCCGAAGGTCTGGTAGATCGTCTGGGCGATGGTTCCGGCGCGGTACTTGCCCCCCTTGGCCAGGCGGGTCCCGATCACCTTGAAGGTCCGGTCGTCGGGCGTCACGCTGCGGTCATAGCCGGGCGGCCACAGGATCATGCCGCCGTAGCAGTGGATGTCGAGAGCCACCTTGAACGGCACCCGTTCGCACAGGTTCCGGATGGCCGCCGTCTCGGGTTCCGAGAAGGGTGCCGAACCCTGGTAGGCGTCCGAGTAGGGGTTCTTGTCGCCGCTCTCGAAGTGGTCGTCGGCATTGCGGTTCGTGTCGACGCCGGTGCTGCCACCGCCATTCGGGCGCATGTTCTTGCGCCACATGGAATCCCCACCCTCGACGCGGGCTCGACCGTCCGGGTTGACCAGCGGCATCACCCAGACCTCGCGCGAGTCCAGCAACCGCGAGACCACGGGGTCCTTGCCGTACCCCTCGGCCATCGTCCGGATGTAGCGCATCGTGAGCTCGACGGGAGGCAACTCTCGGGCGTGGTGCCCCGAACTCACCAGCAGTGCGGGCAGGCCGGTTCCGGCCTTGCTCGAGAGACACACCGCGACCAGCGGGCGCCCCTGGACCGACTTCCCGATCTCCTGGAGCTTCACGACGGCAGGATGATCGGCCGCCAGTTGCTGGAGCTCGGTCTGGATCTGCGCCACCGTGCGGTAACCGGCCGGGAAGGCGAAGGCCTCGTAGGCATCGGCATGGATGCTGCGGGTGACGGTGATCCCCTTCGCCCGCAGCTTGCGGATGCCGGCCTCGGACACCGCCGCGTCCACCGTCCGGGCCGAGAGGTTCACGTTCTCGAACAGATCGATGTCCGCGTCGTCGAGGCGCGCGAGCTGGGAGACGTCGCGGAAGCCGAGGGTCACGACCTGGCGGCTACGCTTGGCCTGCGCTGCCGCGAGACGGGCATCCGTGGACGAGGAGCGAGCGTTGCCCAGACCGCATCCCGAGAGCGTCAGGAGGGAAGCACCGACCGCGAGGGTGACCAGGGAACGCATCCAGAACAAGGCGAGACCTCCAGACCATCCGGGACGCCAGAAACCGATGGACTGAGATTAAGCGAAAGTTAAGAAAAAGTCAAGAGCCAGGTTTCGGCTCGCGCCAGGCCCGTCACCCCAGGGGGGCGATCGCCCGGCGCATCAGGCGATGCGGGACGTCTGCCTCGAGCGTCCACGGACCCTCGGCCACGAAGCCGAGGCGCTCGTACACCGGGATCGCCTCGATCTGGCTCCGGAGCTCTGCATGCTGATACCCCTCGCGCCGGGCGAGTTCGAGGAGCAACTCCAGGAGACGCGTGGCCAGGCCCTGCCGGCGAAATTCGGGCAGGACGGCCACCCGCCCGAGCTGGACGCGGGTCGCGTCCAGGGTGGCCAGACGGGCCGTGGCCACCGGCTTGCCGTCATGCCACGCGACGACGTGACAGGCGATGGCATCGAGGTCGTCGACTTCCTGGTCGGCCGGAAAGCCCTGTTCGTGGACGAACACCTCGAATCGCACGGCCAGCGCCTCACGAACGCGGGGATCCGTTCCCGGAAACCAGTCGATCGCCAGGCGGGACGGCACGAGCTAACGCTGCTCCAGCCGGGTCTCGACCTGCAGGAGGGCCTTCCCCAGCGGCGTGGCCTGGAGACCGTTCGCCAGCCACGAGAGGTTCTGGGTGAAGATGAGAATTCCCACGGCGATGAGCAGGATCCCGCTCGCGCGCTCGACCCACACCATGTGGCGCTTCACGCGGTCCAGGAAACCGAGCGCCGCGTTGACGGCCAGGGCCGTCAGGAGGAAGGGCACGCCGAGTCCCGCCGAGTAGACCGTCAGCAGGAGGATCCCCTGCTGGAGCGTGTCTTCCTGGGCGGCATAGGTCAGGATCCCCGCCAGGATGGGTCCGATGCAGGGCGTCCACCCGAAGGCGAAGGCCAGGCCGACCAGCATGGCGCCGAAGAGCCCTGTCGGGCGGCGGTCGAGCTGGAACCGCTTCTCGGCATAGAGGGCCGGGATGCGCAGGACGCCCATGGTGTGCAACCCGAACACGATGATCAGCACGCCGGCCGCCTGCGTGAGCCAGGGCAGGTTGTCGTTGAGCGTCTGGCCCATGGCCGTCGCCGTCGCGCCCAGCAGCACGAAGACCAGCGAGAAGCCCAGGACGAACCCGCAGGCGTTCAGGAAAACCTGGCGCCGGGTGCTCGCATCCCCGGCCCGGAGGCGATCGCTGCCCACGCCCGAAAGATAGGAGAGGTATCCCGGCACGAGCGGAAGCACGCACGGAGACAGGAAGGAGATGATGCCTGCCGCGAAGGCGGTGGGTAACGAAACTGCACTGGCCATGCCGACATTGTCGGCGCACCGGCGCGAGGCGTCAAACCCCCGAAGCGCGAGTCAGACCGACGGGGCTGCGCTGCCGCGGGTGACCAGTCCCTTCTCGAGGGAAGCTCCCGTCCGCGTGGCGATCTCCAGCAGGTTCCGGAGCAGGTGAGCCGTCCCCACCGCGTCTCCCAGCGCCCGGTGTCGGACGCGAGCCGGTATCTCGATCCCGAAGTGGGTCGTGAGCGTTCCCAGCTGGTAGGTGGCGAGCCCCGGCACGAGCATCCGCGCGAGCCGGACCGTGTCCAGGTGCGCATGGGGCAGGTGTTCACCGGAGGCGAGCCGGGCCTCGAAATCGAGGAATCCCCGGTCGAACCGGGCATTGTGCGACACCAGGACGGCGCCACGACAGAACTCCATGAAGCCGGGGAGCAGGGCGTCGAACCGGGGGGCACCGAAGACCATCGAATCGGTGATGCCGTGAATGGACATCACACCGCGGGGAATCAGGCGCCCGGGATCCACGAGGCTCTCGAAGGTCGGGCCGAGCTCCCCGTTCTCGACCACGACGGCCCCGATCTCCACGATCCGGTGCCCCTGGTGGGGGGACCCTCCCGTGGTCTCGAGATCGACGACGACGTATCGCGTGTTCGGCTGCATGGGTCCATCCTACCCCGGGGACGGCGCGCTCACCGTGCTAGCATGACGGTCAGGGAGCGGCGCCGCGCGGCGGGCCCGCCCCACCCCCTGGCAAGGGCTTGCTCGAAAGGTCTCACCCGTGGACGACCCCTGGAATCTGCTGATCGAGTCCGCGGCGCCCTGGGGTCTCGCCCTCGGGCCCGAGACCGTCGATCGGATGCGGCGCTTCGCGGCGCTCCTCCTCGAGGCCAATGCCACGCACAATCTGACCCGCATCACGGATCCGCGCGAGCTCGTCATCAAGCACTTCCTGGATTCGCTCTCGGTGGCCCTCGCGCTACCGGAGGACCTGCGTGCCGGCAGCCGGTTTCTCGATCTCGGGAGCGGCCCCGGGTTCCCCGGGATTCCGCTGGCGATCGCCCTGCCCGGCCTGTCGGGCGTGTCGCTGGAGGCGACGGGCAAGAAGGTGGCCTTCCAGCAGGCGGCGATCGCCGAGCTCGCGCTCCCCCTCACCGCGCTCCAGGGACGGGCGGAAGAGCTGGGTCGTCAGCCGTCTCACCGGGAGCGCTTCGACTGGGCCGTCGCGCGCGCCCTGGCCGCTCTCCCCACCCTGGTCGAGTACGCCCTGCCCTTCGTGCGTCCCGGGGGTGTGTTCATCGCCTTGAAGGGGGCGCGCGCGGGGGAAGAGGTCGAGCAGGCCACGCCCGCGGTCCGCAAGCTCGGGGGCCGTCTGGATCGAGTCGTCGATCTCGAGCTGCCGGGCGGAGAAGGGGAGCGGCACCTGGTCGTGATCCGGAAGATGTCCCCCACTCCGGCAGCCTATCCGCGGGCGGGATCGGCCGCCCGCGAGCGCCCCTTGCTGCGCTGATGGGTACTCCCGTGTGTTCATATCAACGTGTTGACACCTGGTGATATTTTTCACGAGCCCCCGGGTATAGGACGGATGGAGCGGTTTCCGAGTTCTCGACCGGGCGAGCCTTGCGGGGCCTGCCTCAGGGGGCGATTCGCATGAAAAATTTCGCCGTGGTGCAGGAGCACTTCCGCAAGCTTCGCTGTGCGCACTGTAACGAATCGTTCAGCCCGGAAGGCGTCAAGCTGCTCCGGGAAGAGAAAGACTACTGGGTCGTGCGCGTCCATTGCGTGAGATGTGACCAGCCCGCTGGCGTCGCGATCGTCGGGGTCGAGTACGAAGCCGTCGATACCCCCATCGAACCCACCCGGGAGATGCAGCCCGTGGCGCCACCGCCCCGGTGGCGTGGCGTGTTCTCGTCGCGCCGCGAGGAAGAACATTTCTCGCGGATGAAGCCCATCACCCCCGACGAGGTCATCGATGCGCATCGCTTCTTCCACGATCTGGGCGAAGACTGGATGAAGCACCTGCCGCGACGGGCCTGAGGGGACATCCTTAGCAAGCATAGGGGGAGGCGCGAGCCTCCCCCCGTTTTCTTCTGGTATGACCGACCTGCGCGGCCCATCCTTGCGAGGACACCCCCGGGAGGGCGCGCTCAGTTCGACTGGCTCCAGACCCGGCTGGCCGCGACGCGTCCCAGGTTGCCACGCAGGCGTTTCCCGATCTCGGGTCTGGCCGTCACCAGGCGCTGGTAGTCCTCGAACGGGAAGGACAGGAGTCGCGTGGGGACCACGGCCACCACGTCGGCGGTTCTCACCTTCTGCATGTAGACGAGGGCCATCTCGCCGAAGACCTGGCCGGGACTCAGACGCGCCACGGGAACCCTTTCCCGGTCCTTCACGACGATGACGTCCAGTGCCCCCTGCGTGACGATGAAGAACGAGTCCGACGGGTCGCCGCTCCGCACCACCGCCTGGTCCGGCTGGGCGTTGAGAGGCACGGCGATCGCCTCGATCTCCGCGAGTTCGGCGTCCGAGAGGCCGGTGAAGATGTTGGCGGCCCGGAGGTACTCGCGCGTGCCATCCGTGGAGGGTGGGGCGCTCTTGACCGGTTCGAGCGTCTCCTTCGTCTTTCCGCTGGCATTCGCCGGATCGGGGATGGTGCTCCAGACCCGCGAGGCCACGATCTTGCCGAGATTCGTCCGGAACTTCCGTCCGACGGCGGGGTGTGCCTGAGACAGCGTCTCGAGATCGGTGTAATCGAAGCGCAGTAGCACCACGTCGGTGCTGGCATGGACGTCGGCCTGTCGGAGGGGCTGGGCATACAGCAGCGGCATCTCACCGAGCAACTGACCGGCTCCGACCTGAGCGAGGAGCAACGGCGCCTCACCCTTCTTCCCGCTGATCGAGATCTCGGCCTGGCCGAGGGCGAGCACGTAGAAGCAGTCAGCCTTGTCGCCCGTCGCCATCAGCCGGGTGCCGGTATCGGCCCGGACCTTGCGGCCTATCGCGAAGAACTGACCCATCTCTTCCTGCGTGAAGTCCTGCAGGAAGGGCAGCCGGGACAACCTCTCGAAGTTGATGGTGGTCATCGTGTACGACTCCTGTTTCGAGCACTTACCCCTTTTTTACCAGCGCAGGTCCCATTCAAAACGAGGCGGCGCCAGCGGCCGGTGACCACTCGCACCGACTCCGGAACCGTCCTCCCCCAACATGGACGGTCATGCAGTCAGGTTTCGGTCGAGCGATGTCCAGGACCCTCGTCCTGGCCCTGGGATCCGCATGTCTGACCGGAGCACGCCCTCCGGTCGGCCTCGATCCTGCGGGCGCGATCGTGCATTCCGTGCGCTGGGAGGCGGGCCAGCTCGTCATCGAGGCCGACCGTCCCTTGCAGGCCCGAGTCTGGACTCACCAGTCGCCGCCCCGGGTCGTCGTGGACCTTCACCATGCCGAACTGGCAGACCCTACCCTCACGGAGACGCTCAGCGTCCGGGAAGCGCACGTCCGGCAGCTCAGGGGCGCCGCGCATCCCGATGCCGGATATGTCCGTTTCGTGCTGGATTGCGTCGCGACTCCCTCGCCCCGGGTCGTCTCGGGGAGCGATGAGCTGTCGTGGCGACTGGATCCCGGGGCTGGAGCAGAACCGAGCTTCCGCCCCGTCCGCCTCCCCGTGGCGCTCCGGCCTGCGTCGGAGGGCGGGCGGACCGTGTCGTCGAGGTCGCATGCCGTCCTCGGCCCCGAGCTCCCGCTGCCGACCATCCGGACCGCCGCAGCTCCCCGCCTGCCACGGGAGAGCGCTTCCCCGACACCGATGGCGGCGTCCCCGCGCCCCCTCGTGCCTCTCGGGCCCGAGTTGCCGCTGCCCCTCGTGCGGAGCTTGCCCGACGTCAGCGGGCCAGCTTCGCCCGCGCCGGATTCCGCACCGCTCGCATGGATCGGTGATCCCGCTTCCTCGACTGCCGAGGCCACCAGCGGGGCGATGCGCCTCGTCACGTCTCGCTTCGGTCCGGCTCGCCATTACGCAGGCCCCGTCCAGCACCTGAAGTCCTGGTCCGCCCGTCCCCTTCCGGGCGGGGGGCTCGAGGTCGTGGTTCGCGGTGAGCATCCCCTCGTCGCCGAGGCGATCGAGGAGTGGGCTCCGTCTCGCTTCACCGTGCGCGTCCCTCGCGGGATCGCTGCGGGTTCCCGGGCCAGGACGATCCCGGGCTTCCGCTTCCAGGTGGTCCGTCAGGGGACGGACTGGGCGCTTTCCTGCGATGCCTCGGCGGCATGGGTCCGGTGGACGCACGCCACCGAAGAGCAGGGCCGGGTGTGGCGTTTCCGCGCCATCCCCCTGGCGACAAGAGATCGGCGTCCGATGGTCCTCGTCGATGCCGGCCATGGCGGCGGAGATCCCGGTGCCATCGGGGTGGACGAGCTGCGTGAGGCCTCCGTGACACTCGCGCTGGCCCGGGCTCTCGAGCACGAGCTCGCGCGCCAGGGGGACGTGCAGGTCTGGATGACGCGTGATTCCGATGTCACGGTCGAGCTGTCCACGCGTGCCCGCCTCATCCAGACCCTGCGTCCTGACCTGGTGGTCAGCCTGCATGGCAACGCGTGCAGCCACCCCGGCACGGCCGGTCTGGAGACCTTCTATCGCCATCCGGAGAGCCTCCCGCTCGCGCGTCGGATTCACCGGGCCGTCGTCGAGCGACTCGGGCGGGAAGATCGGGGAGTCCGGCAGGCGCGCCTGTACGTGCTCCGAGAGCCCGGGGTGCCTTCCGTGCTGCTGGAGTCGGGGTACCTGACCAATCCGGGAGACGCCAGGCTGTTCCGGTCAACTGCCTACCACGTCGACCTGGCCCGCGCCATCGCGCTGGCCGTGAGGACGCATCTCGATCGCCGGGAAAGCCTCAGGACCCGCTTCGCCCGGGCAGACGACGCAGTGCCCTGAGCAGGGCGGCATCCACGACGGGCGGACTTCCGACGCACCAGTCCGGTCGGCTCCAGGCAGGATGGGCTTCGAGGGCCTCGCCCCAGCGCTCCCATGCCGCCGCGTCCCAGCGGCGCCCCACGAACCGGCATAGCTTCACCCATCGCCCCGGGGTCTCCAGTCGTTCCGGATCGGTCGGTGGAGCCAGCAGGCGGTTCGCCAGGCCGACGTGCGGGATGGCCAGATGATCCAGCCAGCCCTCCCAGGTCCCGGCGGGAACCCCGGAGGGAGAGCCCGGGTCGGGGGAATTCCCCGTCTGGACGAGCACGGGCAGGCGGTCATCCACGGACGCCAGCACGTCGAGCGAGCGCCACAGGCCATCCCGTGCGCGTTCGAGCGAGATCGGAACCCCGGGGCGTCCTGCAACGGTCGTCTCCTCGAGCGCCTGGGGGATCGGGAGGACCACCACGTGGGCCCCGCCGGCCGAGGCGCGCGCGAGCAACTCGGCCGCGAGGCGGACGGATCGCCGACGGTAATCCGGATCTCCTGCGGCCAGATTCAGGCGTGGCAGATCGACGTGACCCGTGGCGGGCACGAGCAGTGCCCAGGGGTGCCCCCGGTCACGCAGGCGTTCGGTCCAGCTGGGATCGGGCGGGCTCCGGAAGGCCAGCCCCACGTCACCGGTGGCCTCGAGTCGGTCGAGGTGAGCGTCCGGGGTCGGGTGGCCTTGGGTCGGATCGTGGACCAGGGTGGTGGGCATGCATCCTCGGACGGGCTCGGGTGGCGTGATCCGGAAGTTTACCGCTTTTTCACCGTTTCTTGGTCCCCCGGGACGTCAGCGGACGCCTTACCGCCGGGATAATCCCCGGGGGGAGCGCGAATCGGCATGAATCGGGTCAGGAACTCCATCCGTCGCATCGTGGGAGCCGTCGCGGCAGCCGCGGCCCTGGTCGCATGTCAGGTCGGGACACCCACCGCCTCCATCGTGGCGCATCAGTCGGCCCGTCAGGCGTTTCCCGGTCAGGCGGCGCGCATCGTGCCCGGAAGGACCATCGTCCGCTTCCAGCACGGACGTCTGGGTGCAGGCCTCTCGTCCCTGGGGCCGTCCGTCCGCGGACACGTCGAGAGCCTGGGGATCGCGATCGTCGACACCACCGACGCGCGGGCCGTGCGAACCCTGGCCGATCTCAGGGGCGCCGGCGCGATCGTGTATGCCGAGCCCGAGACCGTGGTGTCATGCAAGCTCGCGCTCTCCCATCCGATGGCCTCGCGGCAGGGGGGACTCCGATCCGTCGGTGCACCGCGCGCCTGGGACCTGACGCGCGGGCGCCCCGAGGTCGTCGTGGCCGTGCTCGATACCGGCATCGACCTCGAACATCCCGACCTGAGAGCCCGCCTCGTACCGGGGATCTCGTTCGTGCCCGGAACCTTCTCACCGCAGGACGATCACGGGCACGGGACGCACGTGGCCGGCATCGTCGGCGCCGAACCCCTGACGTCCGAAGGGGCGATGGGGATTGCTCCCGGCTGCCGCCTGATGCCCGTCAAGGTGCTCGATGCCCAGGGTTCGGGGACCACCAGCCGGATCTGCCAGGGCATCGTCTGGGCCGTCGACCACGGAGCCCGGGTTCTCAATCTCAGTCTGGGGGGGGCAGGTGGCGGCAAGAGCCTCGAGGCCGCCGTGGCCTACGCCATCTCCCGGGGTGTGGTCGTGGTGGCAGCCATGGGCAACGAGGGAGCCAACATCCAGGAATATCCGGCGGGGTATCCTGGCGTCATCGCGGTGGGAGCCACCGACGACGGGGGGCGGGTCGCTTCATTCTCGAACATCGGACGCTGGATCAGCCTCAGTGCGCCCGGTTCGGATATCTACTCGACCATGCCGATGCGCACGTTCACGTTGCTGTCCGAGGATCCCGGTGCGGCACCCGGTCACGGTGTCCTCAGCGGGACCTCGATGGCGACGCCCTTCGTCACGGGAGTTGCGGCGCTGATGATCTCGCTCCAGCCGACGCTCACCCCGGATCTGGTCCGAGCGCGTCTCGAGCGGACGGCCCAGGATCTCGCCACACCGGGCTTTGACACGGCCACCGGTTTCGGCCTGGTGCAGGCTGACCTGGCGCTGGGGCTCAGCCGCGGCTTGCCTTGAACACGAGCCCCTTGCATCGGTGGGAGCCACGTGGTATAAAGAAATCCGCGGGGTAGAGCAGTCCGGTAGCTCGTCGGGCTCATAACCCGAAGGTCGCAGGTTCAAATCCTGTCCCCGCAACTCTGACGCGCGACGGTTCCCCCGTCGCGCGTCTTTCGTCGCATGGGCTCCTGTCTCGGGGATCGCTTCTCGGATGTCCACGTCCGACCGCCAGGCCAAGCCTCCGTTCCGTCAACCGTTTCGACGGTTCGACCGGATCGTCGACTGGTTGCTCGTCGTGGTCCTGCTCGGCACGATGACGTGGCTCGGACGCTGGGGGCTCGAGGGGTGGGCCATCCGCGATCGCCTGGTGGGCGGTTTCGCTCAATTCGTCGAGCGGCAGGTCTCCGAGGCGATCGGTCTTCCCGTTCACATCCGTTCGGTGCGGCCGATCGGCTGGGGGGCGTTTCTCCTCCGCGACGTGGAGATCGGGTCCTCCCTGCGTCCGGGTGCGACTCGCGCCCTGGTCGTATCCCGGGTGGTTGCCGACGTGCCCTGGTGGTCCCTGGGCAAGCCCGGGGCAGATCCCATCCGCGTCCGACTGGAGCGCCCCCGGATCGTCGTCGGGCGCGATGCGCGTGGTGACCTGACCTTCCAGCCGAAGCTGCCCCCGCCTCCGCCCAGTGGCCCGGTTCAGCCCCCCGTGCTGCCAGACATCCGGGTCACGGTCCGGGATGCGACCGTGGTCTGGACCGACGCTGGCAAGGCCCCCTTCGCCCGGACTCGACAGGCCCTGGATCATGTCCAGGCACACGTCCGTGTCGGCGGGACCTCCTCGCGGTTCCGCTGGAACGGCAGACTCGCCGGTGCCCGGGTGTGGGGCGATGGAGAGGCCGACTGGGCCGGTCATCCCACCCGGATCGACACGCATGGCGAGGGCCTTGCCATCCGCCCCTGGGTGGATTACTTCGCTCCCTCCCGGGAGTTCCGGATCGAGTCGGGCCTGGCCCGGACGGACGTGCGGGTGTCGTGGAACCGTCCCGATGCGAGCGACTGGCGGCTCGATGGCCTCGCGGACGTGCAGGCGGGGCAGGTGTGGATCCGGGCGATCACGCCTCGCATCGAGGCCATTCGTGGACGCATCCGCTTCGATGCTCGCCAGGTCACGGTCGAGAAGGCGGAGGCCCGCGTCTGCGGGAACCTCGTGGAAGCACACGGGCGCGTCGGGGGGTGGGATCGCGGGATGCCTACCCTGGACTTCCGGGGGGAAGCCTCCGGGGTGAAACTGCCCTCCCTGGTACCCTTCGCACCCTCGCTCGCCACGCTCGATCTCCAGGGAGAAGGTCGCGTGCAGGCCCGCGTATCGGGGCCCGCCGATCGACTGCTGATCGTGGCCGAGGGGCAGGTGGCTCGCGGTCGAGTCGTCCGGGAAGACGTCGAGGGCCTGCGGACCCGCGTCGTCGTCGATCGCCGGGCCGTCCGCGTCGATGTGCAGGAGGCCCGAGTCGCGGACGCAGCCGTCCAGGGGCAGATCACGGTCGGCCTGGTGCAGACATTTCCGCTCACGGGCCGGGTCCAGGTGCGCGGCGCATCCGTCGTGCGCGCCCTCGCGCCGTACGTCCGGTTGCCCATCCGGCTGGATGGGCGGGTCGAGGGAGAGGTTCAACTCGGCGGGGATGCGATGGCGCCGCGCGTGGAGGTCGTGGCCCGTTCGGGAGCGCTCGAACTCCAGGGACGCCGGATCGAAGAAGTGCGCGCCACCACGCGCTTCGGACGGGATGGCTGGCAGCTCCGGGAAGCGATCGCCCGGGACGCGGGTGGGACCCTGCGTGTCACCGGTGGCGGTCGCTATGCGGGACCTCTGACTCTCGACGGGATGGCCTCGCACTGGTCGCTCGACTGGGCCGAGGCCTTCACGCCCCGGCCCATCGGTCTGGTCGGGCGCGTGGACGGCCCCGTCCAGGTGTCGGTGGATCCCCGGGTACGGGGGGATTTTCACGTCACGGGGCGAGCCCGGGTCCCGCACGCGGCGATAGCCGGGGTCGACCTGGAGGCCGTCCAGGGGCGCTTCGTCATCGATCCGGCGGGCGTGCGCGTGGCCGGGGTGACGGGGCGCGTCGGCGGTGGGGACGTGCAAGGTTCCTTCCGGATGGGCCTCGGTTCGCGGGCGCACGGTCAGGCTCGCTGGGTGGCCACGCGTGTCGATCTCGCCCGGATGCCCCTCGTCCAGCGCCAGGTGCGCCGGTCGCTGGGGCCGCTCATCGGCTGGGTGGACGGGGAAGGCCGCGTCGACCTGGAGGGGGCGAGCTGGGAGGTGGTCGGGACGGTTCGAGGCCAGCGTCTGGAGGCCGGTCGCTGGGGCCGCCTCGAGCGCGTGGAAGGGGTCTGCGTCGTCCGTCCCGATTCGGTATCGCTCCGCGACGTTGCGGTTTCGGCCGGGGCCGACGTATCCGGCAGCGTCGGAGGTGAGGTCTGCTGGCAGGGGCCTCGCGCCGGGATCGACCTCCGGGTTGCGGTCCCGGATGCATCGGTTTCCAGCCTGATCCGCCAGGTGTATCTGGACCGGATCCTCCTGGCGACGGACAGCGCGATCGTGTCACCGGGCGGTGGTCCCGTTCCGGACTGGGTGCGGCTGACTCCCCCTCCTCCCCGGGAGATCGACGGGGTCATGCCGCTCGCCCGTCTCCTGCAGCACTGGCAGCAGGTGCATCTGACCCCGCTCCAGGGGCGGCGCGTGGCGTGGCAGGGGCGGGCTCCCTGGGCCTCTCTGGAAGGGCGTGCCGGTCTCGATGTCGAGATCCGCGGTCCGTTGCAGGCCCCCGTGATCCGGACCGATCTCTCGCTTCGCGACGGGCGGTGGCTCGCGCAGCAGATCCAGTCGCTGGATCTCGAGGCCCAGGTGGAACCCACGCGTATCGTGCTCTCGCGGCTGACCTACCGCGAGGGTGGCGAGGGGGGAGCGGAGCTGTCCGTCCGGGGCGTGATCGGGGGGGAGGGCGTCGTCGAGGGCTTCGCCCAGAACCTCGATCTCGATCTCGTGAATCCGTACCTGGCCGGTCAGGATCTGGCCCTTGCCGGCAAGGGGAGCTTCACGCTGGTGGCGCGGGGTCCCTGGTCGGATCCGTATCTCCAGATAGGAGCCGAGGTCCTGAACGGTGCCATCGGTCCGGCCCGGGATGCCCGGGCCGAGGGCGGATTTTCCTTCGATCAGGCCGAGATGAAGGGGGTCTTTCGCGAAGGGACCCTCTTTCTGACCGACAAGCGGCGAAACCGGATCGTCAAAGAGGGGAAGGCGGCACGGGTCCACGGGAGCTTACCACTCATCGCCCGGGCATCCGCGCGACCCTATGATCTGTTCGTCGAGTTGCAGGGGGACAGTCTGGGGGTCATCACCCCGCTGACCCGTGGTGAAATCCTGTGGAAGGGCGGCGACGGCGAGCTGAAGGCCCACCTGGGCGGCACCCCCGAGGCGCCGGTCCTCACGGGTTCTGCCGAGCTCCGGGGCGTCGCCTTCCGCGATCGCAACCTGGAGCAAGACTTCACGGATGTGAAGGCCCTCGTCTCGCTGAGCGAGGGTGCCATCAAGCTCGAACGGGCCACCGCCGCCATCGGAAACGGCAGTGTCAACCTGGCAGGGCGGATCCGCCTCGTGCGCTTCGTGCCCACGGAACTCAATCTCCAGGGGGTCGTCCGGGAAGCACGCGTCGGCCTGGTCAGCGGGCTCTTCCGGGGGCAGGTCGATGCCAATCTCCAGCTGGGCGGGACCCTGTCCAATCCCCGACTCGGTGGCCTGGTCGCGGTGTCCCAGACGGTGCTCGATCTCGATGCCCTGCCTCGCAGCTCGGGCGAGGTGGCACAGGCCGCCGGAAGCAAGGCCTTCCCGCTCGATTTCCGTGACCTGACCGTCCGACTCCTGCAGGGGGTCCAGGTCCTCGGCCCCAAGATTCCCCTCGCCGGGCTCGCGGATGCGCGCCTGATGGATGTCATCGTCGACGGAGCCCTGGGGATCGGGGGGCGCCTCGCAGAGCCGGAGGTGAAGGGCGTGATCGTCACGCGGAGCGGCACCTTCACACCCGTGCTCTACACCTTCGACATCCAGCCCGGTGGCACCATCGAGTTCCTGCCCCAGGCAGCCGCGCTGATCGCGGATCCGGCAGGTGCGCGGGTCGGGGCCTCGCGCATCCCTCCCACTCGCCTCGATCTCGTCGCCCGGGGCCAGGTCATGTCTTACGACGCCCTCGATTTCTCGGATGCGACGGCCCATCCGCAGGGGGGGCTTCTGGACGTGATCGTCACGATCACGGGCTCGCTCACCGACATGAAGCGCCGATTCGAGTGCCGGAACGAGCCCCAGCTCACCCAGGAGCGTATCGAGCGCGTGATCGGCAAGGAAACGCTCCTTTCCGGCATCATCCGTGGTGACGTCGGCGGCCTGGGGGTCGTCACGCAGGAAGTGTCCGGGATCCTCTCGACGGCCACCCGCCGCGTGCTGAGTCCGGTCGCGGCCCGCGTGGCCAGCGTCCTGCCCCTCGAGACCCTCGAACTGGACCTCGTCTCGCCCGAGGCGCTGGCGCTCTCGTCCACCACCGACTGGAGTCAGGCTCTGGCGCCGACCATCCGGACCGAAACCCGGTCGTTCGGCGCGTTCTCGATCGGCGGCAGCTACTCCTTCCGTCGTGATCGCAACGTGTACCAGCTCGGCCTGCGGATGAAGCTGTCCGAGAGCCTCGCGCTTCAGCTCGGGATCGACAATCGCCTGCTGCTGACGTCCGGCGACGAGCGGAATCTCTCCCTGCTCGGGGCCTGGCGCCGGACGTTCTGAGGGCACCCTCCGGGAACGATCCGGGAAATTTGCGATTTTCAGGTTAAGAAACTCGATGAGCTGGGGTAAGTAGGGGTAGCTTCACCCCACCTCACGCCCAGCATCGAGGGATCGCCCGAACATGGCCGAAAAAATTCTGCTCGTGGACGACGAAGAGATGATCGTCGAATCGATCGAGTTTGCGCTCAACCAGGAAGGATATGACGTCGTGAAAGCTCACGACGGTCAGGAAGCCCTCCAGCAAGTTCAGCTGGCCAAGCCGAACCTCATCGTGCTCGACCTGATGCTGCCCAAGCTCAGTGGCCTGGAGGTCTGCCGCTTGCTGCGCCGGGAGCAGAACGACATTCCCATCATCATGCTCACGGCCAAGGGCGAGGAGATCGATCGTGTCATCGGTCTCGAGGTCGGGGCCGATGACTATCTCATCAAGCCGTTCAGCCTGCGGGAGCTCGTCGCACGTATCAAGGCGCTGCTGCGTCGGTCCAAGGTCGTCGAACCTGAGAACAAATCCAAGGTCTTCCAGTTCGGGACCCTGATGCTCAACCTCTCCGAGCACCGCGTGGCCGTCTCGGACCGTCCGGTCGAACTCTCACCCAAGGAGTTCAAGATCCTGGCCATGCTGATGGGGGCACCCGGTCGGGTCTTCTCGCGGGAAGAACTCCTCGAGCAGGTCTGGGGTCTCGACTTCTACGGGGATACCAAGACGGTCGACGTGCACATCCGCTGGCTCCGCGAAAAGATCGAGGAAGATCCGTCCAGTCCGAAGTTCATCCAGACGGTCCGGGGCTTCGGCTACCGGCTGGGTGCCTGAGCCCGGGACTCCTTTTCGTGACGCCTTCCGAACGCGACAATGTGCCGCTCTGGACGGGGGATCCCGGCTTTCAGGAGAGCTACATCCTCCTCCTGAGCGATCCCGCGCAGCAGGCGGTCATGCTCATCGGTCAGACGCTCGTGGCCCCCGTGGACGGTGAGGCGTACGGGGGGTTGTGGGCCGTCGGGCACGATGGTCTTCATGCCTCGCGCCGCCTTGCGATCGCCTCGTCGTTTCCCGGTGACCAGATCCGGATCGACCAGGACCCGGTCAATTTTCAGGTCGAGCGCGGGGCGTTCTCGTCCCGGGCCTGGCGTGGAAGGGTCGAGAGTCGCGAACATCGCATGGGCTGGAATCTCACCTGGCAGCCTGGCGAAGGCTCCTTCCGGTATCTTCCCCTCCGCTCGATGTACCGCCCCGGGGGGAAGGGGTCCTGCCTCATCGCGCCCAACCCCGACATGCGCGTCTCGGGGGAGATCCTCCTCGACAAGCGTCGTGTCGAGCTCACGGACGCGGCTGCCATCCAGGTTCACCGCTGGGGTGCCGAACCGCCCAGCGCCAGTCACTGGGCCCTCGTGCCCGCCTTTCCGGACGCGCCCGGCGTGCGCTTTCAGGCCTGGGTGGAGTCGGGCGTGCCACTCGGTCCCTGGTCTCCTCCCCTCTGCGTCTTCCGCCTCACCCTCGAGGATCGCGTTCTCGAGACCCGCGGCCTCTGGTCGCGCATCGGTGAGCGGGGAGATCACGATCTCGATGGCTGGAACTTCGAGGGCCTTGCCGGCGATCGCCGCATCGTCGGTCAGATCGAGGTCCCGTTCAACACCCGCGTCGGCGTCACGCACCTGGATACCGAAGGCGAGTGGATGTTCCATTACATCTGCGTCTCCGCCACGCTCACCCTGAGCGTCCAGCGTCGCACCCTGACGGGCTGGGCCGTGGAGCGCGAGCTCCACGCCGAGCGCTGTGCCACCTTCATGGTCCAGACCCGCGATCAGGACGAAGACACCCCCGTGCTGGCCTCCCTGGGGGATCCGGCCTCCTGATGGATCGGGTTGTCAGCTCATTTCCCATGTGTTAATCTGAGTTTTCGAATGTCCGGGGCCGTTTCGGCCCTGCCTGGGTTTCGTGGCCCCGGGTGGCCATGAGCCCCCGCCCCTTCGAGGAGTTCCGTCAATCATGTCCACCCGTCTCAATGCCCGCGCCGTCATCGAATCCATCGAGAAGCCCTTCATCAAGGAAGGTCTCCCCGAGATGAACCCCGGCGACACCGTCAAGGTTTTCGCCAAGATCGTCGAAGGTGGCAAGGAGCGCGTCCAGGCCTACGAAGGCGTCGTGATCAAGCGCAGCGGCAGCGGCATCAATGCCACCATCTGCGTGCGTCGCGTGTTCCAGGGCGTCGGCGTCGAGCGCACCTTCCTCGTCAACTCGCCGCGCATCGAGAAGTTCGAGGTCCTGCGCCGCGGTGACGTCCGCCGGGCCAAGCTCTACTACCTGCGCGGTCTCCAGGGCAAGGCTGCCCGCATCAAAGAAAAAGCCCGCCGGTAAGGTTTTCGAACGGCCTGGGCGGGGTGATTTCGGGCTTACGTCCTCGCAGCCAGTGCTCACGTACCTCCAGGTACGCTTCGCCCCGGCTGCTGCGGGCGCGCTCCGAAATCCCCTCCGCCAGGCCGTTCGCACGCTCCGTCGGTTTCGTTGCCGGGGTCAGGACTGGCGTCCCTTTCGGGACGCAGCGTCCTGACCCCTGGTTCCTTTTTGGGGGCTCGGCAGCTCCGCAGGGGCTGCCTCGCTTGTCAGCCCCTGCGGGCCTGACGCCGCTTCCTTGTCGGTCCCTGCGGGGCTGACGCCCTGGCTTTTCCTTGTCAGCCCCTCGGGACTGACTTTCCCTGGAGGTGTGTGCTTGGCTGAACCCCGTGGCAAGCGTCCTCGCGAGACCGAACCCGAAGAACCCACCCCATTTCACGGCATGCCACGGGTCCAGTGGTTCCCGGGCCATATCGCCAAGGCGACCAAGATCCTGCAAGAGCAGGTCAAGCTCGTCGACATGGTCATCGAACTCGTCGACGCCCGCCTTCCGCACAGCTCGCGGTTCCTCCGGACCCGCGAGCTCATCGGCGATCGCCCCCGGGCCCTCGTCCTCAACAAGCGCGACATGGCCGACCCCGCCCTCACCGAGGCCTGGATCGCCCGCTACCGCGACGAAGGAGTCCCTGTCGTCGCCGTCGATTCCCGCACCGGTCACGGTTTCTCGGCCCTCAACCAGGCGATCGCCGCCCAGGGCAATCGCGTGCAGGAGCGCATGGCCTCCCGCGGGCGCCTCCCCCGCGCCGTCCGCCTGATGGTCGTCGGCATGCCCAACGTCGGCAAGAGTTCGCTCATCAACCGCGTCGTTCGCACCGGCAAGGCTCGCACGGGCGATCGCCCCGGAGTCACCCGCGGCACCCACTGGATCCGCATCTCGAAGGACCTCGAGCTCCTCGATACCCCCGGCATCATCCCCCCGAAGCTCGACGACCCCCGCGTCGCCCTTCGCATCGCCATGGTCGGCAGCGTCTCCACCGAGTCCTATGACGCCCTCGAGGTCGCCCGCTGGTCCTTTCCCCTGCTCGAGCTCACGTCTCCCGACCTCCTCGCCCCCTGGGGCCACCCCGCCTCGCTCGAGACCTTCGCGCGCAAGCGTGGCATGCTGCTCCCCGGCGATCGCCCCGACCTCGGCCGCGCCGCGCGCACATGGCTCGCCGATCTTCGGACCGGTGCCCTGGGCGCGTTCACGCTGGACCTGCCGGGGCAGCCGGAACTCGAGATTCCCTCGCCCACCTGACCTCCGCCTGACCTTCCGCTCCGGGGTATAATCGGGGACGTCACGATTCGGAGTCTTCATGCGCCTCGCCTTCGGAAGCGATCACGCCGGATACGGTCTCAAGCAGGTCCTCGCGACACGCGCGCGTGCAGCCGGGCACGAGGTCGTCGACGTCGGCTGTGACGGTCCCGACCGGTGCGACTATCCCGTCTTCGCCGGGGAAGTCGCCCGCATGCTGGCTGACGCGCGCGTCGAGCGGGGCATCCTCGTCTGTGGCTCCGGCATCGGCATGTCCATCGCAGCCAACCGATACTCCGGCATCCGCGCGGCCCTCGTCTCGGAGCCCGTCTCGGCGCGCCTGTCGCGGGCTCACAACGATGCCAACGTCCTGTGCCTCGGTGCCCGACTCGTCGGGGAGGACATGGCCCTCGCCATCCTGGACGCCTTCCTCGGTAGCGCCTTCGAGTCCGGCCGCCATGCCGATCGCCTCCTCCTCATCGATCCCCCCACCCCTGCCGGAGAGCCCGCTTGAACGACTTCCCCCACCTGCGAGCCACCGACCCCGAGATCGCCGCCCTCCTCGACGCCGAACTCACCCGTCAGCGTGACCATCTCGAACTCATCGCTTCCGAGAACTTCACCAGTCGCGCCGTCCTCGAGGCCATGGGCACCGTCCCCACCAACAAGTACGCCGAGGGCTACCCCGGCAGGCGGTACTACGGGGGGTGCGTTCACGTCGACGGCATGGAGACGCTCGCCATCGAGCGCGCCTGCCGCCTCTTCGGGTCCGAGCACGCCAACGTCCAGCCCCACAGCGGCGCCAACGCGAACATGGCCGTCTTCCTCGCCGCCCTGAAACCCGGCGATACCATCCTTGGCATGGACCTCTCGCACGGCGGCCACCTCACGCACGGCAGTCCCGTCAACGCCTCCGGCCTCCTGTACCGGATCGTCTCCTACGGCGTCGAGCCCGAGACCGAGACCCTCGACTACGATCGGGTCGAGGCGCTCGCCCGCGAGCACCGCCCGAAGCTGATCATCGCAGGCGCCTCGGCCTACGCCCGTACCCTCGACTTCGCGCGCTTCCGGGCGATCGCGGACGAGGTCGGCGCCCTGCTCCTCGTCGACATGGCCCACATCGCCGGGCTGGTCGCGGCCGGCGCCCATCCCTCGCCCGTCCCGCATGCCCACTTCGTCACGACCACCACGCACAAGACGCTGCGCGGTCCGCGTGGCGGCATGATCCTCACCTCGGCAGAGTGGGCGAAGGCCATCGACAAGGCCGTCTTCCCGGGCTTGCAGGGCGGGCCCCTCATGCACATCATCGCGGCCAAGGCCGTCTCGTTCCACGAGGCGCTCCAGCCCGATTTCAGCCAGTATCAGCAGCAGGTCGTGGCCAACGCCCGCGCCATGGCGGCCGAACTGGCAGCCGCCGGTGCCCGCATCGTCTCGGGGGGCACCGATACCCACCTTTTCAGCGTCGACGTCCGTTCCGTCGGCCTCACGGGCAAGGTTGCCAGCCAGACCCTCGACGACGTGGGCATCACCGTCAACAAGAACACCATCCCGTTCGACCCCGAGAGCCCCTTCGTCACCAGCGGCATCCGCATCGGTACGCCGGCCGTCACCACCCGCGGCATGGGCGAGCCCGAGATGCGGACCATCGCCCGCGCCATCCATCGCGCCCTGACGGCCGGTGGAGACGCAGCGGAACTCGCCGCCGTCCGAGCCACCGTGGCCGACCTGTGCAAGGCCTTCCCCCTGTATGCCGATTCCCTCGTCGGAGTGTCCTGATCCGTGCTCGAAACCTGGGGTTTGACCCTCGCCCTGGCCCTGATGGCTCCGTGGCTCGCCACGGACCTGCTCATTCCCTGGGTCGTCCGGCTGGCCTACCGGGTCGGCAAGGTCGACACGCCGGATGCGCGCAAGGTCCACACGCTCCCCATTCCTCGCCTCGGCGGTCTGGCGATCGTCGCGGGTTTTTTCCTGGGTCTTGCTCTCGTCGAGTGGCTCGTCCCGGGCGAACTCTTCAACCTGGACGGGCCGATCGCGGGTGTCCTGGCCGGCGGGGCCCTCATGTTCCTGGTGGGTTTCATCGATGACCTGAAGCCCCTCGACGCCAAGGTCAAGCTGCTCCTCCAGATCGTCGCGGCTTCGGTCGCCTACGCGCTCGGCGTTCGCATCACCTTCATGTCCAATCCCGTGAGCGGGGGCCTCCTCTTCCTGCCGTTCTGGATTCCCCCGGTCGTCACGGTCTTCTACATGGTGGGCATCACCAACACCATCAACCTCATCGACGGCCTCGACGGCCTCGCGGGGGGCGTCTCGCTCATCGCCGCGCTCACGATCGCGACGATCGCCATGCAGACCAACCAGCCGCTCGTGGGGATCGTCGCCGTCGCCCTCGCCGGCGCGACCATCGGGTTCCTCCGCTACAACTTCAACCCGGCCAAGATCTTCATGGGAGATGGGGGCGCCCTGTTCCTGGGCATCACGCTGGCCTCTGCGTCCATCGTCGGCCTGCTCAAGCTGGTCGCCGCAGTCGCCTTCGCGCTTCCCTTGCTGATCCTCGGAGTGCCCATCCTGGACACCTCCTTCGCGATCCTGCGTCGCCTGTGGAACCGCAAACCCATCTTCAGTCCTGACCGCGGCCATCTCCATCACCGGCTCCTCGATGCGGGTCTCGATCAGCGTCGGGCCGTCATGGTCATCTACGGGCTGTGTCTGCTGCTCGGTGGCTTCGCCCTCGGTCTCGCGCGCGTCGACGGGCAGATTCCCGTCTTCGTCCTCGGGGCCCTATGCCTGGCCTACGGTGTATGGAAGACCTGGTTCCTCCAGGTCCGGGAGGAACGTCGCTCATGAAACCCGTCGTGGTCTGCGTGTTCGGTACGCGCCCCGAGGCCATCAAGATGGCCCCTGTCGTTCTGGCCCTCCGGGAAGACCCCGATTTCGACCTGAAGGTCTGTGTCACGGCCCAGCATCGCCAGATGCTCGATCAGGTCCTCGACCTGTTCGGGATCGTTCCCGATGCCGACCTCGACCTCATGCGTCCCGGTCAAACGCTCGCCGACATCACCAGCCGGGTCCTCCAGGGGCTCGGTCCCGTGTTCGAGGTCATGAAGCCCTCGCTCGTGCTCGTCCACGGCGACACGACCACCACCATGGCCGCGAGCCTGGCCGCCTTCTATGGCCGCGTCCCCGTCGGTCACGTCGAGGCAGGTCTCCGCACCGAGACCCTCGACAACCCCTTTCCCGAGGAGATGAACCGCCGGGTCACCTCGCGGCTGGCTGCGCTGCATTTCGCGCCCACGCCCCGGTCGGAAGCCAATTTGCTGGCCGAGGCCGTCGACCCCGCTGGCATCTACCTCACGGGCAACACCGTCATCGATGCCCTGCTCGCCACGGCCGCGCGCCATGCGGAACCCGCTTCCGACGGTCGGCGTCGCCTCCTGGTCACGGCTCACCGCCGGGAGAACTGGGGCCAGCCCATGGAGGACATCTGCCACGCCGTGCGGGACCTCGTGGAGGCCTACCCGGACCTCGAGGTCGTCTTCCCGGCCCACCTCAATCCGCTGGTCCAGGACGTCGCCCGGCGCGTGCTCGGGGACCATCCCCGCGTCCAGATCATCGCTCCCCTCGATTACGAGCCGTTCGTCCAGGCCATGCAGGAGGCGACGCTCATCCTGACGGACTCGGGCGGCGTCCAGGAGGAAGCACCCAGCCTCGGCAAGCCGGTTCTCGTCATGCGCACCACGACCGAGCGACCGGAGGCCGTCGTGGCCGGCACGGTCCGGCTGGTGGGCGTGAAGCGCGAGGACATCGTCCGGCATGCCCGTGAGTTGCTCGACGATGCGGCCGCTTACGAGCGGATGGCGCGTTCCGTGAATCCCTACGGCGATGGTCGTGCTGCAGCTCGCATCCGCGAGGCGGTGCGCCATTTCCTGGGCCTCCGATCCGACCGGCCCCTGGACCGATTTCACCTCACCGAGACCCTTCCGACACCCGCTCACAAAGGTTAAGTTCAGATTGTGACGGAGCGCACCGAGCGCACCATAACGCGTTCGTTATGTTGTGTCTGGTTCAAGCGCTGGTAACACCTTGCGTAAGGTTCTGTGTCGCTGCGATAACAATGCCACGTTGACGGCTTGTAGGTAGCTTGCAGCACCTGATACTATCGGATGGGCACCAGATACGCGCTAGAGACATGTTGACCTTGTGAAGGAGGCCCTCTTGGCGAGCCAGGATTTTCAAGCCACTGCCACCCCCGCCCTCGCGTTTCTCCAGCGCGTCTCCATCTTCCGCGGTGTCAGCACCGACGGACTCGCACGCATCGCGAGCATCACGGGAGAGAAGGTCTACTCGAAGAAGAGCATCATCTTCCACGAGGGCGACCAGGGCGACACGCTCTACATCCTCAAGCAGGGGCGCATCAAGATCTCCAAGATCACCGAGGACGGTCGCGAGAAGACCCTCTGCATCCTGCAGCCCGGCGACTTCTTCGGCGAGATGGCCATCTTCGACAACATGCCCCGCTCGGCCACGGCCGAGGTCATCGATGACGGCGCCGTCGTGTTCACCGTCTCGAAGCGCGACTTCGAGCGCCTGCTGACCGAACAGCCCAGCATCGCGCTGCAGATCATCCGCGACCTCACCCGCCGCATCCGTCAGGTCAACCAGCAGGTCGAGGATCTCGCCTTCAAGGACGTCCACGAGCGCGTCGCCAGTACCCTGAGCCAGCTCTCGCGTAGCGAGGGGCGTCAGCTCGCCGGTAACAAGGTCCTCATCAATCTCAAGATGACTCACCAGGATCTCGCCAACATGGTCGGCTCCTCCCGCGAGACCGTGACGCGCGCCCTGAACCGTCTGCAGGACGAGGGCGTCATCTCGATCGCCCACCAGCAGATCACCATTCACCAGCCGAAGGCCCTCGGGGTCTACTGATCGCCCTGCCAGGCGTGTCGAATGGGCCGGCCTCCTGCAAGGAGGTCGGCCCATTCGCTTCAGGGGGCCGCAGACGACGGTCGCGTTCCGCTCAGCGCACCGTGATCGTCCGCTCCGTCACGTTGTAGGGGCCGGGCACAGCGCGTCCCTGGGCGTCCAGCAGCTCCAGCTTGATGGTGTGGGAGCCCGAAGCCAGCCCCTCGAGATAGGTCGGCTCCCAGCGCGTGAGCAGCGCGCTCTGGCCATCCACCGTCCTGCGGACCCGGTAGCCGGTTTCCGAGAGCGTCGCGTTCGTGACGTAGAAGTCGAGCAGGATCCGCTGCGCGTCGGTTCCGGCATACTCGCCCTTGGGCCGGCTGTAGGTCAGGGTCGGGGCCGAAGGGTCGAGCTTCACGCCACCGTCCGCCTGCCCCACGGCGAAGTTCACCTGCGTGAAGGCGCCGGCCACCTTCTGGCTCTCGTGCCAGGCCGTCGAGGGGAAGGCCCTGAGCGTGTGGTTCCCGGGTTTCAGACCCTTCAGCACGAAGGGCTGACTCACGTCGTACACCGGCTTGTAGGGTTCGTTGTCGAGGATCAGATGGACGTGGGGCCCTTTCTGTGCGACGGCGTAGCCCTGCAGGGCGAACGACACGGCCAGGTCGGGACCGGCCACGACCTCCCCCTCTTTCGGGATCGCGATCGACAGCGCGATTTTCGAGGTCCGCATGCCGGACGCGGCCGACCCGGAGGCCTCTGCGGCGGGCCTGGCGTGGTCGGCATGCGCCTCGCAGGCCGCATCCGGGGCCTGCTCGTGGCGGGCGTGGTGATGACAACCCGTCACGAGCGCCAGAGCGACGAGGGCCTGGACGGAAAGCACGGAACGCATGGAGCCTCCTGGAGGACGGGCCGTGGCGCGGCCGTTGGCCGGCCCGGCGGTGGGCTGGTATGATGGGGCACATTTTACCCGTTCCGGAGGCCGCGCGTGCTCGACATCAAGCTCTTTCGTCAGGATCCCGATCGCATCCGCCGGAGCCTCGCCCGGCGAGGTTCCGACCTCGATGTGGACACCGTGATCGCGCTCGACACGACCTACCGCGAGACGCAGGCCGAGCTCGATGGGCTGCGCGCCGAGCGCAATGCGGCCTCCGAGGCGATCGCCCGGGCGAAGAAGGCCGGTCAGGATGCCTCCGAGGCGATCGCCTCCACCCGGACTCTGGGCGACCGGATCCGCGAACTCGAGACCCGGCAGGCCGAGGTCGAGCAGGAGCGGGACGCCCGCATGGCCCAGTTCCCGAACCTCGTGGACGACAGCGTCCCGGACGGGAAGAGCGAGGACGACAACGTCGAGGTCGCGCGCTGGGGCGAGCCCCGCAGCTTCGAGTTCTCGGCCCTGCCCCACTGGGAAGTCGGCGAGAAGCTGGGCATCCTCGACTTCGAGCGGGCCGTCAAGCTCGCTGGCACGCGGTTCGTGCTCTCGAAGGGGCTCGGGGCCTCCCTGGAGCGGGCGATCATCAATTTCATGCTCGACCTTCATACGGGTGAGCATGGCTACACCGAGATCCGTCCGCCGTACGTCGCCAACGAGGAAACCCTCTACAGCAACGGCAACCTGCCGAAGTTCGCGGACCAGCTCTTCAAGCTGGAAGGCACCCGTTATTACCTGATCCCGACGGCCGAGGTGCCCCTCACCAACATGGTGCGCGGCGAGATCCTCGACGAGGCCGAACTGCCCATGCACCTCACGGCCGGGACCCCCTGCTTCCGCTCCGAGGCCGGCGCCGCGGGTCGGGACACCAAGGGCCTCATCCGTGTGCACCAGTTCGACAAGGTCGAGCTCGTGCACATCGTGCCGCCCGAGCAGTCCTTCGACACGCTCGAGGCCATGACGGGTCACGCGGAGCGGATCCTCCAGCTGCTGGAACTGCCGTACCGCAAGGTCCTGCTGTGCTCGGCCGACATGGGGTTCAACTCGTCCAAGACCTACGATCTCGAGGTCTGGATGCCGGCCCAGGACAGGTACCGCGAGATCTCGAGCTGTTCCAACTGCACGGATTTCCAGGCGCGTCGCGGGGGCCTGCGCTTCCGTCGCGGCAAGCAGCTGCTGAACCCGCACACGCTCAACGGCTCCGGGGTGGCCGTGGGCCGGACCCTGGCCGCGATCCTCGAGAACCACCAGCAGGCCGACGGGAGCGTTCGCATCCCGGAGGCGCTGAGGCCCTACCTGCGCGGCCGCGAGGTCCTCGAGCCCGTCGGGGCACCGGTCGCCGCGATCCGTTAAGGCCTCGGCCCCGCGGGTACATGGCCGGCAGCATCCCCGTGGATCTGCCAGGAGGCCGCCCGTGGTTCCCGAAGCTCCCTCTGCTGCTCCCCCTCAACCTTCCGCCTTCCAGCATCCCCGTCTGGCCGAGCTGATGAAGAAGGCCCAGGGGATACCAGGTATCGGGCAGGTCCTGATCCAGACGGTGATGGACCTGGTACATCCCGGTGACAAGGTCCTGGCGTGCTACCACCAGTTCGACGCGACCGCGCCCAAGCCCGGGGATGCCAGCAGCAGCTTCTACACCTGCGAGGTCGTGCTGGTCACGGGTCAGTACTTCATCGGGATCAACCTGTTCCCCAAGAGCCACACTTTCAAGAAGCGCAAGATCCACACGGTGACCGAGGTTCAGGTTCGCTACGACCCACCGGCTCTCGAGGACATCAAGACCGTGCAGGCTGGCAAGTTCGTGCCGGGCAACCTGACCATGCACGTGACCTTCGCCGATGACAAGGGGGCCCCCGTCGAGACCTGGTCCACCGAGTCGACGCATCCCGAGGCCATCCGGAACCTGTTCGACATCCAGCGCGTCCTGAGCAAGTGCGTCGGCTGGCCGCTCGCCCAGATCCCTGCCAGCGCCGTGAACCCGCCCTCGACCGGAGCGTAAAGTCCCGCATGAACATCATCGACTTCCTGCGAACGGCCTACCAGAAGCAGGCCTCGGACATCCACATCAAGGTCAATTCGCCCCCCGTGCTCCGCATCGACGGTCGTATCGTCCCGACCGAGTACAAGGTCCTGACTCCGGCCGATACGCGGCAAGCACTGTATTCCTTGATGAACTCCGAGCAGCGGCAGAACTTCGAGCAGAACCGCGAGATCGACATCTCGCTGACCATCGATGGTCTCGCGCGCTTCCGCGTGAACGTCTACTTCGAGCAGGGCAACATCGGCGCGGCCTTCCGCGTGATCCCGCTGAAGCCGCCCCTCATCGACCAGATGGACCTGCCGCCCGTCCTCAAGAAACTCGCCCTCGAGCGTCAGGGGCTGGTCCTGGTCACGGGACCGACGGGCTCGGGCAAGTCCACCACGCTCTCGTCCATGATCGAGTTCATCAACACGACCAAGGACGTTCACATCCTCACGATCGAGGATCCCGTCGAGTTCCTGTACGTCAACAAGAAGTCCGTCATCACCCAGCGCGAGCTGGGGGCGGACACCCTGACCTACCCCAATGCCATCAAGTACGCCCTGCGCCAGGATCCGGACGTCATCCTGATCGGGGAGATGCGCGACCAGGAAACGATCCTCGCGGCGGTCAAGGCGGCCGAGACGGGCCACCTCGTCATGAGCACCATGCATACGACGGACAGCGTGGGGACGGTCTCCCGCGTCATCAGCACCTTTCCCCCTCACGAGCAGGAAGGCATCCGGCAGCGGCTCGGGATCATCCTCCGCGGCGCGATGTCGCAGCGACTCGTTCCGAAGGCGAACGGTCGCGGCCGTCGGGCTGCGGTCGAGGTGCTCGTCTCGACCCCCACGGTCCAGGATCTCATCTTCAAGAATGATCTCGAGGGGCTGTATCACGTCATCAACAACGGCCAGATGGACGGCATGCAGAGCATGAACATGGCCCTGTTCAACCTCTATCAGGACGATGCGATCTCGCTCGACGATGCGCTCTCCTATTCCGAGAACCCGAACGAGCTCCAGCGGATGATGCGCGGCGCCTTCCACGGCAGCGGGAACTACTGATCATGCGGTTCTTCGGTGCGATGGGTAGCGCGTGGGGGGCCCTGGCGGTTCCGGTCATGCTGGCCGTGCTCTCGGGGTGCACGAACGTGCCGTACAGCAATCCGCCGGCCCAGATCCGGGTCCAGACCATGGAGCCGTCCACGGTGACGGTGACCTTCAAGGGCACGGATCCGGCCACCTTCACGCAGCCCACGGCTACCCTGACGTCCGAACCCGGGTCCATCGGGGCGAATTTCAAGGTGGCCAAGGTCAGCTACCGGCGGGCGGGGGCGGCCATCAACGGGCTGGCCGACGGGAACTTTTCCGTGGCCGGGCGCGTGGAAGCCTCGCCGCTCGCCACCGTGCCGGTGGGGGGACAGCCGGGGAACACGACCAACACGACCGTGACCCCCGGCAAGGGCACCTTCGTGCTGCCTGTCATCACGGGAGAACTGCTGACACAGGCCAAGGCACAACAGCTCGGTTCGTGCGTGGTGGTCATCACGCTCGAGGGAGAGGACGATTCCCGGTTCCCGGTCTCGGTCGCCACGCAGATCACCGTGGTCTTCGTCGGAACCTGACGATCTCGAGAGGCGGCTGGCATGACCCCCTGGAGAGCCCTGTGGTTCCAGGAAGACGCCCAGGCGGCGACCGAGTATGCCCTGTTGCTCGCCAGCTTCGTGGTGGGCCTGGCGATCGCCATCCGGCTCGTGGGCATGGCCTTCGCCGGGGCCTCGGCCTCTCAGGCCCGTGCGCTCACCCGCTCCCCCTGATCCTTACTCTTTTCTTAACCTCGATTTCAGCTGTAAATAACCGATTCGGGGTGCCCGCGCGCGATAACCCTCCTGTCCGGAGTGGTCCGCGTCAAGAAGGAGGCACCATGAACTCGCTCATCACCCAGCTGTGGAACGACGAAGAAGGTCAGTCGATGGTCGAGTACGGCCTGATCGTCGCCGTCGTGGCCCTCGTCTGCGCGGGCACCTACAAGCTGCTCGGCGAGAAGATCAACGGGATGGTCAGCCAGCTGGCCACCAAGATCGACGCGCTCGCCAAGAACGTCAAGTAACGTTCACCCGATTCCCCCCGCCGGGCCCCGGTCCGTCCGTGACAGCCATCCCCGCCCCGGGTATGGTACGGACGCCGGGGCCTCGCCCTGGCAAGGAGGTCCGGACATGGCCGCCTGGCTGACCTGGCGGTGGGCCCTCTTGCCCATCCTGGCCGTCGCGCTCACCACCGACTGGCGGTGGCGCAAGCTGCCCAACTGGCTCACCGTGCCGGCCTGCGTGGCCGGCTGGCTCGTCTCGTTCGCCGCCGCCGCGTGGCTCGATCGACCGGCGGGAGGCGCGTTCGCGGGTTTGCTCGATTCCCTCGGGGGCACGGCCGTCGGGTTCGGCGTGTCCTTCGCCATCTACGCGATCGGCCAGCTCGTCTTCGGGGCACAGGCCTTCGGGGCAGGGGACGTCAAGCTGCTGGCTGCGATCGGGGCCTGGCTGGGGGTCTCCCTGACCTGGCAGGCCCTGGTGCATACCGCCTGGTGGGGCGGCGTGGTCGCGCTGCTCTGGGCGCTCTGGCACGGACGCCTCAAGACCCTGGTCGACCGCATCACGGCCCAGGGCATCGCTGCCATGACCTACGGTCCCTCGGCGGTGAAGCCGCCCACCACCAGCGTCGTCCCGCCTTTTCCCTATGGCGTGGCGATCGCCCTGGGGGCCGTCACGGCCCTGGTATTCGCCCGATGAAGCCGTCCCGCGCGCGGCGCCGCCAGGGCGGACAGGCTCTCGTCGAGTGGGTGATCGTCCTGCCGGTCCTCCTCCTGATGACCTTCGCCAGCCTCGAGCTCGGGATCTACCTCCATCACCAGCTCGTCGCGAGCGGGGCGGCCTTTCTCTCGGCCCGGGCCGCAGCCGTCGGCGGTCGCGAGGGTACCAGCTTCGTGAAGGGCGGCCAGGCCGTCCTCGAGGCCTACGCCCGTGAGTCCGGCCAGGTCTGGCTGCATGAGGCCGCGACGGGGCAGGGGGGCAAGCTCACGGTCACGACCGGCGCGCAGGACGAGTCGGTGGCCGTCCAGATCGTCCACCCTCACGGCCGGTGGAGTTCCGTGGTCCAGGCCATGTCGGCCGCGACGGGAGGCAGCCTGCGGGCCGATCTCGGGCAGATCGGGGCCCGGGTGCTCGTCAACCGCGAACACGTCCCGGGCAAGCAGGGGCGGTCGGCCGCCCAGTCGGATGCGGCCGAGGCCGTCCAGTACGTGGCCGAACTCGGCCCCGTCCTGGGCCGTCTTCCGGATCGTCTCGGCCCCGCGATGGACAAGGTCCGGCAAGCCATCGGGGTGATTCCCGGCGCCCCCGCGAAGAGCACGGCCCTGCTCGACGCGCTCTCCCTGCAACCCTTGCAGGCCGTGGCCGAGAACCCCGTCGGGCGTCCCTTCCGTCCGGGCCGCACCCTGTCCGCCGTCTATGCCTCCTCGGAGGCCGAGACGCTCGACGTCGTCCCGCTCGGTCAGGCCAGACGTCTGGCCACGGCCCTCAGGACCAGCTCGAAAGCCATGGTGGCCCTGCGGGCCGAGATGAAGGCCGATCCGGCGTTCACGCCCGCCGTCATGCTGGGTCTCCAGTCGGCGATGCTTCCCCTCGCTGTCGCGGCCAAACCCGTGCGCACCTCGCTCGATCAGCTGGATTCGGCCCTCTTCGGCGTCCGGGCGAGGTCGGGGAGGTGAGTCCCGACTGCAGGGTCCGGGACGAGGAGGGCCAGGCGCTCGTCGCCCTGGCCCTGTGGCTCACGGTCCTGGCGACTGCCGTCGTGGCCCTCGTCGATCTCGGGCGTCTCATCGGGGCCAAGACCCAGGTCCAGAATGCGGCCGACGCGGCGGCCCTCGCGGCCGTCTCGGTCAAGGTCGGCGTGCACCACACCCGGGAACTGGCGTACCTGGCCATGACGGAGCAGGCGCTGCGGGCGCGGATGGAGTTCGTCGAGGCCCTCGCGAAGATGGGTGACGAGACGGCCTTCGCGCGCCATCTCCGGCGCGCGGACGCCTACATCGACCGGCTCGAACGCCTCCAGGCCGGGCTGGTGGCCTACAACGCCTGGATCGACCAGCAGGGCCCTGCCATCGTCGCCGATGCCGCACGCCTCGCCTATGCGGCGAACATCCGGGGCCTCAACAGCCATGTATCCGGGGGCGGAGCCCTGGATGCGCAGAACGTCCGGGCTCTCGACGGACCCGGGGCCCTGCGCGAGAACTCCGACCAGCAGCGCTTCATCGGCGCGGTCAATTACCCGCATGAGGGTCTCGGGAACGGCAAGGTCGCCGGCAAGAGCTTCGTCGAGACGACGGCGCGTTACCAGCCGCTCGGCTCCGGTTTTTTCGGGGCGGCCCGGCCCGCGCCGCTCGAGCTGCCCGGCTGGTCGTCTGCCGGGTTCGTCGATGCCGAGGCCCTGGCCCGGGCCGAGCCGGCCCGGTTCAGTCCGCTGGCGGCCGGCCCGTTTCGCATCCACTGGTACTCTCCGCGCCTGGTCCGCTCGGGCCAGCGCGAGGACGGATCCTTCGGAGGTCCCCATGCCGGGGGCAACATCGTCTCGGAACACTAGGCAGCGCGGCCAGGCGATGGTCGAGGTGGCGATCGCCCTGCCGATCCTGCTGTTCATCCTGCTGGCCGTCGCCTTCCTCGGGCAGGGGGTCCTCGAGCGCCAGCAAGCCCTCACGGCCGCGCGTTACGCTGCTCGCGAGGCCGCGATGCTGGCCACGGCACGCGGGTTGCGCGACAAGCTCGCTGGCGAGGGGCTCGTCCAGATGGCTCGCTCGGGCAGCAAGGTTCAGCCTGCCGCGGCGAAGGCCCTGGGGGCAGGGCGAGCGGTCACGATCGAGGCTCCGGGATGGAGTTTCGAGCCCGACGTGCGGCGTCAGGCTCTCGGCAAGGTGACGCCCCTCGGTCGTCACGGGCACGTGTACACGGCCCGCAGTGGCGACGGGCGCTTCGGTGTCGGATTCGTGCTGCTCGGGGAGCGCGTCGTGTCGCGACCGGCCCTGCTCGACTGGCTCGGTCGAGGGGTCAACGAGGGCTCCCGCCTGCTGACGGGCCGGCGGGGCAGTCTCTGGAAAGGACCCGGCCTCGCGGCGGAGGCGTACATGCCGGGTGAACTGCCCGTGCGAGGCGCAGGCAACCAGGGCCTGATGGAGCTGAATCCGTGGATCCGGCAGATCCTCGAGGAACCCGTGCCGTGAGCCGTCGGGCTCCGATGAGGCGGTTCGTGCTGGGAACCCTCCTGGGCACCAGCACGGCACTCGGCCTCCCCCCCGTCGAGGTGTCCGCGCTACCGGCCACGCCCCATCCCGCGCAGGTGTCGGACGATCGGCCGCCGGGTAAGATCTCCCCGGAGGCCATCCGGCTCCCGATGCCCCTCTCGCAGGCCCTGGTCTTCGTCCGGGACCGCGAGGCCCGGCGCGGCTGGCGGATGGATGTTCCGCTCGAGGTGCTGTCGGCCGATCTCGATCGGGTGCCGTTCGCGTTCCTGCCCGTGCGGAAAGGCTCGCGAACGCGACGATGGTGGCTGCTCCAGGATTCCCGAGATCCTGGCGTGACCTGGGTCTGGGAAACCCTTCCGGGAGGACGACGTCAACATGGCCAACCTGCGCGACAAGCTCCGGGACGGAGGCAAGTCCGCCAAGGCGGGGGATGACACCCGCCCCGCCGAATCTCCCAGGAAGCCTCGTGGCGCCGCTGCTCGACGGCCCCGTCGCAAGTCGATCCTGGCCGATCTCGACGTCGATCGGCGCATGCTGTTCGCAGCGCTCGGGGTCGCGGCGATCGCCGGTCTGCTCGCCGTGACCTACCTGTCCGATCTCTCGAGCGGCATCCTGGCCGGGGCCCAGAAGGTCACGGTGTACGTCCCGACGACCGACCTGCCGGCCCGGAAGCAGCTCGAGGCCACCATGCTCGAGGCGCGCGAGGTCCCCAGGGCGCTCGTGCCCGACAAGGCCATCCTCGAGCAGGACAAGCTGGTCGGAAAGGTCCTGCTCGCCCCCGTCACGAAGGGCGAGATCCTGCACCAGCTCCGCGTCGGGGCTCCTTCGGCCGTCACGGGGGTCGGCCCCAAGCTGCGTTCGACCGAGCGCGGCTTCCTCTTCGTGCCGGATGGCGCCCACGACATCGCGCTGGTCAAGCCGGACGACTACGTCGATCTGACGGCCACCATCCAGACGGACGGGGGCTACCTGTCGACCAAGGTGGCCCAGCGGGTCCGGGTGCTCAGCGTCGGCAACCGCTTCAGCAATGACGCCCTCCCCGAGGGTGAGAGTGCGTACGGTGATCTCCTCACGCTGGCGGTCCCCTCCCGGGAGGTCGCGCTGCTCGCGGCCCTCAAGGAGCAGGGCAACCTCAGCCTGTCGCTGAGGGAGCCCGGAGACACCACCGTCACGCCTCCCGAGATTCCCCCGGCCGAGCTCGCCCGGATCGTGCTGGGCCGCGTGCCGGCACGCGTGAGCACGCGTCCTCCCGTCGCCCCCCCCCGGACGGTCGTCGTCACACGGCCAGTGGTGAGGCAACCGATCGAGCGCCCGGTGAAGCCGCGGCCACGCCCCGTGCAGCCCGCCCAGCCCCGGGAAGAGCGTCCCGCTGCGGGCATCGAGATCTACAACGGCACCACCCTGGTGCACCGTCGTGATGGCCAACCCTGAGGAGCCTTCGTTGTTTACCCGTCGTTCCTGGATGAACCCTGTCGTCATCGGCCTGTTCCTCGCACCGCTCACCCTCGTCGCGCCGCCCGCAACGGTCGAGGTCCGGGCAGCCGGTCCGGACATCTCGCTCCGGATGGGGCAGACCATCGTCATGACCATTCCCGAGGGCGTGGAGCGCGTCGTCACGGGGGATGGCGAGATCGTGGACGTGAAGGCGCTCCCCGGAAACCGTCAGCTCCTGGTCTCGGCCCGGAAGCCCGGGGTCACGAACTTCCTGGTGTGGCCCGCCCGGGGGCGGGGCCATGACGATGTCATCGAGGTGCAGCCGCGGAACTACCAGGTCGAGGTCACCTCCTTCCGGCGTACCGAGTCCATCACCATCCGGGCACGCATCCTCGAGATCCTCAGGGGCAACGACGCGAGCGTGGGGCTGGACTGGGCCGACGGCGTGTCGTGGGTCGAGGCGCCACCCAACGCACCCTTCCGCCTGGGGCTTCCGGCGCGCAGCGGCGTCCTCGATGCCAAGCTCAACCTGCTCGTCCAGGAGCGCAAGGCGCGCCTGCTGGCCCAGCCGACGCTCGTGACGACCAGCGGCCAGCCGGCCCGCTTCCTCGCGGGGGGCGAGATCCCGATTCCCCTGATCCTCCAGAACTCCATCTCGGTGGAATGGAAACCCTACGGGGTCCGCCTCGACATCGAGCCGCGCCTCGAGGGCTCGGACACCATCATCCTCAAGGTCAGGCCCGAGGTCTCCCGGATCGATCAGACCAACGCCATCAAGCTGCCCAACGTGACGGTCCCGGCGGTGGCCACGCGCTGGACCGAGTCGACCCTGCAGCTCAAGAACGGGGAAACCGTCGTCCTGAGCGCGCTCACGCTGTCGGACGACCAGCAGACCGAGCAAGGGGTGCCGCTCCTCTCGGCCATCCCGTTCCTGGGGGAGCTGTTCAAGAACCACGAGAACAAGGCCTCGACGACCGAACTGATCTTCCAGATCACGCCCACCGTCGCCGAGCGTCAGCCGCTCCTGCCCGAATCCGGCCTCGGGAAGTAGGCCCCGTGGCTCCGCGTCTGGTGGTGGTCTTCGGGGCCAAGGGTGGCCTGGGCAGGTCGGCGATCGCCGCCAACCTGGCGATCGCCCTGGCTCGCCGCACGAAGAAGTCGACCCTCCTGTGGGACGCGGACTGGTGGGGTGGGGGCTCGCTGAGCAGTTACCTCGACCTGGAGCCCGCTCAGGGCCACTGGCGGGCCGTGGTCCTCCGTCGCCAGGGCCTGCCCGAGGCGCTGGCCGAGCACGCCTCGGGCATCAAGCTGCTGGCGGCCCCTCCCGCCTCCGAGACGATGCCGCCGCATCCCTCGGAGCTCGCCAGGCTGGTGGGGATGCTGGCCGAGCATCACGAGTGGATCGTGGTCGATACCACCCATCCGGGCCTCACGCTCGAGCCGATGGTGGCCCTCTGGGATCTCGCCTGCGCCGTCCTGCCAGTCGTGACTCCGGACATCACGGTCCTCCATGCGACCGGGGCCATCCTCGATCACGCCCGGTCCATGCGGTACCCGGTCGACCGTGTCCATCCCGTGCTCAACCGGGCCGGCACCGTCGCGGAGCTCGGAGCGGACGACGTCTCGGACCATCTGCAGCGCCCGCTCATCGCGCAGGTGCCCTCGCACCTGGCCCTGGTCGAGAGCCTCAACCGCGGGCAGCCCCTGCTGCTGTCAGCACCCCAGAATCCGGTTTCCCAGGCCCTCGTTCGCCTCGGTCAGGGTGTCGCCGCCCTGCCGGCAACGGATCTTTCGCGCTCGCTGAAGGCCTGGGCCAGCCGTGCGCCGCAGGCCGCGCCTCCCGCGCCCGCTCCCGTCCCCGGGAAGGCGCAGGCCGCCTCGGCACCGACCGCGGCTCCCGCGGCCAGCCCCGCGCAGCCGGACGGGTCGCTCCAGCGCAAGGTCGCGCCGGATCCACGGATCCTGGAGCTGCGTCGGGACGTGCACCGCGAGCTCGTGGAGGTCTTGAAGCGGCAGAACCTCTCCCTCGAGTACCTGAGCGATCCCGCCCGCAAGGGAGAGCTGCGCCGCCGCGTCCTCGACGTCGCCGCCGAGGTCCTGGATGCGAGGGACGATGTGCCGCTCGCCGGGCGTGCCGAGCGGGTATCCTTCCTGGAGGCGATCGCCGACGAGGCCGTCGGATACGGCCCCCTGGAGCCCTTCCTGCAGGATGCCCGGGTCTCCGAGATCATGGTCAATGGCCCGGGGCTCATCTACATCGAACGCGGCGGCAAGCTGGTCAGGGTCCAGGAGCGCTTCACCGACGAACGGCAGCTTCGCGTCGTCATCGACCGCATCGTGGCCCCGCTCGGACGCCGCGTGGACGAGAGCTCTCCCACCTGTGATGCCCGCCTGCCCGATGGCTCGCGCGTGCACGTGATCATCCCGCCGCTGGCACTCACGGGCTCGACCGTGACGATCCGGAAGTTCTCGTCGCGTCGTCTCGCGGCCACCGATCTCGTCGGGTATGGCTCACTCAGTTCCCAGATGGCCGAGTTTCTCGAGCGTGCGGTGAGGTCCCGGCTGAACCTGTTCATCTCGGGAGGGACCGGTTCCGGAAAGACCACCCTCCTCAACGTGCTGAGTGGCTTCATCCCCGACGACGAACGCATCGTCACCATCGAGGATGCGGCGGAGCTGAAGCTCAACCAGGAGCACGTCATCTCGCTCGAGAGTCGACCGCCGAATCTCGAAGGCAGCGGCGCCATCACGATCCGCGAGCTCGTGCGCAACTCGCTGCGCATGCGTCCCGATCGCATCATCGTGGGCGAGGTACGCGGCGGCGAGGCCCTCGACATGCTCCAGGCCATGAACACGGGCCATGACGGGTCGCTGGCCACAGGACATGCCAACACCCCCCGGGATGCCCTCGCCCGGCTCGAGACGATGGTGCTCATGGCGGGCATGGATCTCCCCAGCAGGGCCATCCGCGAGCAGATCGCGTCTGCCATCCACGTCATCGTCCAGGTGGCCCGTCTGCGCGATGGATCGCGCAAGGTGGTGCGAATCTCCGAGATCACGGGCATGGAAGGAGACGTGATCGCCATGCAGGACCTGTTCGTGTTCGATCAGGAGGGAATCGATGCGAACGGGGCCGTGATCGGGAGGTTCCGGGAAACCGGACTCGTCTCGCATGCGTCCGAGCAGTTCGCGCGCGTCTCCGTCGTGCAACCGTCTTGAAAGGATTCCGACCGTGCATTCCCGTCGTCTCTTCCCTGCCCTGGCCACCATGCTCGTCGGTCTCGCCGGGCCAGCCCTGGCCGCGGATCGACTCCCGGAGCCGCCTGCCCTGCCCGAGGCGCGTCCCACGCCGCTGCCCAGGGTGGTTCAGCGTGACCTCGGACGGCTGATCACCCGCCGGGAGTTCGTGGAGTGGGTCGCCCGCTGCATCAAGGCGTACGAGGAGTTTGCCGACCGCAACCTCGAAGATCCCAAGGACAGCATCCTCGTCTATCTCGACCTGGGAGGCGGGTTCCGACAGGAAGCCATCCGTCTCGAACGTCGCTATCGTCTGTTCGAGGGCGTCGATGGGTTCCAGTACGGGCTCTTCGAGCCCACCGATGCCGTGGAGCGGATCCAGGCCTTCCTGTTGCTCAACAAGGTCGTGTCGCTCATCGAGAAGGGCATGGAACGCTCCGACCTTCTGGAGATCCGTGCGCCGCGGGTGTTCCGCGACATGCCGGATGATCCCTTGCTGGCCGAGGCGATCAACCTGCTCTCGGCCCGCGGGATCATCACAGGCATCGATCGGGGCGTCATCGAGGCCCGGGCCCCCCTCAACCAGGGGATGTTCGAGCGCCTGAAGGCGAACATGGTGGCCTATCTCGACCGGTGCAAGCGCGTCCCGGTCGAAGAGGCCGAGGACGAGGTCAAGGGTGGTTGATCTCCGTCCCTGGCTGATCGCCCTCCTCGTGGCGGTCAGCCTGGTCCTGGTGTCTCTGACCGTCTTCCGGGCGAAGGGCGAGGCCTGGGCGGCTCGGTGGCGTCAGCACCGTGACCGGACGGCCGAGCAGCTGGCGCGCACGCGCCAGGGCACCGACCTCGAGCGTTTTCTCGCCCGGCAGCGCCTCTTCACGGGTGTGGGGGCCGTGTTCGGACTGCTGATGGGCAACGGCCTGCCCGATCGTCTCTTCCTGGCGGCCCTGTTCGGGGCGGTGGCGTGGACGGGGATGGGCGCCTCGCTCTCGAGGCGGACCCGTCGTTACATGCAGCGCTTCCAGGACCAGATGCCCGCGATGGTCTCGACCGTGGCGAACGCCGTCAAGGCCGGACAGAGCGTCATGCAGGCCCTCGAGACCGTGGTCGAGGAGTTCGAGGACCCCGTCCAGTCCGAGGTCGGGGAAGTGATCCAGGACCTCCGGGTCGGGATGGCCCTCGACGTCGCGATGCAGGGCTGGCTCGCCCGGATGCCCGATGAGGACCTCGAGATCTTCGGTACCGCGATCATCCTCCAGCGCCAGACGGGTGGCAACCTGGCCGAGATCCTCGAGAACCTGGCCGCCACCATGCGCGAACGGCGCAAGCTCCTGGGGCAGATCCGCTCCCTGACGACCCAGGGGCGCATGTCGGGCAACATCCTGTCGGCGCTGCCCGCCGGGCTTTATTGCCTGCTGTACGTCCTGATGCCGGAACGCATGGCGGTCCTGTTCACGCATCCGCTCGGGTGGGCCATGCTGGTCCTGTGCGTCGTCATGGTCGCCACCGGTGGCTACGTCATCCGCCGCATCGTCACGATCGACGTGTGAGGACGGGACCGTGCAGATCCTGCTGATCTTCCTTCTCGTGAGTGCCGCGGCGGGTCTGGGCGTCCTGGCCTTCGTCAAACCGAAGTCACGCAAGCAGGTCGAGCAGCGCCTGCGGCGCTCGCGCGGGGGCCGCCCGGCGAGCGCTCCGGCCGCCGTTCCTCCTGCTCGCGGGTTCTTGCCGCGGCTCTTTGCCTGGCTCGAACCCCACATGGAGGGGCGCTTCGCCGAGGAACTCGAGGTTCGTGTCCAGCAGCGGCTGCTGATGGCAGGAGATCACGGCACGGCGGTTTCGACCTTCCTGGCGCAGAAGGCCCTGGCGGCCATCGGGATTCCCGCGGGCTGGCTCCTCGGCGGCGGCTGGATCCTCGAACTGACCTGGCCGGTCGTGGGCGGTGGTGCGGTCGCCGCGGCCTGGCTCGGGTGGATCCTGCCCGACGAGCGCCTGAAGGTCCTCATCCAGCGCCGGCAGGCGGCCATCGTGCGGGTGTTGCCGACGACGCTGGATCTGCTCACGACCTGCGTCGAGGCAGGCCTCTCGCTGCAGGCGGCCATGGCCAAGGTCGTCGAGCTGGGCAAACCCAACCCGCTCCGCGAGGAACTCGAGCGAACCCTTCGCGAGGTCCAGCTCGGGCGCTCGCGCGCCGAGGCGCTGCGCGAGCTGGGGAGACGCACGGGCTTGCCCGAACTCAACGCCGTCGCCGTGGCGATGGTCCAGGCCGAGACGATGGGGGCGAGCATCGCCCGCACCCTGCGGGTCCAGAGCGAGATCCTCCGGGAGACTCGCTGGCAGAAGGCGCAGGAGCGGGCCCAGGCAGCCACGCTCAAGCTGACCTTTCCGGTGGTGTTCCTGATCTTCCCGACCCTGTTCATCATCATCTTCGGCCCGCTGTTGCTCAGCCTCGTCCTGGGCCAGTGACGCTCACGATTCTCGCTCGGCCACCAGCAGGGGCGCCTGGGCCGGGCTCGTGGCCTCCAGGGCGATGAAGGGTTCCAGGATCTCGTAGCGGTGAGGCGTCTCGCGGGGCACCAGGTAGGAATCCCCCGGTCCCAGGTCGAGCGTCCCGCCCGGGTGGACGAGCCTCGCGTGTCCCGACAGGACGTATCCGACGGTCTCGTAGGGGCGCGTCGCCTCGCCCTTGGGCGTGTTGGCCGGGCTTTCGTCCCACATGCGCAGGCCCATCTGGCGCCCGCGGATCAGCAACGTCTCCCCGAGGCGTCCGGCAGGAGCCTCGGCGAGCGTCAGCTTGGCCGGACCGTGTGGGTGAATCATGAGCGTGTCCTCCGCATCCCGGGGATGGCGGGGTCACCATGCCATGTCGTGGCCCCGAGGACCACGACCGGACAGAGGTTCCGGGTGTCAGGAACGGATCTGGTCCCGGAGTACCGGCAACTGGCGCCGCTGGTGAGGGGCCAGGTAGGAGCGCATCTTCTCTTCGATGAAGTACGGCGGACGGCGGTCGGCCAGCATGAGCACGCCGTCGAGGAGCATCCGGTAAAACTGGACCTTCGTCTCGGTCCGTCGGGTCAGCTTGACACTGATCGGCAGGAACACGAGGTTGGCCGCCACGACCCCGTAGAAGGTGGCCGTCATGGCGGTCGACATCGCCGGGGCGATGCCCGAGACGTTCTCCATGTGCCGCAGCATCTGGATGAGGCCGATGAGCGTCCCCACCAGGCCGAAGGCGGGCGCGATCAGCGCCAGGGTCTTGAAGATGCTGGCATCGATCTTCTCGCGCACGATCATGTTCCGGATCTGGGAGTCCATGATCTCCTCGATGTCGTCCCGGCGGAAGCCGCTCAGGAGCAACTCGAGTCCGTCCCTGGCGAAGCTGGGCGGGAGCATCTCGACGTCGCCCTCGATCGCCGAGAGGCCCTTCACGCGGATCTCCTCGGCCCAGGACGTGAAGAGGGCGATGTACTTCGCGTGCTCGTCGATGGGCATCCGGAAGATGACCCACATGCCCGTGAGCACCTGCCGGACCTCGGGCCAGCGATAGGCGACCAGGCCTGCGGCGATCGACCCGCCGACCACGATCGCGAGCGCCTGGGGATTGAGGAAGGCCAGCCAGTCCTGACCCTCGCGAAAGATCGCGAAGACGAACAGGATGAGGGCGACGAGGAAGCCGAGGATGGTCATGGAGCGGGGGGCCTTTTCATCGGTAGACCTTGATCACGACGCGCCGGTTGCGTGACTGGTTGTCCGGGAGCGCCTGTCCGGCCGGCGTGCGGTTCGGCACGCGAGGCAGGGTGTCGGCGAACCCGGAGGCCGCGAGCACGGCCGGATCGATGCCACGGGCGAGGAAGAACCGCACGACGTTCGTCGCCCGGGCCGTCGAGAGTTCCCAGTTGGAGGCATACCGCACCCCCGAGATGGGCACGTCGTCGGTGTGCCCTTCCACGAACAGCCGGTACCCGTCATGCGAGATCGCCTTCAGGGCGATCGCCACCTTCTCGAGGATGGGCAGGGCTCCGGGCTGGAGTTCGCCGTCCCCCTGCTCGAAAAAGACGCTCGAGCTGAACTCCAGCTTGATCCCCCGGCGGTCGGTCGCGATGTCGAGCTGGTTCTCGAAGTGGTTCTCGCGCGCGATCTGCCGCAACTTGGCCAGGACCTCGTCGAGTGGCTTGCGCCGCTCTTCCGTGGCCCCGGCTCCCTTGCGGAGCTGGTCGGTGATCTGTTCGAGCTTGACCGGGTCGATCTCCGAGATGCTGGCGAGGATGATGAAGATCGCCAGCAGCAGCGTGACCATGTCGGCGTACGTGATGAGCCAGATTTCCTTGTCTTCTGGCTCATCGTGCAGCAGCTCGGCGTCGGTGGGACGGTGCAAGGCTCATCCCTTCCGGGGGGCGGTGGCCAGTCCCGGCACCAGGCGCATGACGATGCGGCGATTGCGGGCCTGGTTGGCGGCGATCGCCTTGCCCGTTGCGTCGCGGTTCGGCACGACCGGGAACAGGTCCGCATAGCCCGCGGCCTTCAGGCGCGTCTTCTCGACATCCTGGTCGATCAGGAAGCGGACGACGTTCGTCGCCCGGCGCGTGGACAGCTCCCAGTTCGAGGGAAACTCGAGGGTATGGATGGGCGAGTCGTCGGTGTGGCCCTCGATCTCGATGGTGTACCCCCGGTAATCGGGAGCCTTCAGTTCGCGGGCGAAGGCCTGGAAGGTGGACAGGATGCCGGCCTGGAGATCGGCTTTGCCGGTCTGGAACACGGCCTGGGAGGCGAACTCGATGACGACTCCCTGCTTGTCCTGCTTGACCGAGACCTCCTTCTCGAGGTTCTTTTCCGAGACGATCTCCTCCAGCTTCTCGGCGATCTGCTCGACGGGCTTGGCCGTCTCTTCGCCCTTGAACTGCTTGGACATCTTCGACTGGACCTGCTCGTAAGCAGACTGGTTGACCGTCGAGATCGAGATGATCAGGATGAACAGGGCCATCAGGTTGGTGATGGTGTCCGCGTAGGTGAGGAGCCACTGCTCGTCTTCCTTGAGCGCATGGCCTCCGCCGCCATGCGACTTGCCGAAGGGGCTGCGGTTCTGACCGATGGGATTGGCCATGGCGACCGCCTAGGTCCGCGCAGCGGGCTTGGCGGTGGCAACCGCGGCTGCCGACGGGCGCTCGTAACGATACGTGGGATCCACCAGGGCGTTGAGACGGTCCTGCACGTAGGAGGGGATCTTCCGTTCGGCGATGAGCACGATGCCCTCGAGCTGCATGTAGCGCCGGAACTTCTCGATCTCGAGCACCTGCTGGGTCTTGCTGGCCGCCGGCATGAAGAGCAGGCGGGCGAACAGGACGCCGTAGAGCGTCGCGAGCATCGACATGGCCATCGCGGGCCCGATGGCCGAGGGGTCCGAGCCCATGTTGCTCAGCATGATGACCAGACCCACGAGGGTCCCGATCATCCCGAAGGCCGGACCGTGGCCGCCCATCTGGTTGAGGATGTTGGCCGGCACCATCTGGCGGTTGTAGGTCGATTCGATCATGTCGCCCAGGAAGAGGCGCAGGTCATGCTCCTTGTAGCCGTTGAGCAGCAGTTCGAGGGCATATTTCAGGAAGGGATCCGGATCGCGCTTTGCGAGGTCGTCCTCGACGGCCGTCAGGCTGCGCTGGGCAAGGCTCGCCCATTCGACCATCATCCCGATGTCCTGCTGGAGCGTCGACGGGCCGATGGGTTGCTGCACGAAGATCTTTCCGATCCCGGATAGCGCCTTCACGACGTACCGCGTGCGGTAGCCGACGAGCGTCGTCGCCAGCGTGCCGCCGATGACGATCGCGAAGCTCTCGAGGTGGAAGAAGATGTGAAATTCCTTGGTGCTCGAGAAGACGGCCCAGATGCACAGCCCGAAGCCGGACAGCATGCCGGCCAGGGTCGACAGCGACACCATGGGGATCGCAGACTTCTTGCTCAATGGATCCTCCTACTTGAACGCCAGACCCACCGAGGCGTGGTACGTGAGCCCTCCCCACCCGGCGGTCTCGGACGCGAGACCCGTCGAGGTGGCGAACTTGACGGTGCGCGTGGGGAGGTACGTGGCCCCGATGTCCAGGAACATCTCGGGCTGGAACCGGATGAGGAAGCCGGCCTTGGCCGAGAACGAGTAGGCCAGTTCCTTCTCGAAGAAGAGCGTCTCACCGGGTCCTGCATAGAGGTTCAGGAAGCCCTCGTTGCGGTTCTCGGTGAAGATGGGGTCGAGCCGGAAGAAGAGCAGCGGCGAGAAGGTCACGCTCGGGAGCGAGGTTCCCCCGACCACGCCGCCCTGCTGGGCGAACTGGACGTCCAGCCCGAAGGCTGCGTTGGGGTTGAAGCTCCAGTTGCGCAGGCCCATCAGGCCGAGCGTCAGCCCCGAGGTGCTTTCCAGGGACGCACCGCCTGTCTCCGTGCTGGCGCGCTTCGTCGTGAACCCGTTGACGCCCGTGTAGAGGTAGAGGCCGTTGTCCCGCGTCCGCTTCTCGGCATCCCGTTGCTGACGCTCGGTTTCCTGGCGAAGGTTCTCTTCCTGACGCGCCTTCGCATCCTTCTCGGCACGGCTGAGGTCGAAGTTGTAGGCGAAGCGCTCCGTCCAGAGGATCTCGCCGTCCTTGCAGCGCACCAGCTTGGCGCCGACGATCACCATGCGGTCCTGGATCTGGGGAGCGAACATGAAGGCGGCATCGGCGCCGAGGCTCTCACCCATCGCGCGGAGCCGTTCGAGGGAGTCGAGGGTGTTCGAGATCGAGATGGCACCGCCCTGACGCTCCACGCGGATGGTCTTGGCCTCACGGGCCTCGATCAGCTTGAAGCGGCGCAGGGCCAGCAACTCCTCGCTCAGGCGGTTCTCGATGAGACCGTTGAGGGGATCGGTCTCCCCGCGCTTCCGCTCGTTGTACAGGAAGACCCGCACCACCGCGGGGTCGACGCGCGAGAGGTCGAGCGGCAGGGCCGGGATGACGTTGAGGATCGCTTGCGGATCGGCCAGGATCTCGTCGAGGCGGCCGGGCTGTTCGGCTAGGGCCGGTCGGTCCAGGCCGGGCGCCAGCGTGGCGACCGCGAGGGCGATGGCGAGGCGCGCCAGGTTGCGAGGCTTCATCGGGGTCCCCTAACGTCTCTTGAGCGGTGAACGGTCACGGCGATCCAGCCAGCCCAGGAATTCCCGGACCTCCTGGTTGCCCGGATCTCGGGCGAGCGCCCTCAGCCAGGCTTTCCTGGCACCGGCGACGTCGCCCATCACGTACAGGACGGAACCACGCTGGGCGTGCAGACGCGGATCCTCGTCGTGGTCCATCAGGGCCTCGTCGAGCAGGTCGAGCACGTCCCGGTAGCGACCATCTGCGGCGAGGATCCGGGCCTTGCGTCGCAACGCCTCGATCGGATCGACGGCCGCGGGGGTCGCCCGGGGTTTCGGTGTCGGCTGGAGGACCGGGGCAGGCGACGGGACCCGGTCGAGGAGTTCCGGTGCGGGCTCGGGTGAGGGCAGTCCCGGACCCTCGGGGGCCGACGGGCTTGCCACCGCTGCGGGCTCCGGGGTCGGAGTGGCCGACGGAGTCGCCGCCGGTGTGGGCTCCGGGGTTGGCTCCGGGGTCGGCTCTGCCGAAGGACTCGCGACCGGGACTGCCGCCGGGGTCGGCTCGGCCGACGGGCTCGGCTCGGTTGACGGTGAGGGCGTCGGGACAGGTGTCGGCGCGGGTGAGGGCGAGGCCTCTGCCACGGGAAGCGGTGACGGTTCCACCGGCGGGGTGCTCGAGGGGACCGGTGCCGGTGTCGCGGGGGGGGGCGACAGAAGCATCGAGTCGTCCGGGACGCGATCGCCCCGGCCGGGACTGGGCCCTGGTGTGGCCGTCATCTCGGGGGCCTCGAGCTGGGTGGTCGGGACCTGGATCGAGAAGGACTCGTCCCAGTCGAGAGGCAGGTCCATCTCCACGCCATTCCCGATGATCCGCACGGTCGGTTTGCGCTCGCCGGATCGCTTTCCGGCTGTACTTCCCTTCGGCGACTCGGGGAGGTTCGCGGAAGCGGCGGGCTCGGGGGCTGCGATCGCCTCCGGGCGACTCGTGAGCAGCCCGACGAGGCCCAGGGTGCAGGCCAGAGCCAGAGGTCTCGAACGGTTCATCGGAAATCCTCCGCGACCGGGGCGAGATCCTGCATCGAGAATCGGCCGAGCGAGAGCAACTTGCGTACGCGCTGGACGAGGTCACGCCGGATGCCCTCGATCTCGGTCCCGTCGGTGGTCGGAGCGGGCGGGACGGCCAGGGTCTCCTCGACGATGCGACGGGCACGCTCCGTCAGGCCATCCTTCACGGCTTCCTGCACCGACGAGGGCGCCTCGCGCAGGGCCTCGGCGAGGTGCTGCTTGTCCACCTCGCGCAGGGCATCCTTGAGCACCTCCCGCGGGACCCGCGCCAGGTCGTCGAAGGTGAGATACATCTCGCGGACCTCGGCCAGCAACCGAGGATTCTGGCTCGACAGGCCGCTGAGGATTCCCTGTTCCGTGGCCCGGTCGCTGTGGTCCAGCAGGTTGACCAGGAGTCCCAGGCCATCCGTGAGGGCCGACTCGAGCTTCGGAGCCAGGGCCGCCTTCTCGGACAGGTGATGGGCCAGGTCGAGGAACGAGGCCTTGGGCAGCAGGTGCAGTTCGCCCATCGCCGCGGCGATCGCCCCCTGCTCTCCGACGCTCCGCAGGCGGAGGATGCCCACGGCGCGCTCGGGGGCGAGCTGAGACAGCACCAGTGCCTGGACGCGCGGTCCTTCGTCCTCGAGGATGTGCTGCAACTGCGAGTCGTCGAGAGTCGACAGGAAGGCGAAGGGCGAGGTCCGGTCCACCGAGCGACGCTCGCTACGCTCCCGCATGAGGGCGATCAGCGCCTCATCGAGCACCTCGCGCACGTCCGGGGAATCGCCGTGACGCTGGTCGATGCCCGCGAGTTCGAGGGCCGTCCAGTCAGAGGCGGGGACGCCCGTGAACAGCCGGCGTGCGACGGGGAGGCCGATGCCCCGGACCAGGGCGGCTGCCCGGGACATGCCGGCCTCGGTGCCCATCAGGCGAACCAGGTGCTTCTCGCCGAGGTCCGGATGCTCGAGCAGGAGGACCATCAGCTCCTGGCGCCCGGCCCAGTCCGGCGTCTCGCGCGGGGCAACGACCTGCGAGGCCAGCGCCATCTGCGGAACCCTGGCCTCGAGGGCTGCAGGGGCCTGAGTCTGGGGAGTCAGAACCGGGTTCTGGGTAGCGGCGTAGGGGGTGTCACGCCGGCTCAGGAGCGCCATGCCCATTCCGATGGTGGCCGTGCCGAGGGCCCCGAGCAAGCCCCACGCCCAGGGTGGCAGCCCACCATCGGGTCCGGGTGCGGGACCGGGGGCGGGAGGCAGCATGCCGGGCTGGGCGGGGGCAGCAGGGAAGGTGCCACCTGCAGTTCCCGCGGCGATCGCGCCCCTCGGGAACTCCCTGCGGGAGATCTCGAGCGCATCTCCGCGACCCACATCGAGCGCGGCTTTCTCGTGAATCAGGTTGCGGATCGTGTCTTCGTCCTGTTCCCGGACGCTGGTGGGCAGGACGAGGGCGATGCGGATGCGCTCCACGACCGGCATGGCGAGGCCAGCCTGGGCCGGAGCAGCTGCCACACCCGCACGAGGGCGGCGCGGGAGCCGCGGCGGCTCCTGGGCCCGGAGGCCCGGTAGACCGGGCAGGGGCGGCGGTTCTTCCGCCTCGTCGAGCCAGGCCTCGGGATCTTCCTGGATGGCGGGAGCCGCAGCGGCGGGCGGCAGCGGATACCGCAGGCCGACCCGCACCGTCAGCATGAACGGTTCTGGCCCGAGAAAGGCGGCGAGGCTCTGCCGGATGCTGTCCTCGAGCATCCGCTCGTAGCCGAGTTCCGTCATGCTGGCGCCTGCCACCAGCACATCCGGACGCTGGTCCTGTGCCCCGGGTGGGGGCGGCACGGCGGCCCAGGCTGCGGTCCCGAGTGCCCCCAGAGACAGGGCCAGGAGCTGCGGGAGGAAGTTACGACGGATCATGCATTCACCTTCTCGACTCCGATGCGAGGTGCGTCGGAACGCCATGGAGGCATCTCACGTGGGTCCGGATCTGTGGCCTGTGTACCACCGGACGTCTCCAAATCACACCTGAGTGGAAAGATTCAAGCACGGGTACGAAGGGGTGCACCAGGGTTCCGTCTCGAGAGGTCCTCGTCATGTCTCAGCATCCGATCCCTTCACGAGCCTGCCGTAGGCTTCTCGCAGCCGTCGGTGCCTGTGCCGTTCTGGGGTTGCCCGAAATGGCCCTCGCGGGCGTCCAGGATGCCCGTTCGATGGCCCTTGGTGGCGCACGTCAGGCCGTGAGTGATTCCGCGAGCACGGTCTGGGCTGCTCCCGCTTTGCTCGGGTTCGAGGCCCCTCACGGGGTGCTCCTGTCCTTTCCGGCTGCCGTCTCCGCCGGGGTGGGGAATGATTTTCTCGGGTTCAAGGGGATCGATTCTCTGCTCGGAGGTCAGGCCCTCTCGGATGCGGACATCGCCTCCCTGCTCTCGAGTTTGCCCGCCTCGGGCCTGGGACTCCAGGTTCAGGGAGGCCTCTCGTCGGCGATCGCCCTGCCCGCCCTGCGTTCCGGCGTCTTCGTCCGGGGCCATGCGGATACCTACGGGCTCGCGATCCCGCGGGACCTGGTCGCACTGTTGCTCGGCGGGAACGAACTCACGCCCTCGCTCCGCGTGGACACGTTGCAGGGGGCTCGCGCCGAGGCCTATGCCGATGCAGGACTCTCCGTGGCCCTTCCCGTGCCCCTCAGTCTCTTTCGCAACGCGTCGCTCGGGCTCACCGGTCGGTATCTGCGCGGTCTGTGGATGGGACGCGTCAGCGAGGCGCGGGGCAGTCTGGTTTCGCTGGCTGACGACGGCACCGTGTCGGGAGACGCCCGGGCCCGCTGGCAGGTCGCGGGCAACGGGGGGCAGGGGTGGGCCCTCGATACCCAGCTGGCCGTCGACCTGCGTGACGATCTGCGCCTGACGACCCATGTCTCGAACTTCGGTGCCATGACCTGGTCGAAGGTCCAGGATCGCCTGGTCGCGTTCCAGGTTCCCGCAACCCAGCCTTTCACCTTCGAGAACGGCCAGTTCACCAGCAACCTGGGCGAGTTGCAGAACCCCGGTCGTTTCGTGTCCGAGACGGCCCAGGGTCTTGATGGCCAGGATCTCACCGAGACCTTGCCTCTCGTGTACGGGGTCGGCCTGGCCTGGACGGGCCCCGTCCGCTGGTTGCCCTTCAGCGTGTTTGCCGACGCGGAAGTCGGCCAGGGGCGAGGTTTCGGAGCATCCCCCGTCCCGCGCCTGCGGGCGGGGCTGGAGCTCAAGCCTTTTTCATTCCTGCCCCTGCGAGTCGGGTATGGCGCCGGAGGGGAGCAGCCGACCTGGTTCTCGGCCGGGTTTGGCCTCGACGTGCCTTTCTGGCGCCTCGATGCCGCCGTGGTGGCTCAGGACGGCATGTTCGGCGCCGCCCGGGGCGCGATGTACGCCCTCTCGAGCCAGCTCCAGTTCTGACGTGTTGGCGGCCCCCCGGGCTACAATGAGGGGACATCGTTTCCTCTGAGGTCGTCCGGGAGGTGCCCTTGTCAGCCGCCATGCATACGCTCGTCCATTTCAGCCGGGGAGAGGTCACTCCGGCCGGCTTCCGTCCGTCCGACGGGGGTATTTCCTACGAGGCCGACCAGCTCACCTGGGAGATCGCCGAGGTCCTCCGGGTGGCCTACGGGATCCACATCGGAGCCTTCATTCCCGAACTGCCGGGCCTCGAGCAACTGGAACCGGACGAGTTGCCCTCTCCCGGACGCTGTCTCGAGGTCTTTTCCGAGGAACTGCTGGGGCGTATCTCGGAAGAGGGACCCTTTGCCATCCGGGATCCAGGCCACGCGTCCCGCGCCATCGAGAGCGAGATCGTCGTCGCATGGATTCGGCGGTACCGCCAGCACTGGGACCGTGGCGAGCACGTCGTGCGCCTGGCGCAGGAGCCCTGATCCGGGCAGGTCCCGGGATCAGATCCCGGGGCCTGCGAGTGCCACCAGGTAGCGTCCGAGTGCCCGGATGCCCCCCGAGGCCATGTGCCAGTCGAAGCATTCGTTCGGCGCATGGTAGCCGTGCTCGGGAAGCGACAGGCCCAGGAACAGGATCGGACACCCGAGCTGGCGCTGCATCTGGACCACGGCTCCGATCGAGGCCCCCTCGCGCACCCAGGCCGGATCTGCCCCGAATCCGAATCGCATGGCCACGCGGAGGGCACCGGCGAGTTCCTCGGTCGGCTCGTCCAGGAACGGTTCGAGCATGCCTCCGGCCTCGACTCGCACGTCCGGGGCCCGCTCTGCCACGAAGGCCCGGAGACGCTCGAGGATCGTCTCGGGGTGCTGGTCGGGCACCAATCGCATGCTGACCTTGGCTTCGGCCCGGGGCGGGACGATCGCCTTCAGGCCGGGGCCCATGTACCCACCCACGAGGCCATGCACCTCGAAGGTCGGGCGTGCCCAGAGCCGTTCCGTCATCTCGCGCGGGTCGTGCGTGCGCAGGCACGTCAGCCCGTGTGCCGCCTGAAACCGTCCCGCATCGAACCCCGAGGCCACGAACTGCTCCCGCTGCTGGTCGTCCAGGGGACGGACCTCGTCATGGAATCCCGGGATCCGGATCTGCCCCGTACGGGCCTCGTAGATCTCGGAGATCAGCTGGCAGAGTTCCCCCAGCGGATTCCGGGCCACTCCGCCCACGAGTCCGGAGTGGGCGTCCCGGGTGCCCGTCTCCAGCAGGAGCCGAACGCCCAGCATGCCGCGCAGGCCCACGGGAGCGGCGGGTTTTCCGGCCGAGAGCCAGACCGTGTCCGAGACGAGGACCGAGTCGGTGGCGAGCCGTTCGCGATGCTCGGCGAGAAACGCCTCGAAGTTCGGGCTGCCGATCTCCTCCTCGAGTTCCCAGACGAACCGGATGTTCAGGGGGAGGTCGGCCGCTTTGAGGAGGCGCACGGCGAGCAAGGCGGCCAGGGCAGGACCCTTGTCGTCCGTCGTCCCCCGTCCCCGGTACACCCCGCCTGGTTCGATGGTCATCCGGAACGGATCACTGCGCCATTCAGGTTCGTTCGCAGGCTGGACGTCCAGGTGGTGGTACAGCGTGACGGTCCGGGTAGCCCGAGGGTGCCGGAACGTCCCGACCACGACGGGCCAGCCCACGGTCTCGAAGATTTCGGCTTCAGCCCCTTCCTCGCGCAGGCGCTCGGCAGCCCAGCGTGCCATTCCCTCCATCTCGGGCCCCGCCGAGGCATCGAGGCTCACGGTGGGAAAGGCCACGGCTTCGGCAAGCCAGGCCTCGAAGGTCGGGCGAAGGGCGTCCACGACGGCGGGGGCGAGCCAGTCCAGATCATCGCTCGTCAGGGGGGCTGCATGCGGGCTCAAGGGCGGATTTTCCTTTTCAGAAGCTCCCCCCGACGGGCGTCGAGGGCACGGGCTCGGGGCTCGCGGAGGGAAGCGTGCTGCCGCCGTCGACGGGTTTGACGATGGGGGCGAGCGTCGGTTCGGGAGTCGGAGCGGGGGTATCGGTGGCGGCCGGGACGGTCGGTGTCGGCGTCGGCAGGTCTCCCGAGATGCCCCCACCGGCGCCGGAACCTCCCGGCGGCGGAGTCTTGAGGACCACCGGTGAGGCGCCATCCGAGGGAGCCCCTGAGCTGCCTGCGGCGGGGGACGAACCATCCTGAGGTGAAGCGGAGGCCGTGGGAGACCCGGACACCGTCGGTGACCCGGAGGGGCGGGGGGAACCGCCCGTCACCGATCCCGTGAGGGCGGAGCTTCTCGGTCTCGGGGTGGCCTCCTCGAGGATCTCCTCGGAGACCTCCTCGGGGCATCCCGCGAGCCACACCACCAGTCCCAGAGCCAGCCACTTCATGAGGGCCGGTCCTTGCGGGAGTCGTGCTTCCGGACGGTTCCGAGTCGGACGAGCAAGCGTCATGAAGCCTCCTAGAACGCCGGTTTCCAGAGGCCGGCGACGTGCTGCGAGACGGTCCAGTCCGAGGCTCGGATGGTGAAGACCAGGTTGCTCGACGGGTTCGTCGCGAAGAACTTTCCGCTGGATACATGGAAGTCCAGACCCCATCCCGACCCACCTGGCAGCGTGGCCCGGTTGGTCACGCTACCCGTCACGGGGTCGACCTCGCGCAAGCGTCCGCCCGTGTCCAGGGCATAAAGCAGGTGCGTGGTAGGATGGACGGCCAGTCCCGAGGGGCGTCCGACACCCGTCACGCTCAGCTCGATGTCGGGGTTGTCCAGGTCGCGACCCCAGACGCCGTGCGTCGCGGCGACGTAGAGCCAGTTGTGGTTACCCGGGCCTGCGGGGTCACGGGCCAGTTCTCTGCTGTTCATCAGGCCGAAGGCCGTGTCGAACACCTGCTGGCGCGGTTGCAACCAGGCGATGTTTCCATCTCCCTGGACATCGTATTCCAGCTGTGAACAGCCCGTGCACCCGATCGTCGAGAGTTGCTGAGAGACACCCGGTGGCGAGGTGGCTGAAATGCGGTAATACACGCCATCCCCGCACCTGACCAGCAGCGAACCGTCCGGATAGGCTCGCACCCGGCTCGGCGTGCCGTTCAAACCTGTGACGTGCTCGGCGGAGGTCCCGGCGGACGGGGCGATGTTCCAGATGGATTTGCGTCCCGCATCCGTGACGTAGAGGTTTCCGCCCGTCGTCGTGATGTGGCGCAAGGACCCCGCCCCGGAGGGCTGCAGGCTCCACGCGTCAGTCGCGGTCGCCGTCGCGGGCGTACTCACCCGGCGCAGGGTGTTGTTCGTCGAGTCGACCGCATAGAGCACCCCGCTCATGAAGCCCAGCCCTGTCGGCACTCCCGGGCAGGTGATGGCCTCCGGAGACGCAGGAGGAAGATTCTGGGTGTCGATCCGGTAGAGATTCCGGTCGGCGCAGGAAACGTAGGCGTAGCGTGAGCCATCGTACACGACGTCGTACACGTCGTTCGGAAAGCCGCGCGTCCCCGAGAACAGGGGGGTGACGTTCCGGACCTCGTAGGCGTTCCCCGAACTGGCCGTCTGACGGATCTGGAGGAGGAACCGTCGGGACCTGTCCGTCACGAGGACACGGCGCGGGCTGGTCGACAGCACCTGGATGCCTTGACCGAAACCGTTCCAGTCGTAGGTGCCCCAGACGTGGGGTCGGCTCCAGGTGGCCGTCCCACCCGTCACGATGCTCAGCCCCACGTTGCTCCAGACGTCCCGCCCGCCCGGCAAGAACCACCAGGAGTCCGTGTAGTTGAGTCGACCCGCATAGAAGGTGTTGCCGTCGTCGCTGGCCTCGACGCCGCCGGGCAGGTCGAGCCCCGCGTTCACGGCCGTCCGGGCCGAACCATCGAGCGCGACCTCGCTGACACGGTCGATGTCGGTGTGGGCCACGAGCAACTTGCCGTTCCGGAAGGTGATCCCGTTCGGCGCAGCCATGCCTGAAATGAGCGGGACGGTGGTCACACCGTCCGTTTCCAGCCGCAGGATGGCCCCGGAGGCTCCGACGCCGACGTAGGCCTTGCCGTCGGTGTCGACGGCGATACCCGAGAGGTTGGACATGCCGTAAGCGAGGATCTTCACGTCGCCGGTGGGCGACACCCGCCGGAGGGTGTAGCGGTTCCGGTCCGTCACGTAGAGGTTGCCCGCCTCGTCCTGCCCCAGGCTGCCGGGGCTGGCGATCGACAGGAACGCACTCATGTTGCGGACCGGGTCCACCTTGAAGATGACGTTGCTCCCCGGTGCCGAGACGAAGCAGTTGCCGCCCGTGTCGACCGTGATGCCCTCGGGCCCCGAGACATAGGCCCACTCGACGAGCGAAGGCGCCGCCACGGTGCCCGTATCGCTGGCGCCCGGCGTGAAGCGTTGAACGACACCGCCCGATGGGCAAACGACGAAGGCCTTCCCGGAGCTGTCGAAAGCCAGGGCCGCCGGACCGCTGATGCCCGTGTACGTGGCCACGTTCGCGTTCGTGACGGTGCCGGTCGCCCAGTTCACCCGGACCCGGCGGATCTGGTTCTGGCTGCCCTGCGAGACGTACAGGTCACCATCCGGGGCGATCGCCAGACCGCTCACCCCGGGGACGTCGAGCCAGCTCGCAGACAACAAGGTGCCGTCCTGCTGCATCTGGACGACCTTGCCAGACCCGCGGGCCGCCACGTACAGGCGGTAGCTGCCGTTCACGGAGCCTTCCGGGTTCACGAGCACGCTCACGGGGGATGCAAGCAGGCTGCCAGCGGCCGGGTTGAGGGTCTTGACCGTCAGCGTCGAGGGATCGATGGAGACCACGGTCCCGGATCCGTTCACGGCGTGGAGGACCGTCCGGTTGCTGGCGTTGACCGTCAGGATGGGGTGCCCGTCCGAGGTCGGGATCCGGAAGCTGGGTGTGAAGGCTTTCACGCCGTTCAGTTCGACCTCGATGAGCCCCGTTCTGGCACCCGAAGGCACGCGCACGGACAGCGACGTGGCCGAACTCGAGCCCGCGAGGACGGTTGCCGTCAGACTTCCGAAACGCACGGCCATGCGGCTCGGGTCGAGACCCGTGCCCTGGATCGTGATGGTATCCCCTATCCGACCCTCGACGGGAGAAACACCCGTGATCTTGAAGGCCGTGTCCGAGTTGACGGCCGTTCCGGCCGACGAGAGCACGATGACCTGGAGGGGGTCCTGGTCGTTGGCGATCGCCGTGACCACGGCGTTATACGTGCTGGCGTACACGGACGAGGACAGTCCTCCGGCCGCTGCGTAATCGGCCGGGGCTGGCTGGGCCGATGCCGGATCGAGGCACCCGATGAAGGTCGAGGGAGACAGGGGCTGCCCCTCGACCATCCGCTGGTTCATCCAGATCGAGACGGCCGTCGTCGAGGGGCTCACGGTCACGGGGCCGACGGTCGCGCTCGTCAGCCCGACCCAGCCGTTGCTCGTGAAGTCGAACCACACGACCGTGCGCAGGCGCATCGCCGGGGCATTGGCCTGGTTGGAGGCGGGGTTCGGTCCCTTGATCCCCTTGATGGCCTCGATGTAGTACGCCACGGAGCGGGTAGGCGTAGCTGGATCGACCTTGGCTGTCCACCCGCTCCCGAACGTCAGGAGAAACTGTCCATTGGAGTCCACGAGCGAGGTCGAGCGCGTGATGCCGGTCTCGGCCTCGATCAGCGAGACGGTGGCACCGCGAGCGAACTCGTCGAGCAGGTTGGTCAGCTGGATTCCGTAGGTTCCCCGCCCCCAGTCGACTCGCCCTCCGAGCGCGAGGGCACTCGAGGCGGTCACGGGCGCGGGGGCCTCCAGGGCGACCGGGCGCACGGGGCAACCGGCGAGCATCAGCAGGGCCAGGCTCAGGTTCCAGGCACGTTTCATGGCGTCTCCCTCACATCTCGGCCGAGCTGAGCCCGTAGGGCAGGACCGTGCGGGTCCCGGCGGTGCCCGAGATCGTGATGCGCTCGAGGCGATGCGAGCTCATGTTCGTCTGGTAGACGGTGGCTCCGTCCGGTTCCGCCCAGGATCCGAGGTTGCGCTGGTCCGACCCCAGTCCGATGCCCGAGATGTCGTTCGAGCTGCCATCCGCATGGACACGGCGCAGGCCCAGGCCGGCGTGCCCGGTGATGAACATGCGGCCCTGCGTATCGGCAGCATAGGATCCGGTCATGGGAACCCAGCAGGTGTATCCGCCCTGCGGATAGCACCACTCCCGTTGCGTGCCCGACGTCTCCATCCGCGAAGAGATTTCCGTGCTGCAGATGGCCAGGTTGTTCTCGTAGACGAAGCCGTTCGAGTCGATGCCGGCGTGTCGCCAGCCCGAGATCCAGTTGGCCTGTCCCATCAGGCGGAACACCCAGTAGCCGTAGCCGGCCCGGGTCAGCCGGAAAGAATCCGTGATCCAGATGTCGTCGGTGCCCTTCCACATGAACGACGGGCTCTGGTAGTTCGAGTACCAGGCCACGTCCGTGCTGAGGTCCGGCATGATCCGGCGTCCTGCGCCTCCCATCACCACGATGGAGGCGTCCGAGAGCACCTCGATGTCGCTATAGCCCCTGGTGTTTTCGTAGATTCGGCCGTAAGAAGGACTTCCTCCGGCATATCCCGATATCTTGCCGACTCCCTCGCTGCATGTCACGAACATGTCCGCTCCGGACACGCAGGCGTTCAAGGGGCGGTCGGTTCCGGTCGACAGCGTGGCCGTGACGGCTCCCGTGGCCGGACTCCGGCCCACGATCTGGCTGCTGTCATAGTGGGCCACCCAGATCCGGGTCCCGTCGAAGATGAGACCGCGCGGCGCACCCGTGAGGGCGATCGCGGCCAGGTGCGTGCTCCCGTCCGGTTTGTAGGATGTCAGGGTGTTGCTGCCGGTGTTGAGGACCCAGACGTTGCCCGAGCCGTCGACGGCGACGTCCCGGGGCGAGGAGAGGTTGGCGTCGTGGCTGGCCTCGCGGAAGATTTCCACGTGGTTGGCGGCCGAGGCACTTCCGTAACCGCCAGAACCCGTCTCACCCCGCACGCGCAGGATGCGGTTGTTGCCGCTCGCGATGTAGAAACAGTTGTTGAAGGTCCCGCCACTGACGTCGCGTGCGAAGCCGGCATTGCCGGCCATGATCGAGTCCTTGATGACCGGTGCGGCCGAGAGGTTCGTCACGTCGTACGCGACCACGCTCGCATTCGAGCGAAGGTACAGCTTCCCGGCCCGGTAGGCGATGCCTGCCGCATGGCCCATGTTGACCATCAGGGTGGCGATCGCCCCGGTGGATCGGTCGACCCGCACGAGGGTTCCGTTGTCCTGGTTCGAGACGTAGAAGCAGTCGCGCACGTCATCGTAGGCGAGCCCCAGCGGGTTGCTGAAGCCCCGGGCGAGCGTCGTCAGGTCGCCGCTGACGGTGTCGATCGCCGTCAGGGTGTTGTTGGTCGAGGAGAGCACGTAGAGGATGTTGCCTACCTTGGACACGCCGGTGGGACTCGAGATGGCCGCCGCGTAAAGGGAGGCTGCCCCCTCCGAGGTGATGCGATACACGTTGTTGGATTCGGTATCGATCGCGTAGACGTACCCGCCCCGGTCGACCGCGAGACCACCCGGGCTGGTGACCGATGCGAACGAGGCGAGACGGTTCGTGGTCGGCTCCCATTTCGCGACCGAGTCCCCCCGGTTGTTCGAGACGTACAGGTTCCCGAGCGAGTCGAACGTCAGGCCCCACGGGAACGAGAACCCCTGCAGGAAGGTCGCCGTGTTGCCCGTCGCTGGCTCGATGCGGGCGACGGTGTTCGCACCGTAGCAGGCCACGTAGAGATTACCGTCAGGTCCGTAGGCCAGCCCGCGCGGCTGCGACAGGGACCCGCCTGAAAGCGAGAGGACCTGGGGCGTGCTGGTGGCCGAGTCGATCCGGTAGATCCGGGCATTCGCCGCATCCGAGACGAAGAGCTTGCCGTCCGACGCGAAGGCGATCCCGCGCGGGTCGGCAATAGATCCGGTCGTGCCGAACGAGGTGGGGGCGGCAGCAGGATTTGCGAGGTCGATGACCTGGACCCCCTTGAGGGTTCCTGCACACGCGACGTAGAGCTTGTTCTGCCGGATGGTCAGCGAGCGTGGTGCCGGGAGCCCTGATTTGAAGGTCTTGATCCGCCCGGCCGGCGTGATCTGGGAAATCGTCCCGAAGGCCTCGTTGGAGAGGTAGAGGTTCCCTTCCGTGTCGGCCGATTCGTGGCCACTCTGGAGACCCAGGTAAAAGCTGGGCGAGAGGTAATCGCTGCCGCGGATGCGCAGGCGGAGCGGGCCGCTGATGGCGCCGGAGGGAACCGTGACGCGCAGCCTGGAGCCATCCGCAGAGACGCTGATGACGGTTGCCGGGATGGACGTTCCGTTCACCCCGCTGAAGGCGACCGCGTTGTCGGACAGGGTGCTCGCAAAGCCCGAACCCACGACGTCCAGCTGCCCACCCACGGTCTGGGTATCCGGCAACAGGGTCGAAACCGAGATGGGGCGGGGGGTCTTGAACAGGGTGTTGAAGAGAGGATCTGCCTGATCGAACGTCAGATTGGCGAAGGGGTCGCGGTCCTCGCGCAGCACTTCCCGGACCTTCGCCACCGCGTCGGTGAACAGGGATGCCGGGAGCAGGGTCGGGAAGGGGTTGTCGAGGTTGTCCCCCGAGATCCGACCCAGCAAGAGCTTCCCGTCCAGCTGGCGGTTGCTGGTGGCGGGGGTCAGGCTGCGAAGGCTGACCAGGATCGAGCTCGCCGTGGTGGCCGGGCTGATCGTGAGGCTGCCTCCGAGGAGGTTCGTCAGGCTGACCCAGCGCCCGTTCTGGAGCATGACCAGGGTGCGGACACGGGCCTTGTCGGCTCCAGCCCGGTTGGGGAAGGAGGTCCCGGCGCTCAGGCCCTTGTAGGCTTCCAGGTAGAACAGGACGTTCGAAGGTTGCGAACCGATCGCTTCCTCCGAGAGCGAGAAGCCCCCTTGTTCGTTGGTCAGGGTGGTCGCGACCGTGTAACCGCTGGAGACGTTGATGAGTGACACCGTCGCGGCCGACGCCACCTCGCTCAGCAGGGCCGAGACGGTCCGATCCGCATCACCGAAGTCCACGCGGCCTGCGATGGCGACCGGGGAATCGGGGACCAGACTGGCGAGCGGCGTCACCGAGGGGCCTCCCCGCGTGGCGGGTGCAGGGCACCCGGCGAGCACGGCCAGGGCGATCGTGAGCAGGACGGGACGGCGTGGGGATTCTCGCATGGCGGTTATCCAGTCGAAGAGGTGGCCCGGGTGGTTCATACCCGTCCGGGCCGCCTCTTCACACCCGCCTTGCTGTCATGTCAACTATCAGCATGTCGATGCGAGGAAGGAGTCCGGGTTCCGCAGGCCGGGGATCAGTCGGCGGGAGTGAGGAAGGGCTCGCGACTGACCTCCGGGTGCGGCTGGAGCGTGATGCCCAGGTATTCCCGGTCCTCCTCGGCGATGCGATCGAGCAACTCGGCGATCGCGAACAGGGTCGGCGCCCAGAGCCCCACGAACAGGCCGGTCTGCTGACGCGGTTCGGAGCGCTGACGCTGGCCGACCAGGACCAGCAGGCTCGAACCGACGATGGAGGCCACCCCACCCGCGAAGGCGAGGTAGCCCAGTCGCTTGACGATCTGACTATCCACGGCATCCTCCTCATCCCATCGGACGCCGCTCAGGATGGCCTCGCCGTCACACGTGCGCAAGGTCCGGCTGGTGGATCTGGAGCCAAGCCTCGCCCAGAGCCCTGGCCGCGCGATCGTCCCCCAGCCATCCCGTCACGTGGTGCGAGGCACTGGCGCCCAGGACGAGTTCGGTCTCGAGCAGGCGATCGCCCCGGAAGAACCGGAGCTGGACGGTGTCGCCAGGAGTCGAATCGGCGAGCCAGGAATCGAGGCTCGAACCTGTCAGACGACGACCGTTCCAGCTCAGCAGGCGATCGCCGCGCTGCAGGCCGGCCAGCTGGGCCGGTCCCCGGTTCGTGAGTCCTTCGAGAACCATGGCGCCTTCCTTCGAGGCCGTCCGGGTACCCACGTCGGCCCGTCTGACCCTGCGCTCGAGCTTGAGACCGGCGCCCGCGAGAACCTCCCGCCAGTCGGCGTCCCGGGTCTGGTGCAGGTGCAGGTCGAAGAAAGGCGTCAGGTCCGACCTCACGAGTTCGCTGGCGATCGCCTCCGGCTCTCCGGGTTCGTAGGTCCGGCCCTGCGCGGCGAAGCGCTCCCAGAGCGTCTGCATCCAGGTCTGCATCGAGTGCTGGCCCCCGCTGCGTTTCCGGAGCTCGAGATCGAGAGCCATGGCCATCAGGGCTCCCTTGACGTAGTAATTCACGGCTCCGTTCCAGCGGTCATCCATGAAATTCCACGTGATGAAACTCGACTCGGCGAGCGTCGTGTCGAGGCGTCCGGGCATGTTTTCGAGGTCGTCGAGCCAGTTTCCAATCTCGGCGAAGAAGTCGCCGGAACCCGCGAGCCCGCTGCGGTGCATGAGCCAGGCCGTGCAGTACTCCGTGGCGCCCTCCACCAGCCACAGCATCGGGGTGTGCGCCGGCCGATCGTAGTCGAATGGACCGAACCCCGCCGGACGCAGGCGCTTGACGTTCCAGGTGTGGAAGACCTCGTGCAGCGTGAGGTTCAGGATCGGTCGGAGGCGTCTGACGGGATCGAGACTTCCCAGGATGAACGTCGAATCGGCGTGTTCGAGGCCATTGAGGAATTCGTCTTCCGTGACCTGGTACTGGAACAGGTACCGGTCGTAGGGACGATGCCCCCAGAAGTGGCGCGTCGTCTCGAGGATCCGGGCGAGCCCACCGGTGAGGGTCGGCGTGGCCCGTGGGTCCAGGCTCCCCGTCCAGGCCACCCGCGCCGTCATCGCATCGGTCTCGAAGGACCAGTCCTGGAACGTCCCGAGCATCCAGGGACAGTCGATCAGCCGGTCGTAGTCCTCGACCTCGAAGACCCCGGGACTCACCTCGGGGAGCGCCGTCGCCACCCGCCAGTCCGGGGGTAACTCGAAGGAGAGTGACCAGGGGGCATCGGACCACTCGAGCGGCCGTGGACACAGGGTCGCCGGGTTGATGAGGGCATGGTCGGCCGTGACCTGGGCCTGGTGGACCGTCATCTGGTCGAGGTGGGCCTCGTGCCTCAGACGGAACGGCTGACCCTCGTGGTGCAGGCGCCAGGTGTGCAGATCGAGTCGTTCGAGCCGCAAAGGTTCCCCGGAAAGTGTCTCGGCGCGCATGCCGCGAAGGTTACGGGAGAAATCAACCAGCTTGTAGGCCCCGGGGATCCAGCGCGGCATGCGCCAGGTCACGACCTCACCGGGGGCGTCGTCAACCCGGATCTCGAGATGGACCCGGTGCGTGTGGGGGGCCGGGATTCGCACGGTGAGGTGGCGCGTGGCGAAGGGGGGCTTGGACACGGTGATTCTCCCTGTGACATGGAACACGGGTTCACATTTTACCGCAGTCTTGGAAAGTTCTTTAACGCGTGCTAATCTTGCTGAAACCCGTCCCTTCGTGGAGGCCTAACGTGGCGTCGTTCAAGGCATTTCAGCGTCTGGTGGCAGTCGCGTCACTCGCATGGCTCTCCGCCTGTGGGACGAACCTCCTTCCGGGTGGCCCGTCGTCGGGTCCGGCCTTCCGCGCGGCCGGGGATCCCGCAACCGGGCCCCTCCTCCGTGAAGGACTCGAAGAGTATTATCGACCCGTCGGGTCGGGCACGGGCAAGACCTTCCTGCTCGCGATCAACCGGGTCGTCAGCCCGCACCGGATCTTCGGTTACGACGAGGCGCGTGACTTGCTCTTCGGCGTCGTGGACGATCCGCGTGATGCCAACCAGGTTCCGTGCATCTACACCGGACGTGTGGGCCCCGGCGTCGACAACCGGGAATCGGCCACGCGCCAGAAGTTGAATGCCGAGCACGTCTGGCCCCAGAGCAAGGGCGCCGTCGGTCCCGGTCGCACCGACCTGCATCACCTGTTCGCCTCCGACGTCGATACCAACAACCGGCGGTCCTCCTATCCGATGGGGCACGTCGAGATGGTGTACTGGGAAGCCCGCGACGGCGGTGTTCCGGGGACCGGCCAGAACTCGAGGCTGGGCAAGGACGCGGCGGGGAACCTCGTCTTCGAGCCGCGGACCTCGGTCCGGGGCGACGTGGCGCGTGCCCTTCTCTATTTCTACACCGTGTACGGGATCGGTAAGCAGCGCGCCTCCGTCGATCTCGCCAACTTCAGGCTCGAACTGCCCATCCTGCTCCGCTGGCACTCCCAGGACCCCGTCGATCAGACCGAACGCGATCGCCTCGAGCGCGTCTTCGCGATCCAGGGCAACCGCAACCCGTTCATCGATCATCCCGAATGGGTCTTCCGCGTCGGACAGTTTCTGTAGAACCGCACGGTGCAAGCGTCACGGCCAATGCTTGCTCGCCATGGTAATCAAGACAACGTACCCCCTCTCGTTCTGGAGCGAAGGATGAACAAGGAAGAACTCGTTTCCGCGGTGGCCGGTGAGGCCAAGATCAGCAAGGCCGTCGCCGAGCAGGTCGTCAACTCGACGCTGGGAGCCATCTCGAAGGCCCTCGCCGCCGGGGACAAGGTCACGCTCGTCGGCTTCGGCACGTTCGAGGTGCGTGAGCGCGCTGCCCGTGAGGGTCGTAACCCCCAGACCGGCGAGACGCTGAAGATCGAGGCCAAGAAGGTTCCCGCCTGGAACCCCGGCAAGGCCATCCGCGACGCCGTCAGCCAGTAACTCGAATCCTCGAGGGGGGCGCTCCACATGGAGCGCCCCCCTCGTCGTGTTCGTCCCTTCAAGCCCTGTCGCAGGTCCAGGATACGGGATGTCCGTCGCGGTACGGCATGACCCCGTGAAAGGGAAGTGGATCGCCGTCGAAGACCAGCGGGACGAAATGGCGATCGCCATCCCACATCGGCAGTTCCTGTCCCAGCAAGCGGGACAGCGGATGCCAGGCCAGTTCGCCCTCGTCGGTGCAGGCGAGGGGTTCGCCGGTCCAGGCCGTGATGCGGAACAGGAAGCCTAGCCAGTCTTCACCACCGGGGCCGAAGCCGGGCCAGTTCACCGACCCCCGGAACTCCATCCGGACGACCTCGAGTCCGGATTCCTCGCGGATCTCGCGGCGCATGCCCTCCACGATGGACTCGCCTGGTTCGAGCTTCCCCCCGAGACCGTTGACCTTGCCGGCATGGGCGTCACCCGGTCTGCTTCCGCGGTGGATCAGCAGGACGCGGTCGCGTTCGAGGTCATGCACGAAACCGAGGGTGGCCACGATCGGCTGGTAAGGCATTCGACCTCCTCGGATCACCGGCGCCGGGCCACGGCCCGGCGGATGGCCGTGATGGTGTCGGGTAGCTTGGCATTCTGGATGATCTGGAGGAACCAGTCGGGCAGGAACGGGATCCCCGGGTCGATCCGTGCCGCATAGTAGACGTCGCATGCGGCAGCAGAGCGGGGCACGATGCGGATCGCGCCGTTGTAGGCCCTGATGGAGCCTTCCTTCATCTCGAACCAGAGCGAGGTGGTCTCGGGGGCGAGGTGCGTCTCGTTGACCACCCAGCAGTCGCCCACGGGCCACGGCATCGGGATCACGCACCGGACCATGCGCAGGTTGCCTCGACTCTCGACAATGCGTGAACTCTTGAGATCGAAGATCTCGGCATACCGGTCGAAGTCGGCGAAGACCTCGTAGACGACCTGGGCCGGGGCCTGGACCGTACCCACCACCAGCGTCTGCCGGAGTGTACCGGCCGCGTCGACCATCCGGACGGCGATCTGGCCATTCTCGACCATCCGGATCTCTTCCGGGGCCAGACGGGTCCAGGACGGGTCGAAGGTCTGGAAGGCGTGGGCCCCCGGCGGGAGGCCTCCTGGAAAGAGGGCTGCCGCGAGCACGATCAGGGTCGTGACGAGAGGCCGGGAGAGTCGATTCACCGGTAACGCTGCCATTTCGCATCCACGAGCGTCCCCGCGAGTTCCTCGCGAGGACGGATGTCGTGATCGGGCTGAGAGTCCAGGTAGCGATCGAGTGCCGCCTCGATCTCGGCGAGCGTGCTCGCCCGGTTGGTCGAGGCCCGCACCTCGGTGACGTCCGGGAGGCCCTTGAGATACCAGCCCACGTGCTTGCGGCATTCGGGCACGCCCCGGTTTTCCCCGATGTCCTCGACAAGCCACCTGCACTGCCAGCGCAGCGTCTCGATGCGGGTTGCGAGATCCGGTTCGGGCAGGCGCTCGCCGGTGCGCACGAGGTGGTCGATCGCGTTGAAGATCCAGGGGTTTCCCATCGCCCCGCGTCCGATGGCGACGGCGTCCACTCCGCTGCCGAGAAGGCGATCACGTCCGTCCTCGGGGGTGAGGATGTCGCCGTTGCCGATGACGGGGATCCTCACCAGACGCTTAACCGCGGCGATCGCGTCCCAGTCGGCCTTTCCGCGATACTGCTGCACGGCGGTCCGTCCGTGAATCCACAGGGCGTCGGCTCCGCACCCTTCGGCGATGCGTGCCACCTCGAGGACCGTTTCCGGGTCATCCCAGCCGAGCCGCATCTTGACCGTCATCGGGACATGCGTGACCTTCCGGACCGCCTCGTAGAGGCGTGCGAGCCGGTCCGGTTGCTTGAGCAAGGCTGCCCCGTTCCCGCTCCGGACGAGCTGAGGGGAAGGGCAGCCGCAGTTGATGTCCACCAGGTCGGCTCCGGCCTCCTGCGCGAGCCGGGCTGCCCGGGCGAGCTGTTCCGGTTCGTGCCCGGCGATCTGGAGCGCGGCCGGGTGTTCTTCGGGATGAAGGCGGAGGCGTTCCCGCATCTCGCGGTTTCCGGCCAGGAGCGCATCGGCATTGACGATCTCGGTGCTGAGCAGGGAGCGGCTATCGAAGCGGCGCACGACTCGCTTGAAGGGTGAGTCGCAGACACCGGCCATAGGGGCCAGCATGGCCCGGCTTTCGAGCGTCAACGTGCCAATGCGTAACATGCCTTTCATGCTATCAGGCGCAGGCCCCTGTGCGCACGTGAGGGCGTCAAGAGGTGCGGGCGATCGCCAGCGGATTACCCCACAGGAACTGGAGGGCCGCCGGAAGGCGGCGTGCCCAGTCCGACTCGGAGTGATGGCCGCGGGGGTCCTCGAACCAGCAGAGATCGACCCCGTCCCGGTACCCGTGCAATCGAAGAGATTCGGCCACGTCGCGAGATTGACGCAGGAAAAGGGCCTGGCTGCAGCGGCTGCCCTCGTAACGGCCACAGTCGAGGTACACCCGCGGCCGCTTCCGGCGGTCCGCTTTCCGGATGACGTCGTGCATCTTGCTCCCGCCGATCCAGAAGGCCGAGGACATCGCGAGGACCCTCCCGAAGACGTGCGGGCGGGTCAGTCCGGCGTACAGGCTCGTGAGCCCCCCCAGCGAGGAGCCACCGATGCCCGTATGAGCGGCCTCCGGCATCGTCCGGAAGCCCCGGTCGACGCGAGGTTTGAGGTCGTGGATGATCCAGTCGAGGAAGGCCTCGCCCTCGGAGGGGCCCGGGTCCACGTGCGTGGGCCAGGGGCTCTGTTCCCGGATGCGACGTTCGCCGCCATTGAAGATGCCGACCACGATCAGATCGGGCAGTTCCCCCCGGGCGATCAGGCGCTCGCAGGTCTCATCCATCTGCCACTCGCCGGCGAAAGCCGTGGACTCGTCGAAGAGATTCTGGCCGTCGAACATGTACATGACCGGGTAGCGCCGGCCCGGAAACCGCTCGTAGCCGGGGGGCAGATAGATCTGGACCTCTCGATCCCGGTCGAGCGACGGGATCCGGAACGGGCCGATCGAGCGCACGTCTCCCACGGTGGTGTGCGCCTTGGGTGTCACCGGATGGCGGTCCTGCCAGTCCTTCACGTGAATGACGAGGACCTCGTCGCTGCCAGACTGGATGCGATGGTTCGCGACGCTCGAGCCGTCTGCATGGACCTCGACCCGGTTCCAGCCCCCGCGCGTGACTTTGAACTCGCACCAGGATCCCAGGGAGGCCTTCACGTCGAGCGAGAAGGTCCCGTCCGGTTCCCGCTGCAACCGGTACAGGTCGCTGCGCGGGTTCCATCCGTTGAGGTTGCTGGCCAGGTACAGCTGGTCATCCGGGCCCACGTGGTCGGCCTCGACGATGACTCGTACCGCCACGGCGGAGGGGAGGTGCAGGTTGAGGGTACCGGTACCGCGATAACCGTAGCGTTTCATCGAGCCAGCCTTCCCGGAGACATGCGGGATTCATACCCGCTGGCACGGGGCAGGCGGCGGTTCGTCGGAAATCTTTACACCGGGTCGCTATCCGGACGGCAGGCGGTGCATGAGGGCCGGCAGGCTACGCCGGACCTCGGCCAGCCAGGCGAAGTCGAGGCGGGCGATCGCCACCCCGGGCTCGGGGCCCGTATCGGCAAGGACCGTGCCCCATGGATCCACGATCAGGGCATGACCGTGAGACCGGCGGGTGGGGTGGTGCTGTCCGGCCTGGGCAGGCGCCACCACGAAGGCCTGGTTCTCGATCGCCCGGGCTCGCAGCAGCACGTGCCAGTGGGCAGCACCCGTCCGGGTGAGGAAGGCCGCCGGAACGGTCCAGACGTGGGCCTCCCTGGCCCGGAAATGCTCGGGGAAGCGCAGGTCGTAGCAGATGGCGAGCCCCCAGGTACCCAGGCTGCCGAGGTCGGCCGTCACGACCTCATCACCGGGTTCAACGTGCGCCGATTCCCGGTGCTCGTCATGCCCGCCGAGCGACACGTCGAACAGGTGACGCTTGCGATAGTGGGTCACCTCCTGGCCCCGGGCATCGACCAGCACGAGGGTGTTGTGGACCTTACCGGCCGTGGCCGGGACGTGCAGCCCCCCCCACATGACGATCCCGTGGCGCCTGGCAGTCGCCGAGAGCCAGGCCCGTGCACGTTCCGCTTCGAGGCTGGCAGCCTGCACGCCCTCGGCAGGGGTGAGCGAGATGCGCGGAAAGTTCTCGGGCAGGCCCACGGCCTCCGCGCCGTCCCGGACGGCGCGCTCGACCCACCGTTCCGCTTCCTCGAGCGACGCCGCGAGGTCCGGCACGCTGCGCATGGCGATCGCCGCGACTTTCGGGGAGGTCCGGAGCATGGCGTCCGGCATCAGGTGTCGCCCTCGGCTTCCTCGACCAGATCCGGGTCGCCTTCGGGCGGTGGCGGTGGGGCGCTGACGACGGGCTGCGGAGTGGGCACGACCACCGGCCGGGAGGAGGTCGCGGGGGGCTTCGCGGGGCGATTCGAGTCCGTGGCGACGGGTGGCGGGGCCACGATCGCCGGGGGCGCCGCGAAGTTCATCACCGGGACACGCGCCAGGGCCCGCGTGACGAAGCGCTTCCAGCTCGGAGCGACCACCGTGCCCCCCGCGACGTTGCGGTGCATCTTGTGGTTGTCGTCGTTACCGACCCAGATGACCGTCACGAGCTGAGGCGTGTAGCCCACGAACCAGGCATCGCGGGAGTCCGAGGTCGTGCCGGTCTTGCCTGCCGCAGGCCGCCCAGGATTGGCGGCCGTGCCCGTGCCGCGCAGGATCACGCCGCGCATCACGTCGGTGAGCAACCGGACCGGGGCTGGCTCGAAGACGCGGACGGCCTCCACCGGCGGGACGGGCACCGGCCGATTGCCCAGCGTGATGGCGCGACAGGACCACGGCTCCATCCGGACGAGGGCCGAGGAACTCGCACTCGCGGCCGGGGAGGGCGGAAGCCCGGGCTCGGATTCCTCGAGGACCCTCACGCCCGTCCGCACGCCCTCGCGCGCCAGCGTCGCGTAGGCGTGGGCGAGCTCGAGTGGCGTGACCTCGTAGGCTCCGAGTCCCAGGCTCAGCGTCTCCTGCATGGGGCTCGAGAGGCCGGCCTTGCGCGCCACCTCGATCACGCTGGCCGGGCCCAGCCGGTTCAGGAGCTTGGTGGTGATGACGTTGTTGGAGAGCTCCAGAGCGCGGCGGAGGGTCATCGTGCCCTCCTTCTCACCGCGGTAATTGCGCGGCGTGTAGGGTTTGCCGTTCGCCCCCCGGTAGGTGACGGGCGTGTCGTCCTCCCGGAGCTCGGAGCTCATGCCGCCGAGGAAGGCCGTCAGGTACACGAAGGGCTTGAAGGTGGAGCCCGGTTGCCGCAGGGCGGTGGTCGCCCGGTTGTACGGGCTCTCCCGGTACCCCGAGCCCCCGACCATCGCCAGGATCCCGCCGGTGGAGGGGTTCAGGGCGACCAGGGCCGCCTGGTCGAACCCGAACTTCGGGCCCTGGGTCCGCACGAGGTCGGTGATCACGTCCTCGGCGATCGCCTGGGTCGGCAGGTCGAGGGTGGTGTGGATCGTGAGGTCGTCCCGGTACGGATTGAGTCCCTGGGCCTCGAGCAGCGGCCCCAGGCGGTTCGTGAGGTACTGGAGGAAGTACGGGGCCTTGCCGATCTCCCCGGGGGAGCGCGGCATCACGGGACGCTTCCGGCGAGCCCGGTCGGCTTCCTCCGTGGTGATGACCCCGGTTTCGATCATGCGGTCCAGCACGACGGAGGAGCGGCTGAAGGCGAGCTCCGGATTCCGGAACGGGTTGTACCGCTCGGGGCCCTTGAGCATGCCCGCCAGCAGCGCCGCCTCCTGGAGCGTCATCGAGCGGCAGGAGTGCCGGAAATAGGTCTGGGCCGCTTCCTCGATCCCCGTCGCCCCCGAGCCCCAGTACACCTCGTTGAGGTACATCTCGAGGATCTGGTCCTTGGTATGTTGCTGCTCCAGTTCGAGGGCCATCAGCGCCTCGTTGACCTTCCGCTGGAGCGTCTTTCGGCGATTCTGGAGCCGGTTCTTGACCAGCTGCTGGGTGATCGTGGATCCCCCCTGGACGCGCCCGCCGCGCAGCACGTCGACCACCAGGGCGCGCGCGACACCCCGGAGGTCGATGCCCCGGTGGTCATAGAAGCGCGAGTCCTCGACGGCGAGGACGGCCTTCTGCAGCAGGGGGCTGATGTCCGCCAGCGGTACGTGGGCATGCTGCCCCCGCCCGCGCAGCTCCGTGATGAGCGAGCCACGGGCGTCGTACACGCGAGAGGCGGACAAGGCGGGAGAAGCGAGCGAGGTGGCGAGCACGACGGCTGCGAGGCACGCCGTGCCCCGGAGGCGCAGATGACCGGTCATCTTCAGGCTCCACGCACTCCGCGGTCGAGGTGGCGCAGGACGCGATCGTAGATCACGAGCCCCACCATCGAGGCGGCTCCGATCCCCGCGAACCACCACCAGATCTTCTCGGGGTGATTCTGCTGGAACAGCATCGTCGTGACCTCTGCGGGTGTCTGGTGAAGGACGCTCGCGAGCGTCTCGAGCACCTTCTCGCGAGGCAAGGCCTCGGCGGCTGCCGCGGACATGTGGCCTTGGTCGGCCAGGTAGTGGCGGGCCATGGTGGTCTTGTCGGCGTGGTGCTGGTACCACTCACCCCCGATGGCCGAGCCAACGCCCCAGCCGATGGCGTTCGAGACGTTGGCGTAGCCCATGTACTGGCCGCGCTTGTCGGCCGGGGCCTGCGCGGACAGGTATTCCATGGTCTTGGGGCTCGCCATCATCTCCCCGACGGCGAAGATGAAGATGCCGAGCGCGCACAGGGCGCCGCCCGTCGTCAGCCCGGACATCAGGATGCCGCCGACCGAGACGAGGATGCCGAGGATGATCGACCACAGGGGGGCCAGGCGGCTGAACAGGGCAGCGACGGGAATCATCAGGAGTACGATGGCCCCCGCATCGATGTTGATCATCCACTCGGGTTGCACCTGGCCGCCCGCCAGGGCGGCATCGACCCAGGCCTGCTGGCCCGCGAGGCGCCCTGCCATCAAGAGGAGACCCGAGGTGTCCACCCAGTCGTCGATGAAGTTCGGAAGCTGGTCGAACAGCTGGTTGAACATCATCCAGAAGCCCGAGAAGATGACCAGGAACGAGATGAGACGCGGCTGGAACAGGTTGCGGACCGACTGGACGAAGACCTGGAGGAAGTCTCCGGCGCCGCCCGAGGCGGGTTCCTGCGAGGCCGGTCGCTCGGGCTCCCGGAACATGAACAGGATCAGGAAGTTCAGCGCGACGAGCACGGCATTGGCATAGAAGATGTAGGACCAGCTCATGGTCCGGAGGTAGCCGGCGGCCCAGGGGCCGATGAAGCCACCGATGTTGACGACCTCGTAGAAGATGCCCCAGCCGACTGCCGCGTGACGGCCCATGTTCGAGTTGGCGATGATGCCCTGGACGCCCGGCTTGAAGATGGCCGTCCCCGTCGCCAGGAGCATGCAGCCCGCGAAGAAGCCCCAGTAAGAATGCTGGGTGCCCATCATGACGTAGCCCAGGATCTTGATGACGATCGCCACCGCGATGGTCTTCTTGTAGCCGTAGCGGTCGGAGTAGCCGCCCGTGAACATCGGCAGCAGGCTCTGGACGATCGCCCAGGCCGAGTAGATGCTGCCCTTCTGGACGTGCGTGAACTCCAGGCCTCCGCGGGCCGCGGCATCCACGATGTACAGCGACAGGACGGCTCGCACGCCGTAATAGGCCCAGCGCTCGACGAGTTCCATGACGATCGAGGCCCAGTAGGCCGGGCCGAATCGCTGAACGGTCGCGAGCATGCCGGTTCCACGCGAGTTCTGGACGGTGGGTGTCGATGTGGCGCTCAAAAGGCCTCCGGGCACGATGCAGGGACGACTCCTCCATTTTACCTCACGTCCCGGCTCGACCGCGAAGCTATCTCGTCGACTGTTGGCGGAGGGTTACGCTCCTGCGAAGTCTTGATTCTCGTGCGAGTGAAGCGACTCGTTTCGGGAATGATTCATGCAGGTTGCTTCGTTTATGGGTCTGAATGGAGGCCAACATGTCCACTGGACCCCTTTCTCGCGATACCGCATCCGGCCTTGTGAGCCGCGTCTACTCGCAGGCCCCGCATGCATCCGCTGCGCCACTGGATCATGGCGGGCCGGTGCATCGTAGCGAGCCGGATGCCACAGCCGTGTTTCGCGGGCAACCGAGCGAGCTGAAGCTCGAGGTTGAGCAGCACGTTGGCAATTCGCGATCGGCATCGAGGGCTTCCCGCGCATGACCGACGCGACCCTTGTCTGGCGCGTGTGAGCGCTGCCGGAGTCGGGTTCTCTCCTGGTGGGAGGACACGCCTTGCCCGCAAGCTGGTATTCCGGACCTCGCATCGACTTTCACGTGCACCTGGCCCCGGCTCGCCACGAGGCGAATCCGCCGGAACACACGTCCTGTTCCGTGGGTGGGGCGGGGGTGCTGGCCACCTTCGGGCGAATCGCCGGCAGGGTCGGGCGATCGCAACCGCTCACGCGGCTCTATCCCGAGCTGTCCGAGGCGGGCTTCCGCTGGCTGGTCCGGCGTTTCGACCGCGAGGGGCGCGATCGCCTGCTGGCGGAACTCGATCGCCACGGGGTGTCCCGAGCCGTGGTCTGCGCCATCGAGCCGTTCTTCGACACCCGGGACCTGGCCCTCACGCTGTCCGAGGTTCCCGGTCGGCTGGCCTTGTTCGCCTCGGTGGAGCCAGCCGTGGGCGATCCCGTCGACCGGCTCGAGCGGATGGTCCGTTCTCACCGGATCGTGGGATTGAAACTGCACCCCCCGCTGGCGGGTCCCCACCCGCTCAGTGCCCGGATGCTCGAACTCGGGGCCTGGGCCGAGCGTCGTGGCCTGCCCATCTTCGTCCACGCCGGCACGTTTCCGTTCCCCGTTCATGCCCATCATGATGACGTGGCCGAGCTGGAGCCCCTGCTGCATCACGTGCGCGACGTGCCCATCGTGCTGGGCCACATCGGCTGGGACCAGCACGCGACCGTCCTCGAACTCGCGCGTCACTATCGTCACGTGGCCGTCGAGACTTCCTGGCAGCCGTCTGCCATCATCCGGCGGGCGATCGACGTGCTGGGGCCCTTGCGAGTGCTGATGGGGTCGGACTTTCCCCTGCAGCCCGTGGGGGCGGCGATCGCCGACGTCGAGGCGGCCTGCCGGGATGCCACGGAGGGGCGGCTCCTGATGCACGACAATGCAGCCCGCATGCTGGGGTGGCCGCAGGTGGGGCACGTCTGAAGGATCCCGATCCTCGCGATTTCAGCCCCCAATTGGTTCATATTAAAATCTCTTTTCCTCCCGAAACCTTCGCGCGGTCCGGGGGCATAAAGATCCTGGACCCGGAAACCAGCAGGATTCAAGGAGGAAACCATGACGTTGGGACCCATCTCGAATGCACCGGTGCATGCCCTGCCAGCGAACTCCTTCGAGCCGAAAGCCAGCGCTTCCGTCGAGCCCGGAGGCGGTGCAGCCACGCCCGCAGCGGCGGACGACTCTGCCGTGAACTTCGGAATGCGGAGCACTCTGAAGCTGCCGCCGATCGTCACGACCTTCGGTGGTGGTTCGTCTCGCAAGTCGGACCCCTGATTCACGAGGAGCTTCCGGGCGGGATGCGTCAGTCGTGCCCGGTGTCGTCAGGTGAGGTAGTCACGATGGTTTTGGGTCCCATTCCAGAGGGTATCTAGGCTCTGCCACCGAGATCTTTCCAGCCGGATGCCAGGGTTTCCGGCGAGGCTACGTCTGGCGATGTTGCACCCGCAGAGGTGGATGCTTCGGCGGTGAACTTCGGACAGCCGAGCGGGCTCGAGCTCGGTGATGTGGCCGGAAGTGGTCGAACGGCCAGCCCGCCCGCGTCCCAATATTCCAATTTGCAACCGTCGCGTCCCTGGCGTCGCTGAATCCTGCTCGAACTGGGGCGTCGTGACGGTGAAAGCCCTCAGCGCACCCGACGGGTGGCTTGCAGCCTCTCTCGGAGCAGGGCCATCCTGGCGAGGTCTTCTTCGGCGGCCCCGCGGTGATGGGCCTGCTTGACCTCGAGCCACGCGATCTCGAAGCGGATCGCCTCCTCGAGGGCTTCCGGGCCCGAAGTCATCAGCGCCGAGGCATCGAACACCAGCTTGCGAGTCTCGATCCGGTCGAGCTGGCCGGGTTTGAAAGTTGTCAGGAAAGTCCAGGCCTGGGGGGCCATGCCCCCGCCGATGGCCGTCCGGAGTCCGTGCGAGCGGGCCGTCCGGACGGCCTCGTGGCACAGGGCCGCGACGGCCGGGTCGTCGAGTTCGTGCCGGCTGCGTCCCAGGGACCCGGCCAGATCGGCCCGCCCGACCAGGATACCGTCGAGACGCGCGATCCCGGGCAAGGTCAGCATGGTCTCCAGGTTGGCGACGGCCGTGCTCGTCTCGATGTTCACGGAGCAGGCGATGCCCGGGTCCTCCCCGAGCATGTCCCGGATGGCGCCGAGGTACTTGGTCAGGGCATACGGCGTCTCGACCATGGGGGCCACGATCCGCTCGGCCCCCAGATCCCGGGCTTCGCGCAGGTCCCGGCGCGCCTCGCAGCCCCCGAGCTTGAGCGTCAGGCCCAGGCCGAGGCGGCGGGCCAGATCCTGGAGACGCCAGATCTCCTCGAGCCGGGCGCCCTCGGCCTCGAACTCGGCCTTGACGCCCGTGAGTCCCGCACGGTCGCGGAGCCGGGTCAGGTGGTGAATCAGCGTATCTTCGAGGGGATGCATGGGACGGTCCCGGTTCCGGGGTGAGCGAGGGGCGCGTGGCCACTCCTGCCGGGATGGCGCATGATGGGGATCATACCTTGCCCCCGGGTCACCGTCATGCGTGCCGGGTGTCGGGGAAGCCCCGTCGAAAGGACTCTGCTTGCCTCGTCTCGTTCCTTCGCTCTCGCTCCCGTGGGTCCGTTACCTGGCCGGGAGCACCGTGGCCTGGGTCGGTCAGTCGATGGCGACCACGGCCGTCGGATGGGATCTGTACCAGCGCACCCACAGCACGCTCGTGCTCGGCTGGGTCGGGCTGGCGCAGTTCCTGCCCGTGGCCCTCTTTGCCTTGCCTGCGGGCGTCGTGGCCGATCGCTTCGACCGCAGGCGCGTGCTGCTCGCGACGCTCTGGGGGCAGGTGCTGATCATGCTCGGACTCGCGGCGCTCGCTGCCCCCGGGGTCCCCGTGTTCGCGGTCCTGGTCTGTCTGTTCCTGTCCGGAACGGCCAAGGCCTTCCATGCGCCGGCCCGTTCGGCCCTCTTGCCGATGCTCGCTCCCCGGGACGAACTGGCCCGGGTCGTCAACGTCTCCACCGCATGCTTCCAGATCGCCTCGCTCCTGGGACCTGCCCTCGCAGGGGTCCTGCTGGCGCACCTCTCGGGGGCTGCCCCTCTCTATGCCGGGGTCGCGGGCACCATGGCCGTGTTTGCCCTGGCCGTCGCGAGCGTGCGCATCCGACAGGAGAGTGCCGGTGAACGCAAGGCCCTGGACCGGCACGAGGTCGCGGCCGGTCTGGTCTTCCTGTGGCGCGAGGAGCTGCTGCGCTGGGCGATCGCCCTCGATACCGTCGCCGTCCTGCTCGGTGGGGTCACGGCACTCTTGCCCGTCTTCGCGCACGACCGCTTTCACGTGGGGCCCGCCACGCTCGGCTGGCTGGTCGCCGCTCCCTCGCTCGGGGCCACCCTCACCAGTCTGTGGCTCGCTCGACGTCCGCCCATCCGCCGGAACGGTCCGGCCCTGATCGGGGCGGTGGCGGCCTACGGTGGGGCCACCCTGGCCTTCGCCCTGACCTCCGAGGTCTGGCTGGCCGGTCTGTGTCTGGTGGCGATCGGGGCCACCGACATGGTGAGTGTCGTGGTCCGTTCTCAGCTCGTCACCATGCTCACGCCCGATGCCCTCCGCGGTCGGGTCGAGGCCGTCCATCGCCTCTTCATCAGCACCAGCAACGAGCTCGGCAGCTTCGAGTCCGGGTTGACGGCCTCGTGGTGGGGCGCGGGGCCCGCCGTCGTGGTCGGGGCCCTGGGCACGCTGCTGACGGTCGGATGCATCACCCTCGTCTCGCCGCGCCTGCGCGCGCTCCGGGAGATCGAGCCCGTCCTTTCCTGAGGTCTGGTCACAACATGGCAGGGACGTCGGTGTTCCTGCCCTTTCCCGGTTCGTCGCCTCTACCGGATGCTCCGATCCCCGCCTGTCTTCTCGTGCCGGGAAGCTGCGGCCAGGGTTCGAGGAGGTGCTGTCATGAGGCGTCGCGTCAGGCGGGCGATCCCGCTCGCCGTCGTGCTGGGAGGGCTGGTCTGGAGCGGCTGTCTGGCCAGACAGCCGGCTCCGGTCTCTTCGCCTCCTGCCGGGGCCGTTCCCCCCCACGTCCGGGTGTTCCCCGGGGCACCCGCCGGTCCGGGACCGGCTGCGAAGATCGTTCCAGCGGGCGGTCTCGCCCGGATCGAGGGCCTGATCTTCGCCGATCGGGACGGGGATGCGCGCTGGACCGCCCCCGACCTCGCTCTCGGCTACCGGACGGTCCGGCTCTACCGGAGAGGTCCCGTCGGCTTGATCGACCCGGAGCGTCCCCTCCAGACCGTCGCCGTCGGGGGAGATGGGCGATTTGCCTTCGAGGTCCCTGGCCCCGGGGTTTACCTCGTCGCGCAGGAGCGGCCTCCTCACGGGGCCGCGGATTCGCTCCTGGCCGGGGCATGTGGTCCCGGCGCGCGTGAGGTGGCCTGGAAGGATTGCCTGCCGGCCGGGGCCCGGCCGCCGCTCGCGTGTGAGCCCATCTGCTGGGAGGTTCGAGTCGAGGAATGCCTCGTCTACCCGATCTGGCTGGCGCGCCTCTGGCCCTTGCCGCTGCACCCGCGAGGGGGCGATGACGACGACATGACGCCGGCACCGACCCCGACGCCCGATCCGACGGACGATCCTCCGCCCACCCCGACCCCGACGCCCGATCCTCCGCCCGGGTGCGGCAGTTATCGGACCGTCACGCTGGGTGGCTGGGGTAGCACACCGGCCGGGGACAATCCGGGCACCTGGCTCCAGACCTGGTTTTCCCAGGTCTATGCCGTTCCTCCCGGTCTGCAGGTGGGATCCTCTCTTTCCCTGACGTTCACCACGGCGACGGCCGTCGGCGACTTCCTGCGCTCGACCCAGCCTGGTGCGCCCGGGAGTCTTTCGCAATCGTCCACCGATCCGACGGGCAACGTGGGTGCCGGGGTCTTCGGCAAGCAGGTCGTCACGCTCCGGCTCAACGTGGACTTCTCGGAACGGGACCTGCTGCCCGGGGAAACGACGGGGGATACCCCCCATCTCGGAGACCTGGTCATCGCCACGGGGGCTCCCGGGGGGCTCGCCTTTTTCCCCGGGTTGACGGTCCAGCAGCTCGAGACTCTGGCCGAGTCGGTCCTGGGAGGAGCCACGACGCCTGCTGCCCTGGCAGCCAGTTACCCGGGGGCGTCGATCGCCCAGCTGAACGACGCGGTCAACCGCATCAACGTTGCGTCGGAGCCGGCCGGGCCTCCGCCATCGTTCCTGGTCTGTCCGGGTTCCTGAAGGACCCGGGCGAAACGACAGCGGGGAGGCGATCGCCTCCCCGCTGCACATGTTTCGATGAAACGCTCAGCCCTCGAGGCCGGCCGGTGTCGTGCGCTGCTTGTCCTTGGGGGTGACGCAGGTTCCCCGGGCCCGGCACACGAGCTCGGGTTCCGCGATCACCTCGGCAGCGGAGTCGCCGAGCCCCTGGCCCCGGATCGGCCGGATGACCTTCCAGGCCTCGAACTCCATCGTGCGCGAGGTGTTGCCGACCTTGGTCAGCTTGCCCCGGGCCTCGATATAGTCGCCCGCATACACGGGCTTCAGGAACTCGACGCTCGAGTAGGCGACGAACAGGCCCTCATCCCCATCCAGGCGGATGAGGAGCTCGGTGGCCACGTCCCCGAACAGCTCGAGCATCTTGGCGCCCGCGACCAGGTCACCGGCATAGTGGGCATCGTGCGAGCCCAGCCGGAGCCGGATGAGCGAGGTGATCTCCGGGGCGACGTTCTCCGCCACGGGCTAGGCTTCCTTGCGCGCGGCGTGCGCCATGAAGTCCCGGCTGAAGCGCTCGGCGTACTGCTGGAGCAGTTCCTCGACGCGGCCCTGGTCGGGGGACTTCACGATGAGGCCCGCGTGGTGCTTGCGCGCCTGGCGGTAGCAGATCTCGGGATCGGTGTAACCCGAGAGGTCCGGCGTCTCCTGGCGAGCCAGCGTGATGATCGTGCCGGCGTACTCCTCGCGGTGCGCGGGGAGCTCGTAGGGGATCTTGCCCTGCCCGATCTCGATCATGGCCCACTCGTGCCACAGACAGATGTCGGTCGCATGCCAGGCGACGTCGGGGATGCGCGCGGCACCGACGCGGGCGCCGGCCTCGAGGAAGTAGAACTTCCCGTCTTCGCGGCCCTTGATGTACTCGATGTGGGTCACGCCACGGACGAGGCCGAGGCTCTTGACCACGCGCTCGTTGAGTTCGCGCAGCTGCCGGTCGTCGTCCTCGCCACGGGGGATCACGCGGGTCGTGTACAGGCCGCCCGTCGTGTTGAGGTCCAGCATGGGCATGCCGTAGCGCGAGCAAGAGGCAAAGACGACCTCGCGCTCGCTGACGATGCTGTCGACGTGGTAGACGTCACCCGGCGTGTACTTCTCGAGCAGGTAGTGGGTCTGCTTGTCGCCGAGCTTGTCGCACTCGGCCCAGAGTTCCTCGGGCGTGTAGATCTTCTTGATCCCGAACGACGCGGCTTCCTGCCGGGGCTTGAGCACCCAGGGCGCGGGGACGCGGTTCATGTAGTCGACGACGTCGGGGTGGTGCAGGACGTGGACGAACTCGGGAACGGGGATGCCGTCCTCCTGGGTCTTGAGACGCATGGCGAGCTTGTCACGGAAGTACCGCATCGTCGTCTCGCCCATGCCGGGGAGACGCAGGTGTTCGCGCAGCATGGCGGCGATCTCGACGTCGAAGTCGCCCATCGGGACGACGCGGTCGATGCGCTGATGACGGGCCAGGTAGCTGACGACGTTCTTCACGACCTTCTCATCGAACGGATCGGGAACGGCGAAGACATCGTCGATGATGTCACGGGGCCAGTCCTCGTTGAGGCGCTTGGCACCGGTCATGACGATGACCTTGTGACCCATCTGCTTGGCCTTGATCATGAAGGGCCGGCCGACGAGGGCCACGGCGATGCACAGGATGGTCAGGGGCTGGGTTTCCGCCACGAAGTACTCCTCATGCTGTCTGCGCGCGCAAGCGGCATCGACCGGTGGTCCGATGCCGCACGGCCCTCAGCATAACAGGTTCGTGACACCTTGTGTGACGGGGCCGGAATTCGCTTCCCTGCTATGATGAAGGCGTACCCATCGGTCCAGGAGATCCCCTCGCATGAGCCTGCCCACCAAGTTCTTCGTGTTCGACTTCGAGACGACGGGGACCGACCCCTCGCGTCACGCCCCCATCGAGATCGCGGCCATCATCCTCGACATGGCCACCCTGCGCGAGGTCGATCGCTTCGAGACCCTCATCCGCCCGTTCGAGGGGGCCGAGTTCGATCGGGATGCCATGGCGACGCACGGCATTTCCCTGGAGGAACTCAAGGCGGCTCCCGAGCCCGAGGCGGCCTTCCGGAAGCTCAAGGCCTTCGCCGAGCGCCACGGCACCATGTATGCGGTGGCTCACAACATCGACTTCGACTGGGAGTTCCTCAAGGCGGCCGAGGTCCGGCACAAGGTCTGGGCCGTGCCCCTCGAGAAGCTCAAGATCGACACCCAGGCCCTGGCCGTCTGGGTGCTGGGCCGCAGCGGCCAGCTCAAGGGGCATGGCCTCAAGAGCCTCCTCAACGCGTTCAGCCTCGACCACAGCGGCCATCACCGCGCGATGTTCGACGTCGAGATGCTCTGCCAGGCCATCCGGAAGCTCTCGGATCACAAGCCGGCCGTCCAGATGGGGCTGTTCGGATAAGGGTCATTCGACGGTGGCCTCCTGCCCGGCCAGCGATCGGCTCGCCGAGGCATGCCCCCAGAGGGCATAACAGGCCACACCCAGACCGAACCAGACCAGGAACCGCAGCCAGACGGCCGCGGAAAGGCCGGTCATGAGATAGACGTTGATCGCGATCCCCGCGAGGGGCAGGGCAGGGACCCAGGGCGTCCGGAAGGCCCGGGGCCGGTCCGGTTCGCGGACCCGCAGGACCAGAACTCCGGCCATCACGACCACGAACGCCGAGAGCGTGCCGATGCTCACGAGGTCGGCCAGGGCGTCGAGCGGGAAACAGGCTCCCAGGATGGCCGTGACGACCCCCAGGGCCAGGGTCGAGACGACGGGTGTGCCCAGCCGCGGATGGATCCGCCCCATCCAGCCCGGCATGAGGCCGTCCCGGGCCATGACCGCGAGGATGCGCGTCTGACCGATGCTGCCGACCACCAGCATGCTCGCGATCCCCACGACGGCGACGACCGAGAGCAGCATCGCCGCGCGCGGGTGCTGGACGGCGAGGAGAGCATCCGCAAGGGGTTCCGGGACGGCCAGTTTCGAGAGGGGAAGCACGCCCGTCAGGACGCTGGCCACGGCCATGTAGAGGATCGTCACGATCCCGAGCCCCATCAGGATCCCGAAGGGCATGTCGAAGCGCGGGTTGCGCGTCTCCTCGGCCACGGTCGAGACGGCATCGAAGCCGATGAACAGGAAGAACACGACGGCCGCGCCCGTGACGACCCCGTTCCAGCCCCTGTCTGGCAGGAAGAAGGGGGTGTAGTGCGCCGGATCGACGTGAGGCACGCACAGGACGATGAACATCAGGAGGACGGCGATCTTGGTGACGACCAGGAGTCCGTTGACCCGGGCACTCTCCCGGATGCCGAGGCAGAGCAGGCCCGTGACGAGCAGGATCCCGACGGCGGCGGGGGCGTTGAGGATGCCGACCTGCGAGGTGCCCGCGATGGCCTGTCCCGGAGCATGCCACCACTGCGGAGGAAGGGCCCGGCCGAGCGGAGCGAGGATCTGGTTCAGGTACCCGCCCCAGCCCGCCGCGACTGCGGCATTGGCGAGCCCGTATTCCAGCAGCAGGTCCCAGCCGATGATCCAGGCGATGAACTCTCCGAGCGTCGCGTAGGCGTACGAATAGGCGCTGCCCGAGACCGGGATCATGGCGGCCAGTTCGCTGTAGCACAGCGCCGCGCACGCACTGGCGATCGCCGCCAGCAGGAACGACAGGATCACGGCCGGTCCGGCATGCTCGGCCGCCACCTGACCGGGCATCACGAAGATGCCGGCCCCGATGGTGCAGCCGATCCCGAGCAGCATGACCGACCAGGGGCCGAGTACGCGCCTGAGGCCCCCGTGCGGGTCGTCACCGGCGAGGGGCTGTCGGGTGCGGAACCAGGGATGTGCCATGCGGACCTCCGGAGCAGGGGTATGCGCCACCATACCCCCGGACGAGGGACGCTCACCTGACCCGGGCCTCGATCTGACGCCACGGGCCCCGATCGGTTATGATCGTCTGGTGAAGACCGTCACCCGGATCGTGCGATCCCGCACCTCGAGAAGTTCCCGCGACACCCGCCGGCAGCGCTTGCTGGTGAGCTTCGGTCTCGCCCTCGTGGTGCCCCTGAGCTTCGTCGGTGGCATGGTCACGGGCGAGTACGTCAAATCGGTCGCGGGTATCCGGATCGTCACCCCCGACCTGCAAAGGATGCTGCCCCTCCGGCGGTCGGGCCAGATGCAGCTCCAGCTGAGCCAGGAAACCCAGATCGCCAGCCTCGACACCTCGCACGTCCGGATCCAGCTGGCCCGTGGCTGGGACGTCGAGCAGAAGGCCTTCGCCGACACGTCAGCGTTGCTGTATTTCAGCGGTCCGTTTTTCGAGGAGCATCCCGGCACGGGCTATAACGCCAATTCCATCGGGGACGTTTTCGTAGACGGTCAGCTGTCGGTCGCGTCCAGGAAGAGTGCCCCGTTCGCCACGCGACGGTATTTCATGGCCCTGCGGCATGACGGTCGGATCGAGTTCGGCTTCGGGCCCTGGCAGAGCGGCTACGAGAATCGCTACAGCGCCTTCTTCGGCGGACTGGGCTACGCGTACCTGCCCTCGGGCTCCGATCCGGATTACCTGGATCCTTACAGTGGCATGAAGCAGACCTTGCACAACGCGATCCCGAGGGAGCGACTGTTCGTGGGGAAAGACCGTGAAGGTCGCTTCATGGTCATGAAGACCTCGCCCCTGCCGCAACTCGCCGTGGAGATGTTCGTCCGGCAGCACGGGTTCGACGAGGCGTTCTTCCTCGATCAGGGGAACAAGGCCCGGTTCATCGTGCCGGGCCGGCTCGAAGATCGCCCTCGCTACAACCTGCCGTACATGCTCCGCGTATCCGACCTCGATACGCCACCCATCGAGTACGACGCCCCGCCCCTCGACGAGTACTCGCTCTATGCGCGCAAGCGTCGCCGGACGGCCGTCGCCACGCCGTCCGCCTCGGCCTCGCCCGGGGTGAAGCCAGGGCAGGTGCCCGTGCCTGGGACGACGGTCGACGATCCCGTCGTGCCGGTCGAGCCGAGCTTTCCGCCCACCGAGCCCTCGGACGGGGCGGCGCTCCGCGAGCCGGCCGTCCCCGACGAGCCCCCGGTCGAGGGACCGGACGCACCGGACCTCCAGAACCAGACCGATATCCTCTCCGAGGAGTAGCCGGGACCTTCAGGGCCTCCGGCCACGTTGAAGGCCCTCCAGGAACCACATGGGCATCTCGCCGCGGTTCTTGACGGCCTGGAGGCCCCGGGGTTCGAGCCTGAACTGGGGTTCCAGGACGCGGGCGACTGCCTCCGACACGTTGATGCGGTCCGGCATCCCGTGGGACTCCATGCGGGAGGCGACGTTGACGGTATCGCCCCACACGTCATAGGCCGTGCGGTCCCGCCCGATCATGCCCGCCACCAGAGGACCGGCATGCAGGCCGATCCGGACCTTCCAGCCCGGCCCCCCCGATGCGTCGTCTCCGGCCAGTCTGCGGATCGCATCCCGCATCCCCAGCGCGGCCCGGGCCGCCTTGACGACGTGGTCAGGGTCCGCGACGGGCACCCCCGAGACGGCCATGTAGGCATCCCCGATGGTCTTGAGGCGCTCCAGTCCATGCGTGCGGACGACCTGGTCGAAGGCGCCGAAGATCAGCTCCAGTTCTTCGAGCAGATGCTCGGGGGACAGTCGCGCGGCGATGTCGGTGAATCCCACCAGATCGGCGAACAGGACGGTGGCATTTTCGTGGAGGGCCGGTTTCACGTGGCCTTTCTGCTTGAGTTCCCGGGCGATCGGCACGGGCAGCATCGTATGCAGCAGCCGCTCCGTGACGCGGGCTTCCCGCTCGGCAGCCGCCACCCGGAGACCGAAGCGCGACTTCTGGGCCCGCAGCAGGGATTCGCGTTCGTACCAGGACCGCTCGATCGTCGCCAGCAACTTCATGGTCTCGAGCGCGCCCGCGAGATCGCCGAGGTCTTCCCGGATCAGGGCCAGGATGGAAAGCGCCTCGATCTCGACGGGGGTGCTCCGGATGCGGCGTGCCACGGCCAGCGCGAGTTCGACGAGCCGGGCCGCGAAGGTTGCCGCCCCCAGGGCCTGGTGGGATCCGGCCATCGCGATCAGACACTCGGCGGCCAGGTCCGATATCCGGGCCTGCTGGGCGATCTCGAGCCCCTCGTCGCCGTACCGGATGGCGCCGGCATGGTCCCCCTGACGCTGGCAAAGGCGTGCCAGGGTCAGCAGCTCCGTGGCTTGTCCGCGGGCCACACCGATGCGGCGCCAGGCCGCGAGGGCCGTGTGAAGCTCGGTCGAGGCCTCCTCGAAGCGTCCCGCCTGCGTGTGCATCTCTCCGCGGAGCTGGTGACATCGGGCGACACCGGGGGCGTAATCGATCCCCACGAACAGGTCATGGGCCTGGTCGAGCCAGCGCGTCGCTTCGACGGCATCCCCCAGCTGATGCTGGATCCGGGCGATGTCATGGTGCGCCCAGGCGTAGGCGCGCACGTTACCGGCTCGCCAGGCGTTCTCCAGACTCTTCAGGGCATAGTCGTGGGCGAGGTCGAGGTCACCCAGATCGGCCTGGACCGCGGAGAGGATATCATCGACCGTGGCGAGGCCGAGGGGGTCGTCGAGGTGCTCGAAATCGACCCGGGCCTTGAGAGCCAGGTCGCGCGCAGGCTCGAACTCACCGGTCATGCGATGGAGGTAGGCGAGGTTCCGGTTGGCCTGGGCCCGGACGAGGGGCTGGTCGATCCGGGTGGCGATCGCCAGGGCCTCGGCTGACAGGACGCGACACCGTGTGGCGTCGACCATGCCGATCTCCCAGGCCAGATCAGCGAGCGTGGCAGCGATCCGGGACGCCTGTTCCTCCGTCACGTCGTCATGTTCGGAATCCTCCGGGCGGAGTTCGGCCAGCAAGCGTTCCAGATCTTCTCGACGTGAGGTGTCCATGGCCTTGTGCGTACCCCGTTCCACCTCACCTGATAGGTCCGGGAGACGCAAGATGACCGCCTCCCCGTCAGCCAGGAAGGCGGTCCGGAAGGTGATTTCAGTCGGCGAACGCGAAGCCCGTTCCCAGGACGGCCCCCCCCATGCTGGCGGCCTTGATCCCCGAGGTGACCTTTTCGGCCACCCGGTTGACCCCGTCCGAAGCCGAGTTCACCTCATCGTCCAGGGCGATGACTTTTCCCGTCGTGTCTCCTGCCGTGACGGGATCACCGGCCCGGAGGCGGCTCAGATCCAGACCGCGACCCGAGGCGACGAACGTATCCCGTCCGGCCTGGAAGAACACGTTGTCCGCGCCGTCCTTCGAAGCAGCCTGCAGAGCGGCCGCTTCCTGTCCGGGGCGAAGGCGGAAGATCGTCAGGTCCTGGAGGCTGCGTCCGTTCCGGAGGGTGAGGTTTGCCATGGCGATTCTCCTCGTGGGGACCGGGTCCGATCCGCGGGGCCCGGCGGCGCGACGTCGACCATGGTGTTATCGAGGTGCTTGATCCCGGGATGTCTTGCTCCGGTTCAAGTCAAGTCTAAATCTGGCCGGAGTGGACGTTCGTGCGCCTCGGTCAATCGGCGAAGCGTTTCAGGGCTTCGGTGTCGACCTTTTTGAATGCCGTGCCCACCGCCGCCGAAGATATCACGGCCGCCCCTGCCACGGTTGCGCCAGCCAAGGCGTAGGCCCCCGCGGTCAGAGCGCCAGCCCCGAGACCCACGACGCCCGCACCTGCCACGCTGAGTCCAGAACCGTAGCCGACCGTCGCGGCGGTGTTGGCCATGATGTACCCTGTTGCGCCGGCCCCGATGAGGCTGCTACCCGCCACGATGGGACGTGCCGCGTCCACGAATCGGTCAAAGGCCTTGCGTGCCGCTTCACGGGGGCGATTCGCCTCGTCATCGACCAGGATCACGCGCCCGGGTCTGCCCTCGAGGGTGACCACATCCCCGACCTTGAGGTCCCGGAGGTCCAGGCTGCGGGCTGAGGAGACGAAGGTGTCGCGTCCCGTCTGGATGAACACGTTGTCGGCGCCATCCGCGCGAGCTGCCGCGGCCGCGGCTTTTTCCGTGCCCGGGCGTAGCTTCATGGGCTCGGGGAGGTGGATGGAGGACTTGTTGGTGACGTTCAGCGTGGCCAAGTTGCGTCTCCCGATCGGTGGGGTGAGTGAGGTGCCACGGGGGTTATCGCCGATCGGGACCGTGCATGTCTTAAGGAAAGGCTATGTTCGAGGAAAGAAATGACTCACGTATGGTGACCACGAAAAAAGGCTCCCCCGCCGCGGCGAGGGAGCCTTGATTCACGTCCCGCCGATCCGCTTCAGCGGGCGGGTGCGAGCTGCCTGAGACGCTCGATGACGAGGTCCGTGATCTGGGCCGTGGTGTCCGCCACGGGGACGCCCGCGTCGGTGAGGGCCGCGACCTTGGCCTCGGCCGTCCCCTTGTTGCCCGAGACGATCGCTCCGGCATGGCCCATCCGCTTGCCCTTGGGGGCCGTGCGCCCGCCGATGAAGCCCACGACCGGCTTGGTCATGTGTTCCTTGACGTAGGCGGCCGCGATCTCTTCGTCCTCGCCGCCGATCTCGCCGGCCATGACGACGACTTCCGTCGCGGGGTCGGCGTTGAAGGCCTTGAGCACGTCGATGAAGCGGGTGCCGATGATCGGGTCACCGCCGATACCGACGATCGAGGTCTGACCGATGCCCTTGTTCGTCAGGTCGGCCGCGATCTCGTAGGTCAGGGTGCCGGAGCGCGACACGATGCCGACGTTGCCAGGCTTGAAGATGTGGCCGGGCATGATGCCGATCTTGCAGGCGCCGGGAGTCGTGAGACCGGGGCAGTTCGGCCCGATGAGACGGGTCTTCGAGCCGGTCAGCACGCGGTTGACCCTGATCATGTCATGCAGGGGCACGCCCTCGGTGATGCAGACGACGAGCGGGATCTCGGCGTCGATCGCCTCGAGGATGGCATCCGCCGCGAAGGGCGGTGGCACGAAGATGACCGAGGCATTGATCGAGGGGTTGGCCGCGATCGCCTGCTTGACCGTGTCGTACAGGGGCACGCCGAGGTGCTCGGTGCCGCCCTTGCCGGGTGTCACGCCCGCCACGATCTGCGTGCCGAAGGCCTGCATCTGCTGGGTGTGGAACGAGCCCTCGCGCCCGGTGATGCCCTGGACGAGGAGGCGCGTGTTCGCGTCGATGAAGATACTCATGGAAGGGATTCCTTTCGCACCCGGTCAGCGGGTCGCGTACGCGAGCTCGACCACCTTCGAGGCGGCTTCCTGCATGGTGGCGGCGGGGATGAGCGAGGTGCCCTCGAGCAGGGCGCGACCCTCGGCCTCGGCCGTGCCTGAGAGGCGGACCACGATGGGCACCTGGATGTCGAGCTGACCGCAGGCCTCGAGCACGCCCTTCGCGACCTCGTCGCAGCGGGTGATGCCGCCGAAGATGTTGATGAGGACGCCCTTCGGCTTCTCCATCATGACGACCTCGAGGGCGTTCTTCACGACCGCCGCCTTGGCGCCGCCGCCGATGTCGAGGAAGTTGGCGGCCTTGCCGCCCTCACGACCCACCGCATCGAGCGTGGTCATGACGAGACCGGCGCCGTTGCCGATGATGCCGATGTCGCCGTCGAGGTGGACGTAGGTCAGACCACGCTCGCGGGCTTCATCCTCGATGGCGCTGTCTGCCTCGGATTCCTGCCAGGCGGCGAGCGCCTTCTGGCGGAAGAGCGCGTTGTCGTCGATGTCCATCTTGCAGTCGGCCGCGATGACCTGGCCGTCCTTCGTGATGACGAGCGGGTTGATCTCGGCCAGCGTCGCGTCCGAGGTCATGAAGGCCTCGTAGAGCTTCTTGATGAAGAAGGTGATCTCCTTGACGTGGGCGCGCGAGAGGCCGGCGTCGAAGATGAGGTCGCGGACCTGGTAATCGGCCAGGCCGATGGCGGGGTCGATCCAGGCCTTGGCGATCGCCTTCGGGTCGCGCTCGGCGACTTCCTCGATCTCCATGCCGCCTTCCTTCGAGACCATCAGGACCACGCGGCGGGCGTCGCGATCGAAGATCATGCCGAGGTAGTACTCGAGGTCGATGGCGATCGCCTGCTCGACGAGCACCTTCTTGACCGTGAGGCCCTTGAGGTCCATGCCGAGGATCTGTCCGGCGACCTCACGCGCTTCCTCGGGGGTCGAGGCCAGCTTGATACCACCGGCCTTGCCGCGGCCACCGACGTGAACCTGGGCCTTGACGACCACCCGCGAACCGAGCTCGCCGGCGATGCGGGCCACGTCCTCGGGGGTCTCGGCCTTCTCGCCCTTCGGCGTGGGCACGCCGACCTGAGCAAGGACCAGCTTGGCCTGATACTCGTGAATCTTCATGGAGGGGTTGTTCTCCTGCTGCTTCTGGGGGACGCGGGGCCCCGCGGCGGTTCGTGTCACCCTCGCGTCGGGCGGGGCGGTGACGCTACATCATACGTCCGCCACCGGGGGACGTCCATTCAGACCCAGCCGTCGAGGATCCCCGGCCGCGTCAGCGTCGCCTCCCGCTCGGCTCCCACCGATACCAGCTCGACCGGCACCCCCACGAGTTCCGCCAGTCGGTCGAGGTAAGCCCGCGCCGCGGCTGGCAACTCGTCCCAGGTGCGGGCCGCACCCGTCGGCGTCTGCCATCCCGGGTGGTTCTCGAGCACCGGAGTGCAGCGCTCGAGAACCTCGAGGTCGGCCGGGAACTCGTCGAGCAGGCGCTCCCCGTCCCGGTAGGCCACGACGACCTCGAGGGTCTCGAAGGCATCGAGCACGTCCAGCTTGGTGATGGCCAGTGCGTCGAGTCCGTTGGCCCGGGTGGCGAGTCGCAGGGCGACGGCGTCGAACCAGCCGCAGCGGCGTGGCCGGCCGGTGGTCGTGCCGTACTCGTGGCCGATGTCGCGGATGCGCTGACCGACCTCGTCGTGCAGTTCGCTCGGGAACGGCCCGCCGCCCACGCGCGTGGCATAGGCCTTCGCGATGCCGAGGACCTTCCCGATGGACCCGGGGCCCACCCCGGACCCCACGGAGGCCCCGCCCGCGACGGGGTAGCTCGAGGTCACGAAGGGATACGTGCCCATCTCGAGGTCGAGCAGGGCCCCCTGGGCCCCCTCGAACAGGACGCGCTTGCCCTCACGGATGGCGCGGTGCAGGTGCAGCGCCGTGTCCATGACGTAGGGTTTCAGGCGTGCGCCCTGGGCCGAGAGCGTCTCGAGCAGGGGGGCCAGTTCGAGCGGTTCGAGGTCGTGGAGACGCGTGAGCAACCGGTTGATGCGCGGCAATTCCTCTTCGAGGCGGCGACGTAGCTTCGCCGGGTCGACGAGTTCCAGCATGCGGATGCCCTGCCGCGTCACCTTGTCGCCGTAGGACGGGCCGATTCCGCGGCCCGTCGTGCCGATCGGGTTGGCCCGGGCGGATTCCTCGGCGCGGTCGAGCGTGCGGTGGTAGGGCATGATGACGTGGGCCGTCTCGGAGATGCGCAGGTGGTCGGTGGTCAGGCCCTGCTCGTGGAGGCGGTCGATCTCGGCCAGCAAGCTCTCCGGGTCGACCACGCAGCCCCCCCCGATGAGGCAGGCGGTGGTCGGATACAGGATGCCCGACGGCACCAGGTGCAGCTTCAGGAGGCGATCGCCGGCCATGACGGTATGGCCGGCGTTGGGGCCTCCCCCGTACCGGACCACCACGTCCGCGTGGCGAGCGAGCAGATCCGTGATCTTGCCCTTGCCCTCGTCCCCCCACTGCGCGCCGACGACGGCGAGATTGCCCATGTTGCGTGCTGCTCCCTCTTGGCTAGGCGGATCCGGCGTACGACGACTCCTGGGAGAGGTTCTCGAACCGCGTGAAGGTCTTCTCGAAGAAGAGCTTCACGATTCCCACGGGGCCGTTCCTGTGCTTGGCGATGATGACTTCCGCGATGTTCTTGTCGAGCGAGTCCGGATTGTAGTACTCGTCGCGGTAGATGAACATGACGATGTCCGCGTCCTGCTCGATGGCGCCCGATTCGCGCAGGTCCGAGAGCATCGGGCGCTTGTCTGTGCGCGATTCCACGGCACGCGAGAGCTGCGAGAGCGCGACGATGGGCACCTGCAACTCGCGCGCAAGCGCCTTGAGGTTGCGCGAGATCATCGAGATCTCCTGGACGCGGTTCCCGTCCGACCCGCGACCGGCGCTCATGAGCTGCAGGTAGTCGATGACGATGAGGCCCAGTTCCTTGCGCTCGAGTGCCTTGAGACGCCGGGCCTTGCCGCGCACCTCCATGACCGTGATGGCCGGCGTGTCGTCGATGTAGATGGGGGCCTGCTCGAGCGCGCCGAGCGCCTCGGTGAGCTTGGGCCAGTCGGATTCCGACAGGAAGCCCGTCCGGATGCGCGACTGGTCGATGCGCGCCTCGGAGCAGATGAGACGCTGGGCCAGCTGTTCCTTGGACATTTCCAGGCTGAACACGAGCACGGGGAGCTGGTTGAGCTTGGCGACGTTCAGCGCGAGGTTCAGCGCGAACGAGGTCTTTCCCATCGCCGGGCGGGCTGCCAGGACGACGAGATCCGACGGATGGACGCCCGACATCATCTGGTCGAGGTCGTAGTAGCCCGTCTCGTGCCCCATGACCGGGGACTGGTTCTCGTAGCGTTCCTCGATGGTCTGGAACGTGTCCTTCAGGATGTCCTTGATGTGCGAGACGGCCTTGGCCTGGCGGCGACCCTCCGCGACGTCGAAGATGGTCTGCTCGGCCTGGTCGAGGACCTCGTCGACCTGGTCGGTGGGGGTGTAGCCGATCTCGACGATCTTCGTGCCTGCGGTGATGAGCGCGCGCAGCAGCGATTTCTGCTCGACGATCTTGGCGTAGTACTCGACGTTGGCGGCCGTCGGGATGCCCGCGGCCAGGTCCATCAGGTAGGAGTACCCGCCAACCTCGTCGAGCACGCCCGCACTGCGCAGGGCCGCGGAGACCGTGACCAGGTCGACGGGTTCGCCCTTCTCGGCAAGGCCCAGGATGTGCTGGAAGAGCGTCCCGTGGGCCGCCCGGTAGAACATGTCCGGACGCAGCAGTTCGGCGACCCGGGTGACGGCATCCGGCGAGATCAGCAGCGCCCCCAGGACCGACTGCTCGGCTTCCAGGCTCTGGGGGGGGATGCGCTCGAGGAGCGGGTCGCTCATGGGGCCTCCGGCCGCGGGGTGGACCGGGGCTTACTTGATCTCGACGACGTGGACGCGCAGCTTGGCCGTCACCTCGGGATGGATCCGCGCGGGAATGTCATGGAAACCCAGTGCCCGTACCCCGTCCGGCATCTCGAGCTTGCGCTTGTCGACCTCGAAGCCGGTCTGCTTCTTCGTCTCGAGCGCCACCTCCTTGGCCGTGATGGCGCCGTAGAGGCGGCCCCCCTCACCGGCCTTCGCGCCGATGGTCACGACCTTCCCCTCCAGCCGGCGCGCCAGATCCTGGGCCTCGGCCTTGAGACGTTCGGCCTTCTTGCGGGCCTTCTCGGCCTCGTTGGCGATCTGCCGGAGGTTCGATTCGGTCGCCTCGACGGCCAGGCCGCGGGGGAAGAGCAGGTTGCGGGCATGGCCTTCCGAGACGTCGACGACCTGTCCGGCCTTCCCGATGTCCTTGACGTCCTGCTTGAGGATGACGCGCATGAAGCACTCCTACCGGTAGTTGATGAACTGGAGGTCGATCTCGAGATCTTTTTTCTTGAGCAGGGCGATGACGGCCTGGAGGTCGTCCCGGCTCTTGCCCGTCACGCGGATCTGGTCGTCCTGGATCTGGGCCTGGACCTTGATCTTGGATTCCTTGATGGCTCCCGTGAGCGTCTTGGCCATCTCCTTGGAGATGCCCTGCTGGATGGTGAGTTCCTGGCGGAAGGTGCCGCCCAGGGCCGACTCGACCTTGCCATGCTTGAGGGCCTTGATGGTGAGCCCGCGCTTGACCATCCGCTGCTCGAGGATCTCGACGATGTTGCGCAGCTTGAAGTCGTCGGGCGCCTGGGCCGTCACGTGCGACTTCTCGAGGTCGAGGTTGCAGCCCGTGCCCTTGAGGTCGAAGCGGGACTCGATTTCCTTCAAGGCCTGATGGACCGCATCGGTCATGAGCGCCATGTCGACCTGGGAAACGATATCGAAGGAAGCATCCTTGGCCATGCGTAGCTCCGCGAAGACGGGGGACCGGCTGCATGGTAGCACCCGCCTGCCATCCGATCCACCGCCGTGCTAACCTGGTGGTTCGTGCATCGGGCGGGGATCGAAGACCGGGACGGGAGGTCGCCGTGCGCTGGGTGGTCGCGGCCGTCGGCAAGATCAAGGAATCCCACTTCCGCGAGGCGATCGCCGAGTATCGCTCGCGCCTGGTCCGTTATCGGCCGTTCGACCTCGTCGAGGTGAGCGAGGAGCGCCTCGTCGCCGGCCGCGAGGCCCTCGTGATGCGCCAGGAGGCCGAGCGTATCCGGGCTGCCCTGCCTCCCGGTCCCGTGGTCATGCTCTCCGAGCGCGGGAAGGCCGTGACCACGCACGGGCTGGTGGAGCGCCTGGCGAGGTTCGAGCAGGAGGGCCATGCCAACCTCTCGTTCGTCCTGGGTGGCCCCTGCGGGCTGGATCCGGCCTGGCTGGAGACGGCCGGCTGGACCTGGTCGCTCAGCCCGCTCACGATGCCTTTCGCCCTCGCCCGCGTCGTGGTTCTCGAGCAGCTCTATCGGGCCGAGACCATCCGTCGCCGCGAACCGTACCACAAGGACTGACCCGCCATGAAGCGCAGCGTGCACGTGACCATCGAGAGCCGCCAGCTGGAGCCGGGGGGGACCACCCTCTCGCACCATCAGCGTGGGGAGGGCACCTGGTACGACGAGCCCGCGCGGACCACGCTCGTGTGGCGGGAGGGCGCCATCCAGCACACCATCCGCATCGAGGGCGAAACCTGGCGCGTTTACCGGCGCGGCGAGGGCGTCGACGGCTGGCACGAGTTCGAGGTGGGGGTGGCCCGTCGCGGCCAGCTCGGGCTTTCGGGGCAGGCCATGCGGTTCGCGACGCATGCCCGCCGCCTGGCGCGCATCGACGATGGCCGGAGCACCGAGCTTCACATGGAATACTCGTTGTATGCTGAAGACTCCGATCTCGGCGCTTTCACCCTGATCATCCGTATCGACCCCGTATCCGAGGACACGACCCCATGACGACCGTCGTCGAACCCACCCTCCGTCAGGCCCTTGCCGGGGCCCTCCGAGCCGCCCTCGACCGGGCCGTCGCGGCGGGCGAACTGCCGGCCGAGGCCGCGACCGAGCCCTTCATCGAGCGGACGCGGGATCCGAAGTTCGGGGACTTCGCCTCGAACGTCGCCATGACGCTCGCTCGCCCGCTCCGGAAAGCCCCGCTCCAGATCGCGCAGGCGATCGCCCGGCACGTGGCGCTCGACGGGGTCGTCGCTTCTGTCGAGGTCGCTCCCCCCGGGTTCCTGAACCTGCGCGTGTCGGACGCCTGGCTGCGGGGACGCATCGGGGTGGTGCTCGAGGCAGGTGAAGGATACGGTCGGGCGCCTGAGCCGCTCACGATGCCGGTGCTCATCGAGTACGTCTCGGCCAACCCCACGGGCCCCCTGCACGTGGGCCACGGGCGCTGGGCCGCGCTCGGCTCGACGCTGGCCAACCTGCTGGCCTGGGCGGGAACGCCCGTCCTGCAGGAGTTCTACATCAACGATGCCGGCAACCAGATGCTGAATCTCGGCCGTTCGGTCCTGTATCGTCTGGAAGGGCGCGAGATCCCCGCGGGTGAGGAAGGGGCCAACTTCTACGGGGGGGCAAGCATCCAGGACGTGGCGGACCGCGCTCGCGAGGCGATCGCCGCCGAACTCGAGGGACTCGACGAGGATGGCAAGATCGCCCGCCTCACGGCCTTCGCCCGCGACTTCTACCTGGAGGCCCAGAAACGGACGCTCGCGCGGATGAAGGTGTCGTTCGACACCTGGACTTCCGAGACGACCCTGCACCGGAGCGGCGAGGTCGAGCGCACGCTCGAGCGCCTCAAGGTCTCGGGGGACGTCTACGAGCAGGACGGGGCGCTGTGGCTGCGCTCGACCGCCCACGGCGACGACAAGGACCGCGTCGTCATCCGGGACAACGGTCTTCCCACGTACCTGGCAGCCGACATCGCCTACCATGCCGACAAGCTCGCGCGTTCGGGCGGCACATTGCTGAACATCTGGGGTGCAGACCATCACGGCTACGTCGCCCGGATCCAGGCTGCACTCGCTGCTCTCGGGCATCCGGCCGGCTCCTGCGAGGTCCTGATCGGACAGCTCGTCTCGCTGTTCCGCGACGGAGAGCCCGTCCGGATGTCCAAGCGAACGGGCGAGATGGTGACCCTCGACGAGGTGCTCGACGAGGTAGGCCCCGACGCGGCCCGGTATTACCTCGTCATGCGGGGTGCCGACACGCCGCTCGATTTCGACCTCACGCTCGCGAAGCAGGAGACGGCCGACAATCCCGTCTTCTACGTGCAGTACGCGCACGCCCGGATCTGCAGCATCCTGCGCCTCGCCGAGGAGCAGGGCCTCGTGGCGGCCCCTGGGCCCGGTGACGTCGAGGGTCTGGTCGAGGCCGACGAACGTCACCTCCTGCTCATGATCGCGGCCTTTCCGGACGAGGTGCGCAGCGCGGCCCAGGCTCGTGAACCCCACCGCATCGCACGCTATGCCCAGGATCTGGCCGCGGCCTTCCACCAGTTTTACACGACCTGCCGGGTCATCCAGCCCGAGCAGGTCGCGCTCAGCCGGGCCCGGCTCGCCCTCGCCGCAGCGGCACGGCAGACGCTGGCATGTGCACTCGAGGGTATCCTCGGGGTGTCGGCTCCCGCTAAAATGTGACTCGGGCGGGTATATGCGATCTGTCACTGAATCTTGGTGCAGGGACGCATCAGGATCATCTGGAGAAGGTCTGACCTTCGCCCCGGGATCATCGGCGTGATCCCTGTCATGGATGGCCACGGCGGCCTCGGGAGCGTTTCTTGGACACGGAAGGCGAAAAGGCGAGCGCGCCGGCTGCGGCGGCCAGGAGTCTGATCCGGGTCACGTTCGGGAACAAGGGTCTCGAAGCCCTCGTCCAGGTCACTCCGCCGAATCCGAACCCCCCGGAACGCATCATCAAGGCGCTCGAGATGCGCGGGGTTCGCGACGGGCTCGATATGGCCGCCATCGAGGCGCTTTCCAGGCAACCCCCGGAAGACCCCGTCTGCGTCGCCCGCGGCAAGGCTCCCGTCGCGGGGGACAATGCCAGGCTCGAGTATGCCTTCGTCACGGATACCGAGGCCACGGGCCCGGCCATGACCGAGGACGGCAAGGTCGATTTCCGGGATGTCAACCTGATCCAGAGCGTCGTGCCCGGCCAGCTGCTCGTGCGCAAGAAGCCGGCGACCGAGGGCCGACCCGGCGTGTCCGTGACCGGCGAGCCCATTCCCTCGACGCCCGGCAAGGACACGCACATCCTCGCCGGCAAGGGAGTCGAGATCTCGCCCGACAAGACCGAGGCCTACGCGGCCATTCACGGCATTCCGGCCCTCGTCAAGGGGCGAGTCACCGTTCAGCCCGTGTTCCAGGTCGAAGAAGTCGACTTCTCCGTCGGCAACATCAACTTCCAGGGCAGTGTCATCATCACGGGCAACGTGAACCCCGGATTCTCCGTCAAGGCGACCGAGGACATCGAGGTTCAGGGCAACGTCGAACAGGCGACTCTCGAAGCCGGCGGGGCCATCCGGATCCGGGGGGGGGCACGCTCGAGCTCGCAGTTGAAAGCCCACAAGGAGATCCAGGCTCGATTCTGTGACAGCAATTCGGTGCTGGAATCCAATCGGGACATCACGATCCAGGGGGATGCGGCCAACTGCACGCTGACCTGCAAGGGCAAGCTCGTCATCGGGAACCGCCTCATCGGCGGGCAGGCCCGGGCCGGGGAACTCGTCCAGGCCACCGTCATGGGCTCGATGGCCGGTGCGGCTACGCGAGTCGAGATCCGGCAGCGGTCCGAGCAGGACGAGATCGAGCTGCTTCGCTCCCAGATCGAGATCTTCGAATCGGCCATCCAGGACATCAACAACCGGATCCAGCTGCTCATGAGCCGCCCGAGTGCGCTGAATGCGGGCGAGATCCAGAAGCTGACGCCCCAGAAGGTCCAGAAGAACATCCAGTTGCAGGCCCTCAAGGCACAGCTCGAAGAGTTGCTGACGGCCGATCCCAACAGCAAGGTCGAGGGGAAGGTCTTCGTCAAGGCGGAAGTCTTCCCTGGCGTGACCGTCGCCTTCTCGGTCCCGGGGGTCGAGCGGCTGTTCAAGGTCACCTCCAAGCTGCATCACAAGACCTTCCGGATCGTGGGCGGGGAGATCGTCCCATCCTGACCTCCCCCCTTCTCGCGGCGCTCGAAACTTACCGCGCACGACGTTCATTGCGCTTGCACGTGCCCGGTCATGGGGGTGGCAACTTCCTCGATCCCGCATGTCGCTCGGCGATTCAAGAACCGTGGGAGCTCGATGTCACGGAACTGGACGGTCTCGACAATCTCGCCGCCCCGGCCGGCGTCATCCGTGAATCCCAGGATCAGGTCGCGGCCTGGCTGGGAGTTGCCCGCACGTTCTACCTCGTCCAGGGGACGACCGGTGGCCTTCATGCGCTCCTCCGGGCCGTGGCGGCTCCCGGAGAGGCGATCGCCTTTCCGAGGGCGTCGCACCTGGCCGTCTGGCATGGCTGTGCCCTTGCAGGAATCCAGCCCGTGGTCCTCGAAACGCCCTGGGATGCGGACCTTGGCTTGCCCGGCTTGCCCCGGGCCGACGAGTTCGCCGCGCAGTTGCGGGCCGTGCATGGCCTCAAGGCCATCGTCCTCACGCGGCCCGACTACCACGGTCGTTGCCTCGACCTGTCGCCCTGGGCCGAACTGGCCTCCGAACTCGGCGTGTTTCTGCTCGTCGACGAGGCGCACGGAAGTCACCTGGGTGCCTGTCCCGGGCTCCCGGTCGGAGCGATCGCCCGGGGGGCCCACGCGGTCGTGCAGTCCACCCACAAGACGCTCGGGGCCCTCACCCAGGCAGCTGCCCTGCACCTGGCCCCCGGGGGCCCGGACCCGGAACGGGTCCAGCGCATGCTCCGGGCCGTGACGACGACCAGCCCGTCTTATCTGTTGCTGGCCTCCTGCGAGGCGGCCTTCGTGCAGCATGCCCGTCACGGGGCCGAGGCCTGGGGACGACTTCTGGGCGACGTGGAGCGATGCCGGGCTCACCTGGCGCAGCACGGGATCCCGTGCCTGGAACGGGTTGCCCCCGGGGTGGAACTCGACCCGACGCGGCTCGTGATCGATGCCGCGGGCTGGGGCCGTGACGCGGAGGCCGTGGCCGACATGCTGTCGGAACGGGGTATCGAGCTCGAGCTGGTGACGGACCGCTACCTGGGGGCCCTCCTGACACCGGCACATTCTGCCGCCGACCTCGACCGCCTGGTCACGGCTCTCGTGGCGATCGCGACCGCACTTCCTTCCGTGACCGCACCCGTCACGTCGGCTCCGGTCTTCGTTCCCGAGCGCGCAATGCCGCTCGATGCGGCCTGGCAAGAAGGCGGAGACGTCCGCCCGCTCGCGGAGTGCCTCGGCCGGATCTCGGTCGAGTTCGTCGCCCCGTATCCGCCCGGCCTGCCCGTCCTGACCCCCGGCGAGGTCGTGACCCCGTCCATCCTGACCGAGCTCGAGGTCCGACGCGACGCGGGCGCGTCCTTCGTCGGTCCATCCGATCCCTCGCTGGAGACCCTCCGCACATGTTCCAGGCCTTCCTGAACGGCTCCCGTCCCTATTTCAAGCTGATCGGCGGGGCCAATTTCACCGACCTGCGGGCGTTGCGGTACCTGGCCACCGTCTACACCTTGGCCGGTGCCGACCTGATCGACGTCGCCGCGCTGCCCGAGGCCGTCGAGGCCGTCCGGTCCGGCATCCGGGATGCGAGGCAAGTCGGGGCCTCGGCAGCCCCCGTGATCATGGTCAGTGTGACCTTCGACGACGATCCGCACTGTCGCCTGGCCGTCCAGGATCCCGGCGTCTGCACGGGCGTTTGTAGCCCGTGCCGGCAGGCCTGTCCGCACGACGCCATCGACGAGGCCCTGCGCGTGGTCGTCGATCGGTGCGTGGGATGCGGCCTCTGCGTGCCCGCATGCCCCTACGAGGCGATCGCCCTGGTCCAGGACCCGCAAGCTCCCGACCTCGAGGCCGTGCATCGCGCAGGGGCCCGGGCCCTCGAGTTGCACACGGGCACGGGGGGGCTGGAGACGCTTGAGGCCTGGAGGGAGCCCGTCACGTCGTGGGTGGCGTCGGGCGGCCTGTTCGCCCTGAGCGTCAACCCGACCCAGCTCGCTCCGGAGGCCCTGCATGGGGTGATCGAGACGGTGAAGGGCTGGCTCGGCCTCTCGGGCTGGATCGTCCAGGCGGATGGCAAGCCGATCAGTGGCGAGGCCGGATTACGGTCCACGGCTCCCACGGTCCAGCTGGCCGCGGAGATCCTGGAGAGGCACTCTGGCCTCGCGGTCCAGTGCGCCGGCGGAGCCAACTCCCACACGGCCTGGCTGGCCCGTCAGCGGGGAGTGGCGATCGCCGGGGTCGGGATGGGCAGCGTCGCGCGCGCTATAATCAGCGCCGACGCGACGGCCCACGAGGCGCTGGCCCGGGATCCCGGTCGAGCCCTCGCGGACCCCGTCGTCGTGGCCGACGTGCGCGCGGCGCGGGGTCTCGTGCGCGCGGTCCACGCACCCGAGGAGGTGCACCCATGAGTCAGCCTCCGTCCCTCGGCGCGGCCGAGGAGCTCGAACTCCTGCTGGGCCTCTTGCCCGCCCCTCTGGCCCGGATCGTCCGGGAACACCCGGAGCGGGATGCCATTCTCGAGATCGTGCTCGACCTCGGTCGTCCACCCGAGGTCCGCCTACCCTCCCACGGGTTTGACCTGACGGTGGAGGCCGTCACCCGGCACGACCTCGAAAGCATGGTCGAGCGCATCGGGTCGTTCACCCGGGACAACCGGGCCGGCATTCCGCGCACCCTTCACCGGATCTCGTGCATCCGTAACCGTCAGGGAGGTGTCGTCGGCCTCACGTGCCGCGTCGGGCGGGCCATCGAGGGCAACATCGAGACCATCCGGGAGCTCGTCGAGAGCGGTCGCAGCATCCTGCTGCTCGGGCGGCCCGGGGTCGGCAAGACTACTCGCCTGCGGGAGCTGGCCCGCTTCCTCTCGTCCCAGCGCCGCAAGCGGGTCATCGTGATCGACACGAGCAACGAGATCGGGGGAGACGGGGATATCCCGCATCCGGCGATCGGGCGTGCACGGCGGATGCAGGTTCCGGACCCGCTGCACCAGCACGGCGTCATGATCGAGGCCGTGGAGAACCACATGCCCGAGGTGATCGTCATCGACGAGATCGGGACCTCCGAGGAGGCGCTGGCAGCCCGCACCATCGCGGAACGCGGCGTGCAGCTGGTGGGAACGGCGCACGGGTATGCGCTCGAAAACTTGCTCATGAACCCGACTCTCAGTGACCTCGTGGGCGGAATCCAGAGCGTCACCCTCTCGGACGAGGAGGCGCGGCGCCGGGGCACCCAGAAGACCGTCCTCGAGCGTCGCTCGCCTCCGACCTTCGACGTCGCGATCGAGCTGGTGGACCGGGACCACATCCGCATCCACGAGGACGTCGGGGCCACCGTCGATGCCATGCTGCGCGCGATGAGCGGACGTGCGGACGGTCGTGCGGACGGCCGCGGCCGGGCTCAGGCCCGGGGACCGGCCCTCGTTCCCGTCCTCTCGGTCTCCGGCCCGGAGGCCGGGCCTCCCCTCGAGGACTCGTTCACCGATGGCGCCGGGGACTGGGTCCGCGAGCAACCGCCTCTCGTGACCCGGTACACGCCCGAGCGTCCCCTCCAGCTCCTCGTGCATGCCGTGAGTCGTTCTCACCTCGAGCGCGTGATCCGGACGCGACGGGCGCCCGTCGCGCTCGTCCGTCACCTCTCGGAGGCCCAGATGGTGCTCGTCCTGAAGGGCCACCTCAAGAGTGCCGGACGCCTGCTCGCGGATGCCCATGCCCGGGGCCTGCCCGTCCACGTGCTGAGGGCCAACACGATTCCCCAGATCGAGCGGGCCGTCGAGCGCCTGCTGGGCCCGTCGCCGGCGCGCGAGGATGAGGTCCAGGATGCCCTTGACGAGGCGCGGGATGGCATCTCACGGGCACTCGAGAGCGGTCATGGGGTCGAGCTCGCACCTCGCCACGCATACCTTCGCCGCCTGCAGCACCAGCTCGCCGAGCGGCATCGGCTCGCGAGTCGTAGCATGGGGGAAGAGCCGTCGCGCCGGGTCGTCATCCATCCGGCCCACCTGTTCGAGTGAGGAGTGCGCTCTTCAGTCCGCGCTTGTGCGTCCGAAACGGGGTGGGTCGGGGTATGCAAGCGGCAGCATTCGACCGGAGGTACCCATGCCCAGACCACAGCTCGCCATCCTGGCCCTCGTCGTGTCGACGGGACTCGCCGCGTGTGCACCTGGACCCTCGTCGAGTGGGTCCACCGATGCCGGAGCCACGGGGTATGACCTGTTCCAGGCTTCCGGTGCCAGCATCGCCCAGTCCGTGCTGGTGGCCGATGATGCCCGCACGGCGGGATTGACGACGGTGGCCCCGCTCAAGACGGTGGCTCCCCTCCAGCAGGCGGCCGGCCTCGCGACGGTGGCTCCCTGGCGGCTCGCTGCCGTGGGCGATCGCCTCGACCTGGACGAGCAGGTCGAAGATCGCGACGGGGTCTTCGCGCGTCGGAGCCGCCACCGACTTTACGAGGTGCTCTCCGAGGTCGGACGCAAGAAGATCGCCCTGCTCACGGATCATGCGCTCCTCGACGACGAGGGGGCCGCCGTCGAGGAGGGCACCGACACCCAGACGCTCGAGTGGTCCTCGGTCCCGGCCAGCCTGTCCTGCGGGATCGCCCTCATCCGGGAGCTCACGCGCTCGAGTCTGCGGCCCACCGGCACCTACCGCATCGCGGGGGAGCAGATCCTGACGGCGACCGAGGACATCCGCGGGATCGAGGTCGAGGCCCCGGACGTCGACGGGGCCACGAGTTCGACGACGGTCAAGATCGGGGCTCTGTATCCTGCGGGGGCGCCTGGAACCGGGGGCAAGCAGTATGCGCCCTGGCTTCGCGTGGCCGACCGCAACGCCGTCGCGGCCACACCGCGTGTCCAGAGCCTTTCCATCCTCCGGGAGACGGCCCGCGGGGAGCGTCTCGTGGCCGACATCGTGACGCGATGGGACGCGAGTGGCAGCGTGCGTCTTCGGCAGCGGGGGGAACGGGATTTCGTGAAGTTCGAGTTCGACCGCGGCTCGCAGGGCAAGCTCTCGGTCTCGGGAACGCTCCTGGGCTTCCGGGGAGCGGCCGGTTTCGTCGTGGACGGGGGGACTCTCGTGCTCCGGCTCCTGGCTGGCGACGGTCAGGAACTGCGGACCCTCACGCTCGATTCCTTCCGGCCGACGGTGGGCCGCACGGTCGCCATCCGCGGGACCTGGAAAGATGCCCGGGATGGGCGCACGGGAACCTATTCCGGGGAGGCCCGCCCCGGCGAACGCCAGTGGACGGGCAAGCTCGTCCGGGGTAGCCAGAACCAGACCCTGGATCTGTCCGCCTGGATCCCGCTGGTGTTCTGAAAAAGCAAGAGGGGGAGCCCGTAAGGGCTCCCCCCCTGACCCGCAGACCGGGTTTACTTGGCGGACTTGCTCGCCGCAGGAGCCTCGCCCTCGGCCCTGGCTTCGACCTTGGCTTCCGCCTTGGCCTCGGCCTTCGCCGGCTGCGCTGCGCGCGCAGGAGCGGCGGGCTTGAGGATCGAGTCACCGGGGATCAGACGCCCGGCGAGGGCCTGGGTGGCCTCGATGGTGAGGTCGACCTGGTTACGCAGACCGGCCACGTTCTCCATGACGACGCGCGAGCCGATGCCCAGCAGATCCGACTTCTTGTTCTCTTCGGTGATGGCCGAGAGGACGTCCTTGGCGGCTTCGAGGCCACCATCGGCGATCGCCTTGGCCTTGCCGACGAGATCGGTGCCGTCGGGCTCGACCGAGAGCTTCACGACGTCCTTGGAACGATCGATCGCCAGGTCGAGGACGCGCTTGGTGGCGCCGAGCAGGTCGACGCGGCCGAGCTCCTCGGTGGTCCGATCGACGACCGTCTTCAGGTTGTCGAGGCTGCCGGTGAGGTACTTCGTGCTGGTATCGGTGAGATCCTTGACCAAGCTGGCCATGTGTTTTTCCTCCAGGGGAATGATGGGAAGTGGGTGTTTCACATCAAGGGATGGAGGGAACGGGAAAGGGGCATGCCCACCGGAGAACCGGGGGCTTCGCATCCGCCCGACGTGACCCTTGAGCACGTCCATGGCGCGCGATACAGCCGTGCCGACGGCCTGACCGGAAGCCGTTCGACCTCCGGCTTTCCGCTTCCTCGCGGGTGAGGAAGCGGACATGGTGGCCACGTTGCGAGCCGCGTTGAGATCCGCGTGATCGCGATGGCCGCAGGAACAGTGAAAGTGGCGTCCCCGGCGCTGTCCGGGACGGGTCGAGCCGCAGGTCGAGCAGCGCCGCGAGGCTCCCCGGACCGCGACCGCTTCGACCCGGATGCCCCGGCGACCGGCCTTCATGGCGACCTGGTCGATCAGCGGGGAGACGGCAGCCGGATCGGCTGCTCCGACGGCCGGAGCCTCGATACGCAGGACAGGCCTCGGAAACTGGCGTGCAAAGCGCAGCAACGCGTTGGCGTCCGTCCGGTCCCGGTGGGCCAGAAAACGGGCCTTCTTGGCGCGTACCTGGTTGGCCGCACGGCGGGCACCGGCGCTTTCGAGACGGGCGATGACCTCGTCGTAGTGGCGTGCGCGGTGAGCACGGGCCTTGCCACGGATGAGCAGGGACCGACCGCTGCGCGGCTCCAGGGCCGCTGCTCGAACGGCCACGCCCGGATCGACCCCGATGACGCTCTCCGAACCGGGCAGCCGGGGGCTGCGAAAGGTCACGGTGAGCAGCCAGCGTCCGCGGCGCTCAAGCAACGATACGGCGAGGGGGGACGGCTGCTCGAGCCAGGCCTGCAGGCGTTCGGCCTGCTGCTCGGGGACCCGGAGGGGCAGGGAGATGGTCTGACCGAAGGCCTCGAAGCGCACCATCCACGTGTCAGCCTCGCGGACGAGTTGCCAGTCGCTCAGGCCGCCGGGTTCGAACGCGGGTCGCATGCCGGACCAGGCCTCACGCACCAGTCCGAGCGCCTGTCGGGCGGCGGGCGATGGACGGAACAGTTCGAGCGTGATGGACCGGGCCATCGGGAGCTCCTGCAGGGTCTGGGGATGCCACGGGCGGCATCGGGACCGGGGCGGTGCACGAGCTCGGACGGGTTATCCGACCTCGGATGAAGCTTCATTATAACATGTCATCTGGCTCCAGATGTGAAGGCGAGGGTGGGCCATGCGACGCGTGATCGGTCTGATGTCCGGGACCTCCCTGGATGGCCTCGATGTGTGCCTGGCGGCCTTCCGTCTTGGTCCGGAGGGCCTTCAGGCCACGGTCGAGGCGTTCAGGACCTATCCCTATCCGGTGGAGCTTCGCGAGCGGGTCGAGCGCCTGCTGGGCGCCGGAAGCGTCTCGCTCATCGAGCTGGGGCGGCTGGACGTGGCGCTCGGAAGGTGGTTCGCCGGGGGGGTCGAGCGATTCCTCGAGGAGACGGGGGTGCCGCGGGAGTCGATCGACGCGATCGCGAGCCACGGTCAGACCCTCTGGCACGCCCCCGAGGGGGCGGAGCCCTTCACCATGCAACTCGGTGAGGGGGCCGAGATCGCCGTGCGCACGGGGATCACGACCGTCCACGACTTCCGGGTCGCCGACGTGGCTGCGGGGGGGCAAGGTGCGCCGCTGGTTCCGGCCGCCGACCGAGCCCTGTTTTCCGATCCCGGGCACACCGTCGCCCTGCTGAACCTCGGGGGAATGGCCAACGTCACGGTGCTCGGTCCCGGCGGGGTGGATCTGCTCGCCTTCGACACGGGCCCGGGTATCGTGGCGCTGGACCAGGTCTGGCGCGATCGTTCGGGCTCGGAGGAGCCCTTCGATCGAGGGGGGCTGCGGGCCCTGGCCGGTCGGGTCGATCCCGGACTGCTGGAGGCCTGGATGGCGGCCGAGCCCTTCTTGCTGCAGCCACCTCCGCGCTCGACGGGCCGGGAACGCTTCGGGCGGGCCTGGGCCCGGGACCGGGCTCACGAGGCAGACGACCGGGGGCTGTCGCTGGAGGACACCCTCGCGACGCTCTCCGCCTTCACGGCCGAGGCCGTCATCCGTTCCCTGCGGCGGTTCGTCGGTCCGGACCGGTGGCCTGCCCGTCTGTGGGTGGCCGGGGGGGGCGTGCATCACGCGGCCCTGATGCAGCATCTCTCGGCCGGTCTCGAAGGGGTGGCCGTCGCCTCTCTCGCCGCCAGCGGGATCGACCCGGACGCTCGCGAGGCGCTGGCCTTCGCCTGGCTGGGGCATCAGGTCCTGGAAGGAGAGGCCAACCAGTCGATGGCTGGTACGGGGGCGAAGCTCCCTGTCTTGCTCGGGAAAGTGTCGCCCGGACGCGACTTCGGGGGCATCCGCCGGGCGGCCTGGCGCGCGCAAGCCGGCGAACGCATCACGGAAGCCCTGCATCCCGGGCTCGAGGATCTCGCATGCGCCCCGATCGAGGATGCCATCGTCTCGATCGCCCGCGAGGACGAACGGGCCCTCGCGGCCCTGCGACGTGCGGCACCTGCGCTTGCAGGGCTGGTTCGCGCCGCGGACGAGGCGTTTTCCCGGGGGGGGCGGATCGTGTACGTCGGTGCCGGCACGAGCGGCCGCCTCGGGGTGCTGGATGCCGTGGAGTGCCCGCCAACCTTCTCCGTGGACCCCGGTCGCGTCGTGGGGGTCCTGGCCGGGGGTACGGCCGCGCTGACGGGCGCTGTCGAGGGGGCCGAGGACGATCCGGAAGCCGGTGCCCGCGAGATGGATCGCATCTCGGTCGGCCCTGCCGATTGCGTCGTGGGGCTGGCGGCCAGCGGGCGCACGCCGTTCGTGCACGGCGCCCTGGCCCGGGCGCGCGAACTGGGGGCGACGACGGGGCTCATCGGCTGCAACCCGGGACTCCCGACCGACCGGGTCGACCATCTCGTGGAACTGGTCGTCGGCCCCGAGGCGATCGCCGGATCCACCCGGCTCCGGGCGGGGACCGTGACCAAGCTCGCGCTCAATTTGCTGTCGACCCTGGCATGGGCCCGGCAGGGCAAGACCCATGCCAACCGCATGGTCGACGTGAAGGCCACCAACCGGAAGCTCCGGGAACGGGCGCTGCGCCTGGTCATGGACCTGTCCGCTTCGGAAGAGGATGACGCGCGGCAAGCCCTGCTCGACGCCGGTGGCGAGGTCAAGGTCGCGATCGTGATGCGCGTGGCCGCGGTCGATGCTGCCGCGGCGAGGCGTCTTCTCGAGCAGGCGGGTGGACGACTCGGCCACCTGAACGGCTGACTCTGAGCCGGCCAGGCTCCTGCCTCCATTTGCAACGGATTGTTATCGCTGTCCCGGATCGAGCCCGATCCGGGGCACCAGGAGGAGGGTTGTCACCTTTTCTGAGGTAACGAAATATTGCGAATCTCGGAAAGGGGTTAAGTATTGTTGAGAACAGGATCGAAATCAGGGTTTCTTCACGGATTCTTCACGCAAGTGTCAGATCGATCGCCTATAAATCGAGGCGCAAAACGGAAGATTACTTGCAAGCGTCACGACGTGGCGCAGATCCCAACGTGGCCCGGAAGGCCCTCAAGGAGTTTCCACACTTATGAAAAAGTTTGCGCTCGCAGCCGCTGCCATCGCTCTGACCTCGTCCCCGGCGTTCGCTGGCGGCGTCGTGGGCTGGACCGCCACCGACGGCTTCTCGGCCGTGCCCATCGCCAAGGGCACCACGATCCTCGATTCGCGGCTCTACATGGAGGTCGACAAGAACCTCAACACGATCGCCGTGCCGACCGTTCACCTGCTGGAGGGCGCCGGTGAGGGCGTCGAACTCGGCATCGGTGCCCAGACGGCCAACGCTTTCGGCGCCGCCGGTCTCAGCCAGCTGAGCAGCCTGTATCCCTGGCTTCGCGCTTCGATTCCCGCCATCTCGTCGGACGCCATCAAGTTCGGCTACATGGCCGGCGTCTTCATGCTGAATGCTGCCGATGGCAAGTCGCAGACGCTCACGCCCGGTCTGTCGCTCCTCGCCGACATCCCCACCGGTGGCAGCACGCTCGGTATCAACCTCGGCTACAAGCGCGACTACGCCCAGGGCGTCGAGTGGGGCACCGCGGGCAGCCAGTATGCCTCGCTCAACTTCAACGAGACCTGGTCGGCCGGTGGCTTCAACTTCTACTCGGAAGTGTTCACCGACTACAACGTGTCGAACTCTGACTTCGCCGTCAGCGGCGCCCGCCTCACCGTCGGCTTCCCCATCAACGACAAGTTCGCCGTCGACGTGAACCCCGCCGTCCTGTTCCGTGGTGGTCAGACCATCTTCCAGCCGAACTTCGGCTTCGCCATCACCTGGTAAGTGTGAACCCAGGGGGGGCGGCCAAGGCTTGCCCCCCCGAAACCTCGCTCACCCAATGCAAGGGAGACCGTCTTGCTTAACCGCATGAAACTCTGGATGCAGATTTCCGGGATGGCGCTGCTGCTGTCCGTTCCGGCTGGTACTGCAGCCTATTTCTACACCGTCGAGGTCAACTCGAAGATCGACTTCTCCGCGAAGGAAGGTCGAGGTGTCAAGTATCTGAGCCCCGCCAACAGTCTACTGTCGGCACTCGCCCGGAACGACCTGCGCTCGGACATCAACAAGGGGCAAGAGGCCCTTGGCGAGCTTCAGAGCCTGACCGATGATCTCGGTGGCGAGATGGCCTCCAAGGATGACTTCGCCAAGGTCAAGGCTGCGTTCGACAAGCTCAAGTCCGCCAGCACGATCGACAATACGGTGGAAGACGAGGTCAAGGCGGCCCTGCTGCCCCTCATCGCGAAGATCGGTGACAAGTCGAACCTGATCCTCGACCCCGACCTCGACTCGTACTACATCATGGACGCCGTCCTGCTGAAGTACCCGACCATCGTCGACCTGATCAACCAGTTCAACGACCTGGGTAGCAGCATCATCGCGCGGGGTGGCCGGAGCTCGGAAGAGGAGCGTACCTCTCTCACGGTGCTGTACGGCAAGATCCAGGGCGCTCTCGACGGCTTCGCGTATGACCTCGGTGTGGCCGTGGCCAACTACGAGGGCTTCAGCGGCGACACCAAGTTCAAGGGCGAACTCGAGCCTCTGCTCGAGGACCTCAAGGGCAAGGTCGGCGCGCTGCTCTCGCTGTCTGCCGGCTCACTCCAGAAGGCTGGCGCTGCTGTCCCTTCCGAGGGTGACTGGAATTCGGCGAACGTGGGTGCCATCGATGCGGCCGCCTCGTTCAACGACAAGGCCGAGGTCGTCCTCAGCCGGATGCTCGACATCCGCGTCGGCAAGTTCAAGGTCAGCCAGAACAATTCGTATGCCTTGCTGGCTCTCTTCATCCTGATCGCCGCGGGGCTCTCGATCATCATCGCGCGCCGGATCATCAGCCGTATCGCGGCCCTCAAGGAAGCGGCCCTGATGATCGCGGAAGGCAACCTGGCCACCCAGATCTCTGACAGCAGCACCGATGAACTGGGCGAGATGGCCAACACCTTCGGCGACATGCTCGGTCGCCTTCGCGAGGTCATCGGTCGGGTCCGCGAGGCGGCCAACATCGTGGCCCAGGGTTCGGAGCAGATCTCGGCCTCGACCGAGGAACTGAGCGCCAGCGCCAACATCCAGGCGACGGCGTCCGGTGAGACGTCGAGCTCGATGGAAGAGATGGCTGCTTCCGTGCAGGAAGTCTCGGCCAACTCCAACGCCCTGGCCGTGTCGGTCGAAGAGACCTCCAGCTCGATCGCCCAGATGGCCGTCTCGATCCAGACGACCGCCGGAAATGCCGATACGCTCGCTCAGACGGTGCAGGACACCTCGGCCGCCATCGAAGAGATGGCCGCGAGCATCCAGCAGGTCGCCTCGAACGTCTCGGAAGCCAACCGCGTGGCCGCGGAAGCGGTCAAGACCGCCGAAGGCGGACGCAAGGCGGTTGAACAGACCATCGACGGTATGTCGCAGATCAACCACTTCATGACCGAAGTGGTCGGCGTCATCGAGGGTCTGGGCAAGAGCTCGGCAGAAATCGGCGCCATCATCGAGGTCATCGACGACATCGCCGAGCAGACCAACCTCCTGGCCCTGAACGCCGCGATCGAGGCGGCCCGAGCCGGTGAACACGGTCGAGGCTTCGCGGTCGTCGCGGACGAGGTCCGGAAACTGGCCGAACGCTCGGCCAAGGCAACCGGTGAGATTGCCCAGCTCATCAAGGGCATTCAGAAGGAAGCCGCTCAGGCCGTCACCTCCACGCAGCACGGCAACGAGGCGATCCAGCGCGGGTCGAAGCTGGCCGAATCCGCAGGTAAGACCCTGACCGAGATCGTGGTCGCGGTCCAGCAGGCGGGCGTCCTGATGACCCACATCGCCGAGACGACGCAGGAGCAGGCGCGCGCAGCGGGCCAGATCACGACGTCGGTCGCCCAGATGAACCAGGTCACGCACGACGTGTCCAAGGCCATGCGCGAGCAGGCCAAGGGCTCGGAGTCGATCATCCGCGCCGTCGAGGCGATGAACCGGATGACGCTCCAGGTGTCGAGCGCCACGTCCGAGCAGAAGAAGACCTCGGGTCTCGTGCTCGGTGCGGTCGACAACATCAACCGTTCGGCCATCGAATCGGCCTCGGCGACGACCCTCATCGCCCAGTCCGCGGTCGACCTCCAGGAATCGGCCCGCGCCCTGCTGGACACCATCCAGTTCTTCAAGGGTGTGGACGACGGGTTCGGCAGCAGCAAGTCGAAGGCCCTCGAGGTCGTCGTCCGTACCGAGAAGTCGCCCAAGGCGCTTCTCGGCGACGGTCGCCGGTAAGACGGGTTCAGACCTGACGGAAGGGGGGTGGCCTGCGGGCCACCCCCCTTTCTTCTCGCCCTCGCGTCAGAACAGGCTGCGGTTCAGCACCAGGTGTGTACCGATGCTCGCGGCATAGCCCAGGGCGATCGCCGCTGTGGCGCGCAGGTGGTCCCGCGAGGTGTAGGCTCCGTGGGCGACGCCCAGGAGCGCCACGCCGGCCGCGCTCCCGACGGCCAGGAGCGAGCCCCCGACTCCGGCCGTGAGCGTCACGAGCAGCCACTGTCCCGTGGACAGATCGGGGGCCATGTGGAGGACCGCGGCCATCACGGGCACGTTGTCGATCACCGCCGAGATGCCGCCCACCGCCAGATGCGTCCATGTCGGCCCGAGCGTGCCATACAGCGCGTGGGACGCGCGTTCGAGCAGCCCGATCGCCTCGAGGCCGCCGATCGCCAGGATGATTCCGTAGAAGAACATCAGGGTGTCCCATTCGGCACGCTCCATCTGGCGGAACGTATCGACTGTCCCGGACACCCGTGTAAACACGTCGTGGGGATCGTCGACGTCAGGGGGGGCGCCATCGCGCGTCACCATACCATGCACGGTGGTAGCCGCCTTCAGGATTCCGAGGCCAAACATCATGCCGGCTACGGGGGGCAATTCAAGCCACTGGTGCCCCAGCACGGCCAAGGCGATCGCGAGCCCAAAGCATCCCGTGACGAGCCATGCTCCGGGTTCCAGCCGGGGTCTGGTATCCGGGGTGGCGATCTCCCCATCCGGGATGGCTCGCGCCAGGATGGCGGCGGGCACGAGCCAGTTCACCATGGAGGGCAGCAAGAGCCGGAGCGTCGTTGCAAAATCGACGTGACCGGCTTGCCACACCATGAGCGTCGTGAGATCCCCGAACGGGCTGAAGGCGCCGCCCGCGTTAGCCGCGACGACAATGCTGATGCAGGATGCGCTCACGATAAGCTTTTCTCGGCCTGCAAGCGTCACCACGAGCGTCCCCACCACCATGGCCGTCGTGAGATTGTCGAGAATGGGAGACAAGATGAAAGCGGCTGTCCCCGAGGTCCAGTACAGCCGCTTCCAGCTCGTATTGGCCGGCAGCAAGCCGCTACCCAGCCAGCGGAAGACCCCGCGATCATCCATCGTGTTCACGAATGTCATGGCCGCGATGAGGAAGCAGAAAATCTCGGCGAAAGCCATCAGGTGTCCGAGAAAAAGGTCGTGGACCTGGCTTCCGACCCCGTGCTGATGGGCGCCCACGGCAACGGTCACCCAGATGAGTCCTGCTGTAACCATCACCGGGATGGACTTTTTGAGGTGTAACCGTTCTTCGAGCAGGACGAGGACATAGGCGATTGCAAAAAATCCCAGCGTCAGGGGACTGACCCACGTATCGACCAGGACATGGAGGGTGGATGGGTGGTTCAAGGCGGACTCCTCAGTCGCGGGTACTGCCGTCCAGCATACCGGATTCGATCGCTCGCTGCGTGAGCAGGAACACGATCACGACAGGCACCGTGGCGATCGTCGCCGCCGCGAGCAGGGCGCCCCAGTCCGTCACCTCGCGGAAGGCCGAGCGGTACGCGGCCAGTCCCACGGGCAGCGTGCGCCAGGTGTCTCCCTGGGTGACGAGCAGGGGCCAGAAGAAGGCATTCCAGCTCGCGACGAAGGCCAGCAGGCCCACGGTCGCGATCGCCGATCTCGCCGTCGGCAGGGCCACGCGCCAGAAGATCTGCCACGGGGTGCACCCGTCGAGGCAGGCCGCGTCCGCGAGTTCGCCCGGAAAATCCCGGAACGTCTGGCGGAAGGTCAGGAGCGAGGTCGCGCTCGCGAGCCCCGGCGCGATGAGCGCCCACGGGGTGTCGAACCAGCCGAGGCGACAGACGAGGGCGAAGAGGGGCACCACCAGCACGGGCGCGGGGACCGACCAGAGCGCGACGAGGGTCAGGAAGAGACGGTCACTTCCGCGGAAGGGCAGGCGAGCAAAGGCGTATCCGGCCATCGCACCCGTGAGGACCTGGCCGGTGGCCGTGGCGGCGGCGATCAGCAGGCTGTTCGCCATGTACCGACCCAGGGCGGCCGATTCCCAGGCGTGAGGGTAGTTCTCGGGCTTCCAGGGATCAGGCCAGGGGCGCGGGGGAATCGCGGTGAACTGCTCGCTGCCCATGAAGCTGCCGAGGGCCATCCAGACGAAGGGCAGGGCAAAGGCCAGCGCCAGCAGCACGAGTCCCAGGGCGAGGACGCTGCGCGAGAGCATGCGAGACACCTCAGCGGCTCGCTTCCCAGGTGGTTCGCACCTGCCAGAGCGCCCAGACGAGCGTCGTGAGAGCCCCGGCGAGGCTCAGGCCGAGCGCCGCGGCGAAGCCCATGTCGAGTTGCTGGAACGCCGTCTGCCAGATCGCGTACGCCCAGGTCGTCGTGCTGCCGACGGGGCCACCGGCCGTCAGCACGTGCAGGTGGTCGAACGCCTGGGCGGCCTGCAGCAGGTCCAGGATGATCGTGGTCGTGAGGGCAGGTCCGAGCAGGGGGAGCGTCACGTGCCAGAAGGTCTGCCAGGATGAGGCCCCGTCGAGCCGTGCGGCCTCGTGGACCTGTTCGGGTACGGTGGCGAGTCCGGCGAGCAGCAGGAGCATGGTCGTCCCGACGCCCTTCCAGGCGTGGACGAAGATGACACTCGCGAGGGCCCAGCCCGGCTCGAGCAACCAGGGCACGGCCGTCAGGCCGAGGGCCCGCAACAGTCCGTTCAGCCCGCCCGTGCTCGCGTCCAGCAGCCAGCCCCAGACCAGGGCGATCGCCACCATCGAGGCCAGGGACGGGCTGTAGGCCAGCAGCCGCCCGAGCTTGCGCCCACGTCCCGGGCCCGCGAGTCCGCAGGCGAGGGCCAGTCCGAACCCGATCTCGAGCGTGACGGTTCCCGCGACGTAGACCCCGGTGCGCAGGGCCGTGGCCAGCCAGGCCGGGTCCTCGAGGATCCGCCCGAGGGATGCCAGGCCCACGAAGCGAGGTGCGCCCAGCAGATCCCAGTCATGCAGCGCGAGCCAGCCCGTACCGACGAGCGGGATCACCTGGAACAGGAAAGCCAGGCCAAGCATCGGTGCCAGCAGGGCCAGGCGAGCCCGGGACGCGGGATTCAAGAAGGGTCTCCCAGGCTCTCGGCCACCCGGCGGGCAGCCTCGGGAAGGACCTCTCGGGCCGCCCGTCTGCCGGTCCACAGCGGATCGAGCGCTCGTTCGAGGGCGATCGAGGTCCTGGGCCAGCTCGGGGGAAGCGCCGTCGGCCTGGCGCCTTGCAGGCTCTCGACGAACAGCGAGGCGTGGGCAGGGGGCTGGCCGCGGTCGAGTTCCGCGAGCCTGCGCGAGACGTCATGCCGGGCGGGCACGATGAGACCGGAGGCCGCGTGACGCTCGACGAGGTCCCGGCCCGTCAGGTCGCGAACGAGTTGCCAGGCCCGGTCCGGAAACCGGGTGTCGCGGGCGATCGCCCAGCCCGCGGCGTCTGCCACGCGGACTCCCCCGGGCAGCGGCCAGACGTCCCAGCGGAAAGGTGCGCGCTCGCGCAGGGAAGGGATGCTCCAGCGGCCGCTGATCCACATGCCGAGGCGTCCTTCCACGAACAGTTGCCCGGCGGGGGTGCGTCCGGCCGAGCGCTCGTCCGGGGCCACCCCCGCCTGTCGGAGCCCCTGCAGGGCCTCCAGGGTCTCGAGGGCTCCGGGATCCGCGAGCCGGGTCTCCCGGTCTCCCGGTTTCCACCAGGTCAGCCCGGCGGCCTGCAGCAGCGGAAACCAGAAGATCGGGCGGGGATCGGCCGCGGCACCGAACAGGCGACGGCCGTCGGGGCCGTCGTGGGCCAGCATTCGAGCCGTCGTCAGGTACGTGGCCAGGGACCAGTCCCGGCCGGGCAGGGGGAGGCCGCGCGCCGCGAAGGCCGCGAGATTCACGTAGACCACGAGGTTCGAGACGTCCCGTGGCAGAGCATGCAGATGATTCTGCCAGCTGAGGGCAGACAGGGCCACGGCGGGGTGGGCCTTCCGGTCCAGACCTGGAAGTCGCTCCAGCGGGCGGAGGGCACCGGCCCGCGCAAAGGCGGGCAGGTACCAGCTGTTCAGGAACAGGACGTCCGGAAAGCGTCCCGCCGCGCGAAGGATGGGCAGTTTCTGGAAGTAGGCGTCCGGGATGTGGATGAGCTCGACCGGGTCGTCAGGATGCGTCCGTCGACGGTCATCGAGCCAGGTTCGCAGGACGGCGATCTCCTGCAAGCTGCCCCAGGTCGCGAGTCTGAGCGCTTCCGGGCCACGCGGGGCACACGCGATGCTCAGAAGCGGGAGTAGCCAGATCACGGACCACCGGAAACGCATGGGTTCACGTTACCAGAGGCGTCATGCGAGCGGCAAGACATTCTCCGGTCAGTACAGGAAGTCCAGCCACTCGAAGACCACCCGGAAGAGCTTCTCTCCCCACGAGGAGTGGCGGTCGATCCAGGCCTGGTCGATCGGTAATCCCTGCTTCCAGTCCGGGTTGCCGATGTGATCGAGGAAATGCTTCACCGTGTTGCGGTCCGCGATCCCCACGATCGCCTCGTGGTTGGCGCTGTAGGTGCGGGCGTCCATGTTCGCCGATCCCACGGTCATGAACCGGTCATCGATGACGAGGGTCTTCATGTGCGTGAAGGCTGCCATCGGATGGCGCTTGCGGTGCCGATTACCGCCTCCCTGCGTGAGCCTCACCTCGATTCCCCCCGCGAGCAACTGGCTGGCCGAGGTGAGGCCTGCCTGGTAGTTGAGGTCCTTGCCACCCTCGCCGCTGTACGGGATCAGAACCTTGATGTGCAGGTGCGGTTTTTCACGCTTGAGGGCGAGCATGGCCTCGATCATGGTGTCGTCGGCCAGGTAGGGGCTGACGACCAGGATCTCGCGTTTCGCCTCTTTCAGGGCGTCGAGATGCAGCTTCCGGATTTCTTCGAGGCCCCGGGAGGGATCCGTGACGAAGGTCTGCATCGGGACGGTCGGGCCCTGCTTGCGCGCGGCCTTCCGGGGCGTGGCCGGGGGAAGCGCCTCACCCGTGGTCCGGGTCCAGCCCTCGAGAAACCGGTCCTGGAGGCGGGCTGCCTCTTCACCCTCGATGCGGACCATGAGGTCCCGGAAGCTGTTCTGACGGGTGGCGGGGTTTCCGTAGGTTCCCTGGAAGGTGGGACGCAGGTATTCGTTCCCGATGTTCCGGCCACCCGTGAAGGCGACCTCGCCGTCGGCCACGAAGATCTTCCGGTGCGTGATGGGCACCAGGCTTCTGGCCGAGAGATCGATGATGCGTCGGTTGTAGACCTCGGCGCGGACCCCGTTCCGGTTCAGGTGTTCGATCAGGGTCCGGTCCTTCGTCCCGTAGTTGCTTCTCAGGCCGATCGCATCCACCAGGACCCGAGCATCGAAGGACTCCCCGCGGGTCCTCGCCTCGCGCACGCGTGCGATCAGGGCCTCGGCGACCTCGAGGCCGGCCTCGTCCGCATGCCAGATGTACGTCTCGATGAAGAAACTCTTCCTCGCCTGTCGGATCGCGTCGAGCAGAGCCGTGCGCGATTCGGACGCCCCGGGCAGGAAGTCCACGCGGTTGGACAGGGTGGGCCGGTCCAGCAAGCTCGCGGCAGCCGTGCGGCCCAGGAGGTCCTCGTGGTTCCGGAGCGGGCGGAGGAGGTTGCCGGCACCCGGTGTGACGGCGCGTGAGCCGAGCCGCCGGGCGACCGTTCGCGCTTCCTGGTTCACGAGGGACGCCAGCATCATCACGACTCCCGGAAAGGCGACGACGTATCCTTTCCGATTGTCGGTCCCCTCGGGGACGGCTTGCTTCAGGGGCTGTTAAGTTGCGATGAAGTTCGGTCGCTACCCGAAGATGGGCGGTCTCGGTCGCCGCGGTGGATGGATGCTCGCCTGGAGGGCCTCGGCCTGTCGCGCCAGTTCGGGGGAGGGGGAGGCCGCCAGACAGTCCCGGAGTGCCTGCAGGGCCGCTCCGAGATCGCCCTGGGTCCGGTAGGCGATCGCCAGATGGTACAGCAGCAGGGGACGTTCGCCCGGGTGGCGATCGATGGTCCGGAGCAACAGGTCCACGGCAGCGTTCAGGTTGAAGCTGCGCTGAAGGGCGGTCGCGAGGGCGATGGGAGCATCGACCAAATCCGGTAGCAACTGGGCGGCCGTCTGGTAGGCCTCGATGGCATCACGCAGCCGCCCCGTTTGCTCGTAGATCTGGCCCAGCAACAGATAGGAAGGGCCCCAGCGCTCGTGGGACAGCACGGCCAGGAGCTGGGCCTCGGCCTCGGCCAGGCGCCCCTGACTGAGCCAGAGGTGGGCCAGGTTGTGGTGGGCGTGGGTGTACTTGCGGTCCGGGCTGAGCACGATCAGCCGGTCGTACAGCTCCTCGGCCTCGGCCAGGAAGCCGCGCTCGTGGTTCAGGGAGGCCAGATTGAACAGGATGTCACCATCGGTGGGAGCCAGACGGTGAGCCGTCCGGAAGGCCGAGAGGGCCTCGTCGACCTGACCGAGGCTGTACCGGACCCGGCCCCGTTCGTGGTGCCCCTCGGCAAAGTCCGGATGGTGCTCGACCAGCAGATCGAGCTGGTCGGCGGCTTCCTGCAACTGACCCGACTCGCGCTGGATCCGGGCCAGGGACAGGCACAGATCGCGGTCCCGGGGATCGAGGGTCCAGGCCCGGGAGAGCATCTTGCTCGCGGCGGGCAGGTTGCCGCTTTTCGCATAGGCCTCGCCCAGTTGGCGGTAAGCCCGGACATGAGACGAATCCTGCTGGATCACCTTCAAGAAGCATTCGATCGCCGCACGCGGCTGATCGAGACGCTGGAGGCTTTCTCCCAGGTGATACCAGGCTTCCGCGAGCGTGCCATCGATGGCGACGGCCTGCTGGAAGCAGTGGTTGGCATCCTTCCATTCATCGTGGGCGACGTGTTCGAGACCCTGGGCCATGTACAGGGCGGCATTCTCGAGTTCTTCCTCGAGATCCTTGCGAAAGGCCTCTGCCGAGAGGTACCGGAAGTCCGGGTCCTTGTTGAGACATTTCAGCAGCTTCCTGGCGAGGCTCTCCGGGATGAGCGGGTTCAGGCTCCTCGGATTGGTCGGCTCGGCGTAGAGCAACTTCTGGGCCATGTCTCCCGGAGTTTCGCCGTCGAAAGGGAGCTGGTTCGTGAGGGCCTTGAACAGGATGACGCCCGCGGCGAACACGTCCGTGCGTCCGTCGACGGTTTTCGGATCGATGAGCTGCTCGGGCGACATGTAGTTGAGGGTTCCGAGGAGCATCGTCCCCTGCGTGATGCCGGGGGCGAACATCATCCGCGCCATGCCGAAGTCGATGAGTTTCAGCTGATGCACCGGCGAGATGAGGCAATTCATGGGCTTGACGTCCCGGTGAACGACCCCCCTCTCGTGACAGTGCGCGAGGGCTCTGCAGAGCTGGATACCCCATTCCAGGATCTGCGGCATCGGTGAGCGGCGCCGGGATTTCATGATCTGGTGCCAGGTCTCGCCAGGCTGGTACTCCAGGACCAGGTAGTGCCGGTTCTCGTGAGAACCTTCCTTCACGGCCTTGATGATGTTCGCGTGGTCCAGTTGCAGGTGGATGTGCGCCTCGCGCTGGAAGCGCTGCACCTGCTCCTTGTACCCGAGACCCTCGACGTCTTCGACGAGCATCTCCTTGATGGCGACACCCTGCCGCTTGTCCATATCCTGCGCGAACAGGATCCGGCCGGAAGCAGAGCGCGCCAGCTCGGTCATGATCTCATATCGATCGATGCGGTCGGGTTGCAAGCGACTCCCTCGGTTAGCTCAGGCGGTTCAGCACCGCTTTCGAGACGGCCTTGAGCGTCGCGAAAACTCCCGAACCCTCCACGGCCACGGCCTCGAACGAGGGCACTCCCCGGTCATTGAGCGCAGCCTCGAGTTCCTCGAAGGAGTTGATGTTCGGAAGGTCGCGCTTGTTGTACTGGAGGACGTAAGGAACCTGGTCGAGCGTCAGGCCGTACTCGGCCAGGTTCTCTTCCATGTTGCGTAGGCTCTCGATGTTTTCCTGCATCTTGTCGCGCTGCGAATCCCCGACGAAGACGATCCCGTCGACGCCGTTCAGGATGAGCTTGCGGCTCGCGTTGTACTCCACCTGGCCGGGCACGGTGTAGAGTGAGAACTTCGTCTTGAATCCCTGCACCGAGCCGAGGTCGAGCGGCAGGAAGTCGAAAAACAGCGTCCGCTCGGTCTCGGTCGCCAGCGAGATCATCTCGCCCCGGATGCCGGGTGCGAGCTGGCGGAAGATGTACTCGAGGTTGGTGGTTTTCCCGCCGAGGCCAGTCCCGTAATAGACGATCTTGCAGTTGATCTCCCGGGTGGCATAGTTGATGAGTGCCATCTCGTGCTTTCTCCTAGAACAGGTCGTTGAGTTTCGGGGCGGCGGGTGTAGCGTGGCGTTGCACGGGGCTCTGGTGCGACTGGTACATCTTCTGGATGTGCTGGTCGATCGCATCCAGCGACTGCTCCAGGCGGTATTTCACGCGGCCCACCGTGACGGTATTGGGAAACAGGACCGCAAGCACGTCGGACGTGGACAGACAGGTCATGTAGACGGATCGGGACAAACCCTGCTGGAACATGCGCTTGAAGTTCGTCTCGCCGATGTGGCCGGCGATCGCCCGGGTCGAGCCGAAGGTTCCCGTGATGAGCGCAGCCAGGGATGTCGTATCCATCGCGGCGGTGTCCCCGCAGGCGACGATGAGTTGCCCGCCCCGATCCACGGTCAGAACGGCCAGCGCACCGCAGTCCTGCGCGAGGTTTTGCAGGAACTGGCGGAGTGTTTCGACGGCTTCCGCGCTGAGGACCAGGTGTTTACCCACCGGATTCATGCGTCCTTCCTCCCGGGTGTGGGGCTCGCGGCCGTCAAGCTGAGGGCCAGACCGAGGCGTTCGCCCGTCTCCAGCAGTTCTGGCGGCCAGATCTGGGACAGGTGCTCGATGAAACGTTCCTCGAACGCGCTCCCGTGCAACCGAACGGCATGCTCCAGCAGGCCGCCCAGCAGGGCGCGGTACACGTCCGTGCGATTCTCCAGAGGGACCTCGTCCAGCCACTCGTCCACCAGTTCGCCCTCGCCCCAGCTGAGCGGGACCCCCTGCTGGTCGACCTCTTCACGGAAGCGGTCATCGAATGCTTCGACCATCTTGAGGCCGGAGATCGAGGCGAAAGTCGCATGGAGGAGTTCGAAGGCCAGCTTGAAGCTGCGTGACAGCGCCACGTCGGGCGCGGCGACGACCTGGACCCTGCCGTCCGTCCAGAGTGCCAGCACCGCGGTGGCCGTCGCGATTTCTCCGGAACCGAGCGTTTTCGCGAGCTGGGACAGCGTCAACCCCGGAGTCTGCACGATGAGGCGGGTCGTTTCGTCATCCGACTCTTGGGACGTATCCGGTACCGCCACGAGGCGGGCTCCCGAGGTCAGCCCCGGGCATTCGCGCCGGATCCGTTTCCAGGCATCCATCCGGAGGATGCCCTCCCGGACCAGATCGGCATGGGGGGCTCCCACGGGTGGCAAAGGTTCGTCAGGCTCCACTCCGGAGAAGGTGAACGACCCCCCGTCCCAGTGGAACAGCGCATAGATCGCTTCCTCACCGCCCCGCTCACCGAGCCGGGCGCCCACGACCAACCCCTCGCGACAGGTCAGGACGCCGGAGCGGCCCCGATGCGAGAGCGTGAGGGTGCCCGAGGCACGGTTGAGCTCGAGAATCTGCAAGAGATCCGCGAGGCTGAAATCCCGGAGGTTTCCTTCCGTGATCACGAGCGGTCCAGTTCCTTCCTCGCGGGCCTGTCGGTCAGTCCCGATTCGTCCGTTCCCATCCCCTGTCGACCTCCTGTACCCGGATCGAGCCAGATCGTGTGAATCACATGACTCTGACCTTCGGCCGTGGGATGGCCGACCGATATCTGATCCATCACCTTCGCGCCCGGTCGCGGTGGTACCTGGGTCTCTTCCAGCGTCGAGGTCACCCAGAACACCTGCTCGTCCTCCGAGGGTTGCTCGAGGGGACGGAGCGCCGGCATCGCATCGACCGCGGGGTTCCCCTCGATCCATCCATCCCAGAGGCTCAGCGGCTCACTGCCGCACCATGTACCCCCGTTCCCCGCGACATAACCGACGAAGGCCGGTCGCCCATTCACGGGGCCCGGACTCGCTTCCACTCCCGGGTTCTCCTGGCGAAGGCGTTGCAGTTGCTCCCATTGCAGGCGAAGCATCGTCAGGGGAGGGCGTGACTTGAGCTGGATGCCGTCCCGGTTGGCCTCGGTCCAGGTCCGGATGGTCCCGAGGACGACGGCGATCGCGAAGTCCCGGTCCTCTTCGTTCCAGGCCTGCTCGAACAGATGATGATGCCAGATCCCGAGCCAGGTGGTCTCCTCGGGTGAGAACCAGCGGTGGTTCCAGGCCGAGAAGCGGCGGACCACCGAGGGGTCCCGGCTGAGCCGCACGACGCGGTTCATCTGGGTCTCGTCGGGTGCTGCGCTTCGGGCGATGACGGCCCGTTGCCAGGTGGCCATGGCCTGCGACGGCTCGGAGACCGTCACGCGTACACCCTTGCGGGCCAGCAGCCTGGGGAGGGAGGCCGCGCCCCAGCCGGCCAGGCGGACGCGGTCACCAGTTGCCAGCCGCAGGCCATCGGCCACCCATCGTGCGGGTGGCCGTGGAACGGGGCTGGACGGGATCCGGGTCTCCGCCGTCTGTCTGTCGAAGGGGCGCTCGCTCAATCGTCCGGTTCCTTTCGGTCCCGGCGATTGTAACACGGGGTCGGGGAGACCTCAGTCCGTCACGACCTGGACCGACACCGAATCGGCCGGCTTCTCGGACGTGACCGGGGCATAGTCCCGTATCTCGGCCGGCTGGAGCGAGACCTTTTGCGTCACCGTCCCGACGTTCTGGCCATTCTTCGTGAACGTCACGATCAGGATGCCGGACTGGACGGAGACCCATGATGGATTCTGGACCCGGGGCGTGACCTCGAGGCGCTGGAACATGAGCAACCCCTTGCTTCGCTGGCTGGCGACGGAGGCACGCAGGGCCATCGGTGCGATCGTCGGACCGACAGACGGAGTCGCGACCGGGCTGATCGAGGGAAGCGGGCTGGGGACGGCGATCGGTGAGGTGCTCGCGGTGGCGATCGGCAAGGTGGGGGTGCTCAGCGGGTTCGCCGAGGTCGCGGTGGTCGGTGCAGGGGAGGCAGCCAGGGTCTGCCCCGGGTCGGGCAGCGGCGTGGCGCCGTAGACCAGCGATGAATCTGCAAAACTCGAACCCGAGGTGCCATCTGTCATGCCGGTATCGGTCTGGGCCGGATTGTTGCCGCCGCAGCCGATCATCGTCGTGACCGCCAGTCCGAAGACCCAGGTCCAGGTCATCAGCTTTCGCATCGCACCCTCCTCCATGTGACATTTCCCCCACCTACCTATGGTGGTCGCGGGGGAGGATCTGACGTCACCGAGATGAAGGCTGCTTTAACGTTCGGTCAAAGATCGGAGCCGGGCCTGGCAGAGGCGGAAACGGGGGGCGATCTTGCTCGACCCATGCGGCCAGTCGCGTCTCCCATTCCCGGACGCGGGTCGAGATGGGCAACGCCTCCGGTCCGTCATTCGCAAGGACTTCCGGCATGGGCGGCGCCTCTCCGTAGCGGGCGCGCACCCAGCTGGTGAGGACCGTTCGGGTGGCATCCAGCGTGACGACCTGACGCTGAAGGGAGGGGGTCAGCCAGGCCATGCCCTCGTACAGCTGCCCGCTGGTCGGATGCGAAAGCCGGATCGTGTGCCAGCCTTCCCGGATCTGGTCCTGGCGCGCCGTCACGTGGTAGGTCGTCCCGTCGGCGGAAAGAGTCCCTTCGCCCAGCCCGTGACCCGTCCAGGTCTCGAGCAGGATCGTCGTCGGGATGCGTCCCTGCTCTCGGGCGCGTCCGAGGTTCGAGGGCCAGTCCACGTTCCCCGAGACGCGGATCAGGGGAGGCAGGCCGTGAGGTCCGGTCCACGCAAGGCCCGGACAGCCCGCGAGCAGGAGCACGAGGCCGAAAGCCGGGATCCGTGAGGCCCCCCCTCGATCAGCGCTTCTGCCCGGTTCGCGCGCGGCGCTTTTTCGAGGCTCGATGGCTCGTGGCCCGCCGGACCACCCAGTCGCGGAATCGCGCTTCCCGTCCATCGTGTGCCTCCAGACTTGCCCAGATGCCCAGACCGACCCCCGTCAGAAGCCAGACCGAGATGGCCACCCCCGTCAGGGCCAGCCAGCCGAACCCGAGCCAGTTCCCGAACCAGGTGCCGAACCAGGCCAGCAAGACGGATCCCGCCGCCCAGAGCACCTGCAGGCCCAGCGCCTGTTCCGCGTGTCTTCGGACCAGCCCGATCTCGCGCCAGCGTGGACGGGCCAGCAGGGCGATCGCCACGGGTGGGACGTAGCCCAGGCACGCCATCAGGCGGGCTTCCTCGGACCTCGGGATCACGGGATGTCCCCCGGGCGCTCGACCGGGATCGTGAGCATCACCGGTTCGGTGTCCCTGAGCACCAGCGTGTGCTGGCCCAGGGAGTTCCCGCGGGAATCGCGCACCACGATGTTCCAGGTGCCAGCAGGCACGTTCGGGCAGAGGGCGTATCCCAGCACGTTGCTGGTGCCGGGCCGATCGTGACCCGTCAGTTCCACGCGCATTCCTGCCAGGGGACGGTGGTCCGGGTCGACCACGCGAACGATCACGCTGGCACGAGGAAGCCGGGGTGCCTGCACGCGTCCGGTGGTCGTGGCTCCGGGCGCAGGTGTCGCCCGTGGCGGGAGAGAGGCGGTGGCCTCAGGGGTCGGGCGGGGGTCCGGGGACGCGGGCGTCTGGGTCAGTCGGAAGCGGATTCCCCCTCCGGCCACGACCTGGGTGCCTTCGGGCACATCCCGGACGGCCATCAATCCCCGCCAGGGTCGACCGCCCTCGAGCTCGACGCCCGCCGCCAGGCGGGGGGCCAGGTCCCCGATCCGGGGGCCTTCACCGGCCACCCCGAACTCGCCCAGGGCTCCATCGCGCCAGGTCAGCGTGCCCAGGACCCGGGTTTGTAGCGAGGGATCGAACGAACATCCGCCAGACAGGCTGACAGGGCCGAACGTTCGCGACGTCACGAGGTAGCCCGTCTGTTGCAGGTCCCCGGTCACGGCCGTCGCGATCCAGCCGACGGCGAGGTTCCATGGTTGACCGGGCAGCGCATCCACCAGCTGCCAACGGATCCCCGGCAGGGGCCAGGACTGCCCGGGCCAGCCGTAGGTCAGCCCCAGGTCCACGCCCGGCCAGGCACCGATGCGGCCGTAACCCAGCCCGAAGGTGCGGCCCTCCTCCCCCGCCTGGCGCCACGCCTGGAGGGCCGCGACGCGGAGCCCGAGCTCACACGTCAGGGCGGGAAGGGCCGTCGCGTCGGGTAGACCCAGGCCGTCCCCGAGACCCCAGAGACCCGAACTGGCGAACGTGGGCGTGGCCAGGCCCGTCAGGGCCCAGCACGTCGTCGACAGCAAGACGTGCCGGAGGAAGGTCCACTTCATTTCCGACGCTCCGCTTCGTGATAGGCGTCCCAGCTGGACCAGGCCTTGGCTCCCGTCCACCAGACGACGGTCGCCGTACGGGCCACGTTCGAGCCGGTCAACGCATCGACCCCCCATGCGACGGGGTAGGCCAGCGCCGGGGCGATGGCCCACCAGGCACGGTCCAGGTCCCCGTTGTAGACCTGGCCGAGTCCGTTGACCCCGAGACTCAGTCCGGCGGCGATCCAGGGTTCGTGAGGGGGGAGCCAGGAGAGCAGCGGCCAGGCGACCGAGGCAGAGGCATCACCGATCGGAACCATTGCGGGCTCGGGGACCTGCGGTATGGCGTCGGGTGAGGCCGTCGGCGCCACGGGCGTCGCAGGAGCGGGCAAACCTGTCGGCGTGACGGTCGTGACCTTCCGGGGAGGGGGCAGACGCTCCGCCGCCCCCGCTGCCCCCGCAGGCAGGACGGTCATGAGCGTCGCGATCGCCAGGGCGAATCCCGCGCGGTCAGAGCCCAAGTTTGAGCCCGACCACATTGCCGAATCCGTTGCTGCCGAAGGTCACCTCGGCATGGCGGGTGAATCGCCAGGCCAGTTCGACACCGGACAGGGTGCCCGATAAGAGGTTTGTCTGCCGGGCCCCCAGGATGCGGCCGGCGAAATTCAGACGTGCCGTCAGGGGATCCAGGATGGGCCACTCGAAACCGAGTCCGGCATCGAGATGGTCCGTGGCATACCCGGAACCCGTGGGCCCCTCGACCCAGCCCCACCCCGTTTCTGCCAGGATCGCCACCCGCAACTTCTGCCACCGGACCGGAAGGAGATAGCCGCCGCGGAGGAGGAGACCTTGCGCGCCCCAGAACTCGAGGCTGGACGACCGGAGGGCCACCCCCACCTGCCACAGGGGCGCGACGGAGGCATCCATGGATACGCTCACTCCCGTCCCGAAGCCCACTCCGAGTCGGGCACCCTCGGTGAGCTCGGCTGCGGGCAAGGTCGAGGCCCGGGCGTCCCGAGGACAGGCCAGCAGCCAGGTAGCGAGGACGGTCAGACCAGGAGCCAGAGCAAGTGCGATCGGCCGGAGAGCGGCATGCATGGAACCTCCATCGGGTTTCGTCGGGTTCCAGTTTAGATTTCTCGCGGGGGAGAGGCAACTGCTTGGTTGACAATCCCCCCCGTCTTCACGTATAAATAAGAGGTCTGCGGAGGTGGCGTAATGGCAGCCGCGCACGTTTGAGGGGCGTGTGGAGTAATCCGTGCGGGTTCAAGTCCCGCTCTCCGCACTCGTGGACAGGGCGCCGGTTCAGCCGGCGCCCTTTTCTTTCGTCATGACCTGAACGGGGAGGACACGGTGCTCACGGTATCCCAGGCACTCCAGGGGGTGCTGCACGTCGATCGTCATCTCGAAGCCTGGGTGCGGGCCTACGACACGGGCATCTACGGCATCCTCTTCTGCATCGTCTTCTGCGAGACGGGACTCGTCGTCACCCCCTTCCTGCCCGGTGACAGCCTGCTGTTCGCGGCCGGGGCCCTGGCGGCAGGAGGGTCCCTCGAGATCGCCCCCCTGCTCCTGGTCCTGTTTCTGGCTGCCGTGGTGGGCGATTCCACCAACTACTGGGTGGCCCGGAAGTTCGGGCGCGGGGGGATGCGTCGCTGGGTTCGCGAGCACCATCTGCGCCGGACCGAGCAGTACTTCTCCCGGCACGGGGGGCGGACGCTGGTCATGGCCCGATTTGCGCCCATCTTGCGGACCTTTGCACCGTTCGTCGCGGGTCTCGCGGCGATGCCCTATCCACGCTTCCTGTCATACAGCATCGCGGGTGGCCTCCTGTGGGTCGGCGTGGCCGGAGGAGCTGGGTACTGGTTCGGGAACATCCCCATCGTCAAGAAGCACTTCGAACTGGTGATCCTGGGGATCGTTGCCGTGACGTTGCTCCCTGCCATCATCGAGGTGGTGCGTTCCTGGCGTGCCGGAGGGTTCGTTTCGGAACCCGAGACGGCTGCCTGAAGCTCCCGTCAGCGCGACTGGGCCAGGGGGAAGACCAGCGTCACCATCTGGTAGGCCAGGGCGGCCGACAAGAGGTAGCTGTCAACGCGGTCCAGGATGCCACCGTGGCCGGGAATGATCGAGCCGGAATCCTTGAAGCCTGCGTCGCGCTTGATCAGGGATTCAAAGAGGTCGCCCACCTGTCCGGCGAGACTGACGACGACGGCGAACGCGACCATCGGAACGGGGGGGAGTGCGCCTACCCGGGCCACCGTCAGCACGGCGGCGATAGCCACCAGCGTGCCTCCCAGGGCCCCTTCGAGGGTCTTTTTCGGGGACAGGGCTCCGATCAGGGGCGTTTTCCCGAGCGCCATGCCCACCAGGTAGGCTCCGATGTCCGTTCCCACGATGCAGGCGTAGTAGGCGGTGACCAGCACCAAGCCGAGCTGGGGGGGCTGGGTCAAGGTGTCGGCTGGAACCCCCGCGAGGAGCGAACCCGGCTGGAGGTCTCTCAGCAGGGGGATGTGGCTCGGTAACCAGCCGAGTAGCAGGAAGGCCAGAAGGCTGGAGGTCGCATCCGCCGTGGTCGCGAGAGCGGGGGCCCCCGTCGTGGACGTCTCAAGTCCGCTGCTCGACCAGCGGTTACCGCGCCACACCACGGCACAGGCGATCGCCAGGATACCCAGACTCAGGAAGGGCAGATGCCAGCGTGTCCCGATCCAGGGTGTCAGGACCAGGATGGCCACCGAGAGCGCCAGCACCGTCCGGCGCGCCGGATGTACGCCCCGGGCCTCGAGCATCGTGAAGAGTTCGCGATTGCCCAGCACCGAGACTGGCACGAGCATGAGCGCGACGACCCATCCGGGGCTTGCCACGATCGCCCCGACGCCGGCGATCGCCACCAGCGAACTCACGACACGCGAGAGGAAGAGCGGCCGTTGCCAGAAGCGTTCACGCTCGGCGCGATCAAGCTCGGCCATCGTTCTCGTCCTCGTGGCATGCGGGGATCGGGCAGATCCACAGGTGCAGCGTGTCATCCGGGGCCACGCGCGAGCGGATCACGCGCCACTGGTCCGGGCTATCGGCCGGAGCGGTCAACTCACCCGCGCGTGGCGCAACGACGGTCCAGAGGACGGGCCTCGCATGAGGCAAGTCCTCGAGCACCTCTTTCAGTCGCCAGCCCAGCCAGGTCGAGAGGCTCACACCTCCAGGATCTCACTTTCCTTGGCTGCCAGGAGCTTGTCGATCTCGCTGACGAACTGGTCCGTCAGCTTCTGGATCTGCTCCTGGAGCCGCTTGGAATCGTCCTGGGTGATCTCGCTTTTCTTCTCGGCACTCTTGATGCGATCCTGCTCATCCCGACGGACGTTCCGGATGGCGACCTTGCCTTCTTCGGATTCCTTCTTGGCCAGCTTGACGAGTTCCTTGCGGCGCTCTTCGGTCGGCAACGGAAAGACGATCCGGATCACCTGACCGTCGTTGCTGGGGGTCAGTCCGAGGTCGCTCTTGAGAATCGCCTTTTCGATGAGCCCCATGCTGGACCGATCATACGGCTGGATCATGAGCGTGCGAGCATCCGGGGACGAGATGTTCGCCAGCGACTTGATCGCGGACATCGTTCCGTAATACTCGACCTCGACACGGTCGAGGATGGCGGGGGTGGCCCGGCCGGTACGGATGGCCGCGAATTCCTGCTGGACGCGGGCGACGGCCTTCTGCATCTTTTCGCGCGTCTGGGGGATGAGCGTATCAAGCATGGGTGGGAACTCCTCCGACGACCGTTCCGACCGGCTCACCGCGCAGCGCGCGCTCGATGTTGCCAGGGACGTTCAGGTTGAACACGATGATGGGCAGGTCGGATTCCTTGCAGAGCGAGATGGCGGTGGCGTCCATGACCTTGAGTTCCTTGCTGAGGACGTCCATGTAGGTCAGGTGGTCGAAACGTCGGGCCGACGGGTTCCGGACCGGATCGGCCTCGTAGATCCCATCAACCTTCGTGGCCTTCAGCAGGACATCGGCACCGATTTCCAGGGCCCTGAGGCTCGCGGCGGTGTCGGTGGTGAAGTAGGGGTTGCCGGTTCCGGCCGCGAAGATAACCACACGCCCCTTTTCGAGGTGACGGACGGCGCGGCGGCGGATGAACGGTTCGGCTACCTCGCGCATCTCGATGGCCGACTGCACGCGAGTCTGGACCCCGGCCTTCTCGAGGCCATCCTGGAGGGCCAGAGAGTTCATGACGGTTGCCAGCATGCCCGAGTAATCCGCTGTGGATCGGTCCATGCCCTTGGCACTTCCCGCGAGGCCCCGGAAGATGTTGCCACCTCCTACGACGAGTGCCACCTCGATTCCCAGATCGACGAGCGATTTGACTTCGAGTGCTATCTGATGGACGACGGCCGGGTCGATGCCATACCCTTGAGCGCCCATGAGCGCTTCGCCGCTGAGTTTGAGCAGGATTCGCTTGTATTTGATCGAACTCGGCACGTGAGCCTCCTGAAAGACGCGGCTCGACTCCGTTCCAGGAGTCGAGCCGCGCGAGTCGCTAGCCTTACCGGCCCATCTGGGCCATGACCTCGGCGGCGAAGTCATCCTGACGCTTCTCGAGGCCCTCCCCGAGGACGAATTTCGTGAAGCGGACGACCTGCATCGACACGCCGAGTGCCTTGGCGCGCGTGTCCATCATGCTCTGGACCGAGGTGCCGGGCTCCTTGATGAACGCCTGCTCGAGCAAGCAAACCTGCTCGAAGTACTTGTTCAGACGGCCTTCGACGATCTTGGGGCGGACGGCCTCGGGCTTCGTCTTGATCTCGTCCTGCTCGGACAGGATGCGGCGCTCGGCCTCGATCTGTTCGGCAGGGACGTCCTGGCGTGAGACGACCGTGGGGTTCGATGCGGCGACCTGCATGGCCAGATCCCGGGCCAGTTCCTGGGCTGCAGCCTCGGTTGCGACGTCCTTGTCGGTCTTGAGCTCGACGAGCACGCCGATCTTGCCGCCGAGGTGAATGTAGGTGCCGACCAGACCGGTCTCGGTCGTCTCGTAGCGGCAGAAGCGACGCAGGTCGAGCTTCTCGCCGATCTTGGCCACGCGCGCGTTGAGCGCGGCATCGAGCGTCATGGTCGTGTCTTCCACGAATGCCTGCTCGAGAAGTTCGGTGCCCGTACCGGTCTCGGCCTTCGACTGCTCGAGGACCTGACGCGCGAAGCTCTTGGCGAACGCCTGGAATTCCTCGTTACGCGCCACGAAGTCGGTCTCGCAGTTGACCTCGACGAGCGCGGCCGAGTGACCGTCGGCTGCCACGAGTCCGGCGATCGTCCCCTCGCTGGCGATGCGGCCTGCCTTCTTCGCGGCGGCGGCGAGGCCCTTCTTGCGAAGCAACTCGATTGCCTTTTCCATGTCGGCGCCACACTCTGCAAGGGCCTTCTTGCAATCCATCATGCCTGCGCCGGTTTTCTCGCGAAGTTCCTTCACGAGCGCTGCCGAGATCTCCACTTGTCCTCCTTCGAGACGTGCACCGTGGTTGGTTTCCCAATCGCCTTCATTATACGCCATCGAGCGCGATCGGTGGGGATGCGCGAGGGGCGCCCACCGCAGGTGGGCGCCCCTCGAACCGGATGGAGATGGCCTCAGAGCGAGACGGCTTCGAGCTGCTCGGCCTTGGGGCTTTCGTGCTGGACGCCCTGACGCCCCTCGAGGATGGCATCCGCGATCTTGGCCGTGATGACCTTGATCGAGCGGATGGCGTCGTCGTTGCCGGGGATGATGTAGTCCACCTCATCAGGATCGCAGTTCGTATCGACCACGGCGACGATGGGGATCTTCAGCTTGCGAGCTTCCCGGATGGCCAGGTGTTCCTTCTTGGTGTCGACGATGAAGACCATGTCGGGACGGCGGTTGGGCAGGTTCTTGATACCGCCGAGGATCTGCTCGAGCTTCAGGATTTCCTTGTCGAGCTGGGCGGCCTCCTTCTTGGGGAGCCGCGCGAAGGTGCCATCGGCCTTCATCTGCTCGAGTTCCTTGAGGCGGGCAATCCGCTTCTTGATGGTCTCGAAGTTGGTGAGCATGCCGCCCAGCCACCGCTTGTTGACGTGGAACTGGTTGCAGCGGTCGGCCTCTTCGCGGATGATGGCCTGCGCCTGCTTCTTGGTGCCGACGAAGCAGATGTTCTTGCCCTGGGCGGCCATCTCACGGACGAACGTGTAGGCTCTGTCCAGGTGACGCGAGGTCTGCTGGAGGTCGATGATGTAGATGCCGTTGCGCTCGGCGTGGATGTACGGGCGCATCTTCGGATTCCAGCGACGGGTCTGGTGGCCGAAGTGGACGCCTGCTTCGAGCAGGTCTTTCATGGGTGCGACTGGCATGGTCTTGAGCTCCTGAGCTGGTCAGGACGACACGGGGTCGTCGGGGTTGAACCTCCGCGGGGCGCCGTTCATCGAGGATTTCCGTTTACCGGACCCCCCTCGGGCTGCCCTGCGTGTGACGTATCCCGTCTGCAGACGGGTTTCAAATCGTACCATCGTCCGTCGATTGCCATCAAGTCCGTGATCCTTGACCTTGCGAGGGCTTCTCCCTTGCCTTATCCTGAGCCGAACGAGGGGGGGAATGCGCAATGCCCGTGGTCCAGACCATCCTGTTCGAGGGAGTCGAGGTGGACATCGCCACCCGCAAGTCGATGTTCATCCATCCCATTCACCGCGTCATGGCCAGCGAGTTTCCCGCCTACGCCTCGGTCACGGCGTTGACGTCCATCTTCGATGCGCCCGCCGGGACTTACCAGTGTCGGCACCATCTGCTGTCGGATGACCGGAAGCAGGTCATCGTCAGCATGCAGCACGAACCCGTCCAGCTCGACGTGGCAGGCGGGGGCCTCGGCTTCCAGTCGACCTTCGAGAACGTCAAGCTTGCCGCACCCTGCCGCCTCTGGATCCGGACCGAGGTGCTCCCGGTTGGCAAGAACGCCGATCCCTCGCTCAAGCCTTTCGACGTGGTTCTGCGGGTCGAAGGGGTCAAGTCCGGAACCCCTCGTCTCAAGCTGCAGGCCTGACCGCGTGGGGCGTGCAATATTTAACCCAATCTTGTTGGCTCAGGGCTGCGGCCCGGTCCCCGCGCTGGGTACATCCATGATGGAACATTCCGCTCGTAGCGCGCCGCAAGCGGCGCAAGGGGTGAACATGCTAGCCCCCGTGACCTGCATCGCTCGGAAGGTTCGCAGATCGCCTGCGAGCCCTCGCTTCGAGACATTCCGTTCGTCATCCGTCACAGATTCCAGGCTCCGGTTTGCGTCACCATGACCCATCACGGACAACGATCCACGTGGATGATGCAAGAGCCTTCAGAACCGAAGCCGCACGAGGAGGGTGACATGGGCAGCAGCCGGCTGATCATCGATGGCGGGATTCCGCTTCGCGGAGTGATTCCCGTCAGCGGGGCCAAGAATTCGGCCCTGCCCATCCTGGCAGCCACCTTGCTGTCCACGGCAGATTGCTACATCTCGAACGTGCCCGAACTGACGGACGTGCATCTCATCGCAGACGTGCTTCGTACGCTGGGGGTCGACGTCGAGGCGATGGGGCCGCAGGCGTGGCGCATCAACGGGGCCGGCCTCTGCAACCACACGGCCCCCTATGAACTCGTGACGAAGATGCGCGCGGCGTTCTTCGCGATCGGGCCCATCCTGGCCCGCCTCGGACGGGCGCGCATTCCGCTTCCGGGTGGGTGCACCATCGGCTCGAGGCCCGTCGATCTCCATCTCAAAGGCCTTCGTTCCCTGGGGGCCAAGGTCACGATCGAGCACGGGTACGTCGAGGCTCATGCAGACAAGCTCGTCGGCGGTAACATCTACCTCGACTTCCCGAGCGTCGGTGCAACCGAGACCCTCATGATGGCCGCGTGTCTTGCCGAGGGGACCACCGTCATCGAGAACTGTGCCCAGGAGCCCGAGATTGTCGACCTTGCCGACTTCCTCAACACCCTCGGGGCGCGGGTAACGGGTGCAGGCAGCCAGTCGATCGTCATCGAAGGCGTGCCATCGCTCGGTGGTGGTCATCATCGCATCATCCCCGATCGCATCGAGGCCGGCACCTTCATGGTGGCTGCGGCCATCACCCGCGGCGACCTCGTCATCGAAGGTGTTCGTCTCGATCATCTTCAGGCCGTCGTCGCCAAGCTCGTCGAAGCCGGCGTCTCGATCACCCCGGTAGGTGAACATGCTGTGCGCGTGCACGTCGAGGGGGCCCTGAAGCCCGTCGATGTTCGGACGATGCCCTATCCGGGCTTCCCGACCGACATGCAGGCCCAGATGATGACCTTCCTCGCGACCGTTCCGGGGACGTCCGTCGTCTCGGAGATGGTCTTCGAGAATCGTTTCCTGCACGTTGACGAACTCATCCGCATGGGGGCCCACATCAAGACCGAGGGCAATGTCGCCGTCGTTCAAGGTGTGCCGACCCTCACCGGTGCTCCCGTGAAGGCCACCGACCTCCGGGCGGGGGCGGCCATGATCCTGGCAGGAATGGTGGCCCGGGGTGCAACCCACGTGGGTAATCTGGGGCACATCGACCGGGGATACGAGCGCATCGAGGATAAGCTGGTGGCAGTGGGTGCCCGCGTGCACCGTGTCGAACGTTCCGAGACCGTCCTGTCCGTCCTTCCCTAGATGCCTGGTCTGCGTGTCCTGGCCAGCGCGTTTGCGCTGGCCTTGCTCGTGTTTCCCGCTGCTCACGGGGCCTTTTCCGCCCCCGATGGCTCTCCTTCTCCCTCGGGTCGGGACGTCGAGACGTCTTCCTCCACGATGGTGGCCACGCCCTCCGAGTCGATCTCGCGTCCTCTTGCTTCTCCAGGGGCCGAAGGGGCAAGTTCGTCCTGGACGGTCCAGGCCACTCGCGATCTGGACCCCGGTCTCTCTCTGACGACCTGGATCCGTGCCGAGCCGCGTCCAGGGCGGGTCTGGGTGGTTGAATGGGACCCCGCGTCATCCTCGCTCGAACCCCGCCCCATCGTGCCGCCCAGGCGCGGAGGGGGGGGGCGAGGACTGGCTACCGTGAGTCGCCTGGCCCGTGATGCCGGTGCACGGGTGGCCATCAATGCCACCTACTTCGGGGGGCGGGGTCAGAGTCTCGGTCTGGTCCGGGTCGACGGGGACATCCTTTCGGGTCCCCTCCTGGGCCGTACGGCGATCGCCTTCGGGGGCGGCGCCAAGGTTCCGGCCATCGGTCGGGTGGCCTTCGGGGGCTCCATCCTGTTGCCCGATGGCGCCACCCTGGCCGTGGATGGTCTCAATCAGCCGCGCTCGAACGAGCAGGTGGTCGTTTACAACGATCGTCATGGATTCCGCACGGGTACGGCCCCGGCACCCGTGGCCGAGGAATGGGCGATCGATGCCTCGGGCCACGTGGTGGAGCGGGCCAGTGCCGACTGCAACATCCCGGAGGGGGGGTGGGTCCTCTCGGCCCACGGCCATGCCCTCGAGTATCTGACTCCCCGGCTCACGCTCGGGCAGTCCGTGCGATTCGTCCCGAGCCTGGATCGGCTCCTGTTCCCCTTCCCGCATGCCCTGGGCGGTGGCCCGCGGCTCGTCGTGCAGGGGAGGGTCCAGGTCGGGGCCGTCGAAGAACGCTTCCGGCCCGATGTGGCGCGCTCGATGGCGCCGCGCACGGCCGTCGCGACCACGCGTCGACTGACCTGGCTGCTCGTGGTGGCCGAGGGGCGGGAGGTCGATGCCGTGGGACTGTCGCTCGAGGAACTTGCGGCCTTTCTCGTCGAACGCGGGGCCGAGGATGCCCTGAATTTCGACGGAGGGGGTTCCTCCACCCTCGTGGTCGATGACCAGGTCCTGAACCGTCCGACGGACGGACAGGAGCGGCCCGTGGCCAATGCCCTCGGGCTCGTACCCGCCTCGCGTGGCCTGCTCAGTCGGGGTGCGGCAACTCCGTGAAGGTGATCTCCCGGGCCTCGGTGTCATAGACGACATACACGGGCGGGAACCGGTCGTACAGGAGCTGGGCGGTGTTACCCACGTTGACGATGGTCGGAACGCCTTCCACGAGCTTGACGGGGCGTCCGGTGATGATGGGCCGGAAGGTAGCGACTCGACCCCGTTCGAGGCGGTGCACGAGGCTCCGGTGAGAGTGACCCGCGAAGATCAGCGGCGTCGTCATGTCTCGGAACATCTGCTCGATGGTGAACACGTTGTTCAGCAGTTCGAAGCGGCTCCGCAGCGTCGCATGTGTCACGGTCGCATCCGCGACGGTGAGGGTGTCTGGCAGCTCTCGCAGGTAGCGGATGCTCTCTGGAGAGAGCAGAGCCCGGGTTTCCAGCGTGTGGCGGTGAGCTGCGCGGCTGAAGAAACGCAGGTGCTCCAGTTCGCTCTCTTCGGTGCTGGCACCGTGGTCGTGATTGCCCTTCACGCACCGGATGTGAGGACGTTCACGGAAGAGCCGGACGCAGCCCTCGGGATCGTCCCCGTGGACGACCAGATCCCCGGTGCAGACCCACGCATCCAGCGACTCTCGTTCGAGCGCTTCCATCACCCGCTGGAGTGGTTCCAGGTCCCCGTGGATGTCTCCGAAGATCCCGATCCGCATCGTCCCGTCCTCGCTCAACAGGCCGATGGTAGCACGGAGCGCCTCCCCGGTGGATCTGCTGCGAGGGGCTCAGAAGGGATTCGTGGTGCCCCCACCCCCGATGCCCGGGGTGCCATTCTGAGTGGGAGCGCCGGTCCGGATGTTGCGCCAGTCGAAGGCACGCAGCATGAGATAGCCGCGGCGGCCCGCGATCACCCCGTTGCCGTCGGGAAGCACGTGGATGGCCAGGAAGTCCCGGGCGAGGTTGTAGGCCTGGGTGCCAGATTCGATCTCGTACGAGATGCCGTTGAAGCGCATCAGGTTGCCATAGACATCCTGCACGGTGCCACCTGCCCAGGTGGAAGGATCCGCGACGCGATTCGGCGAGATCACCGACCCGAGCAGCCAGCCGTTCGTCCCTTCCAGGAGCGCCATGCCGTGCAGGGGCACCTGGTCGAGGTAGCGCGTCGCGCCGCTGGCGGCATCGAGTTCCTTCCAGCTGGACAGGTTGACGAGATCGTTGCTCCGGCCCTCGTACCGCAGGATGAGGCCCTTCTCGACCCCGGCCATGTTCGTCTTGCTGCCGACGGCATAGCCCTGCTGGGCGTTCAGAAAGCAGAGGCCCTCGAGGCGGCTCGAACTCAGCGTGCCGAAGAAGGGAGGCAGGCTCACCCGCTTCCAGCCTGAAGCATCGTGGTGCAGGATGAGCGCATCCGAGCCATCCGAGCCGACGGCCCAGCCGTCACTGCCGAACATCTGGACGGCGTTCAGCACGCCCTTGCCCTGGTAAGTCGTGTCTCGGACCCAGCCCTGGCCGTTCCAGCGAGCGAGGAGCACCTTGCCCTGACCATCCTGACCGGCGGCCCACGCGGTGGTCTCGTTGACGGCTGCCACGGCGTGCAGGCGACCCGCCTGGTTCACGGGGGTGGGGTACCAGGTGCCCTGGCGCCAGGCCATGGCGATGGCCGCCTGGCCCTCGCCCTGCGTACCGACCATCCAGCCGGCGCCGGGACTCGCGAAGTCCATCCCCCGCCAGGTGTAGGAGGCCGGGATCGGGTAGTTCATCGCTTGCCAGGTCCCGTTCATGAACCGGAGCACGGACCCGCCGGCCCCTGCCGCCCAGCCGTCCTGGGGGGTGATGAGGCGCGCCGCGTACAGGTCCGCCACGGTGGGCGACTGAACCTGCTGCCACGTGAACTGGGAGGGCTTGACGATCAGCGTGAGTTCGGCGGTTTGATCGCCGATCCGGGCGCGGATCATCGTCGCCCGCTGCGTCAGGGGCATCAGCGTCCCGGACTCGTCGATCGTGGCCGCAGCCGGGTCGCTCAGGGTCCAGCTGACGAGGCGCGGATCCGTGTAGATCTTGCCGTCCGAGCCCGTGATCTGGATGCCGAGGCGGGCGGTCTCGCCGACCATGACCTCCAGGCTGTCGCGACCGAAGGACAGGCGCGTGGCCACGACCCCGGCGGGCAAGGTCGGGCGCAGCATGGCCGCGGGGGGCGTGGTGGTGCGGCGGGTGTCGCCGGTATCGAGAGGCGCGGTCGGAACCCGGCCGCATCCGGTCGTGAACAAGGTCGTGACGACCACGGCTGCGAGCGCGATTCTGGCTGGATGGACCAAACGCATGGAGCCTCCTGCGAACCCGGAACGATTCCTGCCGGAGTTATCGTCCGAGGCCAGATGGTGCTGACGTTAAGATTGCATCAATGACGGGTGGTGTATGGCAACTGTCAAGAGGCGGCGATCCGCACGGCGTCGCCACGCGGATCGGTAAAGTTCGGTTAAATCTATCTTCCCGTGTTTTGCGACACGGTGAAAGAAGCCTTTTCCGGGTACGCATGGAGGGGTATCCATGTGACACCCTGACAAGGAGGCCGACGTGACGATTCGCCAGGTTCAGGCCATCACCTATGCCCCGCCCTCGAGCGCAGGGACCGTTCGCCGGGACGAAGATCCGGCCCAGCAGGAACTCAACTTCCTCCAGATGCTGATCGCCCAGATTTCCAATCAGACTCCCGACAGCACGATGGATCCCACGGCGATCGCCACGCAGTTCTCGCAGATGCAGGCGGCGATCGGTCTGGTCAAGCTGAATGCGGCCAATGCCGTGTACCAGCAGACCTCGGTCGCGAGTGCCCTGCTGGATCGCCCCGTCCGGATCCAGCGTCCGGGGGTCGACATCCGGGATCCCGAGGCGATCGTCGAGGGTTCCGTTTCTGCTGTCGATTTCTCCGGGCCCAGCCCACTCGTCAAGGTGGGAGAGGCGTTCTATCCCTTGCAGTCCGTCGTTTACGTGGGCTCCTGAGCCGACCGAGGAGGTGTCGCCATGTCCGACGTTCGCATCACCGCACTGAACAGCATCACCGCCATCGATGGATGGCTCAAGGCGCTCGCCGGTAATCTGACGGGTTCCACCGTGACCGGCTTCCGTCAGACTCGTGTCCAGTTCGAGGACGTGCTGGCCAGGCAGGTGCGCGGCGGTTCGCCCGCCGGGGTCAACGGTCTGCAGAGCATCAACCCCATCCAGTACAGCGAGGGGGGGACGGCCATCAAGGCCACGCGAACGGACTTCTCGCAGGGAGCCCTCGCGGCATCGCAGCGTCCCACGGACCTGGCCATCCGGGGCAATGGCTTCTTCGTCCTGTCCAGGGTCAAGAACCCCACCTCGGTCGAGGATCTCGTATTCACCCGTAACGGATCGTTCACGCTCGAGTACGAGGAGGATCCGACGATTCTCGACGCGGCAGCGCTGGGCCAGCTCGGACCTGCGACCGTCGCTGGCCGCCTCAATCTCGTGAGCGCGGAAGGGTACTACGTGATGGGGCTCTCCGGGACCTACGAGCCGCCTACGGCCACCGGGCAACCGGGCGTGTCGACTCCCCCTCAGGACAAGCAGGTGCTCAGTGGTCTGGGAGGCAACATTTCCGGTGCCCTTGACCAGTTCAAGGCCTTCTCGTTTCCGATCATCAAGGATTCGAACGGTCGGTTGAACCTCAACGCCGATCTCGTCGGACGTTTGCAATTCAACCAGAACGGCCTCCTCCTGAATGCGGGAACCCAGGACGTGCCGCAGTCCGCCGCGCTGGACCCCCTCACGCGCAAGGAGCGGGATGTGCCCTTCTCGATCGTCACATCGATCGATCCTGTGACCGGGTTGACCAAGCTGGACCTTGCCGACATCGGGAACGTCAACAAGTACGTGGCCCTCGCCGTGTTCGCCAATCCGGAAGGCCTCGATCGTCAGGCCGGTACCTCCTTCACCTGGGGACCTGCCACGGGGAACTTCGCCGTCGGTGTCGCGGGCTTCGATGGTCAGCCCATCGGGGCGACCAACGAGATCGCTGCCGGGAACCTTGAAGCAGCCAACTCGTCGGTCAACACGACACTCCCGGAGCTGACCATCGCCCAGAAGAGCTTCACGGCGCAGGTCAAGATCGTCTCGGTCGGAAACACCCTCATCGACGACGTCAACCAGCTGATCCGGTGAGCCAATCCGCCGGTGGCGGAACCTGGTACGCTGGAGCATGATGAATTCCGACGTCGATCCTCTGCTGATGGGAACCGGCACGGAACAGGACACGTCCCTGTTCCGTGCCCTCTATCATCTCGGTACCCTCGTGGCCGAGCGCAGTGCCGCGCCGCTCGAGCCCGAGGAAGACGACGAGGGGTACGCGCCCACCTTCCCGGAGTTGCCCGTGGCCGCCTGGTCGGTGGTAGGGGTGGAGCCCTGGCCGTTCGCGAAGTTCCTCGAGCAGCATGCGGTCGACACCTGGTGGGGTATTCTGCAGTTCACCGAGCAGCCGGGCGGGATGCTCGTCTGTCTCGACCACGCGACGGCCCGGACCCTCGTGGGGCTTCCGGACGGCCAACCGCTCACGGACGAGCATTTCGATGCCGTGGACGAGGTCGTGCGGCGGATCTCGGCGGCCGTGTCGGAAGTGTGGGCGGATATCGTCAGCGATGCCGCCAACCAGCACGGGACCTTTCCCGAGGCGCCCGACCTCGAGGAATTGCGCGAGGTGTTCACGGTCCTCGCGCCGGCCACGACCATGTTCACCACGTCGTTCCGGATCCGCGTGCCAGCCCGCCCCCTGGGGCGCGTCCACCTGATCGTCCCGCAGCCGTACCTGACTCCTTACGCCGACAGTCTCCAGGCGGCCGCCGAGAACACCTTCGTGCGGGATTCGGGGGAGTCGAGCGATGAGCGGCTCCGGTACCTGGGAGACGTGCCCGTTCCCATCGTGGCCCTGCTCGGGAGAGCCGAGATGACCGTCTCGGACCTGCATGGCCTCGAGGAAGAGGACGTGATCCTGCTCGATCAGGTCGTGTCGGACCCGATCCAGATCCTCGTGGGCGGCGGGGCGCGTTTGATGGGCATGCCGGGAACCGGCCCGGATGGGACCCGGCGGGCCGTCCAGATCACCCGACTCGGAGACGAGTGACGTGAAAGCCGCCGTCCGTTCGAAGCTTCTCCGGGCGCAGGCCATTCCCCTCTGGGCGGGCCTGGTGCCGATCGCCCTGCTCGTCACCTTCGCCCTGCGGGCCCGCACGGGTCTGCATCCGTACACCCTCGTCCTCGGTTTGATGGTGCTGTTCGGCTTCGTGCTCTCGGTGGCGTACCATCGCTGGTGTGCCCGGAGGTGGCCGCGCGTCGTCGTGACGCCCATGGGGTTCGGTTCCACGCTCGGGGTCTACGGGTTCCTGTGGTTCTTCTCCTCCCTCCAGATGTGGGGCCTCCAGTCCGGGTACGCCTGGACCCTGTCCCCTGACGGGATGGTCAGTCTGGCGCGCTGGATGAAGGTGGCTGCCCGATGGCTGCTGGGCGCCCGCCTCGAGGCCGATCTACCGCCATGGCCGATGCCTGCGCCCGAGGTGTGGACCGGTTTCTACTGGAACGGCATGCTCTGGGGCGCGCTCGGATACGCATTCCTGTTCGGCCTCGCCGGACTCGGGGCCTCGCTGTTCAGGCGGGAGGCCTTCGACCCGCGGCAGACTCCCTTCGGGGGCTCCGGTTCCTGGCCGATGATTCGCTGCCTGATGGGGCTCTATTACGGCTTCTCCCTGGGGTTTTACGTCGGCGTGCTCCTGATCGCGGCGGTCGGGCGGTTTCAGTCGTTGCCGGGTCTCGATGCCCTGTCACGCGCCCTCGGCGCCATCCCCGATCCGAATCTCGCGTTCGCCACGGGGCTCGGGGCCTCGGGTTGGTGGTTGGCCGCCTTCGCGCTGGTCACCGGTCGTCCCGATTTCACCATGCGCTTCACCGATCCTCCCGTGCCCGAGCGCGAGCCGGACATGAAGGTCGAGATTCCCCCGCTGCCGAAAACCCCCGCGCCCGATCTCGACATGTCGAGTCTGAAGTACGAGACCGATCAGATGGTGCTGCAGTTCCAGAAGCAGCTGGCCCAGCTGTCTCACGAGCTCGGCTTCCAGGACGACCTGGGGTCTGCCTCCAGCCTCGTCATCGGGCAATCGCCAGCCGCAGACGATGCGACCGATCCGGCGCCGTCCAGCCTGCCCGTCACCAACGTGATCTCCGCGCGGCGCCCCGATTTCGATGTGGCCTTCGACTCGGCGATGGGGCAGCTCTCGAACGTCTACGTCCAGGTCAGTGCCCAGCTCGGGTCGACCGAGCTGCCCCTGACGGACTGGATGACCCTGACCGAGGGGGCCGTGCTGGAGGTACCGCGATCCCCTGACAACCTCGTCACCCTCTGCATCAACGGACGACCGGTGGGTCGCGCCCGGGCCGTGGTCCTCGAGGACCACAAGGCGATCCAGGTGCTCTCGCTCAATCCGGATGCCACCCAGCAACTCGGGAGATGACCGCCATGGACCGTCCGGAGAATCGCCAGGGATATTCCGCCATTCGCTTCGGCGCGCTCTCGAACCAGCCTTCGGGTTACCAGGCCTTCCGGGGCTCGCTGGATCTGCTTCGCGACATCAAGTTGCCCATCTCCATCGAGCTGGGGCGTACGAGCTTGCCGCTCAAGCAGGTGCTGCAGCTGATGGAAGGCTCCGTCATCGAGCTCGACCAGCTCGCCGGTGAACCCGTCAACGTCATCGCCTCGGGCAAGATCATCGCCCAGGGAGAGGTGGTCGTCATCGGAAACAACTTCGGCATCAAGATCACCCGCATCTTCCAGAACGAGCTCACCCACACGATCGGATGACCATGCCCACCCACGCCGACCTTGCCACAGCCTCCCTCGCGTCCATGACGGGCACGATGTCCGGTGTTCCGAGCCTGGCGACCCTGTCGGCGCCCGTGATGGCACCGATCGGTATCGGATCCTCTCCCTCTCCCTGGATCCCGACCCCCGCCCCGTACTCGGTCATGCCCGTCCCCGGATGGAACATGGGGGCTTACCTCGCGCAGGTGGTCCTGCTGCTCGTGGTGGTGGTGGCGGTCGCCTGGATCGGCCTCGTGCTGCAGCGCCGGGCGATGGGCGGAGGATGGATGCCGCGTTCGCGACACGTCCGGGTGGTCGATCGCCTGATGGTCGATCCGCGGCATGCGCTCTGGATCGTGGCAGTGGGCAAGCGGCACTGGCTCGCCGGTACGGGGGAACAGGGCTGGCAGTTGCTCTCCGAGGTCTCGGCGACGGACCTGGACACCACGTTCGAGGGCATGGTCGAGACGGCCTCTCCCGAGGGGCTGGGGCGCCGATGGTGGCACCGCTGGGTCGGGATGGTCTGGTGGGGGCTCGCGGCGATCGCCGTGCTCGCCTGCCTCGCTGTTCCCGCCATGGCCCAGGCAGCGCCGGGAGGGACCGGTTACACGCCCCTGCTGACCAATCCCTTCACGGCCTTCGACCTGCGCGAGCCCCTGAACACGCCCAACATGACCACACCGGTCATGCTGATCCTCCTGCTGGCCGTCGGCACCATCCTGCCCTTCCTGGTCATCATGACCACCTCGTTCATCCGCACGACGGTGGTCCTGGGCTTCCTCCGGCAGGCCCTGGGCACGCAGAGCATTCCCCCCAACCCCGTGATGCTCGGACTTTCCCTGTTCCTCGCGATGTACACGATGGCGCCCGTCTGGCAGACGATCGACCAGACGGCCCTGCAACCCTTCCTCGCGCGAACCATCTCGCAACCCGTCATGCTGGACCGCGCCCAGCGCCCGCTCAAGGAGTTCATGCTCCGCCAGACGGCGCAGCCGGAGCTCGCCTTCTTCACCCAGCTCGCCCGGGCTCCGCTGCCGGCCGCCCCGCAGGACGTGCCCCTGCATGTCGTCATTCCGGCCTTCATGGTCTCGGAGCTCACCACGGCCTTCAAGATCGGGTTCATGGTCTACATCCCGTTCATCGTGATCGACCTGGTGGTCTCGAACGTCCTGCTGGCGCTCGGGATGAGTTCGTTGCCCCCGCAGATGATCTCCAACGCGTTCAAGCTGCTGATCTTCACCCTGGCCAACGGCTGGCACCTGATCATGGCGGCCATCGTCCAGAGTTTCCGGTGACGCGATGAGTGACAACACCGTCATCCAGGTCACGTCCCAGGCCATCATCATGGTCCTGCTCCTGAGCGGCCCGATGCTGATCGTCAGCCTGGTGGTCGGCTTCATCGTCGCCCTGCTCCAGACGGTCACGAGCATCCAGGAACAGACGCTCAGCTTCGTGCCCAAGGCCGTGGCGGTGTTCGGGTCGATCATCCTGCTCGGGCCATGGTTGCTCGCCACCATGGTGGGTTTCCTGAGCAACCTCTGGGCCAGCATTCCCACCATGCTCGGAGTCCGGTAGCCCCGCCATGGACGGTATGGATGCCTCGCTCCGGTTCGGACTCGCCGTCGCGAGCTGGATTCCGCCCTTCTTGCTGATCCTGGCGCGCTGCATCGGCCTGACGCTCCAGGGGCCGGTCGTGGGCAGTCGCGCCGTTCCCGCGCTCGGACGGATGGGCGTGGCCTTCTCTCTGGCCCTGGTGTATTTCGGCAGCCTCACGGCCCTGCCGATGGTGCCTCGCAGCTTCCTGGGCTTCGTCGTCGTGCTCATCGGGGAGCTGCTGTTCGGTCTGCTCATGGGCTTCGTGGGCTCGATCCTGCACTTCGCGATCCAGGGCGCCGGTGACTTCGCGGCCCAGGCCTCGGGCCTCACCATGATCAGCACCATGAACCCGATGATCCGGACCAACTCCACGCCCATCGGCCAGATCCTGTACTACGTGGGGCTGGCGCTCTTCTGCAGTCTGGGGGCCCACCTGCTGTTCCTGGGTGGTTTTTTCCAGTCGTTCGCCCTGGTGCCCATCGGCGGCTTCTTCCTGAATACGGGGGCCTGGGAGACGGTCCTGCAGGCCACGGGGGCCCTGCTCGGCATCGTCCTCCAGCTCGCGATGCCCAACCTCATGGTGGTGCTGCTCGTGGACGTCACCCTCGGGCTCATCAACCGCACCACGCCACAGGCCCAGAACCTGCTCGATTTCGTCCAGACCATCAAGCCCGGCATCGGCCTGCTCATCGTGAGCCTCATGATTCCCAACGTGGTCGCCTCGATTCATGGCCTCACGGAGCACATGATCCAGGATCTGCATCGCGTGGTGGCCACCCAGCGGCGCTGAAAACAACTCTGGGCATTCCCGGCTCCGGGTGTTATGATAATCCTGGCTTTACCTGGTCTTAAGGAAGGTGGGCGTCATGTTCCGGGTCATCACGGATCGTCTGTTCACCGCGGTGCCACTGCAACCGCCCGGCTGTCGGTGCGGCAATCCCGCGATCGACGAGGAAGCCTGCCACGTCTGCGAACAGATGGTCTGCGCCTCCTGTGCAGCATTCATCGACCCGCGTTCACGGCGTCAGGAACGCCCCAGTCACCTGCTGGCGCGCGGCATCACCCGGAATTTCCTGGCTCATCACGCCTGTCTGGGCGATACCAGCCCCCGCATGACGTCCATGCTCGAGACGCGGGATGTTCCGCACCTGGTCCGGATCCTCCGGCAGCAGACCGGCGCCACGGAGGCGGGTAGGCCGCTCCGGGGTGCCCGATCCGCCGTCCAGGTTGACCGACTTCAGCGCGTCGCGCCCGCGTTCGTGCGGATCAGCAGGGACTGACCCGACATCTGGATCGGCTTCGGCAGGTCCAGCAGATCGAGCATCGTGGGGGCGATGTCCGACAGCAGGCCGCTCTTGAGCCGCTGGTCATGCCCCGCACCCACCAGGATGAGCGGGACCGGGTTGAGCGTGTGGGCCGTGTGGATGCCACCCGTCTCGGGGTCGAGCATCATCTCGGCGTTGCCGTGGTCGGCCGTGATGAGGGCCTGTCCGCCCTGGGCCTCGATGGCCCCGATGACCTTGCCGAGGCAGATGTCCAGCGCCTCGATCGCCTTGATCGTGGCCTCGTAATCGCCCGTGTGGCCCACCATGTCCGCGTTGGCGAAGTTCATGATGTACACGTCCGATCGCCCCTCGCGGATCCACGAGACGGCCGTATCGGCCACCTCGAAGGCGCTCATCTCGGGCTTCTGGTCGTAGGTCGCGACCTTCGGGCTGGGAATCAAGACCCGTTCCTCGCCGGCGAAGGGTTTCTCGACCCCGCCATTGAAGAAGAACGTGACGTGGGCGTACTTCTCGGTCTCGGCCGTCCGGAGCTGCCGCAGGCCGGCATCCGCGAGCACGGGCGAGAGGATCCGGTCGAGCGATTGCGGAGCGAAGGCCAGAGGCAGTCCGAAGCTCGCATCGTACTGGGTCATGCAGACGACGTGCAGCCCCTCGCGGAAGTTCGGGCGCTCGAAAGCGGCAAAGTCCCGGTCGATGAGCGTGCGGGTGATCTCGCGGGCACGGTCGGGCCGGTAATTGAACCCGATCACGACGTCATCCGGTCGGATGACACCCTCGGGTTCGACCAACGTCGGCAAGATGAACTCGTCGGACTCGTCCCGACCATAGGCCTGGCGAACGGCCTCGGTGGCCGTCGGGGCATGGTGGGCCGCCACACCGTCCACCATGGCACGGTAGGCCTTCTCGACGCGCTCCCAGCGGTTATCGCGGTCCATGGCATAGTAGCGGCCGGACACCGTCGCCACGTGACCGTATTCGAGGGTGGCCAGGTCACGTTCCAGGCTCGCGAGGTAGCCGTCCGCCGAGCGCGGCGGCGTGTCACGGCCGTCCGTGATGGCGTGGATGAACGTCCTGGGTACCTCCTGCTGCTTCGCGAGCTTCAGGAGGGCGATCGCATGCTCCTGCATGGCGTGGACGCCGCCATCCGAGCATAGCCCGATCAGGTGCAGGCGCGAGCCCCGCTTGCGCGCCGTCTTGCAGGCCTCGACGAACACGGGGTTCGTGAAGAAATCTCCGTCGTGGATGGCCTTGTTGATGCGGACGAGGTCCTGGTAGACCACGCGGCCCGCGCCGATGTTCGTGTGGCCGACCTCCGAGTTGCCCATCTGACCGGGTGGCAGTCCCACCGCTTCCCCGGAGGTCGGGATGGGCACCCAGGGGTACTGCTTCGTGAACCGGTCCCAGTTGGGCTTGCGAGCTGCGGCGATCGCGTTGCCCGCCGTGCCGGGGTTCAACCCCCAGCCATCGAGGATGATGAGGGCGAGCGGGGGACGACGGGCCATGGGACCTCCTGTCGGGGAACGTCTCGAAAGGGCCGGAACGGCGGGTTTCAGGCCAGCGCGCGGAACGCGACCAGCTGCGTGAAGCTGGACGGATCGAGGCTCGCACCGCCCACGAGGGCGCCGTCGATCTCGGGCTGGGCCATCTGGGAGGCGATGGTGTTGGGCTTCACCGAGCCGCCGTAGAGGATGCGCACGCGAGACGCGGCCTCCTCGCTGGCGCTGCGGGCGATCGCCTTGCGGATGAGGCCACAGACCCGGCTGGCTTCGCCCGCGTCACAGGTCTTGCCCGTCCCGATCGCCCAGACGGGCTCGTAGGCGAACACGCACTGCGCCACCAGCTCGGGCGTGAGGTTCAGCAGGGCCCGCTGCGTCTGGACCGTCACGACGTTGTCCGTGAGCTCGGCCTCGCGCTCCTCGAGCGTCTCGCCGACGCAGATGATCGGCGTGAGCTGCCACTGCAGGGCGGCCGTGGCCTTCTTGTTGACGCTGCCGTCCGTCTCGTGGAACATCTGGCGACGCTCCGAGTGGCCCAGCACGACGTAGATCGCACCGGCCTCGCGCAGCATGACGGGGCTGATCTCGCCCGTGTAGGCGCCCTCGTCGAGCCAGTGCATGTTCTGCGCTCCGACCTTGACCTGGCTGCCTTCGAGGGCATGGGCCAGCGTGGCGATCGCCGTGGCCGGGGGGCAGATCACGACTTCCGGGTCGGTCGAGCCGAGCACCTCGGGTCCGAGCCCCTTCACGAAGGCCAGAGCCTCGGCGCCGGTCTTGAACATCTTCCAGTTGCCCGCGATGAGCGGCGTGCGTGCGGTCATGGTCAGGCCTCCTGCAGGCAGGCGACGCCGGGCAGTTCGAGACCCTCGAGGAACTCGAGGCTCGCGCCGCCGCCGGTCGAGACGTGCGAGAACCGGTCGCCGAGCCCGAACAGCTCGACGGCCGCCACCGAGTCGCCCCCGCCCACGAGGGTGATGGCCCCGGCGTCGGTGCGGGCGGCGATCGCCTCGCCCACGGCACGCGTCCCGGCTGCGAACGCGGGATTCTCGAACACGCCCATCGGCCCGTTCCAGAGGATGGTCCGGGCACCGGCCAGCTCGTCCGAGACGAGCTTCACCGTCTCGGGGCCCACATCGAGGCCCATGAACCCGGCGGGCATCGCATCCGCCGCAACCGTCGCCGAGGCCTCGGTGGCCTTGAACTCGGATGCCACGACGATGTCCACGGGCAGGACGATGCGCGTCCCGCGCGATTCGGCCTCGGCCAGCAGTTCCCGGGCCAGCTCGATGCGGTCGGCCTCGACGAGCGAGGTGCCGACCTCGAGGCCCTTCGCGGCCAGGAAGGTGAAGATCATGCCGCCCCCGATGACGAGGGCGTCCGCCTTGCCGAGCAGGTTGCGGATGACGCCGATCTTGCTGGAGACCTTCGAGCCGCCCAGCACGACCACGAAGGGCCGTTCGGGAGCCTCGAGGGCGTCCCCGAGCATGCGGATCTCCTTCTCGAGCAGGAAGCCCGCGACGGCGGGCAGGTAGGCGGCCACGCCGGCGGTGCTGGCGTGGGCCCGGTGGGCCGTGCCGAAGGCATCGTTGACGTAGAGGTCGGCGAGCCCGGCCAGCGCCTTCGCGAAGGCCGGGTCGTTCTTCTCCTCTTCCGGATGGAAGCGGATGTTCTCGAGCAGGAGCACGTCCCCGTCCGCGAGTTCCGAGACCAGGGCCTCGACCTCGGCCCCGATGGCGTCGGGGGCGAGGGCCACGGTCTTCCCGAGCAGCTCACCCAGCCGCGCGGCCACGGGGGCCAGCGTCAGGGCGGGCGTCACGCCCTTCGGACGACCGAGGTGCGACGTGAGGATCACGCGTGCACCGGCCTTCACGAGGGTCTCGAGCGTGGGCAGGGTGGCCCGGATGCGCGTGTCGTCCGTGATGGTCGACCCCTCGAGCGGGACGTTGAGGTCGGCCCGGACGAGGACGCGCTTGCCGCGGAGGTCCCCCTCGCCGAGGTCGGCGAGGGAGCGCTTGCGGCTGCGAACGGGGGTCGTGCTCGTGGTCATGGCGCTAGCCCACCGCGACGGGGAGCTGCTTGCCGACCATCACGGCCAGGTCGACGACGCGGTTCGAGTAGCCCCACTCGTTGTCGTACCAGGCGACGACCTTCACGAAGCGATCGCCCTGCATCATCGTGCTGGCGGCATCGACGATGGAGGAGTTCGGGTTGCCCGTGAAGTCGATGCTGACGAGCTCCTCGTCGGTGTAGGCCAGGATGCCCGAGAGCGTACCCTCGGCAGCTTCCTTGAGCGCGGCGTTGATCTCGGCAGCCGTCGCGGGCTTCGCGAGCGTGGCCGTCAGGTCGACGACCGAGACGTCCGGCGTCGGGACCCGCATCGCCATGCCGTTGATCTTGCCCTTGAGCTCGGGCAGCACCAGCGCGACGGCCTTCGCGGCACCCGTGGTGGTCGGGATGATGCTCATCGCCCCGGCGCGGGCGCGGCGCAGGTCCTTGTGCGGCATGTCGAGGAGCTGCTGGTCGTTGGTGTAGGCGTGGACGGTGGTCATCAGGCCCGATTCGATGCCCCACTTCTCGTGGAGGATCTTGGCGACGGGGGCCAGGCAGTTCGTCGTGCACGAGGCGTTCGAGAGCACGTGGTGCTTGGCGGCATCGTAGGAACCGTCGTTGACGCCCATGACGATGGTGATGTCCTCGTTCTTGGCCGGGGCCGAGATGATGACCTTGTGGGCACCGGCGGCGAGGTGCGCCTTGGCCTGCTCACCGTCCGTGAAGCGGCCCGTCGACTCGACGACGATCTCGGCACCCCAGGCCTTCCAGGGGATCAGCGAGGGATCCTTCTGGGCCGAGACGGGGATGCGCTTCCCGTCGATGATCAGGGCGTCGGCCTCGAACGAGATCTCGCCGTCGAAGATCCCGTGGACCGAATCGTACTTGAACAGGTGGGCGAGGGTCTTGGCGTCGGTCAGATCATTGATCCCGACGAACTCGACGGCCGGGTTCTTGAGCCCGATCCGGAGCACCTGGCGACCGATGCGCCCGAACCCGTTGATTCCGATCTTGATTCCCATGCGTGAGCAAACCTCCTCGTGACGGCGGATGAACCCCTTGTAATCTACGCCCGGCCCCTCCGGGGGTCAAGCGAGCCTCCTGACGGGACGCACGGGGCCGTCATGGCCTAAAATGCGGGAGCTGTGCCGGCTAAGAGGTTCGATGGGGAACGGGGTTCGAGCATGAACAAGGTTTGCGTCTTCTGCGGGTCGATGTCGGGGAGGATTCCCGCGTATCAGGTGGCTGCGGCGGCCACCGGGGCGAGTCTGGCTCGCCGGGGCCTCGGGCTGGTGTACGGGGGCGGGGGCGTCGGGCTCATGGGCGCCGTCGCGCAGAGCACGCTCGACGCCGGTGGGCTCGTCACGGGTGTCATCCCCCGGGCCCTGCTGGAGGCCGAGATGGCGCTTCCGGGTCTGCTGGACCTGCACGTGGTCGAGACCATGCACCAGCGCAAGGCCCGGATGGCCGACCTTGCAGATGGCTTCGTGGGGTTGCCCGGCGGCCTCGGGACCTTCGAGGAGCTGTTCGAGGTGCTCACCTGGTCGCAACTCGACTTCCACCGCAAGCCGGTGGGGCTGCTGAACGTCGAGGGTTACTTCGATCCGTTCATCGGCATGGTCGATCGGGCGATCGCCGAGGGGTTCATGCCGCCCTCGCACCGGGACCTCCTGATCGTCGCGCGCGACCCCGAAAGCTTGCTCGACGCGATGCTGGCCTACCGCCGTCCGGTGCTCGAACGCAAGTGGACGGCTCCTCCGGGGCGCTGAGGTCGGCGATCGCGCGGAGCGGCTGAAATCAGCCCGGCGGGATCGGGGCGTCGGCTTCTCGCCGGTAGAACGTCAGCTCGCTCTCGCCGTGGCGGTAGTGCCGGTGGCGCACGAGGGTCCCGACCCGCTCGGGTAGCGTTTCCCCGCGGCCGTGCTCGGCCATCACCCAGTGCGGCCCGTTCCCGGTCGCGGGTTGCAGCGCCGCCAGGAAGCGTTCCCAGTCGAGCGTGCGGTAGGGCGGGTCCACCAGCACCCCGTCGCAGGGCGTCTCGAGCAATCGCGGCAAGGCCGTCCAGACGTCCTCGCGGACGAGGCGGGCCCGGTCTCCGGCTCCGAGCGCCCGGATGTTGCGCTCGACGATGGCCTGGGCAGCGGGCGCCCGTTCGACGAGCACGGCCTCGCGCGCTCCTCGCGACAGGGCCTCCAGTCCGAGGGCCCCCGTCCCCGCGAAGCAGTCGAGCACGCGCGCGTCCGCGATGCGGGGCCCGAGGGCATTGAACAGCGCCTGCTTGACCCGCGCCACCGTCGGCCGGGTGGCGTCACCCGGGACGCTCTCGAGCTTGCGGCCGCGCCACGTGCCTCCTTCGATCCGGAGCATCAGCTCACCCCCAGGAAGCCGAGGTTGGTCCGGAAATGCCGGAACAGGGCCGCGCGCAGCGCCGGGTGACGCTGGAGGCCCTCGTCCTGCTCGATGACCTTCCAGGCCAGCTTGCGGGCCTTCTCGAGCAGGGCCGTGTCCCGCGTGATGTCCGCCAGCACGAAGTCGGGCAGGCCGCTCTGGCGCGTGCCCAGGAACTCGCCGGGCCCGCGCAGGCGCAGATCCTGCTCGGCGATGACGAAGCCGTCCTGCGTGGCCGTCATGACCTCCATGCGCTGCCGGGTCGCCTCGGTCTGCGTCGCCGTGACGAGCACGCAGTAGGCCTGGTCGCCGCCGCGGCCCACGCGACCGCGCAGCTGGTGCAGCTGACTCAGACCGAAGCGCTCGGCGTTCTCGATGACCATGACCGTCGCGTTGGGCACGTCCACGCCCACCTCGATGACCGTCGTCGAGACGAGGATGTCCAGCTCATGCCGACGGAAGGCCTGCACGATGCTTTCCTTCTCGACGGGATCCATCTGGCCGTGCAGGAGGCCCACCCGCCAGTCGAAGAACACCTCGCGCGCCAGCGTCTCGGCCTCCTCGGTGGCCGAGCGCACGCGCTCGAGTTCCTCGGACGACTCGATCAGCGGGAAGACGACGTAGGCCTGATGGCCCTTCTCGAGCTCGGTGCGGACGAGGTTCCAGGCGTCCTTGCGCTGCCGCTGGCCGATCCAGCTCGTCACGATGGGTTTGCGCCCCGGGGGAAGCTCGTCGATGACCGACACGTCGAGGTCTCCGTGCAACGTGAGGGCGAGCGTGCGCGGGATGGGCGTCGCCGTCATGGTCAGCACCTCCGGGTGCAGGCCCTTGGCGCGCAGCTGCGCCCGCTGCTTCACGCCGAAGCGATGCTGCTCGTCGATGACGACCAGGCCCAGGTTGTGGAAGCTCACGCTGTCCTGGATGAGCGCGTGGGTGCCCACCAGCAGCGGAATGGTCCCGTCGGCGACGCCCGCGAGCACGGGGGCGCGCTCGCGCTTGCCGTGCTTGCCCAGCAGGGAGGCGACGGGGATGCCCATCGGGGCGAGCCATTCCTGGAACTTGCGGAAGTGCTGCTCGGCGAGGATCTCGGTGGGGGCCATCAGGGCGCCCTGGAAGCCGTTCTCCACGGCGACCAGCAGCGTCAGCAGGGCGACGACGGTCTTGCCCGAGCCGACGTCGCCCTGCACGAGGCGGTTCATGGGCTCGGGGCGGGCGAGGTCCTGGACGATCTCGGTGAAGACGCGCTCCTGGGCGCCCGTGAGGCGGAAGGGCAGTACCTCGCGCAGGGCCTGCGTGAGCGCACCGGTGCCCGACATGGCGAGGGCGGCCTGGTCGCGCTGCTGGGCGCGGCGGTAGGCGAGGCCGAGTTGCAGGAGGAACAGCTCGTCGAAGGCGAGGCGATCGCGGGCCCGGTCGCGCTCGGGCATCGATTCCGGGAAGTGGATACCCTGCAGGGCCTCGGGACGCGTGGGCAGGTCGAGAGCCGCGAGCGTGACCGGCGGGAGAAAATCCTCGACGAGCGGCCCGAAGGTCTGGAGGCACGTATGCACGGCCTGGCGCAGGGTGCGCTGGGGCAGGCCTTCCGTGAGGGCGTAGACGGGCACGATGCGGCCGACGTGCACGGATTCGCCCTGGCCCTCGCCGTCGTGGCCCAGGATCTCGACATCGGGGCGATCGAAGCTGATCCCGCCGCGTGGGCCGTCGGCCCTGGCCTCGCCCGAGAGCAGCACCTGCGCGCCGACGGGGAAGCGCTGCTTGAACTGGTCGGTGCGGAGCTTGTTCATCTTGCCCTGGAACCAGGTGGCCTTGGCGGCCGCCGTGCCATCGTGGACGAGCACCGAGCAGATGGTCAGGTTGGGGCGCGAGGGCGGGACGAAGGTCTCGACGCGGCGAACGGTGCCCCAGATGGTCACGCGGTCGCCCGGTTTCACGTCGCGCAGGCGCGTGCGGGCCTGGTAGTCGAGGTGTGTGCGTGGCAGGTGGAACAGCAGGTCGTGGACCGTGAGGATGCCGAGCTTCGCGAGCATCTCGCCTGTGCGCGGGCCGACGCCCTTGACGAACTGCACGCCCATGTCGAGGCCCTGGGGCCCCTTCGCGGCGGGTTTCGAGGCGGGTGCGGCCGGTGCCGTTGCGGGGCGGGTCGAGCCGACCGGGGCCGGTCGCGCAGGTTCGGGGGCGCGCGGCGGGTCCAGGGCCATCAGCAGATCCTGCACCAGGCGGGCGCGGTCGGCCGGGGGCAGGGTCTCGTACCGGTCGAGCGGGGCGCGCAGGGCGGCGACGGGGGCCGGGGCGAGGAAGCGCTGGTCGAGCAGGCGTGCCACCTCGGCGCGCGCGAAGTCGGCGAACCGGGCGTGCTGGCCCTGCAGGTTGGGGCAGGCGTGCCGGGCCTCGACCGAGCAGGCCTGCCGGAGACGCTCGAACTCGGGATGCATGACGGGTGATCGTAGCGCGCGCGGGGATGGCGGGGCAAGCCGGGCGTGCGGACGGGGCGGCGCCTTGCACGCGGCTCGGGCGATAGGGGGGTACGATAAAGCCATCATGGCAACCGAGCCTTCCAGCCGGAAATCTCGCAAGGATTCCCCCTGGGCCCACGTGCAGGCCCCGGGCCGCGAGATCGCGCGCGCCACGATCTGGCACCTGGTCCTGCCCCATGCGGTGGGCCTCGTCGTGGGCACATGGCTCGGCGCGTGGTCCCTGTCGAGCGCCCTGGCGGCCGGCAGCGCCGGCATCGCGTTCACGATCGGGCTCTGGGTGGCCTGGCCCCGGTGGTCGGCCCGCGGGTTCACGTGGGTCGTGGGCCTCGGCCTCGTGCTGCTCGACGGGGCGGTCTGGTGGCTGCTCGAAGCGCGGACGGGTGAGGCGATCTCGGTCACGGCGTGCGCCCTGGCCCTGGGCGTCTGGGCGTGCCTGTTACCCCGGGCCCGGCGCCTGGCCCTCGTGTCCCTCCTGCGGGGTCGGATCCAGTCGGGGCCGATCTGGCCCTGGTCCGGATGGCAGGTTCCCGGGGCACTCTGGCGTCCGCGGCCCGTGCCGCCCGACGTCCGGGACAGGGCCCTGGCGGTGGCCAAGGTTGAAAGGCCCCGTGATTCCTCGGGCGCCGGTGACGGGATGACGGTGTCCGTGGCCCGGGCCCTGCTGGGCCTTGCCGACGTGCCCGAACCCGGACCGCGCGAGGTGCAGGAGGCCTACGGGCAGCAGGTGGCGGCGTTGCCCCCCACGATGAGGGCTCCGGCGCGCGCAGCGCGCCTGCGGGAACTGGGCCTGGCTCGAGAAACCCTGCTGGTCGCGTCTGGTGAGGCCGGTCGCCGCAGGGCGGCTCATCCGGCGATCGCTCCCCGGGACCTCGTCCTGCGACTTGAGGCTCTGGCTGCCGACACGGGGGAGGCCCCGGTGCGGGCCCTTGCCCTTCGCCTCGCGTGCTTCGCCTGGCCCGACCGGCTGCAGGGGGAGATGCGCCGGGACCCGGAAGCCGTCTGGTTGGCATTCGAGGGCCTGGAGGGTGTGCCTGCCGATATGCGGACGGCGTGGTTCCCGCGCGGGTGGGTGGGGCGCCTGGCCTGGGAGCACGCCGTCATCGGGTTGTTCGTCGTCGGGTGGCCCGCGCTGTGGTTTTCGTTCGGGGGAAGTTCGATGACGACCCGGAATATACCGGAGCCGGAAAGAAGGGGGCTGGCTGAACCCGTGGGGGTGTCACGTGCCGGGATGGCTCCGGATGATCAGGGCAATCCGGCACGTCATCATGACTACGTGATGACAAAGGGCGGGGTATCGAGCACGTTCGTGTGGATCCCGGTGTTCCAGGCGCATCAGATCATCAATCCGTCCAACTGCGGGTATCCCGGTCAGCCGGTGGGGATGTGGGTGGCGAGCCAGCCGATGTCGGGGACGCGTGACGTGGACTGGGCGGTCGAGACGTTCGGCGGTTTCTATGCGGGCAAGTACGAGGCGAGCCACGCGGATGCGGTCCCCGGAAGTGCGTCGATCGGGTCGGAGGCGACGACTGGTTCGTCCAGCACGCTGAAGGTGTCCCCGTTCTGCGTCCCCTGGACGAACGTGAACTGGGACGAGGCGAAGGCGGCCTGCGCGGCGTACGACCCGTCGTGCCACCTGATGACGGACGACGAGTGGACGGCGCTGGCGGTGTGGTCGATGATCCGGGGCGTCACGGTGCACGGGAACAACAACGGTTCGCTGAGTGACGTGAACGATTCCCAGATCCGGTTCGTGGACGATCCGATCGATTCCGGGGATCACCGGGCGCTGACGGGCAGCGGGACGCGATCCGGCTGGTCGGGTGAGGTGAACCTGACGACTCACACGGGGACGACGGCCGGGGTGTACGACCTGAACGGGAACGTGTGGGAGTGGACGGCGACGCTGGGTGGGGCGAGCGATTCGAACCGGTACACGGTGAACGGGACGGATACGGGTATCTCGATGCCTGGCGACGGATACATTTCTTCCCTGAGCACGGATGCGCGGTTGCGTCGATACGGGGTGCCTGCGAGCACCGGGGGAAGCACGGCAGCCTTCGGGGGAGACTACTTTTGGCTTAATAACGGCTCATTAACATCCTCAATGCGCGGCGGCGGCTGGTCCCGCTACTCGGTCGCCGGGGTCTGGAACCTCCGCCTGAGCTTCGCGCGCTCGGACTCCCGCAACCGCGTCGGGTTCCGCCCGGTCCTCCGGTTCTGAAATCTGGAAATCTGTTTTCTGGCCATCTGATCGAGCCGCTGATAAGCGGCGATTCGAAAAATTTTTCAATAATGGACGACTGATTCACCTTTCTCTGGTTTTCCTGGTTTTATGATCCGAAAAAATCTCAATACATGGTCCATTTTACCAAAAATCCGGATCATGGTCCATGAGTTGATAGTTTCCGGGTATCGATTCTGCAAGATGGGTTCCACGCGGCCTGATCACGCGCCTTGGTGTCCGAAGTTCATCATGTCCGGACCAGCTCTCGATACCAGGAAGGGCACCCGTCCTTGACCGTGCTGGAAGACGTCGTCGCCGTCCCGCCGAGGTGGGAGAGCCGCTTGACTGCCAGGCGAACACGCGGCGCAGCGTGGCGCGTGACCACCGGTCCACCCCGTCCGGGGGGCCCCGAAGTCATCCGTTGCCAGGGGGGGCTGACGCGCAAGACCCCATTCGGGTTGTTCGACCTCGATGCGGAGACTGCCATCGAGGAATTATCCGATCAGCCTTCGAGGCGTTCGACCCAGGTCGCGAGTTCGTCCATGGTGTTCAGGTCGAACAGCGCCGCCCCGAGGGCCTCGAGCTGCTCGACGTTCAGGTGTTCGAGCCGCTGGCTCAGGGCCGGATCGGGCAGGCCGAACTTGCGGGCGATCAGGCGCCGGGCGAAGCGCAGCGCTTCCCCAGTTTCTCCCTGGGATTTGCCTCGGGCTTCCCCCCGGGCTTCTCCTCGTGCCTCGCCTCTGGCTTCGGCCTCGGCAACCCTGGCTTTCAGCAGTTCCTGCATCTCCCAGGCATAGGAGCCTTCGCGGGGCGGGATTTTATTCAGAAGCGCATCCAGCATGGGATCCTCCAGCAGCGCCCTTACCTGATCCGAATCTACCACACGGGTGACCAGATTCAGCATGGCAGGCAAGGTTTCGGCGAAATCGGGGCGGTCGTCGAGTTGCTCGAACAGCCGGCGGACGTTGTCCGTTTCAAGGCCCCCGCGGGCAAACAGGGAAAATGGCCACCAGGGTCCGTCGAGACCGGTGGTGAGGAGTTCCCGGGCCTCGAACTCGGGCAAGACGATCTCGTGGAAATCGACCTTGAACGCGAGGCCCAGGAATTTCTCGTCGAGTGGGTAAGGGCGCCGACCCCGTCCGGTATGAAGGTAGACCACCACGGGCACGACGGGCAGACCATGCTTCAGGCGCAGGTGCCCCGCCAGGGTGGCGAGGCGTTCGGGCAGCCTCGGGTCCGGGTCACTCTGGACCTCCAGGACCAGATGAAAGTCGCCGGTATCGGGGTGGGTGACCCGGAGGATCAGGTCGGGGGTCATCGGGAAAATCTGATGTTCGAGCGTCACGGGTTCGAGGGCCCGGGCATCCGGGCGGCCCGTGAAGGTCCGGGCCAGGGCTTCCCCGAGCAATTTCAGGAGGGCCTTGGAGAGCCGGTCCTTGTGATTTCGGGGAGCTGGCTTGTTCATGACATGATTATAGCATATATCGATTCATGTAGTCAGGTTTTGACAGGGGCTGGTCTGGTTTCAGAGGGCCGGCCAGCCGCACGTCGCGGTAACCACCTACCGAATGCCGTTCACGGCTGCGGCGGACCTCATCTGAATGCAGCTTGGCGACGGGCCGCCGATGCGTGACGGGCGATCGGGGTAGGATGCAGGCATCATGGCAGACGAGTCTCGCGCGCCTTCCCCCCTCGAGCGTTCGCCCTGGGCGCACGTGCAGGCTCCCGGGCACGAGGTCTTGCGCGTCGGCCTGTGGCACCTGGTCATCCCCCATGCTTGCGGCCTGCTGGCGGGGGCCTGCCTGGGAGCGTGGTCCCTTCGAAGCGCCCTGGCAGCCGGCAATGCGGGTCTTGTCCTGGCGCTGTTCCTGTGGGCGCTCGGCCTCCGGTGGTCACCCCGCTGGTGGTTCTGGGTCCTCGGCCTGGCGTTCGTCCCGCTCGATGGGTTCATATGGATGGTGCACGGGCAGACGCTCGAGGATGGCTTCTTCGTCCGGTTCACCTTCTGGTCCGTGCTGGTCTGGGCATGGGGGCCTCTCTGGGGCCGTCGTCAGGCCTTGCTGTCTCTGCTCCGGGGTCAGATCGAGGGCTTACCGGTCTGGTCCTGGGACGGCTGGCGGGTTCCGGACGACCTGTGGCGTCCGAGGTCCGTTCCCGCCGACATCCTGGCGCGAGCGCTGGCGGCCGTGTCGGGGGCCAGCTCCAGGGAGGCGCTTGCTTCTGACGGGGCGATGCCCGCCGCCGAGGCGCGAGCGATCCTCGGACTCTCCCCTGCGAGCGCCATCACGCCCGAGGCGCTGCAGGCGGCGCAAGACCGTCAGGTTGACGCCCTGCTTCACCTGAACCCACCGCCCTCTGCGACCGAGCGGGCGCGACGGTTGCGGGAGCTGGGGCTGGCCCGTGAAACGTTGCTCACGGGCGCGGTCGACACGCCAGAACCCGACGAGACCGTATCTTCCGTGGACCGACGGGATCTCATCGAGGAACTGGCCCGGCAGTCCCGTGTGAGCGGGGATGACCGGTCGTGGGGCCTCGCGATCCAGGTGGCCTGCTTCGCCTGCCCCGCCTGGCTACAGGCCGCGATGCGTCGGGAGCCGCAGCGAGTCTTCAGCGAGCTCCGGGGCGTGCACCCGGCTCTGCTCTCGGCCTGGTTCCCCCGGGGTCGGGTCACGAGGGTCGGCTGGGTGAATGCGGTCATCGGGCTGTGGGTTGTGGGCTGGCCTGCCGGGTGGCTCCTGGGCGTCGGAACGGCGAGCCCGTCTCCCGCGCCAGCACCGCCCCCGTCTCCCGAGTCGGCACCGCCCCCGGCTGCCGAGTCGGCACCGCCCCCGTCTCCCGAGTCGGCACCGACCCCGTCTCCCGCGCCAGCACTGCCCCCGCTGTCGTTCGGCCCGGACGGTCTGATGGCCGACGATACCGGTTCAGCTGCAAGACACCATGACCATGTCGTCAAGAAGGATGGGGTGTCGAGCACGTTCGTATGGGTTCCGGAGTTTCGGGCCTACCAGCTCATTCACCCGTCGACCTGCGGCTTTCCGGGGAAACCCGTGGGAGTCTGGGTGGCCAACCAGCCCGATTCGGGAACCCGAGACGTGGACTGGGCGGTCGAGTCATTCGGTGGATTTTACGCGGGCAAGTACGAGGCGAGTCATGCGGATGCGGTGCCTGGAAATGCCTGGTCGGGTAGCGGGGCGACGGAGGGTTCCTCGAGCCTGCTGAAAGTCGCTCGAACCTGCATGCCATGGGTGAAGGTGACCTGGGACGAGGCGAAGGCGGCTTGCGAGGCGTATGACCCGGCATGTCACCTGATGACGGACGACGAGTGGACGGCCCTGGCGGTGTGGTCGATGATCTCGGGCGTCACGGTCCACGGGAACAATTCTTCCGGCAAGGATTGCGACGACGGCAGCATCACGTTCATGAATGACCCTACCTACCGTGGCAGTAGCCTCACGGGCAGCGGGCGTCGGTCGAGCTGGCCCGGGGAGGTGAATCTGACCACTCACACGGGGAAGACGGACGGGGTGTACGACCTGAACGGGAACGTGTTGGAGTGGACGTCGACACTGGGCGGGTCGTGGGATTCGTATCATTACACGGTGAACGGTACGGACACGGGGGTGTCGATGCCCGGTGATGGCTACATCTCGTCGCTCAGCACGGATGCGCGGTTACGTCGTTACGGGGTACCGGGGGGTACGGGAAGCCGCTTGTCAGCCTTCGGGGGGGACGACTTCTCCCGTACTAACGGCTTATTGAGAGTCTCCGTGCGCGGCGGCGACTGGGGCAGCGACTCGACCGCCGGGGTCTGGAACCTCATCGTGAACGGCGCGCGCTCGGCCTCCGGCGACAGCATCGGGTTCCGCCCGGTCCTCCGGTTCTGAAATCTGAAAATCTGTTTTCTGGTTAGCTGGTCGAGCCGCTGATGAGCGGCGACATCCTGCCGTTTGCCCAGAACCGCCCCGCAAGCCATCGTGGCCGTCTTGTCGAGCCGTCCATTCACGCTGACCTGGCGGTGGACTTCCGCCATATGGGTTCAATCGTGGCGATCCGCGACCCAGGCTTCAAATTTTCCCACTTTTCAACCGACCTTTACCGGGAAACAAGAAACACTCGCCCACCGCTGTCCGACAATCTGTTAACGATGTGTCAAGTCGCGGAGGTGTCGCGTGAATCCCGTGGGCAACCTGGTCAACCGGATGATCTTCCCGAACGGGCTCCGACAGCCCGCGCGTCGCACGGCATCCCGGGCAGCCGGAGAGGCGTCCGAGGCGGCCTCGAAGTCGTCGTTTCGCACGCTGGGAACCTTCAACACCGCGGACGGTTTCCGGATGGTCGGCCTGCCGACGGTCAACGGGGTTCCGGTGCCCGTTCCGACCTCCGTCACCTTCCGGGAGGGCGCCGGGCGCCGCGGCGACTGGGTGATCCGCCCCGAACGCGTCGACGTGCTGGGGATTCCCGTGCCGAAGGCCGTCGGTTCCGTGCGCGAGGCGATGGCCCAGCATCCGCAGCTCCGTGCGGAGGGCGAGGCCTTCCGCGTGGCGATCGCCGGGAGCCGGGACTTCCAGGTGCTCTGGACACGCAAGACGCCCGATGGAATCCGGATGGTCGGTCTTCCGCGTCTGCGTGGCATCCCGTTGCCCATCCCGACGGCCGTCGAGTTCAGCCGGCAGGCCGCGTCGTTCGGTCGGTTCGCCCTGAAGCCCGAGCGCGTCACCATCGCGGGGATCCCTTCTCGCCAGGGGCTCGAGGCCGTCACGCGCGCCCTGGGCGAGAACCCCGGCTTGCGCCGCGAGGGCGAGGTGTTTCGCGTCCTGATGGGGTGATCGGACCCTCCGGATTCCGGGTACAACGCCCCCATGGCCGGCATTAGCAAGCTCATTCACGCTCCCCTCCTGCTCGCCCTTTCCCTCGCGGCTTGCCAGGACCTGAGAAGTCTCGGCCAGGGCACGGGGCCTGGCCGCGATACCGGTACATCGGGATTCCCCGATTCTGCTCCGGGGCTCCAGGATATCCGGCCCAATCCTCTGGTCGATGGCCGGCCCAACCCCCTGCTCGACCGGCGTCCCGTGGTCGGGCTGGCGCAGGATGCCGCCGGTAACCCTCTCAAAGCTGCCACCGTACGTGCCTTTCCGGTCGGAGCCGCGGTTCCGGGCTCCGAGGCGATGCTCGTCTCGAATGGACCGACCTTTTTTCGCGTCCAGGATGCAGGCTCCACGCTCGTTGCGACGGCCGATGACGCGGGGCGTTTCGGACTCGAAATGCCCCCGGGACGCTACAACCTGGAAATCGTCTCGTCGGACGGGCGCCTGAAGGCCTGGAAGCCCGGTGTCGAACTGGCCAGCACGCCCGGAGCATCGGCGTCCGTCGGAGCCCTGGTGGCGCGTCCGCCCGGCATCCTCGAAGGGACGCTCACGGCGGCCGACCCGGCCTTCACGAACTTCCTGGGGGCCGAGATCTTCCTTCCCGGATCGCGTTACCTGTTCAAGATGGCGTCGGGTTCGAACACCTTCCGCCTCGAGGGGCTTCCCGAGGGCGAGTACGATCTCGTGGGATGGAAGGGCAATCCGCGATCCGAGGCGCACGCGCGCGTGACCATCCGCTCAGGGGAGACGACCCGTCTCGATCGCCTCGTGCTGGAACCCGTCCGGCCCATCATCTCGCAGGTCCTCACCGAAGATGGCGAGATCACCGACAGCGCGGCTCCCGGTGCAGTCCTCGAGATTCACGGTTCCCGGTTCGGGGTCAGCACGGGCGACGAGACGCGCATCCGGATGGGGGAGCTCGTGCTTCCCGCGGACGTGCTGGGTCGGACCGACGCCCTCCTGCGATTCCGGGTGCCCCTGCTGGCCAGGGACGGCGCGATCGAGGTCTCGGCTGCCGGGTATGTCGCATCCACTCCCGGATTCCGCATCATCCGTCAGCTCGCATGGACCACGTCCCGGCTCGATCTCTTCCCGGGACAGGCCACCCCGGACGTGATGCCGGTGCTCAGGGTCCTCGATGCGGCGGGGCAGCCCGTCGTGGCGGACGTGAACCGGGGCCTGTTGCCCCCCTACGTCCGATTCTGGCTGGATGACCCGCGGACGGGGACCTTCCAGGCCCGCGACTTTCCCGTCCTTCCCCCGGGGGACCATGTCCTCCACGTTCGGGCCGGAAGTCTGCCCGACGTGCCCGTTCCCCTCCACGTCCATGCCCCCGAGCTCCTGCCCGAGGCCCGGCTGGCCCCGGACGACCCGGGTGACCCGGCGGAGCATCACCTCTACACCGTCACGAAGGGGCGCGTGGCCAGCTCGTTCGTGTGGATCCCGGTGTTCCGTGCCTATCAGCTGATCGAGCCGGCGAACTGTGGCCCGGGATACCGGAACCGTCCGGTCGGGGCATGGGTGGCTGATCGTCCTCCCACCGGCATCCCCGACGAGGACTGGGCCAGCGAGACGTTCGGAGGCTTCTACGTGGCCCGTGTCGAGGCGAGCCGCGCGGATGCCGTTCCGGGGGACCCGGATACCGGGGCGGGCGCCACGGCGGGGAGCTCGGGCACCCTCAAGGCGGTCCCGTACGCGGTGCCATGGACGGACATCTCCCGGGACGAGGCCCGGGCCGCCTGTTTGGCCTATGACGAGCACGCCGACCTCATGTCCGACGACGCGTGGACGGCGCTGGCCGTCTGGTCGATGATCCGGGGCGTGACTCTTCACGGCAACACCGACCGGGGTCGCGATGCATCCGATCCGGTCATCACCTTCGTCCCCGATGCGACCGTGACGGGGCGTGCCCTCACGGGGAGCGGCCGCAGTCCCGGATGGCCGTCAACCGTCAATCTCACGTCCCACACGGGAGCCCCGGCCGGGGTCCTGGACCTCGACGGCAACGTCTTCGAATGGACCGGCCCCCTCGGTGCGGCCGCCAGCACCGGCCAGTACCTCCTGGGCGGCGTCGCGACGGACGTCTCGATCCCCGATGCGGGGCACGTGGTGGGTCTGTCCACCGAACCGGTGCTGCGGCGGTACGGGGTGCCGGCACGGACGGGAGCCGCTTCGGCAGCCTTCGGTGGCGACTACTTTTTCCCCAACTACTACAACAATGTCTCGACGGCTGCCCTGCGCGGCGGACACTGGGCCGACGGCACCAAGGCCGGTATCTGGAGCCTCTTTCTGCACAACGCGCAGGCGAATCGGTCGCCCCTGGTCGGGTTCCGACCGATGTTGCGCTACTGACCCGTCTCGCAGATCCGCTTCGTGACGGTGTGCCGGTGGGTGAACATCTGGTGCAGCATCAGCTGGATGGGGATCTCCCCGAACAGCGCCCCGAGCCAGCCAAACGGAGCCCGGTAGGTCACGCGATCCGTGAGCCAGGTGGCCTCCGGGCCGTCGGCCTCCAGCAGATGCTCGTGCGTCCAGCGGGCGAACGGCCCGGAGATCTGCTCGTCGACGAACCGATGCGGGGGCTCGTAGGCCGTGTGCCGAGCCACCCAGGTCCAGGGGATCACCCCCAGCCACACGCGCAGGACGACCTCGGTCCCCACGGCCAGCGAGTACCCCGGCACCCGCACCTGCACGGGCGGGAAGGCCGGGGAGAGGCGTTCGAGGGCGTCGGGCCGCTCGTGGAAGTCCCACACCCGCTGCAGCGGGGCCTCGATGCGGATCCTGGCTTCGAATACGCGGTCCATGGACACGGGTTCCCCCTTCGTGGACGACCTGGCCGGGGCGCGCACGCCCCTCGACAGAGCTTACCTTGTCCAGGCTGTGTCTTCGAGAAATGTGTGATGATTCGTTTCGCCCTGCGGGAAATCTTGTACCCGAGTATATAATGAGACCCGGGTCGACCGTTTCGACAGGGAGAGATTCGCCGACATGAACATCGCCGTGCTGATCCGGGCACTCGGAAACTCGGGAGGGGACTGGGTTCTCTACGTGCTCGTGGCCTTCTCGATGGTCTCGATCGCCATCATCCTCGAGCGGGCCGTCCATTTCTGGATGAACCGCGAGCCTTTCGAGACGCTCGTCGGCGAAGGGATTCCCGCGCTGGCCCGCGGCGATCGCCAGGCCGTCCGCGATCGCCAGAAGGGTCCCGTCGGCCGGATGCTGCACCTCGCCACCGACGAGTGGGCCATCGGGGCGGACCGCCTGGCGGCGACCTTGCTCGCCCATCGGCTGCGCGAGCGGGCCACGGCCGAACGCGGGCTCGTCGTCCTCGGGACGCTCGGCAACAACGCCCCGTTCGTCGGCCTCTTCGGCACGGTCCTCGGCATCATCCGTGCCTTCCAGGACCTCGGGAACGCCGCCGCCCAGGGCCCTGCCGCCGTCATGACCGGCCTGTCGGAGGCGCTCGTCGCCACGGCCGTCGGCATCATGGTCGCCATCCCGGCCGTCATCTTCTACAACCTCTACCAGCGCAGCATCCGCGTGATGGACTACCAGCTCGAGGAGGCCGCCGAGGCCGTCGTCGCCATCAAGCGCAGCGAGCAGGCCGCTCCCGCGCCCGCCGCCACCCGCTAGGAGGTCGCGATGCGCTCCTCGTCGTCGGACGAACCCATCGTCGACATCAACGTGACACCCCTCGTCGACGTCACGCTCGTGCTGCTCATCATCTTCCTGGCGACCAGCTACCTGATCGCCCAGCAGTCGCTCAAGGTCCAGCTGCCCAAGGCCTCGCGGACCACGGCGACCGAGGCCCGCACCGTCGCCGTCATGGTCGAGGCCAACGGCACGATCCGCCTCGATGACCGGGTCGTCACCTTCGACCAGTTGCTCACGAATCTCCAGACCCTGAAGGCGGAACGTCCGAACCTCCAGGTGCTCGTGGGGGCCGATCGCGAGACCCGCCACGGCAAGGTCATCGAGGTCATGGATGCCGCCCGTCAGGCCGGCATCGAGGGGCTCGCCTTCGCAGTCGAACGGCGGTGATCGTGCAGCGCTCGGACCGGAATCGCTGGCTCTGGATCGTCGGGGTCTCGCTCGGGGCTCACGTGGGCCTCTACGTCTTCCTCACGCAGATCCCGGCGGGTCAGACGATACTGCGCAAGGTCATCCAGGTGACCCTTCAGGAGAAACCCAAGCCGAAGCCCCGCCCGAAGCCTCCGGTTCGCAAGGTGGCGAAGGTCGCCGCGCGTCGCCCGGCGCCAGCCCGTGCGCTCCAGCCCATGATGGCCCCGGGTGGCTCCGGTATCGGCGATGCGCAATCGGGGTTCAACGTCGAGACCTCGGATGCCGGCTCGTTCGAGGTCCCGGTCGCGGCGCCCCCCGCGCCTCCTGCGCCCACCCCGGCTCCCGCGGCTACGCCCGAACCCGGACCGCCCCCGCCCCTCGAACTGGACAGCGGGGACCTGCCCCGCACCATCCGGACCTTCGAGTTCGAACCTCGGCCCATCGGGGACCTGCGCGTGGCGTATCCGGAGGTCGCCCGCCTGGCGAATGCGACGGGCTCGGCCGTGGTCCAGGCCTACGTCGAGGCCGACGGGCGCGTCCAGCGGGCCGAACTCGTCTCGGCGACCACCTCGACGTTCGGCCGTTCGGCCCTCGAGGCCGTCCGGGGCTCGCGCTTCCAGCCGGCCCGGCGCTCCGGGGTGGCCGTGGCCTGCACGATCCGCTTGCCGATCCGGTTCGAGCTGACGGGGGCCAGCGTCCAGCCCGTCGAGGTGGCCGAGGAGCCTGCCGAGGAAAGCGGGACTGTGCCGCCGGAGCAGGCTTCAGCCAGCGCAGGCGTCCCGGATGCCGCCCCGGCTGATGGCTCCGGTGGGTCCGGTGCGGGAACCGCCACGACACCCGAGGCTTCTGGATCGCTCTCGCTCGCGCCGTTCCCTGCCGGGGACACGTCGTCGGAGGCTCGCCCATGACGCGCTTCACGCGCTCGCTTCCCCTCGCGTGCTCGCTGGGTCTGGCGATCGCCTCGTCTCTGCTCCCGGGGGCTGGCCCGGCGATCGCCGCGGTCCTCGAGGGCAGGGTGATCGACCAGGCCACGGGCAAGCCGTTGCCCGGCGCCCGCGTGACGGTCGTGACTTCGGGAACCAGCCAGGAGACGCGCGCCGACGGGGTTTTCGATCTGCGTGGTCTCGGTGCCGGGGCCACGGCCATCAAGGTCGAGGCCCCCGGTTACCTGCCCGTCGTCTTTCCACGCGTCCCGCTCTCGGATGAGCGTGCCGTGCGGCTCACGGCCCGCATGAAGCCGGGCGTCGTCAAGGCTCGCGAGACCGTCGTCGCGACCGACCGTCCCAGCCGCCTCGCCCAGGTCGAGACCAGCCGCCGCTCCGTGACGGCGAGCGAGATCCAGCGCGTCGCGGGGGCCCGCAACGATCCCGTTCTCGCGGTGACCACGGGGGCAGGCGTCAACACGGGCGGCTTTGGCGGCCAGGTGATCATCCGTGGCGGCGGCAACAACGACAACCTCTACTTCCTTGACGGCATCCAGATCGGCAACCCGTTCCACTTCGGGGGCCTCATCAGCGTCTTCAACGCCAACACGCTGTCGAAGGTCGACCTCTACACGGGGGCCATCCCGGCCCGGTTCGGCAACGTCAAGTCGGCCGTCTTCGACATCGAGACACGCCCACCGAAGACCGATGCCTTCCACGGCGTGCTCGAGGGCAACCTCCTCTACTCCGAAGGGCTCATCGAGGGGCCCATCGTCCCCGGCCTCAGCTACTCACTCGCGGGTCGGCGCAGCTACTTCGACCTGTTCCTGAACGGACTCATCCCGGTCTTCTCGGTCTTTCCCAAGTTCGATGACTACCAGGCGCGCGTGACGGCCAACCTGCCGGGCGGCGGGCGCCTGGATGTCGTGAGCATCGGTTCCAACGACCAGCTCGCGCTCAAGCTGCCGGCCGCCTCCGGGTCGACCAACCCCGTGCGTTCGGCCTCGAACGACACGGGTTACGTCTCGAGCGGCCTCGTGTGGAGCCAGCCCCTGGGTGAGCGCGCAAGCAACAAGCTGGTGCTCAATTACCAGGAGCCGTACCAGCGCGTCGAGGTCGGCAACTTCCTCAAGATCGACAGCACGCGTTACCGCAGCACGCTGGCCGACGACGCCGTCTGGCAGCTCGACGACCAGCATACGCTGAGGGCCGGTGTCCGCTACGACACGACGAACTACCTCGAGGTCCAGAAGCGTCCCGATGCAGGTGGTCGGCGGATCGGCGACCTCACGGCGGACGAGGTCAACAGCCTGCCCACCCGCAACACCAACACCACGGGCAACCAGAAGGTGTACGGGGCGTACGTCGAGGATGCCTGGCGTCCCCTCGAGAGCCTCACGCTCTCCCTCGGTGCCCGTTACGATCGCCTCGATAGCACGAACGAGGATCATCTCGCCCCGCGCCTGGGACTGACCTGGCGCAGCGATGCCGACACGACCTGGCGGCTGGCCTACGGGCAGCAATACCAGTTCCCGGACGTCAACGAGTTGCTGCCCGGCATCGGCAACCCGTCGCTCATGGCCGCTTACACGCGCGACGTCGTGGCCGGGGTCGATCGTCAGATCAACGACCTGCTGCAGGCCCGGCTCGAAGTCTTCGATCGCCGTTTCCTCGACCTCGTCGTGACCGACCCGGTCGAGAGGTTCACGAATCAGGGTTCGGGGCGAGTCACGGGCGCCGAGCTCACGCTCGAGTGCCAGCCGATCGCCGGGTGGTCGGGGCAGATGGCGCTCACCTACTCGCCCTCCTTCCGCACCAATCCGAAGGACGGGGAGAAGCCCTTCGAAGCCGACACACCGTTCATCGGGAACCTGGTGGTCAGTGGCCCGACGTTCTGGGACTGGTCTCCGTCTTTCCGCCTCCGGTATTCCAACGGTCGCCCCTACACGCCCGTGGTGAACCGGGTCCAGCTACCGGACGGCACCTTCCAGCCCGTGCGCGGAGACCTGCTCTCGCGACGGTTCCCGGACGGGATCCTGTGGTCGGCTCGCGTCGAGCGTCCCGCCGGTCTCTGGGGACGCGAGGGGACGTTCTACGTCGAGGTCACGCAGCAGCGTGAGGTGCTCAACGTCGATTACGGTAACCAGTACGAGAAGATCGACGACCCGACCTTCAACTACGGGATCCCGGCGATCCCGTATTTCGGATATCGCATCAAGTTCTGAGTCACAGGGCGCGTGGCAGGCCGTCCTGACCGATGCGTCGGGGCGGCTTCTTGCCGTGGTGCCGGTACTCGTAGGGGGATTCCGTCAGGCCGTCCGTCGGGGACCAGATGCCTCGCCCGGCCTGCCGGGCTTCGGCCTGAGCGCCCTGGAGGTCGGACGTATGCATGACGTTGGGCGGGGAGGTGTAGAGCATCGCGAGGCCGGCCCGCACGAGCTCCAGGTTCACGAAGCGTTTTCCGATGTACACGTAGCCCAGCACCCGCCCGTAGCGATCGCGTGCCTCCACGTCCTGCTCGATCTGCACGTCTTTGCCCATCACGAGGTCCGCCAGAAAGGCCCTGGCTCGCGGTCCCCAGGGAGCCTGAGCCTTCTCGGGGGCGTCGATCCCCAGGAAGCGTATCCGTTCCTTCCCGGACGCGGTCATCACCGTGATGGTGTCGCCATCGGCAACCTTCACGACCCGTCCGGTGAAGGACGGGCCTGCCCAGGCCTGCTCGCTCGCGAGGCCCAGCATCAGCCCGACGGCGATCGCCCACACCCCTGTCATCCGGCCTCTCGACTTGCGCAACGAGATTCCTCCCCGTGTCACGTGCGGGCGATCAGACCCCTGCCGGTTCAGCCGGAGGAGTCGCCCCTTTCCTGAGCTCCAGGTCGGGCATCGCCCATGCCAGTAACAAGGTCATACCCACGAGCAGGCTGACCCACATGAAGATTCGTCGCATCCCACGGGTGATCCCGGTGTCGAGCCCCGTCTGGATGCGGTCGACCAGGTCGTCGGCCTGCTTCCGGAGCGCGGGTTTCAGCGCAGACAGCGCCTCGTTTTCGGCCTTGTCGATGGCCTGTGACCTGACGGTGTCGGGAACCCCCTCGGCGAACCGGGGCCGCATGGCAGCCGGTATGCCGCCCTTCACCAGCCGTTGCTTCTGCTCGGCCGGAACCAGGGGATCGGTCATGAGCGTGTCATACGCGACGGCATCTCCGCGGAGGGCCTTTTCGAGCAGGGCATACGTCGCGTCGAACTTCGCGTGGATCGTCTCGCTGAGCGCCGAGCGGTCCCGCAGCTGGACCGGGCCTTCCGAGGCCGTGCCCATGGTCGAGCCGGAGCCTGCCGGCATCGCGGCCTGGAGGCTCGACACCAGCAGGGAACCGAGCAGGGCGGCTCCGAGCGAGCCGCCCACCTGGCGGCAGAACTGGTTGGTGCTCGAGGCCGTCCCGACGCGTTCCCGCGGCACGGCGTTCTGGAGGGCCAGCGGATACAGCGGCATCGACGGACCGAGGCCCAGGCCGACGAGGACCAGCATGCCCAGCACCTGCCACACCGGCGTCTCGACCCGGAGCACGATGAAGAGCAGGAGATCCGACACCAGAAGCCAGCCGGTGCTCACGAGCAGGAGGTGCTTGTAGCGGCCCGTGCGACTCGCGGTCCGGCCACTGAAGATGGAGCCCGCCACGAGTCCCAGCGTGAGGGGGGTGATCGTGAGGCCCGAGTAGGTGGCCGAGATCCCCTTCACCTGCACCAGATACAGGGGCAGGAAGGCGATCGTCCCGATGAACGCGGCCCCGAACAGCAGCATCGCCGCGTTGGCGAGCACGAAGGTCGAAATCCGGAACAGGCCCAGATCGAGCAGGGGAGCGTCATGGTGCTGCTCGATCCACACGAAAGCCCCGAGGGCCACGGCGGCGAGGGCCAGGCATCCCAGCACCTGCGGGGAGCTCCAGGCATATGTGTGGCCGCCCCAGGACAGCGCGAGCATCAGGGGGACGGTCCAGCCTGTCAGGGCGATCGCCCCGGGCAGATCGAACCGCTTCTGACCTGCCGGCTGGAGCGAGGGCATGTGCCTGACCAGGAAAAACAGCGCGACGGCGCCCACCGGCATGTTGAGGTAGAACGTCCACCGCCAGGAGACATGGTCCGTGAGCAACCCACCGACCAGCGGACCGATGACGCCCGCGATGCCGAAGACGGCCCCGAAGATGCCCTGCGCCTTCCCGCGCTCTCGCGGCTCGAACAGCAGCCCGAACAGGGCGAAGGCCACGGCGAAGAGCCCTCCGCCTCCGATGCCCTGGAGGGCCCGGAACGCGATCAGGGTCTCCATCGTCGGGGCCGCCCCGCACAGGAAGGAGCCAGCGAGGAAGCAGAGGACGGCCACGAGCATGATCCGCTTGGGATCCCGGATCTCGGCCAGGCGGCCGAAGATGGGGCCCGCGACGGAGGTCGTGAGCAGGTAGGCCGTGGTCACCCAGGCATACAGATCCGTGCGACCGAGATCGCCCACGATGCGGGGCAGGGCCGTCGAGACGATCGTCTGGTCGAGGGCGGCCAGGAAGATCGTCAGGAAGATGCCCACCAGGGACAGACGCTGGATGCGAGTCATGGGGTTCCCGGTTCTCGAAGGGGTGGTTGAAAATTGGACTGGAGTCTAATTTTAGCATGTGGGCAGGCGTTTCCGCTGACGGGCTCCATCCGGAGCGGGTATGGTACACCTGTCGCTCCTTTGCCCGGAGGTTCCCGTGTCCAGCACCGTCGCCCCCCTGACCTGGTCCCGCGTCGAGCCCGGTAGCGGTCAGCCGTTGCCCCCCTGTGACCCCGTGGATCCGCAAGCGGCCGGTGCTGCCGTCTCGCGAGCCCGCGCGGCCCGGGAGAGCTGGGAACACCTCGGCGTCCGGGAACGCGGTCGGCTGCTCCTGGCCTGGCGGGATGCGATCGTCCGTGATCGCGAGGGTCTGGCGGACCTGCTCGCGCGCGAGAATGGCAAGCCGCGGGCCGATGCCCTCACCGAGTTGCTCGGGGCCTGCGACTTCCTGGTGCACGCAGCCCGCAAGGCGCCGGCCTACCTGCGGGACCGTCCGCTGGTCGCGCCGAACCCCCTCCTTCGCCATGTGCGGACGCGTCTCGTGCATCGCGCCAAGGGGGTGGTCGGGATCATCAGTCCCTGGAACTATCCGTGCCTGCTGCCCATGGCCTCCATCGTGCCCGCGCTGGCCGCCGGAAACACCGTGGTCCTCAAACCCTCCGAGTGGACGCCGCGCATCGCCCTCCGCCTGGTCGAGCTGGCGCACGGGGCGGGCATCCCGTCGGCGGTCCTGCAGGTCCTGCCGGGCGATCGCGAGCTCGGCAAGGCCCTGGTCGAGGCCGGGGTCGACCACGTCTGCTTCACGGGCTCGGTCGCGAGCGGTCGCCGGGTCGCGGCCGCCTGCGCGGAGCGCCTCGTGACCTGCACGCTCGAACTCGGCGGCAAGGATGCGGCGCTCGTCATGCCCGATGCCGACCTAGACTTCGCGGCCCGCGGGATCGTCTGGGCCGCGATGGTCAATGCCGGACAGGTCTGTGCCTCGGTCGAGCGCGTGCTGGTCCTGCCCGACCAGGCGGGTCCGCTGCTGGAACGCCTCGAACATCATCTGAGAGCTCTCCGTGTCGGATCCTGGGACGAGCCCGGCGTGGACGTCGGGCCCATGATCGGTCCCTGGCAGCGAGATACCGTGGTCCGGCACGTCACCGAGGCCCTGGCGGCCGGCGCGAGGGTGAGGGCCGGAGGGCGAGTCCTCGATCGCCCCGGATGTTTCCACGAACCGACCCTGCTCGAGGGCGTCACCCCGGACATGACCGTCTGGCGCGAGGAGACCTTCGGACCCGTCCTGCCCGTCCTGGTCGTGCCGGACCTCGACACCATGGTTCGCGAGGCCAACGACACCGAGTACGGCCTGAGTGCCACCGTGTGGGGGCGCGACCTCGATCGGGCCGAGGCGATCGCCCGGCGTCTCGAGGTCGGGACGGCCTGGGTCAACACCGCCCTCGACACCTACGGCAACCCGGTCACGCCCCGCGGGGGGCTCAAATCCAGCGGGATAGGCCGGATCGGCGGTGACGACGGGTTCGCCCCCTTCGTGACCACTCGCGTCGTCGACGTCCAGGCCCACGGGCGCGTCTCGCCCGTCTGGTTCCCGGCCACCGCAGGGCTCGATCAGTTTCTTTCGGCGGGCCTCGCGCTCTTTCACGGGGCCTCCCCGTGGGAGCGCCTGCGCGCGGCCGTCACGGCGCTGAGGAACTGGCCTCGTCCGTGACGGGACGGTAGCGATCGAACTCGCTGCCAAGATGCTCGAAGAGCGCCGGGGCGTGGGCGAAGACGCCGTGCGCCTCGACGGCCGTCGTGCCATCCGGTAGGACCAGGGCGCCTCCCGCGTGCAGCGAGCGCCGCCCTTCCTGCTTGACCCAGGCGACGACCATCACCTCGGTGCCCAGCGGAACGGGCTTCCGGAACTGCAGCTCCAGCCTGGCCGCCACGAGATGCGTGCGCCGCAGCCAGGCGGCTGCCCCCATCGCTTCGTCGAGCAGGGCCGCCATCGATCCGCCGTGGGCGTGCCCGGGCGGGCCCTGCTGCGCGTCCCCCAGCGTGGTCAGGAAGCGGACGGTGGAGCCATCGCGGCGGAGATCGATCTGCCAGGTCCCGGGGACGTCCGTCTGGCAGACGAAACAGCGGCCGTGCTTGGGCAGGGCCAGCCAGTTTCCGGACGGCGAGGCCGGAGGCGGGGCGTCGTGCGGGTGAAGGTCGAGCCGATCGAGGGGACCCAGCGATTCCATGCCCGTCATGTACCCGGCCCCTCGAAGTCGAACCGGAGCTGGGGAGCGGCTGGGGGGGCGGCTTCCGGGGGAGAGGAGGGGGTCTGGCGTCTGCGACGGGTCTCGGCAGCTTTCAGCCCCCGCCGGCGGCTGCCGTGGCGGTCGAGGATCCGCCGAGTCTCGGTCTGAACCTCCGGGTCACGGCGCAACGCCCCGATGGCCGACCGCGCCTGGCGGATGGCCGTCTCGTGGTCGACGATCGGGGCCGGGTAGTGCTGCCCGATCCGGCATCCCGAGTCGATCTGGACCATGGGAGGCATCTGCCACGGGGCCGCGAGGTACGCATCGGGAACTCCTGCGAGTTCGGGGACCCAGCGACGGATGAAGACCCCCTCGGGATCCTGCTCGCGGGCCTGCAGCATCGGGTTGTACGTCCGGACCGTCGGGTTCCCGGTCGTGCCGGCCTGCATCTGGACCTGCGGGTAGTGGATGCCCGGCTCGTAATCGACGAAGCGCCGTGCGAGGTGCAGGGCCGGTTCTCGCCACGGGAGCCACAGGTGATGCGACGCGAAGCTCATCAACATGGCCCGCATCCGGAAGTTGATCCAGCCCGTCCGGTCGAGGGCGCGCATGCACGCATCGACGAGCGGGTACCCCGTCATGCCCGTCTGCCAGGCCTCGAGGCGATCGCGATCCAGGGTCGGTCGCAGGTCGTCGTAGGCCCGGACGAAGCTCTCGAACTCGATGCGGGGGTCGTCCTCGAGTTTCTGGATGAAGTGGCAGTGCCAGTGCAGGCGTTCCAGGAAGCCCTCGAGGTTGCGGGCGCCGTACGTGTCCGAGTCGCGCACGGACTCGATCCGGGCACGGGTGCGCTGCACGACGTGCCGCAGCGACACCGTCCCCCAGGCCAGATGCGGACTCAGGCGCGAGCAGGCCATCGGGGCCGACAGGGGGCTGGAGATCCCCCGCATGTAGCCGCGGGACCGACTTGCCAGAAAGGTCGCGAGCGCCCGTTCTCCGCGGCGGAGGCCGCCGATCTGGGCGTCCGTCCGGCGATCGGGGTTCAGCCCGAGGTCGATTGAGAGCGGGATGCGGCCGGCATCCATCGCCGGGGCGGGGTGGACGAACGTCGGGAGCGGGGCCTCCGGCTCCCCCATGCGGACCTCCCAGCGCTCGGCCCAGCCCTCGCGCCTCCGCAGGGGGCGGATCACCCCGTGCTGCGCGAATTCCCGGAAGGGGATTCCTCGCTCGCGGCACCAGGCGATCACGGCCCGGTCACGGACATACGTCCGGTCGTTGCCCGTCTCCTCGTGGGCCCACAGACCCCGGATGCCCGCAGTCGCGTGCACGGCCTCGAGGACCTCGAGCACTTCCCCGACGCGGACGTGGAGGCGCTGTCCCAGGGTCGCGAGCGCGGTCTCGAGGTCCTCGAGACACGCCCGGAAGAACGTGTAGTGCGCAGGGTCGAAATCGGCCGCCCCGAGCCAGGAGGGTTCGATCACGACCAGGGGCATGACGCTGCCCCGGAGGGCCGCCTCGACGAGCGGACGGTGATCCCGGAGCCGCAGGTCGCGCTTGAACCAGACGACCTCGACGGGAGCTGAGGCGGGCATGGTGGGCCTTTCCAGGGGTGCGAGGAGTGACGCACCCGGGTAGAACCCATGGTGGCACGGAGCGCGCTCGAAGGGGAGACATGCGATGCGACCGATCGTCCCGTTCAACATCGTCAGAGGGGTACTCGCGTGCCTCGTGGCCCAGATGGTCGGGGCAACCTTGCCCGTCCGGGCTGCCGAAGGGCCCTTCGATTCGTTTCATCTGGGCATCGAGGTCGGTCCGGTATGGCTCGGACAGAACGACGGGCGCTACGGGGCCCAGGGCACGGCCTACTCGGCCCGGACCGTCGGACAGGACCAGACGCTGTTCCTGTCCCAGCGTCTGACGGGAGAGGCCCGGTGGGGGGATGTCCATCGCCTCATCCTGCTCGTGGCCCCGCTCGACGTGACGACCCGGACCCGTCTCGACCGCGATCTGCGTTTCCGCGACACGCTGTTTCCGGCCGGGACCGTCGTGGATTCGCGCTATCTGTTCGACGGCTTCCGGCTGTCCTACCTGCGGGAAGTCCAGCGCTGGGACGGAGGCGCGTGGGAGGTCGGGGCCTCCGCCCAGATCCGCAATGCCGAGGTCTCTTTCGCCGAGGTCGCGGGCTCTCGATACGAGGCGGAGCGAGACATCGGCTTCGTGCCGATCCTCAAGACGCGCTGGCGGCAGCAGCTTCCGACGGGAGGCACCTTCGTGTTCGATCTCGATGCCCTCGGGGCGGCAGGGGTGCCGCAGTTCCAGGGAGGGATCCTCGACGGAGCGGCCAGCGTCCACCTGCCCATCACGCGGGATCTGGAAACCTTCCTGCGCCTCCGCTACCTGACGGGGGGCGCGACGGTTCCGGCTCGAGACATCCAGAACTGGGGCCAGTACCTGACACTTGCCACCGGACTCGTGATGAACTGGGGTAAATCGGGAACATCTGAAGGGGGGTGGTGAATACGTGTCAACTTTTGTCGTATGATGGCCCCGGACCATCGTATACATCCGGTGCAGGAGGGAAGTGACATGAAGATGCCCGATTCCAGCGGCGCCTTGCCGGTCGTGCTGGTCGTGGACGATGAGCCCGACATCCTCGATAACCTCTCGGAGTGGCTCGCGGATTCTGGCTATACGACTCTCACGGCCAGCAACGGTCCGGAGGCCCTGGCTATCGCCAAGCGCCAGAACGTGGACGTCGTCGTGACGGACCTCAACATGCCGCGGCTGTCGGGATTACATCTGCTGACTCTCATCAAGGAAGTCAACTCCGACATCGAGGTGATCTTCCTGACGGGGCAGGGCACGCTCAATGACGCCGTTTCGGCCCTTCGCCAGGGCAAGGCGTTCGACTTCTTCACCAAGCCCCTGCAGGACCTCGAGCAACTGAACCTCTCGATCGAGAAGGCGCTGCTCAAGAAGAACCGGGCGCTGCCGCCGGAAGCGCCCCGGGCCTCCACCCCGTCCGCGACGCCGGAAATGCATGACATCGCCCGCGGCCTCACCTCGCGTGACCGGGATCTGGTCCAGCTGCTGGCTCAGGGCTACCGGGCGCGCGAGATCGCCGACAAGCTGTCCCTGAGCGAGAATACCGTCCGGAATCTCCTGAGTCAGCTGTACGGCAAGCTCAAGGTCGCCGATCGGACGCAGGCAGCCCTGTTCTGCCGGGAGCCCGGTTTCCTGGCCTTGATCGGCTGACGCCCCGTGTCGGACCCCCGTCCGGATCCGGTCGAGGGAGAGGTCAGGACCCTCTTCCGCCCCCTCCTGTTCCACGCGCTCGTGCCGCTCGCGGTCACCGTGGTCCTCGGAGGGATCGTCGGCTGGCAGACCTGGAGGGTCCAGGACGTCTCGACGCAGGTCTCCCACAGCCTCCAGGCCATCAAGCAGATTCACACGGCTGCGTCCTGGATCGACAAGGCGGAGGCGGATGAGGTCGCGCTCCTCATCACGCACCAGTTCGGTTACGGCTCCAGCCTGCGAGATGATCTCGACCAGGCCCGGCGGGCCATAGGACGACTCGGGACCGAAAGTTCCGTCCTGCACGACGAACAGACCCTGCAAGGATCGCTCTTCCAGCTGTTGAGGCTGTGGACCGCCGAGATCGACCGGCTCGGGGTTTCCGGGGCGGCCAGCCAGGTCGCGGCCTTGAAGACGTCGCGAGTCCGGGGCGAACTGCGGGCGCTGCTGAACCGGGTCATCTCGGGGGAGCACACGCACCTGAACCAGATCCAGGGGGCGTTCGTCAACGAGGCCCACATCCTGGCCCCGATCGCCATCATCGTGCTGCTGCTCGGTGCCTTCTTCTTCGGGACCTCGCTCCGGCGCGTCGGGATCCTCGACCGGGCCTATCGGCGTCATCTGGCGTTGCTCGATGAACTCAAGGCTGCAGAGGCCATCAAGGATCAGTTCCTCGACATGGTCTCGCACGAGCTTCGCACGCCGATCCAGGTCATCACGAGTTCGGTGGCGCTGATCAAGCGAAAGCTCATCGGCCATCCGGCCTCGCAGGCATGTCTGCCGCACGTCGACAAGATCAACCGGGCCAGCCACACCTTGACGACCCTCGTTTCCGACCTCCTCGATGCCAGCCAGTTCCAGACCGGTCAGGTCCTCCTGCATCCGCGACAGGTCCATCTCTGGAAACTCGCCCTCGACATCGTCCAGCACCTCAACCCCCTCGCCGAACAGAACGGTCAGAAGTTGCAGGTCCACGTCCCGCCGAACCTGCCAGGGGTCGAGTGCGATCCGTCCCGGGTGGGGCAGGTGCTCACGAACCTGCTCTCGAACGCCATCAAGTACGGCCCGCCTGATCGACCGATCGCGGTCCGGGCCCGCAATCTCGGGGAATTCGTCCGCGTCGAGATCCGCGACGAGGGAGCCGGGATTCCGGATGACCGGCGTCAGCAACTCTTCCAGCGCTTCTCGCGGCTCGATCCGCCCACTCGCGTGAGCGGGCGCGGTCTGGGGCTGTTCATCTGCAAGAGTCTCGTGGAGGCCCACGGCGGGGAGATCGGCGTCGATAGCATCCTCGGGCACGGGACCACCTTCTGGTTCACGCTCCCTTACCGCTCCCCCGTCGGACAGGATGCCTCTTCCGTGCTCCCCCTGTCGTCCGCCCGTGCATCTGGAAACCGGTGAAGATGTTCAATCGGTCACGCCTTCCGCTCGTCCTGACCGTCCTGGTCGTCACCCTCTTGCCGATCTTGTATGCCGTGGTGCTGCTCGCGCGCGAGAAGGATGGCGTGATCGCGTTCGCCAGTCGCGAGCGGGATGGGGTGGCCTACCTGCGCCCGGTCCGGACCCTGATGGAGACCCAGCCGCTCCAGGCACTTCATCGCATGGGGGTGAAGGACGACCTCGCCCTCGGCCTGTCAGGTGCCCGGAAGCGTCTCATGGCTGCCTTCGAGGAGCTCGATCGTTGCGATCGCCGCCACGGCTCCCGTTTTCTGACGGGGCTCGTCGTCGCCCGGGTTCGAGCGGACTGGGGCTTCATCGACCGTCTGGATCCCCGGACCGCGATCGCCCAGTCCCTGACGGGCCTGAACACGAGCCTCCTCGCTCTCAACGCCCACATCGGCGATCGGTCCAACCTGATCCTCGATCCGGATCTCGATTCGTACTATCTGATGGATGCTCTGGTCGTGAAACTCCCCACGGCGGTCGATCTGCTGGGGCACGTCATGGCCCTGGCGCGCGAACAGGGAGTCGGAACTCCGATGGGAGATGCTGCTCGCAACCAGATCGTGGCGCTTTCGGGTTTGCTGCGCTCGAACCTGGAAGGGGTGGGCAATGATTACCGGGTGGCCTTCGAGAACCAGCCCTCCCTCGCACGATCGCTCGAACCGTTGCGTCGCGAGTCAGAAGCGCGCACCCAGTCCGTGCTCGCCCTGCTGGAGAGTGCCGCGCAGAGCAGGCAGGCAGAGCGCGATGTGCACGCCAGGCTGATGAATCCCGTGCTGGCCGCGTTCCGGGCAGATTTCGCGCTTTACGACGCGACCTCTCCGGCCCTGGATGGCCTGCTCGTCAGGCGTATCTCCCGGGTGGAGAGGTCGAAGTGGCAGGCGGCGATCGCCATCGGCTTGCTGGGACTCGCCTCCGTCGGGGTCGTCGTGTTCCTGCTCCTGCGGATGGGCGCGGTCGAGCGACCGGCCGTCACCGGCACGTGAAGCAGAGATTCGGCTTCCGGGCCGCCATGACCTCGTCGACCCGCCCGATGGGCGCGGTGTGAGGGGCCTGACGCACGAGGTCGGGTGATGCTTCCACCTCGTCGGCGATCGTGCGCATGGCCGAGATGAATCCATCCAGCGTCGTCTTCGATTCCGTATCCGTCGGCTCGATCATCATCGCCTCGTGGACGATGAGCGGGAAGTAGACCGTCGGCGGGTGGAAACCGAAGTCGATCAGGCGCTTGGCCATCTGGAGGGTGTTGGCCCCCTGGGCCTTCTGGCGATCGCCCGAGATGACGAACTCGTGCATGCACGTCTGGTTGAACGGCACGTCGAAACGGTCCTCGAGCGAGGCCTTGATGTAGTTCGCATTCAGCACGGCATCCTGCGAGGCCTGCACGATCCCATCGGCGCCCATGGTGACCAGGTAAGTGTAGGCTCGCACGAGCACGCCGAAATTGCCCAGGAACGCGCGCACGCGGCCGATGCTTGCCGGGCGATCGAACGAGAGCCAGTAGGTCTGGCCATCGGTCTCGACCGTCGGGGTCGGGAGGAACGGGACGAGACGTTCGGCCACCGCCACGGGACCGGCCCCCGGTCCCCCGCCGCCATGAGGGGTCGACATCGTTTTATGCAGGTTCATGTGCATGACGTCGAAGCCCATGTCGCCCGGGCGGACGGTGCCCATGATGGCGTTCAGGTTGGCCCCGTCGTAGTAGAGCAGGCCCCCGGCTTCGTGCACGAGGCCCGCGATCGTGACGATCTCTTCCTCGAAGAGCCCCAGCGTGTTGGGGTTGGTCATCATGATGGCCGCCGTGTCGGGGCCCAGATGGCGACGGAGGTCCTCGACGTCGACGAGGCCGCGTTCGTTGGAGCGGATGGTGACGACATCGTAGCCGGCCAGGGCTGCCGTCGCCGGATTCGTCCCGTGGGCCGAGTCGGGCACGAGAACCTTGGTCCGGGTCGCTCCCTCGCCCCGCGACTCGTGGTAGGCGCGGATCATGAGGATGCCCGTGAACTCGCCGTGCGCTCCCGCTGCCGGTTGCAGGCTCACGCGGGCCATGCCCGTGAGACTCGCGAGCATGCGTTCGAGCTCGTGCAGGAGCTGGAGCGCGCCCTGGGTCATCGAGGACGGCTGGTAGGGGTGGAGGTGGGCGAACCCCTCGAGGCGGGCCATGGCCTCGTTGATCTTGGGGTTGTACTTCATCGTGCACGAACCGAGCGGGTAGAAGTTCGTGTCGATCGAGAAGTTGAGCTGGCTGAGGCGGTTGAAGTGCCGCATGACATCCAGCTCGTTGATCTCGGGCCATGCGGGCGGGGCCTGGCGGAGCATCCCGGCTGGGAGGAGCTCCTCGAGGGGACGCTCCGTGACCCCGACCGGGGGCAGCTTGGCGTCGTGGCGCCCGGGGGCGCCCAGTTCGAACAGCAACGGTTCCATCGGGGTTCCTCTCATCGTGCCACGACGCTGCGGGTCGCCGGCAGGTCAGCCAGCGCATCGACCAGGCGATCGCAATCCTCGGGCGTGTTCAGCTCGGTCACGCTGACGAGCAGGCAATCCGCATACTCCGGGTACCAGTGGCCGAGGGCGACGCCGGGGAGGATGCCGCGCTCGGCGAGTGCCGTCGTCGTCGCGTTCGCGTCGGCAGGGAGACGCAGCACGAACTCGTTGAAGAACGGGGCGTCGATGGCCAGCGAGAAGCCAGGCAACCGTGCCAGCTTCTCCGCCAGTGCATGGGCGCGCTGGAGGCCGATCCGACCGAGGTCTCGCAACCCCGTGGGGCCGAGCACCGCCATGTGGACGGTCGCCGCCAGGGCGTTCAGGGCCTGGTTCGTGCAGATGTTGCTCGTGGCCTTCTCACGGCGGATGTGCTGTTCACGGGTCTGCATCGTCAGCGTGAAGCAACGCTGTCCCCGTGAATCGAGGGTCTGCCCCACGATCCGGCCGGGCATCTGACGGGCGAAGGTCTCGCGGCAGGCCATGAAGCCCACATAGGGGCCACCGAAGGCAACGGCGTTGCCGAAGGCCTGAGCCTCACCGACCACGATGTCCGCACCGTAGGCTCCGGGGGCCTCGAGGATGCCCAGCGACGTGGGGTCTGCCACCACCACGAGCAGGGCACCGGCCGCATGAACCTGCTCGGCCAGGCTATGCATGTCCTGGACCGTACCCAGGAAGGACGGGACCTGGACCACGAGACAGGCCACCTCGGGCGTCAGCAACTCGGCGAGGCGCGCCCGGTCGAGCATACCGCCCGAAAGGGGGACTTCCGCGATGTCCGCGTGCGGTCCGCTGGCATAGGTCGCGAGGACCTCGCGGTACTCGGGGTGCACGTCCCGGGCGATCAGCACGCGGGGACGACGCGTGATGCGCATCGCCATGAACGCGGCCTCGGGCACGGCGGTCGAGCCGTCGTAGAGGCTGGCATTCGCCACGTCGAGACCCGTCATCTGGCAGATCAGCGACTGGAACTCGTAGATGACCTGCAAGGTTCCCTGGGCCACCTCGGGCTGGTACGGGGTGTAGGCCGTCAGGAACTCGGAGCGGTGAAGCACCCAGTCCACGGCCGCCGGCGCATAGCGGCGCTGGGCACCGGCTCCGAGGAAGGAGTTGACCTGGCTGGTGGGGACGTTTCGAGCGGCGAGGCTCGACAGGCGCCGGTTGACCTCGAGCTCGCTGGCCGAAGGCGGGATCTCGAGCTCGAAGTGACGCAGCGAATCCGGCACGGCCTGGTACAGGTCGTCGATCGAGGCCACCCCGATGCGGGCCAGCATCTCCAGGCGTTCCGCCTCGGTGTGGGGCAGGTAATTGAAGGGCATCCTAGCCTCCGATCAGGGCTGCATAGGCTTCGGGTGAGAGGCAAGCCGCCAGGTCTGCCTCCGTGAACGGCTGCAGGCGGATGATCCAGCCCTCTCCGAAGGAGTCCTCGTTCACGAGGCCCGGCTGGCCCTCGAGCGCCTCGTTGACGGCCACGACCGTCCCGCCCACGGGCGCATACAGGTCGGAGACGGCCTTGACCGACTCCACGACGCCGAAGCTCTCACCCTTCTGGAGGACGCGGCCCACTGCGGGAAGTTCCACGAACACGACGTCCCCGAGTTGCTCGGTGGCATGCGTGGTGATGCCCACGACGGCCGAGCCGTCCTGGACGCGCAGATATTCGTGGGTCTGGGTGTAGAGACAATCCGTGGGGAGCATCGATGGTTCTCCGGGGAACTTCAGGGTTGACGGCGGGGACGGCGGTAAAAAGCGGGGCGGCCGACGGTCGCTGTCGAGCGTTTGCCGCGGATCTCGACCTCGAGGCGGGTGCCAGGCTCGACCAGGTGGGCCTGGACGAAGGCCGTGGCGATGGGGGCCTGCAGCAGCGGTGAATGGGTGCCACTCACGACTCGCCCCACCTCGGCCTCACCCGAGAACACGGGGGCGCCATCGCGGGCGATCGCGCGGCCTTCGAGCGTGAGGCCGACCAGTCGCCGGTCACACCCCTCGGCCAGTTGGCGACGGAGCACCTCGTGCCCGAGATAGGCTTCGGTGCTCTTGACGGTCCAGCCCAGCGAGGCCTCGACCGGCGTCACGTCATCGGTGAGTTCATGACCGTAAAGAGGCAGGCCGGCCTCGAGTCGCAGGACGTCCCGGGCGCCCAGCCCGCAGGCCAGGAGGCCGTGGGACTCCCCGGCGGCGAGCAGACCTTCCCAGAGGCGCGGGGCGAGGTCGGGCGAGACGTAGATCTCGAACCCATCTTCCCCCGTGTATCCCGTCCGGGACACCCAGGCGTCGACCCCGAGGACGCGACCCTGCGAGATGCCGAACGAGGGCAACGTCGAGAGCCCTGGCGTGCCGACCTCGCCCATGAGCGCCGCCGCCGCGGGGCCCTGCAGCGCCAGGAGGGCCATCTGGTCCGACAGGTCGGACATCTGGACCTCGGCCGGGATGTGCTCCGTCAGCCAGGTCCACACTTTCTCGCGATTGGAGGCATTCACGACGACCAGGTACCGGTCGCCCAGGTTGCCGATGATCGTGTCGTCGACGACGCCTCCGTCGGGTCGCGTGAACTGCGTGTACACGCATCGACCCGCGGCGAGTCCGGCCACGTCTCCCGGCACCATCCGGGCCAGGAAAGCGGGGGCGCCGGGGCCCTCGACCATGAATTCGCCCATGTGGCTGACGTCGAAGAGACCGACGCGTTCGCGGACGGCGCGATGTTCCTCGAGGATGCCCCGGTACTGGACGGGCATCTCCCATCCGGCGAAGGGAACCATCCGGGCGCCGAGCGCCAGGTGCCGATCGTGCAGGGGCGTGCGTCGCACGATCTCGGTCGGGGTCGGAGTCGTCATCGAGCACCTTCCGGAAGAACTCGCTCAGGCGGGCAAACCTTGGCATTATACTGCCCGCTCCCGGCAGGTGGCGACTCGCAGGCCGTGCGTGCGCAGGCCTGGACGGAAAACTCCGGAAGGGTTGCCGTCGGCTCGAAAGAGGGAGCGAGGCAACATGGTCGGGCCCAGCCGGGGAGGGGTGACCATGAAGAAGGCGATCGCCCGGGTATCGTGCGTCTTGCTCTCCTGGCTCGCCGGGTGCCGGGCGGGGAATCCCGTCGCACCCCCCGGCCCGGACTGGCTGGTGCTGCTCCGGCCCGGGGTGACGGTCGAGACCGTGGCCTGGGCCCCGGGCGACCGTGTCCTGGAGGCCCTCGACCTCGGTCAGTGGGTCGTCCGGGTGCGCGTGGATGATCCCGTCCGGCTCGCGCGCCAGTCCGGGATCGAGCGCCTCGTGGCCGATTCCGGGCTTCCTGCCGCTCGCAGGACGCTCCCGGTGGAGGTCTCGCCGCCCCGGTGGACCGGTCTCACCGCGTCGGCGACGGTCGCTGACCCCCACTGGTGGCGGATGTGGGGATATCAGCCGTGGGTCACGAATCTACCGGCGCTCTGGGATCGGGCGGTGGATGCCTCGGACATCATCGTCGCCGTGCTGGACACCGGGGTGGATGCCAGCCATCCGGATCTGCGTGGCCGCGTCCTGCCCGGCAAGAGTTTCGTGGCGGGCGAGACCGCCGATGTCGACCGCGTGGGGCACGGCACCCACGTGGCGGGACTCATCGCCGCGCGTCGCGGCGACGGGGTCGGGGTCGCCGGCGTGTCCTCGACCGTGCGTATCCTGCCCGTGACCGTCATGGGAGCCGCGGGGGGCAGCGTGTTCGCGACGCTCGAGGGGATCCGCTATGCCGTCGATTCGGGCGCCCGCGTGCTGAACCTGTCCCTCTCGACGGAACGCACGGACGTCGATCCGCTCTTCACGCTGGCCATCCGCCTGGCGCGGCGGAGGGGGGCGGTGGTGGTCGCCGCCGCGGGCAACATCGGGGGCAAGGTGACGGCTCCCGCGAACTCCCCCGGTGCCCTGGCGATCGCCGCCACTCGGTGGGTGGGGGTCGAGGAACTGGCCGGGTTCTCGAGCCGTGGAGACGGGGTCTTCATGGCGGCTCCGGGGCAGGACGTCTGGTCCGATTTTCCGGGCCAGCGCGTTCGCGCCCTTCACGGTACGAGTGCCGCCGCGCCCGCGGTCGCCGGGGCTGCCGCCAGCCTGTTCGCGATGCATCCCGCCTGGAGCGTCGATCAGGTGGAATCGGCGCTTGCGCGTTCGGCCGTGCCGATGGGGCACGGGAGCGGTCACGGTCGACTGGATTTCTCGCGGCTGCAATGACGCGCACACCTTCCGGTGACTTGCCCCCTCCATGCTTCCTGCGCAGGGACGAGGAGGTGAACCTTGGGGGCTGGATGGTTTCGGGGGGCCGCCGTGCCGTGGTTCACGTGCTCGCTCGTGGCCTGCGTGCATGCACCGCTGCAGCCAGCCTCATCGACCGCGGGCGCACCTCTGGATGTGCCGAGCGTCGCACCGTCGAAGGTCGAAACACCGGTGGCAGGACCTGCCGGACCGCTCGTCGGAACTCCGTCACGCGGTGAGTCTGTTCCGAGCCTTCCGCTACGCTGGACCGTACAGGCCCTGGCCGGAAACGGCCTCCAGGGAGAACCCGATGACGGGGCGCCAGCGCTCGATTCGCCTCTCTTCTCGCCTGCCTCCATCCTGCTGCTGGATGACGGGTCTTGCCTGTTCACCGATTACCGCATCCACCGGATCAGGCGTCTCGATACGGCCGGACGCCTCCACCGCTTCGCGGGCCTGGATTCCTTTCCCTCGGCGTCGGGCGACGGTGGTTCGGCGCTCGCATGCGGCATGGCCAAACCGTATGGCCTGGTCCTCGATGCGATGGGTCGGCCCGTCGTCAGCGAGTACGGGTACTCGGTGCCCGGGACTCGCATCCCCGGACGCGTCCGGGTCATCGATCCGGCCGGGGACATCCACCGCCTCGCGGGAGGAGGTCAACTCGCGGTGCAGACAGGCGTACGGGCCCTCGATGCCGACCTGCTGGGGCCGGAAGGGATGGTGCGCGATGCTCGGGGGCGGTTGCTGATCGCCGAGTATGACGGTCACCGGGTGGTGCGCCTGGAAGCGGATGGCACGCTCACCGTCGTCGCGGGGACGGGCGAGGCCGGGGATGACGGCGACGAGGGGCGTGCCACTTCGGCCCGTTTCTCGGCACCGAACGGGCTCGCCTTGCATCCGCGCGGTGGCTTCGTGGTGGTCGATCAGGGGGCTCACCGGATTCGCTGGGTCGATGCCGATGGCTACGTCCATGCGGTCGCGGGTACGGGGCAAGCCACCAACGTCGCGGGTGCGGACGACTTCGAGTCGTGGCGTCCCGTCGTGCCTCTGGGAGATGGTGCACCTGCGACCCTGGCCAGCCTCGACCAGCCCTCCCAGGCGGTGTTCGATGCCCGCGCCCGGCTCTGGTTCACGGATGCAGGGAATCACCGGGTCCGGCGAGTGGAAACCGATGGTACGTGCACGACGATCGTGGGGCCACCGGGCACGGTCCTCGGAAACTCGGGGGAGGAAGAACCGGTCGAGGCCGTCCTCGGTTCTCCGGACGGCCTGGCCGTGACCCCCGAGGGTGACGTGCTGCTGGCAGACTATGCAGGTCGACGGCTCCTGAGGCTATCCGGTCGCTCTTGAGGGGTCAACCCTCTCTGAGAGGCAGGTCGGGCAAACGAGCCACGGGGGGTGGGACCAGCCCCCGCTGTTCCAGCTGGCGCATGGCCTCGTAGGCCACCACCGCGACCGCGTTCGACAGGTTCAGCGACCGCATCGGGCCCCAGTGGGGGATTCGCACCCACTGGCCTGGATGGCGCTCGCCCAGCGTCGGATCGAGGCCCGCCGTTTCCTTGCCGAACACCAGGGCGTCGCCCGGTTCGTAGGCGATCGCGGTGTGCAGGGTCTCGGCATGCGCACTCAGATAGAGCAACCGTCGCGGGGCCACCCGATCGATGAAGGTCTCGAAGTCCGCATGCACGGCCAATTTCACGCGATCCCAGTAATCGATCCCGGCTCGCCGGACCGAGCGTTCATCGATCCGGAAACCCAGAGGCTCGATCAGGTGCAGACGGGCTTCCAGGGCCACGCTCAGTCGTGCGACGTTGCCCGTGTTCGGGGGGATCTCGGGTTCCACGAGGACGAGGTCCAGCATGCAGGTCTCCCTTGACGGCTGGTTGACATGGACGTTGTGAAAAAGTTAAGAAAAGGGTAAGTTATTTCCCTTCAAGGTCACCTCCGAGAGGATCTTCTCATGGCTTCATTCCATCGCGGGGCCGCCCTCATCGCCTTGACGGCGGTTTCCACGTCGTTCCTGGCAGGCTGCGGATCCCTCGCCCGGGTCGCTCCCGGGACCGTGGGGGGCAACGCCGTCGCCAGCTCCTCCGCCGTCACGGGCGAACAGCTCGCCGCCGAGTTCGCCGAGTCGCTCCGTGCGCGCGGTCTCGAATCCACCGTGCGGGGCGCCACCGTCGTCGTGCCTGTTCCGGACGCAAGGATGGCCACTGCGCTGGCTGCCAGTGGGCACATGCCGACCTTCATGGCCTCGGGTCAGTCACCTACTGCTCCTGCCATGCAGTACGATTTCGCCACGACCGTCCGGACGGGCAAGGTCGAGTTCACGGCGGGCAACTTCCGCACCTCCATCGATCGCAGCTCGGTCGAGGGTCCTTCGGCGCAGATCGCGACCTGGCGTCTGGTGCTCTTCGCCGTGCGCGTCGTTTACGGCGGCGTCAATGCCTGGGTCTGGTACCGGGGCACCCACACGGGCGACCAGTTCAAGAAGGCGGAGCTCGTCCAGGCGGTCCTCTATGGTATGATCAGCCAGGGACTCATCGCCGTTCCCTACGTCGGCCTCTTCTCGCAGCTGGTGATGCCCGTCATCTGGAAGTGGGTCACGGGCAGGGATCCGATCCGGCCGACCGTGGCGGAGCTGTTCGACATGGTCCGTACGGACATCCCGCAGATTGCCCAGGCCATCGGGGCGTGCGAGCGCGCTGCTCGCTGATATCCCGGCCGGTCGGGGTGGGCACGCGGTTTCAAACCTTCGAGGGATTTTAGCCTGACTGCCCGTTCCCTGGCTCTCCAGATCCTCATCGAGCGCGAGACGCGTGACACGTTCACGCATCTCGCGCTTGCGGCACTCCCTCCCCTCGAGGCCCGGGACAGGGCCCTCGTGACCGAGCTTGTGCAGGGCACCACGCGTCGCCTCCGCAGTCTCGATCACGTGCTCGACCGGGTCGTGAAGGGGGGCGTCACCCGCCTCACGCCGCCCATCCGCAACAATCTGCGTCTGGCCGCCTACCAGCTGCTCTTCACGGCGATCGCCCCTCATGCCGTCGTTCACGAGGCCGTGGCGCTGGCCGGGCGCTTCGGGCACCGGGGGGTCGCGGGCCTGACCAACGCCGTGCTGCGCCGCCTCCAGCGCGAGGGACAGGGATTGCTGCCCGGTGCGGGAACGGGTGATGCCGCGGCGCTCGCCCTCCTGTATTCTCTGCCGGACTGGATCGTCGAGACCTGGGTGTCTGACCGGGGCCTCGATGAGGCGCGCCACCTGGCCGAACAGTCGGCCGCTCCGCTCCCGCTCACCCTGAGGATCCGCCCCGGCGGGGATGCCCGCGAGGTCTGGATCGACCGGCTGGCCGAGGTCGGCGTCACCGCCCGTCCGGCCCGCTGGCTCTCCGAGGCGCTCATCCTCGAGACGGGTAGCGCCGTGCCCGAGTTGCCCGGCTTCGAGGACGGGGCCTGGACGGTCCAGGGCGAGGGGGCCATGCTTGCCTCGCGCGTGCTCGACCCGCGGCCCGGCGACACGATCGTCGATCTGGCGGCCGCGCCGGGGGGCAAGACGGCGCATCTCCATGACCTGCTATCAGGCCGCGGCCGGCTCGTGGCGATCGACGTCCATCCGGGACGCCTTAGGGTCCTCGAGAGAAACCTTGCCCGCCTGGCCATCGACGGCGTCGAGGTGCGGGAGGGAGATGCGCGGCAGGTTCGCGACCTCGAGGCTGATCGCGTCCTCCTCGATGCGCCCTGCAGCGGCCTGGGGGTCCTGGCCCGCAAGGCCGATCTGCGCTGGCGCTTCAAGCCGGCAGACCTTCCGGGGTTGCTCGAACTGCAGGCCGGGATGCTGGACGCGGCGGCCGCGCTCGTCCGACCGGGCGGGGTCCTGGTGTACGCCACGTGCACCGTCAACCGGGCCGAGAACGAGGCACAGGTCGAGGCCTTCCTGCGGCGCCGACCCGGGTTTCGCCTCGAGGCCTGGCCTCCCGTCGAGGGGGGGCTCTGGCCCCCGGGCTCGGAAACGGGCATGATCCAGCTGACCCCCCACGAGCACGGGGTGGAGGGGTTCTTCGTGGCGAGACTCGTGCGAGCGACCGGAGGGGAGTCGGGATGACGCGTGGATGGATCGGGCTGTCGACCGACGAGCTCGTGGCCGAGGTGGCAGGCCTCGGAGAACCCGGATACCGGGGCAAGCAGCTCGCGACCTGGCTCTACCGCAAGAACCGCGTCGTGCTCGACGAGATGACCGACCTGCCGCGAGGCCTTCGCGAGAAACTGGCCACCCGCCCGGTCGGTGAGCTCTCGCTCGTCCGGGACCAGGTGGCCACCGACGGCACGCGGAAGTTCCTCTTCGACACGCTGGCGGGCGGGATGGTCGAGAGCGTGTTCATGCCCTCGGCCGAGCGCAGCAGCGTGTGCGTCTCCACCCAGGTGGGCTGTGCCGTGGCCTGCGCCTTCTGCGAGACGGGGCTCTCGGGCTTCCAGCGGGATCTCTCTGCGGGAGAGATCGTCGAGCAGGTACTCGCCATCCAGCGTCTGACGGGCGAGCGGGTCACCCACGTCGTCTTCATGGGCATGGGCGAGCCCCTCTTCAACATGGATGCGACGCTGAAGGCCGTCGCGCTGCTGAACGGGGAGGTGGGGATCGGGATGCGCCACCTGACGATCTCGACCTCCGGCGTCGTGCCGGCGATCGATCGCCTGGCCGAGCACGATCTGCAGCTCACCCTGGCCATCTCCCTTCACGCCGCCGAGGATGGCCTGCGCGACGTGCTGGTACCGCTCAACCGGCGCTTCCCGCTCGAGCAGCTCAAGGAGGCCGCCCAGCGCTACGAGAACCGCACCGGTCGGCGGATCACGATCGAGTACGTCCTGCTCGATGGCGTCAATGACCAGCGGTCGCACGCCGAGGCCTGCGCCACCTGGCTACGTGGCATCCATGCCCACGTCAACCTGATCCCGTTCAATGCCACCGAGGCAGCCTTCGCCCCCAGCCGCCCCGAGGCCATTCGCCAGTTCCGCCAGATCCTCGAAGGAGCCGGGTTCCCCGTGACCGTCCGCGTGGAGCGGGGTGCCGAGATCGCCGCCGCCTGCGGACAGTTGCGGCGACAGGCCCTGAAGGCGGCGGGCGAGATCGTTCCTCTCAGGAAGCGGGGCGCCGAGGCATGACCGGCACCGTCATCAGCCGGATCACGCAGTTCTTCACGGTCCGGGTGGATGAACGGGATATCCTCTGCCGCCCCCGGGCCCGCCTCCTCAAGGAAAAGGTCCAGATCCTCGTGGGGGACCGGGTCCAGGTCTCGGACCTCGACCCGGTCCAGGGAACGGCCACCATCGCCGAGCTCGAGCCACGCCGCAACGCCCTACCTCGGCCGGCGATCGCCAACGTCGATCAGGTCGTGCTCGTGTTCGCGGCGCGAGAACCGCTCTTCGACCCGGGCATGCTCGACCGCTTCCTCGTGCTCGTCTCCCGTCACGGACTGTCGCCTGTCCTCGTCTGCAACAAGACGGATCTCGAGGATCCGGTGGTCCTGGCCGCGCACCTCGCCCCGTACCGGGCTCTCGGGATCCCGCTCGAGACCGTCAGCGCCTCCACGGGCCGTCTCGCTGGTCTTCCGGCCTTGCTTTCCGGACGGATCTCGGTCTTCGCGGGACCGTCCGGCGTGGGCAAGTCTTCATTGCTCAACGCCCTGTCGCCCGGCCTCAGCCTCAAGGCCGCCCGGGTCAGCGAGCGCCTCGAGCGGGGCCGTCACACCACGACCCATGCCTCGCTGCACGAGATCGTCTTGCCCGAAGGGCTCGCGATGGTGGCCGATACGCCAGGGTACACGCACCTCTCGTTCGATGACCTTCTACCCCGGGAACTGGGGGCACATTTCCCGGAGATGGTGCCTCATCTGGGCGGCTGTCGCTTCCCGGATTGCCTGCATCGCTCGGAGCCCGATTGCGCCGTCCGCCAGGGCAGCGCCCTGGCGCCTTCTCGCCAGTCGAGTTACGAAAGATTCATCGGCGAACTGCTCGAGGCCGAGGAGCGACGGTCCTCGCAGAGCATCCGCGAGGAGTCGGCCGTCAAGCACCGTGTGGGACGGGGCGGCAAGGCCGTCCGGCTCGTGAAGCTCGATGCCGCCGTCCGGGAAGATTCCCGGCGCGTCGCCAGGCAGCGTCTGGCCTCCATGGCGATCGACGACGAATCCGACGAAGCTCCGGACCAGGTGATAGAATGAGGCATCGCATTCACCTCGCCTGTCCCGGAGCCCTGCCGTGACCGTCACCGATCCCTCCGTTTCTCCGCTGGCTGCCCTGGTGCTCGCTGCCGGCAAAGGCACCCGCATGAAGAGCCGCCTGCCCAAGGTGCTCCATCGCCTTGCCGGGGTCCCTCTGCTCGGTCACGTGCTGTCCGCCTGCGAGGCTCTCGGGGTCTCGCGTACCCTCGTCGTGGTGGGGCATGGTGCAGACGAGGTCAGGGCTTTCCTTCCCGGTGGCGTCGAGGCCATCCTGCAGGCCGAGCAACGGGGCACCGCTCATGCCGTCATGCAGGCCATTCCCGCCCTCGACGGGTTCGAGGGGGATCTGCTCATCCTGAGTGGCGACGTGCCCCTCCTGTCTGCAGAGACCCTGCAGGCCCTGTTGTCGCGGCATCGCGGGGCCGGCGCCGCGCTCAGCGTGCTCGGGTTCCAGCCGGAGGATCCCGCCCGATACGGGCGCCTCGTCCGGGATGAGCAAGGACGCCTCGCGCGCATCGTCGAGTACGCCGATGCCTCCGAGACGGAGCGGGCCATCCGGGAAGTCAATGCCGGGGTCTACGTGGCCCGCTGGAGCGCCCTTCGGGAGGCCCTGGGACATCTCGATGCGGACAATGCGCAGGGAGAGTATTACCTCCCGGATGCCATCGCTTGGCTGGTGGGCCGCGGGGATGGCGTCGAGGTCGTCGTGACTTCCGATGCCATCGAGGTCGCCGGGGTGAACAGCCGGGTCGAGCTCGCCGAACTCGAGCGGGCCTACCGCCACCGGATCGCGCGTCGCTGGCTCGAGGCTGGCGTCACCTTCGAAGACCCCTCCACCACCGTCATCGGCCCCGAGGTCGAGATCGGACCGGACACCGTGCTCGAGATGGGCGTACGGTTGCTCGGTCGGACCCGGGTCGGCGATGGGTGCGTCATCGGTGCGCATTCGGAGCTCGTCGACACGGTGCTCGGCGATCGCGTCCAGATCCAGCAATCCGTGCTGCACCAGGTCACGGTCGAGGCGGGCACCACCGTCGGACCCTTCGCCCACCTTCGCAACCGGGCGCACATCGGAGAGCGGTGCCGGATCGGCAACTTCGTCGAGGTGAAGGGGTCCACGTTCGGCCATGGAGCCAAGGCTTCGCACCTCAGCTATGTCGGCGATGCGTCAGTCGGTGCACGGGCGAACATCGGGGCGGGCACGATCACCTGCAACTACGATGGCGTGCACAAGCACCGGACCACGATCGGCGAAGGTGCCTTCATCGGCTCGAACAGCACGCTGGTGGCCCCCCTCGAGGTCGGTGCCCACGCCTACACGGCAGCCGGTTCGACGGTCACGGAGGATGTCCCGGAGGGCGCACTCGCGCTCGGTCGGGCACGACAGGTTCTCAAGCCCGGCTGGGCTTCGAGGCGGAAGGAGATCTCTCGGACATGAACGAGCCCATCTCGCTCGTCACGCCGCGTCGCAGCGAGCGTATCCACATCCCGCAGCGCACGATGAAGCTCTTCACGGGCTCGGCGAACCCCGCGCTGGGTCAGGAGATCGCCACCTACCTGGGCACCCAGACCAGCGGGATGCACATCGCCAACTTCTCGGATGGCGAGATCTATGTCCGGGTCAAGGAATCCGTGCGCGGGACGGACGTGTTCATCGTCCAGCCCCTGTGCCATCCCGTGAATTACCACGTCATGGAACTGATGATCATGCTCGATGCGTTCAAGCGCGCATCGGCGCACAGCGTGACGGCCGTGATTCCCTATTACGCGTATGCTCGTCAGGACCGCAAGGCTGCTGGACGTGAGGCGATCACGAGCAAGCTGCTGGCCGATCTGCTCACGACGGCGGGGGCCACGCGCGTGCTCGCGATGGACCTCCACGCTCCCCAGATCCAGGGCTTCTTCAACATCCTGATGGATCACCTGGCCGCCACGCCCGTGCTCGTCGAGTACGTCCGGCGCAAGAACTTCGAGGATCTCGTGGTGGTCTCCCCCGACGTCGGCGGCGTGACCCGTGCCCGTGCCTTCGCCAAGAAGATCGATGCGCCCATCGCCATCATCGACAAGCGCCGCCCCAAGCATAATCAGGCCGAGATCCTCAACCTGATCGGGGACATCAAGGGCAAGACCTGCCTCATCCTCGACGACCTCGTGGATACCGCCGGGACGCTGACCGAGGTCGCGCGTCTGCTCGAACGCGAAGGGGCCCGGGAAGTGCATGCCTACTGCACCCATGGCGTCCTCTCTGGACCGGCCATCGATCGCATCCAGGATTCTCCCCTGACGGAACTCGTCATCACCAACACCATTCCCCTGCCCGAGGAGAAGGCGATCCCCAAGATCAAGGTTCTCTCCGTGGCCGGGCTGCTCGGCGAGGCCATCCTCCGCATCCACGAGGACGCTTCCGTCAGCAAGCTCTTCGAGTAGTGGCGACCTGGGTTCTTGCCGGGCTGGGCAATCCCGGTCAGGAATATGCCCGCACTCGACACAATGCGGGCTTCATGGTCGTCGAGGCCATCGCGTCGGACATCGGCGCCGAATGGAAGCTCGAGACGCGTTTCGAGGCCCGCGTGGCCGAAGGGCGCCTCGGCGGCGATCGCCTGATCCTCGTGGAACCGCTCACCTACATGAACCTGTCCGGTCGGGCGGTCCAGAAGGTTCTGGGCTACCACAAGGTCACCCCCGAACGCTTGCTCGTCGTGTACGACGACCTGGCCATCCCGCTGGGAGACGTCCGGGTTCGTGCGACGGGCTCCGCCGGCGGCCACAACGGCATCTCGTCCATGATCCAGTGTCTCGCCAGCCAGGCCTTCGGTCGTGTCCGCGTGGGGATCGGCCCGCTTCCATCCGGTCGCCGCATGAACGATTTCGTCCTGGGGGCCTTCACCGCCACCGAGAGGGACGATCTCGAGCGCGGGCTCGATCAGGCGGCCCGCGCGTGCCGGACCATCCTGGAGCGCGGGTTCGACGCTGCGATGCAAGACTTCAACCGTACCGTGAAACCCGCGAATCCGGCCTGATGCCCGTTCAGCGGGGCAGACGCGGTATCGGCGGCGGAGTCGGCGCCTCGGCTCCCAGCGGTAGCGAGGGATCCACCAGCACCTCGCCTTCGAGGCGTTCCAGCCCGTCCGCGTCCGGCGCTGTGTGAGTTCCCTCTGTACCCGCGGGCTGATTCGGTGTCAGGATCGGCAACCCGATCGCCGGGCGGGGGGCGATCGCCCCTGGACGCCACACGAGACGGATGGGGTCGATGCCGCGAGACAGGCGTTCGATCCGGTCAGCCACCTCGGCACGTGCCAGGAACTGGCTCGCGATGCGCTCGGGTGCCGGATTCGCCGACGTGGGGACGAAGGCGGCCTTCGAGGTGAAGCCCAGGATCCAGTCGCCGTCATCGATCCGGTAACGGTGCATGCCCCCGATCCGGATCGACCGCACGGGACGGGACGGCGAGAAACGACGTCGGACGATGGCGACCGCCCTGGGGTCGAGCATCAGGCCGGTGGTCGAGCCCTCGACCAGCCCGAGCCAGCTCCCGCGGGACAGGACCCGTCGCTTCCCCTCGAGCCGGTAGGCATGGATGGCGTAACTGGTCCGGCGCCGCAGCACCCGGATCCAGAGGCCGTCCTGGACCCCCTGGTAGAGGACCCGCTCGGGTCCATCGTCCAGCAGCACCGCGCGTCCCGGATCCGGACACGCGATGAGGATGGCAAGTGCCAGCAGGACTCCGGCCAGGCGCAGGCGGTTCGTCTGGCTGCCGCACGTCTTGCCACAGGACGGAGGGAGGGTCGTATGCCTCATGCCCCCCTCATACCCGCAAGGCTGACCCGACCTTGCGTCCCGCCACCGGGACTGATAGGGTGAGAGCGTGCTGGCGTAGCTCAACCGGTAGAGCACCCGATTTGTAATCGGACGGTTGCAGGTTCGATTCCTGTCGCCAGCTCTTCTCGTTTCTCGAACATATCCACCATCGGTTTCGAAAGCAGGACTTTCGGGCCCTTTCTGGTTTCATCTCTCGCTTCGCCCGATTATTCGATTTCGTGACGCTTGTTCGTCTTTGTATGGTCGAAATCCGGTCATTGCCTGGACAAATGCGGTTTAATGCGTGACATTTACTCATTGATTGACTGATCGACACGCTTTGCACGACATGTCGTGCGAGTTTACCGCTATGTTTGAATACATGGGATCCATGCAACAGCTTCGCGAATTCCTCATCCGACGCCGCTTCTCGCTGGGACTGTCCCAGCGAGAACTGGCCCGGCAATGTCGCATCAATGCCGGGACCATCGCGAGCATCGAGTCGGGTCGGGTCCAGCGCTTCCCTTCCCTGGCGACGCTCGAGGCCCTGGCGCGAGGTCTTCAGATCGAGATGTCGCTGCTGGTCGACCTGGCGCGCGAGGGTACTACCGAATCCCCGTCGATCCCCGGGGCGTACGTCGTGGTCGCTCCCGAGCGGGGCATGGCGCATCATCCCTTCCTGGCCGAGGAACGGAAACTCCTGTTCGAGTGCGCCGAGGCTGGCCTTACCGACGAGTTTCTCGCGTTTTTCCGACTTCTCGAATCGCCTCCCGAGGAGCGGCGGGTGACGTTGCTCATCCTCCAGGCCCTGGCCGTCGAGCACCTCCGGCGCATGCGCCATTTCCGGGGCGCTCTCGACCCCGACCCGTGCGGATCCTGACGGGGGATCGGAATCGCCCCCTTTCCGGAGTGGCACGGGGAGCCTGAAAACCCCGTTTTCCTGATGAAGCTGTGGCCCTGGGCCACGCCTGGCCATCGCTCATGCGGCTGTTCATGCCCGGTCGCTGGCTACAGGTCGTTCCGTGCCTGCCGGCAAGCGAGGCACGCGATGGTTGCAACGTTCCCCTGCCGGGGCGGAGGGATGACTCATCGGAGCCACGTTGCGCGGGCTCATCGTCGAGGTTCGGGACCTCTCGTGGAGGCACATTCACCGATGGTGAGCCGACACGGGCGCAGATCCGTCGTGTAAACTGGCGACGGGAGGCATCGATGGCGTTCTACAAGGTGGTGATCGGTCCAGAGGCCATGCCGTGGGTCGCTTCAGGTCTCGAGGCCATGGAGCAGCATCTGGCTCGCTGCGTGCAGGAAGCTGAGCGTTTCCAGCTGGAGGTCGACGGGCTGAAGGCCGATCTGCAACGGGTTCAGGCCTGGCGGAACTATTTCTCTGGCCTGGAGTCCCGCGGTCACGGCGATCTCGAGCTCGATCTGGTGATCGAGGATGCGCTGTTGCTCAAGGCGTCCCTCGTCCTCGATGCCGGCCGCCAGTACGATCTGCAGCAACAGTTCGAGGCCGCGGTACCGTCTCCCCCCCTCTCGCTGATCGACCAGTTCCACTCCCGGCGGGTGCGCCGGATGCTCGCGGCCAGCCGCTTCCTGGTTGACGCGTTCGTGGATGCCGAGAAGTTGCTCGGAAGCTGGGGGTTGCGGTTCGATTTCGACGAGGTCCGGTCTGACTGAGGGCCGGTCCGGTCGAGATCCGGACGGATCCAGTTCCGGTCAGGACGCTTCCGTCTCCCGGGTATCCGCTTCCGGCAGACTGCCGAGCACGAGCACGCCGGGACCCCACTCACCCGGTTCGGTTGCAGGGTTCCGGTTTGCCGGGCATCTCCCGTTGAGACAGGTCGAACAGATCGCTTCGTCGGTCAGCAGTTGACCGTCCTGCCAGAGGCGGTAATGCGTCTTCTCGACGACCACCGGGTGCCGGAGGCGCGTCGCCTCGCTGACGCCCACCCGGACGAACCACATGTTGCAGGACCGCAGCCAGTGTCCGGCCCCGTCGTGCCAGCGTGCGTCGGCAAGCGGGTACACGCCAGACAATCCGAACGCTCCATCGACGACCCAGGCGGGTTCGAGGTTCTCGAGTTGCAGGCTTTCGGTCCGGGTGGTGCGGGTCATGGGTGTCCCTGGCAACATGAAGACGACCCCCATGTTAGCACGCAGGGGCAACCCTGGCGCGCAGGACCTCGATCACCGCCTCGAGCTGGATGCTGGTGCGACGTGCCATGTCTTCGATCGTTTCGAGATGGCTTTCGGCCCAGGGCCCCCAGCTGGCCGGCGCCTCGACCCAAGTGTCGCGCAGACTCTCGAGCTCGTCCGCCTCGGCGTTGAGGGATTCCAGTCGCCCGTAGAGGCGTGTCCGGGCACGCTCGGCGGCGCGCAGGCCGTGGCGCTCGATCAGGGTCTCGTAGTAGTCGATCCAGCTGGGACGGATGGTCATGGTCGCTCTCCGGTTGACGAGGGGACGCGATGGCCATGATGCATCATGTATGAAGAAATGTAAAGGATCGCTTCAAGCTCGCTTCACCTGAGGTGCACGTGCGCGTGAAGGCCCCGTGGTCTGCTCGGACCATGCGTGACGGCCGCGCCATGACTGCCTGGCCAATCGGATGAAGGAGGAGGAAGACACATGACCGGATATCGGCTCACGGGGCACTGGGACCGACGAGGCGGGGCCTGGATCCTCGCTCTCTCGGGTCAGCTGAACGATCTGACCGAGCCGCTTTTCGAGCAGATCCTCGCTCGGTACCAGGTCGATGGCCTTCCCGTCGTGCTGGATGCCTCGGGACTCGAGCACGTCTCGAGCATCGGGTATTCGCTCTGGCTCCAGCTCGCGAGCCGCGTGGAGGCAGCAGGGGGCGCGTTCACGGTGGCTGCTGCCCCACCTCAGGTCTCGCGGCCCCTTTCGATGGTTTTCGGGGATCACATTCCCCAGGTATCGACCGTGGAAGCGGCGCTCGGAACCCCCCGGAGGACCGCGTGATGGCGTCCCGGCCAGCCCGGGCACTGATCGGACGGGCGCGCTTCACGAACCGGCTGGCCGATCTGCATGCGATCCACCAGTTCGTCCGGGGGCTCGCCATCGAGGCCGGGTTCCTCGACCAGGTGCTCGGTGACATCGAACTCGCCGTGGTCGAGGCCTGTGCCAACGTGGTCAAGCATGCATACCGGGGCCATCCCGAGGCGAGCATGCCGATCGACCTCGAGGTCTGGCTCGATGAGCCCGACCTCTGCATCGTCATCACGGACCTGGGGCAGCCCTTCGAGCCTCCCACCGGACCGGTTCCGCGTCCCGATCCCGCCCGCTTGCTCGAGCGGCGCCCGCGAGGGGGGCTCGGGCTCTACTTCATCGTCAACCTCATGGATGAGGTCGACTGGGAGCTGAACCCGGGGGCCCCCAACCGGTTGCGGCTCGTGAAGCGCCGCACCTCGTGTTGATGGACGCCCCGTTCAGGCCCGGGCGGGTGGGAGACCGAGCCGCGCTTGCTCGTATTCCTGCACGATCTGTTCCACGATCCGGGCGCATGGCCGGATGTCGTGAATCAGGCCGAGGCCATGACCGGCGCTCCATACGTCACGCCAGGCCCCGGGGCGTTTACCGGCCTCCTCCCGCCGGGCCCGGAAGTTCTCCAGGCTGGGCCGCAGGAAGTTGGCGGGGTGTCCCGTGACGTCCGCGGAGTATTCGATGTCCTCCGGTCCGAGATCGACCAGCGCCTGTCGGTAGGCTTCCGGGACGGGGGCCTCCGTGCTCGCGATGAAGCGCGTGCCCACGTAAGCTCCGGCTGCCCCCAGAGCCAGCACGGCCGCCATCTGGGCGCCCGTGGCGATGCCTCCGGCGGCGAGCACGGGGATCTGCACGTGTTGTAGCAGTTGCGGGACCAGCACGAGGGGGCTCACGGTACCGGCATGGCCTCCCGCGCCCGATGCGACGGCGACGAGGGCATCCACGCCAGCCTGGATGCACTTGCGGGCATGGCGGAGGGTCGTCACGTCCGAGAAGACGCGCAGGCCCGCGTCATGGGCGCGGGCCGTCAACTCCGTCGGGTCTCCGAGGCTCGTGACCACGACCGGAACCCGGCGTTCGAGGCAGACGGCGAGATCGGCCTCGAGGCGGTCGTTGCCGAGGAGGATCAGGTTGACGGCAAAGGGGGCCGAGGTCCGCGCCTGGATCGCCTCCACGGCCTCCCGGAACGCCTCGGTGGTCCGGAAGTTCAAGGAGGGCATCGCTCCGAGCCCCCCGGCCTCCGAGATCGCGACGACCATCTCGACGTTCGAGACGAGAAACATGGGGGCGCCGACGAGGGGGTAGCGGATGCCGAGCATCCGGGTCAGCGAGGTCTCGATCACAGGGCACCTCCCGGGGCGATGAGCGTGTCATGATGCTGCTTTTGGGTTGTACCCGGGGGCGGATCGCTTATACTGGAAACGGACGCGACGTCGAAGGGGAGGAGCGCATGGAAGCGGCTTTCACGAGGGTGAGAAGGCCGTCACATCGGCAGGCCAAGAAGGACGAATGTCGCCAGGCGATCGCCCGTTCGGCCGTGCAGCTGTTCGAGGCCAAGGGCTTCGATGCGACCACGATGGACGAGATCGCCCTGCGTGCGGGCGTCAGCCGACCCACCGTGTTCAACTACTTCGCGCGCAAGGAGGACATCCTGATGGTCCTCGCGCAGATGATGGCCGGGTACCTCGAGGAGGCCTGCCAGACCTTCGGCCCTCCCGAAGAGCATGCCGAGCCTCTCGAGGCCATCCGCCGGATGATCCTGATCATGGCGTCGGCCTTCGCCGAGTACCCCGAGACCTCGCGGGCCTTTCACATGTTGCGCATGCAGGAGATGAAGCGGCGTCGCGACCAGGGACAGACCATCTCGGAAGAGGATGCCCCCATGCGCGAGGAGCGCGCCATCATCGAGGCCCTCATCCGCCGGGCTCAGGCGCTGGGGCAGGTCCGGACGGATTACGTGCCCGCGGAGCTCACGCGTCATCTCATGATCGGTCTGTTCTCGAGCACCATCGGGCCCTGGAGCATGGGGGCCTATGGCAGCGAGCCCCTCGCGGACGTGGTGGGCCGGACCCTGAACCTGTATTTCACGGGGATGTGCCGCTGACATCCCTCATGTGCTGAGACGTTCTCGTCGCTTGCAAGGGAAGTCGATATCATGACCAAGGGCCCCGGATGCAGACGCATCCGGGACCTTCTTCACGAGACAAGCACCGAAGCTCAGGCCTCGAGCACCGCGTGGACCGGAGCCGGGATCAGCTCGGCCTTCTCCGTCTCGGTTCCTGCCGATGGCCCCGTCGGGGCCTTGGGCCCGCGCCGGAACAGGTTGAACGTGAAGTTCCGCAGGTCGTCCATCAGGGTGTAGCCCACCGGCACCACCAGCAGCGTGAGGGCCGTCGAGGTCAGCAGACCGCCGATGACGACGACCGCCATCGGGGAGCGGAACTCGGATCCCGAACCGAGGCCGAGGGCCATCGGCGCCATGCCGAGCACCATCGCTGCCGTGGTCATCAGGATGGGCCGCAGCCGCACGTTCGCGGCCGTGATGACGGCCTCGGTGCGCGGCACACCACGCTTCGTCTGCGTGATGATGAAGTCCACGATCAGGATCGCGTTCTTCGTCACGATGCCCATCAGCATGATGATGCCGATGAGCGCCATCATGCCGAGTTCCTTGCCGAAGATCAGCAGGCCCAGGAAGGCCCCGATGATGGCCAGCGGCAGCGAGAACATGATGGTCAGCGGCGTCAGGAACGAGCTGAACTGCAGCGCCAGGATGAAGAAGATGAGCGAGACGCCCATCAGCATCGCCTGGCCGAAGCCGCCGAAGGCGTCCGCCTGCTGCTTGGCCTGACCATCCATCGAGATCGAGATGTGGTCCGGAATGGCGGCCTTCGGCAGGACCTTGGCCTTGATGAGGTCGGTGGCCGTTCCCACCGAGGTGCCCGGCATGAGGTTGGCCGTGACGTGGACCAGACGCTGGCGGTTCTGCCGCTCGACCTGGCTGAAACCGCCGCCCATCTCGACGTCCGCGATGGAACCGAGGGGCACGCTGCCGCCCCGGTTCGTGGCGATCGCGAGGCTCGAGAGCGCCCCGACGTCGCGCCGGGCCGATGGCTGCAGGCGCACCCAGACGTCGACCTCCTGGTCGCCGGCACTGATGGTGCTGGGCGTGTCACCGGTGGTCGCCAGACGCAGGGTGTTGGCCAGGCTGGCCGTCATGACCCCCGACTGGGCCATCCGAACGCGGTCTGGCACGATCCGCAGCTCGGGCTTCTCTTCGCCGATGGAGGTCTCGAGGTCGGCGAACACGGCCTCGTCCTTCATCAGGGTCGCGAGCGACATGGCGTAGCGCCGGAGCTCCCCCAGGTCGTCGCCCTGGAGCTGGACGTCCACGGGCTTGTTGTTGGCCCCGCCCACGGCACCGAGCTCGTCTGCGAGGACCTTGGCATCGGGGAAGGTCGAGAACTGCTTGCGGACCTCGGCCGCGATGACCGAGTCCCGGCGCTTGCGCTTCGACTGATCGACCAGCAGGACGTCGAGACGTGCGTCGTCGACCGTGCCGTACGCGCCGATCAGCGTGTAGACATGCTCGACGCCTTCCTGCTTCTTGACCTCGCGGGCGACCATGTTGGCGACCCGGGCCGTTTCCTCGAGCGCCGTGCCCTTGGGCATCTGCACGCGCAGGAGGAACTCGCCGCGATCGGAGTTGGTGAGGAAGCCCTTCTGGATGAACCGGCTGAGGCTCATGCCGCCCACGAAGGTGACGAGGGCGAGGAGCATGACCGCCCAGCGATGCCGCAGGCTCCAGCGCAGCAGGCCCGCGTAGCGTCCCTCCCGGACGTGCGCGCCCTCTTCCTCGAGGCCCTTGCCCGTGGGTTTGACCTTCAGGAGGTAGGCGCACATCATCGGGGTCAGGGTCCGGGCGATCAGCAGCGAGAACAGCACCGCGAAGGTGACGGTCAGACCGAAGCTCTTGAAGAACTTGCCGATGAATCCGCTCATGAAAGACATCGGCAGGAACACACCGACGATGGTCATGGTGGTCGCCGTGACGGCCAGCTGGATTTCGCCGGTGGCCTGGATGGCCGCCTTGATGGGTTCCTCACCGGCCTCGAGGTGGCGGTAGATGTTCTCGAGGTCCACGACCGCGTCGTCGACCAGGATGCCCACCACCAGCGACAGCGCCAGCGTCGTCAGGTTGTTGAAGGTGAAGCCCAGGAGCTGCATCGGGACGAAGGCCGCGATGATGGACAGCGGGATGGCGAGGCCGCTGATGAGCATCGCCGCGACGTTCCGGAGGAACAGGAAGAGCACGATGACCGCGAGGACGGCCCCGATGGCCAGGTGCTCCCAGACGGCCTCGTTGGACATCTTGACGTAGTGCGTCGTGTCGGCCGCCTTCGTGATCGTCAGGCCTTTCGGAAAGGTCTTCCGCAGCTCCTCGATCTTCCGGTCGAACTCCTCGACCGTCGTGACGGCATTGGCGTCGGTCTGCTTGACCAGCGAGAGAAAGATGGCGTCCTGACCGTCGATGGCCGAGTAGGTCATCGGGTCCTTGATGGTGTCGCGCACGGTCCCGAGGTCCTGGAGCTTGACCTGGGCCCCGGTGGGGGTCGTCAGCGTCATGGCCGAAAGCTCGTCGAGCGTCCGGAACTTGCCCATCGTGCGCAGCGACATCTCGCGCGTCGCGGCGGGGACCTTGCCACCCGGCAGGTTGTAATTCTCGGCCTGGATCGACTGGAAAACGCCTGGCAGATTGAGATTGTAGGTCTGGAGCCGCTCGGGATCGAGGCTGACCTCGTAGGTCCGCTCGACGTTCCCCAGGAGCTGGAGCTGCGCGACACCGGGCACGCTCTCGAGCTTGGGTTTCAGCACGTTCTTGACGTAGGTCGAGAGCGCCACGGATGACATCGGGCCCGAGACGGCATAGTTGCAGATGGGCTGCGTGCTGGAACTGAACGTCAGGTAGGCGGGGGGCTTGGCGTCCTTGGGCAGCTTGTACAGGATGCCCGAGACCTTGTCACGGACGTCGCTCGCGGCGTCCTTGCTCGAGACGCCAAGCTTCATCTGCACCGTGACCTGACTCATGCCGTCACGCGAGGTGCTGATGAGCTTGTCGAGCCCGTTGATGCCGGCGATGGAGTCCTCGATGGGCTTCGTGACCAGCGTCTCGATCTCGGAAGGCGCCGCACCCGGGTAGACCGTCTGCACGACGACGACCGGATACTCGATGTTCGGGAAGAGCTCGAGCGGCATCTGCGTGAAGGCCCGCATGCCGAGCAGGGTCAGGATCATCATGATGATGATCGTGGTGACGGGGTTCCGGATGAAGAACGTGCTGAAGTTGAAACCCTGATGGGTCTCGTCGGCCGGTCCGGCCGGCGGGACGTGCGGTGCGTCCGGCATCACTTGCCTCCGTTCACGGCGATCGGGTCGCCGTCCTTGACGAACGAACTGCCCTTGACGATGACGGCATCACCCGGCTTGAGACCCGAGACGACCTCGGTCCGGAGCGGGTCGCGGATGCCGGCGGCGATCGCCACGCGCACGGCCTGGCTGGCCTGCGCCACGAACACGATCTCCTCCGCGCCATCCGTCACGATGGCGGCCGAGGGCACGACGAGGGCCGCGTGGGCCGGGCCCTTCAAGCGGGTCGAGACGTTCATCCCCACCTTGAGCCGCCCGGGCGCGGGAAGATCGACCTTCACGTGGATCAACCGGGTCTGGGCATCCACGAGGGGGGCAATCTCGGCCACGCGCCCGCGGAACGCCTCGCCCGGAAGCGCGACGGATTCGACCGTCACCTGGCCCCCCTCGCGCACCAGACCGAGGTCCCGTTCGGCCACGGGCAATTTCACCTGCAGGGCCGAGGTGTCGGCGATCGTCACGAGCGGGGTGCTCGGACCGGCCAGCGCGCCCGGATCGACGTGCCGCGTCACGACCACGCCCGAGATCGGGCTGGTGACGGTGCCACTGGAGAGCTGGGACTTCAGGAGGTTGATGGCCGCACGGGACTGGGCGATGCCGGCTTCGGCGACCTTGACCTGGGTCTGGGCGGCCTTGAGCTGGGCCTGGCTGACGGCGCCGTCCCGGGCGAGGTCCGAGATGCGGGTCAGGTTGTCGCGGGCCTGTTCGAGGTTGGCCTGGGCCGTCAGGATGCCACTTTCCTGTTGCCGGAGCTGCCATTCGAGTTCGGGGGTCTCGAGCCGGGCGATGATCTGCCCCCTCGAGACGCGGTCGCCTTCCTGGACGGACAGGGTCAGGAGCCGTCCGCTGGCCTTGGGCAGGACCTGAACCTGGGCGCGCGGGATGACCGTGCCGTTCACGACGAGGTCCTGCGAGACCGGCTCCGGCCGGACGCGCACGGTCTCGACGGGCACGACCGAGCGGGTCGCCTCGGCCGAGGCGGCCGCCTCGGCGGGCTTCTCGGGACGCTTGCAGGCGACGAGCCCCAGCGAGCAGGACAGGACGACGGCGAGTGCGATGCGTTCGCGCACGATCAGTTCCTCTTTCCGGTGGCGACGACGTCGCCGAGATCGCAACCGAGGGCCTGGGCAAGCCGGACCTCGGCCGCGAGCAGGTCGTAACGGGCCTGCACCAGCGTGTTCTGGGCCTGGACCAGGGCCGCCTGGGAATCGATGACCTCGAAGCCCGTGCCGACCCCGGCCCGGTACCTGACCTCGGCGAGACGGTGGGACTCCTGGGACAGCACCAGGCCGCGCTGGGCGATCGTCAGCCGTTCGGTCGCATCCTGTCGACCGAGCAGGGCAGACCGGATCTCGAGCGTCAGACCGCGACGCGTCTGTTCGAGCGTCAGTTCGGTCTGGTGCCGGTCCTCGGCAGCCCGGGCGATCTGCAGGGCGGTCCGACCGTTGTCCCAGAGGCCCCACTGGAGGCTGCCCATCACGTTGACGGATCTCCCCGTCCCGAGGCCCTGCTGCTGGTAGGTGGCGCCCACGCTCGCGCGAGGCAGCGTGCCGTGCTGCGCCAGCGTCATCGCGTGGCCGTCGAGCTCGCGCTTGCGGGTCAGCGAGAGCAACTCGAGTCGTCGTCCGAGGGCCTCGTCGAGGCCAGAGACCGGGTCGAAGGAGAGACGCGGCAGCGGGATCGACTCCTCGAGCTCGCGATCGCCCAGAGGTTCGGCGAGCAGGTTTTCGAGACTCAGGCGGGCGATGTCGAGCTGGCTCGAGGCCGCGCGGAGCTGCCCCAGGGCCGCGGCGACCTGCGTCTCGGCCTGCAGGACCTCGAAGCGCGTGCCGGTGCCCGCCTTCTCCCGCAGGGCGGCGGATTCCACGTGAGACCGGGCCTGAGCGACGCCCTCGAGGCCGACGTGCCGGAGGCTGCGCGCTCGTAGCACTTGCAGGTAGGCCTGAGCGGCCTCGAACTGGGCCCGGCGGACCTGCTGAAGGCCATCGATCTCGGCGAGGTCGAGACCATCCCGGGCGATCGCCATGTTGTCTTCGAGCGAGTGACCATCGAAGACCGTCTGGTTCAGGCTCAGCGAGGTGGTCAGGAGGGTGAACGCCCCGCCACCGCCTCCTCCGAAGCCTCCCATCCCGCCCATGCCCATCATGCCGAGCCCACCGAACCCGCCGAGGCCCAGACCTCCCATGCCGCCGAAGCCCCCGCCGAGCCCCAGGATCGCGTTGCTGTCGATCTGCTTGAAGCTGAAGGCCGAACTCGACAGGGAGAGCGACGGTCCCCCGCCGGCCTTCGTGGCGGCGATCTGGAGGCGAGCCTGCTCGACCCTGGAGCGGCTGGTGGCCACGCCGAGTCCGCGCTCGGCACCCAGTTCGATGGCGCGCGCGAAGGTCAGGATGTCGGCTGCATGGACGGGCGCCCCGACCACCAGCCACGTCAGGACGGATGCAGTCAGCGCGCGTCCGGTCATGGCGTCCCCCTGCCGGGGCGGTACACGATCCCCGCACCGAGAGCCGTGGCCGCCTCGCCGAGGACGTTGCCGGCCGAGCCGAACTGGCGGGACAGCGTGAACTCGACGTCGAGCTCGCGGCTGACGGGGTGGCTGGCCGTGATCCCCAGCAGGGCCCAGCGCAGACCGTCGACGGTCACGGGGGCCGTCGGGCTCGTGAGGATGGCGAGGGGGACGAAGCGGAACGAGCCCGTGAGCGCCCAGCCGCCGAGGCGCTGGCCGGCCTCGACGCCGAGCAGCAGGCCGGTGCGAGTCTGGCTGTGGTCGTGGATCGTCCCCGTCAGGCCCATGTTGGCCATCGTGGGAGCGACGTACTGGTTGGTGATCCCGACCAGCCCGAGCGTCTCGACGCCCATCACCCGGGCGGGCCAGGCCGCTCCGAGGTTGTATTCGCTCCACTCGACGGCCGGCTGGTTCGCAGGTTGCGCCGACAGGCCTGCCAGGGTGACGGAGGCCTTGTACCGGCTCGCCTCGGCCACGAGGAAGGTGTCACCGAGGGACAGCCGCAGATCGGCACCCGCGTCGGGAAGGACCCATCCCGAGAGGGACCGGGTCTGCCCGTCGGAGAAGGTGGTGTTCTGCTGGATCAGACGTGACCGGGTGACGAAGCCGATCCGGTCCCCGAACAGCGGGGCGGGCCCGTCCGCTGCGTCGGGGGTCACGTTCGTGACTGGTGCCGGCGTGGTCTGACGGTAGGTCGGCATCGCGGCCATCTGGATGCGCGAGGCCTCGGACGTGGCGACCTCTCGTGACTGGTAGCCCGGTGCAGAGACCACCAGAGCGGCCTTGCCCGAGGCGTCGAGGCGCAGCTTGAACGAACCGCGCGGGTCGGTCACGGCACACGCCAGGCTGCCGACCTGCTGGATGAAGACGTCAGCGAGCGGCTGACCCTCTGGCCCCACGACGAGGCCCGTGCACTCGGTGGCGATCGGTGCAGCGAGGGCCGGCAAGGCGAGGGCGACCAGCACGGGGACGGAGGCGAGGAAGGGCCGCATCACTTGAACACCACCTTCGCCACCATCGCGTGCTCGCCGTTCACCGTGAACAGGTGCGGGGTCGCGAGGTCCGGACGCGCGATCAGCGCCCCTGCTTGCGAGGGAAGGACGGCCACGAACGAGTTGCCTGCGGCCGTGAGGGACAGCATGGTTCCCGACATGGCCATCTTGAGCGTGCGGGCGGTCGACCACTCGGCGGGCAGAGGGCGATCGGCGGTGGCGGTGAAGGTCAGACTCTGGCCGACCCCGGCCACCGTGCCGAGGGTGGCCTCGACGGTGGGCGGGGTGCCGGCCTGTCCGAGATCCGCCGTGAGCGGCGTGATCGAGTCGCAGCCCGCCAGGCCCAGCAGGGCGAGGCAGGCCCACTTCCAGGGGGTTCGCATCGGGATGTCTTTCTTGTTCAGGGGCGGGGTCGGGAGCGACGTGTCCGGAATGGCGAGCGCCTCGACGGTTGCGGGCTTGGCTCTCGAATGGAGCATCGGATTCCGGGTCATTTTTTTACTCCAGTATACGATTTCGAGCTTACGGGTCCGTTCGGTCGGTGTCAAGCAGCTTGCTCGTGTTCGCACCATGTGTTGAACGTACTGGACTCGAGCTTGCTCCCCTGTCGAAAATGAGGAGCGTGGTTCCCGCGGCCTGTGGGAACCGGCAAGGAGGGCCCGCGATGCCTCTGGATGCCCGAGAGCCTCACCCCGGATCGAATGGGTCCGAGGGGCTCGATCCGTTCCTGGACCTGCTGTTCTCGGAGCACCGAGCGCGTGTCCGGGAGGCCCTGCAGTCCGCCTGCGAGGAGGCCGTGCTCGCGTGCCGCCAGGAGATCGAGCCGCGTCACGCTGGCGAGATCGCCCGCCTGGAGCGCGATCACCTGGCGGCCACGGCCCGCCTCCAGGACGAACAGCGCGCGGCGATCGCCCGTCTCGAGGAGGCTCACGAAGCCGCCCTGGCCGCTCGCGAAGCCTGGCATCGCGAGGAGCACGGGCGTCTCGAGTCCGTCTGGCGAGACACGCACGAGGCCCGTATCCGGGATCTCGAGGCCCGGCATCGCTCCGAGGTCGAGGAAGAGCGTCGGCTCCGGACCCGTCTCGAGCTGGAACATGTCGAGGATCTGGCCGGGCGGGAGCGGGTCTGGCAGCAAGACCGACGCGACCTGCTCGAGGTCCACGCGGAGGTGGAGCGCCGGTGGCAGGCCGAGCGACGTGACCTGATGGCCGACCACGAGGCTCGCGAGGCGCGCTGGCTCGAAGAGCGACGACGCCTGCTGTCCGAGGAGCGGGGGAACGCCCCCGTCACGACCTCCGTCGTATCTCTGGAGCCGCCCGCACCCGATCCCGCCGTGCTCGAACAGGTGCGTGCCGAGGGATACCAGGCCGGTCTCGAGGCGGCGCGGCGCGAGCTCGAGGGGCGAACCCCCTCGCTCGAGCAGCAACTCTCCGCCTCGTACGAGGAGGGGCTCCGCGAAGGTCAGAAGCGCTCGGGGGGGGGCGTCGGGCTCGACGAGGCGCGACGACAGGCCTATCAGAACGGGTACGAGGACGGCAAGGGGGTCGGCTTCGCTCGCGGCAAGCGTCAGGTGGAGAGCGAACTGTCCGCCCGCATGCAAGATTCGGCGCGAACGGCTTACCGGGAAGGCTTCCGGGACGGTCAGGCCAGTGGCGGAGATCCCGAGCGCAGCTGGGCTCGCGGGATCCTCCACCTGCCGGCCGGCGCGTCGGTGCCGCCTCACGAGTTGCGCCAGCGCTACAAGCGTCTCAGCCTGGTCCTGCATCCGGATCAGAACCCGGGCCTCGGGGACGAGTTCATCAAGAACCTGAATCGCGCACGCGAGGTCCTGGAGGCCTGAACCGGCCGGTGGTGATCGTCCCGACGGTCCCGGGTATGTATATCACGCGTCGTTCCACCAGAGGTGAGCATGTCCGAACGCATCGCCGACATCACGAACATGATCGACAAGCTGCCGATCTTCGCCGACCTCAGCACGTCGGAGGTCACCCAGCTCGCGGCATACTTCCGGATCCGCAGCTGGCGTGGCGGAGAGACCATCTTCCTCGAAGGGGAGAACAGTCACGACCTGATCTTCATCGTCACGGGAGCGGTCGATATCCTCAAGAAGGACAAGGCAGGCGTCAACAAGCCCATCTCCCGGCTGGAACCGAAGAACGTCCTGGGGGAAGCGGCCTTCGTCGACAACTCCCTTCGGTCCGCGACGGCCGTGGCGGTCAATGACACGGTGGCGATCGCCATGAGCCAGGACCACCTGGAGTCGATCTCCACGGATCATCCGCGCCTGGCCATCAAGCTGCTCAAGAAGCTCAACCGCCTGCTCGCGCTCAAGCTGCGCAAGACCAGTCGCGAATTCGCCGAAAGCGTCTCGGCAGCCGCAGCTGCGGCTGCCACCGGAGCCAAGTCGCGCTAGCGAGTCCCCGTCGGGCTGGTCGTGCGGATCAGGCGGATGGCCCAATCCGCGTAAGGGTCCCGGCCGTGGACTTTGTTGTCCAGCTTCCGTGCGTTGTCCAGCAAGATTTCCATCTGCTCGCGGGAGACCGCCGTCCAGCCTTCGCCCGAGACGAGGGCGTCGAGTTCCTGACGCGCCGACACCCAGCGCGCCGAACCGAGGCCGGCGCGCGACCAGGTGAGCAGCAGGGATCTGCCCCTGCGTGCTCGCCCCACGAGCGGTCCATCGAGCGAGACCTCCAGGGCTGCCAGGTCACGGGCCTCGAGCCAGGCGCTCGTGGCCTGGACTTCCTGCGCGTCGATCAGGAGATCGTCCGAGAGTGCCTCGCGTTCGACGAGGTCCCTCAGCCGCGGACCGATGGCGAGTTCATCGGCTCCGAGTTGCTCGAGCACGGCACGCATGGGGCGAGCGGCCACGGGGAGGGCCGTCAGGACGAGGGAGCAGGACAGCAGGGTGAACGCGATGCGTGCTCGAGACATGGCCCCCCCGGCGTCGTGGCGTCGCTCGATCGACGATACACCGGAACGGCCCGGATGACACGGTCTCTGCCGCCTTGACCCTCCGGGGGCATGCTTGCTAGAGTGCGCCGCGGGCCTGCGGGCCCGGTTGACTGCTCGAGAGAGGTCGCGCGCGTGCTGAAGCGGTTCCGGATCCCCCTGTCCTGCGTCCTGGCCGCGTTTCCCGTGGTGGGGCTGAAGGGCTCCCCTGCAACTGCCGCGACCGCCGTCCGGCCCGTCGACCTGGGGACCTTGCGCTCGGTGGCCCTGGCCGACGATGCGTCGGGCCTCGCTTACAATCCGGCGGGTCTCGGAGCCACCACCGATCTCTCCTTGCTCGTCGCCCGTGAGTTCGGGACCTCCGAGCGATTCGCGGCGCTCTTCCACACCGGGTCGCTCGGCCTGGGCCTCCTGCCAGCCCCCGGTTCCACGGAGCTGGATCCCGTCCTGGCCACGGGCTTGTCGCTCTGGCCGGGTTTCCGCCTCGGCTGGAGCTATCGCCTGGCCGTTGCCGGCCGACCGTCCACGCAGGATCTCGGCTGGCTCTGGCGTCCGGCCCGTTTCCTGTCGCTCGGAGCGATGGCCTCGAACGTGCTCGCCACGTCCGGGATCCCGAGTTCGCTGCGGCTGGGGGCCGCTTTCCGTCCCTTCGGCGAGCGCTTCACGCTGGCGCTCGACCTGCCGGTGCCAGACAGGGCCAGCTGGAGCTGGGCGGCCATCCGTCCGGAAGTCGGGATCGAGCTGGAACCCCTCGACGGTCTGAGACTGAGGGCCGACATGGACCCGCAGGGCCAGTTCCGTCTCGGCTTCGGACTCGCCCTGAGTCAGGTCGGTGCCTCCGTGATGACCGGCCAGGCTGGAGGCAGTGCCCAGTTTCGCCTCGTCGGGGCTCCCGAGCGCACGGTCCTCCGCTTCCACGGCTCCCGGTATGCGACCCTCGATCTCAGCCGGACCCTGGACGTCGTGCGGTTGGCCCGGGGGGGCATGACGGGGAGCGAGGCGATGCCTGGTCTGTATCCCCTGCTCGAGGCCGTCCGCGAGGCGGGCAAGGACCCGGAAATCGCGGCACTCGTCGTGCGAGTCAATGCGCTGGGGCTGGGGCTCGCCGAGACGGAAGAACTCCGGGAGGCCCTGGCTCGCTTCCGGAGCGGCGGCAAGCTGCTCTGGGTCCACGTCGACCGGCTCGATCTCCCCACGGCCTATCTCGCTTCCGTCGCCGACAGGGTCCTCATGCATCCGATGGCTTCCGTGAGCCTGACCGGGGTTTCGGAAGAAAAGACCTACCTGCGAGGGCTGCTGGACCAGCTCGGGATCCAGCCTCAGTTCGTCGCCGTGGGGCGCTACAAGTCGGCGATGGAGACCTTCGAGCGGACCGGCCCCTCCGAGGGCGATCGCGAGCAGACCCGCTCGATGCTGGAGGACACCTGGAACCGTCTGATGGGATCCCTGGCGCGGGACCGCAAGCAGGAGCGGACCCGGTTCGAGGCGGCGATGCGCCGCGGCGTCTTCACGCCGAGCCAGGCCATGGAAGCCGGTTTCGTCGACGAACTCGCCGAACACGACCAGCTCAGGCCCCTGCTCGAACGCTTTCTGGCTCGCGCGATCTCACCCGTGGCGGCGCTACGCCTCGGCCACCGGGAACCCGCTTGGGCCTTGCCGGAGGTCGCCGTGCTCGCGATCGAGGGCTCGATCGCGCAAGGCGGCGGTGGGCGGGACCTCATGCTCGGCGAGACGGTCGGTTCGGATCCCGTGTGCTTCGCCGTGAGACGACTCGCCGAGGATCCATCGGTTGCGGCCGTGGTCGTTCGCGTGGACAGCCCGGGAGGGGACGCCTTCGCCTCCGAACTCATCCGGCGCGAGCTCGAGCTGCTGGCTCGCAGGAAACCGGTCGTCGTGTCCCTCGGGAACGTCGCGGCCTCCGGAGGTTACTGGCTCTCGATGTTGCCTGGCGTGAAAGTCTTCGCCGACCGGGACACCGTCACGGGCTCGATCGGTGTCATCAGCGGGAAGTTCTCTCTCGCGCCTTTGCTCGAGAAGTGGGGCGTCACGCGCCATGTCGAGCACGTGGGCGGTGAGAACGGTGACATGTTCAGTCCCGCGCGCCCCCTGACGGAGCTCGAACTCGGACAGATCCGGGTGCAGTCCGAGGAGGTCTACCAGCGATTCGTGACGCTCGTGGCCTCGCAGCGCAAGCTTTCCGAGATGCGCGTGCGGGAACTCGGGGGAGGCCGCGTCTACACCGGCGAACAGGCGCTCGGCCTCGGACTCGTGGATGCCACGGGCGGGTTCGGAGACGCCCTGCACGAGGCGCTCGATCGAGCTCATCTCGTGGACCAGCCTCATCTCGTGGCCTTTCATCCGCGGCGAGATCCCTTGCTGCTGGTGCTCCAGGCTCTGGACCCCTCGGCCCGGGCCGCGGAGGGTGACGTCCTCGACAGGGCCATGCGATCCTGGTCGAGCTGGGCGAGAGACGAGGTCAGGGCCCTCTGGTGGCCCGGCACGCACTGAGGCGAGCTCCCGGATCGACGGAAGGGCGGCAACACATGGAAGAACAGGCGCGCGTGCTCGGACTGGACGTGGGGGAGAAAACCATCGGGGTGGCCGTGAGCGATCCCCTGGGCCTCACGGCCCAGCCGGTCAAGACGATCCGACGGTCGAGCCAGGAAGCGGATCTGGCGGCGCTCCGGGAACTCGTTGCGCTATACACCCCCGAGCGTTTCGTGGTAGGCTATCCGCGGAGTTTGAGCGGCGAGATAGGTCCGCAGGCCCGTTTCGTCGAGACCTTCGTCGAGCGGCTCGCGGTCTTCGGTCTTCCGGTCGACCTGGTCGACGAGCGTCTCACCACCCGGCAGGCCACGCAGGTTCTCATCGCCGGCGGGTTGAAGCGCAAAGAGCGCAAGGCTGTCATCGACCAGCAAGCCGCGGTGCTCATCCTCCAGTCCCATCTCGATCGACGGGCCCGGTCATCCCGCTCGGAATGACCCCACGGATCCGCTCGGTATCGCAATCCTGAAAGGATCCTCCGTGGACGAGGCAGAAGACATCATCACGCTCATCGACGAGGAAGGGCAGCCCCACCGCTTCATTCTCGACCAGATCGTCGAGGTGGACGAGAAGGAATATGCCCTCCTCCTGCCGGTCGATCCCGAAGACATGGATGAAGATGACGAGGATGGCGAGCACATGCTGGTCCTGCGCATCCAGGAATCCGACGATCCAGAGGCCCAGCCGGAGCTCGTGATGATCGAGGACGAGGAAGAGTTCAAGCGGGTCATCGAGTACCTTGTCGAGAACGGTGACGAGGTCGAGGAAGACGCCGAGGGCTTCCCGCTCAAGTAACCTTCACACGTTCATTCACAGGTCGCGCGCGGTCCCCGATGGTTTTGGGGCCGCGCGTGGTATAGAGGTGTCGCACGAGCCGACCACGCTCCATTCATCCAGGGTCTCGTGCAAGGAGGATCCGTGCCCAGGGGACGACAGGACGAGCCTGAATTCGATTTCGATGAGAACGAGGAAGACCTCGAGGCCCAGGGGGGCGACGAGGACTTCGACGGGGAATACGAAGACGAGGACGGGGAAGAAGACGACGAGGACTACGAGGACGAAGACGAGGAGGAAGGCGGCAACCGCTTCCTCGGTCCGATCTTGCTCGTGGTGGGTGGCCTGATCGTCGTCGGTGGCCTCGGCTATGCCTACATGCAGGGCATGTTGCCATTTCTGCCGGGGTCGGGCACTCCGACGGTTCAGGAAGCCATCATCCCGGCGGCGCCACCTCCTGTTCCGACCACTCCGCCTGCTGCATCTGAAGCCGTGGCAGTCGTCCCGACGCCCGAGGCCACACCGGTTGCCATCGAGCCTCCCGTTCCCACTGCGGCTCCGGTCGAGGTCCAGGAACAGCCCGCTGCCCAGGTACAGCCCGTCGAGGTGCCGGCGAAGGTCGCCGCTGCTGCGGCAAAGCCCGCCAAGGCCAAGGTGGCGACGCTCGCTGCCAGGCACGGTGGCCGGGCACACAAGGCCCAGGCTGAGGGGGGCCGTGTGACGCCCAAGGCTCACATGGGCAAGGCGAAGCGTGCCCAAGTCAGGGCGGGTGGCGGCACCTACACCGTCCAGTGCGGTGCCTTTGCCGAGGCGGCCAATGCTCGCAGCCTCGTGGCGAGTCTCGAGCGGCGCGGCTTCACGGCAGGCGTGTCCGACGGTTCCGGTGCCCGTTCGGCCGCCACCACCGTGCGGTCCACGGTCGTCAACTCCAGGGCCAAGGCGGTGTCCCTGCAGAAAAAGTTCGCCGGTATCGGTCATCCTGGTTCCGTCATGGGGGTTGGCCGGGGGCGGTACGTCGTCCAGCTCGGTATCTTCGAGGGGCGCGAGCGGGCCGAGGAACTGGCCCGCGAGATCCGCGCCAAGCAGATGTACGTCAGCCTGAGCGGCGGTACGGCCCGCCTGGCCTCACCACACCGGGTGTTCGTCGGACGGTTCACGTCCGAAGGCAAGGCCGCCGAGGTGGCTCGTCAGGTCCGTCGTCAGGGCGTCCCGGCGATCGTCGTCCGGCTCTAGGTCACAGGAGGCCCCGTGCAAGACCTCTCACTCGTCTGCCGAGATTGCGGGGCCTCTTTCCTCTTCACCATCGGAGAGCAGGAGTTCCACGCCCAGAAGGGGTATACCAATCCGCCTCAGCGGTGTCCGTCCTGCCGGACCAAGCGGCAGGCCGCCTCATCCGCTCCTCCATCCCGGCAGACGCGTCCCGACTTTTTCCAGGTCTCGTGTGCCCAGTGCGGCACCGAGACCCAGGTCCCGTTCAAGCCGACCCAGGGACGTCCCGTGTACTGTCAACCCTGCTTCCGGTCGCGCCGGGCCTGAGCGCGAGACCGCACCCACGACGCATCGGCCCCTGCTCGACACCTGTTCGAGCAGGGGCTTCGTGCTAGGCTTCCACCGCTGGACGAGGAGGTGGAGCATGGAGCCCGGGGGTGAAGTCGCAGCAGATGGGGTGCGCGCCATCGAGCAGGCACCTTGCGACCATGAGCGCGCGATCGCGCTCGCTCTGTCGTGCCCGCTCCTGCCTGCTCCCCCACCCGTCGTCGGGTTTGCGCCGCCCTCGCACGCCCCCTATTCCCGGGATCTCATTCCGGGACCCTGTGACACGGACCCCGGGACCGGCTCAGCCGGGTCGCTGGAGAGCCCGGGCGAGGGCAAGCGCCTGGAGCGGGATATCGGACACCGACCGCACGGGTAAGCAGCGCCCGCGCCCCTTGCGAGCCAGGTTCTCGCAGGACCTGAGCGTCTCGGGGTGGGCATCGAGGGGCAGCACCACGAGCGGTCGCAGGCGTGGTGCGGCATCCAGCGGATTCGGTCCCGTGGTCTGGGCGCCATCCGTCACCAGGAGGGTGACGTGTCGGCCTCGAGCCACGCGCTTGCGGTCCTGCCAGGCCGTGTCGAGCGCCGCGTGGAGGTCCGTCATCCCCTGGGGTGGCGTCTGGAGCAGTTGACTCACGAGCCAGGCCGCGCTCCGGCTCCGGTGAAAGGGCTGGATGCGTCGTGGCGTGTAATCGAAGCCGGCCACCGAAAGCTGGTCCCCGGGCCAGGACATCGCGATGAGCGCCAGCGCGACGTTCACCATGGCGAAACGCTCACCCTGCATCGAGATGCTCGTATCGGCCAGCAGTGTCAGGTAGAGCGGGTCGTGGTGCGGTTCTCCGACCCGTAGATCCTCCGGACGCCAGGGCAGGATCCCCTCGAAGTGCTCGAGCGTTTCGTCGAGATCGAGTTCTGCCGCGGGGGCCTCGGGCCAGGATCGGAACACCGTCGTATCGGGGCGGCTGATGGGCAACATCAGGCGACGAGCCCGACGCATGATGGCGTCGACGGCCTTGCGATGCATCCCCTCCAGGTAGGTCGTGCGCCGCATGTTCGTCCGGACCATGTGCCGGTAGTGCACGGCATATTCCCAGTCATCCTGGAAGTCGGATTCGGTCACGGGTTCCTGGGCCTCGGGGACCGCTAGGAACGCATTCTGGTCCTGGGTCGCGACCGAGAACCAGACGAATTCTTTGCGGGTCGTGAAGTCCGGGACTACGGATTCGTCAGGGCCGTGCCAGCGTTTTTTTTTATGAAGCGCGCGATCCACGTCGTGAGGTCGCTTTCGGCCCCGTCTGCCAGTTGCACGCGGTTGCGGAGGGCCGATTCCGTGAGGGACTCGAGCCGGGTAGCTTCCATCTGGCGGATGCTCCCGTCGCCCGTCACCTTCATCCAGGCGATCGCCGCCCGGATCGAGGCTCCGCGCTGGAAGGTCTGGTCCTTGCGGGTGGCCTCGAGAAGTTCCAGGACGAAATCCAGGTTCTCGGGGGGAACGGGACGATCGATGACCTGTTCGAGGATCCGGGCTTCCTCCTGCCGGGGCTGGTATCCCATCACGACGCTCTCGAAGCGGTCGAGGACGGCCTCGCTCAGGCGCTGGGTGGCCACGTACTCGGCAGGGTTCTGGGTCGCGATGACCTGGAAGCCGGGTGCCGCCTCGATCGTTCCCAGGCGGGGGACCTGCACGATGCCCTCGTCCAGGGCGGGCAGCAGGACATTCTGGACCCCCTCGGGCATCCGGTTGAGCTCGTTGATGAACAGCACGCAGCCCTGGCGCATCGCCTGGACGAGGGGACCCTCGATGAAGTGTTCTGGACGATACCCGGCTTGCATGACGAGCGGGGGGTCGAACCAGCCCGTCAGCTTCTGCTCGGAGTAACGGGCATCGCCGTCCACGCGGACATGGTGACGGTTCGCGAGGCGCAGGTGCTGCAGGACCAGGTAGGTCTTGCCGACCCCGACCGGACCTTCGATCAGGATGTGTCTGCCCACCGAGAGCAGATCCTGCAGGAGGCCGAGTTCGCGTTCACGTCCGATGATGCTCATGTCGGTCATGGTAGCACGGCGTGGGGTGACGAGGCGGGGCCGGTGAAGGGCCTCCATGCCAGGCCACGAGAAGCTTCACCCGTCGTTGAACAAGAATTAAATGGGACTTAGGAAGGGTGGCTGGTTTCGCCCCGATGAGCTAGGAAAGATCCCCCGGATCGAGGAGGCCGTGCCCATGTCGACCCAGATCGTGCCACCTTCCACCTTGCCACAGCCCGTGCCCCGATACGTGCCGGACATGCTCCAAGCCGCCGTGCTTCCTCCCCCACGTCCCGAGCTCCCGGTGGCGAACCGGGACGTCTTCGTGCGCTCGCCAGCTGTCGTGCAGGGACCGGTCCAGGCCATTCCAGAGGTGGTGGTGCGCCCTGGCGACACGCTGTTCGATCTGGCCATGGCCCGAGGGGTCTCACTGGCTCAGCTGCAGGCCTGGAATCCCGAGCTGTTCCAGGCAGGATTCGATTCACGAGGTCTGTCTCGCTACCCGGACGGGAGCCTGGTGTATCCCGGGGACCGCGTCCGCCTTGCACCTGCCGACGGTGCGGATCAGCCTTCCATGCCCGCGCCCGGTATAACGCCGGCTCCCGCCTCTCCTGCCCCCGCTGGTCCGCGCCCGCCTGCGAACCTGGCCGAGCTGCGTGCGCGCCTGACGGCCCCAGACGTCGATCGAGCCCAGACGCAGGGGTTCTGGCACGTGAACCCCGAGGCGACCTACAATTTCGGTCACCAGCTGGTCGATGCCCGGCTCTGGAACCGATCTCCCGAGGGCCTCGTGGTGTGGGCCGACAGCGGGAGACCCGTTTCCTGGAACCAGGTGAATGCCATGCCCGAGGTTCAGCGGCAGCGGTATTTCCAGCTTGCCGGGCTGATGCCGGCCCCGCCACGTGATGAGGGGGCCGGTCGCCAGGCCATCCGGACGGCGCCGCCCGCGACGTCTCCCCCCGTGCCATCTCCCCCCGTGCCATCTCCCGTACCGCCCGTGCCGCCCGCGGCGGTTCCGGCTGCGCCGCCCCGTGCCGCCGTTCCTCAACCTTCTCCTCGCCGTGCCTCCTCCCCGCCAGGCGACGTGCGTGACCGCCTGGCACGGGCCCTGGGCCAGAACAGTTACCAGGGGAGTCGCAGCAACTGCTACCGCTTCGCCCGGGAACTTGTGCTCGATGCGGGGGGACGGGACATCCAGCATGCCTCGGACGACGCCTCTGCGCGTGGTCGGTCGATCATGCACCTGGCCGAACTCGCCTCGAGCGGTCGCCTCCAACCGGGGGACGTCATCTACGTCAACCGGAAACCAGGAACGGATCCCTCCTCGACGAACCTGGCCAACGGCCCGCACTGGTTCACGTTCATGGGCGACGGGGTCTACGTCGACCAGTACGGCAAGAAGTCCCTGTCGGAGATGGCGAACTTCGTACCCGGGCGCTCCCTCGACCTGATCGTGCAGCCGTTTCGTTGAAGGCCGTGACCGGGTCGAACTTTTAACGCTTCATGGCTGACTGTTAACCTGCTGACAAGAACCTGCGCGACGAAACGGCCGATAACCCTCTCGATGGTTTCCCACCGTGGAGGTCCGCATGAATCCCAACGTTGCCAGTGCATCCCCGACGCGTTCCCTCACGGTCGCCCAGATCCTCGGCGTTCAGGCGCCCCAGGTCCCGGCACCCGCTCTCGTCCCTGCAGCCGTGGCGGCCCCCGTGCCCGTCGCTCAGCAACCCGTCGGGGTCTCTCCCACGGTCCGGGATGTCCTGATGATGTCCCCCGTCGCCACCCAGTCCCGACCTGCCGCCACCGTGTCCGTGCAGCCCGGTGATACCCTCTCCGATATCGCGGCGCGGCTGGGCGTCTCGTTCGACCAGCTGAAGTCCTGGAATCCCGAACTCTTCCGCGAGGGCTTGGATGCCGGCGGACTGCTCCGTCGCGCGGATGGTGGCCTGATTTACCCGGGTGATGCCGTTCATGTGGGTGCTGCTCCCGGCGCGCCTCCGGTTCCGCCGACGCAGCCGGTCCTGCCTCCGGCTCCTCCCATGGCACCGCCCGCCAGTGTCGAGGAACTCCGCTCCCGCATCTCCCGGCCCGACGCCGACGCGCGGACGACCGGCGGGTACTGGAACATCAATCCGAATGCCCGGTACAACTTCGGTCACAAGTTCGTCAACGACCAGCTCTGGCGGCGATCGCCGGAAGGCCTCGTCGTCTGGGCCGACAATGGCAAGACCGTCTCCTGGAACCAGATCAACGCCATGCCCGAGGCGCAGCGCCAGGCCTACTTCCAGATGGCGGGCTTCCAGCCCGCACCCCCCAGGGACGAGGCCGCAGGCAAGCTGGCTTTCCGTCAGTGGGTCGAGCCTGCGCCGGCCCCGGTGACTCCCCCTGTCGCTCCTTCCAGGCCGCCGGGCAAGACCGGCAGCGTCAGCGATGCGGGCAAGGCGCAGATGCGGAAGATGATGAGCGTCGCGGAGCAGATGGCCGCTGGCAAGCCTGCCCTCGGCAGGTGCTACGAGCGCGTCTGGCAGATGATCGAGAAGGCCGGCTACGGCAACATGCCGGGTTACGAGCCTCCTCAGGCCTACTGGCCGGAGGCCAGGCACTTCGCCGAGTGGCTCGCCCTCCCGGGGGTCCTCGAGAAGGCTGGCCTCCAGAAGCTCCCCATCGACAACCCCTACAAGGCTCCGGCCGGGTCCATCGTCGTCGTGCGCGCCAATACGCCCGGGACCGCCCATCCCACCGCGGGCGACATCTCGATCGCCATGGGGAACGGTCGTTTCCTGAATGATGGTGAAATGGGCTACGGCGGCTCGGGCAGCTTCAAACCCGGGAATAACTACGTCCTCGGCGTCTACGTCCCCGTCTGAATCGTGACGGGCCAGGCGGGCCGCTCTGCGGTTTACGTCCTCGGCCGCGTGCCTCACGTACCTCCGGGTACGCTTCGGCCCGCGGCCTGCGGGCGCACACGCAGATCGCCTCCGCCTGGCCCGTCACGGCTGGTTTCCTCGGTGGCGTCGGCGGGGACCTTCGGTCCACTTCCTCGCCCCGGAGCAGGCTTTCCGCGCTGTGCTCGTCACGCCTGCGGCGCGCCTTGCGGGGTGGATGTCTTGCTTGTCGCGCCTCTGGCGCGCCTTGCGGGGTGGGTGTCTTGCTCGTCACGCCTGCGGCGCGCCTTGCGGGGTGGATGTCTTGCTCGTCGCGCCTCTGGCGCGCCTTGCGGGGTAAGATGGTGCCTCGGAGGTGATCGACTTGTCGTATGCCGAACAGGCACTGGCCGTCTTGAAAGCCCGGGGTTACCGCATCACGCGCCCCAGACGGCGCGTGCTCGAGTTGCTGCAGGGGGCCGAAGGTGCCCTGTCCATCCAGGAAATCAAGGAACTGCTCGACCGGGCGGCAGAACCCGTCGACATGGTCAGCGTCTACCGGATCGTCGACTGCCTCGAGGACAATGCCCTCGTGCACCGGGTCCTTTCGACGGGCAAGATCCGGCGCTGCGATCTCGAGAACGAGGCGCACTGCCATCGCGAGCAACATGACCATTGCCACCACAACCTGATCTGCCGCGAATGCGGCTCGATCACCGAGTTGCACTGCCCCGGCCTCGATACCCTGCAGGACGAGGTTGCCCGTCAGACGGGTTTTCACATCGAGGAGCACAACCTCGAGTTTCTGGGCCTCTGTCCGCGATGTGCGGCGCGTGAGGGTGATTTCAGAGCCTGACCATGCTCGGGACGTGCCGCGGGGCCACCGGCCGCCCGCCACGCTCAGCCGCCCAGGACGGCTTCCCGGCTGACCAGCCAGCGCAGGACATCCGGATTGCTCCACAGTCCATCCAGGAAGGCGGTCTTGTGCTGGAAAGCCCGTTCAGCCGCGTCGACGGCTGCCTCCCAGTCCGCGTCCGACGTCTCGATTCGTCCCTCGACCGCAGCACAGAACCGGGCGACCTGGTCGATCGCCCGTCCGATCCACACCATCCGGTGAACGTGGCCGACCGCGCCAACCCTTTCCAGGTTCTGCTGGCGAAACAGGAGCTGTCGAAGGAATCGCGTCACCAGGTCGCGCTCAGGGCCGATCTCGATGTCGGCGAGCGCCCAGTGCCGCTCCAGCGGATCCGTCACCTGCCCCGACCAGTCCGTCGCCGCGGGAATGCGTGTCTTGAGGAAGCGGGCGACCAGAAAGCTTGCCATCATCCGATCGACCGACACGGGAAGCGGGGTCGCCTCCGTGTCGAGGTCTCCCCTGACTGCGCCTCTGGTTTTCAGGACCGGTCGGGGGTGGCCCGGGTCGTGGACCATCCGGGCGATCCGGTCCAGACGGGCCTGAACGGGGATCGGCCCGGTGGCGAGTACCTCCAGCAGGGTGGCTTCCCAGGTCGCGAGGTCCGCGTGGTTACATACGGGGCCGTCCGGTCGCCAGGGGATCTCGTCCGGAACCATCTCGCTCCCGTCGCGTACGAGTCGGAACCTCGCGCTGAAGTCGGTATGGCGCTCCTCGAGCCGTTCTCCGAGGTTCCCGCGCACGGTCGGGCACGTGAAACTACTCCACACGCGGACACCCGATGGCGTCCGCGTGAAGCCGATCGGATAGGTCGCGCACGAGACGAAGGGTGACAGGCCCACCGTCGCATGCAGCGTACAGCTGGCATCGTGGTGGTACCCGCAGCGTTCACCATCTGGCGCGGTCTGCCAGGCATGGCCATCGGCTCCCTGGACCAGGGTCCGTTCCGGAATGCGCGCGTCTATCCGACTCACGGGATGGTTATGGATGGCCATTCCTTCCAGGTCCGATAGACCAACTGCCAGCCCACCGGAGCAGCAGTGCCCGCTGTTCTGGCATGTGAAGCGCGCTTCCTCGAGAGCCATGAACGTTTCGGTCCTGCGATCCAGCATCCGATGAAAGGACGTATCCAGGGGGCTGAGCAGCAGCACGCCCGGTTCCTGGCTTCCCTCGAGCAGGGCGAGTTCGATGGCGACGAACACCGGAAGGGTGCGCATGTTCGGAACGGGCTGGCCGGGGCCGACGAAGCAAGCGCCGCCCAGGAGCCATGCGCCATCCGAGTGTCTGACCCAGGCGTGCGCCTCTCCGCTCCAGCCCGATCCCATCTCCAGGATCGTCAGGGCCAGGTGGGCTTCCCTGGCGTCCGCCTCGACGACCTGGCCGCCCGTGCACGTGAACCGGGCGGGCGGACGGTCCGGTTGTGCCAGCAGGAAGGCTTCCTCGAACCAGGTCTCGAACAGCTCAGGTGTCAGCTGGTTCCGGGGAAGGAGCCGCGACCCGATCGTCACGCTGGCCTCGGGGTGATAGATGGCCAGGTACGTGGTCCAGTCCTGATCTTCGTAGAGGGCTCGCAAGGCCTCGTCGAGGCGTGAAGGGAAGGTCTCGAGCGTCGCTGGCATCATCTGCGGATCGTGTCCACTTCTTGCAAGCCCCTTGCACGGGGCATCCGGCGGTCGTGTCAAGGTGAGAGTGGCCCACCCCGTGACCGGAAGGAGTCCGTCATGTCCGATAGCTGTCATACCCACGGTGTCCATGACCATGTCCATGGTCCTGGCTGTGGTCACGCGGCCATTCGCTGGTCCGACCACGTGGATTACGTCCACGATGGGCATCTGCATCACGCTCACGGCGAGCACTGGGACGAGGATGTCATTCCCGTCAGTGCCGAGCATCCTGCCGATTGCCGGCCCGTGGCCTGCGGTGCCCATGCCGAGGGCGCCCTCGCCGTGCCCCACGGGGATCATGTGGACCTCGTGGTCGAGGGCCGCCTGCACCACGTGCATGACGGCCACTGCGACGACCACGGTCCCGTGACCCTGGTCTAGGTGGCCCTGATCTCACGCGGATCGTGCGTCTCCCTCTGAGCCAGCGTCGCTCTCGACACCGGCCTCAGTTGCTGGGTGCGCCCGCCAGGATCCAGTTCCGGATCAGGTCGATCTCGGAGGCCGTGAGCGCGGCGCCCGGCATGGGATTGCCGTAATCGGGCACCGAGAAGGAACTCGAGGCCACCTTGATGTACAGGACGCTCTTTTCGGGGTCGCCCGGCACCACCCGTGCCTGTCCGTAGTAGGCCCTGGGGGAGGTGGGCGTCGTGGCATAGGTGACCGTGCCCGTCATCGTGGTCCAGAGCGTCGCCTGGTTCGCCGAGTAGGCCCACTTGTTCGTCGTCGTGGTGGAGTGGCAGCCTGAACATTTCGGCTGCAGGATGTTCGACTGGATGGTCGAGAACCGGGCCGCGGTCGGGGTCGGCGTGGGCGTAGGAGCCTGGGTCGGGGCCACAGTCGGGGTCGGTGTGGGCGTGGGAGCCTGGGTCGGGTCAGCGGTCGGGGTCGGAGACGGAGAAGATCCCCCCGGGCGCACGCCCTGGGGAGCTGCCATGCATCCGATGAGGATCAGGGGCAAAGCCTGGATCCAGCGCAACCGGTGCTTGCCAGAACGCCTGACGTCACCCTTCATCCCGACCTCCCTCCAGCCCGTGCCAGCCGCTTCGCCCGGGCGAGCGCGACCTCAGATCGAGGCGTGTGTCTTCAGGTCCCATCCCGATATCGTGAGACCGTGCGTCGCGGGAGCCAGTTGCAAGGGCTCGATCCCGGCGATCTTCCAGGCTTCTTGCAGGTCGGGCCAGCGCTCACGGTCAGCCAGGATCGCCACTCCGCAATCCCCGCCCCCGGCGCCCGAAGATTTGCCCACACCCCCGTGGCGCATCGCGGCCTCGGCCAGCTGGAACAGGATGGGGGTCTCGATCGTCAGGCCCGTCGCCTCTTCCAGCCGGTGAATGGCCCCCCGCGCCCGTGCGAGCGCGCCCAGGCAGCTCCCGGCATGCCCGGCCTCCAGGCCCTGGGCCAGGTTTCCCACGGCCTGCCGACTGTGAATCAGGAACCCCGCCAGAGACGAGGACCTGCGTTCTGCCGCCGACCGGTAGGCCTCGATGTGATGCCGGGTCGAAGCCGGCGTACCGGTCCAACCCACGGCCAGAAACAGACTCTCGGGCCACGACAGTCGCTGCATGCCGAGCAAGGGCCAGTCGGTCTGGACGAGCTCGGTGAGGGCCATGCGATCCCGGGCCGTCTCCACCCAGGCCGCGTCGTGACTCACGAAGTGGACCACGCCTCCCAGGACGCTCGTGGCCACGTCGAGGCCGCTTCCGCTCCCCTGGGCCTCGGCGTGGGCGAGCGCCGCCAGCTTGTAGATCTCTTCGGCCGTGGGATTCTGCCCGGCAGCCCCCATGAGCGCCCCCATGATCGCGACCGTCACGGCCGCGCTGCCACCCAGCCCCACCTTGGTGCCGCTCGCGAGGGCGAAGGCGCCCTGCAACACCAGTTCGAACGGTCGCGTCTGGAATCCCCGGGCCTGCAGCAACCGGAGGGCCACCGAGACGGCCCGGCTCGCGAACTGGGTCTCGGGGGCGATCCGCCCCTCGATCAGGTAGTCGTGGCAGTCCCAGCTCGCCTTCACGTCCAGCAGGCCCAGGGACTCCGAGGTGAAGCGATAATCGGGAGCCGGTCGGACCATGGCATGGATCCGCCAGTCGACGGCGACGGCCAGCGCAGGCTCACCGGGTTCCAGCACGGCATACTCGCCCGCCAGGACGAGCTTTCCGGGCGCCGAGGCGCGGGTGGGCATCCAGGTCATGCGTCGGTTCCTCCCGAAACCAGGTGAGCAGCGGGACCCGGCTGGCACGCGATGATCCGGACCACACCGGGCACCGTACCCAGCAAGCCGCGCAACGTCATCGCATGGCGTCGATCGACAAGAATCTTGACGTTCGGGCCGGCATCGAGCGTGAACCAGCAGGGCAGGCCTTCCTGGCGCCAGCGCACCACGGCCTGCATCACGCCCAGCGTCTCGGGGCGCCAGAAGCTGATCCAGGGCTCGGCACCGAGCATCGTCGCGTGCATCTTCAGGCAGTTGGCTTCGGCGATCGCGCCCACGTCCGCGAGGTCCCCCGCGGCGATCGCCGCTCGCATGGCCGCGAGCGCCGCCTCCTGACCCTCGACCCAGGCCGGGAAGAAGGGGCTCGTGGCGACCGTGCGGTTCATGGCGTCACGGCTCGAGACGGGTTTCGGGCCCGGAGCCACCACCACCACGAGCATCATGGGCCGGAAGGTCTCCGGCGCCGGTACCGGTTCGGCGAACGAATCGAGGCCATCCTCGCGCGTGCCCCGGTGCCATTCGACGAAGCCCCCGTGCAGGGAACGGCAGGCCGATCCGGAACCCTGCCTGGCCAGCAGCGACAGGTCCCGTCCGGTCAGTTCGAGCCCCGCTGCGCGCGTGGTCGCCAGTGCGAGCGCCGCGTACCCCGAGGCGGACGAGGCGAGTCCGGCGGCCGTCGGGAAATCGTTGGTCGTCGTGACCTCGCAGGCCGCATCGGTCTCGGCGAGCGAACGGACCCGATCGAGAAAGCGTCCGAGCGGAGCGAGGGCCTTGCCCGCGAGCATCCGACCATCGAGCATCACCCGGTCGGGTCCGGGTGCGTCGAGCCACCGGACGGTCGTCGTCGAGGTGAGTTCCGAGAGCGTCATCGAGAGGCTGCCCGTGGCCGGCAGGTTGAGGGCTGCATCCCGCTTGCCCCAGTACTTCACGAGCGCGATGTTCGCGTGGGCCCGGACGGTGACGGCGGGATTCATCGGACCTCCACCAGGCGGTCGGTGACACGCAGGGCCGCGAGGTCGGCGCAGCCCAGGCAGAACATGGAGACGCGCAGTTCCTGCACCAGGGTGTCGATGCGCGCGACGACGGCCTCGACCGAGTCGGTCGCGGCCTCCAGGAAGGGCAGCGCGTAGCCCCCGAGGTCGGCACCCAGGGCGATCGCCTTGGCGAGGTCGATCCCGGTTCGCAGGCCTCCACTCGCCACGAGGGGGGCCTCCGGGTGCGCGGCCCGGTTCATGCGCACGGCCTCGGCCGTGGGGATGCCCCAGTCCCGGAACGTGTCGCCCAGCGTGCGACCCAGCGGTTCGGGAGACCGCAGGCCCTCGATGCGCGCCCACGATGTGCCCCCGTTGCCCGCCACGTCGAGCGCGCGGACGCCGGCACCGAGCAGCCGGGCCGAGACGTCCGGCGCCAGGCCGTTGCCGACTTCCTTGACCCAGACGGGCACGGAAAGGTTGGCGCAGACCTCCGCGATGCGAGGCAGGAGCCCGCGAAAGCGCGTGTCCCCGCCAGGCTGGATGGCCTCCTGCAGCGGGTTCAGGTGCAGGTACAGGGCGTCGGCGCCGACGGCATCCACGAGGGCCTGACAGTCTGCCGGGGTGAAGCCCTCGTTGAGCTGGACGGCTCCCACGTTGCCGACGAGGAACACGCCCGGCGCGACGTCCTTCACGGCGAAGGAAGCCGTCGTCTCGGGGCGCTCGCGGATGATGCGTTGCGAACCCAGGGCAAAGGGGATGTTCCGCAGTTCCGCGGCGCGCGCGAGGTTCTCGTTGATCCGCCGGCCCATCTCGGGCCCCCCCGTCATCGAGGAGATGAGCAGGGGGGCGTCGAAGGTCCGGCCCAGGAAGGTCACGCGGGTGTCGATCGCCTCGAGGTCGAGGTCGGGAAGCGCGTCATGCATGAACGTGTAGGCCTCGAACCCCGTCCGGTGACGGGTCGAGACGTCTTCTTCGAGACACAGGCGCAGGTGGTCCAGCTTGCGGGCTTCGAGCGGGTTCATGCAGGCTCCGGGTAGGACTGGGTCCAGACGTGCGGGCACCCCAGGTCGCGCCATGCCGCGGCGATCGCCTCGCCATCGCCGTCGGGGGCCAGCGCGAGCACGCAGCCCCCGCCGCCCGCGCCCGAGAGCTTGGCGCCGAGCGCTCCGGCCGAGCGGGCGACCCGGACGAGACCGTCCAGGGAATCGTCGCTCGCGCCCAGGGTCACGAGGGCCTCGTGGGTGTCGTCGAGGGCGAGGCCCAGGGCCTCGAGCTCGCCGTATTCGAGGGCCTCGGCCACGCGGTTCGCCAGGCCCTCGAACCGGTCGAGCACCATCCGGGCTGCCGGCTCGGACTCGACACGCGCCTGCACGCGGGCCACCTGGTCACGGGTCGACACGGCCCTTCCCGAATCGGCGACCACGAGCGTGAAGGGGCGACCGATGCGCAGCTCGACGGGGGCATGTCCCTTGATGAACTGGATGGGACCCGGGGCCGAGACGGTGGCCGGGTCGAGGCCCGAGGACGTGCCGTGTGCCAGGGACTCGGCGCGGGTGGCCATCTGGCGGACCAGGGCGACGGGCGGGTGGCTGCCGTGGTGGGCGAAGGCCGCGCGGATGGCCGCGACCAGAACCGAGGCCGAGCTCCCGAGGCCCGATCCGGGCGGGATGTCCCCGTGGATGGCCACCTCCACCGGCTGCCAGGGCCGGTCCATGCGGTCGAGCCACATGCGGACCTCGCGCAGGGCCTCGCATAGTGGCGCGAGGGGGCCGTTGCGCGTCTCGGCGATCGCCACCCTCTGGCCGAGGTAGCGGTCGCTCGTGAGCGTGTCCTGTCCGGCCGTGACCGTGACGCGGGTCTGGAGGGCCGGGAAAGGCACGGCGATCGCCGGGTGCCCGTGCAGCACCGCGTGTTCACCGGCCAGGATCAGCTTGGCCGGCGCCGTGGCGACGGTCTCGCTCACCGGGCGTCGCCTGCCTGCATCTCGAGCAGCAACTCGATCGCGCGGGGCACCTTGATGTCCTGCTCGGCGACCAGACGCTCCGCGATGCGGTCGACCCACTCGCCGCGGGCCCCCGCCGTGACGGCCACCGACCGGGCGTGCAGGGCCATGTGGCCGCGCTGGATGCCCACCGTCGCGAGGGCCCGCAGGGCGGCCATGTTCTGGGCGAGGCCCACGGCCACCGTCACCTCGGCCAGCTCGCGGGCCGTGCGGACCCGCAGGAACTTGAGCGCGACCTGCGCCATGGGGTGGAGCTGGATGGAGCCGCCCACGATGCCCACGGGCATCGGCAGCTCGATTTCTCCGACCAGGCAGCCCTCGGCGTCCTTCGACCAGCGGGCCATCGGGGCATAGTGGCCCTCGCGCGCCGCCCAGGCATGGGCACCGGCCTCGATGGCGCGCCAGTCGTTGCCCGTGGCGATCACGACGGCATCGATCCCGTTCATGACGCCCTTGTTGTTCGTGACGGCCCGGTAGATGTCGCTGGCGGCGAACTCGTAGGCCTTCACGATCCCGTCGACGACCTGTTCGCCGGAGTGCTCGGCGGTCTGGAGCACGTGCGGCGGGATGCGGCAGGTGGCCCAGGCCAGGCAGTGGTCCGTGAAGTTCGAGAGGATGCGCAGGAGGACCTTGCCGCCCGTGAGCTCCTCGATGCGCGGCGCGAGCCCCTCGACCATCGTGTTGATGGTGTTGGCGCCCATGGCATCCTGCGTATCGACGTTCAGGTGCATGACGAGCATGGTCGAGTAGCTCGAGCGCGGGTTGTCGTTGAGGATGCGCACGTCGAGGCTGCGGGCCCCGCCGCCGCGCTGGACCATCCGCGGGGCGAAGGCGTTGGCGATCGCGAGCAGTTCTTCGCGTGCCTCGAGGAGCGCCTCGCGGGCGGCGGCGAAGTCGGCGCAGCCGATCACCTGGATCTGGCCGATCATCTCGCGCCGGGTGCTACCGGCCCGGAACCCCCCGCTCTCGCGGACCAGCTTCGCCATGAACGAGCACGAGGCCACCACCGACGGCTCCTCGATGGCCATCGGGACGATGTATTCCTTCTCGTTGATGAGAAAGTTCAGGGCCACGCCGATGGGCAGCGAGTAGATGCCGACGGCATTCTCGATCATCTTGTCGGCCTGGGCGAGTTCGAGGGCGCCCTGGGACCGCAGCGAGTCGATCTCGTCGCGGGTGAGCTCGTAGGTCTCGGCCAACTTGTCGATGCGCTCGTCGATCGACAGGCGATAGAAGCCGGAAATGCGCGAGCTTTTCATGGGGACACCTCGGGGGTCGGGGGCGTGGCACGGGCCGGGGAGCATTATACCAAGCCGGACCTGGCCAGGGGCCGCTCACGGCCGGTCGGTCACCGGAACCGGCAAGCGCTCAGGGCACCATCCCGGGAGCCATCGTCTTCACGACGACGTACCCGATGAACGCGACGTAGAAGACCGCACCCAGCAGCAGGGCCTGGAGGGTCATCCGACCCGTACGCCGCACCTGCAGGTACTGGAACATGCCGGCGAGCCAGGCCACCGCGGCCGCGATCATGCTCGACCCGGAAAGGTGCCAGGGCGTCAGCCACAGGCCCACCGTGACGGGGATGCAGCTCTGGAAGACCATGGCGCCGGTGACGTTCCCGAGCGCCAGGGTGTCCTTGCGAGCGCGGATCCACAGGACGCTGTTGAACTTCTCGGGCAACTCGGTCGCGACCGGCGTGATGACCAGCGACAGGATGAGCGGGGAAGCGGCCAGCAGGGTGGCCAGGTGCTCGACGCGGCCGACGAAGACGTGGGCGGCCAGCGCGATCCCGAGCAGCGACATGACGACCTGGGTCACGACGAGCGCAAGGGGCGGATTGTCGTGGTTGCGTCCGAAGTGGAGGGCTTCGGGCATCCCGGACAGTTCGCCCGGATCGTCGAGGGTCTTCTTGACGTAGTAGGCATAGGCGCCGAGCAGCGCCACGCCGAGGGCGAGGTGAAGCGGTCGCGAGGGGATGAATCCCGCGGCGATCGCCGGCGTGAAGCAGATCAGGAAGAACCTCAGGTCCCGCTCCATGACGACGCCATCGGCCGTGACCTCGAGCGTCCGAAGCCCCTGGCGGGCGGCCACGAGCACGGCGACTCCGCTCACGCCCATCGCGAGCGTCGAGAGCATGAACGGGGCCCCCACGATGGCCCCGAGCGCGACCTCGCCCCCGCCGGCCTGACCCATCCACGCCGAGGCGGCGAGAGCCACCAGCGGGACGAGGGTCTCGGGCAGGGCCGTGCCGACGGCGGCGAGCACGCTCCCCACGGCGCCCTCGTTGAGCCCCAGCTTGTGTCCCAGCCACTCGATGGCGTTGGTGAACGCCTCGCAGGCGTAGAGCAGGCCTGCGATGAGCAGGGCGAGCACCAGCAACGTGACTCCGATCGACATGGTCAGTCCTTCTGGTCGGGGGTGGGGGCTTCCAGGCCCGCGAGGGTGGCCGGCCCGCCCGGCGTCCGCGTGGCAGCCTGGGGGTTGGCCTTCATCATCTCGGTGAGGAAGCGGGAGGGGGTGACGCTCTTCTTCGCGCCGAAGGAGGCGCGCTCGTGACAGTGACTGAGTTGCAGGTAACGCCGGGCCCGCGTGATGGCCACGTAGGCGAGGCGGCGCTCCTCGGCGAGGTTGCCCTCGTCGACGGCGACCTGGTAGGGCAGGGTGCCCTCCTCGACGCCCACCACGAACACGGCATCCCACTCGAGGCCCTTGCTGGCGTGGATCGTCATGAGCTGGACGGCATCGTCGTTCTTGGCCTTGCGAGGGCGCATCTGGTTGTCGAGCATCTCGAAGAGGTTGTAGATGCTCTTCGGAGCCCAGCGCGTGACCTGCTCGTGGAAGATCGAGAGGCAGTCCAGCTTCTGACGCGCCTTTTCGCCCTTTTTCTTCTCGAGCTGCTCGCGGGCCTGGGTGTCCTTGAAGATCTTCATGACCAGGTCGGCCACGGTGCCCTGGTGGCGCCGCCAGCCGTTGACCATCGCGACCGTGCGGCGGATGGTCTGGGTCTGGCGGATGTCCTGGATGGGCACGCGCTCGATCTCGAGGCATGCTTGCCACAGCGATCCGCCGTTGCGCTCCGTCGCCACTTTCAGCAGGGACATGGCGTCGTGCGAGATGCCCACGCGGCGCAGGAGGCCCTCGAAGGAGACCTCGGCCAGCGGGTGGACCTTGGGGAGGGCCAGGCGCAGGCAGGCCAGGAGGTTCTGGATCTCGGCCTGCTGGTAGAAGTTGTCGGACTTCTTGACCGTGAAGGGGATCTGGGCCTCGGTGAGGGCCCCCAGAATGGGCATGGCCTGGGCATGGGTGCGGTAGAGGATGGCCATTTCCTTCGGCGGCGTCCCCTCGAGGGCCAGCTCCTGGATACCCTTCACGATGGCCTCGGCCTCGCCGAAGCCATCGAGCGCTTTGAGGTTGCGGATGCGTTGACCGTCCTTCGAGCGACCGGCGCGGATGGTCTTGCGGATCTGGCGCGAGTTGTAGCCGATGAGGTTGTTCGCGAGCGTGACGATGCCCGGCGTCGAGCGGTAGTTGGTCTCGAGCGTGATGCGCCGCGCGTGCGGGTAGTCCTGCTCGAAGTTCAGGATGTTGTCGAGGTCGGCCGCCCGGAAGCCATAGATGCCCTGCGCGTCGTCCCCCACGACGAACAGGTTCTGCTGCGGGTCGGCCAGCAGCTTCATGAGCGTGTACTGGGCCTTGTTGGTGTCCTGGTACTCGTCGACGAGCACGTGGGTGTAGCGCGACTGGATGGCGTGACGCACGTCGGGCTGGGTCTGCAACAGCTCGATGGCGAGGCCGATCTGGTCGTCGAAGTCCAGGAGGTTCATGCTCCGGAGCCGGCGCTGGTAGTCGAGATACATCCTGGCGAACCGCATCTCGGCCTCGTCGGCCGTGATGCGTCCGACCTTGCGGGCGTCGGCGAGGGTGGCCTTGGCCCAGGAGACGTACTGGCCGAGGTCCTCGTGGCGCAGGTCGAGGGCATCGTGCTCGCGCAGGAGCAGGTCGAAGAGCGATCGCTGCGTGCTCTCGACCAGCAGGTGCGGCTTGTCGACGGTGAAGCCCAGGCGGCGGTAGTTGCCCTCGAGGAGCTTGAGGCCCAGCGAGTTGAAGGTGCAGCAGGTCAGGGCTTCCGCGGCCTTCTTCGAGCCCAGGACGCGCGCGACACGGTGCTGCATCTCGGTGGCGGCCTTGCGCGTGAAGGTGACGGCCATGATGCGGTCAGCCGTCACCCCGCTGCGGATGAGGTTGGCCAGACGGCGCGTGAGGACGGTGGTCTTGCCGGAGCCCGGAGCGGCCACGACGAGGACGGGGCCGTTCAGGGTGGCCACCGCATCCTGCTGGTCGGGGTTGAGGCCTTCGAGCAGGGGGCTGAGGAGGGCGAGCTGGGACAAGGGCCCTCCTGCAAGGACGAACGAGACGATCTCCATGGTACCAAATGGCCGTCCGGGCACTCAACCTCGGGTATGATGCGGGCATGCCCAGGATCGGAGACGCTGCGGGGAACGATCCCCTGCCCACGACGTTTGCCTCCCCCGCTCGCCCGGTCGCTCCGGCCGGGGGGGCGGAGTCTTTCCAGCAGGCCGTGAGCGGGGCGCAGCACCACCAGGCCCAGGGACAGCCCGATCTCGAGCCCGAAGCCGCCTTCTACGAGGTGGACCGGTCGGTCCAGATGCTGCTGAAGTCGCCCGTCATGGCGCACGTGGCGGCCTTCCGGCAGGCGATCGCGAAGTTCCTGAAGGTGGTCCAGCCGCGGCTGGATCGGGCGGATTCGAAGACGGACCGGCGGAACCGGACGCTCGTGATCCTGCGGGAGATCGACCGGAAGCTGGCCGAGTTGACGGACAACATCGTGAATCAGCTGATGGGGCCGGTGGAACTCGCGGCGTCGATCGACGAGATCCGGGGGCTGCTCATGGACCTGCTGGTCTAGTCACGACGGCACGTCCGGCGATTCCTTGCCCTCGGGGTGAAGCTCTGGTAAAGTGATGGACGTCTGCTGCATCCCGCTGGGGGCCGTCAGGTTTCCAGACGCGGTAGATGATCGGGGCGTAGCGCAGCTTGGTAGCGCACCACTTTGGGGTAGTGGGGGTCGTGGGTTCGAATCCCGCCGCTCCGACTGGCACACCTGAAACTTGTTTCGGGTGAATCAACAGAACGGGTCTGCCTGGCTTCTACGGGCAGGCCTTTTTTGTTGCCGAGGGCGGTGCCACCCTCCGCGCGCCCGGACCGGTCCACGTGGTATATCACGACGAGTCCGCGCCTTGTCCCTGGAGGTCCACCCGCCATGTTGCGTTCCACTCTTGCCCTGCTGGGCCTCGCCGCCCTCGCCCTGTTCCCCGCGATGCCCGCTTCCGCCGGGGCGTCTGCTCCATGGGACATTTCCCTGAAGACCCTCGCCGGCAAACCGACCACGCTGGCCCCTTGGCGCGGCAAGGTGCTGCTCATCGTCAACACGGCCAGCCACTGCGGCTACACGCCCCAGTACGAGGGGTTGCAGGAGCTTCACGAACGCTACGGCAAGAAGGGGCTGGCCGTCCTGGGCTTTCCCTGCAACCAGTTCGGTGGGCAGGAACCCGGCACCTCCGGCGAGATTGCCCGTTTCTGCACCGGCGAGTACGGCGTGACGTTCCCGATGTTCGCCAAGATCGAGGTGAACGGGGCCGGGACCCATCCGCTTTACACGTGGCTGAAGCAGGCGAAGCCCGGCGACATCTCCTGGAACTTCAGCAAGTTCCTGGTCGATCGCAAGGGACACGTCGCCGGGCGATACGAGTCCTCGACGGAACCGGCCGCCATCCGCAAGGACCTCGAGGCCCTGCTCTAGCGTTCGAGGCCTGACACGTCACCGGGCAGCACCATCCAGGATGGCGCTGCCCGGTCTGATGGCCAGGTGAATGTAAGAGAGGCGTTGCCGGGCTATGGCTTAACCGCCGAAGAGGCCCGAGACGGCGTTGACGAATGGGGCGGCCTGCGGGAACGCTTTGGTAATTGCGCTACCGATGCTCTGAAGGAAGCCCCCGAAGCCGCCCTGCTTGGGCGCAGCGGTGTTGCCACCGCCCGCCTTCACGCCCTTGTCCTGGTCCGCGAGGCTCATCTGCGACTTGCTGTTTTCCGTCTGCGGGGCGCTCGACTGGAAGATATCCCCGAGCTTGGGCAGAACCTGGCCCAGAAGATTGCCAACCGGTCCAGGAAGGATATTCCCGAGCGCGGGGGCAACTGCCTAGACGATACCGCCGATCAAACCACCGATGTTCATGGCCAACCTCTTTCCTCGAAAGCTCTGTCGCATCCCGCACCGGGTGATGCACGCTACGAGAACCTTTTGGCGCGATCGCCATCCGAGGTGACGTCGCTTGATGGACTTTTAATGAATTCCTGGACGATTTCCAAAACGACCCCGGCTTGCATCCGGTGGGTGCCGCGTACCGGCAGGGCCTGGCTGATTTCATCGGGTGAAATCGGTTTCCAGGCACGATGAGAGGACGCCCTTCCTGACCTCCGGAGGTCTCCCGTGTTTGCCCGCGTCCGCCATCTCGAACCAGGCCGTCCCCTGTCGCCCGGCGTCGCGGCGCTCGTCGCGTACCTCGACCGGAACCTCGAACCGGCATGGCGCATCCTGGTCCATCCCCGGCTGGAGGGAGTGCGTCTCGACGTCGTCGTGTTCCAGGCCCTCGTGGGACTGACGATCTTCCAGGTCACGGACGTCCTGCCTCCAGGGCCGCAGTGCCCTCCTGCGGACCTCGCCGGGTACGCTCGCGACACCCTCGTTCGCCTCATGACCGAATTCGCCGGGCTTGACGGACCCGACGCGGGGTCGGCCGCACTCATCCGAACGGCCGCCTACATGCACGGCCTCGATCAGGCGCAGGTGGGCGCCCTGCTCGCCACGCAGCCCACCCGGACCCCGTGCTTCGGTCAGGATGCGCTCGAACCGGCCAACCTGGCCCGTATCGTCCCGGGGGCCCACCGGCTGCGGCGGGGCAACTGGGATCCGGCCTGGAACGATTTCCTGATGACCTGGTTGCAGCCCGCCCACCACGAACCCGAGCGCCAGCATCCCCTCGTGCTCACGCCCGAGCAGCGACGTCACGTCCAGCCGCAACCCGGTCAACGCGGGTTGCGGGGCCCGGTGGGGGCCGGCAAGTCGCGCGTGCTCGCATGGCGAGCCGCCCTCCTGGCGAGCGAGGGGAAGCAGGTGCTCATCGTCTGCATGACCCCCGGTCTCCGGCACGACCTGCGGGCGTTGCTCTCCCGCACGCCCGTCGCCTTTGCCTGGCAGCAACTCGTCATCTCCGACCTGACGGGGCTGTGCAAGGGCGTGCTCGTCGAGGCCGGGTGTCCCGAACCGCCCGCGGAAGCGGGCCCCGGCTCGCCCGCTACGTGTGCCCTGTCCCGGGCAGCCGAGGCCGCCCTGGCCCGTTTGCCGCACCGGAGGTACGACGCGATCCTGGTCGACGAGGGGCATCTGTTTCATCCGGATGCGGTTCGCCTGCTCGCGGCCATGCTCACCGAGCACGACGAATTGTGGCTCGTGCACGACGATCCGCCCGGTGGCGAGGGCCCGGCCGCGGAGCTGGCGACCTGGCTCGATCGGCTGCCGGTAAGCGAACTCCCCCGGTTCGACCGGCGCTGGGCGCGTCTCACGACCGTTCATGCCCGACCTCTCTCGCTCGCCTGGGGGGCCGCGCTCTTCGCCGCGCTCCGCGATCTCGAGATCGCCCATCCGGTCCTGCAGGACGTGCGTGAAGCCCGGGACCGGGAAGTGGCGGGGCTGACGTGCGAGTGGCGCCCGATCCAGGCCGCCCTGTGGTTCGACGAGGTCGTGGCGAGCGTCAAGGCCCTTTCCCTCGAGCGGGCCCGGCGCCCGGATGTCACCGTGCTCGTGCCCGAACCGATCCGGGGCCTGCCCGAGACCTTGATCCGGGATCGCCTGAAGGGGGTCTTCGAGCGGGTCTTCGACATGAGCGACCGGCCCTATCCCGTGCGGCGGGCGCACCTCGCCACGGGGTTGCCCCGGCTCGAGGTGTCCCATGTCATGGCCTTCGATGGCTGGGACCGCTCCGAGGTGGTGTTGCTCGTCCCCGAGTACCATCCCGGTTACGACGTCCTCGATGTCCTCGTTTACACGGTACTATCGAGAGCACGGCACCGGGTGCACGTGCTCGATGCCGGCTCCCGGTACCGGGACTTCCTGGACGTGCTGGCTCCTCCCCTGCGCTAGGCAGGCCCGGCGGGAAAGGCAGAGAACCTTGCAGGACACGGTGGTGAATCTGGCCCAGCTGCATGCGGAGGCCGTGGCGAAGCTCATCCAGCATGGCCCGGTGCCCTTCACCCGGCTGGAGCGGATGTGCGTCGCGACCATCTGTGGCCCGGGTTCGGTCGGGCCCGACACCGAGCCCCTGGTCACGCGCATGCTCGCAGAGATCACGGACCTGGGAGTGCCGAAGTACGCGGCGCTGATCGCCTGGCTCGGTCCCTACGGGGCGGCGCTGCAGGCACCGGAACTCGTCGGCCGCCTCGCGATGTATCTGCTGGGGCACACCCGCGTGCGCGAGGAGTCGGCCATCCCGGTCGTGTATTTCGACCGGCTGCAGGGCTAGGTCGGGACGGAGGGGCTCCGGCATCGCTTCAGGGGGCCTTCGTGCCCCCGTGCAAGAAGTCCAGATCGGCAGGTGTCAGCTGTTTGGCGAGGTCCAGCGAGGCGACCGTGCGGCGCAACTGCTCGACCGTGCGGGGGCCGATCACCACGAAATCCGTCCGGGGATGGGCCAGCACGTAGGCGTTCAGTAGTTGATCGAGCGTGTAGGTCGTGCGGTGCAGCCGGTTGAATCTGGCGGTGAAACGCTCGGCGCGCCGGTACCTCTCGGCGTTGGTCTCGTGGAAGAGGGCCTCGAAGGTGTGGCTCCAGTACCGGTCGCCACCCGTCTTCAGATCGAGCGCCCGCTGCCGGGCCGCTTCCCAGCCGGGCCGGACGATCGAGAAGCCCGCGAGCGGAGAGTAGGTCATCAGCCGGATACCCGGCTGGAATCCGGGATCCCGCATCTGCTCGTGGGTGACCTGGACGCCCCCGCTGTGGATGGTGACCTTCCCCATCTCGAGCAGGGAGAAGTAGGGGCTGTGGCAAGCGGGGCGCAGCAGCGCCGGATCCCGGTCCGCTGCGGTCAGGGCCTCGGCCACGCGCCCCGTCGACCAGTTCGACAGCCCGATCAGACGGTAATGGCTCTTCAGCGCCGGATCCGAGAGCGCACCGAGGATGGTCGCGGCCGGAGTGGCGGCCCGGGGGACCCGCCGGTAGTTCACGAAGTCCGCGTCATCCCGGTGCATGAGGTACACGTCGATCGGGCGCGGAAACCGGGCGCGGGAGGGGCCCACCTCCTCGAGCACGTTCGCCGCGATCTGCTCGCGGGTGCCCTTCAGGCGGCTGTCGTACGTTCCGGGGCCCGTGTCGTGGGGAAAGCCACCCTTCGTGATGACCACGAGGTCCGGACGGGCCTGGCGCGCCATCCACTCTCCGAGCTTCCGCTCGATGTCCCCCGAGTAGATGGGCGCGGTGTCGAAGGCGTTGATACCCAGCTTCACGGCCTCGTCGAGCACGGCCAGGGTCTGGGCCTCGGGGACCTTGCCCAGGTGGTCGGTGCCGAGGATGAGACGGGAAATCCGCAGGACGGGGCCGGGGGCCTGCCCGACCTGGAGCAGGGGCATCTCGGTGGCCCGGGCTGGCGAGCCTGCGAAAAGGACCCAGAGGGCGATCGCCAGCCCGAACGTCCCGATGCGGCGTGATGCACCGTGTCTTCCCGTCGCCCCGAACATCGCGTCCTCCCCGGGCCGTCTCGACCCGGCCGTCTTGTACCCGTGCAACGAGCCTTGCGACCCCGTACGAGAACAGGTGCCCATTTAAACAATTTCATGCCCAAGCTTCATCTGAATCCAACCGGATTCGAGGCGCCGCGTCGGATACATGTCAGAACAGCCACACGGACCGATCAGGAGGTGCCATGCCCGACGTCGATCGCCCGAATCCCTTCGCCTCGCGCCCGCGCCCGAATCGTGCCGGTCCGCTCGTGGACCTGTTTCGCCGTCTGCGCGGCGGCGGGCGCGATCGCGGTTCCGCGACCCCCGGGGCGTCCCGACCCGGCACGGATCGCTACGTCCCCTCGCCGGCCCGGCCACCCGGGGCAGGCCAGGCCCCCCTCACCCTGCTGCGACCCATGCCCGGCGTGATCACGCAGGGCGTGCGCCCGGGGCATCCGGCCCTGGACATCGCATGCACGGTCGGTACGCCCGTGAAGGCCGCACACGACGGGCAGGGGGGCTCGCACAGCAGCCACACCCACGGCATCACGTTCATGCTGCGCGGGGCTGACGGGCTCGAAACGCGCTACGCCCATCTCGATTCCGCCAGACCCGGGGGCGCCTACCGGCGCGGCGAGGTCATCGGGGCCTGTGGCAACACGGGGGCCTGGACGACCGGCCCGCACCTGCACTTCGAGAGCAACCGGCCCGAGTTGCTCGGTCGACTCAGCGACTCTTGACGGGGCTCTGACGCGATCGCCACCAGGCCAGATCGTGCGCGGCCTCGTCGCGGCTGCGGCCCATCAGCCAGGCCACCCGGCCCTGAACTTCCAGGTCCAGGATGTCGTCATCCGGATCCCGGGCGATCGCCCCGTGCAGGGTGGCGAGCCGCTCGGCCCACACCGGGCACGTCCGCCAGTCCGGTATGACGATGCCTTCCAGGGCCGCCTTCTTGATGGTCGTCTGGTGACCGGACATCGCCCCCGCGCCGTGTACCCGCATGAAGGCGCGCGAGGTCGAGGCCGCATTCAGCACCACCGTCAGGGCCGCGAGCCACGTGCTTTCTTGCGCCGGATCGCCCACGAGCGAACGCCGCGGCGTGAGGACCCACGTCGAGACCACCCCGCCGGCCTCCCCGCGGGTGTCGAACCAGGCCTCGAGCACCGCCGTCAGCCCCCCCACCAGCACCTTCGGGCGCCTCTGCGCGTCACGGGCACGGCACACGGCCTGTGGCACCCCCGGGGTGTCGTCCATCGGCCACCTGGGGCGTGCGAACTTTCCGCCCAGGAACCGGACGGGATGCTCGCCCCAGCGTGACCGGAACCGGTCGATCGCCCCCGTCGTGACGAGGCGAAGCACGTCCCGGGCGTGTCCGCCCTCATCCGTCACGAGGGGACGCAGGGCATAGGCCACCGCCGTCACGCAACCGGCGCGCACCTCGAAGAGCGTCGACAGGGGCACGAGCGCGACGTTCGCGGGCGCTTCCCAGGAGAGCGCCTCGAGCGCGAAGGCCTCCCTCCCGGGCCCGGCGAGCGGAGCCCGGCAGGCCTCGTCTGCCGCGGCCACCGCGGCGTACCAGTTCGCGTCCGTCTCCTGCCAGGCATGCAGGTGTCGCACGGGTTTCCCGGCGGGCGCGTGGTGAACGGTGCAGGTAGTCCCGGGATCGTCTCCGCCGGCGATCGCCACGACCCGGATGGCAGCCCCCTCGAAGCGATCGACCGCGTACACGCGCAGCACGTCGGGCCGCCAGCGCGCGTGCATCCAGGCCTGCCAGGGCGCATCCGTTCCGAGCAGGGCCTGCGGGGCGAGCAGGCCGTACCTCCCTCCCGGGCGCAGGAGGTCGGTGGCCAGGCCCAGGAACAGCACGCAGGTGTCGTACGCGCCCCGGGCAAACTGCGGAAAGGACATCCGGTACAGGGTGGCCAGGCCCCGGGAGCGCGCGCTCCGGGCCTCGATGGCGTTCAGGAATGGCGGGTTGCCGAGCACGGCGTCGAACCCCGGACGCTCCCGGCCGAAGACCTCCGGGAAGGCCAGGAGCCAGTGGCAGGGCGGGGCGACCGCTTCCCCGGTCGGTCGGGCCTCCGGGTGGCCTCCGGTCCGGATCTCCTCCACGAGCCGGTCCGCCCTCCGTTCGAAGGCGGCCAGCCACCGGAGGGCCTCGGCGTCGCCGCGGGCCGCCCGTCGGAGCGTGTCGTCGAGTTCCCTCCGGACTTCTGCCGGGTCCGACCCTTTCGCCGGGGCATGAGGGGGGCCCTCTCCTGCGAGGCTTTCCACGAGCAGGGCCGGCGAGCAGCCCCCGATGGCATCGGCCGTCCGCAGGGAGCGTGGGAGGAAAGTGGACGGCTCTCCCGGTTGGCCGGCCTCGAGCCACATCGAGATCCGGGCGAGATCCACGGCGACCGGATCCCGGTCGACTCCTTTCAGGCAGCGTCGGGCGATCTGCCGGAAAGCCGCCACCTCCGCAGCCAGGCCCGGTTCGAGGTCGTCCGGGAAGCCGTGGCGCGACCAGGCCTCGACGAGCGCCTCTGCCAGGAAACGGCCGCCGGCCAGCAGGAACACGCCGGCCCCCATCGCGGGGTCGACGAGCCGCAGGTCGAGGATCTGCGCGGGGTCCGGGTCGGGCCCCAGGGCGGCGAGGATGGGCTCAATCGTGTCGCGGGCGACTTCCGTGGCGATCGCGAGTGGCGTGTAGTGCATCCCGGAGCGGCGGCGCGTGTCGCTGGCCCGCACGAGCCGGGTCCGGTCCGGACTCCACCGGAGATCGACGAGGTGCTCGTGCAGGGCGCCGAGGCGCTCGACCGGATGCGTGGACGCGCGCGTGTCGAGGGCCGCCCGGAGCGCGTCGAGCACGGACAGGAGGTCGGCGTCCGGCATTCCGGGAGGGAAGCCGCCCAGCTGGCCAACGGGCAGACGTGTGACGGCATCCCGGAGCGCAGTCAGCGACGGGGACCCCTCGGCGAACCGGGCGACCGCCAGTCGCAGGAGCAGGGTCCGGGCCTCTGGCAGGTCGCGTTCGGGATGAGCCAGGACGAGCCGTTCGAGAGCCACGCAGGCGGGGTCGGACCGACGCGCGCGCGGAGGGGCCGGCAGCCGGGGTGCAGGCACGAGGCGCCAGCTCCGGGCTACAGCGAGAACGAGTTGCCGGGTAACGTGGCGTTCGGCACGAGCTTCGTGTAGGTGGTCGTGAAGACGGGCGCGCCCTGGGCGTTCTCCCGCATCTCGCGCAGGACCGGCAGGCGCAGCGCCAGATCGATCCCCACGCGCTCGACTTGCACGCCCGGGAGCCGCGCCGGGAACTCGACGGTCAGGACCTGACGTCCGGCCAGGGTCCCCTGACCCACGACCCGGGCCGAGCCCAGACCGGCCAGCAGGGACTGGACCATCGCCTCGTAGTCGGTGTCCGAGTACAGCCAGCCGCGCAGGCAGGGCTTCTCGGAAAGCGGGCTGGTGGTCGAGATGGGCAGGACGCCGATCGACTTTTTACCTTTCACGATGCCGTCGCCGAGCCAGAGCACCGAGGCGCCGCTCAGCAAGGACACCGAGCAGGACTCGATGTCCAGCCGCAGCTTGCGGGGCTTCGCGAAACGCATGTGGACCTTCGCGAAGTAGCGGTCGGTGCCGCGGGACTGGCGGTTGTCGTAGTCGGCCGTGAGGGTGTTGAGGCGCTGGTAGGCCGTGGAGACCTCTTGCCGCAGGCTCTCGAGTTGCCGGGCCGTGATCGGGTCGGTCATCCGCCCGGGAGGTGTCACCGGTTGCGAGGAGGGACGCCACACCGGATCGGGGTTGCCACCGCCGGAAGGGGTGTTGCCGCAGGCGGGAAGGAAGGCCAGGGAGGCGGCGATCGCCAGGGGCAGCCACCTGAGAACGTGCGTCATGGAACCGGGCCTCCTCGTCTTCATGAGGTTATCGTGAAGACCAGGTCAAGACTTGCTCAAGAAACGTTCAAGAGTGATTCAGTTGGCCGCGTGGAGCGCGGTGCGGATGAACTCCGGGATGACGGTCGTGTAGGTCACGCCGAGCGAGGCGGGGTCGAGGATCCGGAACTGAATCTCGTCGAACTTGGCCTGGCCGTGCTTCTCGATGATCCCGGCCTTGCGCTTCGGCTCGTTGAAGTGGAGGTTCATCCCGGCCGGGTCGGCCTCGGGGTGGAACTGGACGCCCACGATCTCGGGCGAGATCCGCATGGCCATCACGGCGCGCTCGAGGGGGACGTGGGGGCGGTCCTTCTCGATGGCGAGCAAGGTCGCCCCGATCTCGGCGATGCGGTCGTGACGCGGCTGCAGGATCTGCCACTCGCGGAAGTCACCGCCGTAGAACGGATCGGGCAGCAGGCCGAAGAGGGGGTCCTTCAGCCCGGCCTCGGTGTGGTGAACGGGCATCACGCCGAAGGAGCCGGACTTGCGGAGCTTGACCTCGGCCAGGCCCAGGTGGATGCACAGGAGCTGGAACGAGTGGCAGATGGCCAGCAGGTACTTCCGCGGACCCGTCCCGCGGTTGTGGGCCATGAGGTCGTCCAGGAAGGAGAAATACCGGGCCTCCCAGGGCTGGTCGGCTCCGTCGAAGGGGCTACCCGGGCCGCCCGAGCTGATGTACAGGTCGAATGACAGGTCGGGCACCTGGTGGGCAGCACGGACGTCGAATTCCTCGAGCTCGAACCGGACCTCGGGGTGGCGATCGCCGGCCTCGGCCAGCAACTGGCGCAGGCAGCGCATCCCCTGGTTGGCATCGCCCTTGTACATGTCGAGGATGGCCACCCGGACCGTGCGGCGAGCCGGGTCGGGATCGGCGGAATCCTTGCCAGAGCCTGCATCCAGGGTCGATTGAACCGTCACGTCACACCTCGCTCGCACCGGACGGGGAACCGATGAGCCCGACCTCTGCCCGCCTACCAGTTAACCATATCTTGACAATACCGAAATGGACACCTTTCCTAACCTCCCACCGGGCCTGTTCCTTCCGTCGAGAGGGAGCGAGCATCCGGCATGGGGGAGGATTCACCGGGGTTTTCAACCGCGGCCGGACGGTCCACCATGGGGGCCGGATGTACGCCTCGCGGGCACCGTCGTGACCGACGATCACGAGGGTGCCTGCGCCCTCGACGGAGCCTGCCATGCCTCCCGAAGCACACGCTGACGCCCCGTCCGACGCGCCCACCGTCGCCTCGACGCTGGATCCGCGCCTGGATCCGAGCTGGAAGGCCGTGCTGATGCCCGAGTTCCAACTGCCCTACATGCGCGAGCTCAGGGCATTCCTGGTGGCCGAGCGGCAGGCGGGTCACCCGTTTTATCCGCCGGGCCCCCTGATCTTTCAAGCGCTCGACTGCACCCCGTTCGACCGGGTGCGGGTCGTGATCATCGGCCAGGACCCGTATCACGGGCCCGGGCAGGCCCACGGCCTCAGCTTCTCGGTCCCGCGCGGCGTGCCCGCCCCGCCGTCGCTCGTGAACATCTTCAAGGAGTTGCATGACGACCTGGGCGTACCCGTGCCGGGTCACGGCAACCTCGAGAAATGGGCCTCTCAGGGCGTGCTGTTGCTGAACGCGACGCTCACGGTGCGCGCGGGACAGGCCACCTCCCACCATGGCCGGGGCTGGGAGCGGTTCACGGATGCGATCATCCGGGAGCTGAACGCGCGCCGCGAGGGGCTGGTGTTCGTGCTGTGGGGGCGTCACGCGCGCGAGAAGGGGGCGATCGTGGACCGGAACCGCCACCTGGTGCTGACCTCGGCGCACCCGTCGCCGCTGTCCGCGCGCAACGGGTTCTTCGGGAGTCGCCCGTTCTCGGCCATCAACCGGTGGCTCGTGGGGCGTGGCGAGGAGCCCATCGACTGGGCGCTGGATTGAGGGGGACGGTCGGGGCGGGGAGTCCCTGACGGATGGATGGCCTGGTCGACCGCGAGAGGTGCGGTCCGTTACGGTGCATGCGGTGAATGAGGTGGCTATTCTCCGCGGATTTTGCGGAGATTGGCTTGCCCACGCGAACGCGATCGTCTACGGTCGATACATGATGACCGACCTGGAATTGTCCATCTGGCAACGGTCCGACTGGCCTGCATGGCGGTTCGATCACGCGGCCCTGATGACCCCGATCGCCGAGGCCACGCAGGTCCAGGGCATCTTGCTCGGAAGGATGGTCGACATCGGGCTTGCCGAGCGAGACCAGGCGAACTGGCTGGCCCTCACGGACGACGTGCTCGGTACGAGCGAGATCGAGGGCGATCGCCTCGATGGGGCCGTCGTGCGCTCCTCGATCGCGCGCCGGCTGGGGATCGATCACGGGGCGATCGCGCCCGTGGATCGGCATGTCGAAGGTGTGGTCGAGCTGGTGCTCGACGCCACGGGGAATCCGATGGCCCCGCTCACCCGGGAGCGCCTCTTCGGCTGGCATGCGGCGCTCTTTCCGACCGGATACAGCGGGCTCACCCGGATCCGGGCAGGGAGCTTCCGTGAGGACCACGAGGGTCCGATGCAGGTCGTATCGGGGCCGATCGGCCGTCAGCGCGTCCATTTCGAGGCTCCGCCGGCCGATCGGCTCGAGGCCGAGATCGAGCGTTTCCTGGACTGGTTCGAGGCCCGTGATGCCCTTCAGCCCGTGCTCCGTGCCGGGCTCGCCCACCTCTGGTTCGTCACGTTGCACCCTTTCGACGACGGCAACGGACGCATCGCGCGGGCGCTCGGCGATCTGGTCCTCGCGCGTGCCGATGGGCTCGGTCGCCGGTTCTACAGCCTTTCGGCGCAGATCCAGCGCGAGCGCCGGGTGTACTACGAGATGCTCGAGCGCACGCAGAAGGGCGGGATGGACGTGACGCCCTGGCTCCTGTGGTTCGTGGCGACGTGGCGTGCGTCCCTGGAGCAGGCGAACCAGGTTCTCGATGGGGTGCTGGTCAGGAACCGGTTCTGGAATCGCTGGTCAGGGACCGATCTGAACGCACGTCAGATCAAGGTCCTGAGCCGTCTTCTGGAGGGCTTCGAGGGCAAGCTCACGAGTCGCAAGTGGGCGGCGATCGCCCGGTGCTCGCCCGATACGGCCCTCCGCGACATCCAGGACCTTATCGGACGGGGGATCCTGCGACGGGGCGAGGGCGGGGGGCGCAGCGCGGCCTACGAACTGGTCAGGTGATGGCCGTGGCGACCCGAGCGCCCCTGGTCCGGGATTCAGCCCTGCGCGTCGAGCCAGGCCTCGAGTTCGGCCACCGAGGCGAGGTCGAACATGGCCTCACCGAGGGCCTCGAGTTGCTCGACATTCAGGTGTTCGAGCCGCTGGCTCAGGGCCGGGTCGGGCAGGCCGAACTTGCGGGCGATCAGGCGCCTGGCGAAGCGGAGGGCTTCCCCTGTTTCCCCCAGGGATTTGCCTCGGGCTTCTCCTCGAGCCTCACCTCGAGCCTCACCTCGGGCTTCTCCGCGGGCTTCTCCGCGGGCTTCACCCCGGGCCTCTCCCTCGGCGAGGGCTTTGGCAACCTTGGCTTTCAGCAGTTCCTGCATCTCCCAGGCATAGGAGCCTTCGCGGGGCGGGATTTTCTTCAGAAGTGCGTCCAGCATGGGATCCTCCAGCAGGGCCCTGACCTGATCCGAATCTACCACATGGGTGGCCAGGTTCAGCATGGCAGGCAAGGATTCGGCGAAATCGGGGCGGTCGTCGAGTTGCTCGAACAGGCGGCGGACGTTGTCCGCCTCCAGGCCCCCCCGGGCAAACAGGGAAAACGGCCACCAGGGTCCATCGAGCCCGGTGGTGAGGAGTTCACGGGCCTCGAACTCGGGCAGGACGATCTCGTGGAAATCGACCTTGAACGCGAGGCCCAGGAAGTGCTCGTCGAGGGGCGGGGGGCGCCGACCCCGTCCCGCGTGCAGATAGACCACCACGGGCACGACGGGCAGGCCGTGCTTCAGGCGCAGATGCCCCGCCAGGGTGGCGAGGCGTTCGGGTAGTTTTGGGTCCGGGTCACTCTGGACCTCCAGGACCAGATGAAAGTCCCCGGTATCGGGGTGGCTGACCCTCACGATCAGGTCGGGGGTCATGGGGAAAATCTGATGTTCGAGCGTCACGGGTTCGAGGGCCCGGGCATCCGGGCGTCCCGTGAAGGTCCTGGCCAGGGCCTCCCCGAGCAGTTTCAGGAGGGCTTTGGAGAGCTGGTCCTTGTGATTGCGCGGTGGCTTCATGATCATGACATGATTATATCATAAATTAATCTTATGGTTGCAGTCACCGCTCTGGATCGGGGACTCTCTGGAGGAGAGACTGTGCTCGTTTGGCGATCGTCCCGAGCCGGGTAATCTTTCTTTCGGGTATCCGCGTGTTCCGTCGAGGAGTCCTGCATGTCACGTCGCTTGCTTGCCGGGGCGATCGCCCTGTCCATCTGGGCTCTGCCGTTACCAGCTCGGGCCGACACCACGCTGGCCCGCGGCCAGCGCGTGGTGGTCGAGCGTTCCTCCAGCCGGCCCGACTGGGTCGAGAAGCGCTCCTGGCAGGCGGAGGGGCGCCACTACTTCGTCGGGGCCAGCGGCACGGTCTCTGACCTGTCCCTGGGCGAGGAGATCGCCGAACTCAACGCCAAGAAGGTCATCGCATCGGCGCTCTCGGAAGAGATCGAGAGCGCGGTCGACCTGGCCGTCGCCGGACGTCCGGACGCCGAGCGTCTGGACAGGGCCATCTCGTCGACCGTGCGGCAACGGACCGACAAGGTCCGGGTCAAGGGGGTCGTGCCCGTCGAGCGCTACTGGGAGCGCCTCGAGGTTGGCACGGGGAACGGCGTCAAGACGGTCTACGAGGTCACCCTCCTGATGGCCGTGCCGGACCGCGTGTTCGCGGCCGCCGAGGACCGCGAGCTCGAGGCCCTGTCCCGAGAACCGCAGATCCGGGAAGACTCCGAGGCCATGCGCCTGCTGGAGCAACTCCGCAAGCAGCCGTGAAACGCGCGGTCGTCATCAGATGATGACGCCGTCCACCGGGTATACAATCGTCGACGCCCATCCGTCCCACCGGACATCCTCGTGAGGTGACCCCATGCGAAACCTGCTGGTCCTGGCCGTGGCTCTGGCCCTCGTGCCCACCCTGACCTCGTGCGCCGGGCGATCGCTGGTCAAGGGCCAGCGCACCGTCGTCGAGCGCTCCGCGAGCAAGCCCGACTGGGTGGAGAAGCGCTCCTGGGAAGAAGACGGCAAGTTCTTCGTCGTCGGCACCAGCGGCTCCGTCCGGGACATCTCGGTGGGTGAGGAGATCGCCGAGATGAACGGCAAGAAGCTCATCGCCTCGGCCGTCTCGGAGACGATCCGCCGGCAGTTCGACGCCGTCACCACGGGAAATCCCAGTGCCGACCGCCTCGGGCGGGCCATGACCTCCGTGCTGTCGCAGCGCACCGACCGGGTTGCCGTCCGCGGCATCCTGCCCGTCGAGCGCTACTGGGAACGCTACGAGGTCGTCACGGACGACGGCGTGGCTCCGGGCGTCGAGGTGAGTCTCATGCTCGCCGTCGCCAAGGTCGACTTCGAGGCGGCCAAGCGGCAGGAACTCCAGGCGATCGCCCAGCAGGAGCAGTTCCGCGCCGATGCGGAAGCGAAGCGCATCCTCGACCAGATCCGCTCGCAACCGTAAACGGAGCCTCGCGTGAACCCCCGCCCTCGTCCCCGTCGGGGGGCGTCCGTCATGTCCGCGCGCCGCACCGCGGCGTGGGCGCCGTGGCTGCTCGCCCTCCTCGGAGCAGCGGCCACGCCGGGTAGTCAGCCGGTCGAGGTTCCGGTGTTCCTGCCGGCGGACGAGAGCCAGAGCGTGAAGCAGAACAAGGACCGCCTGCGCGACCGCGCCATGACCGAGGCCGTCCGGCGGGTCTGCGGAGAGGACGTCGAGGACACGCGCCTGCTGGCCCTGACGGGCAACGCCAATGACGTGCAACGGACCTTCCTGAGCCGGACGAGCGTCCAGGCCCGCGGGCGGGTGGTCGGGGTGACCTGGAAGCAGGAACCCCGCGCCGAGGCGCGCGAGGGCCGCGACGGCTACGGTGGCGTGTTGCAGGCGGAGGTCGTCTGCGAGCCGCCGCGGCCGCCCGCTTTCAGCCTCGACCTGAGCATCCGAGGGGCGAAGCCCGATTTGCTGCCCCTCTTCAAGGTCGGCGAGACGGTCGAACTCACCTGCCGGGCCAGCACCCGGGCGCGCGCGATGCTCTTCGCGCTGGGCTCGGATCAGCGGGTCGTGCCCGTGGTGCCCAGCCCGTATCTGCGCCGGCTGGACCTCGCTGCCGATGCGGTCGTGTCCGTGCCCGGGCCCGAGGACCGCGTGACGCTCGAGGTCTCGGCTCCGCCGTCAGCTGGCACCTGGCTCGAGGCCTTCAAGCTGGTGGCCTTCAAGGGGGACGTGCTGCCGGCTCCCCCTGCCACCGGCCCGGACGGGACGATCGCGCCGGCCGATTTCGAGAAGTGGTTGTTCAAGACCCCCGCCGAAGTGCGCGAGGAGGCCGTCGTGGCCTACCAGGTGGTCGGTCAGGAGGTGGCGCGTGAACCGTGAACCGTCTTGCGGGCAGCCGCGGGCGACCTTGCCGGATGCATGGCGGCGAAAGGTCGGGGCGATCGCCCTGTCGATCGGCACCCTGACGGCAGGCAGCCTCACGGGGTGCGCCACGACTCACCAGCTGATGTCCGGCCCCCGGCAGGCCGACGGCGGGCGACCGGCCTATCGCGTGAGCGTCCTGCCCTCGCGGCAGGGCGTGAAGGTCGTCGCCCAGCCCGAGGCGCGCGTGGCGGCAGCTCGCGACGAGGGAGGGTTCTTCTCGAACCCGCAGGTCGTGGCGGCGATCGATGGGTTGCTCGCCTTCAATGCGGCCCTGGCCGTCGGGTCCTTCTCGTCGGATGGCAGTGCTTACGCCACGGCCGGTATCTTCTCCGTGGGGTTCTGGGCGTTCGACCGGCTGGTGGCATGGGTCCTGGAGGGCCCTCCCGCCGTGGTCCAGCGCCCCGAACCCTGGGACGTCGCCCTGATCGATCCGGGCACGGGCAAGCCGTGGGCTTCTCGTGACTTCGTGCAGGCCGGGGATGACCGGGTCGCGACCCTCGAATGGCCGTCGCTCAAGGCCGGGCGCAGTCTGCGCGTCGTGGCCCGGGGCATGCTCCCGGGACATCGCTGGGTCGAGCTGCACACCGAGGACTTCGGCCCGGCGCGCCTCGCCTCGCTCACGCGCTCGGGGCAGTTGCCGCGCCTTGCCGCGACCGTGACCTTCACCGACCCCGGCCAGGAGAAGGCGCTGGTTGCGGAGCAGGGCGGGGAACTCGTCATCGAGGTCGAGAACACGGGCAAGGGGCCTGCCTCGGACGTCGGGGTGCAGGTGTCGGGGCCCGCGCTTCCCGATCTGACCTATCCCGCCCGCGTGAGCGTGGCCAGCATCCCCGTGGGCGAGAAGCGCACGGTTCGCGTGCCGCTCATGGCCGGCATGCGGCTGCCCGACGGCAAGGCTACCCTGCGTGTCGAGGTCGCGGAAGACGGCGGCGTGGACGCGGCCCCCGTCGAGGTGGCGCTCGTGACGCGCAAGCGGCGGCTGCCGGAACTCGTCGTCGAGCAGTCCGGCGTGATGGACGAGAACGACGGCGTGCTGCGCCGCGGGGAACAGCTCACCCTCACGCTCGCGGTGCGGAACCGCGGCCTGGTGCGCGCCGAGCACGTGCGAGCGGAACTCGCGAGCCTGCCCGCTCAGGTCCTGCCCGTGGAGGGCGCCGATGGCATCGACCTGGGCGCGATCGAGCCCGGGGGCGTGGCACTTGCGACCTGTTCGCTGCTCGTGAACAACCGGTACGCCGGCCCCGTACCCGTACCCGTCTCCTTCACGCTGAGCGAGCGGCGCCCGGAGGTGACGACCTCGGCGAAGGTGGCGATCGCCCTCGACGGGGCCGCGACGGTCGTGAGCACGGCCGTGGCCGCGCGGGCGGTGGACCGCCCCGAGATGGTGCTCGCGCCGGAACTCTCGGTGGATGTCGACCAGCCCCTGAAGGGAACGGCCCCGGAAGACCCGGACGCCGTGGCCCTGGTGGTCGGGGTCGAGCGGTTCGTCGGGAAGATCCCGGGCGTGCCCTTCGCCGAGCGCGACGCGGGCATCGTGCGCGAGTACCTCGTGAAGGCGCTCGGGGTGCCGGCCGAGAATGTCGTGTACCTGACGAACGACCGGGCCTCGCAGGGGGCCATCCGGACGGCGCTCGAAGGGCAGTTACCCGGAATGGTCACGCCCGGCAAGTCCCGGGTCTTCGTGTACTTTGCCGGTCACGGGGCACCCGACCCCGAGGCGAAGACCCCCTACGTCGTGCCCTATGACGGCAACCCGGATTACACGGGCACGTCGTGCGTGAAGCTCGCCGACGTCTACCGGGCGCTCGGGAACCTGAAGGCCCGCGAGGTGACGGTCATGCTCGATGCGTGCTTCTCGGGGGAATCGGGCCGCCAGGCGGCGCCGGTCTCGCTGCTCGCGCAGGCCCGTCCGATCTTCATCCGGCCACAGGCGGCCGAGGTGCCCCCCGGGGTGCGCGTGCTCGCGGCCGCGACGGGCGACCAGGTGAGCCTGGGCTACCCCGAGAAGCAGCACGGGCTGTTCACGTACTTCCTGCTGAAGGCCCTGCGCGAGGCCCACGAGGCGGGCAAGGCGCCCGACTGGCCCGCCATGCAGGTCGCCGTGGCCGAGCGCGTGAGCAAGCAGGCGCGCCGGCAGGGGCGGACCCAGACGCCCGTGTGGCTCGACGGGGGTGCGGCCCGGAACTAGGGGGCTGGGGACTTGAACCAGGCGTCGAGTTCGGCGCGGGTGCTCATGTCGAGAATGGCATCGAGCAGGTCCTCGAGCTGTTCGACGGACAGGGCCTCGAGCGCTCCGGACAACTCGGAGTCAGGGATCCCATACTTTCGGGCAATCAGGCGACGGGCCACGCGCAGGGCTTCCTGGCGGCGTCCCAGGGACTGACCTTCAGCGTGTCCTTCTTGCCGTCCTTCTTCCAGGCCTTCTTGCCGGCCTTCTTGCCGTCCTTCCTCCAGGCCTTTTGCCAGCCCCTCGGCGAGGCCCTCCGTCGCGGCTTCCTGTTTCCAGCGCTCGCGGAGCTTCCACATGGTGGAGCCTTCCCACGGTTCCATGTCCCAGATCTTGTCGAACACGATGCCCTCCAGGATGGACCTGACCTGATTCAAATCTACCACATACGCCGCCATGCGCAGCATGTCGTCCGCCAAGTCCGCGAGTTCGGGCCGGGCGGCGATCGCCTCGACGAGCCGGTCCACCATGTCCGGGTCTCGCCCGTGGCGCATGAAGGGCATGAAGGGCCACCAGGGGTTCGTGAGGCCACCGGCCAGCATCTCCCGGGCATCGAGTTCGGAGAGCACGATCTCGACGTGCCGCACCTCGGCGCGAGCCCCGGCCAGTTCATAGCTGAAGGGAGGTGGCCGTCGTTCACCGGGGGGCCCCAGGTACACGATCACGGGGATGACGGGCAACCCGCGTTCGTGCGCGAGCCAGGTGGCGAGGGCCGCCAGTCGGCCGGGCAAGGCGTGGTCGACGCGCGCCTGGATCTCGA
>JAYKJE010000024.1:0-52999 GCA_035285805.1 bacterium | reverse complement strand
CCGGGGCGTCTTGCCAGTCCCCTCGCAGCTTCCTTGCCGCCCCTTCCGGGGCGTCTTGCCAGTCCCCTCGCAGCTTCCTTGCCGCCCCTGCCGGGGCGTCTCGTGGGGCTACTGGAGGGGGGGGGGGGCTTGCCGGGTCGTTTACTCAGGTCAGGGCGGGTACGTCGTCCAGCAGCTCGATCTCGTAGCCGTCGGGATCCTCGATGAAGGCCATGTGGCCCCTCGTGCCCCCGTGCGGCTCCTCGGTGATCTTCACCCCGGCTGCGCGCATGCGCTCGACGGTCTCGACGACCGAATCGACCTCGAAGGCGATGTGCAGGATGTCCTCAGCCAGCTGGAAGTCGGGGTCCCAGGGCAGGTAAGCCAGCTCCAGCTCGGTGTCCGACCCGGGCAGGCGCAGGTGCGCGAGCTGCGAACCCCGCCCGGATGTGTGGCGCGTACGGACCTCGAACCCGAGATGGGTCGTGTAGAAGGCGATCGCCCGCTCGAGGTCACGGACCTTGAACCGCGTGTGCAGGAATTTCATCTCTCGACCTCTCCATGGCTCAGTTGTTGAGGATTTGCCGGAAGATCAGGGTATCGTCATTCCGCGAACCCGTGACTCCACTCTCGAGTGTGACCTGCGACGGAATGGACGACGTGTCGTCGCCCTCGGCGAACAGCCCGTGGCTCGCGCTGTCGTCGATCGTCACGTTCTGGAGCAGCGGCTGACTGTTCAGGATGTACAGGCTTCCCTTGGCCTGACCGCCCCCGTATTGCAGTCGGACGTGCTTCAGCACGGTGCTCCGCGGGTTCGAGAGGGATCCCGTCACGGACCCCGGGCCCAACCCGAGGTGGTTCCAGGCACCTTTCTCGGCGCTCACACCGGTGAAGGTGATGGACGACGAGGCCGTCCCGACAGCTTGCAGGGCACCGGAAGTTCCGGTGCTCCAGCCCACGTAGAGGTTTCCGCCGCTCGCGAACTTCAGGGTACTTCCCGGATCGAGGGTGAGCACGGGAGCCGTGAGCCCTTCTACCGTCACCTCGTTCTCGATGAGGTAGGGGATGCCATGATTCCTCCACCGGGTATCCCGGGTCACGCTGGTCGGCAGGATCCCGATGTGCGGATTCCCGATCGTGGTGAAGGTGTTTCCCGCGCCGAGCGACCCGGCCGCCTCGGCCCCGAGGACCATGGCCAGGTCCTGGACCTCCCGGATCGTGTTGTTCTCGAAAGCGGCAAACGTGGCGTCGTTCTCGGCTAAGATAGCCGTGCCTCTGGCGTGTTCGAACGTGCAGTTTCGCACGGCGGGACGGGCCCCTTCACCATGGAGCCACAGCATCGAGCTCTGGCGTCCGCGCTGGGTCCCCCCTCCGTAGGCCAGCGTCACATGCTCCAGCACGCTGCCAGCCGAACCATTGAAGAATGCGAGTTGCTCCCAGCTTCCGGACTGCTTGATCGCGCTCCGGGAGGTGAAGCGGATGCTCTCGGTCGCGGTCCCCACGGCTTTCAGGATCCCGGTCGCCCCGTTGCTCTCACCGAAGCTGATTCCCGCGCGCGGATCGAACCGGACTTCGACGCCCGGTTCGATGGTGAGGGTGGCGCCGCTCGCGGAACCGACGGAGATGTAATCGGTGACGATGTGAGGACTGTTCGCCTTCGTCCAGGTCACGTTCCCCGTGATCGGGCCCGAGTGAACGGAGGGATCGGAGGTATCGGTGATGCCGCCCGAGAGGCCCCCATCGCCATCCGGACTCGCCGTCGGCAGGGCGTTCGTCCTGCCATCACCCTCCTCTCCCGGGGGAGGGAGCAGGTTCGAGACCCCCGGGCAGGCGGTCAGCGAACCCGCCAGGATCAGCACGGGGATCAGGCGGTGGACGGTGTGCAGACGGGGCATGCGCAGACCTCGATTCAAGGTGGATACGGGTGAATGGACTCGATCTATATCACGAGGCCGTACCCGGATGGGGGGATTCACGGACCCTGGAGGCGATGCCGGTTGACCTTCCAGACCTCCATGCCCTGCTCGGGGTCTCGATAGACGGTTTCGACGAGGCCAGGAACGAGGTGATCCAGGTCTTCCCTGAGGCCCGTGTACGCGTCCCGACCGCCATCGAGATAGGCATACATCCCCCGGAGCACGAACAGGTGGTCCAGGCGTGCGCTCTTCACGCGTGCGATCATCCGTCCGGCGGCATCGACCGGGAAGGTCGTTCCCTGTCGGCCCGTGTAGAGGTAAGTCATGGCGGGCAAGGTCGAACCGATCCGGCTTCCTGCCGGCGTGTGGTCTCGCAGGAACCGGAAGGCCCGGTCATAGCCGACCGTTCGCGCGACCGGAACGGGGCGAAACTCCCGGTACCCGATCGTGCTCGCGATGGCGACACCCAGAGCCAGCGCGACGACCCCGAGGTGGAGGGCTCGCTGGCGATTCGCAGGCAGGTCGGGCCAGAAGCGGGTTTCCGCGGCGAGGGCGCCGCGACCGAGGAACCACAGGCAAGCGGGGATCCAGGGCACGAGCAGGCGGAAGGCCTGCGTGTAGCCCAGGAACAGGAAACTCGTGTTCCAGAAAGCGACCAGTCCCAGGTGCAGCACGAGACCCAGGGCCATCATCCGCTCGAGGTCGTGGCGGGGGGCACGCCATCCTTTCAACATGCCAGCCATCGTGAGCGCCGACAGTCCGAATCCGGCGAGGAGCAGCACGGGGTGCTGGTTTTGCCACAGCGGATCGTTCGAGATGGGGGGGGGCGAACGGGGCAAAGGTACTCGCCGGTATGCTACTCGTGAGCAACAGACGCATCGACTCCCCCACTGCCGCGAGCAGATCCCCGGCTCCCCTTTCGCCCGCCATCGTCCGGTAGAGTTCCGCGTAGCCGGCCTGGTTGCCACGAGCGGCCCACAAGACCCACGCTCCGACGGGAACGCTGAATCCAGCGATCACCGCTCGCCGACCGGTGGCCAGCAGGACGATCGCGAGGGTCAGAGCAATGGCCTGGAGTTTCACCAGCACGAGTGCCGCGAGCCCCAGGCCCAGCGCGAACCATCCGCTCCTCCGGCTTCGCTCGAGAGCCATTGCGGTGCCCAGCAGCGCAACCGCGGTGAGGGCGGCGAGCGGGACGTCGGCCATGATCTGCGTGGCCAGGCGGATGAGTTGCGGGGAGAGAGCCAGGAGACCCAGAGTAGCGAACGTCGCTCCCCAGGAAGCCTTCAAGAAGCGTGTCCAGATGACGGCCACCAGCGCCAGGAGGATGCCCAGACTTCCCAGCGACAGGAACTGCATGCGGTTGAGAGCTCCCGGCACGTCAGCGTCGCCGGCGCCCGTCAGGGCGAGCAAGAGCGGATATCCGGGAGGGTAAACCGTGGCAGGCGGTTCTCCGGGAAGGTGAGGGAGGACGAGGCGATGGGTGAGGGCGATCGCCCGTGCCGTCGCGGCATAGACCCCGTCGTCGTTGAGCAGACCCGCCCAGCCGGGGGTCATCAGGGAGGTGGCGATCGCCATCGAGACGATCGCCACCAGGAACACCCCCGACCAAGGCACGAGGTCCGATGAGGCGGGATTTACGCGCACGTGACCCACTTTCCGGGTGGTGCGGGGCTCACATGCCCACGGGCACCTTCACGAGACGCGGCGTCTTCTTCTCGCCGAAGGCCGCATTGACGACGTACAGCGCCTCGTCGGCGGCAGAGAACACGACACTCGACGGGAAGGCATCCAGGAGGTCGCCCGAAGCCACCGTGCTGACCGATCCGTCCTGGGCCACGGCGAGTACGGCGCCCTGCTGATTCGAGGCCACGTAGATCTTGCCATCGGGTCCGAGGGCGATGCCATCCGCTCCGCGAAGCGTCGAACAGTTCGACGCCGCCAGGAAGGTCGCATCTCCGGCCGAGCCATCCGGCTTGCGGCCCACCTTCACGAGAGCCGCGCGGTCCGAGTTGCTGAAATAGAGCGTATCCGAGGTCAGGGCGATGCCGTTGGCCCCGATGTTGTAGCCCGTCTTGCAGGGGGAGGAGTTGTCGCCGGCCGTGAAGGCGGGCTGCGCGAACCAGGTCGCGATCTTCCCGGCTTTCGAGATCTTGAAGATCTTGCCCGTGGCATCCGAGACGAACAGGCTGTCGTCCGAGTCCACGGAGATGCCGTTCGGGAACATCATCCCGGACCCCGAGGCGAACAGTTTGGCTGCCCCACCGCCAGGCGCGACCTTGTAGATGCCGGTCTTGTACTTCGGTCCGAACGACGTCACAGCCACGTACAGGTTCGCGCTCGAGTCGAATGCAAGGCCCAGGACGTACACGCTCCCGTCTGACGGGGGCGCCGGCAGGTTACCGTACACCGACCGGCTCCCGTCGGCCAGGGCAATCTTGAGGATGGCTCCCGTGGCCGTTGCCGCGTAAGCGTCGCTACCTCCCTTGCCGAGCGTGAGTCCCTCGGCGAATTCACCCTTCATCGGGTCGAAGGCCGCCACCAGGGACGGTGCAGGCAGCGCTGCTTCCGCACGCGGTTGCTCGGCCGGGCCGCAGGCGGACAGCGTGAGGGTCAAGGTCAGGCTGGTCAGTCCTGACAGATATCGGAAGGCTACTTTCAAGATCGGGTGTCTCCTGGTTCGAGAGGCGTGAGGACATCTCAAGGAGCGATACCCCCGAGGCCAGATTCCAAACCCTTGCAGCGCGTGTCCTTCAGGGACGCGGGCAGCCAGAAAAAAATCCCTTGAAGCCACAGGCTTCAAGGGATTCAGAGCGGATGAAGAGATTCGAACTCTCGACCCCCTCCTTGGCAAGGAGGTGTTCTACCACTGAACTACATCCGCGTGGTGTCGTGGTGCGATTCGCGCTGACCACAAACTTAATCTACCAGAGGCCCCGTGGAGCTGTCAAATGGATCGAGCAAGGGACTGGAAGACAGCGCGGATGCCCGCCGGACCCGGTGATATACTGCATGTATTCCGACAGAGAGGTCCCCATGCTCGACCGCATCCAGCTCGACAAGCTCCAGGAAATCGAACGCGCCTTCCACGACGTGGGTGAACGCCTGAGCGATCCCGTCGTGCTGGCCGACCAGGAGCAGCTCCGCAAGCTGGCCAAGGCGCGCAGCGACATGGAGGTCACGGTCACGGCCTACCATGCGTTCCAGGAGGTGGAACGCCAGCTGGCCGATGCCCAGACCATGCGCCGCACCGAGACCGATCCCGAATTGCGGGAGCTCGCCGAACTCGAGGTGACCGAACTCGAGCAGCGGCTCGCCGAGCTCGAGCAGGAGCTCACGCTGCGTCTGTTGCCGAAGGATCCCTACGACGACAAGAACATCATCGTCGAGGTCCGCGGCGGCGCGGGCGGAGACGAGGCCAACCTCTTCGCCGGGGATCTCCTGCGCATGTACACGCGCTACGCCGAGGGCCGCGGGTGGCGGGTCGAGTTGCTCTACATGCAGGAGCAGGATCTGGGCGGTATCCGTGAGGCCTCGTTCAAGGTCTCGGGCGATGGCGTCTACTCGCGCATGAAATGGGAATCCGGCGTACACCGCGTCCAGAGGGTGCCCGTGACCGAGGCTCAGGGCCGCATCCACACATCGACGGCCACCGTCGCCGTCCTGCCCGAGGCCGAGGAAGTCGACATCGAGATCCTGCCATCCGACCTGCGCTTCGACACGTTCCGTTCCGGCGGCGCCGGCGGTCAGAACGTCAACAAGGTCGAATCCGGCGTGCGCGTGACGCACATTCCCACGGGGTTGGCGGTGGCCTGCACCGAGGAGCGGTCGCAGCTCCAGAACAAGGCCCGGGCTCTCGAGCTCCTGCGGACGCGGTTGCTGGACGCCAAGATCCAGGCGGCGGCCTCGGCGCACGCGGCCGAGCGTCGGTCGCAGGTCGGTACGGGCGATCGCTCCGAGCGCATCCGCACCTACAACTATCCCGAGAACCGCGTGAGCGACCATCGCATCAAGCTGACGCTGAACAAGCTCGATCGCATCATCGACGGGGATCTCGACGACGTGATCGACGCGCTCATCGCGCATGATCAGTCCCTCAAGCTCGCCGAGTTGACGACCCAGTCGGCTTGAAGCCAGGGCTACGCGGCCCGTCGGGAGACTCCAAGATTCTTGACCTTCCGGGTCGACGCTTCCCGCTCCTTCTCGGGTACGACATGAACGGGAGGGTTCGCTGATGCGGATCTCTGACTTTCTGGCCCGGCGAATCGAGCACCAGGCGCAACCGGCCGTCCAGGGTGCCGTGCGCGATGCTGCGAGCGATGTTGCCCGGGCGTCGGCAGCCCGGAGCCTCGACAGGGCTCTGCCATCGGGGCGCGATCGCTTCGAGAGCATGGTCGGATCGGCGATTGAGCGCCTCCATCCCGTTTCCCTTCTCGTGCCCCTCGACCCTGCCCACTGGGCCCCGGGCATGACGGCGCGCGAGGTCCGGATGATCCTCGGCAGTCCCAACCACCGCATGACCCCCCTGCAAACGAGTGCCGTCGCCGTCCTCTCCGAGGCGGGTGAACAGCGTGTGGCCGCTGCACGGGCAGACCTGATGACCGCTGCACGCGACGAACTCGATCAGCTCGTCGCGAGTCAGGGACTCGGGGCCACCCGTCCGGTTTCGCTCGACGCGATGCTCGACTGGGGGGGCGGCGACGTCTCTCACGTGCTGCTGGACCGCGAGGTTTCGGGTCCCTTCCTCGATGCCTACCGGGAGGCCGTCTCCCGCGGGGAGGCCCAGGCCACGCTCGGTGGGCAGCCCTGGACACGCTTTTTTCGCGTCTCGGACGACATCCAGGCCGATCTCCAGGTCGAGAGCCTGCAGCGTCTCTCCCCCGGCTTCCGGAATCGGGCCCCCGAGGAGCAGCGGGCGGTCGCGGCGCTCGCGAGCCGCGATGCGACGCGAGGACCGAGAGCGGTGCCGTGGTCCACACGTCTGGCCGTCGCGGAGGCCCTCGTCCGGCACGAACGGATCGGCCCGGCGGGGCGCGAGGTCCGTGAGGCCTGGCGAGAGCTGGCCACCCGGGAACGCTTGCCTGCGCGTCCCTTCTTCCACGGGACCCGGTCCGGCGAGGCGATCGTCCAGGACGGCTTTCGCGTCGGTGAGAACAACCTCATGGGGGAAGGGATCTACCACGGCAACCCGGCCGTCGCCGCTCACTACGCCACGCGTGGCGGAGGCCGCGATCCGGAGGCGGTCCAGCAGATCGTCTCAGGGGTGGTCCTTCCGGGCCGGACCGTGTCCGAGCGTCTTGCACCGAACCCGGAAGTGATGTCCGCCGTCATGCCCGAGAACCGCGATGGCGGCGATTACTGGGTCACGCGCGACCCGGCCCGCTTCCAGATCCGGGGGCTGACGACCCTCGACCCGGCCCTGGCTCCCTCGCGGCTTCCTCGCGTCGCCCCGCGCCTGGTGGAGGCCCTCGCGGCCGGTCCCGAGGCCACCCCCTGGGCACGACGCTGGCTGGACCGCCTCGACCCCCTCGCCATCGATCGCCTCGCCACGCGCCAGGTCGCCACCGACCCGCGCTCGGCGGGGGCCTCGCTGTGGCTGGCCCTCCGGGGTGAACCCGACGCGATCCGAGGCCTTCCGGCACTCATGGCAGTCTCACAACCGGAATCCGCCCGGCTGGCGGCCGCGGCGGTCGCCCTCGAGTTGCTGCCAGCCGTCTCCCCCGAGCTCGGTGGGACGCTCGGAACCGCCCTCGAGGCGCTCGACCGTCCCCTGCGCGAGCAGCTCGTCCAGACGCGGGCTGCGCTGCCAGGCACCGTTGGCATGGCCACCAGCCTCCTGGAAAGCGGTGATTCCGGGGTGGCTCGCAAGCGCGTCCTCGATGCCTGGAAGGGCGAGGCGGGGCTCGTGCCCGACCTCGTGCGCGAGCGGACCACCCGCTGGACGCCCGAGGCACGCATCCAGATGAAGTACGATCTCGGGCGGCTCGACCGGGGCTTTCGCCCGCTGCTCGAGGATGTCGTCCAGGAGGCATCCGGAAGCGAGCAGGGGTTTCGTGCCGCTGCCTTGCTCCTGCGTGATGCCGGCGGAATCGACGATGCGCGATGGAGTCGCCTCGCGGGCCTCGTGCAGGCGCGAGACACGGCCGTCTGGCGTCAGGTCGCGATCGATACCGTTCCGTTCGACCGCCGCTTCCTGGATGGCGCGTTCGAGGCGTTCGAACAGGATTCCAGCGCGTACGTCCGGGACCGGGCGAAGCGTCAGATCGAGGAACTCTTGCCGGGTCTTTCGCCGGAAGAGGCCGCACGGGTCCAGGCTCGTCTCGCTCGCGCCTGAGGCGCCCCCCCTCGACTGCCAGATCCGGAAGCTGCGAACCGGGTTTTCTGGGCATTTCGCGCTTCAGGTTTTCTTTAACCTTGCTATAATACAGATCACAAACAGGCCTCGATGGGGAGGTCTGACGTGCCCGAAAGGAACTGCAATGACGCAAGTCCCTCGCCTCGGCCTCGCCTCCTGGCCCTTCGATCCCGTCTGCGGCAAGACACTCGATCTCTCCGAGGCCCTCGGTCCCGTCGTGGCCGGTGGCAAGCGGGTTTTTTTCTGTTCTTCCGGTTGTCAGTCGCGGTACCTGCATCAGGTTGCTCATGAGCGCCGTTCGACGCCCGTTCGCATCCGTCCTGCCCGGGTGACCTTCGCCTGACGCGATTCGCACCGGCTGGATCGGCCCCTCCCGCAACGGGGAGGGGCTTTTTTTCTTTCGGTTAAACGGGTGTTTCGTCACAGGCGATCGCGGGTACATCATGCTAGCGTCGGTGGGTTCAACTTGAGGAACCGAGACACATGGCCGACATCCGCGTGGGACGAAACCAGATTCCGGACCCCCGGACCGGCGTGTCCGGTTCGTCCGGGGGGGCTGCCGGTCCCGTCCGGGGGCCCGGCCCGCTCACGCTCGAGCAGCAGGCGGCCCAGCGTCCCGAAGGTCCCCGGTATTTCGGGTTTCACAACGATGCTTCCATCGGGGCGAGGTTGGCTCAGCAGGGGGTTGCCCCCAACTCCACCAATCTCCGGATCGCGCGCGACATGCTCCGCTACGGCATCCCGCTGGACCCGACGATGCTCTCTCATTTCCGGCAGCTCTGGCAGGGGCTGGGGGGCGGTTCGCTCGTGGAACTCGAGGCCTTGCTTGCCCTCTTCGCGAGTGGCCTCGAGCCAGGTGCCGACCAGATCCGCCAGATGGTGGCGCTGTATTCGATGGGGCCTGTCAGTCAGCGCCTCGCACAGCTGACGATGGCCCTGCAGGGTTTCGAGCAGGTGCCCGCCACCGCTGAATTACGTCAGCTCCTCGGTCAGTACTGGCGCCTGGGGGCCGAGCCCGGTGCGCTTCCGGCAGAGTTGTCGCGCTTTCAGGCCCTGCTCGACCGGATCGAGAACATCCTTTCCGGGCCGGGGCTGGATCGCCTCCCCGGCGCTCTCCGCGATGAGGCCGAACGGCTGCTCGAGGTCCGGAAGGCCCAGGACATGTTGCTCCCGGCCGAGACTCGCAAGCTCTACGTGCCCTTCCACCAGTGGCAGGAACAGACGCCGATGCCGGGTGAGCTGCTGATCCAGGGGCCCGTTCCGACCGGCGGTCCGGCCGGGTATGCCCAGGTGACCCTGGCCGTCGAGACTCGCACGATGGGGCGGCTGGTCCTCGATTTCACGGCCATTCGCGAGCACCTCACGCTCAAGGTCGAGGTGCAGGATGCGTCCGTCAAGCAGCGACTCGAACGCGGGCTGCCCGATCTCCGGCATCGTCTGGTCCAGCGCTCGACCTATGCCGTGGCAACCATTCTCTGCCAGGAGACGGCGGGGGCTCGCTCCATCTCCTTGCTTCTGCCCAGGCGTCGGGATCCCCGTCGTCTCGGTCGGGCGATCGGGGTGATCTAGGATGAGCGAGAAGCGCGGTTCCCGCCCGGAGCGGCGGAGTCTGGCCCGTCCGGGCCAGCAGGAGCGTCCCATCGAACGGTTGCCTGCCCGTGTCGTGCAGGGTGAACGTGCGCTCGAGACGCTCCCGGAGCTCGGGATTCCCCCCGAGCTGATGGCGGTCATCGTCGAAACGCTGGAGTTCGTGAACCGGATCGATCAGGAGCCGGAGCGACGTCGTCCCGGAAACCGGAGGTAAGGCGTGTTTCGTGGTGTCTACACGGCAGCGACCGGCATGGTCTTCCAGATGAAGCAGGTCGATCTCATCGCCAACAACCTCGCCAACGTCGAGACCAATGGCTTCAAGCGCAAGGAGTTGCTGGGCACGACCTTCGGGGATCTCGTCGTGAAGTTCGCCCATCAGGCTCCCGGAACCGATTCCACGGTCGGGACGGGCGTCAAGGTCGATGGCGTGGCGCGCTTCGAGACCCCGGGCAACCTCGTTCAGACGGGCAATCCTCTGAACATGGCTCTCGCGGGCCCGGGTTACTTCCTGGTGCGCTCACCGGACGGTACGGAGAAGCTCACCCGTGATGGCGACTTCCAGATCGATAACGTCAGTCGCCTGGTCACCCGGGCCGGGGATTTCGTGCTGGACACCGGCCGGCGGCCCTTCGTGCTCGACGGTGAGTTGCGGACGCTGAAGGTGGCCGAGAACGGTCAGATCTCCCTCGGGGACCAGGTCCTGGGCAACCTGATGGTCGTCAATCCGCCGGCAGAGGCCCTGGAGACGCGTTTCCCGCTTGCGCCCCCCGGGCTAGCACCGGTGCTCGATGGGGTCAATCTCCGTCAGGGATTTCTCGAGCATTCCAACGTCAACGTCGTCACCGAGATGGTGTCCCTGCTCGGTGCCAACCGGATTTACGGGTTCGGTCAGAAGATCATCACGGCCCAGGATCAGATGCTCCAGAAGGCCGCCAACGACCTCGGTCGTACCTCGTGATGCCTGTCGCGAAAGGAGTCCACCGCTCATGATTCACGCCATCTGGACCGCCGCCACGGGCATGCAAGCCCAGCAGATGCGCATCGATACCATCGCCAACAACCTCTCGAACGTCAACACGACCGCCTACAAGCGCTCGATGGTGGACTTCCAGGACCTGCTGTATCAGACGGTCAACCAGCCAGGAACCGATTCCGCCGGGGTCCAGATCGGTCTGGGCGTGCGCCCCGTGGCCGTGACGAAGCTCTACGAGCAGGGCAACCTCCAGATCACCAACAATCCGCTGGATCTCGCGATCGATGGAGAGGGCTTCTTCAAGGTCACCATCAATAACGGGATCCCTGCGTACACCCGGGACGGCTCGTTCAAGCTCGACAGCACGGGGCAACTCGTGACGTCGGGTGGTTACCCGATCGAGCCCCCCTTGAACCTCAACGGCTTCAACGGGATCGTCGTCCGTCAAGATGGTGTCGTCTTCGGAACCAACGAGACGAATCAGCAGGTCCAGATCGGGCAGATCCAGATGTACCGCTTTCCGAATCCGGGGGGGCTGCAGGCCATGGGCAACAACCTGCTCATTGCTACCACGGCAGCCGGCAACGAGATCGAGGGACAGCCGACCACGGCTCCCTTCGGCAAGCTGCGTCAGGGTGCCCTCGAGGCCTCGAATGTCGAACTGGTGCGTGAGATGGTCATGATGATCGCCACGCAGAAGGCGTATGATACCTCTTCCAAGGCGATCGCCGTCTCGGACAAGATGATGGAGACGGCCAACAACCTGCAGCGGTGATCATGGGTTTCGCAACGCGCCTCCTGGGCCCGGTTCTCCTGGGCTCGTTCAGCATGCTCGCAGCCGCCTCGCCCCCTCTGGACGAGAGCGAGGTGCTGCGTGTCGTGCGGGAGGCCGTCTCCCTGCGTCATCAAGTTCCCGTCGCCGATGTCGATGTCACATGGGAGGGGCCTCCCCTGTCCCGTTTGCTGGGATCGCCGCTGCCTTCGCGGGGAAGCGGCCGTCTGCGACTGGAGGGCGCGAGTGCTCTCACCGGTCTGTGTTCCCCCAGGCTTGTCTGGGAGGCGGGCGGTGTCCGGCGGACCTTCTTTCCCCGGGTCCAGGTGGGGATGCGTCGGGAGGTGCTGGTCATGAACGCGCCGCTGCGGAAGGGCTCCGTTTTCTCGACCACGATGTGCCGCAGGGCGAATCTCGTGGCCGACCGCGATCTCGATGCCCCGGTGCTGGATGCGGGACCGTTCGAGGGAGCGATCGCCCGGCGCGAGATCGCGTCCGGAAGCGTGCTCACTCCGGACATGTTCGACCTGCCGATCCTGGTCCGGTCCGGTCGGACGGTGTCGGTCAAGCTCGTCAGTGGCGGCCTGCTCGTCCTGACGCAGGGCCGGGTCGTCACGGACGGTCGACTGGGGCAGCTGGTGCGACTCGTCAATCCCGAGTCGCGGCACGAGTTCACGGCACGGGTCGTGGGACCGGATCAGGTCGAAGTCCGCCTGGACCAGGAGGTGTCACCGTGAAGCCGCACATCTGGATGGTGGCCGTGGCCATGTCCCTGGGACTTTCGGGGATGGCCCGGGCCGATTCCCTGTACACCGAGGATGCCGCCGGCCTGCTGTCAGACCGGCTCGGCGATCGCCGATCCGGGCTCGGTCCCGGGGGGCTCGTCACCGTCATCGTCAACGAGAACCTCGTCGCCAGCAGCGGGGCCAACACCAAGACGGCCAAGACCTCTCGCACCCAGGCCGGATGGAACTTCGGGACGCTCCTGCCCCGCTTCAATACCGGGGCCATCGACGTCAACGGCAAGATCGAGTTTCAGGGTGATGGCGTCACCCGGCGTGCCGATAACGTCAACCTGCTCATCACGGCCACCATCCAGGAGGTCCTGCCTGATGGGACGCTTCGCATCGAGGGCTCGAAGGACCTGCGGGTGAACGACGAGGAAAGCACCGTTCGCCTCAGCGGCGTCGTGCGTCCCTTCGACATCAACATCCAGAACCAGGTCACGTCCACCCAGGTGGCCAATCTCAAGCTCGACTTCAAGGGGGCTGGCACTGCCTCGGCCAAGGCCACGCCCGGCATCCTCTCCCGTCTCCTCAACTTCCTGTTCTGAAACTGGCAGGTCTGGCAAATGGGCATCGCGCGCACCTCCAGGTTCCCATACCACCCGCCGAGGTGGCGGGTGATTCTCGGCCTGCTTCTCGTCGCCACCGTCCAGATGGGACTCATCCCGGCCGCGCACGCTCAGGGGCCCGCAGGAGCCCGGCTGGGGGCCCCCATCCGGCTCAAGGACATCGCGGTCGTCCAGGGCGCCACGGACAACCAGATCGAGGGCCTCGGTCTCGTCGTGGGACTGAAGCAGTCGGGGGACTCGGTCTCGACGGGTTTCACCGAGCGGATCCTCCGCAACCTCGTCGTCAACTCGGGAGTGTACCTCAACCAGGAGCGGATCCAGGTCCGGAACTCCGCGGTGGTCGCCGTGCGTGCGACCCTGCCTCCCTTCGTCAAGCCTGGCCAGAAGATCGACGTGACGGTGGCGAGCATCGGGGATGCCAAGAGCCTCGCCGATGGCGTCCTCATCGGGGCCGAACTACGAGGCCCCGACGGCAAGGTCTACGCCACGGCAGAAGGCGCCCTTTCGACCGGTGGCTATGGCGTCGAGGCCTCGGGGGCGCAGATCCGCAAGAACCAGACCCTGGTCGCGCGCATCCCGAACGGGGGCATCGTCCAGCGCGAGGTCCCCGTCACCATGCTCGACACCAGCGGCTTCCTGAGGCTCAACCTCAACCAGCCCGATTTCGTGACGGCATCGCGCGTGGCCTCATCCATCAACCAGGGGGGCATGGGGACTGCCCAGGCCATGGATGCCGGTACCATCCGCATCTATGTCAACTCGGCCATGCGGGACAACCTGGTGGACCTCATCGCCCGCCTCGAGCAGGTGCCCGTGCAGCCCGACGTCGTCGCGCGGGTCGTCGTCGAAGAGCGGACCGGTACCGTGATCCTGGGATCTCAGGTGCGGATCGCTCCCGTGGCCGTCAGCCAGGGCGGGCTCATCGTGAGGGTGGACACCAAGCAGACGGTCAGCCAGCCCAATCCGCTGTCGGCAGGTGAAACCACCACCACCACGGAGACCCAGATCTCGGCGGAGGAGGAAAAGGCCAAGGCCGTGGTCCTCGAGTCGGGGACGACGCTCGGTCAACTCGTCCGTGCCCTGAACGCGCTGGGGACCACCCCCCGGGAACTCATTTCCATCCTGCAGGCCGTGAAGGCCGCAGGCGCCCTCAATGCCCAGCTCGAGCTGATCTGAAGGGAGATCGCATGAACCTCGAACCGATCTCGTCCTTTCCACGATTTCCCGCGATGGGCAGCCCGTTACCTTCGAGCGCTCACGAGGTACAACAACCCAGTCAAGCCAGGGAGGTTGCCGAAAGTTTTGCCAGTTACCTGTACGCCCAGGTCTTTTCCCAGATGCGTCCGGAAGATTCCGGCGAGGAGGGCGGGCTGTTCTCGGGTGAGCAGGCCGGCATGTTTCTTGACTTCCTCGACCAGGCACTCGGTCAGCGATTCGCCAGCACCGGGGGAAATCGTCTGGTCGAGCAGCTGACGGAGCAGCTCTCGCGCAGTCTCGAGGGCACTCAGGCCGCGAACGAGGGGCATCGAGGCCCTTGATCTTGTACGGACGACGGAGTTGGTCTTGAAGAAGCCTGTCTCGACGAGTGGAAAGCGAGGAGTGGAGGACGCCGCGGTCAAGCAGTACTTGCCGATGGTCCGGGCGATCGCGCGTCGCATCTCCACCAAGCTTCCCCGTCACTACGATCTCGAAGACCTCGTCGCCGACGGCATCATGGGCCTCCTCGTGGCGCGTGAGCGATTTGACCCCGAGAGAGGCGTGAAGTTCGAGACTTTTGCCACGTACTACATCAAGGGCGCCATCCTCGACAACCTCCCCAAGCTCCCCACCGTTCCCAAGAGCCAGCGCGTCCAGGCCGCCATGGCTCAGGCCCAGGCCGAGCAGGATGAATCGGGCCTCTCTGAAGTCGAGCAGGCCGAGACCGACGCCGGCGTCATGGTCAACCAGATCCAGCAGCTCACCTACTCCTACATCCTCTCCCTCGATGCCCCCACGGGTGGCGATGGCGAGGAGGGATTCTCGCTTCTCAACCAGCTCGGCGCTCCGGACCGCATCCAGCACGAGATGGAGCTCGAGGAGCTCCAGCAGCTCCTGCGACTGACGATCGAGCTCCTGCCCGTCCAGGAACGCACCACCCTGCGCTGCTACTACTTCCAGAAAATGTCCTTCAACGAGATCGGCCAGAAGCTCGGTCTCTCCGAATCCTGGGTCAGCCGCATTCACAGGCGTGCCCTCGAACAGCTCCGCCACAAGTTGGGCAAGAAAAAATCCCTCGACGACTTCATCTCCTGGTGACAGGCCGGGCGGGGGGCTTTGCGGCTTGCGTCCTCGGCCGCGTGCCTCACGTACCTCCGGGTACGCTTCGGCCCGCGGCCTGTGGGCGCGCTCGCAAATCCCTTCCGCCGGGCCTGTCACCTCTGGTTTCCGAGGGGCGTTGCTCGGGACCTGCGGTCCGCTCGCTTGCCCCTCGCATCTTCCTCGCGCCTGCGGCGTCGGAGGGTGACTCGTGCCTTCGGCACTCGTGATCGTCTCGTGCCTGCGGCACTCGGTACTTTTTCCGAGTTTTTCGGGTGGTTCTCGACACATTTAAATCCTCGATAACCTGCGCAAGCGCCCGCCTGGGTATGAGATCTACGGGGATCGCGTGCGTCCGGGCCGAAATTGTTACCAAGCGCACCGATCCTGTCGCGACTCCGTGTCACCATGCAAACGATTCAAGGGAGGTGCCAGCGTGATCAGTCGCGAGGTCCGGGGTCTCGAACGCGCCATGGACGCCCTGTCCATGCGTTTCCAGGCAACGGCCGAGAACCTGGCCAACGTCAACACTCCCGGTTACAAGCGTCACGAGGTCAGCTTCGAGGCCGAACTGGCCGAGGCCATCGATTCGCCTCCCCCTCCGGGTTCTTACGCCTCCGGTAACACCTGGGCCGGTCTCCTCGGGCCGGATGGGGAGTCTCCCGACGACTCGCTCGAACAGTTCACCCCGGCCACCCACCGGATCGAGAACCAGTCCATGCGCGTCGACGGGAACGGGACCTCGCTCGAGGCCGAGATGAGCCACCTGCTCGAGGCCAACGAGCGCTTCAACACGGTCGCGACGCAGATCGCCGCCCAGTACCGGACCTTCAAGTACATCACGGATCAGAAGTAGGAGATTCCGAACCATGAGCTTGCAGGACGTCTTCAAGACGGGCGCCAGTGCTCTGAGTGCCAACCGCTTCTGGCTCGAGACGATCGCCAACAACATGGCGAACTCGAGCACCACCCGCACGGCCGAAGGCGGCCCCTACCAGCGGCAGTCTCCGCTTTTCCAGGAGTTGCTCGACTCCGAGACGGGGCAGGGCCATGGCGTCGAGGTCACCGGGGTCGTGCGCGATTCTTCGCCCGGCGAACTCATCTACAAGCCCGGTCATCCGGATGCCGATGCCAACGGCTTCGTGCGCATGCCCAACGTCAACGTCGTCACCGAGATGGTCGACATGATCTCCGTTCAGCGGGCCTACGACGCCAGCGTCACCACCGTCCAGGCGGCCAAGAACATGATCAACAAGTCGCTCGAGATCGGTCGCTAGGAGGTTCTTCGTGCTCGTCAACCAGCCGACTCTGACGATGTTCTCGGGCGGCATGCGCTCCCCCGTCGCTCCGGGTGCCGAGTTCCCCAACCTCGACGGAAATCTCCCCGAGTTCGGCGAAAATCTGCTGGATGGGTTCGGCCAGGCCCTCGACTCGACGGCAGGAAAGGACTTTGCCACCCTCCTCCGGGATGCCATCGACGGGGTCAGTAACCAGGACGAGCGTTCCGTCCAGCTCGGTCTCGACTACGCCCTGGGCAAGCCCGGGGTCGATGCCCACCAGGTCATGATCGAGCAGGCCAAGGCCGAATCGCAGCTGCACCTGATGTCCGCCGTCACGAACAAGCTCGCGTCCGGCTACCAGACCCTGATGAACATGCAGATCTAGGGGCACCACGCCGCCATGTTCGAGTTTCTCAACCGCTTTCCACCGCCCATCCGTATCGCGATCCTCGCTGGCGTCCCCCTGGTCGTCATCGTCGTCACGTTGCTGGTCGGCATGGCGATCGGAGGCGGTGGCAAGAAGCCCGAGCAGGAGGCCGCCCTCGTCGAGAAGAACGACGTCGTCCTCTTCCGCCGCATGACCCAGCAGGCCGCCGGTGAGGCCGGTGCCCGCCTCGAGGAAGACCGGATTCCCTTCAAGCTCGTCGAAGATGGCACGGCCATCACCGTCCCCAAGGAAATGGCCGACAAGGCGCGCGTCTCGCTGGCCGCGGCCGGCCTTCCGAAGGACGGTGATCCGGGCTTCAGCCTCTTCGACAAGAGCGACTTCATCTCCACCGACTTCGACAAGAAGGTCAAGCTGCTGCGCGCCATGAACGGCGAGATCAAGCGTCTCGTGAAGCAGGTGGACGGCGTCGAGGATGCCGCGGCCATGGTCACGATGCCGGAGGAAACCCTTTTCCAGACCGAGAAGAAGCCCGTCACGGCCGCCGTCATGATCAAGATGCAGCCCAAGCGGGTCCTCACCCCCTCTCAGGTCGACGGCCTCACGCACCTCATCGCGAGCAGCGTCCCGGGCCTCATCACCGAGAACGTGACCATCACCGACGATCTCGGCAACCTCCTGACCCAGGGCCTCGAGACGAACGCCGGCAACAAGGAAGACCGGGCCATCTCCCGCGTCCTCAACATGCAGATGTCCCTCCAGCGCCAGAAGGAGCAGGAGATCGAGCAGAAGCTCACGACTCTCCTCGACCGCGTCGTCGGTCAGGGCAAGTCCGTCGTGCGCGTATCCGTCGAGCTCGACTTCAACAAGCGCCTGGTGCGGAACGTGCTGAAGGCACCTGTGACCAACAACGGCGAGACCGTTCCCGAGAACCGCTCCGAGGTCACCGAGACCACCTCCGGCGACGAGGGTGGCGTGCCTGGCACGGCCGGCAACGTCCCGCTTTATCCGGCCGTACCCGCTGCCCCGGGTGGCGGGGGGGTCACCAAGCGCAACCTGCGCGAGCAACCGGCCTTCAACGAGGAAACGCAGGTCGTCCAGCCCTCGAGTGGCAACGTCAAACGTCTCTCGATCGCCGTGCTGGTGCCGGACACGCTCAAGCCCGAGAGTGCCGATCGCATCCGCCTCATCGTCGCCGCGGCGGCCGGCGCGGATGCCGCACGTCGTGACCAGGTCACGGTGGAGCGCGTCCACTTCGATACCACGGTCGCCGACCAGCTCCGCGACCAGCTCGATCGCGAGAAGACCGAGGCCAAGAAGGCAGCCAAGGGCAAGGCGTTGCCTCTGGGTATCGTCTACGGCATCATCGCCGCCGTGGTCGCCCTGTTCCTCATCATCGCTGCCATCCGTCGCGGTCGCCGCGATGCGAATCCGCTCGACACGCTATCCGCGTCCCTCGGGGGCGAGGCCGAAGCTCTCCCCGGCTTCGATCCGCAGGCCCTCGCAGGGCTGGGTCAGGGGCTTCCGGGGCTCGAGATGGGACAAGGTGGTTTCACGGCGCCCGGCTATGGCAACCTCGGAGCGTTCGATCCCTCGATGGTCGGAGGGGCTCCAGGTTATGCCGGCGATCCTGGCATGGACCAGGCGCAGGCTCAGTCGGGGGGCGGTGGGACCTTCGACTTCATGTACTCGGCCAGCCCCGACCAGGTCGCAGCGGCCTTCGAGGGCGAGCGTCCGGCCACCATCGCTGGCGTGCTCGCGGCCATCGACCCCGGCTTCGCGGAGCAGATCCTCCAGTATCTCGATGCCGGCGTCCAGGAAGAGGTCTTCAACCGTATCCAGCAGGGTGCGAACATGCCCAGCATGACGGCTCGCATGGCTGCTCAGAACCTGCGCCGCAAGCTCGGCGTGGGCGTCGGATGACGCCGGGAGGCTGACCCTTGGTCGGAGCGGCAGCCCCTCGCGGAGGACTTCCCTTACGCGACCTGATCATCGCTGCGGTGATGATCCTGATCCTCGCGATCCTGTTCCTCCCGCTGCCGACCTGGATGCTCGACTTCCTGATCGTCATCAACATCGTCATGGCGATCCTGATCGTGTTCGTCGCCCTGTACATCGTCCGCCCGCTCGAATTCGCCTCGTTCCCCTCGTTGCTCCTGCTCACGGCCCTGTACCGCCTGGCCCTGTCCGTCGCCACCTCCCGGTCCATCCTCCTGAATGGCGAGGCCGGCCACGTCATCGAGACCATGGCCGAGTTCGTCATGGGCGGCAACTACATCGTCGGCATCATCATCTTCATCATCCTCATCATCGTGAACTTCATCGTCATCACCGAGGGCGCCAAGCGCATCGCCGAGGTGGCGGCACGCTTCACCCTCGACGCCATGCCCGGTAAGCAGATGTCGATCGATGCGGATCTCGCTTCGGGGCTCATCGACGGCGCGCAGGCCAAGAAGCGCCGCGAGGAGATCGTCCAGGAAGCCAACTTCTTCGGTTCGATGGATGGTGCCAACAAGTTCGTGAAGGGCGACGTCATCGCCTCGATCATCCTCATCGTCGTCAACATCGTGGGCGGGATCCTCATCGGGATCCTCATGAAGAAGATCGACGTCATGACGGCGCTGTCCAAGTACGCCATCCTCACGGTCGGTGATGGCCTCGTGGGGCTCATCCCCGGTATCCTCATCTCCATCTCGGCGGGTCTCGTCTCCTCGCGAGCCGCCTCGGACCAGAATCTCGCGGCCGACCTCAAGAACCAGGTCTTCACCAATCCCAAGTCCCTGGGCATCGCCGGGGCCGTCTCGTTCCTCGTGGCGTTCGTCCCCGGCTTCCCCAAGCAGTTCTTCATCCCGATCGGTCTGTTGCTCGGCGGTGCGGCCTTCGTCCACCTCCGGCGTCAGATGATGCCCCAGCTGCCGTCCTCCGACCTCGGAGGGGGTGGGCTTCCGCTCGACGACGTCATCGATGACTACCAGCCCGACGCCGACGAGGACTACAAGAACCCCGACAACGTCATGAAGATGATGGGCGTGCCGCCGCTCACGCTCGAACTGGGGCTCGACCTCGTGCCGCTCGTCGATCCAGGACTCGGTGGCGAACTGATGGACCGCGTCATCCCGATGCGCGTGAACATCGCTCTCGACATGGGCTTCGTCATGCCCCCGATCGTCTTCAAGGACAACCTGAACCTCGAGCCCAATTCGTACCAGATCCTCGTCAAGGGCAACACCGTCGCCTCGGGTGAACTGCTCGTCGGCTACATGCTCGCGATCCGCCAGGCCACGACCGACAACAGCCAGGAGCTGGTCGGGTTCGCCACCCAGGACCCTGCGTTCGGCAAGCCTGCCGTCTGGGTCGCGGGGGCCGAGGCCCAGCGGGCCGCCCAGCTCGGCTACCTCATCCAGGATCCGACCAACGTGCTCACGGCTCATCTCGAGCACACCGTGCGGACCCATGCCAACGAGCTGCTCTACCGCGAGGACCTGCAGCGCCTGCTCGATCTCGTGCGCCAGAAGGCTGCCGTCACCGTCAAGGATCTCATCCCCGAGGTCCTCGCCCTCAGCGAGGTCCATCGGGTCCTCCAGAGCCTCCTTCGCGAGGGCGTCAGCATCCGAGACCTCACGACCATCCTCGAGCGCCTCACGGACTTCGGCAAGATGACCAAGGACGTCTTCCTGCTCACCGAGCTGATCCGCCAGCAACTGTCGCGCCAGATCTGTGCCTCCGTCGCGGGCGAGGAGCGCACGATCGACGTCATCACGCTCGATCCCGGGGTCGAGAACACCGTCCAGAGCTCCATCACCAGCAGTCCCACCGGCCCCCAGGCGGCCGTCAATCCGCAGATCATGCAACTCATCCTGGCCCGCCTTGCCTCCGTCCACCAGGAGGCGACGGGACGCGGATCCAACCCCGTCCTGCTGACCAACCCCGTCATCCGTCCGCACGTCAAGAACCTCGTGGAACGCAACTTCCCGACCCTGGCCGTACTGTCGTACGCCGAGGTGCACGCGAGCTTCAAGGTCCAGTCCGTCGGTCAGGTCTCCATCGCGGTCGGCGTCAGCTGAGCCCCCGTGGGACCATGCCCCACCGGTAGGCGGGTGTTAACGTATCTTGGGCGCAATGTTATCCCGGCCATAAGAATTAACGGCCTCTTGACGCCAGATGAATGGACAGAAGCCCATTTTCGAGGAGTACCCGCATGTCCCGTCTGTTCGTCTCGCTCTCGCTCATCGCTCTCTTCGCTGCCTGCCAGCGCCTGCCCCTCAAGACGATGGTCGATCCCGTGCATCATGTCACGGCCGAGGTCCGGACCCAGACGTGGCCGGAATTCGTCCGCGCTCGCAGTGCCGATCTCGTGGCCTGGGCCTGGAAGCCCGCTTACGGTCAGAAGGTCACGGCGCGCGAGCAAGATGCGATCGCCGTGGGTCTCGATCTCATCAGCTCGCCCTGAACCGGCCGAGGTTGACGCCTCACCTCACCAGCGGACCTGCGACAGGTCGCGCACCCGGGGACAGCGCGGCAGGGCCGCCAGGATCTGCTGGCCGTAGCCTTTCGTGAAGAGGCGGTTGTCGAGTATCGCCACCAGGCCACGGTCTTCCCGGGTCCGGATCAGCCGCCCGAACCCCTGCTTCAACCGGATGATCGCTTCCGGAAGCGTGTATTCCCGGAACCAGTCCCGCCCCTGCAACTTCAACCGCTCGACATGCGCCTGCACGATCGGGTCGTCCGGCACCGAGAACGGGAGTCGGTCGATGATCACGCAGCTGAGCGCCTCGCCCGGGATGTCCACGCCCTCCCAGAACGAACTCGTCGCGAAGAGCACCGCGTTCGGGGTCTCTCGGAACCACGAGATGAGAGCACCCCGTGAGGCTTCTCCCTGGCGCTTGGCCGGAAAGGGCAGCGTCGGCGCGATCTGGGCATGGGCCGTATTCATCGCCCGGTAGGAGGTGAAGAGCACGAAGGCGCGACCCTGCGAGGCCTCGAGGATCTCGCGGATCGCCGTCCGGGCGTGCACGGTGAAATCCGGATCGTTCGGTTCCGGCAGGTACCGTGGCACGTAGAGCGTGGCCTGAGTCTCGTAGTCGAACGGGCTGGCCAGTTCGAGCTCCTGGGCCTTGGCCAGCCCGATCTTGCGCCGATAATATTCGAAGTCGCCCCGGACCGCGAGCGTCGCCGAGGTGTGGATGCTCGACCGCTCGGTCCACAGCATCTGGTGCAGGGCCGGCGCGACGTCGATGGGCGCACTCCGGAACTCGAACGCTGCTCTACCACGATCCTGCTCGATCCAGTTGACACGGTCGTTCACCGTGGCGTCGGCCTCCTGGCCAAAGAATTCCCAGCGGGCGATGAGGTTGTCGAGCTGGACCATCAGGCGCGCCCGGTGCAGCGGGGCCTTGCGGGCGATCTCGGGATCGTCGATACCGGCACCGAGGGCCGGGTCGCGCTCCATCCAGAGCTTGAGCAGGCGCAGCTGCTCGAGGATCCCCTCGACGATCTCGATGAAGGTGGCATCCGGGTACAGCCGGGCCTGCGGGCGATCGATCTGCATCACCCAGTCGAGCAGCCGGTGTTCCAGGTCGATGAGCGAAAAGGCCACCTCGTCGGGAATCATGCCGATCCGTCGTCGGATCTTCTGCAGCAGCTTGGTGTTGCTGTAGCGACCGATGCTCGCCGTCAGCGACCGGGTTGCGGCCAGCGGGACGTGGTGAGCCTCGTCGAACACCACGGCCCGATGCGAGGGCAAGATGCCCCCGCCGCTCGCGAGATCCGCGAAGTAGAGGGCATGATTCGCGACGACGAGGTCTGCCGAAGCCGTCCGCTGTCGGGCCAGCTTCTGGGGCGATTGCTCGTAGAACTCGCAGCGGGCTCCCAGGCAATCATCCGCGTCCGAGTGGACCTCGTCCCACAGACGGTCGGAGGGGACCCAGGGCATGGTCGCGAGGTCACCGTCCCAGTGGGGCAGGTAGGCCTTGAGCCGGTCGAGTTCCTCGCGGAGCGGGTCGAGCGGGCCCACCCGGCGATCGGCCTCCCAGAACTTCTGCTTGCAGAGGTAATTGTGCCGCCCCTTGGCCAGCGCGACGTGCCACTCGCGCCCCGAGGCCTCTTGCACGAAGGGGATGTCTTTCTGGAGGAGCTGCTCCTGGAGCGCGATCGTGCCCGTCGAGACCACGAACGGTCCCTCGCCTCCCTCGAGGAGGGGGATCAGATAGCCGAAGCTCTTGCCGCTGCCCGTCCCCGCCTCGATGACCGCATGCGCGCCTCCTTCAAGGGCCGCATGGATGGTCTCGGCCATCCGCACCTGGCCCGGACGGGGCTCGTAGGTGGGATGGCGCGAGACGAAGTCCTCGAAGCGCTTCGAGAAAGGCTCGGCAGACTCGGTCATCGGCCGCCGTCGTTGCCGGGCTCATCGGCGGCGCCTTCCCGGGGCTCCGGGCGCGGTGCAGGGGCGGCACCGAGGGTGACGCTGAATTCCTTGCGCTGGCCTTCGCGACTGACGAGCAGCCGCACGACTTCCTTCACGCGGCGCCGGGCCACGGCCTGGATCAGCTGCGAGGGCGTCTGCACGGGCTTCCCGTCGAGTTGCAGGATGACGTCCCCGTCCAGAACCCCGGCCTTGCCGGCCGGACTGTCTTCCGAAACCTCGCGGACCAGGACGCCCGGGTCCGTCTTGACGAACAGCTGCCGTGCCCGCTCCGGGGTGAGTTGCTCGATCATGACCCCGAGCCAGGGGCGTTCCACGCGTCCGGTCGTCCGGAGTTGCTGCGTGACGGACTGGACGGTCTCGACGGGGATCGCGAACCCGATCCCCTGGGCCCGGGCGGCGATCGCCGTGTTGACCCCGATGACTTCCCCCTCGAGGTTGAGAAGCGGGCCCCCCGAGTTCCCCGGGTTGATCGGCGCATCGGTCTGGATGAAGGCCACCCGTTCGTTGATCGCCACGTCCCGGTTGAGGGCGCTGACGATTCCGGCCGTGACCGTGGTCGAGAGCCCCAGAGGACTGCCGATGGCCACGACCCATTCCCCGACGCGGACACGTCCCGCCTCGGCGAGCCGGAGGGTCGGCAGTCCCGAGGCCTTGATCTTGAGGAGGGCCAGATCCGAGGAGGGATCCTGGCCGACCACCTTCGCCTCGAAGCTCCGGCCATCCTGCAACGTCACCTTGATCCCCGAGGATCCGGTGATGACGTGGTGGTTCGTGACGACCAGCCCGCTGGCGTCGAGCACGAAGCCGGAGCCCACACCGCGCTGCTCGCTCGGGCGTCGGGGCTGGGTGTTGCCGGGAATGCCGAAGAACTCGAAGAACGGATCGAACTCGGTCATCGCACCTTGACGACGCGTCACGGTGTCGATGTTGACCACGGCCGGGGCGGCCTTCTCGGCCAGGTCCGCGATGGAGTCGGGACCGAAGCTGCGGGCCGCAGGGGAGGGGGACGGGATGGCCAGGCTGGCCAGGACGGTCAGCGTGCTGGCCAGGACGATGGCGGGAACGCGGTTCATGCGATGCCTCCGGGTGATGACCTGCATCCGCGTATTATAGCCTTCACGACGATCCCGGAGCCAGGACACGCGCACGTGATTCTGGTATGATCGTCTCCCGGATCTCCGGCTGGCGCGCGTGGGTCCCACGCGACGTGGCCCCGTGAACCCCGTCAGGCCCGGAAGGGAGCAGCGGTAAGCGGATGGCGCGGGCGCCGTGGCCAAGCCTGCGCGCGTCGGTCGGGGGTCCGGTTTTCTTTTTCCAAGGGTCGTCCAGGCAACCTTTCCTCCTGACCGGGTGATTCCCTTCATGTCCTCACGCGACCTCTATCAGTTGCTCGGTGTCGAGCCCGGCGCAAGCGACGACACCCTCAAGAAGGCGTACCGCAAGCTCGCTCGCGAAACGCACCCGGACCGTGTCCAGGGGGCCGAAAAAGAAGCTGCCGAAGCACGATTCAAGGAAATCACGGCCGCCTACGAGACCCTGAGCGATCCACGCAGCCGTGCCGAGTACGATGCGATGCGTCAGACCCGTTCGGCACGCGGGGGGGCCGGCGGTGCCACGTCGCCGGGGGGATGGCCGTTCTCTCGCACCACGCGCTGGAGCCCCTTCGGTCAGGACGGCTCCTTCGGGGGCTTCGGGGGCTTCGCGGGTGGCATCTTCGAGGATATTCTCGAGGGGACCTTCGGCTCCACTCCGCGACAGGCACCCGGCGCCGACACCGGAGCCCGCGGCCGCGCCACCGCGACTGCCGACGAGGTGCCCCTCCTGCAACTCACCCTCGAAGAGGTTCATGCCGGCACGAGTCGCGAGGTGACTCATCCCCGGACCGGAAAGCGAATCCGGGTCAAGATTCCGGCCGGCATCGCGGACGGGGCTACCGTCCGGGCAGGGGACCTGCTGGTCCGCGTCGAGGTGCTCGAGCATGCGCTCTTCGAGCGCTCCGAGGCCGATCTGCGCATCGACCTGCCCATCAGCTTCCTCGAGGCGATCGAAGGTGCCGAGATCGAGGTTCCCACGCTCTCGGGGGCGGTGAAGCTCAAGGTGCCGCCGCGAACCCAGACCGGTCGGACGTTCCGGCTGAGGGGCAAGGGACTCCCGCGTCCCGGAGAGGAAGGCTCCGGGGACCTGTACATGCGAGCCGTGATCGTCCTGCCCCAAGACTACGACGACACCGCCCTGGCGCTCTGGAAGCGCCTCGATACCCTGCATCACTACGATCCGCGGATCTCTCTGCGGCGGGGACCCTGACATGCCGTCGTCCGTCGCGACCTTTCTCGGCACCACCCACCTCTTCGCCGACCTGGAGGCCGGCGAACTCGAGGCCGTGGCCGCCATCTGCCGCAAGCGTCCCGTGCCCAAGGGCTCGATCCTGTTCTACGAAGAGGATCCCGGGAATGCCTGCTACGTCCTCATCCGGGGCAAGATCAAGATCGTCGTCAACTCGGGGGATGGCCGCGAGCACATCCTCGGAATCCTCGGGCCCCAGGACCTGCTCGGGGAGATGTCCCTGATCGACGGGAAGCCGCGCAGCGCGAGCGCCGTGGCCGTCGAGGACAGCGAGGTCTTGACCCTGCCCCGGGAAGATTTCGGCAACCTGCTCCGGGAGGTGCCGGACATCGTGCACAAGCTGCTGGTGGTGCTCACCCGCCGGCTGCGGGCCACGGATGCCCACGTGGAGAGCCTGGCTTTCCTGTCTGCCCCGGGTCGCGTGGCCCGGCTGATGCTGCACCTGGCCGACGAGTCGGGCGAACGGACCCCCGAGGGGAAGCCGCGCTTCACGACGCGGATGACCCGGCAGGAGATGGCCAACATCACGGGGACCAGCCGGGAAACCTTCACGCGCATCATGACCGAGTACCAGGAGCGTCAGCTCCTCACGGTCGACCGCCAGCATTTCGTCATCGAGAACTCCGTCAAGTTGCGGGCGCTGATCGTCTGAGGAGCGTCCGGAGTTCGACCGGGATCAGTCGTCGCCGGTGAGCAGCACCGTGCGCATCCGCAGCGCCATGCCGTGCTGTTCGGCGATGGCCAGCATGCGGTTGCCTTGCTGGATCCTGACCTGTATGCCTTCCGGTCGCGGCTGGCGCGCCTCGAGGGCCTTGCCATGACCGACGGCGCGGAACTCGTCTTCCGTGGCCTCATGGAGGTCGAGATGTCCGAGGGCCTCGTTCCAGCTCAGCCAGAGGGGTTCGTCTTCGAGCCGTACGCTGGCCTCTAGCCCGATCCCGGAAGAGCGAGTCCGCAGCAGGAACGTCAGCGAGGCGGGAACGCCGAGTGCTTCGCCCAGATCCTCGGCCAGGGTCCGGATGTAGGTTCCGGGCGAGCATGCGACGCGCAGGAGGGCGAGGGGTTGCGAGCCTGGCGTGAACCGTTGCAACTCGAGGTCATGGATCGTGACGGTCCGGACCGGGCGATCGACGATCTCGATTCCTTCCCGGGCCAGTTCGTGCAGGCGCTTGCCGCCCACGTGTACGGCCGAGACCATGGGGACACGCTGCTGGATCTCCCCCAGAAAGCGGGGCAGCACGGCTTCGAGCATCTCGCGAGACACCGAGACGTCACGGGACTCCCGCACCATTCCCTCGGCATCCCCCGTCGAGGTCGAGCGGCCGAAAACGATCTCGGCCACGTATTCCTTGTCCGCGGCCAGGTACGGAATGAGCCGGGTCGCCCGCCCCACGGCCACGGGCAGCACACCACACGCGGGAGGATCGAGGGTACCGGCGTGCCCGATCCGGCGCGTGCCCAGCTTCCGACGGAGGAAGGCGACCACGTCATGGCTGGTCATGCCGGGGGGCTTCAGGATCGACAGGAAACCGTCAGGCACGGAGGGGTTCAAGAGCCGAGAGAGCTTCCAGCGCGGCCGCAACGAGTCCTCCAGCCGCCTGGTCGAGGTTGCCCGTCAGGGTGCAGCCTGCAGCCCGACGATGTCCCCCGCCCTGGAAACGTGCCGCGAGTGCCGCCACGTCGACGAACTGCTTCGAACGCAGGCTGGCCTTGAGGGTGCCACGGGCAGTCTCGCGCACCATGATGGAGACCTCGACGCCCTCGATCGTCCGCAGCGTCTCGACGAGTCCCTCGGTATGCTCTTCGCGCGCGCCGACTCCTGCGAGCATGTCCTGCGAGATGGAGGTCCAGGCCACGCGTCCGCACGGGCTCAGCTGCATGCCCTGCATGGCCAGCCCCCGGATGCGCACCTCTGCCAGTTCCACACGCTCGTAGAGCATGCGGTAGACGTGGCCGGGCTGCACACCCGCCCGAAGGAGCTCGGCCGCCATCTCGTGCGAGCCGACATGGGTGGCCTCGTAGGCGAAGCGACCGGTGTCCGTCACGAGGGCCACGTACATCCCGTGTGCCGCCTCGGAATCGACGGGTACCTCGAAGTGGCGAAACAAGCGGTACACGACCTCGCCCGTCGCCGCTGCATCCGTCAGGACCACGTTGACGTCCCCGAAGAGCGGGTTGGAGATGTGGTGATCGACGTCGACCAGCGGATGCATCGCACCGAGCTGGGCGCTCAGGGGGCCGAACCGGCCGAGATCGGCCGCATCGAGCGTCACGACCCCGGCTTCACGTTGCCAGTCCTCGGGAATCATCTGGACGACCTCGTCGGCGCCCGGCAGGAAGGCCAGGGAACGTGGTACGGGATCGGGACAGACGTGCAGGACCTCGTGTCCGAGATACCTGAGAAGGATCTTCATGGCGATCGCCGAGCCGAGGGTGTCGCCATCCGGATTCATGTGGGAAGCGACGACCCAGCGACGGGGGCTCTCGGAGCGCAGGATCTCGAGTCCCGTCACCTGAAGGTCGCTCATGCATCCTCGCCCGCAGCAGGAGATTCGGGTTCTTCGCGCTCCTGCTTCAGCTGAGAGAGCAGCGCATGGATGTGCGCGCCATGGGAGAGTGAGGGGTCCTGGACGATCTGCAGGGTCGGGGCGGTCCGCAACTGAAGCGTGCGGGCCACCTCGCCTCGGATGAACTTGATCGCGGACTGCAGACCTTCCAGGGTCTGCGTCACGTCTTCCTGCTCGCCATAGAGCGAGACGAAAACTTTGGCGTGTCGCAGATCCCGGGAAACCTCGACGTCCGTGACGGAGACGAGGGCCGTGATCCGGCTATCCTTGAGGCGTCTGACGGTCTCGGAAACCACCTCTTTGATGGCCTCTCCGACACGACCCGCGCGGGCCTGGCTCATGATCGTCTCCCCATCCGGGCCGTCGTCAGGCCTTGGCCTGCAGCTGGTACAGCTCGATCATGTCACCCACCTCGAGCGTGTTGTAGTCGTCGAACGACATGCCGCACTCGTAACCAGTGGCCACTTCCTTGACGTCGTCCTTGAACCGCTTGAGCCCCGAGAGCTTGCCCTTGTAGACTTCCTTGCCGCCGCGGACGATCTTGGCGATCGCGTTGCGGATGGCCTTGCCCTCGCGGACCTGACAGCCGGCGATCATCTCGGTCTTGCCGATCTTGAAGGTCTGCAGGATCTCGGCGCGGCCAAGGAAGACTTCCTCGAATTCCGGCTCGAGCATGCCCTTCAGGGCCGCTTCCATGTCCTCGAGGATCTTGTAGATGATGTTGTACTCGCGAATGTCCACGCCATCGGCGCTGGCGCGGCTGCGGGCACGATCGTCGGCCTTCACGTTGAAGGCGATGACGATGGCGTCCGAGGCAGCAGCCAGCATGACGTCGGCTTCCGAGACATCACCCGTACCCGAGTGAATGATCCGGATCTGGATGTCGCCATCCTTGGCTGTGATCTTGGAAAGCGAACTTTCGAGTGCCTCGGCGGAACCCTTCACGTCGGACTTCAGGATGACCTTGAGATCCTTGATCTTGCCTTCCTGGATCCGGCTGTAGACGTCCGTGAGCGAGATGTGGCGCTGCGTCTGGAGACGCTGAGTCCGCTCGTAGTCTGCTCGTTGCGCCGCGATGCTCTTGGCGGTCTTCTCGTCGTCGACCACGGCGAACAGGTCACCGGCGGTCGGAACGGCCGGCATGCCGAGCACCTCGACGGGCATCGCAGGGCCGGCTTCCTTGACCCGACGGCCGTGGTCGTTGATGAGCGCACGGACCTTGCCGGCAATCGACCCGACCACGAAGTTGTCGCCGACGCGGAGGGTACCGCTCTGGACGAGTACCGTGGCGACCGGACCCATGCCCTTGTCGAGCTGGGCCTCAATGATGAGTCCCTTGGCCTGACGCCTGGGGTTGGCCTTGAGTTCGAGCACCTCGGACACGAGGAGGATCATCTCGAGGAGGTTGTCGAGACCGAGCTTTTGCTTGGCCGAGACCGGACACATGACCGTCTGGCCACCCCACTCTTCGGGAACCAGGCCGAATTCGGTGAGCTGCTGCTTCACCTGGTCGGGATTCGCACCCGGTTTGTCGATCTTGTTGATAGCGACCATGATCTGGACGCCGGCTTCCTTGGCGTGGCTGATGGCCTCGATCGTCTGGGGCTTCACGCCGTCATCGGCCGCCACCACGAGGATGGCCACGTCCGTCGCCTTCGCACCGCGGGCACGCATCGCCGTGAAGGCCTCGTGGCCCGGCGTGTCGAGGAAGGTGATCCACTGGTCGTTGATCTTGACCTGATAAGCACCGATATGTTGCGTGATACCGCCGGCCTCACCCGCCGTGACGTTGGTCTTGCGGATGGCGTCGAGCAACGAGGTTTTCCCGTGGTCGACGTGACCCATGATGGTCACGACCGGCGGGCGTGACCGCAGGTCCGCAGGATTCTCGGTCTCGGTCTCGACGGCGACTTCCTCGTCGTTGGGGTTCACGAGTTCGACGGTGTATTCGAGTTCCGTCGCGATCATCTCGGCCGTCTCGAGCTCCAGCGACTGGTTGATGGTCGCCATGATGCCCTTCATGAAGAGCCGCTTGATGATCTCGGTCTCGCGTACACCCATCTTGTCGGCCAGATCCTTGACCGTGATCGAGCCGGCGAGCTTGATGTGCTTGGTGGCCAGAGCCTCGTTCACGGGTTCCTCGTCCTCGCGACGCCGCGGCCGTCCGCGCTTACCGCGCTTTCCGCCATCCAGCATGAGCTTCTGGGTGTTCTCCCGCTCCTTGTCTTTCCAGGCTTCACGACGACCGTTCGCGCCGTGGCCGGGACGCGGTCCTGCCGAGCCAGGCTGGGCGGGAGCTGCACCCGGGGCGCCACCCTGGGGGGCTGGCGGCCGGCCGGGGCCGCCCACGCCGGGACGCGCCGGCATCGGAGCACGGGGGCGTGCAGGTGCGCCGGGAGCCGGCGGGCGCGCCATTCCTGGGCCCGGACCTGCGACGGGAGCCGAAGGAGGCGCAGCGGGGGCCGATGGCGTGGCCGGTACCGAACTCTGCGGGGGCCGTGGCGCGCGGTACTGCGGCACGGGGCCACGTTCGTAGGACGCAGGTGCCAGAGGAGGGGCAATCGATGGCCGGGCTGGACCCTGGTGCGACTGTGCCTGCCGCGGAGGATGGGAAGGCGTTGGCCGGTGCTGCGGGGCGCTGCGATGCGACTGCGCCGCGATCTGGGCAGGGCGAAGCGGCGGTGCGGGCGGCGCCGGGGGCGCCGGTGGGGTTCCGGGCAGACCGGGGGCGGCCGCCGTGGCTGCCGGTGCTGGCGCGGCAGGTGCCGGAGCCGTCTCGGTGGACACAGGTGCGGGCTCTGCCGGACGGGGGGGGGGAGCCGGCCGGTGGATGGCCACGCGAGGTTTGGCCGGGGCGGCAGGCTTGCTCGTACCCAGCACTTTCTCGGCTGCAGCCTTCTCCATGGCAGGCGTCACGGTATTGAAATTGTTCTTGACCTCGTGGAATCCCAGGTCATGGAGAAGGGTGACCATCTCCTTCGGCTGGAGGTTGAGCTCCTTGGCCAGTTCGTGTACCCGCTTCGCTGTCATGTATCCTCCTAGCCAGCCTTCCCGGTCGTCGCGCTCCGGATCAGGGCTTCTTGCCCCCAGGGAGCAGGTGCTCGACGACCGCACCCGGCACGGCCCTTTTCAGGGCTCGATCCAGCAGCTTGCGCTGGATCGCGCTCGACACGCAGGAGGGGTCCCGATGGACGTAGGCACCTCGTCCCTGGATCCGACACGTCGGATCCAGGACCACTTCACCGTTCAGCTGGCGTACCAGTCGGATCAATTCTATCCTTGATGCCATCTGGCGACAACTGACACACCGTCTCAGGGGCCCCCCTGCTTGCTCACTCACCCGGACGCTCAGGCCTGAACGTCCGCGGTGGCGGGCTGGATTTCCTCACCCTCGTGGTCGAGATTGCGGTGCTCGATCTCACCCATCGCGACCTCGAGGGCTTGGGCGTTGATCTCGCGCTGCTGACTCTCGCTCTTGATGTCGATCTTGTAGCCGGTGAGACGGGCGGCGAGCCGCACGTTCTGGCCTTCGCGGCCGATCGCGAGCGAGAGCATGTTGTCCGGCACCACGACCCGGGCTGTCCGTTCGAGACCGGATACGCTGACCGAAACGACCTTGGCCGGAGAGAGTGAGTTCGCGATGAAGGTCGTGGGATCTTCCGACCAGCGGATGATGTCGATCTTCTCGTTACGCAGCTCACTCACGATGCCCTGGATACGGCCTCCGCGGGCGCCCACACAGGCTCCGACGGGGTCGACCGAGCCGTCGCGGGAGCGGACGGCGATCTTGGTCCGGAAGCCGGCCTCCCGGGCGATCGCCTCGATGGTGACGGTGCCATCCATGATCTCGGGAATCTCGAGTTCGAAGAGTTCCCGCACGAGCCCGGGATGGGCGCGGCTCACCAGCAGCTGCATGCCCCGGGTGGTCTCACGCACCTCGATCAGGAAGACCTTGATGCGGTCGCCGGGACGGAACTGCTCGCCCGGCACCTGCTCGGAACCGGGGACGATGCCCTCGACCTTGCCGAAGTTGACGATGATGTTGCGTCCCTCGGCCCGCTGGACGGTGCCGATGATCGTCTCGCCTTCCTTGCCCTTGAACTGGTCGAGGACGCTCTTGCGTTCGGCCTCGCGCAGGCGCTGGTTCAGCACCTGTTTCATCATCTGGGCGGCGAGGCGGCCCAGTTCGCTGGGGTCCGGCGTGACGTCGATCTCCAGCACCTGACCGACCTCGGCCTCGTCGAGAAGTTCCTTGGCTTCCGACAGCGGCATCTGGCTGTCGGGATCCTCGACCTCCTCGACGACCTCGCGGAGGTCGAGAATGTGAAACTCACCCGTCTCGAGGTCGAGACGCGCGATGGTGTTGGGTCTGGGGTTCGACGTCTTCTTGTACGCCGAGAGCATCCCCGCCTCCAGAGCTTCCTGCAGCACCTCGGTGGTCACCCCCCGCTCACGCTGCATCTGCTTGAAGAGTTCCTTGTCAATCTTCATCCTGCTGAAGCTCCCTCTGGTCGTCGAGACCGTGGCGACGGAAATCGACGGTCAATCTCACGAGCGACACCTGGTCGGGGGTGAAGGACAGCTCCTTCTCGCCCGCCCGGATCCGCACCACGCCTTCGACGCGGTCGATCAGGTGTCCCGTCCACTCCTTCTTGCCCTTGACGGGCGCAAAGGTCTTCACGAGGACGAGGCGGCCCTGGAACCGGTCGAAGTCCCGGTCCGTGCGCAGGGGGCGTTCTGCCCCGGGCGAGGTCACCTCGAGATCGTAGGCACCGGGGATCGGGTCGGCCCGGTCGAGGGCCTCGTCGAGCTTCCGGCTCACCGATTCGCACTCGGCATGCGAGATGCCGCTCTCCGAGTCGATGGTCACCCGCAGCACCCACCGGGCACCTTCGCGGACGTATTCCACTTCGACCAGCTCAAGACCGAGTTCGGTCGCGATCGGCGTGCAGAGTTCCTTGACGGTATCGGCGATGCGAGACACGACCCCCCCCTGATAGCGATACGAGAGAGGGGGCCAAGGCCCTCTCTCTCGGTACGTGACGGTGAACCGTCCAGTGCCTTTCCAGATTCACTATAACATGCGCGCGGCCGGAGGGGCAGACCGGGGTCCGGGAATCACTTGGCGTAGACTTCGGGCTTCAGGATGCCGAGGAACGGCACGTTGCGGAACTTCTGGTTGTAGTCCATGCCGTACCCGACGACGAACTTGTCCGGGATGGTGAAGCCCACGTACTTCGCCTGGGTGTCCACGAGGCGTCGAGCGGGCTTGTCCAGCAGCGTGCACACCTCGACCGAGGCCGGGCGCCGTTCCTTGAGCATCCGGATGAGGTAGCTGAGCGTGAGACCGGTGTCGATGATGTCCTCGACCACCAGGACGTGGCGTCCGGTGATGGTCTCTTCGAGGTCCTTGAGGATGCGCACCACGCCGCTCGAACGCGTCGAGGCGCCGTAGCTCGAGATGGCCATCAGGTCGATGTCACAGGGAATCTCGATCTGACGGAGGATGTCACCGAAGAAGATGGCCACGCCCTTGAGCACGCCGATCACGAGCAGATCCTTCCCGTGATAGTCCTGCGTGATCTGGCGCCCCAGTTCCGCCACCCGATCCCGGATCTGCTCGGCCGAGATGAGGGTCGATTCGATGGAGTCGAGGAGTCCTGGGGAAACGGTGCTCACGAAGACCTCCGGCATGGTGGAGCGGATCGGGGAGCGGTCCGGGACCGGCCCGGACGCGCCCGCATCGTACCAATCCCGTTCACGGATTGTCCATGGCGACATTTCAACGTTCAGGGTGTATAAGAGTGGCCACCCGGGCATGGGTGATTTGCCGATGCCACCGTAGTTCGGAGTTCGTCCTGCGAGGAGGACCATTCATCTTGCGCAAGTTTCTACCTCTCGCCCTCGTGGCCGCGACGCTATCCGGTTGCCTGGCGATCAACAAGGCCCAGTCGCTCACCTCGGGGGGCGTGACCCCTTTCCTGGCGCGCAGCGTCACCCTGGCCGACACGGTCGGGGCCGGGGCCGTCTCCACGGTGATCCTCGTCTGGGGTGCGGCCCCGTCCTCCCTGCAGAGGACCGGTGGGGGCGTGGGGACCAAGAGCAACTTCAACCTGAGCAGCGTGACCGATACCGATACGGACGTTCAGCCAGGGCAGACCTACACCTACGTCGGCAAGTTCGGGGGCGCGGACAAGACGCGCATCATCACGACGGCCAATGTGGCCACCTTGCAATCGCCGAACCTGACGGCGCCTGTGCCGGTGTCCACGCAGGCCGTGACGCCCACGAGCGAGAAGCAGCCGACCGTGTCCTGGACCGCCGGAGGGTCTCCTGCGGGTTTCCTCGTGAGCGTCAACGTGCTCCCCGGTCTCACCGGGACCGGTGATGCGGATGCGGCAGGTACTCCGGTGTACACGGCGTTCATCGACGGGCCGAAGCATCTGGCGGACGGGGTCTACTCGATCGCCTACGGCTCGAAATCGGACCTCACGTCCTTCTCGGACGACGTCATGACGGCCCTGAAACAGGCTGACGGCAAGGGCCGCTTCGATGCCAAAGACGACGGGATTGCTCCGCTCGAGGCCGGCAAGGCCTATGCCGTCCTCGTGTTGCCCATCGCGGCTGACCAGGACGCGATCAACGTCGGCTTCGGCAAGCCCGCTCTCGGCAACTGGCTCATCCAGTGATGCTCGCCCACGGACTCGGAGGAAACACCCGCATGCGTCGCACGCTCTCCTGGCTCGGTCTCGTGGCCCTGAGCCTCCCCCTGGTTGCCACCCCTGCCCTCGCGCTTGAACCGCTCGATCCGCTCGCGATGTCGCTCGGCGGCTACTACTCGTCGTTTGCCAACTCGGACGTCAACGGCACCCAGCTGAATCCCGCCCTCGTCGGTCAGCAGCGCGGCTGGCTGTACCTGGGGCCCAACCTCGGATTCGGTCTGGGAACCAACGCGGTCGGGGTCAGCAATGCGCAGGAAGTCGCAGGCTACTTCAGTGCGCTCGGGGGATACCTGGGCGCTGGCCAGGAAGCGGCCTCGAAACCGGACGCTCTGCAAAAGGCCCTGGATGCCATTCCGCAGTATCCCGCGGCCCTCGATCAGATCAATTCCCAGGGCCTCACGCTGAGCCTGGGTCTGCGGACGGGGTTGCTGGGCTTCAAGTTGCCCATGCCGTCGTTCTTCGGCGTCACCGATCCCGTCGAGGCCCCGGCCAGCAAGACCGGGCCTGCGCCCAGAGCCAAGCTGGCCTGGGGGGCCCTCGGAGTGCGGAGCTGGGTCGATGGTTCGGCCGACGTGACGCTCGGAGCTCCCGACGTCTTTAAGGCCGTCACCAACTTACCGGCCCTCGACAAGCAACTCACGGCTGACATCGGGGCCCTGCAGGACGTGCTCAACAGCAACACGCTGTCGGTCGGGGCCGTCGGGGAGAAGATCAACGCCATCCGATCCACCCTCACCAGCGAGTCGGGGCTCGGGGTCTTCACCAAGAAGGATGCGAACGGCAACACGGCCAAGTCCATCTCGCTCTCGGTGGCGAACCGTGCTTACTCGACCACCGCGGTGTCGCTCTCGCAGCCCGTTCCGCTTCCGATCCCGGGCTTTCCCAGAGCCAGGGCGATGGTCGGGGCAAGCGGCAAGCTCTTCCTCGCGCCCGGTTCCATCACGGCACCGATCGGGACCTCGGCCACCTTCCAGCCTCAGGTCGGGGCGCCAGGGACCCTTTCCATCTCGGGCAACGTCGACCTCGGGCCGCAGTTCGGTGCGCTGAATTCGGCCCTCGATGCCGTGTCGGGGGATCTCTCGAAGCTTGCCGATCTCCAGAGCCAGTTCTCGAGCTTCAGCAACCTCGATTACTCGAAGGTCCTCTCGCTCGACTGGAAGTCCCGGGCGGCAGGGTCGGTGGGATTCGGTCTCGATCTGGGCGCCAATGTCCTGCTGACGGATGCCTGGTCGGTCGGCCTCGCGGCCTACAACCCGATCGTCGTCTGGCCCGGGACCGAGAGCGTCCAGCGACTCGGCTTCACAGGTGGCTCGTTCCAGTTGCAGCCCGGGACCACGTCCAACATCAACTTCACGGACACCGAACCCTTCGGTCTGTCCCTCGGAACGGCCCTGCAGTTGCCCCTGGGCTTCACCCTCATGGGTGACCTGCGCCAGGACTTCATCAGCAATCCGGTCTCGAGGCAGATGGCTTCTCCCACCTTGCAGGCCGGTCTCGCCTGGAACATCTTCAACTTCCTGTATGCCCGCGCCGGGGCCCGTCTCGGAGGCTTCAACCCGATGTATGGCGCGGGCGTGGGGCTCAATCTCTTCCTCACGCACATCGATCTCGGCGTGGGGGTCGATCCCGAGTTCCGCAACGGACAGGTCGGCGTGTCCTGGGGGCTCGGCTTCTAGGGGCGTATGCGGTTCTTCGGCAAGCGTCCGCCATCCGCTTCCGCCCCTGCTGAACCGGCAGGGGCGGAAGCCTTGCTGGCCGTGGTCTCCGTGCTCTTCGCCGATCTGGAGGGGTTCACGCGTCTTGCGGAGCAACTCCCGGCGCGGGAGGTTCTCGCCATCCTCAATCGCCACCTCGAGGTCATGGTCGCGTCCGTGGAGGCACATGGTGGGGTGGTCGACAAGTACATCGGGGATGCGATCCTGGTATTCTGGAACCTCGAGGATCCCGTCCGAGGGGCCGAGCAGGCGGTTCGCTGTGCGCTCGCGATGCACGAGGCGATCGGTCGGGTCCAGGATGAGGCGCTCGCGAGGGGTCAGCAACCCCTCCGCATCCGCATCGGGATCGCCACGGGGGAAGCGATCGTCGGCGACGTGGGGCCGGCACATCGGCAGGAACGGACCGTCATCGGGGACACGGTGAACATGGCCGCGCGCCTCGAGACGCTCAACAAGCAATTCCACAGCCAGACCCTCATCTCGGGGGCGACCCTCGAGTACGTCCGGTCGCGGGTTCGCGGCAGGGACCTCGGCAACGTTCCGCTCAGCGGACGTCGGGAGCCCGTACGCTGCTTCGAGGTGACGGGCTGGCAGCCGGAACCGGTAGACGGGAAGGGGGCGTCGTGACGTCACCGGAAGAGTTCTTGCATACCTGTCAGGATGTCGTCGCCCTCTCGGCGATCGCCGTGGCCGTGCTCTGGGGGGCCAAGCTCGTCCGACCAGCCTCGGATCTCGATCGGCTCTGTGTCCCCGGCTCGATCCTCGCGTTGCTCGCCACGCTCGCCGCGCAGGGGGTCGCCTTCTCGCATGCCCGGTCCCTGGTGCCATGGGCCCTCGTGCTGGTGGGACCGCAGTTCGTGCTCACCCTGATCACGCTCGAGTTCGGTTCCCGTCTCTGGACGCTCGTCCCGGCCATCCTCGCCCCCGGGGTGCTCATCCTGCTGGGGGGGGGCTCCCCCATCCCCGTGGGCTTTCCTCCGGACTGGACCTTGCTCGGGGCCACAGGGGCCTGGGCCGGAACGGGCTTCCTTCTGGCTGCTGCGGCCGCCGTGCCCATCCAGGCCATCTTCGGGAGCCCGCGGACCGTGACGTCCCGTCGGACATTGCGAACCCTCGGGGCCAGCTGGGGAGGGCTTGCCGAGGTCGCTTTCCGCATGGTGGCCTGGTCCCTGCCTTTCCTGACCGTGACCGGGGTCGTGGCAGCCACGCACCCTGCGCTCGTTCCACAATCCCCCGGTCGGTGGATCCCGGCTCCGGCCTTCATCGTGGCCGCCCTGGTCTATCTGCTCGGGACCCGCAGGGTCGGGGACGATCCCGGGCATCACCCCGCGGGCCTGCTGGTCCTGGCAGCTGCCTCCGGGGTCTGGTTGCTGGGCTGGGGTTGAAACCCGCCCCTGGAGTCGGGTTCCTGCGTCCGGGATCACGGGGTTCCGGGGCCGGGTGTGCTAGACTCCTGGATCACGTCCCGATCCGGAGTGACTTGGATGACCCGACTCTCCTGGCGCCCTTCCCAGTTTCTCGACCGTCGTCGCAAGCAGCGGCCCAAGTCGCATCTTCGCGAGACGGTCGAAACCTTCGCGTTCGCGCTGGTCGTCGCCCTCGGCATCCGGGCCACGATCGCCGAGGCTCGCTTCATCCCGTCCGAGTCGATGCTCCCCACCCTGCTGGTGGGCGATCGCCTCATCGTCGAGAAGGTTTCCTATCGCCTGTCTCCGCCTCGTGCCGGGGACATCGTGGTCTTCACGCCGCCTGACGAGGCCTCGCTCGCCGCGCATCACGATCTGGGCAATAACGCCTTCATCAAGCGGGTGATCGGCGTGGCGGGCGATCGCCTTGCCGTCGATGACGGGGTCGTCTACCGCAACGGAAAGCCCCTGTCGGAGCCTTACATTCGCGAGGAACCGGTCTATCGCCTGCCCGACCCCGACAACCCCGTGGCCTATTTCCACGAGGGCTCGGATATCCTCATCCCGGCCGGTCACGTGTTCGTCATGGGGGACAACCGCAACAACTCGCTCGACAGCCACGTCTGGGGCTTCTTGCCCGTCGACAAGATCATCGGTCGAGCCGTCGTGCGCTTCTGGCCTCCCGACCGCCTCGGATGGCCCGGCTGATCGGCTGGACCGTCGTGCGCGCCTCACCCCGTTTCCCGACATCCTGGGCCGGGCCCCTTGCGGGGCTCGTCCTTTCCTTCGTTATCGTGGCTCCCGACGGCTATGCCCAGACCATGGCCACGGAGCCGACCGTGAAGGTTGGCCTCCAGGAAGGCGTTCGCCGGGCGGAAGTGTCCACCTCCGTGCCCGGGAACTGGTTCGATGCGACCGGTCGCATGGTCATGGGCAGCGGGGCCATGCAACTCTGGGCCCTGCGGGCCGAGAACGGGCGGGTCGTCCTGGCCTCTCGTGGACGTGATATCGGGGTTTTTGCCTCCCCCCTCAGGCTGGAGGCGCCATCCGAAACCGGTCGCACCGGACTCGTTTTCGCCGCCGGGCACTGGTACCGGGGCGCACTCGAGATCCGGGCGAGAGGCCGGGCGCTCACCGTCGTCAACGAGGTGGGCCTCGAACCGTATCTGTACGGGGTCGTCCCGGCCGAGATGTCTCCCCGGTGGCCCCTGGAGGCGCTCAAGGCCCAGGCGGTAGCTGCCCGGACCTATGCCCTCGCCAAGCTCGGGCAGTTCCAGTCTCGCGGCTTCGATCTCCGCCCGAACACGGAGAATCAGGTCTATTCCGGGGCCAGCGTCGAGACCGTGGCCTCCAATGCCGCCGTGGACGGGACGCACGGGCAGGTGCTCACGCACGGTGGACGCGTGATCGCCGCCTATTTTCACTCCTGCTCGGGTGGCTTCACGGATTCGGGCGCGGCGATCTGGGGAGAACCCCGTCCCTACCTGCAGCCCGTTCCCGACTATGACCAGGCCAGTCCGCGATACTCGTGGCAGAAGCAGGTTTCGCGGGCAGGCCTCCGCGAGGGCCTTGCGCGCCAGGGGGTGCAGGTGGGTGATCCCGTGCGGGTCGATGTGCTCGAGCGGTCCTATTCCGGGCGCGTCCTGAAGGTACGTGTCACGGGCACCTCCGGTCACAGGGACGTCTCCGGTGGTGCCGTCCGGACGGCTGCCGGGCTCTACTCCACGCTGTACTCCGTCGCACCCGATTCATTCGATCCGCACGGCGTCCCGGCCCGCTTCCTGTTCGCGGGACGGGGACACGGTCACGGTCTGGGCATGTCCCAGTGGGGCGCGAGGACGCTCGCGTCGAACGGCTACACGCACCTCCAGATCTTGGCCCACTATTACCCGTCGGCCCAGCTCTCGAGCATTCCCGGGAGCACCTACACGCCATGACCTTCACCCCGGAGGCCCAGCGCCGGCTGGTGCTCTATGGCGTCGAGTGGGTGGGGCTCATCCTGGCCTTCTGGGTGCATCACCGCATGCGCCCGTTCAAGCGGGCCGATTTCGCGAACCTGGCCATCCTCGTCGTCCTGGCGGCGCTCCAGATCTACGGCGAAATGCACCGTCGCGCCCCCTGACCCCGAGGTTCTTCTCACCATCATGCTGCTGTCCGAACTCGATTTCCCCCTCGACGAGTCCCTCATCGCCCAGCAACCCAGCGATCGTCGGGACGAGAGTCGCCTCTTCGCCTGGGACGTCGCCGCCGATCGTCGCGACCACCTGGTCTTCCACGACATCGTGGAACGCCTCCGTCCCGGCGACCTGCTCGTCGTCAATGACACGCGGGTGATCCCGGCCCGTTTGCATGCCACGCGCGAGACCGGAGGGCAGGCCGAGGTCCTGCTCGTGCGTCCGCTGGCCGATGATCGGTGGCTCGCGATGGTGCGGCCGGGGCGCAAGATCCGGATCGGGTCCAAACTCACCTTCGGGTCCGACTTCCGGGCCACCGTCGTCGGGGTCGAGGAAGACGGCTCTCGCATCCTCCATCTCACATGGGAAGGGGATTCGTTCGAGGCCGTGCTGGCGCGTCACGGGGAGCTCCCGCTGCCGCCCTACATCCGTGAGCGGTCGCATGACCCCGAACGCTACCAGACGGTCTACGCCCGGGAAGCTGGGGCGATCGCGGCTCCGACGGCCGGGCTTCATTTCACGCCCGACCTGCTCGCCACCCTCGAGGCCCGGGGCGTCTCGCGTGCCGCGGTCACCCTGCACGTCGGACCGGGAACCTTCAGGCCCGTCTCGGTCGAGGACGTGCGCGACCACGTCATGCACGCCGAACGCTACCACGTTCCCGATGCCACACTCGAGGCGATCATGGCCACCCGGCGTGCGGGCGGCCGGGTCGTCGCCGTCGGGACCACCGTCGTGCGAACCCTCGAGCACCTGGCGAGATCGACCGATCTCGCCGCGACCGCCGGGGACAGCGACCTGTACATCATGCCGGGCTTCCCGTTCCGGCTGGTGGATGCCATGATCACGAACTTTCACCTGCCCCGGTCCACCCTGCTGCTGCTGGTCGGAGCCTTCATCGAGCACCGCTCGGGACGTTCCGGGGAGGGGCTCGCCCTCCTCAAGAGCGCGTATGCCGAGGCGATCGCACGACGGTACAGGTTCTTCTCGTTCGGGGACGCGATGTTCCTGAGCTGACGGTCGGTGTCAGCGCGTGCCCGCAGTCAAATCCTGCATCCGTCCCCGCATCCGGGCGACCTGGTGTTCCCAGGCCTCCTGTTCGCTCTGCCAGACGAGGCGCTCGGCGGGATCCGGTTCCGCATGCGTGAGCAGCCAGTTCCTGGCGAGGCGCGCCTCGTGCGGCAACCCCAGGCGCCCGGCCTGCTCGAGCGTGGTGCGCATCTGGCGTTCCTGATGGCGTTCGCCTCGCTGGACCCCGTTCAGATAGCCGGCCACGTAGGCGGCTGCAGGGCGGGCGACCGGCGAAAAACGCGCGATCCGTCCGAGCAGGCGGGACATGCTCGCGAGTGTCGCGCGTGAGCCACCCGCGATGACCAATCTTTCGGCGATCGTGAGGTATCCGTCGAGGGCATACGGGGCATCGGGGTACTGGGTGATCGACAGGGCCCGGTAGAGGGCTTCCGCGGCGGCACGCGTGTCTCCCAGCCGGGACCACGCCTCGGTCGCGCACGCCCAGAAGTTGAACGTCGCCGACGTGTCGGCTTCCCGCAGCATCGCCTCGGGATGTTCCGCGATCAGCAGGGCGGCGCGCTCGGGTTCGTCGACCCGGAGCCAGAGGCATGCCGAGCGGAAGGTCGCCCACGTGCGCATCTGATCGTCTCCGGCCTCGATGGCCAGATTCCGCAGCCTTTCGTAGACCTCCAGGGCTTCGGGATACCGCCCGGCCATCAGGTAGGAGACCCCGAGCAGGCTGATGGCTTCGCCTTGCCGCCGGCGATCTCCCAGGCTCTCCGCGTGGTGCATGGAGGCCAGCAGATGTTTCTGTGCACTGGACCAGTCCGCCTTGCCGAGGTCGTCCAGACCCAGCCGGCCATGGACCCGCGAGCGGGTGGTCAGCTGCAACTCTCCGGACAGCGCTGCTTCGGCTGCCCGGCGCCACGCCCGCGCCTGGGTCCCCAGTCCGAGCCGGCTGGCCACGTAGGCGCAGTTGGCCCGGGCTCTCGAGAGTTCGTCCGAGGGGCCCAGGCGGCGGGCGACATGCATCCCCCTGAGCAGGGCGACGAGCATGGGCAGACGGTTCGCCGCGAAGAAATGGATCTCCGCGAGCGACTCCTCGAGGCGGAACCGGGCCACCGTGGCCTCGAGAGCCCGGGCATCCGTGGTTTGTCGGGCCGGTGCGACCAGGCGGAGGAGGGTCCACGCGATGGCGGCCAAGCGGGCCAGCATGGTCTGGGGTACGGGATGTCCCGAGATCGCCAGGGCTTCCTCGAGGGCCCTGCGACCGGGTTCGAGGTCCCCCGCGCCCTGGAGTGCCAGCCCCAGGAGCGTGAGCCGCTGCGCTCTGTCTCCGGCCGCGCCGCTGCCCGGAGCCAGGGCGAGGGCCTGCGAGGTCAGCATGATGCACTCCCGCAGTCGCCCTTCCTCGAGGGCGGTCCGGGCTGCCCGATCGAACCAGGGCAGCGACTCCTCGCTGAGCCCTCCCTGGAGGAGATGGCTTGCTAGCGTCGCATGCAACCACGAGGGTACGCCTGCCAGGTGCTGGTCCAGAAACCAACGGGCCGCTGCACGATGGATGGGCGTGCGCTGGGCTGGCAGCATCAGATCGTAGGCGACGTCTCGAGTCAGCACGTGCTGGAAGCGGAGACCCTCTCCGTCCTTCTCGAACAGCCCCAGGTTGACCAGGTGGAGCACCGAGCGGCGCAAGTCCTCGCGGCTCCAGGGTTCAGGAAAGACCGCTGCAAGGGAGTCCTCCGTGAAGCGTTCCCCGAGCACGCTCGCCACCTTCACGAGCAGGCGATCGCCGTGCGGAAGTCGGTCGAGTCGGTGGGTCACCGCCCCCTCGATCGTCGCGGTCATCGTGCCCCAGACCTCGGCGAAGCGGGACGGGATGGGGTGAATGACGCCCTCTCGCAGGTGGGCGGCTCCCGTTTCCAGCAGGGCGCGCCCGAGTTCACCCGCGAAGTAGGGATTTCCCCCGGTGCGAGCATGCAGGGCCGTCACGAGGCTAGGGGCGACGCTCTCGGCGCCGAGCGTGCGAGCCACCAGCGCGCCCAGGTCATCCTGTCCCAGGCCGGCCAGTCGGTGATGGTGAGTGTCGGGGTCCTGGGAGATCGCGGCCCAGAGGGGGGGGATGGGGGTGGAGAGGGGGCCCGTCGACAGCATCCAGGCCACCCCCCGGATGCGTCTCAGCCGGCCGAGCAGGGCCCAGTCGAACGGTGTGGCGGCATGGAGGTCCTCGAGGACCACGAGCACCGGACCGGAACGGGCTTCCTGGGTCAGCCACCATCCCAGCAACTGATGGATGTTGGAGGCCCGGACCCGGCCCGTCATCTGGGAGGTCCATTCATTTTCGGGAAGGCTCAACCCCAGCAGGGGCCCCAGGATCGGCAGCCAGCTTCTTCCGTGCGGATGGGAGACGAAGACTTCCTCGAGCCGTTGCGCGGGGGGGGGCTGGGCCCCGTGTTCCTGAGGTGTCGCGAGCAGCGGGGAGAAGATGGCTTGCCAGAGGCCTGCAGGGGCCTCGGATGTGCCGCCCCCGGCCTGTCCGGTCAGGACCCGGACCCCGCGGTTCGCCGCATGCGTCGCGAGGCTCTGGACCAGGCGGGATTTTCCAACCCCGGCCTCTCCCTCCAGCACGAAGAAGGGCGCGATGGCATCCCGTTCGAACCAGCCGAGCCAGTCGAGGAAGTCCCGTTGCTCGGCCTCGCGCCCGATGACCGGAAAGAGCACGTGCGCGGCCCCCGCGACGGGCACGGGGCGGAAGGCCGAGACCAGGCCACGTTTGCCCCGGAGCGCGACCGGCGGCAGTTCCTCGAAGGCCCAGCGGCCGCGTGTCTCTCGCCGCGTGGCGCCGTCGAGCCAGATCTCGGACGGGGGGGCGGCGCGCATCAGGCGGGCAGCGAGGTTCACCGGGTCCCCGAGCACCGTGAAGTCCCGTCGGTCCGGGTGGCCCATGTCCCCGCAGTAGACGCGCCCCGTGGCGATACCTGCCGAGAACGGGCTTTCGAGCTGCTCGAAGCGTTCCCGCATGTCCCATGCGGCCCGGATGGCCCGGACGGCCCCGTCCGGATGAACCAGGGGGGGCATGCCCCAGACGGCCAGGGCCGAGAGCCCCTTGTCGTCCACGGCGAGCTTGTCCAGCGTGCCGCCCTGGCGCGCCACGCAAACCTGTAGAGCCGAGATGAGGGCCTGGGCCCGTTCGAGCGTGTGCGGTCCCTGGAGTTCCTCGAGGCTGACGAACATCGCCGTCACGGTGCGGATTTCCGCGAACCACGTCTCGCCGTTCCCGCCCCCGTCCGGGGGAGGGACCACCGGGATGTGACGTTCGACCGGGACCAGGTCCGAGGGCGCGAAGGCCGTCCGGGCGCGCTCGACCGTGGCGACGGGCGCTTCGCCCGTCCCTGCACGCGAGAACCTCGGGCCGGACGAAGGGGACCCGAGCATCGGTGAGAGGGCCGTCTCGCCCGGTGCCGTCGCCATCAGCAGGGTCCCGAGTTCCTGGATCACCTCGCCATGGAAGATCCAGGCATAGCGGTCGTCCACGCCGCCCAGGCACGACCAGGTCCAGCTTCCCGAGGTGATGGCGATGCGCAGGTCGAGGCCCTCCGGGTCGGAGCTGGCCAGCTGGTGCAACGTGTCGGCGCAGGCCAGGATTCCGGGCAATCGTGCCGCTCCGGCCTCGTCGTCATCTGGCCACACGACCGTGAGGGCATCGCCGGCGAAGGCCACCACGTCGCCCCCGTGGCCCAGCAACACCTCGACCAGTTCCTGCATCGTGGCATTCAGCCGCATGCCGATGGCCTCGATTCCCCGGGCTCCCTCCGAGGTCAGGCGATCGGCGAGGGCCGTGAAGCCCGAGCAGTCGACCATGAGGGCATGACCGCGCCCGTCCCCGCGCCAGGGAGGAGTCGGCAGGTCAGTCTCGAGGACCTTCAGGATGGCTTGTGGCAGGTACCGGGTGGCTGCCGTGATGGGGCTGCTCAAGGAAAGCGATCCTTGCAGGAAGAACGTGCGCCTATTCTGTACCCGATCCGACCGCCATCCAAAGCCCGGGGTGCTCGCTCAGCGACCCGACCAGACCCGGTTCGTGTAGCGGGTTCCGGCACCGACCAGGGTCCGGAACTCTTCGAGGCCGATGCGGCTGCCCGAGATGATCCGCCCTTCACGCACCTCCAGGGCGATCGCCTCGCGGCCCGAGGTGGGATGAACGAACAGGAACCCCCCCGGTCCTGCCCAGATCTGGGTCGGGAGCTCGATCGCGGCACGGACCTGCGCCAGCGTGATGTCCGGGAGGTCGGTGTAGATCCGGGTCCAGCCTTCGCCCTTCGGGCCCGGGCGTCCTTCGCGGAGCTGGATCCCCGGGCCGAGAGCCTCCAGGGGAGGACGGAAGGTGGCGATCACGCCCGGGATGCGAGGCGGACGGGGATCGTGTGCCAGATCGATCGGGCACCGACCCTCCCGGTACGGTTCGGACAGCTCGCTCACGATCAGCTGTCCGCTGCCCTCCCTCGGGGCGCCGGGGAAGAACAGCGTGGCTTCCAGGTGCGCCGAACCGCTGGCCGAGACGACGAAGGACCACGGGTCCCGCCCCGAAAGGCGGTCCACCCCGGTATCCAGGCGGACCTCCAGGCGATCGGCCGTCCCTGCGTGGTCCACCTCCAGGGTCACCCGGATCCCCCTGTCGAGGCGCAAGGCCTGAACGAGACGTACCGATGGGGCAACACTGTCCGACGCGGGGCGCGCGACTTCTACCGGTGCCTGAACCGGCGACGCGGGTTCGGCCGCAGCCAGGGCGGTGGCGAACAGCAAGGACCAGGACATGAGGCCTTCCTTTCCGGAGTCGGCCCCATGCTAGCATGGGGCCATGATCGAGCTGCGTTCCTTCGCCGAAGACCTGGCCCGCGAGGCCGGTGCGCTCCTGCAGGCCTACCGCGAGCGGCCACTCGAGGTGGGGTTCAAGGGCGACATCGACCTCGTCACGGCCGCCGATCGCGACGCGGAACACCTCCTGCGCGAGCGGATCCGGGCGCGCTATCCCGACCATGCCATCCTGGGCGAGGAGGCCGGATACGAACCCGGGACCTCGGACTTCTGCTGGGTGCTCGATCCGGTGGACGGGACGACCAACTATGCCCACGGTTTTCCGTATTACTGCGTGTCGGTCGGGCTGCTCCGGGCAGGGACGTTGCACGTCGGTGCGGTGTTCAATCCCGTGCTCGGGGAGCTGTTCAGTGCCGGGGCCGGGGGAGGGGCCACCCTGGATGGGAGACCCATCCGGGTCTCCGCGACGACCGAGCTGCGCCGGGCGCTCCTGACGACCGGCTTCCCGTATTCGGTTCTCCAGGATCGAGCCAATTTCGACATGTTCGAGCGCTTCATGCTGCGCTCCCAGGCCGTGAGGCGGGCCGGTTCGGCGGCCCTCGATCTGTGCCATGTCGCCTGTGGCCGGTACGACGGCTTCTGGGAACGCGGGCTGTCGCCCTGGGACGTCGTGGCCGGTGCCGTCATCCTGCTCGAGGCCGGGGGGGCGCTCACCGACTACATCGGGGGGCCTTTCGATCCGGCCGGTCGCGAGCTCCTGGCCTCCAACGGAACGCTTCACGCGGCGATGATCGATGTCCTCGCGCATGCCTGATCGCCGACAGCCCCGCAGGCGCCCGTTCAGGACCGCCGGGTGGTTCTCGTTCGGGGGAATGCTCGGGCTGGGGCTCGTGTCCCTGCTCGCCCGCCCGACCTCCGGTGCCTCCGAGGCCGGCTGGGACCTCGTTCAGCGGGCCTGGGCGCTCCGGACCCATCAGGAAGGGCCGGCGGGCTGGTCCGAACTGGGTCGAGAGGCCGATCTGGCCCTGGCCAGGCCCGCATCCCCTGCCTGGGCGACCCGTCTGCGCCTGATCGCGCTCCAGGCAGCCCTGGAAACGGGCGACGTCGCGGCGCGCGATCGCCACCATGCCGCCCTGCCCTCCGGATGGCCGGGGCTGGTCGCCGTCTCGCTGGCCCGCGCCAGTCAGCCGGCCGTCTCGGCACGGTGGCTGGCTGCCATCCGCGTCGCGGAGGTACCGGCCCACCTGCGTCCCGAGTGGCGTCTCCTCGTCGCCGAGGGGGCACCCGAGGGGCCTGGAAACGCCGCGGCCTGGCGTGCCGTCCTGAGCGACCATCCGCCGACCGTGCTCGCGGAGCGGGCGCTCGCCCGTCTCGCCCGGATACCCGAGGTCGAAGAGGCCACGGCCTGGGCCCGTCGTTACTGGCAGACGTTCCCCTCGGGTCCCAACCGCACGGCGGTCGCAAGCGTGCTGGCCCGGGCGTCCGGGCGTAGCGAGTCTCTTGCCCGTGAGGTCGCCTCGGTGTTGCTCGAGGCCGACCGGGCCGCCCAGGCCGAGCAGACTCTCGCCGGGTTCTCTGGCGCGGAGAGCCGCTTGTTGTTCGCCCGCTGTCGGGCTCGCCGGGGCGATCTGGCCGGCGCGATCGCCATCGCTCGCGTCCTGGTCGCTTCCCCCGACCGCGAGGTGGCGGGTCCGGCCGGCCTCTGGCTGGCGTCCTGGCACCTCGCGCGGCGCGAGCATGAGACGGCGCTCGACCTCTACCGGCGCGTCTCGGAGGCCGGAGGCGAATCCGGTCTGCGCGCCCTGGATCGCTGGGCTTTCCATCATCGCAAGCACGACGAGGACGGGCGCGCCGAGGCCGTCGAGCGACGGCTCATCAAGCATCATCCGGACTCCAGCGAGGCCCACGAATGCCGCTGGCGGATGATCTGGCGTGCCCTGGACGCCGGCCGACCGACCGAGGCCCTGGCGTGGGCCCGGGACATGGGGGACGCGCAGCTCGTCAAGGTCGAGGGACCTGCCGGTCGTTACTGGACCGGGCGTCTGCTCGAGGAAGCCGGGCAGACGGCCGAGGCCCGCGTGGCTTACCAGCGGACGGTCACCCTCGCTCCGCGCAGCTACTACGGCTGGCGGGCCCGGCATCGGCTCGGTTCCGACCCGGGATACGACGTCCCGACCGATGCCTTGCGCGCCGTCCCGCTCGAGCTCGGGGACTTTGCTTCGCCGCCAAGCGAGAAGGCCGGAGATCCGCTCGGGGCGATGCCCGTCGAGCTGCGCGAGGCCGTCCTCGCGGGGCAGGCCGCATGGGCCTGGCACTGGTCCACGGATGCGCGGCATCCGCTGTCTGACCGCGAACAGGGTCGGCTGGCCTGGCTTTCGGGTCGACCGGGCGAGGCGATCGCCGCCGGCGTCCGTGCCGAGGAGGCGCGTCTGGCTTACCCCCTGGCCTACCGGGCCCAGATCGAGGAGGCCGTCGCAGACACGGAGGTCCCCGCCTCGCTGCTCACGGCGCTCGTGAAGCAGGAGAGCCGCTTCGACCCGCTCGCGCGCTCGTGGGTCGGGGCCACGGGCCTGGCGCAGCTCATGCCGGGGACGGCGAAGGCGATCGCCACGCGCCAGGGGATCACCCTCGGCCCCCTCACGGACCCGGCCCTCAACCTCTGGCTCGGAGCCCGGTATCTGGCCGACGTCCAGAACCAGCTCGGCGGGCGGGCCGTTCTCGCCGTGGCGGCCTACAACGCCGGACCGCGCCCGGTGCGGCGCTGGATGGAGCAGCGGGGCCACCTGCCCGTCGACATCTGGGTGGAGCGCATCCCGTATCCGGAGACCCGGCATTACGTGAAGAAGGTCTTCGCGAACCTCTGGAACTACCGAGATCTGTACCGCTGAAGGTCCGGGAGGGCTCCCCCGTCACGTGAGTGGCCCGGAGGGAACGGGTAAACTTCCCGCATGACGACGCCTTCTCCTGCCGGATCTTCCCTGCCCGACGTCGGCTTGGCCCTGCGTGCCCTGCCCGCCGTCACCCGCCTCCTCGAACATCCGCGCATCGTGCGCTGGCGCGAGGAAGGCGTCTCGCATGAGCGACTGGTGTCCCACCTGCAGGCCGTGCTGGCCGACGCTCGCGGGCAGATCCGGGCAGGTGCGCCCTGCGAGGGGACGGATGGTCTGCTCGACCGCGTGGCCGATCGTCTCGTCGCGGAGCGGATCGCGAGCCTCCGACCGGTCGTGAACGCCACCGGGGTCGTGCTCAACACCAACCTCGGCCGGGCCCCCCTCTCCAGGGCGGCCTGCGAGGCGATCGCCGCGACGGCGCGCGGCTACTGCAACCTCGAGTACGACCTCCAGACGGGGCAGCGCGGTTCGCGCATGAGCCACCTCGAGCGCTTGCTGGTCCAGCTGACGGGTGCCGAGGCCGCCGTCGTCGTCAACAACAACGCGGCAGCCGTCCTGCTGGTCGTCGACACCCTCGCGCGCGGGCGCGAGGTCATCCTCTCGCGGGGCCAGCTCGTCGAGATCGGGGGCTCCTTCCGCATGCCCGAGGTGATCGAGGCCTCGGGCGCGCGGCTGGTCGAGGTCGGGTGCACAAACCGGACCCATCTGAGCGACTACGAGCGGGCCATCGGCCCGGATACGGCGCTGCTCATGCGATGTCATCCCTCGAATTTCCGGATGGTGGGCTTCACCTCCGAGGTCGAGCCAGCGGAGCTCGCCTCCCTGGCCGAGGCTCGCGGGGTGGTCTTCGTCGACGATCTGGGATCCGGGATGCTCGTCCCGCCCGACATCCTGGGGTTGCCACCCGAGCCGACCGTCCAGGGGGCGATCGCGGCGGGTACGCACCTCGTGACGTTCAGCGGGGACAAGCTGCTCGGGGGGCCCCAGGCGGGTATCGTCGTCGGGAAGCGGGCGCTCGTCGAGCGCCTGCGTCGCAATCCGCTCATGCGCGCGCTGCGGGTCGACAAGCTCGTGATCGCCGCCCTGGAGGCCACGCTGCGCGCCTACCTGGACCGGGCCCGGGCCCTCGGCGAGGTCCCCACGCTGGCCATGCTGGCGCGGCCCCTGACCGAACTCGAGGCGGCGGCGCGCGCCCTGGCAGACACCCTTGGCGACCTGCCTGGCCTCGCGCTGGAGCTCGCCCCCGGGGTCTCGATGGTCGGGGGCGGCTCGTACCCGGGGGTCGAGAGTCCGACGATGCGGGTGGGCCTCACGCTCGAAGGGTGGTCGGCAGCCGCGCTCCAGGCGGCGCTGCGCGCGGCTGCCGTCCCCGTCGTCGCCCGCGTCGAGCATGATCGCGTCTGGCTCGATCCTCGTACGCTGCTGCCCGGAGACGAACGTCTGGTGCAACTCGCGCTCGTGAACGTGGTCGCCGGGAGGTCCGCATGAACGGCGATCTGCCCCTCGTGGTGGGCACGGCCGGCCACGTCGACCACGGCAAGACCTCGCTCATCCGTGCCCTGACCGGGGTCGATACCGACCGCCTGCAGGAAGAGAAGCGGCGGGGCATGACGATCGATCTCGGCTTCGCGCCGTTCCGGTTGCCCGGCGGCCGGCTCGCCTCGGTCGTCGACGTGCCGGGGCACGAGCGCTTCCTCAAGAACATGCTGGCCGGCGTACCGGGGATGGACGTGGTGCTGCTGGTGGTGGCGGCCGACGACGGCGTCATGCCTCAGACGCGGGAACATCTCGATATCCTGACGCTCCTCGGCGTGCGCGAGGGCATCGTCGTCGTCACGAAGATCGATCTCGTGGATGCCGAGCTGCGCGAGCTCGCCATCGAGGACATCCGGGAGGCGCTGACGGGGACTCCGTTCGAGCACGCTCCCGTGGAATCGGTCTCGACCGTGACGGGCGAGGGCCTCGAGGCGCTGCTCGGTCGCATCGAGGCCCTCACGGCCCGCATGGCTCCCCGGGACGCCTCGGGGCCCGTGCGACTGCCCGTCGACCGGGTGTTCGTGAAGCAGGGCTTCGGCACGGTGGTCACGGGAACGCTCCAGGCCGGCACCCTTCGCGAGGGGGAGGTCCTCTCGCTCTGGCCCGGTGAGGAACCCGTGCGTGTCCGGGGTTTGCAGGTACACGGAGGTTCCCGCGAACGGGCCGTCGCGGGACAGCGCGTCGCCGTGAACCTCGTCGGCGTCGAGCGTGCCGATCTCGTACGCGGGGCCTGGATCGTCACACCCGGGGTGTTCCGGGCCGGTCACGTGCTCGACGTTGCGATGCGCATCCTGCCGGACCAGGCTCCTCTCAAGCACCGGACCCGCGTGCGCGTCCATCACGGGACGGCCGAGGTCCTGGGTCGCGTGCACCTGCTGGAGGGGGAGTCGATCGCCCCGGGAACGGAGGCGATCGCGCAGCTGCTGCTGGAGGATCCGCTCGTCGCCGCTGCCGGCGATCGCCTCGTCTTGCGGCTCTATGCCCCCGTTCGCACCGTCGGGGGGGGCGAGGTCCTGCTGCCCGTCTCGCGTCGCGCGCGCCGCCGGCAGACCTCGGTCCTCGGGACGCTGACACGGGCGCGAGCGGGCGACTGGACGGGTTTCGCCGAGGGACGCCTCCGCCAGGCGGGGACGGCGGGGATGCCTGTCCCGGACCTGGCCGACCTCGTCCCACCGGCGCACCGCGCCCGCGTGCTCGAGGCCCTCGTGCGAGACGGCACGGCCATCCGTCGTGGCGATCGCCTGATGCACCGCGATGCTCGCGGCGAGCAGGCCGGGCAGATCCTGGCGGCCCTGGCCAGCCTCCTCGACGCGGCTCCCTGGCGCGGGGGCGTGTCGCGGGAGACCCTGCAGGCGCGGCTCAGATGGCCGCTCCGGACCGTCCTGCAGGTGCTCGAGGAACTCGAGCGTCTGGGGGAGCTGGAGCACCGGGGACGGCTCTGGACGCTGCACGACCACGTCCCCCGGCGAGACGGGGCTCAGGTCGAGGCGGACCGGCTCATCGGGGAGCGGATCGTGCAGGGGCGCTTCGTGTCCGAAGCGGACGCGCTCGCGGGACTTCCCGTGTCCGAGGCGATCGCCCGGGATCTGCTCGACGAGCGGATCGAGTCGGGCGAGGCCTCGCGGATCGGGCAGGGGATGCTCGTCTCGGCGGACGCGCACGCGGGTTCGCTCGAACGCCTTCGGGCGTATTTCGCCCGCCACGAGCGGATCACGACCTCCGAGGCCCGGGAACTGCTCGAGACCAACCGCAAGTCGATCATCCCGTACCTCGAGCATCTCGACACCTCGGGCTTCACCCGGCGGGGGGCCGACTTCCGGGTGGCGACTCCGGCCCTGATGGCCGGACGCCCGTGATGCCTCTCACGGCAAGCATCGGGCAGGCATGGCACGCTCCGTGCAATCTGCTGGAAGGAGGTCCACGATGGTCACGCACGGAGGTCGATGCCCGCATTGCCGGGTGAGGACCCTGCCCGGGATCGGGGCCAGGGCCGGGAAGTGGATCTGTCCGCGCTGCCAGCAGGCCTTCGACGCGTACGGCCGTCCGGCGGATCCGTCGCTGCCCGCAGGGGCCTTCCGGCGCGCCGTCGCCGGGGCTGCCTTGGCCCTTCCACACGGGGCGCGGATGGCCCCCGGTCGATCCTGAAATCCGGGGAGGCGAACGGGTCCTGGTGGGCCCTCTGGTCTTCAAAACCAGCACGGGACGGGTCGACCGGCCCGGGTAGGTTCGATTCCTACACGCCTCCGTCACGTTCTGGAAATGCGAACGAAAAAGTTTTTCCGGACACGTTTGACCTGAATTCCTGCGGGAATGAGCACATGTGTCGCGCTGGAAGCGGCCATCGGGGCCGCATTCAACCAAGCAAGGAGACGCGTTTCATGAAGAACAAGCTCAGGCAGCAGGGCTTCACCCTGATCGAGCTGCTGGTGGTCGTCGTCATCATCGGGATCCTGGCCTCGGTGGCCATTCCCAACTTCTCCGGTGCCCAGGACAAGGCCAAGA
>JAYKJE010000023.1:0-54733 GCA_035285805.1 bacterium | reverse complement strand
GTCGCGTTGAGGATCTCGCCGGCTTCCTTCTGGGAAATCTTGGCCTTGAGGCTGATCGCCTTGATGAGTTCTTCCTTGTTCACGGAACCACGTCCTTTCGAGCCCAGGGGCGGGATGGAGAACCTTTTCGTTACATTGGTTCATTAACCTTGGGCCGATTATAGAAACCCCGAATTGAAAAAAGCAAGACCCAGAGCGTTTTCAGAGCAAATTTTTTTCCTGAAGTGACCGTCACCGGCACGTGTCGCCCCCCTTGCACGAGCGGGATCACCCTACCGGGCGCGGATCCGCGGGTGATATACTGGAAACGACGGCATTCGGCGTTTTCGGCCCGAGCACCCGGACAGCGAGCCCTGCTCACCGGGTCACGGGCTCTCGAGGAGGTGGCACCCATCGCCGGTCATTCCAAGTGGGCCAACATCAAGCACACCAAGGCCAAGCAGGACGCCCAGCGAGGCGCGATCTTCACCAAGACCTCGCGCGAGATCATCGTGGCAGCCCGCACGGGCGGGGGAGATCCCGCCGGAAACTTCCGCCTGCGCCAGGCGATCGACCGGGCACGCGCGGCCGGGGTGCCGAACGACAACATCAAGCGGGCGATCGCCAAGGGCAGCGGCCTCGACAGCGGCGACCAGCTCGAGGAACTCGTCTACGAGGGCTACGGCCCCGGTGGCGCGGGGATCGTGATCCGGGCGCTCACGGACAACCGGAACCGGACCGCCGCCGATCTGCGCGCCGCTTTCACCAAGGCCGGTGGCAACCTCGGTGAGACCGGGTGCGTGGGCTGGATGTTCCGCGAGGTCGGTCAGGTCTGGGTCGACGATCCGGACGGTCGCCTCGACGAGGACACGGTGCTGGGGGTGGTTCTCGAGGCAGGCGCTTCGGACCTGACGGCGCACGAGGGCGCCTGGGAGATCCTCTGCGAGCCGTCCGACTTCCAGGGCGTGATCGAGGCGATCGAAGGTGCAGGCTGGAAGCATCGGGACGCAGGCCTCATCGACCTGCCGGACAACGTCACCGAGGTCACCGACCCGGACATGGCCCGCAAGCTGCTGCGCCTGGTCGATCGCCTCGAAGATCTCGACGACGTCCAGCGCGTCAGCGCCAGCTTCGACCTTCCGGAAGACCTGCTCACGAGCCTTTCCGCCCAGGGACACCTCGCATGACCCTCAGGACCGCCACCCTGATCCTGATGGCCTGCGTGCTCCCGACGATGGCGGGCTGCCCGGCCGGACGGGTCGATCGCCGGGTGACGCTCCATTACACGGACTCCCAGAGGATGTTCCTGGTCCCGGTCTCGCGCGTGATCACGACCTCGACGAAGGTCGACGCGGCCCTCGAAGAGACCCTGGCAACCCTGACGGAGCCCCCTTCCCGTGACCTTCGCCCCGCGCTCGCTTCCGGCTCCCACGTGACGGTCCACGCCGTGAAGGGCCCTCATGTCGAGCTCGACGTGACCTTGCCCGACCGTGGTGGCGGCAGCGGTGACGAGCATTTCATGGCCTCGGCCCTGGTCCGGACCGCTGCCACGGTCGTCCCTCTCGAGGACGTCCGCCTGCGCCTCCTGACACCTGCCGGGAAGCCCGTCACGGGGACCCACCTGGACCTGGAGCGAGCCTTCAGCCCGACTGACCCGACGTTCGAGAACCTCTACGAGGGTGGCGAGGACACGGGCATCGCCGTGCTGGTCTACTACCCCCTTCGCAGCGACTCCTTGCTGACGCCTGTCCGGATCCCGCTCGCGTCCACGGCAGGCACGGAGCCGGTGCGGGAGACCTTCGTGCGCTGGCATGATGGCCCCCCCGAGGACCTCCAGGCCTTCCTGACCGGAGCACGCGCCACCGGCACCCGGCTGAGCTGGGCAGGGCTCCATGACGGCGAGGCCACCGTGGTCTGGCAGAATGCCCCGGAAGCCACTCCCTCGGCGATCGCGCTCCGGAGCCTCGTGCTGACCCTGACGGAATACAGCCGGGTGCAACGCGTCCGTCTCGTCTCTCCCTCGGGCCCCATCCAGGCACGCATCGGCCCCTTCGACCTGGGGAATTCGCTGGAGCGCCCCGATGAGGTCAACACGTGGCCGGAACGCGCCTCGTGATGCGCTTCCTGAGCCGTCTCGGCGCGGCACTCGCGCTGCTGGCCACCGGGCTCGCGACGCCGGCCGTCGCCGCCGACGACATGGTCCCCATCCGACTTTTCGGCCACGATCCCCGGCGGCACGAGGTGATCCTGGATGCCGACGCTCCCCTGACCTCCCGTCCCTTTCACCTCTCGGGCCCGGAACGCTGGGTCATCGACTTCCCCGGAACCCTGTATGTGGGTGCCCGGACAGCCCTGCCCGGAATCCCGGGAACCCCGATCCGGGGGGTTCGCATCCGCCAGAACGAGGCCGTGGGAGGCGTACGGGTGGTCTTCGACCTGACGCGCACCTCCGAGTTCACGTTCAACTCGCGTCCCATCGCGGGCGGGAAATGGCGCCACTCCTTCCTGCTGGACCCCGAGCCCGGAGCCCCGACCCGGCTCGCCCCGGACCCGGACGACTCGCCCAGCATGGCACCCACTCCGCGTCCCGTCGCCACGCCCAGACCACGCCCCGTCGCGTCCCGCATCCGACCAGCGGAGGTCGAGAAACCACCCCAGTCCCGACCGGAACGCCCGTCCACCCGGAGCACGCAGGCCCCGCCCGGTCTCACGCTCCGCCGGATCCGCAACGGCTGGCAACTGACGGTGGTGACCTCCTCGCCGTTCACGGCGGTGGTCCCCTCCCGTCGCCGGTCGGAACGGCTCTCGGTGGACCTGGTGGGCGCCGGGGCAGAACTGTCCCGCGACAGCCTGTACGTGGACAACGGTCTCATCGCGCATGTGCGGGTGATTCCTCTCTCCGCCACGACCCATCGCCTGATCCTCGAGATCGATCGATCCCTGGAGGTCCAGATCCAGCATGCGGAGGGCACGCGTCAGCTCGTGCTGCTGCTGGGTTCGGGGGCAGGCCAGGAGAGCGACGAACCTGCAGCCCGTCCGGACTCGCTGCCTCGCGCGGCGAGTGGCGTTCCGGGAACCGGTCGCGAGACCCGAGGTCAGGCCTCTCCGCAACCGGGCCGTGGCGACCCCGCCAAAGACTCCGGCACGCTTGCGGCCGAGGCTCGTACCCGGCGCGATTCCCGGGCACGCGTCACGCTCGACCCCGGGCACGGCGGCGAGGATCCGGGAACCATCGGAGCCCATGGAACCCGGGAAAAAGACGTCACCCTGCAGATGGCCCTGCGCCTCCAGCGGCTGATGCAGACCTCGGGCATGGACGTCATGCTGACCCGCACCCGGGACATGCAGATCCAGTTGCATCCCCGGGTCGACCTCGGCAACGCCTATGACTCGGACGTGTTCATCTCGATCCACGCCAACCACACGGACGACCCGGGCATCGCAGGCATCGAGACCTATTACTTCCAGCCGCGCTCGCTGCCTCTCGCCCGTGCCGTGCATCGCCGACTGGTGCGCGAGCTGGGCAGGCCCGACCGGGGAATCCGGCGCAACAACTTCGTCGTCGTGAAATACAACCGCATGCCCGCGGTTCTGGTCGAGATCGGCTACCTGTCCAACCCGGGCGAGGAGAAACTGCTCACGACGGCCCGGTATCAGCAGCAGGCGGCAGAGGCCATCCTGGGCGGGGTCAAGGACTACTTCCGGAAACATCCGCCCGGGGAATGATCAGTCCAGCGGCCACCCGCTGACGAGCCCGACCCAGCCCCCCTCGGAACCGAGCGTGGTCTCGAGTCGCCCCACGTGCCAGTTGCCGAGCGAGAGCCCGAGGTACGCCCCTACCCCGAGCCGCCAGTCGTCCGGGAAGGTCGGCTGAAGCCCGCGTGTCCAGACGCGCCCCACGTTTCCGAACGTCGCGCCCGTCAGCCCGATGGGAGGCCACCAGCCAGGCCAGAAGTTGCCGAGGAGAGGACGACGGAGCTCCAGGCCCAGCACGAGGAGCTGATCCCCCACGAAGCGGCGATACGCGAGCCCCCGAAACGGCCATGCGACACCAGCCTGGAAGCGATGTGGCCAGGGAATCTCGCCGCGGCCGAACCCCAGACTCACCGTGGTCAGGACGGTCGACTCACCCCAGGGCACGAACCGTCCCCAGTCGCCCTGGTGGACCCAGAAGCTACCGGGCGGCCCGCCCTCGAGCCATCCCATCCGGGATTCCCAGCGCCACCGGATTCCCGAGCGTGGAGACGTGGGCAGGTCCGTGTCGTCATACCGCAGCGTGGGACCGACCGTGCGGATCCAGGTGGATGTTCCGGGGCCATCGGTGGGCACGACCCCGCTCAGCGCGAGACTGGCAGCCAGTTCGCCCGTGAGCCATAGGCCAGCTTCGGCCCCCAGGATGCCATAGGGATGGTCCACCTGGGCCACCCCCGGATAAGCGGGCTGGAGGTCCCAGGCGTGACTGGCCTGCAGACGGAATCGCCCCTCTAACCCGGCGACCCGGACATGCTCGGCCCCCATGGCAAGGCCCAGCGGCGTGATGGGCGGCAGGACCTGGGCGCTCCCCGCCCACCGCGGCTCGTCCTCGATAGCGACGATGAGTTCCGACCCGACGTGCGATATGTGCACGGCCCGAACCCCCGGCTGCTCGAGCAGTCGGCGCCGCGCTCCCTCGAGCAAGGCCGCATCCGGAAACTGCCCCACCTCGAGGCCCAGCACGCGGAGGAAATGGTCACGCCGCTTGCCCGGGTCGGGTACCAGGCGAATCTCGGCCAGGGTGGTGGGGGGAGGAGCGTCCATGGCCACGAGGCGTGCCTCAGGCCCCGGCGCGGAGGGTCCTGAGCAGGGTCTCGAAGCGTTCCGGGGGAGCCACCTCGAAGGTCATCGGCTCCTCGGTACGCGGATGGCTGAAGCTGAGGCGAAAAGCGTGAAGGGCCTGCCCCCGCAGCTTTACCGGGGAGGGCGAGCGGGCCGGCCCGTAGACCGGGTCGCCCACGACGGGATGCCCCAGGTGCGCCATGTGCACGCGGATCTGATGGGTGCGCCCCGTCTCGAGCTTGAGCGCCAGGAAGGTCATGTCGTGGAAGCGTTCCAGCACGCGCCAGTGCGTCACCGCGTCCCGGCCCGTGGCCACGACGGCCATCTTGATGCGGTCGGTTGGATGGCGCGCGATCGGCAGGTCCACCGTGCCCGACTCCTCGTCGATGACACCGTGAATGACGGCGAGGTACTCGCGCCCCGCGGTGCGAGCCGCGATCTGGTCCGCCAGCGAATGATGAGCGGAGTCGTTCTTGGCGACGACCATGAGCCCCGAGGTGTCCTTGTCCAGGCGATGGACGATGCCGGGACGCAGGACCCCACCGACGCCGGACAGGTCGCCACAGTGGTAGAGCAGGGCATTGACGAGCGTGCCCTTCCAGGAGCCCGGTGCCGGATGCACCACGAGCCCCTGGGCCTTGTTGACCACGACGATGTCGCGATCCTCGTACTGGATGTCGATCTCGATGTCCTCGGGCTCGACCTCCCAGGCCGCCGGGGGAGGCAGGTCCACGATCAGGGACTCTCCACCGCGGAGCCGGTGGGACGATCGAGCGAGGCTATCGCCGAGGAGCACGTGCCCCCCGGCGATGAGATCCTGGATGCGAGTCCGCGAGAGGTCCGGAAGCCGGGCCATGAGGAACTGGTCCAGGCGCAGACCCCGGGCCTCCAGCGGAACGACGAGCAGTTGCGGTGCGTCCAACCGCTACTCCTGCGTCTTGCGCGACCGGGTCGAACGCCGACGCGCTGGCGCCTTGCGCGCCGGTGCGACCTCACCGGCGGACGCCTCGCTCTCGCTCACGGCCTCGGCGCTGACCTCGGACGCACCGGTGTCTGCCACGGCGAGCTCGGCGGGAGGCGCCTCAGCGGCCGGAACTTCACCCTCGACCGAAGGGGTCGCCTCGTCACCGGTCGGCGTCGCCGCACGACGACGAACGGGACGTCGCCGCGGCGTGGCGCTCACCCGCGGAGCGGGCGCCTCGCCGGCCTCGGCCGACTCGACCGTCTCGAGGACGGCCTCGGGCTCGGCCACGGGCTCGACCTCGGGCACGGGACTGATTTGCGTCTCCGTCACGGGCATTTCCGGCTCCGGGGCCGGAACTGCCTCATCGACGGCCGGCGCAGGGAGGACCGGAGCTTCCGCCTCGGGGGCGGGAGCGCTGGCCAGGACCTGCATGACCCCGGGTGCGACTTCGACCACGGACGTGCGAGGACGGGTCCTGGACCGCGGACGGAAGACGCGGAGTGGACCTTCGGCCGCGCCGGCAGCCGCCGGAGGCGGCAGCTCGGCATCACCCCAGGGCGAGGGGCCCTCGACGACGGCCACCACCGGTTCGATCGCGGCAGATGCAGCCGGCTGGGCCAGCACGGCCGTCACGCCACCACGCGGACGGTCGAAGGCAGGCCCCCGACCGGGCTCCCGATCGCGATCGCGGTCCCGATCACGCCCCCTGTCGCGGTCGCGACCGCGGCCACGCCGCCGGTCCCGATCCCGGTCGCCCCGGTCCCGACCGCGCTCGCGGCCACCCTCGAAGTCCCGGCTCGGACGCTCGGCGTCGCGTGCCTCGTCGCCGAAGTCCCCACCCAGATCGACGGTCTCGAAGACGAAGCCCGCAGACGCGGCAGGTACCGGCTCGGCCTCCACACGCGGCGCGGGAAGCTCTTCAAGTTCCAGCCCCTCGAAGCCCTCATCCTCGTCACCCTCGAGCTCATCCGACTCGAGGTGCCCGGCATCGGCTCCATTCGGAGCTCCGTTCGGACCGCGACCCCGACCACGACGGCGGCGACGGCGGCGACGACGGGTGCCGTCCCCTCCGCGCTCCTCGGACGTCTCGACGAGGTCCTCGCGCGGCCCTTCCGAGGGGTACGCAGGGGCATCCAGGACGATGGGTTCGGTGAGGATCTCCTCGACCACCTCGTCGGCATCGTCCGCCACCTCGGCCTCGCGAGCCGGACGGGCGACCAGCCCGAGGCCCGAACCGGCGTGGATGGCGTTCCGGACGCGACCGAGACCTCCGCAGGTCTCGCAGGAGGCCGTGAGCATCTCGAGCAGGCTCTGACCCTGTCGGCGACGCGACAGCTCCATCAGGCCATGTTCGGAGAACTGCGGGCTGATCTGCGGACGGCTCTTGTCGGCCTTGATGGCCTCATTCATGGCCGCGACGACCTTCTGCTGGTCGGCTGCCGCGTCCATCGAGATGAAGTCGACGATGATGATGCCACCGATGTCGCGGAGACGGATCTGCCGCGCGACCTCGGCAGCCGCCTCGAGGTTCGTCTTGAGCACGGTCTCGGCGAGACTGCGCGAGTTGGTGAGCTTGCCCGAGTTGACATCGATGACCGTCAGGGCCTCCGTCACCTCGATGACGATGGAGCCACCCGAGGGCAGCGACACGCGCGGCTTGAGAATCTGCTCCATCTCCTGACGCACGCGGTAGTGCTCGAGGATGGGGGTGCGTCCCCGGTGAAGCGTCAGGTTCCGGACCATCTCCGGCATCCAGCTCGTCAACATGGCCTTGGCGCGCTGGAAGGCATCCTGGCTGTCGACCACGATACGCTCGGTATCGGCCGTCAGGCGATCCCGGAGCACGCGGGTGAGCAGGTCGTTGTCCCGGTACAGCAGCGCAGGAGGCGCCTTGGTCTGGGCCGCATGCAGGATGTCGGTCCAGCGTTCGATGAGTTCTTCGATGTCGCGGCGCAGCTCGTCCTCGGTGCACCCGACGGCCTCGGTCCGGACGATGAGGCCATGCCCGGGATCCTTGAGCTCCGTGGCGATGCGGCGGAGGCGATCCCGCTCCCGCGAGTCGGTGATCATCCGGGACAGGCAGACGCGGTTGTCGTGGGGCACGAAAACGAGATAACGGCCCGGAACGGAGAGGCGTCCGGTGAGCCGGGCTCCCTTGGTGCCCGTGGGCGCCTTGGCAATCTGGATCAGCAGCTTCTCGCCCGTGCGGATGGGCTGGGGCTTGGGACGGCGGCGGGGAGACTGCGTGGTCGGCAGGTCCGCGACGTGGATGAACCCGTTCTTGTCGTGCCCGATATTGATGAAGGCCGCCTCGATGGCGGGAACCACCGATTCGACCTTCCCGAGGACGATATCACCGACGAGCTGATCTCCCTGACGGAGCACGAACTCGGCTGCACGACCCTGCTCGAAGACGATGGCAAGGTCGTCCGCCTCGCTGATGACGATTTCCTTTTTCACAGAGCTTTCCTATTGAGGGTGGGTGTACGTTCAGGCTACGGACGCACTCTCGTCCAGGCCTCCCGGTGGGGCCGAACGTCTCCCCGGCATGAAAGGTCGCCGGTGGACGCTCGCGAGGCCTGCCACGAGCCGATCCATTCCGGGCTCGACCCTTCGTCATCGTCCGTCCGGGGGCTTCCAGAGCCACTCACGACCAGGCTCGAACGGCGCAAGGGGAACGCCAGAAATGGATGGCGTCATCGTATCAGGGGGGTGGAGGGTGGTCAAGGAGCGGGTCAGGACCGTGCTATCATCGCTCCATGACTCGTCTGTTGGGCCTGGACCCGGGCACCGCCATCATCGGCTATGGCGTCGTGGACGTCGCCGGACAGAGCCCGCCTCGCATGATCGGCTGCGGGGTCATCCGTACGGATGCCCGCACGTCCCGAGGCGAGCGACTACGGACCCTCTACGAGGACCTCACGGACCTGCTCTCCCAGGTCCGTCCGGACGTGGTCGTGCTCGAGAAGCTGTTCGCGTTCCGGAACGTCACCACCGTCATCGGGGTTGCCGAGGCCCGGGGAGTCATGTTGCTGGCCTGCGAGCAGGCCGGCCACGAGGTCCGGGAGGTCACTCCCATGGAAGCGAAGCTCTCGATCGCAGGCCACGGCCGCGCGTCCAAGCAGGAAGTCCAGGAGGGTGTCCGCGACCTGCTCCGGCTCGACTTCGTGCCGAAACCGGACGACGCCGCCGACGCCCTCGCGCTCGCGCTCACCTGGCTCCCGCGTCTCGAGCTGGAGCCTCTGCCGGGAAGGATGGAGCCCGCGTGATCATCCGCCTGACGGGCGAACTCGTCCACCTGGGCACGGACCAGCTGTGGCTCGACGTGCAGGGCGTGACCTACCAGGTCTTCGTGTCCCGGCGCAATCTCGATGCGTGGCCTCCGCTCGGGACACGCTGCTCGCTCTACACGCACGCCATCCAGCGCGAGGATGGGACGACGCTGTACGGCTATCCCACCATGGAAGAGCGCCAGCTGTTCCTGAGCCTCCTGGGCGTGAGCGGTGTGGGGGCCCGTACGGCCCTCGCGCTCCTGAGCCACCTGGCACCCGACCAGCTGGTCTCGGCGATCGCCCGTCAGGATGCCGCCGCCCTCGCGAAGGCTCCCGGTGTGGGAAAAAAGACGGCCGAACGCATCCTCCTGGAGCTGCGCGAGAAGGTGACCCCCTCGCGGACACGACGCGGGGCGGCAGGCACGGCCACGATCGCGCTTCCCTCGGTCGCTGCCGGCCCCCACGGCGAGGTCGCCCTCGCTCTGGAGAGCCTGGGCTACGAGCCGGACGAGATCCACGACGCGCTCGGACGCCTCTCGCCCGACCTGGATCTGGAATCCGCGATCCGTGGTGCCATCCAGCACCTGAGCGGCGTGGGAGGCTGAGGCCATGCCCATCGTCCCTTCGGGTGGCGATTCGTTCGGCCAGACCGGGCCCGAGGCTCCCCGGCGGAAGGCGACCGGTCCCGGCTCGGGACCGCCCCGCGATCCCTCCGAAAGACCGCGACCGACGAGTCCCGTACCGCGAACCGTGGGAGCCGAGGCCCGGCCCGACGAGAACCCTGTCGAGGTCTCGCTGCGTCCGCGCAGCCTGGAAGACTACACCGGACAGGAAAGCCTCAAGGAGAGCCTGGCGATCGCCATCGCGGCGGCCCGCAAGCGCCAGGAACCGCTCGACCATGTGCTGCTCTACGGCCCCCCGGGGCTCGGGAAGACCAGCCTTGCGCTGATCCTGGCCCGCGAGATGGACTGCCAGATCCGGATCACCTCCGCACCCGCCCTGGAGCGTCCACGAGACGTGGCCGGTCTGCTGGTGGCGCTTCAGCCCGGGGACATCCTGTTCATCGACGAGATCCACCGGCTCAATCGCCTGGCCGAGGAGATCCTCTATCCCGCCATGGAGGACTTCACGCTCGACCTGACGCTGGGCAAGGGCCAGACGGCCCGGATCAAGCGTCTGCCCCTGCAGCGCTTCACCCTGGTGGGAGCCACGACCCGCGTGGGCGCGCTCTCGAGCCCGCTGCGGGACCGGTTCGGTCTGGTGCAGCGCCTCGACTACTACCGCCCCGAGGAACTCGCGCGGATCGTGAGCCGCGCAGCCTCGGTCCTCGAGGTGGGCATCACGGACGAGGCCGCCACCTGCATCGCCTCGCGCTCGCGCGGCACGCCTCGCGTCGCGAACCGCCTCCTGCGCCGGGTCCGGGACTTCGCCCTGGTCCGGGGAGACGGCCATGTCTCGGTCGAGCTGGCCCGAGAGGCGCTCGACCAGCTGCGGATCGATCCGCTGGGCCTCGACCCGCTCGATCGCCGCATCCTCGAGCTCGTCATCGATGCGTTCGCGGGAGGTCCCGTCGGGATCGAGACGCTGGCAACGGCCACCGGTGAAGACGTGACGACCCTGGAAGACGTCTACGAGCCCTTCCTGATCCAGTCGGGACTGCTGGCGCGGACGCCGCGCGGGCGCGTCGCGACCCCCCTGGCCTATCGCCACATCGGACGCCGCGCTCCGGAGCGGATGCCCGGACTGTTCAGCTGGCCGGATCCGCTCGATCCTCCCTGAACCGTTACGGGGAGCGTGAGCCGCCCCAGCGTGCTATCCTTGGAGCTGGAGCGTTCCGAGACAGGTCGTTCCGACATCGAGCGGGAGCGACGGCGCTCGCGCGGGACGCGACGGGTCCATCCCCCGGTGCGCGTCAGGATTCTTGAGGTTTGAGATGCCCAGACAGCTGGCCTATTTTCGCGGCGAGATCGTCCCGATCGAGGACGCGAACATCAACATCATGTGCCACGGATTCAACTACGGAACCGGGTGTTTCGAGGGAATCCGCGCATACTGGAATCCCGAACAGGAAGAACTCCACGCGCTCTTCGTCGAGGAACATTACCGCCGGATGTTCCGGTCCGCGAAGATCCTGTTCATGGAGCTCCCGCACTCGCTCGACGAACTCGTCACGATCACGCTCGATCTCGTGAAACGCTGCGGCTACCAGCAGGACATCTACATCCGTCCGACCCTGTACAAGGAAGACACCATCGTCGGCGTCCGCCTGCACAACCTGCGTGACGCCTTCCACATCTACGTGGCGCCGATGGGCAACTACGTCGACATGGACCGCGGCCTCAAGTGCGGTGTCAGCTCGTGGCGACGGATCGATGACACCATGATCCCCGCGCGAGCCAAGGTCATCGGTGGCTACATCAATTCCGCCCTCGCCAAGACCGAGGCCTTCCATCGCGGGTTCGACGAGGCGATCTTCCTCAACGCCGACGGACACGTCTGCGAGGGCTCGGCCGAGAACGTGTTCATCGTGCGCGAGGGGACGCTCGTCACGCCGGGCCTCTACGACAACATCCTCGAGGGTGTCACGCGCCGCGCCATCATGGAACTGGCCGAGAAGGAGCTGGGGCTCACGACCGAGTGCCGCCCGATCGACCGCACGGAACTCATGGTGGCAGACGAGATGATGCTCTGTGGGACCGGGGCCCAGATCGCGTGGGTCCAGAGCGTCGACAACCGTCCGGTGGGCGACGGGACGGAAGGCCCCGTGACGCGGAAGCTGCGCGAGCTGTATTTCTCGGCCGTACGCGGCAACCTGGCCCGCTACTCGCACTGGGTGAAACCCGTCTACGGCAAGCAGCTCACGGGCACCGTGGCGGCGGAGCCGAGCATCCAGATCGGCTGAACGTCACCCATCGAACCTCGAGAGCGCCCGGATCCGTGCGGATCCGGGCGCTCTCACGTCAGACCCGGGTTAACTTTTCCTATAATGGTTCTTGAGGCAATCTTGACCTCCGTCGCGCAAGTCGCGGGGGGGCCGGACGATAACCTTTACAGCATGTGAACGCCCGCAAGGGCTTTCGGGGGAAGAGGACGACGATGTTGCACGTCAAGCCTTGGGGTTTCTGGGCCGGCCTGGTTGCCATGACGCTGTCCACGGGGTGCGGCCGCGTGGTGACGGCCCCCATCCAGACGGATCCCGGACCGAGCAGCGGCATCGGGCAGGTCACGCAGCTGCCGACCGGCACCGTGACGGGCCGGATCGTGAACGCCCGCACGAAGCTCGGCCTCGCCGGAGTCCAGGTCCTGCTGCTCGGCGCCGCCGCGAGTGCCAACCGGTCCACCCTGACGAACGGGGCCGGCGAGTTCACGCTGACGCAGGTTCCGGCCGCCAAGCAGAAGCTGGCGCTCTACAAGCCCGGTTACACCTTCCTGGCCTCGAACGGCGACGTCGTCGTGGACGTCATCGCCGGTTCGACCGTGACGACCGCCGACATCCCCCTCACCGAGGGTGTGGATGCCCTGCCGAACGCCTTCCTGACCTCGTTCAACAACGTCCGCCTGCCGCGCTACCTGGCCTTCGACCGCAACAACAACTGGGTCTACACGGTCGCCAAGACCAACTTCCAGCTGGGCTCGGTCCAGACTCCCAAGGAGCTCTGGGAGGTCAAGCGCTTTGACACGAAGGGTGGGCTGGTCAAGAGCTTCGGTGCGGAGCTCAACTTCCTCATCAACGAGGCTCAGCACATCTTCGAACCGGCTGGCATGACCTGCGAGCCGGGCGGGAACGTCCTGCTTTGCGACCCCGTCGGCATCCTGTCGCCCGCCAACCCGATCAAGCGCTACAACCTCCAGGGTGACCTGGTGCTGCCGGTCCGGGGCACCGATCCGTTCCCCGGCGCGGACAAGCCCCTGGACATCCAGGCCCTGCGCGATGGCTTCGCGGTGGTCACCCGTCAGGGCAAGCTGATGGTGTTCAATTCGAGCGCTCAGCTCGTGCGCCAGATCCCCGTATCGGGCTCGGTCGCGGCGATCGCCGCGGACGCCAACGACAACCTCTACGTGGTCGATGCCGGCTCCCAGACCGCAGTCGTCAAGAAGTACGACCTTCAGAGCCCGACGCCCGATCGCCCCGTCCTGTACTTCGGGACGCTCCGCGGCCGGGGACAGAACCAGTTCGAGAACCCGACCGACATCGCCGTCGACAACCGCAACGGAGATTTCTACGTGGTCGACTCGGGCAACAACCGCGTCATCCGGTACAGCAGCCAGGGCACCTACCTCTCGGAGTTCGGTGGCATGGGCCCAGCCCCGGGCCAGTTCAACCAGCCCACGGGCGTCACGATCGACGCGGACGGCAACGTGTACGTCAGCGACACCCAGAACAACCGGATCCAGAAGTTCTCGCCCTCGCCCATCCGTCAACCCGGTCAGAACCGCTGAGCCTTCGCCCTTCCACACCGGGCCCCCCGTGAGATTCACGGGGGGCTCGATGCATGCGCTCCCGACTGACGCACGATCTCCGGAAACGGTCGTGATCCCTCAAGTTCAGCCCGATTCATCCGACCTGTTCAATAACCCGTAAGGTTTTGTTAAAACTTGGTAAATTCGCTTGTCTCCTCGTGACCGCGGTGCGACCATCGTTATCGAAGAGTTAAGTTGAGCCCCAGGCCTCCTTAACCTTGCACCGTCTGGCAGGTTCCGAAGGAGATCATCCGTGAAAAAGTCGTCGCTGGTCAGCATCGCGCTCCTCAGCGCCACCCTTGCAGGCTGCGGTCTGTCCCCGATGGGGGCCACCGTGACCCCGTCGTCCGGCAAGACGATGGTGGCCGACGGTACCGGCACGCTGCGCAGCTTCGGTTACCGCTTCGTGAACCGCGGCGTCTCGCCGATCTTCAACATCCCCGGTGTCTCGACCCGTGCGCTTCCCGCTCGCGTGGACCTGCGGGAGACGGGCAAGATCAGCCCCGTCTACGACCAGGGCAGCCTGGGATCCTGCACCGCCTTCGCGATGGGCAAGGGCCTGCGTGAGACCCTGAACAACCTGGCCGGCAACCCCAGCCCCTCGCTGAGCGCGCTGTACATGTACTACAAGGAGCGCGAAGCTCGCGGGACCGTGAACGAGGATTCCGGCGCCCTGATGATCGACGGGATGGACGCGCTCAAAAAGCACGGGATCTGCCTCGACTCGACGATCCCGTACAACCCGGCCAAGTTCGCCGTGAAGCCCAGCGCCGCGGCCGAGAAGGAAGCCGCGGACCAGAAGATCTCGAGCCACAAGCTGCACGTCGGCCTCGAGGCGCTCAAGGCCGAGCTGGCCGCAGGTCATCCCGCCGTCTTCGGGTTCATGGTGTACCGCAGCTTCATGTCGCCCGTCGTGGCACGCACCGGCAAGATGCCGATGCCCCGCCCCTCGGAGAACATCATCGGCGGCCACGCGGTCTTCATCGTGGGTTACGACGACGCGCAGAAGGTGCTCATCATCAAGAACAGCTGGGGCACCAAGTGGGGTGACAAGGGTTACTTCTACATGCCCTACGACTACGTGACGCCCGATCGCGTCGACGAGATCTTCACCGGCGAGATCTAGTCCCCGCTTCCTGGAAGGCCCCCCCGGAGTCGGGGGGGCCTTTCCCGTCCGGGGCAGACGGCCAGGAAGCCGGGAGGCAGTCAGTCCAGGAAGGCCAGGGGCGCGAGGGGACGGCGCAGGGTATCCAGGGCCAGCCCCGCCCGCAACGCCACCAGCACGCCGGCGGCCTCGAGGTGACTGGCCACCCGCACGATCTCGCCTCGCAGGGCCCCGGGCGCCGGCCCGTTCACCCGGACCGGGGAATCGACGGCCACCACGGGAATCTTCCGCTCGAGGCACGCCAGGACCGCAGGCCCACCCAGGCAGCCGGACGGCACCACCAGGGCATCCAGGGCCTCCACGTGGAACGCCCCGCCGGCCCCCGTGGGTACGGGAGCGGGACACCAGGCGAGGCCCTGAAGGATGCATGGCAGGTACGTGTATCCCACGTGTTCCGCGGCAACCCGCGGGTCCACCCGCTCAGCGCCGTCGGGCCCCTCGTAGGGGGCATGGGCTGCAGGAATCCCGAGTCCCAGGGTGAGGACCCGGCTGATGAGGGCCTCGATCCCGCCGATGGGATCCGCCCCCTGGCCCGCGAGGTAGGCCTCGACGGCGGCGGGATCGAGCTCGGGCATCCGGGTGACGACGGCGATCGCCTCGGCCCCCGCCTCGAGCAGGGAGCGGGCTCCCTCGAGCAAGGCGTCCGGGTCCGGTAGCTCCCCCCAGCTGGCCCCCGAGGGATGCCACGAGACGCGCGCTCCGACGGGGCGGGGAGTCCAGGCCGCCCCCACCATCCGGACCCCGTGAACCGCCCGGACGGCGTCGGCGGCCGTCATCAGGTGGTCGACAGCTGCACGATCCGGCTCGAGGGCACGGTCGAGCAAGAGCCCCACCCGTCTCGCACGCGGCGGCGAGAGGGCCACGCGCCCCGTCATGAAGGCATCGAGGAGGCCGCCCTCGACGTACCAGCAGGGAGGACCGCCCGCGAAGAGACTCGCCGCGTTCACGACGTTCGGATGCACGAGCAGGCGGTCAGCGATGCCTGCAAAGAGCTTCACGACGGGCCCGGCATCCCCGGCATACCCCCCGAGATCGGCCCCCACCCCCGTCGGGATCACGAGCGCGACGTTCATGCCTGCCGCGCTCGCCAGACGGCCCCCTCGATCCGGCATCCGGCCCCGTCGGCGGAGACGATGGCCCACCGCAGGGGCATGCCGCCCCAGAGCGCCCGCAGGTGCTCGTGGATGGCGAGGGGACCGGCGTGGACCCAGTCGGGGGGAAGATCAGCCGTGGCGGGCAGGACGGGACCCGAGAGGCAATCCGGTGCAACGGGCGTCATGCACCGACCCGCGACGCCTTGCCCTTGGATGGACCCTGGATGCCCAGGTAGCGGTTGACGTGGTTGCGGATGCGAAGCGCCGCCTGGGAATGGAGCTGGCAGACGCGCGACTCGGAGACGCCGAGCACGAGGCCGATTTCCTTGAGCGTCAGCTGTTCCTTGTAGTAAAGGGCCAGGACCTGCTTCTCGCGCTCGGGCAGGGCATCGATGGCGATCGCCAGTTGCTCCTGCATCTCCTTTTCCTCGAGCTGGGCCAGCGGGCCGGGACGCTCGTCGGTCATGGTATCGACCCACGAGACGGAGCCCCCCTCGTCATGTCCATTGACCATCTCGTCGAGGGACAGGAAGGTCGCGGTGGCAGAGCCCATGTAGTCGGTCAGCTCGGCCGGCGCGATGCCCATGGCATCGGCGATTTCCTGTTCGCTGGGATGCCGACCGAGCGTGGCCTCGAGCTGGGCGATCTGGTTACCTATCTCGCGAGCCCGCGCCCGCACGGAACGCGGAACCCAGTCCTGGCTGCGCAGCTCGTCGAGGATGGCCCCCCGGATCCGGGTCATGGCATAGGTCTCGAACTTGACACCGCGATCCGGCGCGAAGCGCTCGATCGCATGGATGAGCCCGATGATGCCGTAGCCCGCGAGGTCGTCCTGATCGATGTTCTGGGGCAGCGTGACGGCCAGCCGGCCCACCACGTAACGGACCAGCGGCGCATACGCAAGGATGAGAGCCTCGCGACTGGCGCGATCCCCGTGGGTGGTGTACTGCTTCCACAGGGCGCTGTGGTCTTGTCCGGCCATTCGTCCTCCGCGACGCTGGCATTATACCCCGCGCGGCTCAGTCCTCGCGCTTCATGGCCTGTTTCGCCATCTGGAGGATGGCGCGCTGGGAGCTCGCCAGATCCATGTCACCAGTAGCCGGCTCGCTGCTGGCCGAACGACCTCCCCCCATCCCGGCGATCCAGGCATCCAGCCGGCGCGTGCGCCTCCCCTTGCGGGAGCCAGAGGCGCCGTCCATGTAGGAGAAGCAGACTCCCACGAACAGTCCCAGACCGAAAGCAAGCGCCGCACGCACGAGGGCTGTCAGCTCGGACACCCCCGCGAAGATCGCGATCTCGAAGACGAGCAACCCGGCCACGACGGCCAGGATCACCCCCCAGTTGCGCTTCACGGGCCACCTCCCCTCACGGGCGAACCGCCACCCTGGCGCGACCTGGCCAAGGAGGCCTCTCGCTGGCGCGCGAAGACGTACCGGACGATCGCGCTCCGCGTGGTCTCGTCGAGATCGATGAACTGCAGACCGAGCACCTGGACCATCTGGTCACGCACGAGACGACGGGTGACGCGCTGGACGCGTCCGTACACGACGAGCGGACCGGACTCGGGAAAATCGACCGCCAGCGCGACGAGCGTCCCCTCGGGCAAGCTCTCGTTCGTCCTCAGGGCACACCCGCCCCCCGAGACGTCGAGCATCAGGGCCCCGAGCTTGGAGGGGCCATCCATCCCGTCGGGTATCTCGAGCACCTTCAAAGCAGCGGGCAGACCTGCCGGGACGCGCACGAAGTCGCGGCGCTGGATGCGGCGAACGTGCTCGGAATCGGGCATGTCGAGGACGATCGCCTCCTCATCGCGCCGAACCACGGGACAGGTCCCGCTGTACACGGCATCGGAGCGCACGACGTTGATGTCGACTTCATCGACCTCGACGGGAATGCGCACGTGATGCCTCTCGGGCCATGAGATCAAGATCTGGCTTCGCGTGAGCTCGAGAATGCGCGACACGCAGGTGACGGCCCGCTGACGCGCTCTGACGACGACCTGGATCGTCTCCCCGACGACGAAATCGATCTTCACGGTTCAGTGCCTGCTCACGATGCCAGCTGGATCACCCCGAGCGACCGGACCTCGGTCTGCGCGGGAACGACCTCGTTGTACGACATGACCATCAGGGTCGGGAACCTGCGCTCGATCAGGCGACGGAACACGAGGCGGACCTTGGACGAGCAGAGCACGACGGGTTGCCCGCCCTGCCCCATCACGCGCTCCATGACCTCGGTGACGCCGCGCAGCACCCGGGTGGCGATCCCGGGCTCGAGGGCGACGAAGGCCCCCTGATCGGTCATCTGGATGGCACCGGCGAGGGTCTGCTCGAGAGCCGGATCGATGGTGATGACCGAAAGCGCCCCGTCCGGCCCCAGCGCCTCACGCGTGATCCCTCGGGCGAGGGCCGCACGCGCGTGCTCGGTCAGCACGTCGAGGTCCTTCGTGAGGCGCGCGTGCGTGGCCAGCGCCTCCAGGATCGGCAGCAGGTCGCGGACCGAGACCTGGTCGCGCAGCAGGTTCTGGAGAACCTGTTGCAGATCTCCCACCCCGAGCAGGTCCGGAACGAGTTCGCCCACCACGGCGGGCGAATCCTGCTTGACGTTGTCTAGCAGGGACTGGACGTCCTGGCGCGTGAGGATCTCGGGAGCGTGAGCCTTGATGACCTCCGTCAGGTGGGTCGCGATGACGCTGGACGCATCGAAGACCGTGTAACCCGCGATCTCGGCCTGTTCCTTCTTGTCCTCGGTGATCCAGACGGCCGGGAGCCCGAAGACCGGCTCGGTGGTCTGGATTCCGTCGAGCGGCTCGAAGGCCATCCCCGAATCCATGGCGAGGTAGTGATCGATCTGGATCTCTCCGCGCGCGATCTCGATACCGCGAAGGTTGATCCGGTACTCCTTGGGTTTGAGCTGGAGATTGTCCCGCACCCGGATGGGCGGCAGGACCAGTCCCAGCTTCAGCGCCGTCTGGCGACGGATCATGGTGATGCGCTCGAGCAGGTCACCGCCCTGACCGGCATCGACGAGCGGGATGAGTCGGTAGCCGATCTCGAGCTCCATCGGATCGACCTTGAGGAGGCTCATGACGTTCTCGGGCCCCTTGGGAAGCACGGCCGCCTCGGTCTGGGTGCTCTGAGCCGCTTCGGCCTCCGTGGCCGCCTTCTTCTTCTGGGAATTGAGCACGTAGGCCAGGCCCCCCATCAGGCCCGAGACCACGAGAAACGGCAGGGTCGGCATCCCGGGCGTGACGGCGAGCAAGGCCAGCATGGCCGAGACGATGCCGATGGGGCGCGCATTGGCCAGGACCTGGGTTCCGATGGTGTCGGCCAGGCTGGTGTCGCTGGCTGCCCGCGAGACGAGGACACCCGTCCCCGTGGAGATCAGCAGGGCCGGGATGGCGGAAACGAGGCCGTCGCCGATCGTCAGGAGGGTATAGTCCTGCAGCGCCTGGACGATGTCCTGCCCGCGCTGGAAGACCCCGATGGAAAGGCCCCCGATGATGTTGACCACGGTGATGACGAGCCCCGCGATCGCGTCGCCGCGGGTGAACTTGCTTGCACCGTCCATCGTTCCGTAGAAGTCCGCCTCGCGCTGGAGACCACGACGGCGTTCCTTGGCTTGCTGCTCGTTGATCAGGCCCGAGTTGAGATCGGCGTCGATCGCCATCTGCTTACCGGGCATGGCGTCCAGGGTGAAACGCGCGGCCACCTCGGAGATGCGGCCGGAACCGCTGGTGATGACGACGAACTGGATGACGATCAGGATCAGGAAGATGATGACCCCGACGATGACGTTCCCCTGGACGACGAACGAACCGAATGCCCGGACGACGGAGCCCGCCTCCCCGGTCGAGAGGATCAACCGCGCCGTGGAGACGTTCAGGGCCAGCCGGAACAAGGTCAGGACCAGCAGCAGCGACGGGAAAGTGTTGAACTGGACGGGTTCGAGGACGTAGAGCGCGATGAGCAGCATGAGCAGGCTGCCCGTGATGTTCAGGACGAGTCCGATATCGAGCAGGAAGTCAGGCAGGGGAATGATGAGCATGCCGACGATGACCAGCATCAGCGCGGAGAGCACGATGTCTCCCTGCTTGAGCAGTCGGTTCAGTCCACCGGAAAGTCCGGATTGAACGGTCGTGGTCGACGTGGCCATGTCGCCCCTAAACGGTCAAAGGGTGGTCGAGACGACCACCCTCGGGATCCGCTCTCGATGACGAGTTTACGACATCTTGGCGACCCAGGCCAGAGCAGCCGGGATCTCCTCGAGGTCGAGGACGCGATCGGAAAGCCCCGCCTCGGCGATGGACCGCGGCATGCCATAGACCACGCTGCTGTACTCGTCCTGGGACCACACCTCGCCACCCTGGCCCTTGATGGCGGTGGCGCCGATGGTCCCGTCCGAACCCATGCCCGTCATGACGAGAGCCAGGGCACGGTTACCGACGTGCTGGGCCAGCGAGGCGAACATGATGTCGACGGACGGCTTGTGCCAGGTGTGCGTGCTGGAATCTTCGAGCAGCCGCACCACCAGGTTGCCATGCTCGCGCTTGACGACCAGATGCTTGCCGGCCGGAGCGATCAGGACCGTCCGGGGCTGCAAGGGGTCTCCGTCGATCGCCTCGCGGATGTTGAGCTCGCAGATCTTGTTGAGGCGATCGGACAGCGCCCTGGTGAAACCGACGGGCATGTGCTGCACGACCACGATGGGCACGGGAAAATCTGCGGGCAGACGCTCGAACAACGACTGGAGGGCAGGAGGCCCACCGGTCGAGATGCCGATGCCGATGACCTCGGGAACCTTGGCACCGCGCTTCCGAACGGGAGCGGGACGCGGGGCGACCGGAGCGGCCTCCTCGGCAGGCTTCGTCGAGCCGAAACGCCGCTTCAGGACGAAGCGCTCCTTGGCGGCGTAGGCCGCCTTGACCTTCTCACGCAGTTCCTGATCGGCGCCGAAGACATCGACCATGGAATCCTGGGGCTTCGGCACGAAGTCGAAAGCGCCCTTCTCGAGGGCCTTGAAGGAGGCATCGGCACCGACCTGCGTGAGCGTGCTCAGCATGACGACCGGCGTCGGCATCTCGGTCATGATCCGATCGAGCGCCGTGAGACCATCCATGACGGGCATCTCGATGTCGAGCGTGACCACGTCGGGATTGAGTGTCTTGACGGCATCGACGGCCTGCTGGCCATCGCCGACGGACCCGATGACCTCGATGGAATCATCGGCGGTCAGCATCTTGGTGATGGCCCGGCGCATGAACGCCGAGTCATCGACCACCAGTACCCGGATTATCGAACTCATAGCACGCTCCGACTGGGTGCATCCACTTGGGGTTTGTAATAGACGAGGGTCTTGAAGGAAGGATCCGGAACGAATTCCGAGCCAAGCGTCAGCAGCGACTCGGAGTGACCGAGCAGAAGATATCCACCCGGGTTGAGACTCTTGTACATCAGGGCCACGAGCTTGCGCTGCGTCGCCTGATCGAAGTAGATGAGCAGGTTCCGGCAGAAGATCACGTCAAAGCCCGAGTAATCCGACCACTGATCCATCTCGAGCAGGTTGCCCTGCCGGAACTTCACGACATCCCGGATGCGATCGATGATGCGGAACTGGTCGCCTTCCTTGCGGAAATAGCGATCGACCACGGTCTCGTCGGTGGCCCGGAAGGATGAGCGCGTGAAGAGACCCTTCTTGGCCTGTTCCACGACCCCCGGATCGATGTCGACGCCGTGAATGGACACCTTCCAGCCAATGAGGGGAATCGGGCTCCGCTCGAGCAACATCGCGATCGTGTATGGCTCTGATCCGTTGGAACACGGGGCCGACAGGACCTTGATGGACTTGCTCCCCGCGTTTCGCCTGGCGATGAGCGGCAAGAGTCCCGTCCGGAAGATCTCGAGCTGGTGCATCTCCCGGAAGAAATACGTCTCGTTGATCGTGACCAGTGGAAGCACGGCCCGCCAGGCGGGCCCGGTGGCGAACGCCATCTCCTGGAGGAGCTTGTCCGCGAGCCCGGTCAGCGTGTGACAGCCCATCTCGGCCACGATCTGCAAGAATCGTGGCCGGAGGCTGATCATCTTGGTCTCTTCGACCCGCATGCCGGCATACGCTTGCACGAGCTCGCGAATGCGCAGCAGCGCTCCGTGGTCCTGATCTCCCCCGACCATCGTTCCTCCGATCACGCGCGCTGCCCGGCTTGCTGCCGATCAAACGAGCGATCGTCAAGGCCACTTTCATCGATGAGCGTCGCAATATCCAGGATCAGCGCCACGCGACCATCACCCAGGATCGTTGCACCGGCGACCCCCCGGATATCCTTGAGGTAGGACCCCATCGACTTCACGACGACGTCCTGTTCTCCCTCGAGACGATCCACGATGAGACCGAGCTGATGCTTCTCGCCGCCCACCACCACGACGGGCATGTAACCGCCGTTGAGGCTCTCGTCATGGTTGGTGAACCCGAACGCATCCGAGAGGTTGTAAAGCGGCAGCACCTCGGCCCGGTTTTGGGTGACGGGCCGACCGTTGATGGTCTTGATCTCGCTCTGCGAGAGGCGGATGCTCTCCCGGACGGCATCGAGCGGGATAGCATAGGTCTCACCACCGGACCGCACGAGCAGGGCCTTCGTGATGGCCAGGGTCAGCGGCAGCTTGATGATGAACTTCGTGCCGATACCCTTGGCCGACTGGACGGTGATGGAACCCTTGATCTTGCGGATATTCTGATTGACGACGTCCATCCCGACGCCGCGACCGGACACGTCGGTAATCTTCTCCGCCGTGCTGAAGCCCGGGGCGAAGATGAACTGCAGGATCTCGTTCTCGCTGTAGTTGTAGTCAGGCTGAGCGAGTCCCTGCTCGCGCGCCTTCTTGAGGACCTTCTGGGGATCGATCCCGCCCCCGTCGTCCTCGAGCACGATCACGATGTAGCTACCCTCGTGATGGGCGCTCATCTTGACCGTACCGATCCGGGACTTGCCCGCACCCTCACGCACGTCGGGACGCTCGACCCCGTGGTCGACGGCATTCCGCATCAGGTGAACGAGCGGATCTTCGAGCTCCTCGGAGACGGTCTTGTCGATCTCGGTCTCTTGCCCGTAAAGTTCGAGCTTCACTTCCTTGCCCAGCATCCGGGACAGGTCGCGGACCAGGCGCGGGAAGCGGTTGAACACGCGCTCGACGGGGATCATCCGGGTCCGCATGACCGTCATCTGGAGGTCACCCACCAGGCGCGCCAGCTGACCCAGGGCCTCGTTCAGGTTCTGCACCGTGGTGTCACGGTCGTAACGGATACCGAGCGCCTGACCGAGCTGCGACAGCCGGGTGTTGCCGATGACGATCTCACCGACCACGTTGACAAGATCGTCGAGACGCTCGACATCCACGCGGATGCTCTGCGACGTGGCCTTGGCAGCCGCTCCGGGAACCTTGCCGGCAGCCTTCTGCCCGCCCTCGGCACCCTCACCGGGAGCCTCTGCGGGTACGTCGGCCTCCTCGGCCTTCCGAACGACGGGCACGACCTCCTGCTGCACGAGCTTGGGGGCGGCGGCAGGTTCGCCTGCAGGGGCAGCAGGCGGATTGGCCGGGTCGTACACCATCTGGATCAGGGACGCATCGAGCGGCACGAGCATCTGGATGATGGTCAGATCCGCGCTGCTCTGGAGCAGCGCATACCCGTCGATGGAAAACGTCTCGGTCGTCTCGGGACTGGGCAGAGCCGGATCGCTGTGCAGGGCGATGAGTTCGGTGATGGCGAGCAGTTTCTCGATCACCGGGTGATCGAGGTTACCGTCGACGAACTTGCATCCTTCGAAGACGACCCGCGCCTGGTAGACGTAACGCTTTTCGCGCACGGCACGCTTGGCGGCTTCCATGGCCCGGGCATCGAGCGACGCCTCGAGCGCAGGATCCACCGAAAACGGGAGCAGGCTCGTGTCGACACCGATGGAACTGGCACTCGCCTCGCGAGCCTCGAGCAGCCTTTTGAGGCGCTCGACGGTGGGTTTGATGTCGGTACGGGTGGTCCGGTCAGGGCCGCTCATCTCGACCATGAGAGTCCGGAGCACGTCGACGGCTTCGAAGAGCGCCTCGACGATCTCGACGTCCGCTGCGAGGACCCCCTCGCGCATCCGGCCGAGCAGGTTCTCGAGCTGGTGCGTCACGCTCTGGATGGCCTTCAGGCCGAGCATGCCCGCAGCACCCTTGACCGAGTGCGCCGCCCGGAACATCTCGTTGATCATCCCGAGATCGAGCGCACCCCCGATGGAATCCTCCAGGACGAGGAGGCTTTGCTCGAGTGTCTCGAGGTGAGCCTGGCCCTCTTCCAAGAAGATTCGAAAATCTTCTTGTCCGAACTCCATGGTCATTTCTTGAAGGCTCCCTCGACGGCGGACAGCACGCGATCTTTCTGGAACGGCTTGACGATGAAGTCCTTGGCGCCGGCCTTGACCGCATCGACGATCATGTCCTGCTGACCGACGGCCGAGCACATGATGATGCGCGCACCGGGATTGGCAGCAACGATGTTCTTGACGGCCGTGATGCCATCCATCTCGGGCATGGTGATGTCCATCGTGACGATGTCGGGCTTCAGATTGTTGTACTGATTGATGGCCTCGAGACCATTGGACGCCTCGCCTACCACCTGGTAACCAGCGTCATCGAAAAGCTTGGCCAGCGTACGACGCATGAAGGGCGCGTCATCGACGATCAGGATACGGATGCTCATCTTGAATTAATCTCCTTGGCGAAGGCCCACGGTGACGGTGATAACTCCACTGGCAAGCGTCAGCGGCACCGTCATGGCGCGAATCTTGTGCCACGTCGCACTCACATCGTTGCCGACCAGCAGTGTCGGCGGGGTGATATCGGACTTCACTCCCAGGTCATTGAGGAAGAAGCGGGCGTTGCCCGAGATCATGTTGGCCAGCTCTTGCAGAGCCGAGATGGACATCTCATCGAGCTCACTGACCTGCTCCATCATCATGGTGGAGGCGATCGAGAGCGCCAGCGACATATCCATTCCGTAGTTGACGAGGCCCTGGAGGTCGCCCGTGATACCCACGGTGACGTTGACTTCCTGAAGGGCAATGGTCGCCGACGACTGGAACTTGGGCGTTCCCTTCTGGGGAACTTCGGCGATCACCTCACCCAGCACTCGCTCTGCGGACTGGACAAATGCTCGAATGTAATCGAGACGTGCTGGGCTGTGGGGTTCGTTTACCATCGGTAATGGATCCTCTTTTCAGTGCCCAGGGGGCGTGGGGACGACTGGAGACTTGCGCATCGCGTGGAAGAGGTGTTCAAACGAGCGCTCGAAGGTCGATCCAGAGAGACGACCGCCCGGAATCGAGCGGCTGAGCACCTCGAAACAACCGGCCAGATCGCCTGATTCTTGTACCTGCTTCATCAACATTTCAAACTTGCGCCAGTTACCATTGAACGTTTTGACACAGACTCCAAATGCTTCGACCAGATCGGGACGCATGTAGTCCGCCAGCAATCCGCGCAGCTCGAGCACCGACATGCGTCCGGGATCGAGCGACACGATGTCGGAGACGGCCATCAGGGCATTTGTCATCTCGACGGAGGGAGCCACGTCCACGAGCCAGGCATCGAGATCGGAAAAATCACCGGTGAACCACTCGAGTGCCCGCCTCAGCTTGAAATAGCGGTAGAGGTGGCTGGGTTCGGGGCAACGCTCCCGGAGGTGCATGATCTTGAGACGTCCCAGCTTCTCACCGAACTCGCCCGAGGAGACCAGGAAGGTCTCGAGCCAGTTGATGTCATCCTGGGTGTCGATGAACTGCTCGCAGAGTACCTGCACGTCACTCGGAGGCAGCTTGAGATCTCGCAGCAGACCGACGGCCGTCTCGTAGCGCTTCACGCGAGGACGGTCCTGCAGCATATCGGCCAGTTGCTCGGCCCGCTGCAACGTCAGATCGCCAAACCCGAGCCGCAGGTAGACATCCCCGAGCAGGCCCAGCACCTGACTGCGCTCCTCGGTCTCGACCCGCTTGAGCACCAGGCGATCGATCTCCGTCTCGGAGAGACCCATACCGCGGAACGCCCGGGCAGCCGTCATGTACCGCGTCAGAGCGCCCACCTCGGGAGCCCACTCTCGCAGCTGGATCAGGGTCAGCCGATCGACGTGTCGGTTGAGGTCGGTCATGCCCTTGAGCGCGCGATCGAGCCAGTCGAGTTCGGTCTGCGAGTTCGCGAAGTTGAAATGGAACGTATCGAGAGCACCGGCATTGACGTTGTACTCGTCGAAGAGCGCCATCACCCGCGCCAGCCGCCGGACCGAAACACGATCCTTGAGGGCCAGGATGAGCCCCTCGATGTCGGCGAACGTCTGGACGTCATCGATGCGGCTGGAGAGCAGATCGATGAAGGCCGCAGCCGTGGCGAGCTTTTCCTCGTCTCTCACGCGTTCGAGCAGGATCTTGTCGAGGCGCTCGTCGATGAGCCCGATCGCCGCATAAGCCTCCGCGACGAGCGTGAAGGAGCCCGACTGGACGACGGGACCTTGACCGCCGAAGACCTCGAGCGCCAGCCCCAGGACGCTGACCGGCATGGGACGCCCAAGACGCTGATACGCCGAGGCGAGTTCGGACAGCACGTCGACCCGGAGACGCCCCGCATGCACCTGCAGGGCCTTGAAGATCTGGTCCCGATCCGAGGCGCTCCTCGGCTGGCAGAGCTCGAACACGCCGAACATGAGAGCCGGCGCGATACCGAGGCGCATCCAGTCCAGGATCACGACGGGATCGTAGGGAAACCCCCTCACCCCGTGCAGGGAGACGATCTCGACCAGGACCCGCGACTGGGACTCATCCGCGAGAATGCTCCGGAACAGTTCGATGTCCGGAAACTCTCCTACCCGTTCCCCGTAGCACGATCGGATCATGGAATAGAGGGCTTCGACGCGTTCGGCCTGGAGCAACTGGACCATCCGTGACCCGGGTTCCAGGACGGCCGGCTCGAAAGCCCGGGACATCCTCCACCCTCGTCTGCTGAGCATCGAGAGGAAGGCTTGCCGGATCTTCTCGAACCAGCCGAAACCCGACATGATACGGGCGGCCTACGCGGCGTCGCCCGGGAGACCGGCCATCTCGTCCGCCGTCAGCAGATGCTGCAGGTCGAGCATGATGATCAGGCGCTCACCGATCTGACCGACCCCCTTGAACAGGGAGGCATCGAGACCGTTGGCCACGAGCTCGGGAGGAGGCGAGATGGAGTCCGCCGCGATCCGCAACACCTCGCGGACCTGGTCGACGATGAGACCGACGGTCTTGCCGACGACGTTGACGATGATGATACGGGTCGCCTTGGTCTTGTCGATCGGGGGGAGATTGAACCGGCGACGCAGATCGATGACCGGCACGATCTTGCCGCGAAGGTTGACCACCCCCTCGACGAAGGCGGGCGCACGGGGAACGCGGGTGACACTCGTCATACGAACGATCTCTTGCACCATCGAGATCTCGACCGCATACTCCTCGCCGCCAAGGCTGAAGCTGGCCAGCTGCAGGATGGAGGTGTCCTGGCGTTCCAGGGTCAAGTCAGGCATCGAACAAACCCCTCTACAAGATCCGCCTGAGCGGATTTAAGGATGTCGGGACCCTGATCACTCGCGCGATCGGGAAGGTCCCCATGGGTATACCCCACGCGATGGCCATACTTACAGTTTGATAAAGAAGTTTACAAGACGTTCGAAAAGCGGTCGGATTCGCCTGGGCTCAGAGCGAGGCCTGGCGGTACTGCAGAGCCTCTGCAAGATGTTCGGTACAGATATCATCCGACTCTGCGAGATCCGAGATGGTGCGAGCCACCCGCACCAGTCGATCGAGCGCTCTCGCCGATAGCACCAGGCCCGTCGCCGCCCGTTCGAGGAGTTTTTCGCCCTCCGGACCGAGGCGAGCGACCTCCCGGAGTCGGGCCGGTGGCAACCGGGCATTCACCACCCGCCCCTGGCGGTGGATCTGGCGAGCCCGTGCGGCCACCACGCGACCCCGCACCCGGTCGGAACCTTCCTCCCCGTCGGGGGCCCGCAGCACCTGGAGGCCCGGCCGGGCCAGCGTCACGTGCAGATCGATGCGATCGAGCAACGGCCCCGAGACCCGCATGCGGTAGCGCCGCAACACTCCCGGATCACAGTGACAGGGTCGCTCCCGATCGCCGAGGAAGCCGCAGGGACAGGGGTTCATGGCCCCGATGAGGGAAAATCCTGCCGGAAAAACGGCTCGCCGGCCCGACCGTGAGAGGGCGACCTCGCCGCCTTCCAGCGGCTCCCGCAGGGCCTCGAGAACCTCCCGGCGAAACTCGGGCAATTCGTCGAGGAAGAGCACCCCCCCGTGGGCCAGCGTGACCTCGCCTGGCCGCGGGATGGCCTGCCCACCGACCATCGCGACGGGGGTGACCGAGTGGTGGGGAGCCCGGAAGGGTCTCTGGTGGACGAGGCCGCCCCCGGGAGGCAGTTGCCCGGCAACGGAGTGGATGGCCGTGACCTCGAGTTGCTCCGGTCCTTCCAGATCGGGGAGGATGGACGGCAGACAGCGCGCCAGCAAGGTCTTGCCTGCCCCGGGCGGGCCCACCATCAGGAGGTTGTGGCCACCTGCCGCTGCGATCTCGAGGGCCCGGCGCGCCACGGGTTGACCGCGAACTTCGGCCAGATCCGGCCCGCAGAGACAGCCCTGGCTCGACGGTGGGGTCTCGATCCGGGCAGGGACAGCCCCCGGTGAGAGGCCGCGGACCACGGCCGCCAGATCGGAGAATGGCCAGATCCGCAACCCGGTGACGGGCGCGGCCTCGCCGGCGCTGGCCCCGGGCAGGACCAGATCGCTAAACCCGCGCTTTCGGGCCAGCAACGCGGCCGACAGCACGCCCGGAACCGGACGCAACCGCCCGTCCAGCGCCAGTTCACCCAGGAACACGTGGCGGTCGAGCGATGCTGGACCCTCGATCTGGCCACTCGCGACGAGGATCCCCATGGCGATCGCCAGATCGAACGCCGGACCGATCTTGCGGAGGTCGGCAGGAGCCAGGTTGACGGTGATGCGGCGCAGGGGAAAGTCGAAACCGGCGTGCCGGATGGCGCTGCGGACCCGATCCCGGCTCTCGATCACCCCGGTGTCACCCCGGCCCACGATCTGGAACACGGGAATCCCGTTGGCCAGATCGACCTCGACTTCCACGGGAAACGCCTCGAGCCCCCACCACCCCACGGTCTGGACGACAGCGACCACGGCTCCACCTCCTGTCATGATATTAAAATGTATTATATCATATGAAATCATTGTAGAATAGGTCGTCGTCGACTCCTGACCGGGAGACCCCCGCATGAATGGCACGCTCTGGATCCGCTTCCAGTCCGATCCCCTGCACGAACTCGGAGGGGCTTCCGCCGCCTCGGACCACGCCTCCTCTGTCCCACCGGCGCTCGGAGTCGAAATCGGCACGGAAACACCGGGGGAGCGACACTTCCGTCTGGACCACCCGACGATCCGGTCCCTCGCGGAGGCCTTGCAGGCCGCGAGGGAGTGGATCCTGGTCCAAGAGGGCATCCCGCCTCGTGGCGTCGCGTGCCGTGGCGAAACCGTGCCCTCGAAGCCGCTCGAGGACCTCCTGGCGATCGCCCAGCCGGGAGAACTCTGGGTCGGAGACGAGATCCACCACGACCTTCGGCCTCACCTCGCCTTCACGGGCTGCCAGGACCTCGGCGAGGGACGGGCCTACCGGGTGGGCGAAGCGCTCGAACGGTTGCCGCATTTTCCCCTCGTCGGTCGGGAGGAGGCCCTCCTGGAACTGGTCGGATTCTGGGCGACGGCCTCCCGGGGCCGGACCGCCTGGCTGCACCTCTCGGGGCCGGCCGGCATCGGCAAATCGCGACTCATCCAGGAGTTTCTCGATTCGCTCGGTCCGGCTGCCCGTCCGATCCGGGTCCGGTGTCACCCCGATGGCCCATCGCGCCCCCTCGACGTGCTGGCCCAGGTCGTCCGGGCCCTGAGTGACGATCCGCTGGCCAGCCTCCAGGCGCGCCAGGACGAGGGATGGGCCCTGGCCGGCCTGCTCGGTCTCGCCCCGCCCCGCGAGGGCCTCACGCCTCGCCATCGGCGATTCATGGGCTTCCGGGCCCTCGAACGGTGGCTGCGGGAACTCTGCTCGGAACACCCCCGGATCGTGCTCATCGAGGACACCCACTGGATCGATGGCGATTCGCAGGCATGGCTGCATGGCTGGCTCCAGGATCTGGATTCCGCCGCGCAGGATATCCCCGTCCTGATCCTCACGGCCTCGAGAACGGGGATCCAGGACCTGACCGCATCGAGACTGCGGTTCGCGCACGTCGAGAAGACGCTCGCTCCGCTCGCGCCCGAGTCGGTGCGTCCGTGGGTCGAAGAGGCCCTCGCCGGAGCGGATCCGGACACGCGAGACGCGGTCCTGACGCGCTCGGGTGGCAACCCGTTGCTGCTCCAGGAACTGGTGCGCATGGCCAGGATGCGGGGGGATCTCACGAGGCCACGGAGCGACATCCCGGTCGAGGTGCGATGGGATCTGGAAGGTCGCCTCGAGTTGCTTCCCTCCGTCGCTCGGAGGATGCTCGAGGCCGCATCGATGGTCGGTCTCCGGTTCGAGGCCCGCCTGGTCGAGGACCTGATCGCCTCGCCGGCGAGCGGAACGTGCTGGTCTGGCCTGCTCGCTCAGGGTCTGGTGGAGCAACTCCCGGGGGACGACGTGCAGTTCGCGTTCACCCACCCCCTGTTCTTCGAGGGGGTCCGCCAGCGCCTCGATCCCGAAACGCAGCGTGCCTGGCACACCCGGATCGCATCGGAACTGTGGTCCGGCCGGGGCGACCTCGAGCGGGTCGCGCGTCACCTGGTCCAGGGGAATCCGACCAGCTATGGTCGGGACATCCTGCTCAGGGCAGCGAGAGCCGCGATCATGCAGGCCTCCTGGCGAACGGCGCGCATGTACCTGCATGCCGCCCTCTCCCAGTCCGGCGAACCCGCGCCGACCTCCCTGTGGCTCGACCTGGCAGAACTGGGGCTCTGGCTGGGCGAGTGGGAGGAGGCCGGTCGGATCCTGGATGCCCTGCCCGTCCCGGGCGACGCGGAGGAATGGCTCCGCCGGGCAGCCCTGCTGACTCGCCACCTGGAAGGCCGAGGTCGCCTGCGCGAGGCGTACGAACTCCTGACCGAGATGCATGCCGATCCGCGTGCGGCCGATGCCACCCGGGCGGCACGCCTCGTCCTGCACCGCGCCCGCATCGCCCTGCGGCTGGGCGACTGGCCCCTCGTCGAACGATTGACGGATACGATCCGAGCCTCGCAACCTGCGCTCACCGTCGAAGAGCAGGGCCACCGGGCAAGCTTGCTGGGGAACCTCGCCTACCACCGGGGCCACCTGGAGCAGGCGATCGCGCTGCACCGGGAAGCCCTGACCCACCGAGAATCCCTCCAGGATCTGGGCATGAGCGCGGGCAGCTGGATCAACCTGGGTACATGCGCCTTCGAGCTGGGCGACTGGGACGAGAGCGAGCACTGTTTCGAGCGGGCGCACGAACTCACGGACCGCACGGGAGAACGGTGGCTCCAGAGTCTGGTCCTCAACAACCAGGGACACCTCGTCCTGAATCGAGGGCGCCTGGAGGACGCCGAGCAGGCCTACCGCGCGGCCCTCGCGCTGAAGCGTGAGCTCCAGGAACCCGCAGGAGAGGCGATCGCCCTCGCCAACCTGGCGCTGGTCGCCTGGCGACGTGGACACCAGGCCGAGGCCGAGAGCCATGTAGAAGCAGCCCTGTTGCTCGTGGAGCGCGCGGAGTACCACGAGGTGCTCCCGGAAGTGCTGGCCGTCGAGGCCCGGCTCCAGCAGGCGTCCGGCGACGAGGCCCGCGCCCACCGTGCAAGCCGACGCATCCTCGACCTGACGGCCGGCACGCCGGCTCGGGGAGCCCGGGGTAGCGCCCTGCGCATGCTGGCCGACCAGGCCGGACGTGCCGGCAGGCTGGCAGAGGCCGAACGTCTCGCGCGGGAGTGTCTCGAGGCCTCGGAGGACCGCCCGCGCTCGCTGGATCGTGGGCGCGCCCTGGCGACCTGGAGCTGGATCGCCCGGAAGAGGGGACTCCACGCAGAGGCCCTTCGCGCCTGCGATGAGGCGAGAGCCTGCTTTCAGCGTCTGGGTGCCCGTCTCGACCTGGCTGAACTTCCGGCATGGACTCCCGGATGAGACCTTGTAAACATTGGCCATGGGCAGGTATATTATGGTCACCACCACCGGGAGTGACGCGCATGCCCTGGCCCTGGAAACCCCGTCCCCCCGACGGAAGAAAATCCCCTGATCCGGCTTCCGGCCCGCCCTCGGGTGATCCGCTGAGCGCCCTGGAAGCCGTGAGTCGCACGCTCGGAGTGGCTTCCGCAGCCTATGGCTGGTGGCCGGAGGGATGCTGGAGTCCCCTGCTGGGGACCCGGGGAGACCCCGGTTCCGTGCTCCGACTCCCGGCTTCCCTGGAAACGAGCGAGGAGATGTCCTGGGTCTCCACGTCCCGGTCCCTGAGAACCGTGCTATTCGAGGAACTCCGGGGCACGACCGTCCATCGACGCGCGCGGGCCCTCGTTCCGCTCTTCCACCGGGGCCAGCAGGTGGGGTTGCTGGTGCTCGAACGCGAGCACCGCGCGTTCGAGGCGCGCGAGATCGAGCCGCATGCCCCCCTGTTCGAACATCTCGCCTGCCAGGTGGCGACCTTCCGGGCCGACCAGGAACTGATGCGCAGCCATCGCACCCTCCGCTGGCTCGCCGCCATCGGCGAGAGTGCGCCGGGGGCTTCGCTCGACGCGACCCTGGCCCGGGCGCTCCAGGACCTGCTCAGGGCCTCGTGGGTGATGGTCCTGCACCGGGAGTCGTTCCAGATCTCGGCCCGGGAGCCGACCTGGATGGAGCTGCTCGAGGACATGGCCGATCACCCGGACGCGTGGCCCCGCCTGCTCGGTCCCGAGGCGGGGCCGCGACGCTGGTCGGGGGACGATCCCGACCTCTCGGAGGACGAGCGTCTCCGCCTCGAATCGCTCGGTCCCACCCGGGAAGTGCAACGCCTGGCCTCCAGGCAAGGCCGCATCCTGGTCGGCTGGATCTCGGCTCGCCCGCTGCCAGACGCGAGCCGTGACCACGTGCATGAGGTCATCCGCTCCTGGGAAGTGGCCACGCGTGCCGGCCTGGCCGAGGGGCACGACGCCTGGGGAGCCACGCGTGACGCGCGGGAACGCGAGGCCCTCGAAGAGGCCGCCCGGGCCCGAGGGGCGATCGCCCGCCTCCAGGGTGCCACGGTTGCCGTGGAAGAGGCCCTGCGTGACCTGGCCAGCCAGGTGGAGTTACCCGCTTCCATCCGCCAGCGCCTGGCGGCGCTCGTGGGCCCCCTGCACGTCCTGCGTGGCAAGCTCGACGAGCAACCCGATCCGGGCGCGTGCTGTCGCATCCAGGACGTCATGAAAGGCCTGCAAGCTCCGGTCATGCAGCTGGCCCAGCTTCATCAGGTCCAGCTGGCGACCGAGTTCGAGACCGACATGACGTTGCCCGTCGACGCCGAGCGCGCGATGTTCCTCCTCTCGGTGCTCCTCGACAATGCCATCCGGTTCTCGCGCCCGGGCGGCCGCGTTCGCCTGTGGGTGATCCGCGGCGAGTCCCACGTGCGCGTCATGGTCTCCGATTCGGGCATCGGGATCCCGGCCGCTTGCCAGCCACGCATCGGGGAGCGAGGCTATCAGGTGGACCCGTCCCGGGGCGGGGCAGGGATGTCTCTGGCTCGCCTACGCGAGGTCCTCCAGCGGGTGGGCGGAACGATCGGCTTCAGCTCGCGGGAAGGAAGCGGGACGACCTTCCACGTGACCCTGCCCCTCACCGCCACCCGGGAGTTTCATGCCAGCCATCCGTCCTGACCGGGGACCTCTGACCTGGATCGCCCTCGCGGGGCTGGTCCTGGCGCTCGGTTGCGACCCCGTCAGGCCGGGCACGTCAGGCATCATCGGGGGGCCCGGTCCACGGGACGGCGTGAGCCAGACGGCACCGGTCGTGATCGGCGACGTCTTCGACGAAACGGGCCGCCCCGTCCCCGAGGCCCAGGTGCGCTTCTACCGTGGCCGCGGCCGCGATGGCTCGACGGCTGGCGGCACCGGCTCCACGTTCACGGCCCGTACGGATGCCACGGGTCGCTTCCGGATCGCGTCGATCCCGTCCGGCACCTGGACGGGTGAAGCGGTCGATGCCCGCGAGCGGCTGGCCATCCGGCGATCGCTCGTGGTGCCGGACGGGGGCACCACCGAGTTCGGGGCCTGGGTCGTGAAGCCGCCGGGCTTCCTGAAGGGCCGGGTCGTGCTGCCCGACGGGGCGCTGGCCCTGGGGCTCGAGGTCTTCGTGCCCGGCACGGACGCCGTGGCCCGCACGGACGCCAGCGGCTCGTTCACCTTCTCGCGCCTGGGCGAGGGCACCTACGACGTCGTCGCGATGGCGCCTCGCCGCGTGCCGGCGGTCCGCGAGGGCCTGGTCGTGCGCGCGGGCGAGACGACCGAGGGCGGCGAGTGGCTGCTCACGCTGGACCGCCCGGTCGTCACGGCCGTCTCCCCGTCGGTGGGCGCTCCGGGGATGCGCCTGGTGGTCCAGGGGCGATCGTTCGGCGCGACGCGCTCGACCACCCTCCAGGTGAAGTTCGGGGATGCGCTCGCGACGGTCTGGAATCGCCTCTCGGACGAGCGTCTCGAGGTGGTCGTGCCATCCGGCGGCACGGGCCGTCTGGTGGTCGTGTCGGATGGCGTCGAGAGCGAGCCCTGGCCACTCGTCGTGGCGAACCGCCTGACGCTTTCACCGGGGCACGGCGGCTCGTCCCCGGGTGAAGTCGCCAGCTGGTCCGTCGAGCCGGCCGATGTCCCCGTGACCTGGCGGATCGAGGGGCCCGGCGAGGCGAGTGCGTCGGCACCGGGCACCTACACGAGCCCGCTGCCCGGGCTGTTCCGGGTCTCGGCGCGCGCGGGCGACCTCGAGTCGCAGGCCTTCTGGTCGGTGAGTCCCTACCGGATCACCCTTCCCGGTCGCGTGGACGGGAACGACTACCCCCACCTGGCTGGCCGCCTCGTGGACATGCGGACCTGGTGGCAGTGGCGCTACCCGGCCCACGAGCTGACCCTGGTCGTCGACGGGACCCCCGTCTGGCAGAGTCCCGGCGGCGGATTCGCGCTCGACGGCTTGCCTTCGGGCGCCCCCGCCGCCAGCGCGAGCCTGGTGGCGGGAGGAGCCTGGACGGCGGATGGCCCGGACGGTGTGGCGTTCTACTGGTATCGCGACCACTCCCTGTGGTACCTGAGCCGCATCGCGCAGACCCGCTTCGGGCAAGCCATGGAGGCCGAGCATCTGTACCGGCTGGCGGGGGACGGTCGCTCGTCGCGCCCCGAGGCCGGGTCCCGGGGCCTCGAGGCCGGTCTTCCGGACCTCTACGACCTGACGCGAGACCCCTCGGGGCGCCTGGTGGCCCTCTTCGGTTCGGGGTACGTCTACCGGCTCGAGCTGGACGGGCGCTGGAGCTGGCTGGCCGGAAACGGAGCCCCGCCGTCGCAGAAGCCCTCGCAGGGGTGGCAGTCGACGGGCGTGGGCGGCAGCCTGGTGCGGGCAGTGGCCGTCGGCCCGGACGGCGATCTCGCCGTGGGCTCCCAGGGGCAGGTCGTCCTGTGCTCGGCGCACGCCAGGCGCCGTTACGGCCTCGATCTGCAGGCGGGGGATGTCGTCCCCCTGTTCGGCCCGGGCGTCGTCACGGTGAAGCCGCGACCGGATGCCGGCCCCCGGCAGCAGACCAGCGTCTACCATGTCGAGGGCCTCGCGATCGCCCCCGATGGCACCCTGTACGTCACCGACGCGACCCGGACCGTGCGCGCGCTGTACCCGGACGGCATCTGCCGGACCGTCGCGGGCCTGCCCACCGGGCTCGACCTCTTGCGTGCCCCCCGGTCCGGTCTGCCGGCCGGGCAGGTGACGCTGTGGCCCGATGGCCCCATGTGGCTCGTGGGGGAGACGCCCGTCGTGCTCGACGGCCAGTCGAAGCAATTCGTCGCGCTGACCCCCGGGTCCTGAACCGCACCTGGCGACAACAAAACCCCGGATGCATCATGCAAAGCGCTTGTCAGAGCAACGGCAGACATGACCAATAAACTGTAAACACACCCTGGCTGACTGCTAGCCTCGGATGGCAGCCATCCCGCACGCTTGCATCTCAGGAGATGTCGCCCCCGTGTCTGGACGCCGCCACAATCGCCGCACCCTGCTTCTCACCCTCCAGGCCCTGAGCCTCGGCCTCGCGGCCTGCACCAACCCGATGCTGCTCCAGGGCGCAGGTCGCCTGAACCCGGCCTCCCCGGCCCCTTCTCCGGCATCCACCGGGCCTTCACCTGCTGCTTAACCCGACGCCGGTCCGACGGCGCCCCCGGAAGCCTTCGCCTTCACCTGGTCCGGCCTGCCCATGGTCACGAGTCGCCTCGAGGTGAGCCTCGCCTCCGGAGACACGGTCATCGCCTCGACCTCCCTCACCCCGGGCGTGGCCACCTGGGACCCCGGAGTCGCCCCGGGCGCTACCCTGAGCCTCGAGGTCCGCGCCCACGACGAGCGGCGGTTGGTGGCCGTGGCCACGGCCTCCGTCGTCCCGGCCGACGGGAGCCGGCCCTCCGTGAACCTGGCGTTTCAGCCCACCGTGTGGATGGTCGCGGGCACGGACCGCTCGGTTGAAACCTTCACAGAGGGGCAGCAGGCTCTCGTTACCCCGCTGCCTCGCATCACGCACCTCCTGTCGGGAACGAGGGACACCCTCGTGCTGGGTGCGTGCACCCGGCAGTCTTCATGGTTTCGGTTTCTGACGCTCGGGCCCGACGGGCGGCTCATGTCGATCGCCGGAAACGGCAACAGCCCCGGCGTGATGCCGGAGGAGGCGAGCGCCCGGGAGGTGGCTCTCAAGGTACCGACTTACGTCACCCTCGGACCGGATGGCAACCTGTGGTTCCAGGTCCCCGACCAGGGGCTGTTCAGGCTGACCACGGGAACCGGAACGTCGTCCCGATGGCCGAATCTGCCCCCCGGAACCCTCCGACGTGAACTTCAGCAGCTTCCGGGTGGGCACAGCCTCGAAGGGCTCGCTGCCATGCCCGATGGCTCGCTGGTCATCGTCGCGGCCGACCCGGACTATTCCTACAGCACCATCTGGCGCGCGAACCCCGTACCCGGCGCCACGATGGACCTCCAGCCCTGGTTCGGGGGGCATCCCCTCACGGATCGGGACCCTCGGGAAGGGGATGACGTCTCCACACTCCTGTCGTTTTACGGGGGCGAGCCGGTGGTCGCGCCGGATGGCGGAATCCTGTTGAGGGGGTACAGCCCGGAAGCCCTCTGGTACCTTCCGGCCACGGACGGGCCCGCCTTCGGGCGCCCGATGCGGGCCGGCCATCTCCACGACCTGCGGCCCGCCTTGAGACAGGCCCTGCCTCCCGTCGATCCGGGGTTTTCATCTTTCGAGGGTCCCATCGCCTTCGCCCGGGACGGCAGTCTGCTCATCACGAGCAACATCGACAGCGTGATCCTCCGGCTCGACCGTCAAACCGGTCAGGTCTCGACCCTGCTCGGCGATCCCGGCAAGGTAAGGACACTCTTGCCGATCAGCGGAACACTCGCCCGGTCCCAGCGGCTGTCGTTCGTGTATAACCTGACAGTCAAGCTTGATGGACGCGTCTTCGTGCTCGACGGTAATCCGGCAAGCCTCTACGAACTGGCCCTCTGATGGACCTCATGTCGTGATGCCCCCATGAGAGGCTTTATGCCAGGCCGTGAAGGCAGGTCGATGCCCCGGGCGAGTGTGGCTGGTGGGGCTGAAGTCCTGACCCGCTGCACGGCTCCGACTGCATGAACTTTTCTTCACGCAAAGCACGGAATCATGACCATAAAACTGGAAACGCCCCCCCCCTGAACGGCTAGACTGATTCAGATTCTGGTTATCATCACTTGAACTGGACGCCCGATGCCCCGCCATAACTCGTTCTCGGCCCTTCCCGTCGCCCTCTCGCTCGGACTCGCCGCCTGCGCGGACCTGAACCGGCTCGCACCGACCACCGGCGCGCGCCTTTCCGGCATCGACGCGACTTCGAGCGCGGCACCGACGCCCTCTCCGGCCCCGGATGCGACCTCCTCGCCCGCGCCCCCTCCCGCGAGCTTCGCCTTCACCTGGTCCGGCCTGCCCATGGTCACGCGTCGCCTCGAGGTGAGCCTCGCCTCCGGAGACACGGTCATCGCCTCGACCTCCCTCACCCCCGGCGTGGCCACCTGGGCCCCCGGAGTCGCCCCGGGCGCCACCCTGAGCCTCGAGGTCCGCGCCCACGACGAGCGGCGCCTGGTGGCCGTGGCCACGGCCTCCGTCGTCCCGGCCGACGGACGACAGACGTCCGTGGAACTGGCGTTTCAGCCCACCGTGTACCGGTTCGCGGGAACGGGTCAGCAAGGGGACTTCGTCGAGGGCGTAACGGCGCGTGAGGCGCTCCTGTCGAACTGCCGGAACCTGGCCAGCGACGGGAAGAACCTGTTCACCTTTACCTACACGACGGCCCCATTCAGCGCCCAGATCATGCAGGTGGATCCGGATGGCCGTATCCACCGGATCGCGGGAAATGGTGCTGCGGTCAGCCAAGAAGTCGATAACGGCCTCAGTCCCGTCGATACCAGCAAACCGGCTCGAGACATCCCCTTGCCCCTGCCCATGTACCTGACGGCCGATATCCATGGAAACCTGTGGATGATGTTCCGTAACCGGAGGACCTACCGGCTCGCGACCCGACGGACCGATGGCCCGTGGCCGACGCTGGAGGCAGGCCAGATGGCCGAAGTCCTGGCAAGCCCACTCGCAGGCACCGACAGGTTCGGTGGACTGGCGGTCCAGCCGGACGGAACGGTCCTGGTACAGACCTCCAAAGGATTGAACTCAACCACGTGGAAAATGCGGGGTTCGACGGCGAGCCTCGAGCCCTGGTTCGGTCAGCAAGGGGCTACCAACGGGTTCACGGAAGGGGACGCCCTCTCGGGATCAGGTCTCCAGGCAAGCCGTATCACCACGTCGGGAGATGGAAGCATCCTGTTAGATAGCTACACCCCGGAAGCCCTATGGTTCGTTCCGGCAAGCTCGGGTAACCATTTCGGACGATCGATGAGTACTGGACATGCTTACGACCTGATGCCGGCCATCCGGCAGAACATTCCGCCCGTCGACCCAACTTTCACCGATATCAGTGGATGGCGAACCTTTCTTTCGGACGGGAGCCTCGTGATGTCCATCAATAATGATGGCCTGGTCATCAAGTTAGACCATGAGAGCGGAAAAATCAGCCTGCTGGCGGGTTTTCCCGGCAGATTCGCCGAGGCCGTTCCGGATGGATTGCCCGCGAGCGAATGGCCGGTCGGCTTTCTTTTCAACATCACTTCGTTTACCGATGGACGGGTGTTCCTCACGAATATGATGTTCCACCAGATCTACGAACTGGCACTATGAGGCATCAGGTCTGGATGGCGCCGTTACAGCAAATTTGCTTGGCCCTGAGCACGCAGGCATCCACGGGATGATTGGGGTCCTTGACGTATGGAGTACCATCCCCGAGATTTCCGAAAACGGCCGGGCAGCCTTGGGACTTATAACAGTCACCTTGTTTGACGCATTTCGTGAGATCGATCGTGATGGCCACTTGAACCTCCGCTGAACGGTTCGCCCCACCCCACCGCGGGCTTTGAACCAAAAACATCCACCGACCCGGACCAGGATATCATCCCGGATCCCCGGCCTGCCATCCCCCCACGACCACCCAGGAGGCCTCGACCTCCCGGGGGACGGGGACGAGCGTCTCGTCGGGCATGCGCCGGTAGCGGCGCGGCCCGACCCGGACCCACTCGACGGGGCCCGCCCCGGGCTCGATCACCCAGCCCTCGGGATCCTCGGCCACGCGCAGCGGTCGCAGCCCCAGGACCGTCCCGGCCTGCCACGGCCCCGCGGGTTGCGTCAGGGGCCAGACGGCCCGGACCTCCGAAAGCCCGTCCCAGCGGGTGTCCCCGCCGCGGGGTGACTCGAGCGTGGCGACGGGCCAGCCGGGAAGCACCTGGCTCGGCGGGGGCGGCACCTCGTTGAGGTGCCCGTCCCCGGCGACGAGGTCGTCGAGCGAGACGGCGAGCGACCGGGCGATCGCCTCGAGCAAGGGCCACGTGGGCCGCGGCGGACGCCGCGTCGCGCTCGAGAACCCGCGCTCGAGGGCGGCCAGGTAGGCACGGCTGAGGCCCGCCGCCTCGCAGAGCGCCTGCTGCGTGAGCCCCCGGGCCTGCCGCAGCGCCCGGAGGTTGCGTGCGAGGCGCTCCGGATCGGGCCCCATCAGGGCATGTCCCGCACCGGCACGGGAGGCATCCCCATGCGGATGAGCGTCAGCTGGCCGATCATGTCAGCCGTCATGGCCGCATCGTCCGGCCTGACCTTGACCTCGAAGACCTTCGCCGGGTCGGGCCGACCGCCGAAGGCATAGTGGGCCACCCGGGCGACCGTCGCCCCCTCGGGCCACTCGGCCACCAGCACGACGTCGGTGTACTGGAACGCGAAGCGCCAGGTGGCGCCGACGCGCTCGCGCCGCGCGGCTCCCATCGTGTAGGCATCGCCACCCAGGCCCGTGGGCGCCCAGCCGAAGAATCCGGCCGAACCGGTCGCGGCGTCCTGGCCCGTCTGGGGCGGCGTCCCCGTCCAGTCGAGCTGATCGAGCTGCCCCGTCATCTTCAGCACCTCCCGCCACGAGGTCATGCCGGGGGGCAGCGGGGTCTTGCGAATCTGCTCGTCCGTCATCCCGCGGAAGGCCGGGTCGCGGCGCAGGACCTCGAACACGGCATGGTCGTCCACGGCGGGCGGGATGGGGGGTGACGAGGGCACGGTCGATGGCGCGAGGCTCGGCCGCGCGGAGGGCGTCGGGCGGGTTGATGCGCGCGGCACGGGCGTGGGCGTCGGCCCGGGCGTCGGCCGGGCCGTGGGCACGGGCGAGGGGCGAGGCGTCGGATGCGGGGTCGGTCGGGGAGCGAGGCTCGGCCTGGGCGTGGGGGCGATCGGCAGGGTACCCCCGGGCGGCGGAGACGCGGCGGCCGGATTCAGCAGGTCGAGCAGCACCAGCTCCCGGGGCACGGGTCGCACGCGCGGCGGCGGGGGCAGCCGGCGGGCCGCCTGGGCGGGAAGCCAGACGGCCAGGGCCGCGACCGCCAGGTGCAGCGCGAGGGACAGGCCCCAGGCGCGCCCGCTCGCGAGGCTCATGGGCTCGGGGCGCTCAGCTTCAGCGAGGCGACGACCCGCTGGAGATCCTCGGGGTAGCAGTCCCCGTAGGCGAAGGCGATCTGACCATCCACCTCGGCGCCGTGGTAGTTGAAGGGCGACTGGTAAGTCAGCTGGCTGAGCTTGTCGACGAGCCCCAGCGCCATCGCGCCCGCCATGAGCGTCAGGAACAGGTTGGGCTTGGGTCGGTAGGACACGAACAGCCAGTTCAGCCCGTCCGTGTAGTGCAACAGGGCGATCCGCGTCCCGAAGAACGTGGCGAACTCGAGATGATCGAGCTGGAAGCCCGCCGGCAAGAAGGCGGGCTGCGGGACGGGGGCCCCGAGCGCCGTCTCGGCCTCGGCAACGGTGCGATACAGGACGTACCGGTTGGAGAGATCCTGCTGGAGGGCGACGGTGCTGACCTTGGCCGGCAGGGGCACGGACGTGTCCACCTTGCCGGAAGGAAAGTACTCGGAGTAGCCACTCGTGAAGTACGGAGCGAGGCCGCGCCCCCACGTGCGCTCCTCGCGCATGATCTGGTAGCTGTCCTTCGAGATCCAGAAGCGGTGCGCGGGCGTCAGATAGCCGCGGATGGGCTCGGCCTCGAGCACGTGGCAGGGCGTCAGGGCGACGGTGGTGTCACCGGCCTCCTCGGGACCCAGCAGGCGCAGCGCGTAGTTGCGCTGCAGCAGGCCCGGCTGCGTCGTCACCTGTCCCATCATCGTGGCGGCCGCCTCGCGGCTGCCGGACGGGTTGTCGTTGCGGAACAGCAGCGACTCGGCCGGAAAGTAGACGTGGGCGCGGTTCTGCTGGACCCAGAGGTTCACGCCCGACAGGCCGGAGGGTTCCTGGATGGTCACCCGGTAGTTCTGGCCATCCTGGTGAAAGATCCGCATCGTGGCATCGAGCGTGAGGTTCTGCCGCACCAGGTGATGCAGGCGCACCCCCGTGAAGGGGACCGAGCCCGCGGCATCCAGCACCCGCTGGACGATCGTCATGGGGGCGGGATCGGCGAACGCCGGGACAGGAGTGAGGAGCGCGGGCAGGGCGAGCAAGGCGGGGACGAAGCGTCGGGTGCGGATCATGGCCGGTCTTTCGCGGTGGTGGAACGCCGGCATGGTAACACCCGGATCCAGGCCGAACAATGCGCGGACGTCAGTCGTCCTGCGCACCCGAGCGGTCGGAGATGATGCTGACGATCGCCCCGGCGACCTCCTGGTAGTGCGTCTGGACGAACTCCCGCTGGGACGGTGCGTCGGACGGAAACAGGGTCACGACGATCTTGCGTGGATTCTGGAGATCCAGAGTCCAGGGCAGGTGTTGCTCCTGCTCGTCCACGGCATAATGGAGGAGTCCACACAGGACGGCTCCATCCCGGCGCTCGACGACGATGGAATCGATGCGCATGATGGGCCTCCCCCTCGCACCAAGCGATATATACCCGGAAATGCCGATGTTCCGGCACCTGGAGACAACTTGATGCGCCTCGAACCGTTGCCACCCGAGGACTGGTTCGATTCCGAACGCTTCACCCTCGTGTTATCGGACGGATCCCGGCTCGGCTACAGCCAGAATGGCTGGGGTCAGGTCCTCGAGGTGATGCACGTCGAGGCCGGCGGTGTGCGCTGGCCCGTCCCACGGGAGGTCGCGGAGGCCTGGTTCCCGCTGCTGCGCGCCGCGGCCTATGCGGGACTCTGGGGGGTGCCAATCGACCACCCTGTCCGCATCGACCTGGAAACCCGCGCCCGCGCCCACGTGCAGGCCAGCGAGGCTCATTCCTCCTCTTCGGGCGGAAGCGTGGGTTCGACGAGCTGGATCTCCCCCGTCGAGGGAGCGACGGGGGGATCACCCTCGCCGTGAGGAGCCGCCTCGACGGGCACCGAGATCGTGGCGATGCGTGGCAACGGGAAGAAGGTCTGACCGTCGCGCCGGTACACGAAGTCGAAGCGGACCTCCTCGCGGCTCAGCTTGCGGATCCGGACCTTGGCAACCCGCTGCAGGGGCCTGGCTCCGGCCGAGGCCTCGGCCGGCGGACGCAGGGTCATCTGGACCCACACGACATCCCCGGCCTCGAGGCCCCAGGCCGCCGGACGCTCCCGCGGAGCCGGTGAGAGCAGGCGAGCCGGGTCGATGCGCTGGAGGGAGTCGTAGTCGATGGGCCCCAGGGGCGCGAACCGCAGGATGTGCTGGGGGCTGTCGGCCGCGACGATGCTGTAGCCGGGATGCAGGATGTCGTCCGGTGGTGCCCAGGCGAAGCGGAAGTGCGCCTGCCACTCGTCGTCGTCGGTCGTGATCTCGCGACCGTCGTTGAGGTTGAGCCCGGGGGACTGCCAGCGCCGGTCGTCCATGGCGGTCATCCGCAGGCGGTAGTCATCCGCCCACGCGAAGCCCTCGTCGTAGCGCGCCGCCTGGACGTCCCTGGGGCGGGGATCGGGCAGGAAAGGGATCTTGAAGTCGACCTCTTTCATCAGGGGGCGCTCCTCGGCCGCATTCTCGAGGGCTTTCTCGAGCGCCTCTCGGTTGCGACCGTCGGCGGCGAAGAGGGCCAGCGCCCCGGGGATCAGCAGGATCCAGCCGAGGCCCTTGACCGATGCCCGACGCCGGCGCTTCCTGCGTCGTTTCCCTGCCATCTGCCCCTCCGTTTGCCCGACCTGTCCGCCCTACCTATAATAGCGAGGCCGCCGCCCCTCGAGGTTGATTTGCCTGCCCATCGCCCCTCCCGAGTTCGCCGTGCCCCCGCGACCTTCCGGATCCTCCGGGTCGACCTGCCAGCCGTCACTCCGTGGCTCGCCGGAGGCGTCACGCTGGCTCTCCTGCTTGCCTGGGCGGGCCTCAGGGCGCGTGTGACCTCGGAATGGACCCGGGACCTCCGGGGCCATGCGGGGTATACCCCCCCGCACGGCCCGATGTCACCCGCGTCGGGCTCGGTGGCCGTCCACCTGCGAACGGCGGATGGGGTGGCGATCGCCGGCACCTACCTGGGACAGGCGAGACCTGGCGCCCTGCTCCTGCTGCCGGGCCTGGCCTCGACGCGCGATGGCCTCGCGATCGCCTCCCTCGGACAGTGGCTGGCCCAGCGCTTCGACGTGCTGATCCTCGACCCCCGCGGCGTGGGCGAAAGCGGGAGTTCGACCGACGCCGGCCCGGCCGGGTCCCTCGACGTGCTGGCCGCCTGCGCCTGGCTCCAGGGAAAGGGCCACGAGACGATCGGGGTCGTGGCCGAACACGAGACGGCCTTCGCGGCCATCCGGGCTGCAAGCGAGCAGCGGAGCTTCCAGGCCCTCGCGCTGGTCGCCCCCCCGGCGAGCAACCGCGAGCTGCGCCTGAGCGCACCGGGCGGCCTCGACGGACGCGGGGCGTGGTCGCGGACCCTGCTCGGCTGGGCGGGCGGTCCGAGACTCTCCGTCGGCCCGGAGGTGCGGCTGATCGAAGAGGTGCGCCGGCTGCCCTCGCTGCCCACGCTCTGGGTCGGCTCCAGGAGCCGAGACGGGGAGCTCATCCGGCAGGTCTACCTGATGGCACCCGAACCGCGCAGCATGCGCCTCTATCCGGGTGAGGGGGCCCCCGTCGCCTGGACGGACTACCCCGTGCACCTTCAGACACTGTCCCAGTGGTTCGAGCTGTGCCTGGCCGAGGCCCGGAGCGGGTCGGTAGCGACCGCCACGGACAGCCCCCGGATCGAACCGGGCGCCGGGGTATCCGGCCCCTAGAACTTCGGAGGGGGTGGAGGCTCGCTCCCGCCGGAGGTCCCGCCACCGAGTTCGGTGGACGACTGGACCTTCGTGAGGATCCGCGGGGTCACGATCAGGACGATCTCGGTGGTCTGGGTGTCACCCGACGTCGATTTGAACAGCGCGCCCAGGAACGGGATCTCACCGAGCAAGGGAATCTTGTTGGCCGCATTGGTGGAATCGGTCCGCTTGAGGCCCCCGATGACGATCGGCTCCTGGTCCCGCACGCGCGCGATGGTCTTGAGGGAGCGGGTATTGACGATCGGGGTGCTGTTCCCGTTGACCGGTACCGTGCCGCCGAGGACGCTGATCTCGGGCTCCACCTCGAGGGTGACGTAGCCGGCTGCGTCGATACGCGGGGTGATGGTGAGCGTCTGACCGACGTTGATGTAATCGACGGACTGCGACACGTTGTTCTGGGTGGCCACCGTCTTGAGAACAGGAAACTGGTTGACGACCTTGACCGTCGCGGCCTTGCTGTCCTGGGCGACGACCTTGGGGCTCGCCAGCAGCGAGGCCTGACCGTCCTTCAGGAGCGCATCGAGACGCAGGTTGAAGTTGGCCGTGAAGTTGCTGAGCGCATTGTAGGAGAACCCGATGCCCGCGGCGGCCTGGTTGCCGACCACGTTCCCCTGGCCGAACGTATCGTTGGGATTCTCGGCATTGAAGCCCGTCCCGAACTTGGAACCGGCCAGTCCGTAGCTCAGCCCGAGTTTGCGGGACGCGTTCTCGGAGATCTCGAGCATCCGGACCTCGATCTCGACCTGCGGCGTCGGCACGTCGAGGAGGGCCTTGATGGCACGGGCCCGGTCGAGCACGTCCTCACCGGCCGTGACGAGCAGGGAGTTGGTCCGGGCGTCCTTGATGATCTTGAGCCCGCCTCCACCCGGTCCCGGAACGGATGCGCCGGCCTTGCCATCCGTCGGCGCGGCGGAAGTGGGATCGGTGCTCAGAGCCTCGCGCAGGATGGGTTCGACATCTTCGACCTTGGCGTTGTCGAAACGCAAGAGCACGGTCGTCGTGCCCGAGAAGCCCTTCTTGCGGAAAGCCTCATCGGTGGCCACCAGCAAGGTGGAGCCCAGGCGACGGGCCGCGAGCCCCTTCATCTTGAGGACCAGTTCGAGGGCCTCGTCCAGGGGCACGGCACGCAGGTTGATCCGGACGGTCCCGGTGACGGACTCATCGATGATCATGTTCATCCCGCCCTTCTTGCCCATGAGTTCGAGCAAGGCGCGGACGTCGGCATTCTCCATGCCGAGGGTCAGCAGGGTGGGGTTGGAGATGAGCTTGGGGCGATCGGAACCGACCGTCCGGTCCGCCAGCGGCTGAGGCTGCCCCTGACCCTGAGCCAGCACGGGGCCGTTCAGGAGGGCCAGCGTGGCCATCGAGTAACCGAGCGCCCTGCGGATCATCGGGTACCGTCCGTGGTGCCGAGCAGACGGGGGAAGCGACGGCCGTTGAGCATCAGGACGACACGCCCCGATTCGATCTTGACCACCCGTGCACCGTCTTCCAGCACCTCTCCGAGCTTGGCCTCCCGGCTCATCCCGTCGGCTTCCAGCAGGGCCACCTGCTCGCGCCCGGTATTGAGGACGCCTGCCAGACTCCACCGGGGCAAGACCACGGGGCCCCTGGCAGGCTCGTCCCCGGCCTCGGGCGGATCGATCACGAGATTGGAGACGGGTCGGCCGGAGGTGTCGAGCGCAGCCATCATGACGGGCGACCGCACGGCCGCGGGCTTGCGTGGCGCGGCAGGCACGATCAGGCCCGCGGGAGCGGCAGGTTTGACGCTCTCGAGTGTGGCCAGCGGCACCACCTTTTCGGCATCCGGCATGGTCAGGGGCACGAAGGGATCTTCACGCCCGGACACCTCGCGGGCCTTGCGCACGAGGTCCCGCATCCGCGTGGCATGCAGCACGCTGGGGGCTGTCCCGCCCCCGCCGAACTCGGGACTGGCTAGCGCCGCCTCGTTGACCGCCGAAAGACCCGCGCCACCATTCCCTGCAGCTGCAGGCGGCGCCGCACTCGGCGCGGCTTCGGCTGCGCTGGCAGGGGCAATCCCGGGGGCGGCCGACACGGGTTCACTGAGGGGCAGGTCCCGCGCCATCAGCAGGCTGGCCAGCCCGAGCGTGGTGAGGGCCGGGACGACCAGCACCTGATGCAGATGAATGACACGACGTTTCATGAGCCTTCTCACTGATTCAGCGCGTAGGTGGTCAACGTGAACGTGACGCCGAGGGGACGTATGCCCAGGGACGAATCCCCCGCAGGAGTCAGGACGGGATTCTCCACGAGCAGCACCCGATCGTACTTGCTGAACCGATCGAACAGGGCGATGATCGCAGGATATGTACCCTCTGCAGCGATCTCCACACTCACCCGGCCGACATCGCGGAGACTTTCTCGCTCGAGTGCGGTGAATTCCTTGGGCTGGAAGCGCCTGAGGCTGACGTGAACGCCCCGGAAGACCTCCGACAGGTCCACGAGCAGGGTGGGCAGCACCGTGGCACGGGTCGGAAGGCGATCCCGGATGGCCGCGACCTTCTGCTCGGCACGCTCCCGTCGGGCCCGGACCTCGGTTTCCGTGGCCGTCAGCGTGGCCGCTTCCTCGAGTTCCCGCTCACCGGCCTCCTTCTGATCCCGGAGCGCCACGAAGTTGTCCCAGCGGGAAACGACCTCGGTGTAGAGGCCCCAGAGCATGAGGACCGCGGCGAGCAGCAGGACCCCCTGCCGCACCTCGTCCCACGTGAACGTCCTGCCGAATACCGTGATGGAATCCATCTCACGAGCCTCCCTGCACGACGTTGCATTCCAGCTTGAATTCGATCACGGTCTGGGTACCGGAAACCGAGGCGCTCAGATCACCGAGAACGGGCTGGACGAAGCGGGGGGAGTTCTGGAAGTTGGTCACGAAATAGGCGATATCCCGGTAATCGAGGGCCGCCCCCTCCAGGACCAGGTGACTCTTCTCGATCTTGAGGCCCCGCAACCACAGGCTGGTGGGCGTCAGGATCCGGACCTCCTCGAGAACATCCTGCCAGCCCTGCTCGGACTGGACGACCCCGAGCATCGCCCGGGCGTCCTCCTCGAGCTGGATGGCCTCGTTCTGGATGGTCTGGAGCTCCTTGGCCTTACCCTTGTTGGCCCCGATCCGCTGGTTGGTCTCGTCGATGGACCGCTGGAGACCCGAGATCACGAAGCTGTCGAAAACCGTCCCGACGATCTTGGGTGCCACGAGCGCGACCAGACAGGCCAGCACTGCCGGAACGAAGCTGATGATCAGGTCAAGATCGAGCTCCGGTACGGCAGCCAGTCGGGTGGCTGGCTTGGCTCCGGCCAGGTTGATGTTGATCGGTCTCATGGCCCGAGCGCTCCTCTCAGGGCGAGCCCGATCGCGACCGCCACCGTCGGGGCTTTCGCCTTGAGCGCCTCCGCATCGAACTCATCCTCGTCCCACGTGACGCGCGCGAGGGAATCGATGACCTGGACCTGGATCCCCAGGCGGTTGGTGAGCAACTGGTCGATGTTGCGGAGGTTTCCGCCGCGGCCGCTGAGCAGGATATGGTCGAGCGGATGGCTCCCCTGCGACAGGTAGAAGTCGAGGGAACGCCCGATCTCGCTCGTGAGTTCGTTGAGCGCAGGACGCACGATCTCGGTTGCCTGCTCGACCTGGGGCTCCAAGGTCTCGTAATTCTGCGGATCGACATCGATCTGGTCGATCACGGCACGCGCCGACTCTTCATCGAGGCCGAGCGCGTTGATGAGCGCCTCGAGCAGCGACGAGAAGCCGATGGGGATCGAGCGGGTGAACCGGGGGACGCCGTCGACCACGATGCACACGTCCGTCGTCCAGCCCTGGATGTGCAGGAACGCGATGCTCTTGCCCTCGGGAAACTGCTCGGTACCGTACACGGATCGCATCACGGCGAACGAGGCCACGTCGACCGTGGGCACGTCGAGCCCGGCCTCGGCGAGGGCGGACTGGAAGCTGCCGATCAGGGCCTTCTGGGCGGCCACGAGGATGACCTCCTGCTTGGGGGCACCGTCTTCCTCGATCTCGCCGACGACCTGGAAGTCAAGGTTCACGTCGTCGATCGCGAAGGGGATGTACCGTTCCGCCTCGTACTCGATGACCTCTTTGAGCTCCGTGAGCGGCATCATCGGGAACCGGACGGGACGGACGATCGTGCTCTGGCCCGCGACGGCGACGACGGCCTTCTTCGCCTGGATTTCCCATTCGTCGAGCAAGGACGCGATGACCTGGCCCACGCTCGCGGGATCCGAGATCTCGGCATCCTGGACGGCACCACCCGGGGTGCTCGCCTCGGCGATGTTGACGAGGATGACCTCGCCGCGCTGCTTGCGGACCTCGGCCACGACGATGGTGTCCGCCGTGACGTCCACGCCGACGACCGTCTTGCCCTCGCTTTTCCCGACCATCTTCTTCAGCAGTTCGCGATAATCCATGGTCTCAGCCCCCGATACCCATCATTCGAAGATACCAGGTCCAGAGCGGATCTCCCGCAAACAGGGCGAGCAATCCGCCCAGAACGAGGGCAGGACCGAAAGGATAGGGCTGGCTGAGCCGCTCCCGGTGCAGCACGGGTCGCGCCCAGGGAAAGCTGAGCTGGAGGAGGTCCCGTCCGGAAAGCCAGTACAGCACGAGCCCGATGGCTGAGCCCGACATGAAAGCCGCCATCAGGCTGACGGCCAGGCCCTGCGGCATCACCCAGGCCCCCAGGAGCATCGCAAGCTTGGCATCCCCGCGCCCCATGGCCGGTCGACCAAGCCACCATTCCGAGACGGCCTCGAGCACCCGGAAAAAGCCGTAGCCAACCATGGCCGCGATCGCGGCAGGAAGCAGCCGCCCGGACAACGCCGCGACGCCCAGACCCAGGACCGTTCCCGGGAAGGTCAGCACGTCGAGGATCAACATGGTCTCGAGGTCGATCCAGCAGATCGTGACCAGGAGGGAGATGAACACCACCTGGGCCACGATCAGGGGAGTCACCCGTCCCCCCGTGGCCGTGACGAAGGCGACCCAAAGGATCGCGTTGAGCGTCTCGACGAGCGGATACCTCCATGAGATGGGGGCTGCACAGGCGCGACAGCGCCCGCGCAGCACGAGCCAGCTCATGACGGGCAGGTTGTCGAACCAGGCGATGGGCTTCTCGCAGGATACGCAGCATGAACCTGGCCAGACGATGCTCTTTTCATCGGGCAAGCGATGGATCAGGACGTTCAGGAAGCTGCCGACCAGCGCACCGAACATGCCCACGACCAGAGACGTGAGCGGAAGTGGCAGGTTGAGGAAGTCCGTGGAATCCAACCCTTCATCCTTTTCCTGGGCAGGGACGGCAAGCCAAGCTGTGACAGGCCCGCGAATCTCCGGACCTCGATGCGAATCATAGCGTGAGGGCGAAGCGGATGCCGTGAAGCTTGCACAATCGGTCAATCCGGCACGCCGACTCCGAGAGCGCGCAGGTTTCGGGCAGCGATCGCCCTGAGAGGGCCTCGATTGGCCTGGTGAATGCCCCACCATGTTTCGATGGCCTTATCCTTGAGCTTGCCCTTCGTGTACATCCCTGCCACCATGTTCATCACCCTGGGGGGAGCCCCGGGCATGGACGCCGCAAGGGAAAACAGACGAGCCGCATCGTCATACCGCTTCCGGTAGAGGAACTCGATGAACGCCTGGTGATAGGGCAGAAGCCAGTCATCCGGGTGCTGCCGCCGCGCATGGGCCAGAAAGTCCAGTGCCCCTGCTGGATCATGGCCATCCGCGATGATCCAGGCGCCGTATTCCACCGGAGCATGAAAGGCGGGATCGAGGTCGATGGCCAGATCCAGGGCCTGTTTCACCCCCGTGACGTTCAGAGGCTCGTCTCTACCGAGTTGACCACCGACGTGCTGGAGCACGCGTAACCAGAGGGTGTCGGCCAGCAGGTTTTGAAACCCGGTAGGGACATGCCGCCAGGCCAGTTCGAGCCCGAGCGAGAGCGGTGCATGCGGCCCCCTCACCACGACGTGAACGTGCCCCACAAGCGCCGCCTGGAGCATCATGAGCGCCGCGACGATTGCCAACTCAGGCACCCACCTCGAGCGCCTGGTACCACCGGGGGGATGCACGCTCACCATTCCCGACGCTCCAGCAACCATCCGGCCAGGCACACGCACATGGCCGCATAGGCCATCGCATAGCCACCTGCGACGACCATGCCATCGACGGCCAGGGGCACGCCATTCACCCAGGCATTCTTGACCTCGAACACGCTCAGGTCAGGAAGAACCTGGCACAGGGCCTCCACCGAGAGGCGCGCCACGGGAACCATCTTTCGCGCCAGCATCCGCAACGTTTCGAGGTTATGACCCACGACGTACAGGATAGCCGTCAAGGCTGAGGTCACCAGTGGAGACGTGAACGCGGACCCGAGTACAGAAAGGGCGGCGAGCAAGACCAGCTGGAGCACCAGCATGCAGGATACGCCGAGGACCGAGAACCGGACGCCACCGGTGAAGACCATCACTCCCCCCAGGACCCCCGTCATGGCCGCGACCAGAAAGCTCTGCACCATCACCAGCCCGAGAAACTTGCCCCACACCAGGGACAGGCGGGATACGGGCTTGCTGAGCACGACGTACAGTGTCCGCCGGTCGATCTCCTTGACCAGGAGCTGACCGCCCACGAACAGGGCCAGAAGAACCCCCAGACCTTCCATGCTTGCCAGAGCCACATCGAGGACGATCTTGCGCTCCTCGGAAAACGTGAGGGTGGCCATGAGCCCCGACGAGCCGACGACCACCCCGGCGAAGACCAGCAAGAGCAGCAACACGCGATCCCGGACGACCTCACGCCAGGTATTGATCGCGACCGCAACCACGGCTCTCATGCGCTGGCCTCGGCCTGCACGGCAGCCACGAAGGCATCCTCGAGCGACCCTTGACGGGTCAGGTCCTTGACCGACCCGTAGGACACGAGCTTTCCTCGACTGAGGATACCGACACGCTCACAGAGCGCCTCGACATCCGACAGGATGTGCGAGTTGAAAAAAATGGTTTTCCCCTCGCTCTTGAGTTCGAGAATGATCTCCCGCAACTCGCGGCGCCCGACTGGGTCGAGTCCACTCATCGGTTCATCCAGAAAAACCAGTTCGGGATCGTTCACGAGGGCCTGGGCGACGCCGACCCGCTGCAACATGCCCTTGGAATACTTGCGAAGTTGCAGATCACGGGCGTGAGTCATGCCGACCCGGGCCAGGAGGCGATCGACCCGATTCCGGAGTTCTGGCCCTCCCTGACCGAACAGCGAGCCGCAGAACTCCACGAACTCGCGCCCCGTGAGATGGGTGTAAAAGTAAGGGTTCTCGGGCAGGTACCCGAGACGAGCACGCGCGTCCGATTCCCCGGCCCGGGTACCGAGCACCATGGCCGTGCCGGAGGTGGGTCGAACCAGGCCCAGAAGGATTTTCTGGAGGGTGGTCTTGCCGGCACCGTTGGGACCGAGCAACCCGAACGTCTCACCTCGACGAACATCAAGCGAGATTTGTTCCAGGACGGTCCTGGGCGCCTGTCCCACCTGGTTGTTGAAGACCTTGGTGACGTCCTGCAACGAGATGATGACGTCAAGAGCTGACATGGGCTTGACTCCGATGTATGGGGGGCTGACGAAGCAAAGAAAAAAAACGCTTGCGGTTCACCCGGTAGAGGGCCATTCCGGAAGCCGGATTCCGGTAAGCGATCTCCAGGACTCCCGGAAGTTGCTTGCTCACGGAGAGCAGAAATTGAGTACGCGGATTCCTGGCCTTCAGCGTATCCCAGTCGATGTCCGGGGTGAGGCAATCGACCAGCAGCCACGTGTCACGATACCTGACCAGGCTCGCGAGATTGGCCGCCGGAACGGGGCTCCACATCAAGGTCTTGCGCCCTGTCACCAGACCGATGAGCGGTGGCAAATCCGAGACGATGACGGCATCAGGTCCCGTGAGCAACGAGATGGCCGCGAGCGATTGCTGGAGCGCCTCGGACCGGTCCTCGACCACCTCGACCGGTCGAGAGGCCGTCAAAACCGGATATGCAGCGAGGCAGGCCAGCACTCCGACCAGGACGGCCGTCCGGATCTCCTGGGCCCGGTGCAGCCGCTGATCGACGCCGATGAGGACGTGGAGCAGGAATGGCAAGATCGGAAACAGGAGCCGAGCGTGCTGCCACCCCCCGAGGTCCCCGAAGCCCAGACTCCAGACGACATCCATGGCGACGGTGAACAAGACGAACAGGCTGGCCAGGCGGACCCCGCTCGGCAGGTCGCGACGCACGCACGCTCGGGTCGTCTGGAGGAGGCCCAGAGCGATGAGGCTGCCGCACGCCAGCCCGGCCATCGTGAGTACACGGCCTTCCCACGACGAAGGCAACACGTGCGCCCACCGCTCCCAGAAGAAGGACGGAAGCGCCTGCCCGAAGGCCAGGTAACTCGACAGGGCGAACGCACGGAACGGGCCACCCGGCAGACCGCGCAGCCCGAATGAGTCCGAAAAAGCAGCCGAATAGGCCTCGCCTGGCAGGGACTGGCGAAACCACATCCATGGCCCCCAGACGATGAGAAACCCGAAGCCGGCAGCCAGTAGCGACTTCCAGCGGCGCTCAAGCCCCCCCCAGACCACGAAGGCGACCACCAGGGCAACGCCTGCGTAGCGGATCAGCATCCCCCCACCCAGCAAGATGCCGACGATCAGGAAACCATCGGGCCTGTCGTGGGAATGGGTCGCGAGGTGCCCCACGACCAGGACTATCGCGAGAACCACGACGAGGAAGGCCATCTCGGACAGCACCGCCTGGGTGAGGTTGACCACGAGCGGTTGCCACAGGAAGAGCATCACGGCGGCCAGCGTGAGGCCCCATGTCGCCTGGACGTGCCGGCGCCAGTACCAGGCCATCATCAGGGCAGCGCCAGCTGCCAGGCCTACGTTCAGGAGCACCGCTCTGGCCACGAAGCCATGCAAGCTCTCGGACACGCCCCAGAGGAGAGACAAGAGCAGCGGGTAACCGATCGGAAAACGCGGGACCTGCCCGGCTTCGGCATAACCGTGGCCGGACCAGAGGTTCCGGGCCATCTGCATGTAGGTACCATCATCGTTGTAAACGGCAAAGTAGGCCGGATTGAGCAGGTGCCCCATGCGGCACGCCCAGATGACGAAAAACAAGCCCAGTATGGCCAGGGGTAGCGCAAGACTCGCAACGCGCATCAGGACGGGACGCTGTCGCCCCGGGCACTCAGGGGGGGAGATCATATCTTGAGATGTGAAACCTTCACGGCACTGGTACTCCGCTTGCCGATACCGACCAGATCATACTGGTCGTTGGCGGTCCCCGTCCGGGAATAGCAGACGGCACCGTAATGCGTGGACGTCCAGCTTGCCATGTCGAGCGTCCCCACTCCCAGAACGGTCGTGTTCCGGACCGCATTCATCAGGGGTTCAGGAATGTCAAGCAGCGCCGCATCGGGCTGGACCTGCCCCCACGGCGTCTTCGGATAACCACTCGACTTGAAATAGTCCGTACCCGTCAGGAGGGGGCCCAGCGTGTCCGGATAGATGTTGTCGTGCTCGATGCGATACTGCTCGAGAGCCATGCGGACGGCATGCACGTTGGCATCCATCCCGGCATTCTTGGCATTGTCCTGGATGCCGGCGAGGTTGGGTACCGCGACCGACGCCAGGATCCCGATGATGACGACCACCACGAGCAATTCGATCAGGGTGAATCCGTGCTGCCTCATAGGTTAACTCTTGTGTAATCGCGCGACTGTAGGAGTACCGGGAAAGCAGCGGGAAGGCGGTACAAACCTCACCTTCCCGCCATCCCACGCTTATTGCGTGTTGGTCATCTTGAAGACGTAACCCGCCTGGCCACCGTACTTA
>JAYKJE010000022.1:0-51974 GCA_035285805.1 bacterium | reverse complement strand
GCCCCTGCTCGCGCAGGGGCCCTGAGACTCTGGACCGTCGGGATCAGCGCTGGAAGAAGGACTTCATCAGATCCTTGACCGCGTTCATCACGTTGGTGATCATCGAGATCTGCATCTGGAGCATCTGGAGACGCGCCTGGGCTGCTGCCTGCTTTTCCGGGTTGGCCAGGTCTTCGATGAGAGCGTTCATCTGGTTGACGAGACTGGCCACTTTCTCCGATGCGTTTTCGACTGCCAGCGTGGCGTTCAGCGAAGCCGAATCGAAGCCCGTCAGGTTCCGTTGACTGTTGACTTGCATGTTGCACCTTCCTCGTTCAGGTCACCCCCGGGGCTTCAACCCCGACACACACGTCATACCGGTCCAGGTCCCGAAGTATGCCCGTTGAAACGATCATTTAACACGAGCTTGAAGCCAGAGCCGACCTCGTTAACACACGCCGGGAATTTGTTTTGAAACGGTTCCAAGCAACCCACCTCCGGGTATATGAACCTCGTATCGGAATAAGAGCGGAGGGTATCGGTGGGAACGGATCTGCGCTATGCCCTCATCAACTCGTTCAGGTCCATCGATGCCCTGCGTGCAAACCAGGCCTTCAACCTGCTGGGTTCGTTCGTACCGGGCTTCCGTCCCCGGGACATCTCACTGGGCCTCACGGCCACGGATCTGGCGCTCAGCTCGAACGAGCCACCCAGCAAGAGGGGCCTGGATCCCTCGGCGAGAACACGCGGATCCAGGTCGGGGGCCACGGTCACGGACTACGAGCTGTCCGTGCTCGGATACCGTCAGTCCACCGCGACGACGAAGCCGACCAGAACCCAGGGCACGACCCAGGTTCCGACCAACCTGAGCCTCATCGGTGACGGGTTCTTTGCCGTGTCTGACGGGCTCTCTCCTTCGGCGCGCGTCTTCTTCACACGCAACGGTCGCTTCAAGTGGCAGGTGGTGGGGACGGACTCTTCCCCTGAGAAGAATCCCATTTACAAGCTGGTCAATGACCAGGGACTCTACGTCCTGAGAGCGGAAGACATCCGGCTGAACAAGATCACGGGTCTACCCGAACTGAAGGATCAGCTGCTCACGCCCACGGGCAACCGCGACCCCCTCGGCAGAGGACTGGCGATGGTCCGTGGCACCCCCCGGGACGGTGCCTTCCGGGACGTGCTCCAGACCGTTCCCGGCCGCATCAAGGGGCTCATCGGCGAGAGCGTCGGCGGTGACATGCAACAGGTGCCCGACGAGTCCCTGACCCAGTTTTTTGCCCGCCCCCAGGACAACTCGAGCGGGATCGCCATCGTCAAGATTCCGGTGGCGGGTGACCTGCTGAACTCGTCCTTCGGGCCCGAGATCTATTCCCTTCCATCTGCGGGAGGTCGCGGGGTCCTGATCGATTCGCTGTCCAGCTGGTTCCGCCGCGAAGGTGCTTCGGCCCCGAAGGTACTTCCCGACAGCCTGGAATTCGTGGACCAGAAAGCGCTGCAGGACCGGATCGTCATCGAGAACGAGGCCGCGAATTTCGTTTACCGGACCCTGTCGAACTTCCTGACCGATTACAACAGATCGATCGACGACCTGCTGGGCATCATTCGCTGAACGGTGAGGCTACTCAGGGATCTGCAGACGGCGTGGCCGAGGTCGTGGAGGGTGGAGCAGGCTCGAGATAGAAGGGGCAGTACAGCGTCTGTCCGAACTCGACCTTCTGGAAGGCCTCTCCCTGACGGATACCGTCATCCTGCGGCACGCCTGAAACGGGTGGCGAGAAAAGACCCAGCATTTCCGGGAATCCCAGGCCAGACCCCGTGCCCTTGCCGATCACCTCTCGAAACTGGATCGCATACAGGTACTTGCCAGCAGGCAAGCGCACGGCGCCCGCTTCATCCGGCAAGACGGTTCGTCTCACGATGCCGCTGACCGACCCGGGCTCGGCGACGTAGCCGTTCCAGGAGATCTTCACCATTCCACCCTCCGACGCCTGCCAGGGTGAGGCCCACAAGGTCCGGGTCGGCGCATAGGGATCCGCGATGAGGATGGAATAGGTGAAAGAGGTGCTGCCACTTGTGAGGGGCAGGAAGGTGAACTGCTCGACCGAGGCCCTGAAAATACCCTCTTCGCCCAGCACGGCCTGGGCTACGCCTGCCGGTGTCCGGGGCAGTGCCTCATTGTTCCAGAACAGTTCCAGCGAATCACGCGGAGAAACCTTCTCGCCGCTCAGCACGATCACCGGGCGACACCAGTATGCGATCAGGTTGGCGGAGTGGTCATGAAGGCTCAACCTGGGAAAGGACAGCAAGAGGGAATTGCGTTGCCCCTCACCGAACACGTTGAAGTTGACCTTGTAAAGCAGGTGGTATTCCCCGGGAGGCACCTGCTGAAAATAGGCATTGCCGAGCGGGTCGATTTCTTCCGACCTCGGACGGTCCAGAGGGTTTTCGGGGACGAGCAGGGCCACGTGGTCATTCTTCTCGTACGGATCGTAATACCGGTCGGGCGTCAGCCCCATCCAGGACAGGCGTACGGATACCGTGACGCGTTCGTTCGTGATGGCCTCTCCAAACTGGACGGAACTCCCGGGCCTGGGCTGCAAAACGGGATCGATCGCAGGTCCGAAGGTGGGTCTCGCGGTCGTGGTCGCATTCGCTCGGCCGACCGTGGCCCCTGTCGCCGATGTGCCCGTGCGCGTGGCCGTTCCCGTGGCCGGGCGGGCCCGGTTATTCGAGACGGCAATTTCATCCTCACAGGCCATCATCAGGACAACCAGGAGCAGGGACGCCGTCACGACAGAACGACCCGTGAGCCTCCTGCCGAAGATCCGGACGGCCACGTCAGTCCCCCTGTCGGCTAAACGACTGCCAGGATTCGAGCAGGCCCCCCGGTGTGGACGCTCCCGAGGTCAAGGCGCCCACGTCGGGATCATCCGGCGACACCTGCGCCTGTACCCCCCGGACGGCCCGGTACAGGTACTCCACGAAGGCCACGGCATCCTGCAGCGGAATCCCCGTGCCGGTTCCCGCGTAGTAATCCTCGAAGGCCGTCCGCATCGTCTCGGGCGTGTACTGCCCGGACACGAGGGCCTGGACCCAGGGATCTTCGGGATCGACGAGCCCGCCGAGATCTCCCTTGAAGTGAAAGTTCATGGCCGCGACGACCTGCATCGCCTGACGTGAGTCCATGACCTGGCCGGCCTGACCCTGGATCGCCTCGAACACGGCCTGCATCGGATCCTGCCCCTCGGCCAGGCCCGACAGTGCGGCCTCGAGCAGCTGTTCGAGGCGATCGGGGGACGGCATCCCGCCTTCCATGCGCTGCAGCAGCTGCATGATCTGCTCGATCAGTTGCAAGATCATGGCCTCGAGAGCCGCCACGTTCGGGATGGAATCGCTCCCGATCATGGCCACCAACCGCTCCAGGAGGCCGGCTAGCTTCGCGGGAATCTTCCCGAGTATCCGCTCGAGCAGCGCCTTGACCTGATCGAGGGCCTTCTTGGCCCTGGCCTTCTCGAAGCGGATTTTCAGGCCGGCCTCGATGTCCCGGGCCAGTTCGAGCTTGCGGAAGAACCATTCGCGATCGAGCCAGGCCCTGTAAGCCGCCTCATCCGACTCCAGGCGCATGCGCTTCAGCAGGCTGCGCAGTTCTTCCTCGTCAGGCAGCAGACCGGCCATGGCGGCCGGCTCGCGCTGCAGCAGGGAAAAGGCGGAGAACCCGTCCTGTAGAATTCCCTGGAGGCGCTTCAGCAACTCCCGGTTGAGCTTGCCCTGATCCCCCTCGAAATCGGCAGCTTCCGTCGGAGAAGCGAAATCTCGACCGAGCTTGGAGCGGAAGTAAGCTCTCGCCGAACGCTCGAGAAAGTGCTCGTGGGCCATGGCCGGATCATAGGCGGGATCCGTGACGACCTCGAGCGCAGCGGCGAGATCGGCCTGATCCAGCCCCCCGACCTGGACGCGACCCTGGCGATCGACGGACCGCTGAGCCCAGTCTCCGCCAGCCAGGCGCAGGATGCGCTCGGCCAGCTGGTTCTGGAGCATCGTGACGAGACGGGAGTAAAAGTCCTCGCGAACGGCCGGTTCGAGCAGGGGGCCCGTTCCGCCTGCGAGGTTGGACATCCGGGCCTTGAGTGCAGCGTCCTCGGTGACGGTGGCCTCGCGCCCGTAGGCGAGCAGAAACGCCTCCCGGATGGCTGCATCATAGAAAGCCTGACGAGACGGGAAAGGCCCCTGTAGCCCGGGAGGCAGTTGCAACGCGTCCCCGGCGGCACGATCGGGCCCGATACGCGCGTCGAGCTGGTCGAGCAAGCGCTGCCGCGAGGTGAACTGGAGGGAATCCTGCAAGCGGAGCGCGCGATCGAGGTCTCGGGCCGACACGAAACCCATCTCGACGAGCACGTCCCCGATGAGGCGGGTCGAGACCTTCTGCTCGCGCAGGGCCTCTTCGAGTTGCTCGCGCGTGATCTGTTCCGACGCCAGCAGGAGATCACCCAGCTTCGGAGCCACCACCAGGGGGGCCTTCCCATCCGGATCCCCCTGCAGCGTCAGGACCTGCTCGAGCTCGGCAGCCGTCAGCAAGCCCCGATCCACGAGGATCTCGCCCAGCTTCCGGCCACCCGATTCCTGCTCGCGCAGGGCCTCACCCAGCCCCTTGCGATCGAGCTTCTGGAGGTGAACCAGCCACTCTCCGAGCGGAATCCGCTCCCCACCCACACGATCGAGCCCCATCGCCACCTCCCGGGATGCCTACCCGATCATCATGCCCGGAACGAGGGAGGTTTGGAACGCTTCAGGGTGCGTTTCCGGCGAGTTCTTCCAGTCGTCCGACCCGTTCACTCGTGGAGGCCCACACGCGATGAAGCTCCCGCACGGGATCGGGGGGACCGGATACGGGATCGAGCGTGAACAGGTGCAGGGTGGCGTCCGGAAACGGCCGCGAGGGGGCCATCGAGACCGCCTCCTCGAGACGGGCCAGCGCACTGGCGAGGGCCATCGGGTTCCCGCACCCCACCACGGCCCTCCGGTCGGCCTCCAGGTCGAGGCGGCGGTCCAGTGCCAGCTGGACGACCAGGGCCGGGCCTGCTCCCATCATGAGGCGGGCCCAGGTGGGCAGCGTCCCCGAGCGTCGTGACGGGGTCCGCCCGCGAGCGGGCGATCGCCCCGGGAACAGCCACGTCTTCATCATGAGCTGGGGAGCACTGGCCAGGGACGCGACGAACGTCGCCCAGCCCGCGTCACGCGCCTCGACATGGGCCAGCTCGTGGGCCAGGACGGCCTCGAGTTCCTCGGTTTCGAGCAGCTCGACCAGTCCGCGCGAGGCCACGACCGTGGGGCCATCGCGCAGGTCGGAGAGGGTGCAGGCCCAGGGAACGGGATCCCGGCTCACATGCAGGGCGGGGCAAGGCACCTCGAGGCGCGACGCCACGAGGTTCATGATACGCCACAGGCCCGGCCACGCGAGGGGATCGGCAGGCTGGGCGCGCAAGAGGGTGAGCAACGACTTCCGCCCGGCCAGGATGGCCCAGGCCGCCAGCCCCGCCCCCGCGACGGCGGCCAGCAAGGCCGGAACGGAACCGGCCAGCACGTTCAAGGCAGCGATCGTCCCGCCCCAGAGTACAACCAGGCGCAGGCAACCGGGCCAGCTTGCCCCCATGAGCCGGGTCCTCAGGAGTCCGTCACGCGGGACCGCACATCATGAGGGCCTGCTTGACCTCCATGGCGCGCTCGTTCTCGGGAGGAATCAACCGGACGGCCTGTTCGAGGAGGGGTCTGGCCCGCGCCAGTTCGCCGGATCGGAGCCACAACATCCCCAGGTCCGCCTGAGCCTCTCCGAGATCGGGGTCACGCCGGACTGCCTGCTCGAAGGCGCCCCGGGCCTCTTCGAGCTGTCTGAGCAGCTGATAGATGGTCCCGAGCGTGTGGTAGTACTGGCCGGACGGCTGGAGATGGATGGCGTACCGGACCGAGGTCCTGGCCTTCTCCAGATTGCCCTGATCCCGGGCCAGTCGCCCCAGCGTGTGATGCGCCTCCGCATGGTTAGGCTCGATCTGGATGATCTGCTCGCAAACGTCCATGGCCGCTCGACGCTCGAGCATCTGCTCGTGGGCCCAGACCAGCAGCATGAGGGCGTCGATGTCCCGGGGTTCGACATCCAGCAGGTCGTAAGCACGTCGGAGCGCCTCGGGTGGGTTCCCGCGATCCCGTGCGATGTGCATCAAGCGGCGTCGGCTGTCCACGTGGCGTGGATCGAGACTCACGACCCGCTGGAGAGGGACCTCCTCGGAACGCAGATCGCCCAGTCGCCGGTAGAGATCGGCCAGCAAGAGCGCCGTCTCGACCTCTCGGGGGTGAGCTTCCAGCAAGCGACCGTAGGTCCTGGCCGCCGCAGCCAGATCGTGGGTGAGCACCTGAGCGCGCGCGATGCGGCGCATGGTCTCGACATCGGAAGGCTCGAGCCGGAGGGCCATCTCCCACCAGCGGATCGCGAGCGCGAACTGCGATTCCTGCTGCGCGCGCTCCGCGAAGTAGAGCGACATGCGGCGACGCAAGTGCGCCAGGTCGGATTCGACGCACCCGGCCCGGTGGGCCGCCTCGAGGTGCTCCCAGACCTGGCGCGCCTCCTGGATGGGCCAGTTCGCATCGGGCACGCGGATCCCGTCGTCTCCGACCACCGTGGAGATGCGGACCCGATCGTCCCAGAGCATCTGGGCGAGCCCCAGGTGAGCCGGGGCAAATCCCGGGTGCTCCGCCAGGATGGCCTCGTATTCACGGCGGGCGAGCATGGAATCTCCCCCGAGGCGATACAGAAGGGCCCGGGTGGAGAGGGCCCGGGGGTCGGTCGGCAACCTCTCCAGATGACGGGCGAGAGCCGCCATCGCATCCGCACGACGACCGGCCCGGAGATGGGTCTCGGCCAGCCGGTTCCCGACCTCCGGCAAAGAATCGATCGCCTGCCACCTTTCGAGGCGGCTCAGGGCCTCATCCCAGGCCTCGCGTGCGGACAGTTCATCGAGCGAGCGAGTCGCGGCCTCCCGGAACAGGGGCAGCAGCTCGTCGCGATCGGGCTCATCCGCAGAGAGCTCGCAGGCCCGGGCCAGGTGTTCGAAGGCGTCCTGAGCCTGCCCCATCCCGAGCAACAGCTGACCGAGGCCGATCCGGGGCATCCGATCGTCCGGGTCGCGAGCGATCGCGTCGAGGTAACAGGCGATGGCCGCGTCGAACCGTCCGAGGCCGATCTCGGACAGGGCGAGGGCCTGTCGGGACGGATTTCGCCCGGGATCCCGCTCCAGCACGCGCAGGAAGGCCTCCCGGGCCTCGTCGAAGAAGCCCCCCATCGCCGCGATCTCCCCGTGACGATGCGCAAGGCGAAGGTCATCGGGCTGCCGGGTGACGAGCGTGCGCCAGACTCCCACGGACTCCGCCCAGCGCTGCTCCCGCGCATACGCCTCTGCCAGAGCTTCGAGGGCCTCGAAGGACTCGGGATCGACGAGCAGGACGAGGTCCCAGAGCCGGATCGCCTCGGCATCCTGGCCCTGCGCTTCGCTGGATCGGGCGAGTTGACGAGCGCTCCCGGCCATGGCACCGCGCACCTGGGGCGTGTCGAGACCTCGCGCGAGCAACTGCTGTCCCAGCTCCCAGACCCGCACGTGTTCACCGGCCCGGTGAGCGAGGAGCACCTCGAACTGGTGGGCCTCGGCCAGATCGGGAGCCTCGCGTAACAGGAGCTTGTTGGCTTCCCTGGCTCGTTCGAGATGACCCGTCTCGAGCAGCCCCTCGACGAGCATCAACCGCGCGCGCAAGCTCGACGGGGCCACCGCGAGCGTCTCTTCGAGGACGCCCCGCGCTCGATCGGGATCGCCTGCCAGCTCCAGGGCCCGTGCCCAGGAGAGGCGAGCTTCGACGTCGAGCGGCAACCAGCCGACGACCGTCTCCCAGAGCGGGAGCTGCTGGGCCGGTTCGGGCCAGACCTCGGCACAGGCCCGCGCCACGTCGGGAGCCATCGCCAGCAGGGCAGGAGCGGGATCATGGGCCACGGCTCGCTCGATCCATTCCCAGGCATCCTCGGCACGACCTGCCGCGAGCAGGAGCGTCACACCCTGAAGAGCAAAATCCGGACGTCCCCCCGTGAGGGCGCCCTGCTCGAGATAGGCCAGGGCCTCCGCGTCACGCCCCGTACGCAGGCAACAATCGACGGCGAGTTCGAGATCCTGGGGGTCGAGTTCGCCGAGCGACTCCCGGGCCATGAGGATCGCGTGAGCCCGGTCCCAGTCACCCGCGCGGTGCCAGGCGCGCATGGCCAGGTCGCCTCGCCCGGGGTCCGCCGGAGCGAGACCGAAGGCCAGTTCTCGCAGCTCGGCGGCCTGCGACCAGTCTTCCGCCAGTTCGTGGCGGTGGGCGATCGCCTCGGCCAGCACGATCGACGGTTCCTTTTCCAGCAGGGCGAGCGCCTCGGAGGGATCCTCCAGGTTACGCACGTAGGCGTCAGCCTCGGCCCGTGCCTCCTCGTATCGACTGAACAGGCGCCCGTGGAGGCGGTCGGACAGGAGACGATCCCCCCGCTCCTGAGCCAGCTCCGCCTTGAAGCGCTCGGAAGCCCGTGAGGGGCCCTGATAGACCTCCCAGAGTTCGGCCATCAGCCAGGCCGACGCGAGGTCGCCCTGCAGACGAGCGGCTTCCGCGAGCTGATGCGCCACGTAGGCAGCCAGCCACCTCGCCCGTCCGGCGACCCGATCGTCGGGGTGCGAGGCGAGGGCCTGCTGACAAGCATCTCCGGCCTCGGGCAACTCCCGGCGCAGCTGGTGGAGACGCGCCTGCACGAGCCAGGCAGACGGCCACCGGCCACGGACGAGCAGAGGCTCGATCAGCAAGGCGGCCTCGTCATGACGATCCTGGCCCAGGAGGGCCTCGGCCTTGAGGATGGCCAGATCCGGCTCGAGGTGGTCGAGGGCCTCCATCCGGATGAGGGCTTCCTGGACCTCTCCGCGGGCCAGCAGGACGCGCGCCAGGGCCTGTCGTGCCTCGACATCTCCCGGCTGGGCCGCGAGCAGGCGACGCCAGATCGGCTCGGCCCGCTCGGGGTAACCTTCCTGGGTCCAGGTCCGGGCCTCCGTCCGCTGGATGCGTTCGAGCAGGGCACCCGACCCGGGATAGCCTTCACCGACCAGCGGCTCGACGAGGTCTCTGGCGGCATCGAAAGCCGCATCCCTCATGCGCTTTTCGGCCATGCCAAGAACGGCATCGGGATCGCGGAAAACCTCGACCAGCCGACCGAGGGTGGCATCGGCCTCGCCCGGTCGCTCGAGCGCCACCAGCACCTCGTGCGCCACCCAGAGGCCGGCGCGATCGAGCGGGAGATCCGAAAGGTCGGGCATGCAAGCCCGAGCTTGCTCGAGCTGCCCGGTGCGTACGAGGCATCGGCATTGCCGGAGGCGCGCCTCGAGGTCTCCGGGAACCCGATCGGTCAGGTCTCGCCAGGCCACGGCAGCCCGTTCCCAGTCCCCTCGCTCTTCGAGTTGCAGCGCCAGGTGCCGATCCCATTCCGTGGCGAGGGCGATCGCCTGGGCATCCTGCTGCTCGAGCAAGGGAGCGAGATGAGTTCGCGCCTCGGACCAGTCACCGTGATCCGCCGCGATCCTGGCCCTGACCAGCGCCACCAGGGCAGGAGAGCTCGATTCCAGGGCGGCCACGACGCTTTCGGCCCGCTCGACCTGTCCCTCGGCGATCGCGAGCAGGACCCAGCGCGCCAGAAAATCCTGATGCTGTCCGGCGTGGCTGACCATCAGCTGGACCAGCTCCCAGGCCGCCTCCAGGCCCCCCGTCGCGAGCGCGTCCTCGGCCACCAGCGACAGCGCGACCCGGGATTCCGGATGAGTCCGCAGGATCTCTCGCGCCAGCGTGAGGGCAGCGGGCTGCTCATGTGCCGCGACCAGCGCACCGAGCAGTCCCTCGCGCGCTTCCAGGTGTCGTGGAGCAAGACCGAGCACCCGACGCCACATCGGTACCGCGAGTGCGGGCGAAGGCGCCGAGCGCGCGGCCGACATGGCCACGTCCACGGCCCGACCCCGGGCCTCATCATCCGAGGGGGAGAGCCAGACCAGGCGCTCCGAGACCTCGAGGGCTGCGACCCATTGCCTGGCCCCGGACAGCAGGTCCCGGGCCAGGGCCAGCAGCGGAGGATGCTCCGGATGTCTGGAGAGGGCCTCGCGGACGAGCGAGAGCAGCCGGTCGTCCGCTGGGTCCCCGACGGGCAAGGACAGCCGCTCCATCCAGAGGTCAGGCTCGCCCGGCAGGAGCAGGAGGGCACGTTCGAGCCACGCGGTGCGTTCCGTGCCGGTCACGGAGGCGAGTGCCTCGTCGAGAATGGCGCGCCGGAGCGCGTCGAGCGGACCCGGCCCGGAACCCGGCTCACCCAGCGTCTGCCATGCCTCGTCGAGGCGACCCTGATGCCATGCCAGGTGCGCCACGAATCCGGGATCGAGTGCGAGCCAGGAGGCCAGGGGGATCAACCGGAGAGCCTCGGGCAGCGCCCCGCAGGCGAGCGCGGCCCATCCGAGCGGAGCGAGGAGATCCGGCACCCCCGCCTGGTGGGCGCGCAGCCAGACCTCGTAGGCCCGTCGGGGCTGACCGGCGACGATCGCCCAGGCCCCCTCGACCACGAGCCAGGCGGGCCGGTTCGCCTCGAGACGGCTCAGGCGGGTGACCCATTCGAGGACGAGTCCGGCATCCTCTCGCTGTCTGGCGACCTCGAGGCAGGCCGTGAGCGCCTCGACATCCTCGGGATTCTCGGCCAGGATCTCGCGCCAACGGTCATACGCGCCATCGTGAGATTCTTCGCGAGCCCGCGCCCGTCGCACGGTATCGAGAAGGGGCCGAACGAGCGGCCCCAGCGACGGATCGTCCGTACACCGTTCGAGCCAGGGCGTGGCTTCGTCCAGGCGCCCGAGGCGAACCAGCGCGTTGGCGAGCGTCGCATGGGCCTCCTCCGGACGGAGGCGGGCCTGACAGTAGAGGGCGAGATGCTGGACGGCACTTTCGAGGCGCCCCTTCGAGAAGGCCATCTCCCCCAGGATCCGCTCGGCCTCGATCGCCCCGGCCTGGCGAGCCCGGTCCAGCCATGACGTGGCCTGACTTTCCTCGCCGCGCTCGAGCGCACGCCGCGCCAGGGCAACCAGGGTCCCCGGGCCGGGCTCACGGCGACCGGCCAGCAGGGTCAGGACGACATCCAGGATGGACGACGCTTCGGCGCCCGGACGGGCCTCCCAGCGGGCCAGCACGCGACGGCCCAGGTCCTCGTCGCCAGACGCCCCGGCCAGATCATGGAGCGCGGCGAGCGCCTCGGGGCCCGCCACCTCGAGGTGCCCGGTCAGCAGGGTCCGGGCCGCTTCCAGCTCTCCCTCGATCCAGGCGCGGACCCCGAGTGCCTGCGCGATCTGGACATCCTCCGGATCCAGCCTGGCCACGGTCACGAGGGCCTTCAGGTGGAGCGCGACGTCTCCGGCCCGTTCCGCGCGACGCACCAGGTCGCGCCAGCCATCGAGCCAGTCCGGATCGCGTTCGAGAAGCGCGAGGAGGGAGGGAATGCCCTCCGGCCCTTCCTGGCGGGCCACCAGGACACGGTGTGCCTCCGTCTGTAGCGCGACATGGCGCTCGTCGGATGCGTGAGCGGCAAGCCGGGTCTCGAGCCAGCGCAGCGCCAGATCGGGGGCCCCGAGCGCGAGGAGCGAGCGCGCCAGCTCGAACGACCAGGCCGTTTCCGACGGCTGGAGGGTGACGGCCTCCTTCCAGACCTGGACGGCCCGCTCGTGCTGCCCGAGCCGCCCGAGCTCCCGGGCCAGAGCGGCCAGGACGGGAGGCTGCCGCGTGACGGCAAGGGCCTCGAGCACCTCGAGACGCCCGGCGCCCATGACGCCCTCCGCACGGTCGAAGGCCTCGATCGCCTCGCGAACGGGGAACTCGTCCGTCACGTGCCCGAGCCGGATCCCGCGCTCGAGCCAGGCCAGGATGACATCGCCGGTGGCCGAACGGAGCTGCCGGACCAGGACGTCTCTCAGCAACGGCCAGGCCCGCTCGCGGTCGATCCCTCGGTCCCAGAGTCCGGCCAGGACGGCCCAAAGACGCTCCACGTCGCCCTGGTGGACGGCGACGCGCACGGCCCACCAGGCCACCGAAGGTTCCAGCGGCCCACGCGACTCCAGCGTGATCACGAGCGGCGCGATCTCGTCCCAGCGCTCCCCGTGAGCCAGCAGGTCGACCAGCGCCCCCGTCGCCTCGTGGACCCCGAGCTCGTGAGCGCGATGCCAGGCCCGCGCAGCCAGGTCAGAGGCCCCGTCGGCCTGCGCCGTCACCCCGAGCATGTGCCACCACGCCCCCTGGTCCGGCCGCAGGGCCAGCATCCGCTCCAGCGCGAGCCTCACGTCCCGGACCGAACGAGCCGCGCGCGCCGCGGCGAGATGGGCCTCGTGCAGCTCGAGGTCGGAGGCATCCTGAGCCCCGAGTGCCGCCAGCATCGCCAGATCCTGGCGTTCGAGCGCAATCTGACGGCGAAGCCGCATCCGCGCAGCCAGTCCCGCAGGATGCCCGGCCTCGCGAGCCAGCAGGCGCTCCACGGCGGCAAGAGCCCGGACCGGGTCCGGCACGGCTTCGTGGGCAGCGACCAGCTTCAGGTAGGTCGGGAGATCTTCCGGAAGCGCAGCGACGGCCCGCTCGTACCAGGCAGCCGCGACGGCGGCATCCCCGCTTTCAAGGGCGAGGCGACCGAGTGTCTGCAGCGCGACGGAGTCGCCCTGCTGGGCCGCCTGCCCGAGCAGATCCCGGGCACGGTCTCGCTGCCCTTCGGCGATCAGCAGCAAGGCCAGCTCTCGTGCCGTGACGTGGTCGTGGGGCGCACTGAGCAGGAGGCGTTCCAGGGAGGCGATCGCCTCCGCGGGATCGCCACTGGCCTGCTGCATCCGGGCCGTCTGGGCCAGCACGTCGGGCTCCGGACCGGCCCAGGCGGCGAAGGGGACCCACCACTCCAGCCCGACGGAACCCTCGAGACGCTGGGCCAGCGCGATCATCCGCTCGAGCACCGCCTGTCGCAGGCTGGCATCGCCGGGATGCGCGGACGCAAGGGCCTCGAGATGGCCCCAGGCCCCCGTCCCGTCCGCTTCCTCACACGCCAGATCGGCCAGGGCGAATCTCGCCTCGCGATGCGTCGGTGCCTCGATCAGGACGCGTTCGAAGGCCTCGCGAGCGCGTCCCCGGTCGCCCGCCTTCAGATGGATTCGCCCCTGCCGGACGGGCGTCTCGAGCGGGGACTGCTCCGCCACGGACTGAAGGATGCGCAGAGCATCCCCGGGACGGCCTTCCTCCGCGAGCAGGTCCGCCACGCGATGCGCGGCCTCCACGTGCCGGGGTGACCGTCCGAGAAGATCGAGCAGCGCTTTGATGGCGGCCCGGCGTTCCCCCATCGCGAGATGCACGTTCGCCAGCTGGAGACGCCCCTCGAGGTCGTGCGGACACAACCTCAGCAGGAGCTCCAGATCGGGCAAGGCACCAGGCACGATCGGTTCCGGCAAGACGGAGCGGGCAACCCGCTGGATGATCTCCTGTTCGGCCGGGCTGACAGCGTGGTCGGCAGGCAGGAGGCGGAGGTGCTCCCAGGCCTCACGCTCATCTCGCTGTCGACCGAGGAGACAAGCGAGCGCGAGGCGCGCCTCGTGCAGCTCCGGATCGACCTGCAAGGCAGCCGTCAGGCGCTCCCGTGCGACATCGAACTGGTCGCGGGCCACGGCGATGCGGGCAAGCAGGAAGGCACCGCGCGCGGTGTCACCGAGTTCCTCGGGCGCGAGCAACTCCTCGGCCTCGCCGAGGTTGCCCGACTCGAGGCAGGCGGCTGCCTTCATCAGGCGTGCCTCGGGATCGAGAGGTTCCACGTCCAGGACGTCCTGGTAGGCCTGGGCCACCACGGCGGGCTCGACCTGCGGCGAGGAGGCTTTCCGGTGCGCGAGAGCCCTCAGGGCCTCGGGATCGTCCGGGTCGATCTCGAGGAGCTCCCCCCAGAGCCGTTCGGCCTTGATGCCACGGCTGCGCAGGGCCTGGCGCCGGAGCGCCTCGACGGCCATCGACCGGGCTTCGGCATGCTGCGGATTCTGCGAGAGCACCCGCTTGAGCAGTTCGACCGCCCGGATGTCCTCTCCCTGCTCGATCGCCTGCTCGGCGAGTGCCAGGGCTGCCGGGATGTGATCCTTCTCGAGTGCGAGGATCCGGCCGAAGAGCCGCAGGGCCTCGTCATCGTTGCCTTCTCCCGCAGCCGACTGAGCGAGTCCATGGAGCGCCTCGAGGTTGTTGGGTCGCAGTTCGAGTACGGCCTCGAAATATTCCCGGGCCTCGCTGAACAGGCCTTCTCCGAGGTCGTTCTTGCCCAGCCACAGCGCCACCTCGATGTCGGTCGTGTGGCGACGGAACCAGGCGCGGTAGGAGAGCACGGCCCCGTCGACATCCCCGATGGCGATCTGGGCGACGGCCAGGTCCTTGCGGTGGACGCTGTCTGGCTGACAGGACAGGTGGCGCTGCCACCACGAGACGGCCTCACGGTGATTCTCCTGGCGCTCGAGGTCCCTGGCGATCGCCGAGGTCACGCGGGCCTGGAGGGGCCTGAGCTTGGGGAAGGCTGCATCGAGGCGTTCGAGCGCCTCGCACTCTTCCCAGGCACGCTGGAGCTTGCCCGCCCCGAGCGACAGTTCACAGAGGTGAACCAGCGACTCCGGCGTGCGCCCTTCGCGGGCCGCGAGCGCCGTATAAGCCTCGTGACCTTCCTCGTAGAGATTGGCCACGTCGCAGGCTGCCGCGTACTCTCGCAGGATCTCGGGCTTCCGGTAACGTTCGGGCAGCTTCCTGAGAACGCGGACGGCATCGGCACCGCGCTTGATCTGCCGGTACAGGATAGCTGCCGCCCGGGCATTGGCCTCATCGAGAGGATCGCCCTGCAGCGCCCGTTCCCACCAGACGAGCGCCGAGACCGGAGTGGGTTCGAGATCTCGCGCCTGCTCGACGGCGAGTTCGAGGCCGAGGCGACGGGCCTCTTCCCCGAGTTGCGCGTCGGTGAAGAGGCTTTCGAACAGCGACCAGGCCTCCTCCGGGTGCCCGTCCCTGGATTTGACGGTCGCATAGGCCAGGCGGTCGGCCGGAGGCAGCGCCCGGACATCCCGCCCGATGACCATCAGGTGGCGCGCCTCGGAGGTCATCTCGTGCTGCAGGGCAAGATCGACGGCCACCTTGCGGACGGCGGCATCTTCCGGTCGCAGCTCCACGACCTTGGCGTAAATGCGGACGGCATCGGCGATCCGGCCTGCCGCCACCATCGCGCCGGCCAGCCGGGCGATCGCCTCGACATCGTCCGGGTGTCGGTCGGCGAAGGCCTGAAGCAGACGGACGAGGTCGGCCATCCGACTCTGGGAGGGATAGAGCGTGGTCAGGTGGTCGAGCGCGATCTCGTCATCCGGTGCCACGGAGAGCAGACGCTCGAACCACAGAGAGGCATAGGGGACCTGACCGGCACCGGCGGCCGCCAGCCCTCGGGTGCGGGCCAGACCGACCGAGGCATCCCTCAGGCCCGGGGCGTGCGGAGCTCGCCCTCCGAGGATCTGGAGGACCCGCCAGGCCTCTTCCGGGCGCTCCTGCTGGTCCTCGAGTTCGGCGAGCCGCAGGGCGACATCGACCCGGTGCGGTTCCAGGGAGAACACCTGTCGCAGCCACGGGAGAGCCTCACCCCGCCTGCCCTCGTCCCAGAGGCGGTTCGCGATGCGAATCCGGACCTCCATGTCCCGGGGATCCCGGGTCGCGAGCCGCTCGAGGATGTCCAGTTCCGCCTCGAAACTGTCGAGCCCCCGGTAGAGGTCCGCGAGCGCCGTCAGCGCATCCGGGTGGTTTCCATCGAGAGCCAGGACGCGCTGGAAAGCCGATACCGCTTCCATCGGCCGTTCCAGCCGGACCAGGCAGTCCCCCAGGAGCAGGAGCATCTCCCGGTCGACGGGGCGCTGCAGGAGCGCTCGCTCGGCATGGTCACGCGCCTGGTCCAGGTGGCCGAGCACGACCAGCACATGAGCCAGGGCACGCCGCGCTTCGAGGTGACGATGGTCGAGAGCCAGCGCCTCCTGAAAGGCCTGACGCGCATCATCGAGTTCCCTGGCGGCGACGTGCGCGAGGCCCTTTTCGAAGTGTGACTGTGCCTGGGGATGCAGGGTTGATCTCCGCGCCTATATTGAAAGAGGGTTTATCGAAAGTAGGCTCCCGGTCCGGAATTGTCAAACGGTGACGGGACCGTTACACTGCGCGCCATGCACGAAGTTGCCGAGAACCTGTCGATTTTCCAGACCCGTTTCGGCCTGCTTCGCGCCCGGGTGCGAGGACTGGTCGGGGGTTGGATGCTGATCGTCTGCGCGGTCGGTCCGGCCATCGCGTCGCCGCTGGGCATCAAGCGCGTGGACGAACCGCTCGCCACGGGACACGAGATCCTGGTCGCGACGGAGCGGGGAGTGGTGACGATCTCTCCCGACCGCCATGACGATGTGGGTGAACTGCCCGTACCGGGCCCCGTGACGGCCGCTCTCCGGTTGCGGGAGCACCCCGTCCTGGTGCTGCACGTTCCGGAACGGAACTGGCTCGGGATCGTGGACGTGGATCGTTTCAGCGAGGGGAGATTCGGGCTCCGGGCAGAATACCGGGCACCTGAGCTCGCCCGGCGCGCTCGTTTCGTGAGAGCGGGTACCCGCTGGTATCTGGCCGATGGCGACCTCGCGATCGCCCTCCTCGATCCCCGCACGCTCGCGGTCGAACTGGGCCAGTATGCCGCAGACCACCTGCCGGTGGTCGGACCGGGAGGCATCCGGATGCTCCTGTCCGGGGCCTGGTATGTCCTCGAACGCGGCCAGCTGACGGTCGAGACCATCGAGCCTCACCCGGGCCATCCCCGCGGCCCCGTCCAGGTCGCCCTGCCCGAGAAGCCCGTCGCGATGGTTGCCAGCGAGGACGGTCGGAGGCTGTGGCTCGGCACGCGACGGCTCGACGGCACGGGACGCCTCGTCGCCCTCGACACGACCACCCGACAGAGGGTGGGCGATCATCCGATTCCGTGGGCGGTCTCGCATCTCACATGGTGCGAGGATGGACAGCTGGCCGTCCTGGGCCGCGGCGCCCGCAAGCTGGGTCTGTTCGACGTGCGTCGACGGACGTTTTCGTGGGCACGGGGGCTGTCACCTCGGATCCGTCCCGCAGGTCTGCTTCCGCTGATCCCGGTGGCGGATGACGCGCTGGTGCCGCCAGCGGCAGGAGTCGACTCGTGAGTCCCGCGGGGTCACGGCAGGTCGTTCGACCGTGGTGGTTGGCCCCGGGGGTGTTCCTGGCGTCCTGCATGGCCTGGAACGTCACCCCCGAGGCCGTCCTGTCGGGAGAGGTGGTCGACCGGACGGATCGCCACGTGCTGACGGATGCGCGCCTCAAGGTCGAAGGCGTGCCCGCCCGTCGCGTCGACCTCGCCGAGGGGCGGTTCGCGATCGAGGGATCGGCCGGTACCGTGTCGGTCCGGGTATGGGCCCCCGGACACCGGGAACGGGTCGCGACCTGCCGGCTTGAAACGGGTGAGACGCGTCGCCTGCGGTTGTCGCTGGAGCGCGAGGGGACGCCCTCACCGCTACAAGCCGTGCTGTTCGAGCGCGGGGACCGGATCTGGATGGTCGACTCGGATGGGTTCTCGGAACGGTGTCTCACCGCCGATCTCGACGGTCGGCAGTCGGATGTCACCACCCTTCCAGGCTCCGATCGCTATGCCTACATCCACCGGCAGACGGGCACCTGTCAGGTCTGGATGGCTCACGTGACGCGGGCCGGCAGACAGTTCGTCGCGGACGTCCCGCGGGCGAGTTCGGACCTGACCTGGAACCCTCTCGGTGGCATGATGGCGTTCTCGTTGCCGCTCCTGCAGGCCGGGCTGGGCCTGGTCCCGACGCTCCAGGAGCTGGATATCCCGACGGGACGGACCCGGCTCATCGCCTCGGGGGGCCGCAACGAACATGCCCGCTATTCGCCAGATGGAGAGTCGCTCGTCTGGGCTCGCCAGAATACCCCACGCCCCTGGCAACTCTGGATCGCGGGAGCAAACGGCGAGCATCCCCGGACGATAAACGGCCTCAGGAATGCCTCCGAGCCCTGCTTTTCCCCCGGCAACACCCTGTTGGCGTGCGTCTCCAACCTCGGCGGAGCCACCGACCTCTACGTGATGGGTCGAGATGGCACGGGGGCCCGGAAGGTCACGCACCTGCCATCAGGGGGGCACGTTTCCGACCCGGCGTGGTGTCCTGACGGGAGGCGCATCCTGTTCACCTGCGACATCGACCTGTCGACCGGTGAACGGTCGACGGCACCCGGGCTGTGGACCTGGGACCTGGAGGCAGAGAGCCCATCACTGCTGACGCCGGCGGCGCAGCATGGCCGCTGGGGCGGTGAATTGTGAAGGAATTGTAAAAATCTTGTTTAATCGGCTCTTAAACTCGCAAGTGTTCCGAAGAGAGCCCCGATAGATCTCAAGTGTCCGCCCCGTCCCGGGACGGGTTTTGGTGGGTCAAGCCTCGCCTTGTCGGGGCCCTAAGGAGTCAACACCCATGAGTAGTTCCATCACCGGCGGAGAAAACTGGTTCAGCCGACTCTCCGGACTGGCTGGCAGGACCCCTGCCGCACCCGTCAAGGAAGCCTCGGCTCCTGCGGCAGAACCCGCTCAGGCGACCGTGAAAGTCGGCCACCAAGATCAGATGATGCTTTCCAGTTCTGGCCAGGCAGCATCGCGGCTGAACGCGCTGGTACCGTCCTTGCCCTCCGTGGACCTCGCGATGGTCAAGGGAGCCCCCAGCGAAGAGAAGCTCATCCAGCAACTGGTCGCGCGTGAGTTTCCTGGACTCAAGCTTTCCGATGCCCAGATGAAGGGGCTGCTGTCGTTCGTCCAGAACGATCTGAGAGCCAAGGGCCTCGACCTTGCCGAAATCCAGAACGGGCTGAAGGCCCAGGGCTAGTCCCGGGGAGGCGAGCGTGGACCTCGACGGCATCTTTGACAAGCGTCCCTCGCAGAGGGACAGTTCCAGATCACTCGAGGATCCCTGGCGGGATCCTCGTTTTGCTGCCCTCAGGCAGGATGCTCGAAGCGAAGCGGCGGAACCCCCGGCGGCGCCGGGTGAAGGGGTCCGGGCCATGGGGGGTGTGGACGACCGGCTCCAGCTGTCGCGCAGGCTCCCTTCGAACCCGCTGGGCACGCTCATTCGCTTCCGTCGTCGCCGGCCTGGATACGATCCGGGATCGGATCCCGGATCGGTGTGAGCAAGTTCCGGCGCCCCGACGTCGATAACATTTCAGGTACAGGTCATGTCCCGAGGAGGCCCCGATGAACTCCAGCATTTCTTCGAACGGTCCGGTCGTTCCGGCCACCGCGGTGCCCACGAAACCTGGCTTGTCGAGTGGCGAGGTCTACGATCAGACCCTCAAGAACTTGCCGTCGATCCAGAACGAGATGCAGCGGAAGGTCGATGAGTACAGCAAGGCTGGCGCATTCGAGTGGGTTCCGATCTTGGGCGGCAAGGACGCGCGGGAACAGAAACTGGCGGCGGCGCAGTCCGCCAAGGAAAACGCGGAATTCTTCATCCGCAAGCTCTACGATCTGCTGCAGCAAGTGGCCCAGGCGTCTGTCTGATCCGGACCGATCCGGTTCAAACAAGTCCGGGGCGCCCCTTCCGGGGCGCCCCGCTTCGTGTCGGACGGTCCAGCCGAGGTCGTCAGACCTGCTCGATGGCCGTCAGACGCCAGTCCTCCCCGCCGCGCTCACGCGCGAACGTCCAGGTCTCGGCGAAATCCGTGGGCTCGTCCTTGCTGCCTTCCACGACCTGACCACCCCGCTCGACGTAGTCGATCAGGCGTGCCTGGATGCGGGCGGTGACGAACTCGCGATCCATCTCGGTCCAGGCCTCGGACATGTCGAAACGCCGGATCACGATGTTGCGGAGCACGTTGCGCTCCCCGTGGCGACGCGCCTCGTCGAGGTCGCGCGAGAACTGCTCGGCGATCGCCGGAGCGGTGAGGCGGGCGATCGCCGCGTCATCCTGAGCCGACCACGCTTCCTGGATCCCGAAGAAGACGGCCGAGAGACGATCTTCGAGGGCCTGGCGCGTGAGACCGGGGGAATTCAGCTGAATGGCCGCGAGGCCCTGATCGAGAGTCTGTTGCCCCATCGAGCCCCCCATCGAGCCGGGGAGCGGGCGGGATGAGAGGTCGATCGGGGAGGCCTGAGAGGCGACGTCCGGGCTGCCAGGACGAGCCCAGCCACCTTGCCCCGGAGCCCAGGCGCGTTCCTGAGAGCCACGACTCATCTTGCGGAACAGCCACCAGCCACCGCCCAGGAGGAGCAGCAACGGAAGGATCCCGAAACCACCGCCACCTGCGTGCCCGTATCCGTTACCGGGACCGTACCCGGGAGCATAGCCGGTGCCGTAACTGCCGTGATGACCACCGAACATCCCCGAGATTCCGGACCAGACGGCCGAACCGGCAAGGCCGCCGAGCATGCCGCTCAGGAAGGGATTGCGCTGGGACCAGGAGGGCTGCTGGGCCGGCACGCCGATTCCAGGGCGCGTCTGGCCGGGCATGCTCTGGAAGCCGGGACGAGCACCGGGGTTCATCAGGGTGCGGTCGTTCCGGACACCGCGATCGCCCATCGAGCGGTACATCGAGGTGCCCCGCATGGAACGGGCACGGCCAGCGCGGGCCTCGGCCTCGTCCACGAGGACGATCTGAGTGGACATCAGGGCCACGCCCAGGGCGATCGCCTGCACGAAACGCTTCATGGTTCCTCCCAGGGAGCACGGCTCCCGAAGCCTGATCAGGCAACAAAAAAGACCTGACCAGGACGTAACACGCCTCTGGCCCAGGTCTCGCGCTCGAAGTCTAGCTTCGTTGCAGGCACCGGGCAAAAGCCGTGATGACGATACCTGCACTTCTCGTTGTCTGGTCGAGAAGGCCTAATCCCCCAGGACATGCTATACGCTACCCCGAACGGAGAGGCGCGTCAAGTCCCCTCGAGCCCCCCGATGGTATACTCCTGATGACGTCATCGAACCGGAGGCCCGCTTGAATCCGACTCCCTCGTCCACCGACACGCTGCTCGACGGAACCGACGCCCGGCGTATCATCGACACGGCCCTCATCACCGGTGCAGACTTCGCGGAGATCTTCCTCGAGGACCGTGCCACGCGACGCCTGACCTTCAACGATTCGCGGATCAAGGAAGCGGCCTCGGGCCATTCCCTGGGGGCAGGGATCCGGGTGATCCGGGGCCATCAGGCGACGTACGCGTATACCAGCGACCTGTCACCCGGCGCGCTCGAACAGCTGGCGCGGGACGTGGCAGAAGCCTCTCGCGCGGCGGATACACCTGGATCCCGCAAGGGTGAGGCTTTGGCCGGTGGCCAGACGGGGCTGGATCTGCCCACGCGTCTGTGGTCGGGGGACCAACTCGATGTCCCGGCCCTGTTCGAGCGTATCGATCGGGTGACGCGAGGTGCCTCCGAGCGCATCTCCCAGGTCGAGGTGCTGCTGGCGGAATCCCTCCAGAGCGTCCAGATCATGAACTCGGACGGGCTGGTGGCGGCCGAGCAGCGGCCCCTGATCCGCCTCACGATCCAGGCGATCGGAGCGGACGGTCACGAGTTCCAGACGGGGACCGAATCGCCCGGTGTGACGGGAGACTGGCGGTGGCTGGCCGGACTGGACGTGGATGCGCTCGCCCTGAGTGCTGCCCGACAGGCCCTGACGATGCTGAGCGCGGGGCATGCGCCGTCCGGTCGGATGCCGGTCATCATCGACAGTGGCTTCGGGGGGGTCATCCTGCACGAGGCGTGCGGCCATCTGCTCGAAACAACCTCGGTTGCTCCTGGCACGAGCGTCCTGTCGGGGAAGATGGGTGAGATGGTCGCCCACCCTTCCGTGAGCGTCATCGACGACGGCACCATCGAAGGAGCCTGGGGCTCGCTGGCCATCGACGACGAGGGGATGGCCACGCGGCGATCGTTGCTCATCGAGCGGGGCAAGCTGGTGTCCTACATCGTCGATCGCCTCGGGGGCATCCGGACGGGGTATGCCCCGACGGGTTCCGGGCGTCGTGAAAGCTACCGGTACGCTCCCACCAGCCGGATGCGGAACACCTTCATCGCACCGGGTGAGGGCTCGGTCGAGGAGCTCGTCTCGGAGGTGAAGCTGGGACTGTATGCGGCCCGGATGGGCGGCGGCTCGGTCTCGCCAGGAACCGGGGATTTCAACTTCTCGGTGCGCGAGGCCTACGTGATCCGCGACGGTCGGATCGCCGAACCGGTTCGCGGGGCGACGCTCATCGGCAACGGCGCCGAGATCCTGCACAAGATCGACCGGGTTGGGTCCGACCTGCAACTGGCCGCCGGATACTGTGGTTCGATCAGTGGTTCCCTGCCCGTGTGCGTGGGACAGCCCCCGATCCGCGTGAGCGAGATCGTCGTCGGAGGACGCGCGTGACCCTTTCATTCCACGACCGCGAGGTCGACCAGTTGCTGTCCCGGGCGCACCGGGAAGGGCTCGGCGCCGAGATCTATCTCCAGACCCTGGAACAGACCACCATCCAGGTCGAGCACGGGGATGTGGAACATTTCGGGCTTGCCCGTTCCCGGGGGATCGGGGTGAGGGTCTTCGAGGAAGGTCGGGTCGGTCAGGCCTACACGGAAGACCTCGGACCTTCCGCGCTCGACGACGTGCTGGCGTCAGCCCGGCAAAACGCGCGGTTGCTCGGACCCGATCCGCTCGTCGGACTTGCCCGTGACGGCGGCATCCCCGTGGACCTTGACCTGGAAAGGCCAGACCTGGCAAGCATTCCCGTCCGGACCAAGATCGAGCTGGCCCTGTCGCTCCATGACGTGGCCAAGAGCCTGGATCCCCGGATCCGTCAGATCACCCACACGACCTACTCGGATGGCCACGGGGCCGTCCGGATCGCGAGCACCGAGGGGGTGGACCGTCTGCAGCGCAGCTCGGCGGTGACGCTCTACACGGCGCCCCTCGTCGAACAGGACGGGCAGCGCAAGACACATTACGCGGTGCGCTCGACGCGCGACTGGAGCAAGCTGGACGCGGAAGCACTGGCGCGGGAGGGGGTCGATATTGCCCTGGCCAAGCTGGGGGCCACCGTACCGGATTCGGGAGAATACCCCGTGATGCTGAGTCGCGAGGCCCTATCGGACCTGCTCGGGGTGTTTCTGAAGATCTTTTCGGGCAAGATCGCGCAGGAAGGCAAGTCGCTGCTGGCGGGTCGCATCGGTGAGACGATCGCGAGTCCCCGGGTGACGCTCGTGGACGATCCGCACGACCTGGAAGGCATGGGCGCCCGATCCTTCGATGCAGAGGGGACCTGGACGCGACGACTCACGCTCGTCGAGGAGGGGATCTTCCGTGGTTTCTTGCACGGCCAGGAATCCGCGCGGCGAGCCGGGGCTGAATCGACGGGCCACGCGATCCGCGGCGGATACCGCGGTGGACTCGACGTGGGACCGAGCAACCTGATCTGGAAGCCCGGATCCCGGGACAAGGCAGCCCTGCTGGCCGAGATGGGCAGCGGGGTGCTGGTGACGGACCTGACGGGTCTGCACGCCGGAGCGAATGCGATCTCGGGTGATTTCTCGCTGCAGGCCGAGGGGTTCCAGATCGAGGGAGGCCGGATCGCACGTCCGCTGCACGGCTTCACGGTCGCCGGAAACTTTTACCGATTGCTGCAGGACGTCGTGGAGTCGGCCAGCGACCTGGATTTCCAGTCGGGAAGCATCGCGACTCCGTCGGTGTGGATCAGGTCCCTGGCAATCGCCGGCAGCTGACGGCAAGGCGCGACAAGCCCTCCGAACGCAAGGCGTGCCAAAAGGCACGTCGAGCTCCCCCGAAGCAAGGCGTGCCGAAAGGCACGTCGAACCCTCCGAACGCAAGGCGTGCCGCAGGCGCGACGAGCCCTCCGATAAAGCAGGCAAGATGAAAGGACCTAGCGAGAGGCACGCAAGTGCCTCGAGCCAGGCCCCGAGGTAGAGGAAGGAACGGTCCCCCCGGAGGGGATTTGCGAGCGCGCCCGAAGCGGACGGGGCGAAGCGTACTGGAAGTACGTGAGCCACGTCCGCGAGGACGTAAGCCGCAAAGCCCCCCGGGAGGACCGTTCCGTGTTAGCGGACGGCGGTCCAGTAGTCGCGGACCATCATCGCCTTTTTGAAGTAGCCGTAGGGCATGTAGTAGTAGCCCTTGTCGGCGCGCTCGGTGCCCCACGAGTTGCGGATCTTCACGAGCTGGGTCTGGTCGTCGTAACCGACGGCGGTGACGGCATGGCCGCCGAGAAGCTTGTCCTGGGTGATGCTGGGGACGGGGATGATGCCGTCCGCACCGACCTTGCGGATGCTCTCGAACACCATGAAGCCGAAGCTGACGGGCGAACCCTTGGCGATCGCCTGCTTGAGATCGTCGAGTCCGCCGATCTTGACCGGCTTCTCCTTGAGCTTCCACGCACCGGCACCGTCATACGCCTCCTGGGGAGGACGGACGCTGAACTTGGTGATGTCGTAAGCCCAGGCGCTGTCGGGGGCGCAGCCCGTCTTGCTGAGGACCTGCATGCCATCGGTGATGGTGGCGCCGGAGTCCTGGTTGACCGAACCGCGCAGCTCGCGCTCGGCGTAGTAGAAGAAGAGGGCGCTCAGCGGGGTCGGCGTCTCGCCGTTCTTGCGCTGGAGGCTCTCACGGAGGCCCTTGGCGATCGCGAAGGCCGTGCAGGAGCCGAGCTTGCCCTGATCGTAGATGGGAGCCTCGTTCTGCATCAGGTCGAACCTGGCAGGGATCGTGGCGCGGGGGAGGTGCCGGACGGGGGCCCAGCTCTCCTGCATGGCGGCACGGTCGAGGTCGAAACCACCGACGCGGAACTCGGAGGCCACCTTGCGAGCAGCGATCCCGTTACCAGCAGCGAGGCCGGGGAACACGGGACTGACACCGCACGCGGAGACGGTCAGAGCGAGGGCACCGAGAACGACGGCGGAGAGGGAACGGTTGAAGCGCATGGAGACCTCCACGGTGAGACCTTGCCTCGAAAGTTAGAAACGGGTTAACGTTTCCTTAATCGTGGTCTTAACGTAGCACGCACATTCACCCGAGTCAATGAACTTCGTGCCTGCCGGGTACAAGCAAGCCGTCAGGGTTTTCGGATGGTCGGTGCGAGGAGGTTCGAGGTGGTGGAGTCCCCCGATGACCAGGCGGCGTACGTCGAGACGAAACAGGCCGTTACGGCGTTCAAAAAGGGACTGACCCAGTACGTGGGTTCGCTCGAAAGGGGTGACGAGGGGGGCGCGGCGAGGGCATCGGCCCAGACGGTCGGGGCATACCGCAAGATCGTCGCGCGGTACCGGGAGCTACCCGTGGCCCTGCAGGAACCGCTCAAGGAGCCGCTGCTGGCGATGTACGGAGCGCTGCGCACCCTGGAGATCCCGGTCGGAGATCCGCCAGTCCAGGTCGAGGCGGAAACCCCGACACCTGAGCCACGGGTTCAGGCGCAGGAGGCATAGGCCAGCCAGCTTCTGGCCCAGCGGATATCGGTCAGCTGGGCGCGGAGCAGGCGATCGGTCGTCATCAGCCGGGAAAAGCCAGGTCCGTGAAGGATGAGGGTCTCGAAGGCCTCGATGGCCTGCTCGAGATCGGCCACGAGCACGGCAGAGCGCTCATCCGACCATGCCAGACAGGACGCGATCGCTCTCAGGGCTGCCCAGGTCAGCGGGAGCTTGTAGGCCTGTCCCACCACGCCCAGCTCGGGAATCCAGCGTTTCCGGAACCAGACCTGTCTCAGGTAACCGACGAGCCGGGCATCCGGTGGCGGCCACGAGATGGCCTGTTCGGCGATCCAGGTCGCAAGCCGGATCGAGACGCCAGGGGGAAACTCTCGCCGGAAGGACACCCGCGGCAGCCTCGAAGCCGCGAAGACGAAGGTGTCGAGTGCGCCGTGGGTGGGAACGGGACCTCCGGACAAGGGTTCAAGAGCGATCGTCTGGTCGCAGTCAAGCCCTGCACCACCCGACCGCGTGTACCTTTCAGCGGCCTCGACGATGTCCCGGACACGCGAGCCGAGGTCGCACCCCTCCCGTCCGAGCACCGCGAGCACGCGCGATTCGAACCGTCGGAACTCGGAGTAGGTCACCGTGTCGTGACCGGGGGCGAGGAGCACGTGTTCGGGAATTCGGATGGCTTCGCTCTCCCAGAGCCACCAGCGGGCCTGGAGGTCTTCCTGACGCTCCTCGAGCGGTTCGCCTCGACCGTGCAGGACCGACGGACAGGTGAAGGAGGCCGAGGCCTCCGGGCCATCCGGGGTCCAGGTGAAGGTCACGGGAAAGGTCACGCACGTCGGATTGAACGGGGTCCCGATGGCGGCGTGAACCGCGCAGCGATCGCCCTCGTGGAAGATGCAGTCGGCCCCGCGCGCCGCCAGACGGTGGCCTTCGCCCCCTTCGCGCGGGACGATGAAGTCACGCCCCCTTTCGGGGCCGACCAGGGCCGACCAGTCCACCCGGCCGTAGGCTTCCCGGGTCTGTTCGCCGACCGAGACGCCCCAGTCCGAGCGACAGCAGTTGCCGGAACGATGGCAGCGGAAACGGAGGGCATCCAGGGTCCGGATGGGAACGTCCGAAGGGGCCGTCCGGTTCCATGCGAGGTCGAGCACGGTCCACATTCCTTCGAGGTCCGCGGGAGCCTGCGCCCACTCGGCAGCGATCCTGGCCTCGAGGACCTCGCGAAGTGCATCACCCGAGGGATCCCAGGCCGCCCCCAGCAACAATCCGTCACGGGTACCGAGCACGGCGACGGAGCGCGGGGGAGCGTCTGCGAGGACGACCTCGACCCGGGCCAGGGGACCGGCGGGATGCGGATGGATCTCGAGGACCTCGAGGCCCGTGATGGGCACGGGACGATATCCGGAAGTTCGCTCGCGGGGCGACGGATCCGCTTCGAGCCGACAGTCCCGTGCTAGCCGGGAAACACCGGCCCAGACCAGCCGGGAGTCCGGATGATGGGCTTCGAGATGGCAGGCGAGATCCTGGCCCAGATAGGGGGCGAAGAATGCCTCGACGCGGTCCTGAAACACGATCAACCCGCGCTGGTGGCCTCTCCTGACAGATCCCCCATGTCACGGGCACGAGCCCGCGGCGATCGGAGATTCTCCGCCACGGGACGCGACTCTTCCGGCACCATGATGGGCTCGAACTGCGCGAGCGCGAGGGCCCGCTCATCGCCGATGAGTTCGAGCGCCTGGATGACGGCCAGACGGAACGAGCCGGGGATCCCGACCTCCCCGTCGTCGGAGTTACGACGCCCACGCTTGCCCGCACTCCGGCGACGCCCACCCAGGCCGAGGCGCTCCAGCATCCCGAGCTGTCGCCGGGGGGACTGCACCATGGAGAGCAAAGGTTTGCACGCTCGGACATCTCCGAGTTCGCCCAGGGTCTCGACGACGGCCAGCCGGACGGAAGGGTCGGGATCCCAGAGAGCCTCGATCAGGGGGTCCACGGAACGGTGATCACCGAGTCGTCGGAGGGCGATCGCCGCTTCCCGCCGAACGTCGCGGCTGGAGTCCTGGAGGGCGAGGATCAGCGTCTCGATACCCTGCAAGTCTGCCAGTTGCCCGAGCGAGCGCACGACCCGAAGCCGGATGGACCGATGGCTGTCCTTGAAGGCCCGGACGAGCGGTCCCACGGCACGCGTGTCCGCGAAGGTGACCAGCGCTTCGATGGCAGCCTCACGGACGCGGTGCTCCGGATCGACCAGGGCGCCGATGATCGCATCGAGGGCGCGGAAATCACCGATCTTCTCGAGCGCCTCGATGACGACGACCCGGAAAGACGGACTGGTTTCCCTGGGCAGCCTATCGGCACGGTTCTTCTGCTTGCCCCGGGCACGCGGCGCCCGTTCCCAGAAGAAACGCGTCCGGGAACGGACCGGAGCGAGGGCCTGGATCAGGGGCAGAACGGCCCGCTCGTCACCGATCTCGCCGAGGGTTCCGGCCGCAGCCTCGCGAACCAGCTGGTCGGAATCATGCAGGGCCTCGACGAGAGGCTCGACCGCCTGGCTGCTGCCGAGTTGCTTGAGCGCGAGGGCCGCGAGCCGCCGAACGTCGCGACACGAATCCTCGAGCGCACCGACGAGCGCCACCACCGCTCGCGAATCTCCGATCCCGCTGAGAACCTCGGCGGCCTTGCGGCGGACGGCCCGGTGCGGATCGCGCAGAGCCTCGATGAGAGGCTGCACCGCACGGCTGTCGTTGAAGACCCCGAGCGCATCGATACAGGACATACGAACGCGGAACTCGCTGTCCGCGAGGCCTTGCACGAGTGGTTCGACACTCCGGATGTCCTGAGTGGCGGCAAGCGCCTCGACCACGAGCACGCGCACGCGCCACGAGGTGCAAGACAGGGCCTTGATGAGCGGCTCGACGGATCGCGGATCACCGATACGACCGAGCGCCTCGGCGGCAGCCGCACGGGTTTCGAGGTCACTGCTCTCGAGAGCCTTCACGAGGGCCAGGACATCGGCATAGTCAGGTCGGGCGTCCTGCACATCACGATTGCCGTCGCGACCCGGGAGCGCTCGCGAGGGCCGGGGGGTGAGCGGCGGGTTGGGCTTGTCCATGCACCTCTCCTGCGGGCTGCCACCCGCGACCATGTCAAGAAATATTAAACCCCGATCGGGAACGACACAAACATCCCCTGATGCAGGGATCGGGCGTGCCAAGGCGTCGTAGAATGGAACATCCATCCTGGACAGAACGGGGAGACGACCATGTTCAAGCCACGCCGGGAAGCCCTGATGCAAGCCCTCGGGGGAGGGGTCGCGATTTTTCCGGCCAACCCGGAGCGCCGACGCACGGCTGACCTCGATTATCCTTATCGGCAGCACAGCGATTTCTTTTACCTCACGGGCTACACCGAGCCGGATTCCGTGCTGGTCCTGATGCCCGACCACCCCGATTACCGGATGGTCCTGTTCGTGAGACCGCGCGACCCCGAGATGGAGACCTGGAACGGCCGCCGGGCAGGTATCGAAGGGGCCATCCGGGATTTCGGGGCCGATGCGGCCTTCCCGATCGACCAGATCGACCAGATCCTCCCCCGCTATCTGGAAGGCCAGACACGGCTGCATTACCGGATGGGCGAGCACGGGGCCTTCGACGAACGGGTGCTCGGCTGGGTGAACGCTGCGCGTCGCAAGGCCCGCAGCGGGGTGGGTGCTCCGACGGAAATCCTGGACCCGTCGCGCGTCCTCCACGAGATGCGACTCTTCAAGTCGGACGAGGAACTCGACCTGATGAGACGGTCGGCGGATATTGCCGCCGCCGGACACGTGGCTGCGATGCAGGTATGCCGACCGGGCGGCCATGAATACGAACTCGAGGCCACGTTGCTGCACGCCTTCCGGATGGCGGGAGCGATGGGTCCGGCCTACGGTTGCATCGTCGGTAGCGGTGAGAATGGCTGCATTCTCCACTATCACGAGAACGAGGCCCCCCTCCGGGATGGCGACCTCGTCCTGATCGACGCAGGAGCCGAGTACCGGCACTATGCGTCGGACATCACCCGGACCTTCCCGGTGAACGGACGGTTCACGGACACGCAGAGGGCCGTCTACCAGGTCGTCCTCGACGCGCAAAAGGCGGCCATCGAAGTCATCCGGCCGGGACGGACCTTCCAGGACGTCCACGACGTCGCCCTCCGGGTCCTCGTGGAGGGGCTCGTGTCCCTGGGGATTCTCGAGGGACGGGTGGAGGACCTGATCGAGGATGGGGCCTACCGGCCGTTCTACATGCACAAGACCAGCCACTGGATCGGCATCGATGTCCACGACGTCGGGGCCTACAAGCAGGGGAACGCCTGGAGGAAGCTGGAACCCGGGATGGTCCTGACGGTCGAACCGGGCCTCTACTTCGCCCGGGGCGGCCCCGAGGCAGCCCGGGCCTTCGAGGGTATCGGCATCCGCATCGAGGACGACGTCGTCGTCACGGCAGAAGGTCACGAGGTGCTCACCCACGGTGTGCCCAAGGACATCGCAGCGATCGAGCATCTCATGGGCCAGGCGTGAAGCTGGACCGCCTCGGAGCGCATGTCCCGAACCGGATCACGTGGCAAGGCGGGGTCCCGAGCGCCGTGCTGGTGCCCATCCTTCCGCACCCGGATGGTCACCAGCTCCTGCTGGGGCGCCGGGGGGAACACCTCGCCTCGCACCGTGGTCAGATGTGCTTTCCGGGGGGACGGCTGGAACCCGATGATCTCGACCTGGTCACGTGTGCTCTCCGGGAAGCGCATGAAGAGGTCGGAATCGAAGCGAGCGAGGTCGTGGTCCTCGGCCAGCTCGACGACCACGTGACCACCACGGGCTACCGGATCACCCCCGTGGTGGGCCTCTTGCGACAGGACCGGACCATCACCCCGACCAGCGAAGAACTGGTCTCGGTTCACCGGATCACCCTCGAGGAACTCGTGCGACGCACGACGTGGTCCCGCGAGGCGGTCCATCTGGGCGCCTCGATGCGGATCGTCCAGGACGTTTTCCAAGTCGATGGCCACCGCGTATGGGGCGCCACCGCGCGGATCATTCAGGGCCTGCTGAAGGTCATCACCCCGTGAGGAACCGTCAGGCGAGCTGCATGACCCGGTTTCGACCGCGGCGCTTGGCCTGATAGAGCGCCTTGTCGGCCCGATCGACGAGATCTTCACCGTTCTGGTCGGCGGCCACGAGCTGGGCGACACCCACCGAGACCGTCACGTCGAAGGAACGTTCCCCGGTCCCCTCACGGAACGTGAGGTTACCGACGGCCTCTCGCAAACGCTCGGCCAGGATACACGCCCCGTCGAGATCCGTCTGGGGGAGGATCATCGCGATCTCTTCACCGCCGTAACGTGCCACCGTATCACAGGCACGAGCCTGATCCTGGACCGTCCGAGAAATCTCGCGCAGCACCTCGTCGCCCATCAGGTGACCGAACGTATCGTTGATGCGCTTGAAATGATCGACATCGAGAAGCACCAGGCTCAGCGGCTGGCCGAACCTCCGGGATTCGTAAAAACGCTTCGCGAGCTGCTCCTGGAAGTGGAGGTGGGTGGTGAGACCCGTGAGGCCGTCCGTGACGGCGCGCTTCTGGGCATCGACGTAGAGACGGCTGACGGCCTCGAGCTTCGACAGATGATGCGCCTGCTCGGCTCGCAACTGGTGAGGAACCAGCGCCTCGGCGATCGCCTGGGCCCACCTGCTCATGCCAGCGAGCTCTCGTGTCCCGTAGGCCCGGTTGTTGACGCGGCGCCCCAGCGTGACGAGCCCGATGAGCTGCCCCTGGTGCACGATCGGCAGACATACACTGGCCCCGACCTGGATCAGCAACTGCTCGACCGGCGCAGGAGGGGCATCCGCAGGGTCATGGAGAACCCAGGCCCCTTCCGGTCGCTCGCGAAGGAGCTGACGGACGGAAAACTCGGGAATCACGTACGTCGAGGGAAATGGACCGAGCCCCGCCACGAGGTGGAAGCTGGGATCGCCCGTGGGTGGCAGCCACATGAAGAGATGCTTGGGCCGGAACTGCTGCTGCAGCGACGCCACGGCAAGATTGGCCAGCTGGGTGAGATCCTTGCAGGCCCGCGCCTTCTGCTCGAACGAGGTCACGGCATCCCCGCGGCGCCATCCGAGCGCCTCGACCAGGCTCCCGCTCGCGGCGATCCGGAACGCTCCGACCACGAGCCCACCCGATACGGCCAGGGACCAACCGGCGCCTGCTTCTCGCAAGAGCGGATGATGCAGGACCTCGATCAGCGCACCCGTGGCCAGGACCGAGGCCGTGGCGGCCGCCAGGCGAGGGAGGACGGACCACCGTCTGGTGGACCGTGGGCGCGAAGACTTGGCACGCTTCAGAGGTCGATTTCGCATGGGACCCATCTTCCGCGGCCCCGACCGACCGCTCAAGTGCAAGGATCACCTGCCCCCCGGGGTATGATGAGGCGATGACGTGCTTGCGCTGGCTGTTCCTGGCCCTGACCACGGGCTGCGCCGTTCTGCCTCCCGACCAGATCGACCCGCGGCAGCCCCGCGGGGACACGCGCATCCTGCGACGAGCACCGGACGGGCGGGGGCAGATGGTCCGATTGCAGGGGGAAGATCTCGTCGTCACCCGGGGCACCTCCCTCGCCCAGGGGGAACAGCTCGGTCACCTCTTCAGGGCCGAGATCCTGGAGCGAGTGGCCCGCCGCTCGACCTGGTCAGACTGGCGCCTCCGGCGAGAGGCCGGGATTCGCTTCCGGAGCCTGACGGCGGCAGCCCGGCAGGAGCTCGAAGGGGTCGCCGTCAGCACGCGCCTGTCGACGGATTCCCTCTGGCTGACTCAGGTCGACGATGCGGACGAAGATGCCTGGCTTCCCGCCGTCACCTTCTCGTTCCGGGACACGAACGGCAAGCTCTGGCAGGGTGGGGTCCTGGCAGCCCGCCAGAACGCACCCCGTCCGGTCTGGCACCTGCATAGCCCGGGTTCGCTGGTGCTCGAAGAACCGGGAGGCTTCGCCAGACCTCTGCTGGCGATCGATCGCCCCGGGGGCGCGCTGGTGTCCGGTCACGACAGACCGGCCAAGGGTAAGGACCGGGGTAAGGACCGGAAAAGCGGGAGTTCGATCCGGGTGATGGAACTCGCGGGATGTCCCTCCCGACTGCACCCGGCCACTCTCGTGCTGGAACGGGCCATCGCGACCTCGACGGGACCCTGGGATCGATCCCGCGGCTGGTCGGTCCTGGCGTCTGCCTCCCTCACCGCGGGCTCGCGTACCCCGTGGCTCGAGACCCCGTGGAGCGATTCACGCCTGCCCCGAGGCGCCTGGCTGTGGGACCCCGACACCCGATCGCTGGACCTTGCTTTCGGCCGCAGTGCCCTGGAAGGCGCCGGATCCTTCCTATCCGTACCCCTTCCACGCCTCTGGCGAGGCGGACGGTCGGAATCTCCCCGGCCGTTAAGAAATGTGTCCAAGGCTGGTAAAAGGCATCAGCGCCCGTGATCCGCCCGGAGCGATCGGGTATAGTAGCGCGGTAGGTGCTCGCTTCCACGCCCCGTGGGGAAACCCGGCATGAATTTTTCTTCGCTACCTCCCCATCCGGAAACGCCGGAACTGGTCGCTCTCCAGGGGCTTCTGGGTAGTTTCGAGTCGGGCAATCTGATGCGCGAACTCGCTCGGCACCTCGCCTCCGTGCTGGGGGCACAGACGGTCCAGATCGTTCGCGGTGACAAGATCGTATCCCAGTTCGGCGACGAACACCTCAACGGTCATGCCGTCGACCTGGCCATCCCCAGAACCGGCCTGCAGATGAGGCTTCCCGGCACCGTCAATCTCGAGAATCCGCATCTCGGGTCTCTGCTCAGCTGGTCGGGCATTCTTCTGGCTTACGAACATCTCAGCCAGGCCTGGGGCACGGCACCACTCCTGGGCGATCCTATGCCCGTCATGACGGACGCGCTGACCTTGCTCGGCTCTCGCGCCCTCCTCATGAACCGCCTCGATGGCGAGTTCGCGGAAGCCCGGCGATACAACCATCCCCTCACGCTCGTCCTCATGAAGGTCGATCGGTTCCAGGCCCTGAATGACGATATGGGGCGGGAACTCGGCGATCGTGTCCTCGTGAAGTGTGCCGAGACGATCCGGCGATGCATTCGCGGCAGTGATCTGGGTGCGCGCTTCTCGGGTTCGATGTTCGCGATGCTGCTGCCACAGACGGACGATCGGGGAGCCGTCGTGCTGGCCGAACGCATCCGGGAGTTCATCGCACAGGACACCTGGCTGGATGGTCATGGCAGATCGTTCGACGCATCTGTCAGCATCGGGATCTCGTCCTTCCGCCGGAAGTTCCAGGCCCCCGTTCACATGATCGAGGATGCCAGCAGGGCACTGACCGAAGCGGAACGGCGCGGGGGGAATGCGGTGGTCTCGGCGCAGCAACTCGACGTGGATGCCCCGCTGGTCCTCGAAACCCAGTCGACCCTGGCTCTCCGGGAACTGGCCAAGGCCCTCGAGATCGCGATGCACGCGAAGGACCCGCTGACAGGCGGACATGCCCGGGCCGTGGGGGTCTTCTCGAGCCTGGTGGCCGAGGCGATGGGGTTACCTCCGGAACGTCAGGAGTTCCTGTTCCTGGCAGGTCTGCTGCATGACATCGGGAAGCTCGCCATTCCGGACGAGATCCTCAAGAAGGCCGGCCCGCTCGATGACAAGGAATGGGCCTTCATGAAGCGGCACCCGGTGATCGCGGCCAACATGATCAACCGGCTTCAGGGCTTCTCGGCACTCCATGATCCCATCCTCTATCACCACGAGCGGATGGATGGCCGTGGTTATCCCGAGCAGTTGCCCGGTGAGCTCATCCCGCTCGAGGCCCGGATCATCACGGTCTGCGACTCCTACGATGCCATGACCCGGCAGCGTTGCTACAGCCGCCCGCGCAGCCATGCCGACGCTCTCAACGAGTTGCGCCGGTGCGCCGGTAGCCAGTTCGATCCGGCGATCGTGGACATCTTCGTCAACCTCGACCTGCCAGACCCGCTCGCCCTCCCGCTGGAAGCCTTCCTCGGCTAGCTTACCGCCGGGTGGTACACTCGTGATGCCCAGTCCGAACGGAGCATCCCGCGTGATCATCACCCGACGGTTCAAGTTTTCTGCAGCCCACCTTTACCGGGATCCCGACCTCACCCCCGAGGAAAATCGGGCCAGGTTCGGGGCCTGCTATTCCGAGTACGGTCACGGGCACAATTACGTGCTCGACGTGAGCGTCAGGGGCGCCGTCGATCCCCGCACGGGCATGATCGTCAACCTGAAAGACCTCAAGCAGGTCGTCCAGGAGCGTGTCATCGCACGATATGACCACAAGCATCTCAACTTCGAGGTGGAAGACTTCCGGGAGACCCTGCCGACCACGGAAGCCCTGGTGCTCCGGATCTGGGACCTGCTGGACGGACGGATCCCCGGCTGCGATCTGGCGAAGATCCGGCTCTACGAGCACGACGAACTGTTTGCCGAATACGCGGGGCAACCGGCATGACACGCGTGAAGGTAGGTAGAATCTACCACTTCTCGGCGGCCCATCGCCTGCACAGTCCCTTTCTCGATCCCGAGGAGAACCGGGCCCTCTACCGGGATTGCAACAATCCCGGGGGCCACGGACACAACTACGTCCTGGAGGTGATCGTCGAGGGGCCGGTCGCTTCCCGGACGGGCATGGCCGTTGACCTGGTCGCGCTCGACGAGGCCGTGAAACGCACGGTCCTCGACCGCCTCGACCATCGGTTCATCGGCTGGCACGATTTCCCGGACCCCCTTCCCCCCGAGGCTTTCATCTCGACCAGCGAGGAGATCACCCGGCTGGTCTGGACCTGGCTGGCCCCCGTGGTTCCTGCACCGGCCCGCTTGCATGCCATCCGGCTCGAGGAGACCCGCTCCAACCACTTCGAATATGCAGGAGAAGACGCGTGACCCGACCGACCGCTCTCGTCACCGGTGCCAGCAAGGGGATCGGCGCCGCCATCGCCCGGCGTCTGGCACGGGCCGGATATCACGTGGTCCTGGCTGCCCGCACGGCCTCGGCCCTTGAAGGCGTCGCGGCCGACTGTGATTCGGCCCGCGTGGTCGAGACGGACCTGCTGGATCCCGCCGCACTCACGGCCCTCGCTCGCTCGATCGAGCAGGTCGAGGGGCGGCTCGATCTGCTGGTGCACAATGCGGGCGTCGCCCACGTGGCGCCACTGACGGAGATGTCCGAAACAGCCTTCGAGAGCACCTGGGCCGTGAACGTCCGGGCTCCCTGGTTACTCACGCGGGAACTGGCCCCCTTGCTCCGGGTGAGTCACGGGTCCCTGGTCGCAGTGCTCAGCATCGCCGCACGGCGCGTGTTTCCCGGCTGGGGCGCCTATTGCGCCAGCAAATCGGCCCTCGAGGCGCTCGTGAGGACGTGGCACCTCGAGTTCCAGGATTCGGGTGTGCGTGTGCTGAGTCTCTATCCGGGAGCCACGGACTCGGACATCTGGGCCTCGGCCGGGATGGCAGACGTGAACCGCGAGGGCATGGTCACCCCGGATGAGGTGGCCGAAGCCCTCGCGTACATGGTCTCGCAGGATGCGCGCGTGAGGGTCAGCGAACTCTTCATCGAACCATCCGGTGGCGATGTCTGAGTGCTGAGCCGACTCAGGGGAGGATCGACTCTCCGGACTGGACCCGCCACGAGTTGGCCGCCGCATCTTCGTTCGCCTTGGTCGTGACGGTTCCGTCCCGCATGACGAGGTCGTTGGCCGCATTGGTATCGCGATCGACCCGCCCACCGATGCCCGAGACCTCGCCATCTAGGCGCGTCCCCGACACATCGACCCGCACGTCCATCTGGTGATTCTTACCCCGGGCAAAGTTCAGCATGTAGACATCGTCACCCTGGGCCGTATGGACCTGGACGCGGTCGAAACCACGCGTTCTGCCATCACCTGGATTGGCTTCCCGGGACATCTGGACGTAAGCCCCGTCGGAAAGGGCGATGCGCTGCCCGGGTTTGAACGCATGGTCCTTGCCGTCGATATTGACCATGTTCCGCTGGGCGTCGTATTGGACAACATGGCCATCCGTCTTGACGGCAGCCGCCGTCTGCCAGACTCCCGAATCTCCCGGGAGCGAACCCTGACGCACCTGGACATCGAAGTTACCGCGATTTGAACTCGCCAGGATGAAGTCGCCAGGGAGCTTGTTGTCGTACTTGAGACCATCGGCCGAGGTGATATGGGGGTCGGCCACCGACAGGATGGTCTGCTTCTTGCCGAGGGGCAGAGCCGGCGCAGGCTTCTCTTCGGCAGCAGGCGCAGGCTTCTCTTCGGCAGCAGGTGCAGGCTTCTCTTCGGCAGCAGGTGCAGGCTTCTCTTCGGCAGCAGGTGCAGGCTTCTCTTCGGCAGCAGGAGGCTCTGACCCGGCCACTGCGTTTCCAGGGTCAGCAGGCGTCTCGACCTTCGCTACCGCCTCGGGTTCGGAAGTCCCGACGTCCCCGATCGCAGGCTGCGCCGGGGATTCGACGCCTTCCCCTCCGCCGAGAACCTGCTTCCCCGGAACGGAGACTCCCTCGGGCGGCTCCGTGACAGCCGGATTCGGACCTGCACCGACCTGCCGCTCCGGCACAGGCTCGATACCGACCCGCCGGAAGAACTCCTCACGCTGTGGTTCGGGCATCGCGTTGACCTGATCTGGACTGACTTTCGCACCATTGTCGGCCCAGGTGATGTCGCCATCGGCATCCTGGCCCCAGAGTTCCCCGTCTACCCTGTCATGGCCGAAATTGAACTCGGTGGCACTGGTGTTGTTCCAGTTGCCCCAGGTCTTGCCGAGATCCACGACGGCATTGGCCAACCGACCCAGCCAGTCACCGAAACTGGGGCCACTGCTGCCGCCGGCCTTGACGGGCTCTTCCCGTTTGCGCGGTGCAGAGGGAGTGCTGGGCTGAGACGAACCACCGATAGCACCGAGCACGGCACCGAGCACATCGGCGATCGCACGGCTCATGTCGTCACCCGTCTGGACGTTGGCACCGTCACCGAGATCGATGGTCGTCGGGGTGCCTCGCTGATTTCCGTCCTGGAGGATGGGAGCCTTGCCCGGCGCCGACGGACCGCCCGCGGACGACTGACCATCGTCTGCAGGCGACCGCACGACGACTTCCGCTGCAGATGAGCGCTGGATGACCTCTGCCTGCTCGACCTTGATGGGCGTACTCGTGACCGTTTCGGCAGGCTTGGCCCGCTGGATGATGGGTGAAAAGTCGCGTTGAATGGTCATGAACGAACCTCCAGGTTGCAGGACCTATCTGCGATCCTTGTGCCCCTGAAAGCCTTGACCTTTCGCGACTTAACGGAAAATAAACGAAAGGAGAACGCGCCTAGCGCGAAAGCGACCGACGCAGCCCCTGGAGGTCGTCCATCTCGCGACGCGAGGTCTCGAGCTGCCCCTGGAGGCGATCCATGACCTGCTGGATCTGGTCGAGCTGGCGCTGGATGTCCTGGACGTCGCCCTGACGGCTCGCGATCGCGCGATCGAGCAACTGTTCGCGCATCCGGTAGAGTTCCTCGATCCGGCCCTGGATCATCCCGGCGCGGCTCTCGGCCACCTGGATCCTCCGGGACACGTCGCCCAGTTCCCCGTGCGTCTGCTGCACGTCCTGGTAAGCCCCGCGGTAATCCTCACCGAGGCGACGGAGACGGCCCTGCACCTGCTCGAGTCGTTCGGTGGTGCCCTCACCACGGCGCTCGAGCTCGGCCCGATCCCGCTGGAGCCCACCGGCCTCTTGACGGATGCGGTCCTCGGCGCCGTTGATCTGCTCGAGACGATCCTCGAGGCGGCCGAGACGTTCCCGGGCCGAGCTGGCCTGACGACCGGCGGCCTCACGACGCGCCGCTTCCTGCGCTCCATCCGCCTGACGATCCTCGGGCAGGTTCTGGAGGTAGCGGCTGAAGTTGCGAGCCCCTTCGGCCTCCTGGTAGAGGACGCGGTGCTGACCCGCGAGGACCTGCTCCCGCATCTGGAGGTCCTGATCTTCGGCCGCGAGCTGGCCCAGTCGACCATCGAGCTTGTCGATCATCGAGACGATCCGGTCGATCTCACCCTGTAGACGTTCGCGCTGGCCCCGGGTCGTGTGGATATCCGAGACCAGCCCACGGGCCACGGAAAGCTTGTCGTCGAGCTGACGCTCGAGGGACCGCTTCTGCTGGGTGGCCTGCTCACGCTCCGCCTGGTTGCGCGCACGGTCCTGCTCGAGTTGATCGATCTGGGTGCCGATCCGCACCACCTCGCGACGCACGTCCTGTCCGCCCGGGGCCGTCGGACGCGGAAACGCCTCGACGCTCTGACGCAGCTGCTGGACGGCCGCGTCGGGACGGGGCAGCGAACGACGGATGAACTGATCCCGGCTTCCGAGGGGAGCGACCTCTCCGACGGAGCGGGACCGCATCGCCGCGAGCGGGGCCACATCACCCGCGACGGGTGCAGCGGAGCGATCTGCGGCGGCACCACCGGTCAGCACCGACCAGTCGATAGCGGGCGTCCGGTTGACCGTCTTCGAGAGCGCATCCATCGTCGTGTCCTCCACCAGGGGGCTTCCGTGGATGTTATCGAGGTGTTGGATGCGTGCTGACTGAACATGACGTGAAAAGGAGGTTAAAGTTGGAGAGACGTAGAAAGGAGCGATCGTGATCGAAGCAGCCCGTGCCCGCACGCCCTGGTGGGAGGGCATCACGCCCTACCACGGGCTCGTCTTCCTCGGATGCTGGCTCGGCGGCATCTTCGACGGGATGGACTCGACCCTGATGACCGTCGCGATGCCCTCGGCCCTGGCCGAGCTACTCGGGACGACGGCCCGGGACGTCACGAGCCAGGCCGGATCGATCATCGCCTGCTGCTTCCTGCTGGGGTGGACGGCCGGCGGCATCGGCTTCGGCTGGATCGGCGATCGCCTCGGACGGGTCCGGGCCATGGTGGGGTCCGTGCTGCTCTATGCCGCCTTCACGGGCCTGAGCGGCTTCGCCACGACCTGGCCGATGCTCGCGGCGTGTCGCTTCCTGACGGGTCTGGGCATCGGCGGGGAACTCGTCAGCATCGCGACCTTCCTCGCCGAGGTCTGGCCCGCCCGCAGCCGCGCCCTAGCCGTGGGGGCCCTGATCACCTCCTACCAGGCGGGGGTCTTCCTGGCAGGTCTGGTGAACTTCTCGGTCCCGACCTGGCGCCATGCCTTCTGGATCGGGACGTTGCCGGCCCTGCTCGTCGTCTTCCTGCGCATGACGTTCAAGGAATCCGATCGCTGGCACGAGGCACGTGAACGCCAGGACACGGGCGAATCGGGCCCGGTGGCTATCCTGCTGGATCGCGCCCACCGGCGCGATCTGGCCGTGGGGGCTCTCATCTTCGGCGGGCTCCTGGTGGGTTACTGGGCGTCTCTCTCGTGGATTCCCATGTGGATCCAGTCGCTGCCGGGCGTGCAACCGGGGGGCCAGGAGCGCGCGATCGCCACGATGGCCCAGGGACTCGGGGCGATGGCAGGCTGTGCCCTCGCCGGCTGGCTGGCCGAGGGCATCGGTCGCCGGGGCTCCCTCGTGCTCGGCTACCTCGGCGCCTTCGCCTGCTCGGCCATCCTGTTCCTGACGAATGCGTCCTTCACGCCCGTGATCCATCTCGAAAGTGCCGGACTTGGCCTGTTCACGGGACTGGCGCAGGCGACCAGCTACATCTACCTGCCCGAACTGTTCCCGACCCGGGCGCGCGCCACGGGGACGGGGTTCTGCCTGAACGCGGGGCGCCTGGTGACGGCGATCGCCGTGCTCTTCGTCGCCTCGGCCGTCGCGAGCCTGGGCGGCCATGGACCCGCGGCTCTGGCCTTCGCGAGCAGTTACCTGGTGGGGAGTGCAGGTGCCCTGCTCGGCCGGGAAACACGGCGTCTCGCGCTGGCAGATTAGAGGAATCGAGCCGGGAGCGCGCTTCACACGGTACATCCACGTTCTCGCGGGGCATTGTAAACTGGTGAGAGCACCGGGGAGGTGTCGATGTCGGGTTCCAACAAGCGTCCCCGCAAGTCCAGGCCCATCCTGCGGCTGCGAGACCTGTACTTCAACAAGGAGCTGAGCTGGCTCGCGTTCAACGAGCGCGTCCTCGAGGAGGCGCTCGATCGCCGGTTGCCGCTGCTCGAGCGGCTGAAGTTCCTCGCGATTCACGGCTCGAACCTCGACGAGTTCTTCATGGTGCGGGTGGGGTTGCTCAAGGACCAGGAACAGTCCCCCGTGCCCGGACGCTCGCCGGATGGCCGGACCCCGACCGAGCAACTCGCCCAGATCCGCCAGGCCCTGCTGCCGGTCCTGGAACGGGCCGACCGTTGCCTTTCGGAAGACGTCCTCCCCGCCCTCCGAGAAGAGGGAGTGCTGCTCCTGCGGTACGACGAGTTGACCTCGTCCCAGGCGAATCGCCTCGAGACCTATTTCCGCCGCGAGGTGTTCCCCGTCCTGACGCCGCTTGCCGTCGACCCGAGCCACCCCTTCCCGTACGTGGCGAACCTGGCCGTGAACCTGGCCGTCCAGGTCCGGCTGCCCGACGGCGAGGAGAGCTGGGCAGTCGTGAAACTGCCCCCCTCGCTTCCGCGCCTGGTCCCGGCGGGCAAGGGCCACCAGTTCGTGCTGCTCGAAGAGCTCGTGGCAGCCAACATCCAGGATCTGTTCCGGGACGTCGAGATCCTGGGCTGCCATCCCTTCCGCGTCACCCTGGATGCGGGCCTGTCCATCGAGGAAGAAGAGGCCGAGGACCTGCTCCTCTCGATCGAACAGGGGCTCAAGGAGCGGCGCTTCGCGGACATGACCCGACTCGAGGTCACGCGCTCGATGCCGCCTTCGCTGCGGACGCGCCTTCTGGAGGAAATCGAGGCCGAGGAAGCGGACCTGTACGAGGTCTCCAGCACGCTGGCCCCCAAGGACCTGCTCGTGCTGACGCGCCTCGACCTGCCCGAACTCAAGATGCCGCCGTTCGTGCCTGCCACCAACCCGGCCCTGACGGGAGATCTCTTCGCCGCCATCCGCGCCGGGGACGTGCTGCTGCATCATCCTTTCGAGTCCTTCGATCCGGTGACTCACTTCATCTCGGCGGCCGCCGACGATCCGGGCGTCCTGGCCATCAAGATCACGCTGTATCGCACGAGCGGCGAGAGCCCCATCGTCCACGCGCTGATGCGCGCCGCCGAGAAGGGCAAGCAGGTCGCGGTCCTCATCGAGCTCAAAGCGCGCTTCGACGAGGAGCTCAACATCTACTGGGCCCGCAAGCTCGAGGACATGGGCGTCCACGTTTCCTACGGCCTCCTCGGCCTGAAGACCCACGCCAAGGCAGCCCTGGTCGTGCGCAGGGAGCCCGATGGACTCCGTCGCTACGTGCACCTCGGGACGGGCAACTACAACGCGACCACGGCCCGCCTTTACACCGATATGGGCTTCTTCACCTGCGACGAGGCGATCGTCGAGGACCTCTCGGAGCTGTTCAACCACCTGACGGGCTACTCGCACCCGCGGGACTACCGCAAGCTGGTGGTGGCCCCCGCCGACATGCGGAGCTTCCTGGTGACCCAGATCCGCCGCGAAGCGATGGCTGCCGAGCAGGGGCGCCCTGCCCACATCATCGCCAAGATGAACGCGCTGACGGATCCGTCCCTCATCCAGGAACTCTATGCGGCCTCTCGGCAGGGTGTGCAGATCGATCTCATCATCCGCGGGATGTGCTGCCTCCGCCCCGGGATCCCGGGCGTGTCGGACACGATCCGCGTCATCAGCGTGGTGGGTCGATTCCTCGAGCACAGCCGGATCTTCTGGTTCCACAACGGGGGCGAGCCCCGGATCTTCCTGGGGTCGGCCGACTGGAGGCCGCGCAACCTCGATCGACGTGTCGAGGTCCTCTTCCCCGTCGAGTCGCCGCCGCTCGCGCACCGCATCACCCACGAGATCCTGGCCACCATCCTGGCTGACACGGCGCAGGCACGCGAGATGCAATCCGATGGCACCTACCGTCGTCTCACGGCACCGGATGGCCGAGCCCCGGTGGATTCCCAGGCGCATTTCCTCTTCCAGGCCCAGCCGCGCGTCACCAAGCTGATCGCGGTGGGTGACCCCCAGGCCGTGGTGGCCCTCCCCGACGCCCAGAGGCGCGAGGGTCGGCGCGGCAAGACCGATCCAGACGAGGTTTCCGGATGACCGAGCCCGCTCCCCTGTTTCTCCGTGCCCTCCGGCGTGAGCCGGTCGAACGTCCCCCCGTCTGGATGATGCGGCAAGCCGGCCGTTACCTGCCCGAGTTCCGGGAGGTGCGCAAGCGGATGGGCTTCCTGGAGCTCTGCAAGACTCCCGATCAGGCCTGCGAGGTCACCCTGCAGCCCATCCGGCGCTACGGGATGGATGCCGCGATCATCTTCTCGGACATCCTGATCCCCTGCGAGCCCATGGGCATGGAGGTCGTGTTCGACGACAAGGGCCCGCACCTGCTGAATCCCGTCAGAACCCGGACCGACGTCGACCGTCTGATCATCCCGTCGGCGGCCGAGACCGTGCCGTTCCTCGGTGAGGCCCTGCGCCTCACGCGCGCGGCCCTGCCTGCGAGCGTCCCCCTGATCGGGTTCTGCGGCGCGCCATGGACCCTCGCGGCCTACATGGTCGAGGGCGGGGGCAGCAAGTCTTACGGCCAGATCAAGCGCCTGATGTACGGCGCTCCCGAGGTCTACCAGGCCCTCATCGATCGGCTCGTTCCCACGCTGGTGGATTACCTGCGGTTCCAGGTCGCCGCCGGAGCGCAGGTCCTCCAGATCTTCGAGAGCTGGGGGGGCTTCCTGTCTCCCCGGGACTTCCGGGACTTCGCGCTCGAACCGATCCGGCAGGTCATCGCCGGAGTCCGGGACCTCGGCGTTCCCGTCATCGTGTACATGAACGGGGTGGGACGCGTGCTGGAAGATCTGGCCGGGCTCGGCGCCGATGCCGTGGGCATCGACTGGCGTACGGATCTCGGCGAGGCCTTCGATCGGGTCGGGTCTCGCGTCGCCCTCCAGGGGAATCTCGACCCGTGCCGTCTCTACGGTCCCCCCGATTCCATCCGTCAGGAAGTCCGCAGGCTGCACGCCGAGGTTGCCGGCCGCCCCGGGCACATCTTCAATCTGGGACACGGCATCTTGCCGGATGTCCCGACCGACCACGCCGGGGCGTTCATCGCCGCCGTCCAGGAGCTTGCCCATGTCCACGCCTGAACAACCCACGTTCCGCGTCCCCGCGGAGATGCTCGCCCGGTATGACGTGTCGGGCCCGCGCTACACCAGCTATCCGACCGCTCCCGAATGGAAGGACGGCTTCGGGGAAGCCGAGGGACGGGCGATCGCCCTGACCAACGGTATCCGCCACGGCAACCGTCCCCTGTCGCTGTACGTGCACCTGCCGTTCTGCCAGAAACTCTGCTACTTCTGCGGCTGCAACATGCTCGTCACGCGCGATGACGAACTCGTCGAGCGTTACCTGAAAGCGGTCGAGTGGGAAATCGAGCAGATCGCGAGCGTGCTCGACGTCGGCCGTCGCCCCGTCATGCAGATTCACTGGGGCGGGGGCACGCCCACTCACCTGAGCAGCCCCCAGCTCCACCGCCTCTTCGAGGCCCTCACGCGGCGCTTCAAGCTGGCTGACGGGGCCGAGATCTCGCTCGAGGTTCACCCCGCCGTGACGACCTTCGAGCAGCTCGCGACCTTGCGCGAGCTCGGGTTCAACCGTCTGAGCCTGGGGATCCAGGACTTCGACGCCGAGGTCCAGGCGGCCGTGAACCGCCCGCAGACCTTCGAGGTGACGCGTGATCTGATCCTCGAGGCCCGTCGTCTGGGCTTCGAGAGCATCAACGTGGACCTCATGTACGGGCTTCCGAAGCAGACGCTCGCAGGGTTCGAGGACACGCTCGCGAAGGTCCGGGAGCTGGCTCCCGATCGCATTGCCCTGTTCAACTACGCCTACGTGCCCTGGCTCAAGAAGCACATGAGCCTCATCCAGGAAGCCGACCTGCCCGCACCGGAGCTCAAGGTCGCCCTCTTCGAGCGGGCCGTGGACGACTTCACCAGCCAGGGCATGACCTGGATCGGGATGGATCACTTCGCCCGCCCGGACAACGAGCTGGCCAGGGCCCATGCGGATCGCACGCTGCGGCGGAACTTCATGGGCTACACGACCTGCCGCGACACCGACCTGGTGGCCTTCGGAGTCTCGAGCATCTCGGACTGGGACGAGGCATACACCCAGAACGATCGCGACCTGATGGGCTACCTCGAGGCCGTCGAGGCCGGGACCTGGCCCGTCAAGCGGGGCCTGAAGCTCTCGTCCGAGGACAAGCTGCGGCGGGACGTCATCAACCGCCTCATCTGCCACGGGGTCGTCGAGAAGGAGGCCATCGAGGCCGAGCACTGGATCCCCTTCGACGAGCACTTCGCCGGGGCCCTCGAGCAGCTCGCCCCCCTCGCGGAGGACGGCCTGGTGATCCTCGAAGAGGGGCACATCCGGGTCACGCCGCGGGGCCAGGTGCTGCTGCGCAACGTGTGCATGGCCTTCGACACCTACCTGGACCGGCAGGACAGCGATGCTCCGCGGTTCTCGCGGACGGTCTGAGGCCAGTTCGATGCATCGGCTGAATGAGACGGGCAACCGGTGATCGCCTGGTTGCCCGGCATCAAGGCCCTGCACGTCATCGCCGTCATCGCCTGGATGGCGGGGATGCTGTACCTGCTGCGGCTGTATGCCTACCACGCCCAGGAAACGGAGGCGATCGTCGTGGATCGCCTCCGCGACTGGGAGAGGAAGCTGCTCGACCGCATCACGACCCCCGCCGCGGTCGTGACCGTACTGTCGGGCAGCAGCATGCTGGCGCTGGAGCCCTGGGTGCTGCAGCAGCCCTGGATGCACGTGAAGCTGCTGGCGATCGCCGGGATGCTCACCACCCACGGCTTCGCCATCCACTGGCGCCTCCGCCTCGTGGCTGAACCCCACTTCCGCACCACGCGCTTCTTCCGGATCATGAACGAGGTGCCGACGCTGCTCATGATGATCATCGTGACCATGGTGATCGTGCGCCCGTTCGCTCGCTGACGGACGCCGGGATACGAACCGGTCCCTGGCGGGCATAACCCTTCCGATGTCATGGAGGGGAATCTTGACGCAAACATCCCGGTGGCTCACGCTCGCGCTCGCGCTCGGGACCTGCGTCCCGGTCATGATCGGGTGTTTGCCCCCGCCGGCCAGGGCCGCGACCAGCTTCGCCCCGGACATCCGCTGGCTCACGCTCGAGAGTCCTCACTTCCGCGTGACCTACCCGGACGGCCTCGAGGACGTCGGTCGCAAGGTCGTGGCCTTCGCCGAGGACGCGCATCGTCAGCTCACGGCGTACATGCAGTGCGAACCCTACGAGAAGACCGAGATCGTCTGCTTCGACACCTTCGACGACACCAACGCCAACGCCAGCAACGCCCAGCACAACAAGATCAACCTGAACCTGTACCCCCCCACGCCGGACGGGGGGCTGGCTCTCGGACGCCATGACGACTGGCTTCGGTTCGTCATCCTCCACGAGTACACCCACATCCTGCACCAGAACCTCACACCCTGGGCGCTCCAGCAGCTGAACGCCGCCGTGGGAGCCGTGCTCCTCTCGAACGTCCAGATCGCGGGGATTCCTCCCTTCGTCACGCGCTTCATCCCCACGCTGCTCAGCAACCAGCCCCGCTTCATCCTGGAAGGGTGGGCCGTCACCACCGAGAGTCTCTTCACGGGCGGGGGGCGTGCCCGCGAGGGCAACCTCGACATGCAGCTGCGCATGGCGGCCCTTGACGGCCGCCTCCTCGGCATCGACCAGGTCGTCCTCTCGAGCGTCCAGGACTGGCCGTCCGGGGGCAACGAATACGACTACGGGATGGCCTTTTTCAGGTATGTCCAGGCGACCTATGGCGAGGACGTGCCGCGCAAGATCCTCAAGACCTACGGCGAGCTCCCCTGGCTGGGCCTCGACGCCGCCGTCTCGCGTGTCCTGCCGGACAAGAACGGGGAATCGCTCTACGAGGAGATGCGCGTCTGGCTGATGCGCCGCAGCCGGACCCAGCGGGAAGCCCTGCTGGCGCGCGGGATCGTCCCTTCGACGCGCTGGACCTCGGGCGGCCGCCACCACCATCATCCGACCTGGCTTCCGGACGGACGCCTCGCCTACACCGAATCGGTCAAGGGCAAAGGAGCCTGGCTCGCGACTCGCGAGCTGCAGCTCGACAAACGCTCGAAGGTCTGGCTCCGGAAGGATGCCCTCGGCGGCTTCAGCGTGAACCGGGACGCCTCGAAGGTCCTTTACTTCGAGCAGGAGGAAGACCGGGATCGCTTCACGAGCTTCACGGACCTGGTCGTCTGGGAACGCTCGACGGGGCAGACGAGGAAGCTGACGAAGTCGCTCCGGGCCGCAGACCCCTGCTTTTCTCCCGATGGCAAGAGCCTCGTGGCACTCGTGTCCGGCAAGGGGGCCAACCACCTCGTGCGTCTCGATGCCGAGGGGCAGCGCCTCGGAGACCTGACGCCCCTCACCTTCGGCACCACGTGGGCCAACCCGATCTTTTCTCCGGATGGCCAGCACGTCGTCGCGACGCGGTTCCGGGCCGGAAAGACCCAGCTCGTGCGCATCGCGATCGCCACCGGGGCGCTCACGGAACTCACCGACGGGTCGGGGATGGACCTGTACCCGCGCTACACGCCGGATGGCGCCTGGGTCCTGTTCACCTCGGATCGCCACGGGCCCTTCAACGTGTACGCCCTCCGGGCGGACGACAACACGATGGTGCGCCTCACGAACGGCGTGGGAGGCTGCTTCGAGGGGGCCGTCTCGCCCGACGGCAAGACCCTGGCTTTCGTGGACTACCAGGGCACGGGCTACGACATCCACACGATGCCCTTCGACCCGGCACGGGGGACGAAGGTGGACGCCCGGGAGGCCCTCGAGTTCGACTTCCAGGGCCAGCTCGTGCCGCGAGTCCTCGTCCCGGTCGAGCCGGCCGATGAGACGCTCGCCAGCAAGCTGGAGCCCCGCCCCTACTCACCGTGGCCCTCCCTGATGCCCGTGACCGTGACTCCGGCCTGGGGCTTCCAGGGCCCGCTGGGGACCACGGCGGGTCTGAGTCTCAACGGCCAGGACGTCCTCAGGCAGCACTTCTACAGCGTGTACGGGGCCTATACGTTCAACGGGCCGGCGGCCGTGTCGGGGCGCCCCCAGGGTTTCCTGTACTACCAGAACGACCAGGCGTATCCGTCCCTGCAGGTGCAGGGCAGCTTCTTCCCCACGATCGGCCGCTACCCCGTCCGCACCTCCACGGGCGCGGGCCTGATGGCGCTCTGGTCCGACCAGACCCGCCTCGAACTGTCGACGCGGCTCCCGGGGCTGCCCTTCCCCCTGCTGGGCTCGAACTGGGTCGATGGCCAGTCGTTCGAGCTGGGCTACACGGGCCTGTTCAACCGCCCCTTCGCACTGTCCAGCCTGTCGGATGCGCAGACGGCCCTGCCCATCCCCTCGGATGCCAGTGGCTTCCCGTCCGTGGCGACGAGCGCGACGACCGAGAGCCCGGGGCTCACGGGCAGCGTCTTTCTCAACTACCAGCGCGCCGACAACATGCCCTCGACCTACGGGGTGAGCCCCGAGGCCGGGTCCGTCTCGAGCCTGGGAGTCGAACTGGCCCATCCGGCTCTGGCCGGAGATCTGGACGGGACGAATCCAGCTAAGCCCGGACTGCTCGGCCCCGCCATCCCCTCCAGCAAGGCGACCTTCACGCGCCTGTGGGGCGACCACCGCCACTACCTGTCGATGCCCTGGTCGCACCACGTCCTCGCGCTGCGCGCCGCCACCAGCCTGAACTTCGGCCAGAACGGGGGCGGCTTCACCCTGGGCGGCATCAACAACCCCATCTTCCTCAACCAGCAGGACCTGACGTCGGCGACGAGTCTCGAGACCCGCTTCCTGCCCTTCCGGGGCTATGACAACGTATCCGGCAACCACATGGGGTTCCTGAGCGCCGAGTACCGCTTGCCCCTGCTGTCGGTCCAGCGTGGCTTCGGCTCGGCGCCCCTGTACCTGGAGCGCCTGGGCCTCGTCGTGGGCACCGACCTCGGAGCTGCCTGGGACAACCCCCTGGCACCGGACGGGAATCGCCCCTTCTCCCTGGGCAAGCTGATGCTCGGTGCCGGGGCCGAACTGCGCGCCCAGGTCACCATCTTCGGATTCCTGGGCACGCAGTTCCGGCTGGGGGTGGCCCAGGGGTTCCTGCGGGCCGAACCGTGGATGTTCGGGGACACGCCCGTCGCCCCCTATGCCCCCAGCACCCAGACGATCGTCGGCTTCGGTCACGCCTTCTAGCCAGGAGTCCCGCATGGACTTACCACTCACCCGTCGCTTCATCGGAAGCATCCCTCACCTGGGCAGTCTCGTGTCGATAGCCGCTCAGGGCATGGCGAGCCCGCACCCGCACGAGCACTGGGGCGCGATCGGTGAGATCGCGCGCAGCCAGGCCGCCGACCTGGGCAACTTCCAGCTGCTCTACCGGATCGACCTGCGCCCTTCCGAGACCTTCCGGTGCCCCGAATGTGGGGTCGAAGGCAAGGGGCTCGCCTGGGAGTTCACCAATCCCCTCACGGGGGTGCGGGCCCGTTTTTCCAGCCTGCTGATGCACGCATTCCTCGTGCACGACCGGATGGAGACGGAAGAAGATCTCATGACCGTGGACAACGTGCCGCGCGGAAAGCGAAAACTGATCATCCAGCCGCGGGACCTCTACCACGTCATGCGGGGAACCGACGTCCCGTCCGACGTCCTCGAGGAGCTCGAGAAGGCCCAGGGAGAGACGCCATGACCCAGACGACCCCACATCCCGCCGGGTGGCTGCTCGGCCTGTTACGGAAGGTGCGCGAGCTCGGCGGCTCCGACCTGCACCTGCGCCCCAACCAGGCTCCGAGCATGACCTGCCGGGGTGAGCTCGCGAGCGTACCCGAGGTTCCCGTCCTGACGGCCGCGCAGGTCGAGCAGCTGGCGCTGGCCGTGCTGCCCGAAACCCTCCAGCAGCGCTTCGCCCGCGAGCGCGAGTGGGAGTTCGCCTGGGGCACGGCGACGACCGGGCGCTACCGGCTCCTGGTCTTCAGGGGGACGGGTGGCGTGCAGGCCACCATCCGGCTGGTCCCGGATCTCGCGCCGCTCGAATCGCTCGGCCTGCCCGGGGCCTACCGGAAGCTGCTGCTCGAACCGCACGGTCTCATCCTGGTCGGGGGCCCCCCCAATTCGGGCAAATCGACCATCCTGGCCTCGACGGTGGACTTCTTCAACGACCAGCGCCGCGGCCACGTCGTGACGATCGAGGATCCCGTCGAGATCCAGCACGTCTCGCGCACGGCCCTCGTGACGCAGCGCCAGGTCGGCACGGACGTCGAGAGCGTCGCCGCGGGCATCCGGTCGGCACTCCGCATGTCACCCTCTGCCCTCGTGGTGTCGCGACTGGTCGACCGGGCGAGCGTCCTGGCCGCCGTACAGGCCTCGGCGAACGGGGTGCTCGTGGTGGCCGGCATCGAGGCCTGGGACACGATCGAGGCGCTCCACCTGATGCTCCAGCACGTCGAACCGCACGAGCAACCCGCCCTGCGTCACATGCTGGCCGGCCACCTGCGGGGTTGTCTGGTGCAGTGGCTGCTGCCGAGACAGGACAGCCTGGGCCGTGTCGCGGCCCACGAGTTGCTGCTCAGCACCACCAACGTCGCGGAGACGATCCGCCTGAAACCACCGGAAGCCCTGCGCGAGATTCTCACGACGGGTACCCCGGACGGGCAGATCAGCCCGTACGTGTCGCTCATGGAGCTGCTCGATGCGGGTGTCATCCAGTACGGCGATGCGCTGGTCACGGCCCCGACCAAGCAGGACTTCGTGCTCCAGGGCCGTGCCGCGCTCCGGGCCCTGCGGGAAAAGGGCTGAATCCGGTATCATGCAGGCGATCGCCCCCGACGGAGATGTCTGCATGATGCTCGAAACGACCACCCCCGACCTCATCTCGGAAGCCTTCCGCGACCGCTCGCGGCTCTCGGACCCCGACGTGCTCGCGTGCGTGCGCGACGTCATCGCCCGGCTCGACCGGGGTGAGGTGCGGGTCGCCGAGAAGATTGACGGCGCGTGGACCACGCATGCCTGGGTGAAGGAAGCCATCCTGCTCTATCTGGCGAGCCAGCCCCTCACGACCTTCGATTCGGGTGACCTCCGCTACCTCGACAAGATCCCGCCCAAGACCGACCTGGCCTCGGCGGGCATCCGCGTCGTGCCCCCTGGCGTGGCCCGCTACGGCTCGTTCCTCGAGCCCGGCTGCATCCTGATGCCGGGTTACGTGAACATCGGCGCGTACGTGGGGGCAGGCACGATGGTCGATACCTGGGCGACGGTCGGCTCATGCGCCCAGATCGGCACCGGCGTGCACCTGTCGGGCGGGGTCGGGATCGGTGGCGTGCTCGAACCCCCGCAGGCCAGCCCAGTCATCGTCGAGGACGGCGCCTTCATCGGCTCGCGCTGCATCGTCGTCGAGGGTGTCGTCGTCGAGGAAGAAGCGGTGCTCGGGGCCAACGTCGTGCTGACGGCCAGCACGCCCATCGTCGACGTGACGGGTGACGAGCCCGTCATCCTCAAGGGCCGGGTGCCCGCCCGATCCGTCGTCATCCCCGGCACGATGCCCAAGGCCTTCGCGGCCGGCACCTACGGCGTCCCCTGCGCGCTCATCATCGGGCAGCGCACGGCCAGCACGGACCGCAAGACCTCGCTGAACGACGTGCTGCGCACCTACCAGCTGGCAGTCTGATGCTCGCCCGGTCGACCGAGGAGGCCGCCTCGACGGTCCTGGCCACCCTCACCCGCGACCTGTGCGCCATCCCGAGCGTCACGGGCGACGAGGGGGCGATCGCCGACCATCTGGTGGCGTGGCTGGCACGTGAAGCGCCTGCATGTCAGGTCGACCGGCTCGGTCACACGATCGTCGCCCGGGTGGCGGGCGCCCCGGGGGAACCCTGGGTCTTGCTCGTCGGCCATACCGACACCGTGCCCCCGGCTCACGACCAGGAGGTCGCGATCCGGGACGGCCGCGTCCTCGGCTGCGGTGCGAGCGACATGAAGGGGGCACTCGCCGTCATGCTCGACCTCGCGGTCGCCGCCTCGCGCGAACCGGCCAGTCCCGGTCGGCCGGGTGCCCTGTTCGTGTTCTACGACCGCGAGGAAGGCCCCATCTCGGACAGCACGATGCCGGCCCTGCTCGACTCGGGGTTGCTGCCCGATGCGATCGACCTGGCCCTGTGCCTC
>JAYKJE010000021.1:0-390049 GCA_035285805.1 bacterium | reverse complement strand
TCCCGGTCGGCCGGGTGCCCTGTTCGTGTTCTACGACCGCGAGGAAGGCCCCATCTCGGACAGCACGATGCCGGCCCTGCTCGACTCGGGGTTGCTGCCCGATGCGATCGACCTGGCCCTGTGCCTCGAGCCCACGGACCTCCGGATCGAGGCAGGCTGCGTGGGTGGCCTGCACGCCCGCGTCGTCGTGAGCGGTCAGCGGGCCCATTCGGCTCGCCCGTGGCAGGGTGTGAACGCCATCACCCGGGCCATCCCGCTCCTCCAGCGGCTGGCAGAATGGTCTCCCCGTCCCGTCGAGGTCGGGGGGCTCGTCTTCCGGGAGGTCGTCAGTCCGACGACCGCCAGAACGCAAAACGGCCGTAACGTCGTGCCCGATGCCTTCGAGCTCAACCTCAACATGCGCTTCGCCCCGGATCGGGCCCCCGAGGACGCCATCCGGGAGCTCGAGGCCCTCGTGGGCGGGGCGGGCAGCTTCGAGATCGTCGATGTCGCCCCTCCGGGGCAGGTCGTGACCGAACATCCGCGCCTGCAGGATTGGGCCGCCCGGCACGGGCTCACGTTCGAGGCCAAGCAGGCCTGGACGGATGTCGCCCAGCTCTCGGCGCACGGCATCCCGGCCGCCAACTTCGGCCCAGGCCTGACGGCCCAGGCCCACCAGGCCGGAGAGTACGTGCCCGTGGACAACCTGGTGACGGCCCGCCGGATGCTGGGCGATCTGCTGGGCCTCGGCGCGTGACCGTCCTCGCGAGGACCCGATGAATCCCCGTCTCGCGGCCATTCCCGGCTCGCTCATCCGCGAGCTGAACGCCCTCAAGCGCCCCACCTCGCTCGACCTGGGCCTGGGGGAACCGACGCTCCGCCCTGACCCGCGGCCGTTCGACATCGCCCGCGACTGGATCGGCCGCCATGGCTGCCCCTACTCGCCGAATCCCGGTTTCCAGGATCTGCGCGCGGCGATCGCCACCACCCTGGCCGTCCCGGGCATCTCGGGACCGTCGGACGTCTGCGTCACGAACGGCTCGCAGGAGGCCCTGTACCTGGCGATCAAGAGCCTCCTCGATCCGGCCCGGGACGAGGTGGCGATCGTCTCCCCGGCCTACCCCCTTTACGCCAAGCTCGCTCAGCTCGAGGGTCTGGCGACCCGGTTCATCCCGCTGGACCCGGCGACGGGCTTCGCCCCGGATGCCGACCGGGTTCTCGCAGGCCTGGGGCCGCAGACCCGCCTGCTGGTCCTGGCCTCGCCCGCGAACCCGACGGGACGCGTCTGGCCGGCCCAACAGCTCGAACGGCTCGCCAGGGGTCTGCTGGAGCGTCCCGGACTGCCGGTGCTGGTACTCTCGGACGAGGTCTACCGCGACCTGGCCAGTCCGGAAGGACCTGCGCCCTCGCTCGCCACGTGGTACGAGCCCACCTACGTCGCCGGGAGCCTCTCCAAGAGCCACGCGCTCACGGGGCTGCGTCTCGGATGGCTCGCCGGTCCCCGGGAGGGCATCGCGGCCGCGACCAAGGTCCACCAGTTCCTCACGACGGCGGCGAGCACCTTCTCGCAGCGCGTCGCACACGCGATCCTGACCGATCCCTCGACCTTCCCGCCCCCTCGCGCCCACTACGCGCACCAGCGCGAAAGCCTGGCCCGGATGCTCTCGGAAGCAGGTCTCGCAGCCCTGCCCCCCGAAGGGGCCTTCTACACGCTGGTCCGGCTGAGCGGGGCCCCCGGAGCCGACCCGGTCGCGCCTGCTCGCGAGCTGCTCGCGAGCGAGGACGTCGTGACGATTCCGGGCATCGCCTTCGGAGACGAGGCCGCGGACTGGATCCGCCTGTCATGCGTGGCCGAGGAACGGGTCCTGCAGGAAGCCATCACCCGGATTGCCCGGTTTGTCCGGAGGTAGCTGCCGCCGGGCCCGGTCGGGCCTCACGCCCTCCAAGCGTTCAGGGCCTGGCCGCGCGGCGACGGCCCTTCTCGGCCAGCTTGAGCAACGTGATGTAGTCCATCACCTTCTCGATCTGGGACGGGTTGAGACCCCGCAGGGCCTCGAGGATGGTCAGGGGGCGCTCTTCTTCCGGGACGGGGGGCTCACCCGCGACCAGGTCGTCGAGGGTCTGGGTCGCTTCCGAGACCGGGATGGGTTCGCCCGCCCGCAGGCGGTCGAGGTCGATGAGCCGGACCCCCAGGCCCTCGGCCAACGCCCGGAGGGTGTCGGCATCCGGGATCTCGCCATGTTCGACGTCGAGCAGGACCGACAGCGGGACCTGGCAGCGGCCCGAGAGATCCTGGACCGTCCAGTTACGCGCCTCGCGGACCGCGCGAAGCAGCTCGGACAGGCTGTTCACCATGCGCATGGTCCACCTCCTGCTCGTCGCGCCTGCACGACTCTTATACCCCGTCCAGAGAGCGGATGCGATCGCGCAACGCTCCGAGATCGCCCAGAAGGTCGAAGTCGCCTGCCGTACCGGCCTGATCGAGCGCCTCGTCGAGCAAGGATGCGAGCGTGACGACCTCGTCGGTTTCCAGGCTCCAGGTGAAGGTGGTCGCCCCCGCGTTGGCCTGCGGCTGAGCCTCTGCGAAGAGACGGGCGAGCAGCGGAGAGACCGTGTCGGAAGCGAGCTCCGAGAGGGCTCTCGCCAGGGGGCGTAGCTCATCGAGGGACAGGGTGAGGGAACACGGCATCGCGGAACTCCGATTCAGGACAGGCCGGGGGTGGATGAAGCCCCTGCGAACCACGGCAGGAAGCGCTGCAGGGTGAGGTAGGTCAGGCGATCGCGCAGGACGGCGAGCAGGCGAACCCCTCCCGCCGGCCCGAGGGCCGTGAGCAGGGACAGGGCAGGGATCCAGGTGGTCCGGTCGCGAAGCGCGAGGCGCCATCCGGCGTGGAGCAGCGGATCCGCCTCACCGGAGGCCAGCGCCTCCAGCAGCCGGTCCTGCCAGAGCGCGGAGCCCAGGACGGGGCGCAGGACCCCCGACACGAGTCGCTCGACCGGCAAGGGAACTGCATCTGCCACCCGGGCGAGGCGTTCGAACAGGGCCCGACGACTCGAGCCCAGCCGCACCCAGAGACGCAACGTCAGGTCTTCCCACTCCTCGAGTCCCCCGGTCTCCACCCAGTGCAGGAGGCGATCGAGTGCCTGCTCCGCGAGGGGACCGGGAAGGGCCTCCAGGAGGCGACTGACCGTCACCACCACCTCGACGAGGTCGTCTCGTCCCGCCGACTCGAGCCAGCGCCCCCCCCACGCGAGCACCGAGCCCAGGGCGGGCGAATCGACGGGTATGTTCTCGAGGGCCGGGATGACCCGCTGACACAGGTCCAGCCCCGGTCCTCCGGCCATGAACGTCAGGATCCGGGTCATGAGCAAGACGGGCTCGAGGCTCGGATCGTCCACCAGCCTCGCGAGCACGGTCCGCAGCGGCGCGGTCGCAGCCCACGGAGCCGGATCGAGCAGGCTGGTCACCAGGGCCTCGCGGAAGTCACGCCCCTCGTCGGAAAGCACGTAGTCGAGGGCGGGGGAGGCCAGTTCCCCGGCGCGGAACGAGGGTTCGCGAGTCGCGGCGACGTAGAGGTCGAGCAGCCGGTCGAGTTCCAGGCGTCCCTCGCGCGTCAGGTCACCGACCAGGCGATCACGCAGGTGCCGCTTGCGCGGGTCCAGCATCAGCTTGCCCGCATAGGGCAACCCCACGGCCAGGAACTGGTAACCCGGATTGTGGCGCAGGACCACGCCTTCCATGGTGCTCACCGTCCGCATCAGGAACGCGAAGCGATCCGGAAGGTAAAACGGATGGTCGTGCATGATGGGGCGCAGGCGCCCCAGGATCTCGGCGGTCGTGTAGGGGCGCTGCCCCTCGCCGATCTGGGCCTCGTAGATCTCCTCGACGAGCGGAATCACGCGGCTACGATCGACCTCCTCATGCAGGAACCCCAGCCGGACCAGGTCGGTCACGAAGGCATCGAACTCTCGATAGACGAGGTGCAGGAAGCAATCCACCAGGTGGACCTGGAGATCCTCCGGGATGGTGTCGACCATGCCGAAGTCCAGGTACACGACCTCTCCGTCGGGCCGCACGAAGATGTTCCCGGGATGCGTGTCCGCGTGAAAGAAACCGTCTTCCAGCAGCTGCTTGATGAAGGCCCGGACGCCGCGGTTGGCCACCGTCAGGTAATCGATACCCCAGGAGGCGATGGTCTCGAGGTCATCGAAGCGCACCCCCTCGATGAAGTCCATCGTGAGCACCCGTTCGCTGGACCAACCGGGATACGGCCGGGGCGCGGTCACCCCCGGAAAGTCCGCGAAATTGGCCCGGAACCGCTCCATGTGGCGGGCTTCCTGCAGGAAGTCCATCTGGTCATAGAGGCTCTGGGCGAAGCGATCGACGATCGCCACGTAGGGCATGTCCGGGGACAGGGGCAGGTGAAAGCGCCGCAGATCCTTGCCTGCCAGAAACCGGGCGAGCCGCCGCAACATGGCGAGATCGAGCTGGATGAGCGCCAGCAGGCCCGGACGTTGCACCTTGACGGCCACGGCGGTGCCGTCCGCCAGCCGCGCCCGGTAAACCTGCCCGATCGAGGCCGCGCTGACGGGCCGGACGTCGAACTCGGCGAAACAGGCATTGACCTCCTGGCCGAGTTCCGAGCGGATGAGCGCCAGGGCAAGGTCGGTATCGAAAGGCGGGACGCGGTCCTGCAGGGTCTCCAGCACCTCGAGATAGCCCGAGGGCAGGATGTCCGGGCGCGTGGACAAGAGTTGCCCGATCTTGATAAAAGTGGGACCGAGGGTCACCAGCGCATCACGGAAGTGCAACGCGGCGCGATGCTGGGCGCGCTCGAAACGGTCCGGTGTCCAGTGCGCACGCCGGAACTCGATATGAAGCAAGCGCCAGGCCTGGCCGACGATGAGCATGAGGATGCTCCCCAGACGCCAGGCTCCCCGCAAGGGGTGGGCACGGAAGACGTGTTCGAGTTCCTCGGGATCGTGCTGTCGGGGCATGCTCGCTTCCTGGCGGGACCTCGCCAGTATGGCATCGAATGGTAAGGGACGGAAGACAGCTTCCGGAAAGGATCGTGGGCCAGGTGGATCTCGAGGATCTCGGACGCGAACTCGAACGACTCTCGCGGGAATCCGCCGAGACCCGGATGCGCCACGGGGAACTTGAAGAGACGATGCGCCAGGAGCTCAAGACGCTCGGCCGACAGGTATCGCGCCTCGAGGAACGCCAGCGCAGCCTCGAAGAGCGGCATGATGGCCTGATGCACATGCTGCTCGACACCCAGACCCAGCTGGGGGACCAGGTAGAGCAGGCCCTGGGACGGATCCGCCAGCTCGAGAAGAGCTGGCAGCAGGAAGAAGCCTTCCGCACGCACGTCGAGCGCACGATGGACCGTCACGGGAGCGACCTCGACGAACAGCGCGCGATGTCGCGCACGCTCGAAGAAAGCCTCGAGCAGCGCCATGGCGAATGGCAGGAACACGCCGAGGCGAACCGGATCGAGCAGGAGGCCCTGCTGGGCGAACGTCTGAGCCAGCTCGATTCCGAGTGGCTCGTCCGGCACCGCGACCTTCGCAGCGTGATGGACAGTGCCCTCGCCGAGGTGCAGGCGGCCCTCACCTCGGGCATCGAGATCCTGGCAACCCGCGCCGACGAAGATCGCGCGCGCCACGAGACGACGACCCGACGCATGGAAGGGCTGGAGACGCAGATCGAGGAGACGGCCAGCCTGCTCGCACGCTTGGAAACGGACCGCCTCGAGGCGCTGTCCAGGCGGCAAGGACGTTTCGAAAACGATCTCGTCGCGCTGACCGAGCACGGGGCGATCCTGACGGAATCCATCGCCTCGTTTCAGCACCGCATCGACGAACAACTCGAAGGTCGAGAAAAACATCTCGCCCAGAGGCTGGACGAATCCCTGGTCCAGGTGAACCGCGTCCTCGGTGACCTGGATCGCACCCAGCGGGAGCATCAACAGGAACTGCTGAGACTCACGGATTCCGGCACGACGCAGGCCGCCGAGCTGAGAAAAGGCCTGGAATCCCTTCGAGAGGCCGAGGAGGCCCGATACACGAGCCTCCAGCGCGCCCTCGAGGCCGTGGGCACCTCGACGCGCGAAGACATGGGGGCACAGAGCGCTTCCCAGCAACGTGGCCTGGACACGGTCCGGGAAGCCGGAGAAGCGCGGGACGCCAATCTTTACGGGGAACTCACCCGCCTCCGCGAAGAGCTCGAGCAGGCCCAGAAGGCCTGGGAAAGCGAGGTCCCGATCCTGCAAGGACGGATGAAGGAAGTCGTCCAGTTGCTCGTGAAGTCCGGACGCCTCGAGGTCCCGGCCCCTGCCGGGAGACCCACGTCCTCCCAGGCCAGACCGTCAACACCGCCGGCGCAGGCCCCGCAACCCCAGGCTGCGCCCGGCCAGAAGCGCCCCCCCCGTCGCAACCCGTGACCGATCTCGCAGACGGCGCCCCGCATCAACCGGCAGAATGGAATTCCGTCCCTGATGCTGGAGGTGCCCGATGCGCCCATCCCGTCGCCGTTTTCGCTGGATCCTGGCCGGCACCCTGATCCTGGGTGGCAGCAGCGCCGTCCTGGCGCAGGGCGTCCCCGGCCAGGCCCATCCGGCGCGCGTCGCCGAACTCGAGGCCCGGATGATCGCCGAGCGGATCGAGGCCTCGATCGCCGCCACGCGCGATCGCCTGCGCGACGCAGCCCAGATCCCGGCCCCGCGGGAGGGCCAACTGGCCCTGCTCGGTCCGGGCATCCGCTGGAACGTGGTCAGCTCGCCCGTCGCGGTCCAGACCGCCGGACCGTCCGTGATGGACGACCCCGGCCATGATCGCCTGTGGATCAGCGCCGGGAAAGGCCTCGGGGCGATCGCCATCCCCCGTGGCTGGTTCGGTGGGGCGATCGCGCACCTGCCTTACGAGCCAGGCACGGCGCGGTTTCTGCTGGACGCCTCGCGCGTCCCCGTTCCCGGCACCACCGCGCCGGACGGTCACGAGCGAGATCTCATCCAGCAGCTGGCCACCGACGGCCGAGGCGTGCTCGAATCCGCGCAATCCCACCTGGCGGCCGCCCGCGTGCCCAGTCCGGGCTGGACCGTCGTGGTCCGGCATCCCTCGAGCGGGGTCTGGACGGGACTGAAACGACTCGAACCCGATTTCCTGGCTCCTGCCACGGTCGTGAGCGCCCTCCCGTCCGAGCCCCGGAAGGGACCTTCCGGCTCGTGGTCCTGGCTCGGTGGCCTGGCCCTGCTCGCGGGCCTGGCGGTGGTCGCCGGCAAGAACCCGGACGGCCTGGTCCGGCTCGGCGGACAGCTCGGCCGCGCAGCCAGACGTCCGCTCGCGCTGGTCCGGGACCTCCACGTGCCCGAATCGCTGCCGCGAGCCCTCGGACCGGACGAGATCGACTTCCTGCGAACCGAGCAGGTCCGGAACCTGCGCGAGATCTGGACGCACACCGAGGAACGCCTGACGGGGCAGCGGCACTGGGTGCGTGACGAGATCAAGCGGCTGCACGAGGACGTCACCGAGGGGCGCCGGAACCTGGCCATCGAGCTCAACGCACTCGCGGCTCGCCTGGAAGACGAGCGGCTGGAAACGATCCAGCAGCTGGCAGACCTCAAGACCCGCGTGGACCGGCTCGAAAGAACGCATCGTGACCTCGAGGAACTGGCCCGGGATAACCGGGAATGGCTTGCCCACCAGGTCACGCGCGACGAGGCACGCGACGCTCAACTGGCGGAGGTCCACCAGGCCGTCGAGCAGGTCCTGATCGAGGCCCGGACCGTGACCGAGACCTCGCGCATGCAGGCCGAAGACTCGCTTGCCGATAAGGCCCAGGCGATGGAAGCGAAGAGCCGCCAGACGGACCTGCGCGTGGAGCACATGGAGGAACGGCTCGAGGCCGTGGACGACCGGCTGCAGAGCCTGGTCGCGCGACAGCAGGAGGCCCTGGACCGGCTCCTGGGCATGGAGCAGCGCGTCGGGGAACGCCTGCGCCGGATGGACGAGCAACTGGCCTCAGGAGGCCGCTAGGTAGCGATTTTCGCCTGGAACCGAGGGGGTCATCGCCTCACCGGGTGCAAGATCACCTGGTCTGTCAGGTCGAAGTCCACGAAGCTCCGGTGGCTGTATGCCCCTGAAGGACCGTCCAGCAAAGCTCCGCAGCAAGTTCTCCTTCCGTGGCGCTACCTGACGGAGATTTCCAGGGACTGCAACAGGTCAAGCAGGCTTTCAGACACGATCCGGCCACCCTGGATCGGATCACGACCCTCACGGGACAGGCCTGCGTGCCCGTACCCCCCGAAGGCATGTGGGACTGTCTCGTCAAGATGGACAGACGGGCCCTCGAGGGCACCACGGTGTTGCCGAAACCATCGTCCGCTGCCACGTTCCAGAGTTTCCAGGAAAAGCACAGGTGGCGAACACCCCGCGAAACGGGGACCGAGCGTGCCGCTGCGAGACGCGAGCAGGAATCCCATGGACACGCAATGAGCAGCCGTAAAGTCCCGATCCTCACAAACGATCGAGGGGGGGACAACGCCCCCCCTCGGACTGGATGACAGCGAAATTACTTGCCGCCAGCGACGAAGGAGACACCATCCCCACGGCTGTTCCAGCAGCCCACATAGAAGTTCTTGGCCTTCAACGCACCGAGCGATGACGGATCATATATCGAGACACCGCCAGGCCCATAAGCGTAAGACAGCTGGCCGATCTTGTCCTGAGCATTGACTTCATTGGCCGTGGTGGCAGCAGTACCGGAACTATCGGTAATGAAGGTGATATTCGTGCCGGCAGAGCCTGCTGTTGCACGCACCCAGGCGGCCGTTGCGCTTCCACCAACGGGTATCAGAATTGCGTTCGTTGGATCGGCCACGACGCCGCCCCAAGGGTTCGCACGAGCATCATCGGGCCGACGCTGGGTCCAGATGGTGTTCAAGTTCGCCAGCGTGGGATACGCCTGATTGATGCTGGAGGCCCCCATCTCTTCGACCAGGCTGGCCAGAGCGAGGACTCGCTCCTGTGCCTTGGAATTCCCGGCTGAGAGCTTGGTCTGGTTGTACAGGGAAATACCACCAGCCAGAATGACCACGCCGATAACGATGGCCAGTGAAACCTCGATCAACGTGAAGCCACGCTGCCGGACCGGACGACGCAACATTGAAACCTTCCTTTCACCGAAACCTGTGCCACATATACCCGACGGAAGAGACCTGTAACGCGTATCAGGAGCCGGCTTTCACTCGGCAATCCGGACCCCCAGGCGCTCGAGGCCACGGCGAGCCACTTCCTGGACAGACCGATCCCTGGATGACCGAAACAGATCGATCCATCCCTGGACCTGCAAATCACGCCGCCCGGAACGCCGGTACATGTTGATGGCCATGAACCGGGCATCGCTCATCGCGTCGGGCAAGGCAGCCGCCCGTTCGAAGTATCGAGCGGCTCGCATGTAGTCGTCGGTGTTGAAGAACACCACCATCCCCGCCCGATAGGGAAAAAACGGATCGCGCGGCGCGTGGGCCATCCCGCGTTCGAGAAGCCTCAGGGCGCCCTCGACCTGACCCGCGTCAGCAAGTGCGAATGCAGCAAGCGTGTAAGCGGCCTTGAAATCCGGGTCCAGCTCCAGAATACGCACCAGGAGCGGTTCGAGATTCATGAAATGTCGGCCGTTGGTGAGCTGATGCCCCCAGTAGGTGCTGAACCGGATGTAGAGCGCGTCGGCCAGGACGTTCCCGAACCCACCCGAGACTCGCGCGATCGCCCCGGGAGCGACCGAGAGTTGCGCCATCCAGCGTGCGCTGGAGGTATCGGGCATGCGATACGAGGCCCCGATCGCCACCCCCGCCGCCAGCACGGCGATCGCCACGAACCGGACCATGTTTCAGAGTTCCCGGGACCGGAACACGACGGACGAAACCGTCAAGACGCACACAACCCACGCCATCCCCTGGAGAGCGGCGGCGAACACCTGGGCGCGCGGCGGAAGGACACCGTACACGGCCATGTTGCGCATGTTGAGGACCTCGAGATTGGGTACGACCCGATAAAAGACCTCGGTCCACAGTCGGGAGAATCCCCCCTCCTGGAGGCCGTACGTGCGAATGACCCCCGTCTGGTGTCCCAGCAGGAAGACGAGTCCCGTGTAGAGCGTGGCGACGGTGGGACTCGTCAGCAAAGAGAAGCACATCCCGATGGCAAGGACGAGGCCGACCTCGATGGTACCGAGTGCCATGGCCACGAGATGCGCGGGATGCAACGCCACGCGGAGGAGACCCATGCAGCCCACGAGGGCGATCGCCATCAGCCCCGTCATCACGACGACGGCCGCCCACACGCCGAGAAACTTCCCGAGGACGATCGCCAGCCGATCCACCGGCTTGCTGAGGACGACGTAAAGGGTTCGCCGATCGAGTTCGCGGGGGAGGTCCTGAGCTCCCTGAAACAGGCCGATGACGAGCCCCACGGCGTGCAGGGTCGCGAGACCGAAATCCACCAGGACCTTACGCTCGGCGAGGGGCGCCAGCTGGGACGTCGCGAGTGTCAGCAAGAGCAAGACCCCTGCAAAGACCGCGGCGAGTTGCAACAGGCGCTCACCGAAAGCCGCGCGGAAGGAGAGTCGGGCGATGGAAAAAAGAGGCTTGAGATGCATCAGAGGATTCCAGAACCGATCACGTGCCTGACGACGTGACGATGGTGAGCGGAATGCCGACCGTGGTCGTGATGACCTGTCCGAGCTGATTGGTTCCCTCGAAGGTCACGTCCACGAACCAGTTGCGCGCCCCGCCTTCGGCGAGGGTGGTGCCACTCAACGCCGTATCGAGAAACACCTGGGACCAGACGGCTGGCACATCGGCCGAGACAGCAGCGCCGTCACCCGCCAGGACGACGGACTGCTTGAGGAGATTGGCGGTGGTCCCCGAACCCGACTTGGACGTGACGCTCAGCGGGGCCGGCAATGTGTTTCCCGACCCGGTCGAAGTGTACACCATCCGAGTCACGCCCGTGAACGTGACGGGAGAAGATTTCGACACGAGAGTGAACTTCACGTTCGGGTGCTTGAATTCCAGCTGTCCATCGGTGATGGCGGGCAACACGATCTCCCCGGGCGTGGTCACGGAGGTGAGGACCCGCGACGTCTGGGTCAGCGACGTGAAATAACTCTGCGTACAACTCGAGAGGGCGAACATCGAGACCAGGACACCCCCTTGGGCCCATTTTCCCCGATCAGGACTGATACGCTTCATCCTTGACGACCTCCGGCGTGACGTAGATCTGGACCTCGGCCTGCTCGACTCGCTCGTCCCGCAACTGGAAAATGCCCCCCAGGAAGGGAATGTCACCGAGCAACGGCACCTTGGTGAGCGACTGGCGCTTCACATCCTTGACGAGTCCCCCGATGACGATGGTCTGACCGTCCTTGACGTAAATCTCCTGACCCAGGAACTGACGCCGACTGACGGGAGTGAACGAGGAACCGTTACCCAGGTTGATGGGGGCCTGAGGCGTCGAGATGTTGGGCTGGAGGAAGAGCGCGACTCCCCCTTGATGGTCGATCCTGGGCACGAGCGTCAACTGTACGCCCGCCTGGGATGTCTCGACCTGCGTGGACGTGGTCGTCTGGTTTGCATTCTGCGTCTGCTGGGTCGTCACGCGAGAGGCGATGGTGTCATCGATGTTGATCTGGGTCTGACGGCTGTCCATGGCCAGTACTTGCGGGCTCGCGAGGACCTTGGCCCGGCCCCGCTGAACGAGTGCCGTGAGCTGGGCATTGAAGTTCAGGGCCTGGTCTGCTGACGTATTGAACGTCAGGTTGCCCCCCTGAGGTCCCGAAGACAGCTGGAACTGACGGACGCCGACTCCGAGCGTCGTGCCCAGATTCAGCGCATCCGTGACCGAGATCTCGACCACCTGCACCTTGATCAGGACCTGCGGACGCCGGCGATCGATCGCCTTGATGACGCTCCCGGCCAGTTCGATCTCCTGGGCCGTTCCCATCACGAGAAGGGCATTTTCGGTCGGGAGGGGAATGAATCGCGGACTCTCGAGGGCCACGTTGACCGTGGTCTGATCGAACGTGGGGGCCTGCCCCAGCTGAGTGAAACTCAGAAACGGCGTCGTGACCGCAGCAGAGCGGATGGTGGCTGCAGCACCGCCGGCGCCTCCCACTCCGCCGGCGCCTCCCGCAACGCCGGCACCACCGGCACCACCGGCACCTCCCGCTGCGGCACCTCCTGCTCCTCCGGCGCCGCCCGCAACCCCGGCACCTCCGGCCCCCGATCCCTCGAAGAAGCTGGCCCGGAGTACGCTGATCGCCTGGGGAGCCGAGATGTGACTCAGGCGGAAGACCTGGGACGGGATCAGCACGTCCAGCTGCTTGATCATCTGCTGGGCCAGTTCGATGCGATCGAGCGTGCCCGTCAGGATGACCCGGTTGGAACGACTGTCCGCGCGGATGCTGAGGCCAAAGAGGGCCTGAACGTCGGCCGAGGTGGCCTCCGTCACACGTCCAGACGTGGAAGCCGGCGGCATCGCCTGGGAGGAAGCAGGCACGCCCGATGCCGTCTCACTGCCCGATCGGCTCGCAACGCTCCCGCTCGCGGCAGGTGAGGATACCGGGACCGAGCCGCCGGAAGCAGAGGTGACTCCGCCCTGGGAATTCGCCCCCGCTCCGGAAGTACGAGAGGCTCCCGATGCTGGCGCGGCAGCCCCACCGGAGCCGGGCGAGGCCCCACCCGGAATGCCTCCAAACTCGGGAGGAGGCAACACCTCGAGGAGGTTGTACAGCGTGGGTAACAGGGCCTGGGCATTGGCAAAGCGGAGCGGAACGAAGCGCACCATGCGCTTGCCATACTGACCACTCCTGTAAACCAGGTAGGCGTCCCGGTACGGTGTCAACCGGTAGCCCTTCGAGTACAGCACGGTCTCGAGAAGCTGGTTGAGCGGCACCTGGAAGAAATCCAGACTGACGTCCCCCTCCACCGAAGCGTCCAGAACCAGGTTGAGATTGGCCGCTTCCGCAACCATCTGAAGGGCTTCCCTGAGAGGCACCTCTCGCAACCGGAACGTATATTTGAGGTCACCACGGGGAACCCGGATACGATCCTGGAGTTCGAAGTCGGGCACGAGCGAGGGGGCAGCCCAGGCCGGCAACTGCCCACCCAGTCCCAGCGCCAGCATCACCGCGAACCATCGATTACGTCGCAAGACCGAACTCCTAGTCCACACCCTGGCATCCAACAAGGTAGACCCGCGCGGCCCTCCATGCTGTGATGCATGACGCACTCCGCCGGGGGAACCCCTTGCTAGTAAGCGTCGTCGGGCGCGGTCACGGCACCGGTTCCGACCTGGCCTCGCAGATCCGCCGTCTCGGTCCCGTTTCCAGCGCCACGGATGAACCAGTAGCCCGAGACCTGACCTCGGCTACTGGGGCAGATCGCGACGATGTAATCACGGCGCGTCACGGCAGAGGCGACTCCACCGGTGGTATCGTTGGCCGTGAGGAGCCCGCCACGGGTGGAGGCGACCCAGTAATGGAGCACACCCGCCGCGTCGCTGGCCGGATCCGAGACTGTCCCGGTGGTCACCGTTCCGCCCTGAAGCGCAGACGGAGGACTGGCCTGTCCATAAGCGGTGAGCCCGCCCCAGGGACTGCTGTAGGCGTCATTCGGACGCTTCACCACCCAGAGACGTTCGAGAGTCGGCTGGTCGGGGTAGGCCACCTCGGCGGACGGATCGGTCGCGGCAAGGTACTCGACGGTCTCTTGCAACGCCATGACCTTGTCGAGGGCATTGGACGTGCCCACCGATTCGCTGTATTGCCGGTAGAGGATCGTCCCCGAGGTGACGATGACGATCCCGATCGTGATGACGAGGATCGCCTCGATGAGCGTGAAACCGCTAGCGCCCGCTCGTGACCATGAAATACCGGTTCGCCGATTTGATCGATGCCAGACCATACCCCGTCACCACCACCTGCTCACGACGCGCCTGATCCCACATCGAGGTCTGAAACGCCGAATTTGCTTTCCCGCCGGTATCCACGACCCGGAAGTAGTAAAGCGTGCCGACGCCAAAATTGCTTTCCTGCTGATATCCGAGACACCGGGAACACCCGGTATTGAGGATGAGGGTCGCGCGATTGGGATCGGTGGGGAGACAGCCTGGCTGATCTCCCCCGGCGATAGCGTTGGTCCCGACAGGACTGAAAATTCGCCCGCCCCAGGGAGAGATGTCGAAATCATCGGGCCGCCGGGCCCGCCACGCCGACCGCACCCGGTCGAGGGATGGCAAGACGCCTCCGTCGGATGCCGCGAGGGTCTCGACCATCCCTTGCAAGGCCGATATCCGGTTCCGACACAGGGTGTCACCCGCATCGTCCTTGACCTGGTTATAAAAGGTGGCCAGGGCCGCAGAGATGATCAACGCCAGCGTGATGGCGAGCCCCACCTCGAGCAGCGAGAAACCCACCTGTCGCCCATGGAACTCAGGCACGCGCCCCACCTCCTTGTTGGGTTATACCTGCCAGACGAGATTCCCTAACCCGCGCGGGGTACAAGGTGTCTTGCCGGCGTAAAGCGAAGGAGCGCGCGACATGCCCGACCTGAAGACATTCGAGTACATGGCCCACGCGGGCAAGGAAATCCGGCGCGCCACCATCGAGGCCGAGAACGAGCGGTCCGTCCGAGCTCTGCTCCGAGAGCAGGGCATGGTGCCCATCGACATCAAGGTCGCCAAGGTCCCGAAAGCTGGCGAAGACCGCGACGAGACCTCTCGCGGCGCCATCCTCAGTCGCGGCACCACGAAGAGCCTGTCGCAGGACGCGAAAAGCGCGGGGGGCGGGGGGGGGGCCGGAGGCGCCCTCGGTCCCTCGGCCCCGAACGCGATCGTCCGCGCCAAGTCCAAGACCTATTTTTACACGGCCATCCCGGGTGAAGGCGGGCCCCCTGTCAAGGGTGAGATCATCGCCCAGACGGAACGGGATGCCCGGCAGATGCTCCGGGAGCAGGGACTCGTCCCCTCGAAGGTCGAGATCAAGCAGTTGTGGCACGACCTGGCCATGGCCGGCCGCGTCGACACGGTCGCGGACAAGCGGGCCAAGGCCCGGGCGGCCTCGAATCCGAATTCGAACACCCTGTCGGCCCGCATTCGTCGCGCCCTGAACCGCAGGATCGCCGCCAAGGACGTGCTGTTCTACGCTTCGCAGATGTGCACCATGAACGAGGCAGGACTGTCCTTTGCCCAGACCATGGACATCCTGTCGGGCCTGATCCAGAATCCGCGTCTCTGGGTCATTCACGAGACGGTCCGCACCTCCGTGCTCGAGGGCGCCTCGCTCGCCGAGGCCTATGCGCGCTACGAGAACGAGTTGCCTCGCATCTTCATCGAGCTCATCGCGGTCGGGGAAGCCTCCGGTAACATCGAGCAGACCCTCAAACGCCTCGTCGAACACCTCGAGAAGCAGGGAGAACTCACGGCCAAGATCAAGGGGGCCCTGACCTACCCCATCATCATGATCGTGCTGATCATTCTCATCGTGATCGGACTGATGATCTTCGTCGTTCCGACCTTCATCCAGCTCTTCGCCTCGTTCGACGTCAAGCTTCCGTTCACCACCCAGTTGCTGATCGACACGAGCAAGACCATCACGACGAAAGGATACCTGGTCCCCCTGCCCTTCGCGGCCGCCTATGCAGCCGGCAAGCTCTTCATGAGCAACCGGGTCGGTCGGCAGCTGTTCGATCTGTGGGAGTACAAGATTCCCATCTACGGCAAGCTGGTCCACAAGGTCACGGTGTCGCGCATCCTGCACAACCTCGCGCTCTTCCTGAATTGCGGTATCTCGATCATCAACGCGATCGAGCTCACGCAACAATCCATCACGAATGCGTACACCTCGCTCAAGCTGGAAGGCATCCGCGCGGGGGTATCTCAGGGTGCACGCCTCTCCACGCTCTTCGACGGGACGGGCCTTTTCCCGCCCATGGTGAATTACCTCCTGGTTGCCGGCGAGGAATCCGGCGCGATCGACGAGTTGCTCGAGAAGGGCGCGAAGTACGTGGACAAGGAGGTCGATGGTGCGGTGAAGGCCATGATGGCAGCCATCGAACCGCTGCTGACGGTGCTCGTGGCCGGCGTCGTCCTGTTCGTCGTGGGATCCCTTTACCTCCCTCTCACCCAGCTCATGAAGGGACACTGACGCCGTGCCCTTGTGCCACGTCACCGGTTGCCGGAGGTGCCGGCGAAGGTCCGCCCACCGTCTCCAGAGAGGTCTCTCCCTCCTCGAGCTCACCCTGGTCCTGGCGATCGGTCTCATCATCGTCGCGGGAACCCTTTACCAGGCCCGGCAGGCCAACCTTGATTCGCGCATCCAGGCCTCCAAGACCATGCTCAATCTTGTCCGCAGTGAACTGGCCACCTACCGGTACCGCAATGGCCGGTACCCCAACGATGCCACCGAATTTGCATCCATGCCGGCACCGGCGGGCATCTCCGCCACGCGATGGCTGATCGAGCCCATCAGCGGAATCAAAGATGTCCAGGTGATCGCGAACACGGCCACGACGGCCCGCACGGGGGCCGGGGGCTGGGTCTATACTCCCGGACCGAATGCGACCGTCTCGGTCAATCTCGCCACCGACTCGGTGGGAGGCGAGGACACGTACACCTGGTGAGGACTTGTGCGCCCCGTTACGGCGCCTCCCCCGAGAGACCTTGTAATCTGAGTGCGGTTGAGTTCCGACTCAGAAAGCGACACATGCGCGATGGCACCGAAAGGATACGTCGGGATCACGTTCACGGAAGACCGTATCGAGGCCGTCCTTCCGGCGACCTCTGACGGGACCATCCAGGATGTCTTCACGTATCCACTCCCCCCTGACGTCGTCGATGAAGAAGGAAATGTCCAGAACCCGGATGTCCTCGCGTCGACCCTCAAGGAGGCCTGGCGCCAGCTCAAGCTGAAAAGCAAGAAGGTCCTGCTGGTCGCCGACTCCCGCTCGGCCATCGTCCGGCTGGTCCGGTTACCGCACCTACCTCTCAACATGCTGGGCCAGGCCATCCTCTCGGAGGCCGAACAGTATGCTCTGTTCCGGAATGACACCCCGTCGGTCGATTATTTCCCTGCTGCCGACGAGGGCGATTTCATCAACATCTGTTACGCGGCCGCTGCCGATTCGCTCATCAAGAGTTACGACAAGGTCTTCAAGGCTGCCGGGCTCAAGCTGCAGGGGATTGACCTGATCCAGATGGCGGGCCTGCGCGGGATGGCCTACTACCATCCTCCCGAGGATCGACCCTGGATCGGCATCCTGCTGCTCAACCAGAGACTGGTGGTCTCGAGCTGGTTCGAGGGCCGGATCACGGCGATCCGCGAACTCGTGCTGCCCGAGCGCGAGAACGTGTCGATGGAACTCATCGCCATCAACTACCTGCCGGATGCCATCCGCAGCGTGGCGAGCATGCACCTCGACAGTGCACCGCAGCTCGTGTTCGGCGCCCAGCGCATCGAGGAAGCCCGGGAACTCGCCGAGCATGCGGCCAACCAGATCAGCCTGAGCATTCACGTCGCGGAACCCGAGGAGGTCGACCCCGACGACGAGCTTCCCACCGTCGTGGCCCTCGGTGCAGGGCTCTGGGGGCGTTCGGACACCCTCAAGAGTTTCAACGTCTACAAGCCTGGCAGCGGCGGGGGCGGAAGTCTCAACCTGCCCAAGATCCCCGGGCTCGAGAAGATCCAGGATCAGCTCCAGGCCTTCGTGTTGCCAGTACTGGGCATCCTCGGATTCTATGCCCTGATGGTCTCAGGACTGGTGATCTGGCTCAATGTGAGCACGGAGCAGCTGCGCCCGCTGAAGGCCAAGCTCGATGCGGCCACGCTCGAACGGGATGCCCTGGTGCAGAAGATCAACGAGACCCCTCCGGATGCCCAGGTCCTGGAGGTCTGGTTGCCCCCGCCCGCTGAGGCGAACTTCGCGACGGGCTTCCTGGGCCGTCTTCGCGACATGACCCCCGCGGACGCCTGGGTGGAACGCGTCTCGTATGACGAGCAGTCGGGCATCCGGCTACGCGGCAAGGCCATGACCCAGTCCGCGGGGTTTTACTTCGCCGATGAACTGGGACGCCTGAAGTCGGGCAACGGCCGGATCAAGCAGGTGAAGACGCTCAGCCTGGAAAAGTTCGACGGCATCTACGCGTATGACATCATGGCTGAATTCGGGCCTCGCAAGAGCTGGAGCTTGCAGCAGTGAGCACTCCGAACCTCCGTCCCATGATCACGGGCTCCGTCGCGGTGGGGCTGCTCATGGCAGCTACCTTCTGGTACACCCAGATCTTGCCCCTCAACCAGAAATCGGCGAAGCTCACGGCGGACATCAAGCGTATCAACCAGGAAAAGCTCGCAGCCCAGTCCCGCATGGCCCTGCAGAGTGACCAGCTGAAGTCCGTCGTCGAGGAGATCAAGAAGCTCAAGGAATTCGACCTCAGGAACAGCGATACCTTCGACGTGCTGTTTGCCAACCGTTCCAACCGGGGTCTCATTGCGGTCACGAACCTCCTCGAAAAGCATGACATCAGCATCGAGACGCTGTCGGCAGCCACCGTCGATCAGCACCCGATCACCATCGCAGGAGTCCAGCAGGGCGGCGTGCTCACGCGCAAGTACCGCATCCTCGCTCAGGGCGACTATTCGGACGTCCAATCCGCTTTCGCGGAGCTGTCGCGCCTGCCGCCGACGGTCGTCTTCGACAGCTACGACGTCGAGGCGATGCCCGTCGAGGGTCAACCCCATGCCCGAGTCGCCTTCGAGATCACGTTCGGATTCAACTTCCTCGTCTCGCAACCCCAGTTCGACGCGTTCACGGCCATGGCCTCGGATTCCGCCGCCGCGAGTGGCTCCCTGGCCACGGCACTCTTCGATGGATCGCTGGCACGCACGATCCAGGATCGAGCGATGTCCCTCTTCGGTCAAGAAGAACCCGCCACGCCTGCCAGCCGTTCGATCGCCGCTCCGGACGCGGCGGGTGGAGAGGCTCCCTCGAGCGGGTCGCAGACGGTCTCGTCCTGGTACGCCCCGCTCGAGAACTGGTTCTGCCCCCCGGCCGAGGCGAAAGGCGAGCTGCCCATGCGCACGCCCCAGACCTACACCTTCGGGGAGCAGCGCGGCAACCAGATCGGACGCAAGGAGCCCTTCCTGCCGCTCGTCCAGCAAAAGCCGAAAGCTCGCAAGCTCACGAACTCGGCGAGCGGAAGCGTGTTGCCCGTGGTCGAGAAGGACGAAGTTCCGGAACCTGCCGTGACGCTGGAAGGGGTCCTGCTGGCTCCCGGAGGCCCCGCCACGGCCTACATGTCGTTTGACGGTCAACGTCTCCGGGTAAAAGCGGGATCGGTGCTGGTCGATGGCAGCCAGGTGGAAGCCATCGGGCGTGATTACCTGTTGATGCGGCGACAAGGCCGGTTGCGACGCGTCAACCTGGGCGCGCCCTCCGTGACTGCACCGGGTCGCGGTGGCCTACCGGGCGTCACCGCCGAGCCGGCCGTGAACCTGCCTGCGCAGGAGGTCACGCTCCCTCCGCCCGTACCGAGAGTCGCCCCCCAGCCCTGATTCAGCGGGGAGTTCGTCGTGAATGCCCAGACGACCGCCAAGTCGGGGGGACTGAAAAACAAGCTCATCGGGGAGTGGCTCTGCGGGATCGGGATGATCTCACCGTTCCAGCTATCGGATGCGCTCAGCAGCCAGCAAGAGACGGGACAGAAACTCGGACAGGTACTCGTCCAGAAGGGCGTCCTGAGCGAGAAGGACCTCCAGCAGGTCCTGGTGCTCCAGCAAGCCCTGCGAACCTGCGAGACTCTCGCTCAGTTTCCGTACGACCCGGATGCCGTGAGCCTCGTACCCGAGGCCTTTGCCCGCAAGAATAACGTCGTGCCACTGCTCAAGGTGGGGCGGCGCCTGCTCATCGGGATGGTCAAGGTCGATGACACGCGGGTTCTGGACCACCTCTCGCTCCTGAGCGGTTACATGGTCGTCCCGATCGCCTTCCGGGATACTGACATCGCCCCGGGGTTGTCCAAGCTGTTCGGAACGACCTCCGCTGCCACACCAGGTTCGACGGGTCCGATGGGTCCGACGGGAACTGCTCGCGTCGAGAACACGATCGAAAAGGCGATCGCCAAGTCCGGCGCCAAGGACGATGCGGCCAAGAAGCCTCAGATCCAGGACATCGCCAATGCCTCGGACAGCGATGCCCCCGTCGTGGAGCTGGTCAACTCGCTGCTGACCGACGCCATGGAGCGGGGCGCGGCGGACATCGCGATCGACCCGAAAGAAAGTGGCCTGTGCATCCGGTTACGCATCGACGGTGTCATGACGACGGCCGTGACGCTGCCGAAGGCCATCGAGACGGCCGTCATCGCCCGCCTCAAGGTCATGGCGAACATGAACATCACCGAGAAGCGCCGGCCGCAGGACGGCCGCTTCTCGGTGGTCATCAACGGGGAAAAGATCGACTTTCGCTGCTCGTGCATCGCGACGCACTGGGGCGAACGCATCTCGCTGCGCGCGCTGCGACAGAAATCGATCAACCTGGGTCTCGACAAGCTGGGTTTCTCGGATCGGGATGCCGAGACCATCCAGCAAATCCTGCTCAAGCCCGTGGGGATCATCCTGGTCACCGGACCGACGGGATCCGGGAAGACCACCACCCTGTACGCCATGCTACGCGAGTTCGACCAGGAAACGGAATCGATCATCACGATCGAGGATCCGGTCGAGTACCCGGTCCAGGGTATCGCGCAGATCCAGGTCAACAGCAAGATCGACCTGACCTTCTCGGCAGCCCTGCGAACGGTCCTGCGTCAGGACCCCGATACCATCATGGTGGGTGAAATCCGCGACCTGGAAACCCTCGAGACCGCGACCAGCGCGGCCATGACGGGCCACCTCGTGCTCTCCACGCTGCACACCAACGACGCGGTGAGCACCGTGAGTCGCATGATCGAGATGGGCATCCCGCCTTACGTCGTCGGCAGCACGGTCTCGGGCATCATCGCGCAGCGACTCATCCGCCGCATCTGCAGCAACTGCAAGGTAGAAGTCGAGGCGAGTCCGACGGACAAGGCGTTCCTCGGTATCCCCCACGAACGCCAGTTGACCATCTACAAGGGCGCCGGATGCGAAAAGTGCAACAACTCGGGCTACAAGGGGATGCTCGGGGTGTACGAGATCCTCAAGATGTCGCGTCCGATCGCCAACCTGATCAGCCGCGGGGAACCCACGACCGTCATCCAGGACGAGGCCACCAAGCTCGGCATGCTGAGTATCCTGGACGACGCCAAGGACAAGGTCCTCAAGGGCATGTCGACCGTCGAGGAAGTCATCCGCTGCCTGGGCGTGGGCGACTAGCGCTGCATCTTGGGATAGCAGAAGGTCACGGCGTAACTCGGGACCGAATTGGGCGTGGCACGGTAGATGAGCCGGATGGTGATCTCGGGGACGACCGTGGCAAAGGTTCCCCCGTACCAGTTCGCCCATGAGCGTACGCTGCCATCCCACGTCGTGGGCAGGATGAACAACGGCTGGGCCTGAGTCTGGAGATTGCCGCCTGAATCCAGCAGGGCGAGAGTCGCGTCTCGCGGGTCGGACCGGCGATTCAGCAGCACGCCACGGGGCAACACGGAGGATCGCGACACCTGGTTCGCGGTCCGCGTCCAGAGCTGGGCAGGCGGATTGGCATTCGCGACCGCCCCGATGCTCGTCACTCGCTCGAGCACGCTCACGACCCCCTCGGAGGTGGTCGCTTCGTACCCGATCAGGAGCGGGGGCCCCGTCAGGTACCCCAAGGCGACCCGGAATCCGCGATCCGGATGCGTCGGAGCGTCGAACTGGACCTGGTCAGCCTGCTCGATGTCGTCGACCATCTGATCGAGGGCCTGAGCCACCCTCAGGGGGACGATCGCCTCCGCCGAGATGGCCTGGATGGAACCGTTCACGGCGGCCACCGTGACGAAAAATCCGGTGAACAGCGCGGCGCTGATCCCGACGGCGAGCGACAGTTCGAGCAGGGAGTAGCCGCGTTCACTGTCCACGGTAGGCTCCAGGCGTGCTGGTCTCCAGGCGCCAGAAATGGACGCGCGCCACGGGGGTCGTCCCCACCCCGCTGGCATTCGTCCTGGCAACCTCGAGCTGGTACCGGACCAGTCGCGGGGTGGCCTGGAGGGTGGCGGGACCGATGAGGCTCGTCCCGGCAGACACCACGGCGGAAAGGGTCGCCCCCTGGATGACGCAGGTATAGTTTCCGGCAGGCGTACCCTGAGCCGAGGCCTTGAAGAGCTCGATGTTGCCCTCGACGAAGCGCTCCAGCAGGGGGTAGGACGCGGGAGGCATTTCCCCGGCCGTGGCCGCAGGGGTGAGGTCGTTCACCAGCGATCGCGACACGAGCAACAGGCTCAGCATGCCGGCCGTGAGGACCCCGCCGCCGATCAGGACCTCGAGCAACGTGAAGCCGCGTTCACTCATCGCCGAGCCTCCCAGTTTCCGCCCGTCTGCACGAACCGGACCGTCTGCGTGTGCGGGTAGCTGGTCGCGACGCCCCCGACCGTGGAGGTGACGGTCGACGTCACGGAGAGCGTCGTCGTACCAGCGAAGACCGCATTTTTCGCGAGAGTAGCCGGAGTCGTGGAGAACGCCGCCGTGAGCGTGGGGGTAGTATTCCCGAGGGTGGAATTGATGGTGACCCCGCCGGGAAGCACCGTCAGGGCTGCGGAATCCGAAGCCACCGCGGGGAGCACGTTCCCCAGGGGCAGAAAGCCGGGATCATTGAGACGCACGAGGGCCCAGTTGACGACCCCCTCGGTGATCTGCCGGGCCTGAAGGGCGGCAAAGCTGGAACGCCGGATCTCGGCCGCGCCATCGAGGCGGCTTCTCACGAGCTGCGCGGCACCCACTGCCGAAAGCCCCAGGGCCAGGACGACCAGGACACTGGACAGGATGACGTTGCCAGCCTGGCGGCGCGCGCGCCTCGTTCGAGCGTACATATCCTCATTTTACCCCGAGAAGGCGGCCCCGTTCACGAGCCGACAACCCGCAAAAGTTGATGTTTCCTTGCTCCGCGGACATCCTGATGTTAAGCTGGAGACGTGTCCGACGGTGGGTGCTCCTATCGTCGGCTTTTGTGTATCCATGCGCAGGTGACCCATCCTGGCGGCCACGCCACACGGGAAACCGACAAGGCGGCCTGGGCCGCGGGAGCGACCGCACGTGCAACCGGAACGGACGAAGAAGGAACTGATGGACCTCGCCCGCAAGCGGGGCATCAAGGGCTACAGCGCCATGACCAAGGCGCAACTCGAGGAGGCGATCGCCGAACTCGAGGCCACGGCCCCCGCCAAGACGGGCGGACGGGCAGCGAAGACCACCAGGGCCAGCAGCCCCGCGAGCGAGGCCCTCGCGTCCCGGCCGGAAGTCCGCGAGCTGGAGGCAGCCCGCGTCGTCGGCGCGAGCGGCGATTCCGCCCCGGCCGAGCCCGTCGCACCTGCTGCCGAACTCCCGATCGAGCAGCCCGCTGTGGCCGTGGCTGCCGTGTCCGTGCTCGAACCCGTGAGCGAGCCCGCTGTCATCGAAGGGCTTGACGCCGTCACAACCGACGTGACGATCGAGACCGAGGTCGAGGGCGATCCCGGCGACGAGGGTGCGGCGATCGTCGAGGATGCCGCCGAACCTGCCGCGCCGGCGGCTCCGGCCATCCCCCTCAAGAAGACCTGGACCAACCACGAGCTGCTCATCGACGAGGTGCTGCCCGAACTGCCCGTCCAGTACGGCACAGACCGGATCGTCCTGATGGTCCGTGACCCCTTCTGGAGCTATGCGTACTGGGATCTGTCGCCTGCCAGCGTCAGCCGGGCCCGGGCCCAGGGTGGCCGCCAGCTGGCACTCAAGGTCCACGACGTCACGGGCATCGTGTTCGGCGAGGCTCCCTCGAACCTGACGTACGACCTCCGCATGCCCTTCGACGGTCAGCGGCAGTGGTACCTGAACATGCCGAGTGACGGCCGCAGCTACGTCGTCCAGGTCGGCTATCTGCGCGCAGACGACTCGTTCGTGGCGATCGCCACCTCGAACGTCGGATCCAACCCCATCTCGCGTCCCTCTGCGATCGTGGCCGACCGCTTCGCGAGCCTCTCGTACACCGCGCCGCTGCCGGGGGCACCCCGCCCTGCCGCGGCTGCCGGCGCTGCCCCGACCGCGGACGCCTGGCCGACCCTCCCCTCGATCCTCACCGATGTCGAGGCTCCCGAGGCCGGAACCTGGAGCGACGAGGACGCCGAGCGCATCCTCGCGACCGGCCTCGACGCCGCCGTGCCGGGCCCCTGGTCGGCGCGGTTCCCCAAGTTCGGCGACCTGGGCCGTCCGCCCCAGACGCTGTCGTCTCATGCCCTCAGTTCGTGGGCCCTCGCGCCCTCGAGCGCCCAGCACGGGGCTCCCGGTGCGGGTGCGCAGCAGCCCGGCAAGGACTTCTGGCTCGTGGCCAACTGCGAGCTCGTCGTCTACGGGGCGACCGAGCCGGATGCCACGCTCACGGTTCGCGGAGAGGTGATCCCGCTGCGCGAGGACGGTACGTTCACGCTGCGCTTCGCCCTGCCGGACGGCCTGCATCCCATCCCCATCAAGGCGATCAACCGCGACGGCGACAGGGAGCGCAACATCGCGTTCACCGTCACCCGCGCCACGACCGTCGGTCCCTCGCGCTAGGTCTCACGAAAGGACATCCGTTCCATGGCACGCGGCTACCTCGCCATGGTGCTGCACGCGCACCTTCCGTTCGTGCGGCACCCCGAGTACAGCTACTTCCTCGAGGAAGACTGGCTCTACGAGGCGATCACGGAGACCTACGTCCCGCTCATCAACGTCTATGACGGCCTGATCGCGGACGGGATCGACTTCCGGATCACGATGACGCTCACTCCGCCCCTCGTCTCGATGCTGGCGGACCCCCTGCTGCAGAATCGCTACGTCCACCACCTGGACGAGCTGATCGAGCTCGCAGGCAAGGAAGTCGAGCGCACGCGTCTGGACGGTCACTTCAACTACCTGGCGCGCTACTACCTCGACCATTTCCGGAAGATCCGTCACACCTTCGTGGACCGTTACAAGGGCAACCTGGTCCAGGCCTTCAAGAAGTTCCAGGATCTGGGCGTCCTCGAGATCGTCACCTGTACGGCCACGCATGGCTTCCTGCCCCTCATGAACGTCTCCCCGGAGGCGGTGCGGGCGCAGATCCACGTCGCGGCCAACTCCTACGAGCAGCACTTCGGTCGGCGCCCCCGCGGTATCTGGCTCGCCGAGTGCGGCTTCTACCCCGGAGTCGAGAAGGTGCTGGCCGAGGCCGGCATCCGCTACTTCTTCACGGACACCCACGGGGTCGTGAACTCCACCCCGCGGTCTCGCTACGGGGCGTATGCCCCCATCTACGCCCCCGGGTCGGGCGTGGCAGCCTTCGCGCGTGACCAGGAATCCTCCAAGCAGGTCTGGAGCTCGATCGAGGGCTATCCCGGCGATGCCAGCTACCGCGAGTTCTACCGCGACATCGGGTACGACCTCGACCTGTCTTACATCGGCCCCTACGTGCAGCCGGACGGCACCCGCAAGAACACGGGCATCAAGTACTACCGGATCACGGGCAAGACCGACCAGAAACTGCCCTACGATCCGTACTGGGCCCGGGAGCGGGCAGCCGACCACGCGGGGAACTTCATGTTCAACCGTGAGCGGCAGATCGAGTGGCTGGCCGACACGATGGGTCGTGCCCCGATCGTCATCTCGCCCTACGATGCCGAGCTGTACGGTCACTGGTGGTACGAGGGTCCGCAGTTCCTCGACTTCTTCATCCGCAAGGCCGTCCATGATCAGGATGTCTTCAAGCTCACGACGCCGGCCGAGTACCTGACTAACGAGCCCGTCCAGCAGGTCGCCATGCCGAGCACCTCGAGCTGGGGCGACAAGGGTTACGCCGAGTTCTGGCTCAACGAGACCAACGACTGGGTCTACCCGCACCTGCACCATGCCGCCGACAAGATGGTCGAGCTGGCTCGCAGCTTCGACGTGAACGGCCACTCCCTGACGGAGCGGGCGCTCAACCAGTGTGCGCGCGAGCTCCTGCTCGCCCAGAGCTCCGACTGGGCCTTCATCATGAAGACCGGCACGATGGTCGAATACGCCGTGAAGCGCACGCGGAGCCACATCCAGCGGTTCCACAAGCTCTACGACGAGATCCAGCGGGGTCAGATCGACGAGGCCTGGCTCGCGAAGTGCGAGTACCTCGACAACATCTTCCCGGAAATCAATTACCGGGTTTACCGGTAGCAGCAAGGATCCCGGTATCAGCGCTCCTGGATGGCAGCCAGTCCATCCAGGAGCGTTTCCGTCTCCAGGGGTTCCACGCAGGGGGGCTCCGTCTCGCGCGGAAGCACGAACCGGACCCGTCCCTCGCGAACCTTCTTGTCACGCCGCATGACCTCGAGCAGGTCGGCAGGCCGGAGTTCGCCCGGCAGCCGGACGGGCAGGTCGAGCCGGCGCAACAGGTCCTCGACTCGCTCGACCCTCGAGGCCGAGACGAGACCGCGCGCGAGGGAGAGGTGATGGGCTGCGACCAGGCCGACGGCGACCGCCTCGCCATGGCGCCAGATCCCGTGCCCCGTGAGGGTCTCGATCGCATGCCCCACGGTGTGACCCAGGTTGAGCCAGGCGCGGACGGACCTCTCCCGCGGATCGGCCTCGACGAGGCGCGCCTTCCGGACGATGGACTCGCGCAGGGCGGGCACGAGCGCCGACAGCTCGCCGGCGAGCAGGGCAGGAAGACCGGTCTCGAGCTCGTCGAGCCAGCCATCCGGCTCGATGAGCGCCATCTTGACCACCTCGGCGAGGCCACTGGAGCGGTCACGTGGATCCAGCGAGTGCAGCAGGAGCGGATCGACGAGCACCTGGGCCGCCGGCCAGAAGGAGCCCACGAGGTTCTTGCCGCTCGCCAGGTCGATCGCGACCTTGCCTCCCACCGAGCTGTCGACCTGCGACAGGAGGGTGGTAGGCACCTGGACCAGGGGGACCCCGCGCAGGTAGGTCGCCGCGACGAACCCCGCAGCATCCCCGAGGGCACCGCCTCCGAGCGCGATGAGAGGCTGGTGGCGCTCGTGACCGGCGCGCGCGAGCTCCTCGTGCAGGTCCGCCACGACCGACCAGGACTTGGCGGCCTCGCCTGACGGGAGCCAGAGGGCCCGGACCTGGAAGCCCGCACGCACGAGGGAGGCCGCGAGCGTGCCGACGTAGCGACCGGCCCCCTCGCGTTCGGAGACGAGGGTGCATGGCCCGGGCTCGCGAAGACGGGCGAGCCAGGCGCCCGCGCCGATCAGCCCGCCGGGTGCGAGCCGGATGGCCGTCGCCCCGCCCTCGAAGCGTGCTTCAAGGTCATGAGCAGGACCGAAGAATCGAGTCACCACGTGATCCACGAGCTCGGGCAGGGGCAGGGCACAGCTGTCGAGATGCCAGGGAACCGTGGCGAGAGCCTCTCGACGATGCTCGAAGAGCGCCCAAAAAGCCGACCGATCGCGCGCCAGGGGGCGTTCGGACCCCTGGACCCGGGTCCAGAGAACCTCGGGATCGGCATCCAGGGCGACCACGGGCCCCACCGACAGGAGGCGGTCCCGGTTGCCGGGATCGTGCCAGGCGCCGCCGCCTGCCGCAACGAGGCCCTCGAAGTCCGGAGGGATGGCGGCGATCGCCTCGCGCTCGAGGGACCGGAAGGCGGACTCCCCTTGCTGGTCGAAGACGTCGGCAATGGACATCCCGGCACGGTCGGCGATCGTCGCATCGAGATCGAGGACGGGGAGACCGAGGCGATCGCCGACGAGACGAGCCAGGGTGGACTTGCCAGCCCCCATGAAACCCACGAAGACGATGCCCACGGCTCTACCCCTGCTCACGCCAGCGACGGATTCCCGGCAAAAGAAAAGACCCCGGACAAGTCCGAGGTCTTTGGAGGCTCCCGGTGATGGATTCGAACCACCATTAACTGGGCCAGAACCAGTCGTCCTACCCTTAGACGAACCGGGAACACATTGGTTAAGGTAACAAGAAATCCGGCGTCTGTCAACGCGGCCACGGCGGAATCGTGCCCGCGGCCGAACAGGGGCCCTCGCAACGGCCTCGAGGTCGCGCCGTGGTAACATGAAGTCACGAGCGTAGCGCGTCCGACCCGCCCGCGAACCGTCCCGGAGGCCCCCGTGTCCGACACCCAGCCGACCAGCCGCATCCTTCCTCGCGCCCTGCAGGATGAGCTCAAGGAGAGCTACCTCGATTATGCGATGAGCGTCATCGTCGGGCGCGCCCTGCCAGATGTCCGGGACGGTCTGAAGCCGGTCCACCGCCGCATCCTGTTCTCGATGCACGAGAACAACCTGACCTCGGACCGCAAACACCGCAAGTCGGCCACCGTGGTCGGCGACGTGCTCGGGAAATACCACCCCCACGGCGATTCGTCGGTCTATGATGCGATGGTCCGCCTCGCCCAGGACTTCTCGATCCGCTATCCCCTGGTGGACGGCCACGGAAACTTCGGCTCGGTGGACGGGGACCCCGCCGCGGCCTACCGGTACACCGAGGCGCGTCTGTCTCGCATCTCGAACGAGTTGCTCGCCGACATCGAGGCCGAGACGGTCGACTTCGCGCCCAACTACGATGGCACCACCGAAGAACCGCGGGTGCTGCCCTCGCGCATCCCGAACCTCCTCATCAACGGGTCTGCCGGGATCGCGGTGGGTATGGCCACCAACATTCCCCCGCACAACCTGAACGAGGTGTGCAACGGCCTCATCGCCCTCATCGACGAACCGGCCCTGACGGACGGGGATCTCCTCCAGTACATCAAGGGGCCCGACTTTCCGAGCGGCGGAATCATCCTCGGCGAGCGGGGAATCCTCGATGCCTACACCACGGGACGCGGTTCCGTCACACTCCGGGGCATCGCCGAGATCGAGACCCTCAAGAAGGACCGCCACGCGATCGTCATCACGGAGCTGCCTTACCAGGTGGGCCCTGACCCCCTCATCGAGAAGATCGCCGATCTCGTCAAGGACAAGAAGATCGAGGGAATCTCGGATCTCCGCAACGAGAGCAACCGCCTCGGCATCCGGGTCGTGATCGAGCTCAAGCGAGATGCCAACCCGCAGGTCGTGCTCAACCACCTCTACAAGCAGACCTCGCTCCAGACCACATTCGGCGTCATCATGCTGGCCCTGGTCGACGGGCAGCCCCGGATCCTGCGGCTGAACGAGATCCTGCGTCATTACCTCGATCACCGCGTCGAGGTCGTCACCCGGAGGACCGAGTTCCGGCGCAGGAAGACCGAGGCGCGCCTCCATATCGTGGACGGGCTGCTCGTGGCCCAGCGCAACATCGACGAGGTTGTCCGCCTGATCCGCGGGTCGGCCAGCACCGAGGCTGCACGACAGGAACTCATCTCGCGCTTCTCGCTGAGCGAGATCCAGGCCAACGCGATCCTCGAGATGCAGCTGCGACGCCTGACGGCCCTCGAGTCGAACAAGCTCGAGAACGAGGCGCGTGACCTGCGAGCCCTGCTCGAGGAGTTGCTGGCCATCCTGGCTGACCGCTCGCGCGTCATGGCCATCATCCGTCAGGAACTCCAGGCCCTGCGCGACCAGTACGGAGACGAACGTCGGACCCGGATCCACCATGATCCCGGCGAGATCCGACAGGAAGATCTCATCCCCGATGAACCGATGGCCGTGTTCATCACCGACCAGGGGTACATCAAGCGCCTCCACGCGGACACGTTCGAGAAGCAGCGTCGGGGCGGACGAGGAGTGGCCGGGATCCAGACCCGAGAAGGCGACTTCATCCGGAACTTTTTCGTCTCGAACGCTCATTCGAACGTTCTGTTCTTCACCAACCGGGGCATCGCCTACTCGCTCAAGGTCTACGAGATCCCCGAGGCCAGCCGCCAGGCCAAGGGTACGAACGTGGTGAACCTGCTGCCGCTCGAGGCCGGCGAGAGCATCACGGCCGTGGTCCCCGTGTCCGTGTTCAGCGAGGGCGAGTTCCTGGTGATGCTCACCTCGGGCGGGGTCATCAAGAAGACGGACATGACGGCCTTCAGCAGCATCCGTCGGACAGGCATCATCGCGATCGCCCTGGATGACGGAGACAGCCTGCAGTGGGTGGTCCACACCGACGGGAAGCAGTCCATCATCATCGGTACGGCAGATGGGATGGCGATTCACTTTGACGAGAACGAGGAACTCCGGCCGCTCGGACGCACGGCCCGGGGCGTGCGTGCCATCAGCATGCGCGAGGGTGACGCGGTGATCGGCCTGGGTCTGGGAGCGGCGACCGGCGACCTGCTGTCCGTCACCACCGACGGCTACGGCAAGCGAACGGCCATCAGCGAATACCGGCAGCAGGGCCGCGGCGGGCTCGGCATCATCAATATGAAGCTGAATGCCTCGCGCAACGGGAAGGTCGCCAGCCTGATGCGGGTTGAAGAAGGCCAGGAGGTCGTCATCGTCACGACTCACGGCATCGTCATCCGTCAAAAGGTGGATTCCATTCCCCGACTGGGTAGGATGACGCAGGGTTGTCGCCTGCAGCGGCTCGACGAGAACGACCGGGTGGCAGGTGTCGCCCTCGTGGTGGCCGATGCGGACGAGGGCGGCGACGCCTCGGAGGAGTGACCTTGGACCAGTTCGGTGGCTTCAACTTCGATCCGTTCCAGACGTCCTACGGCTTCGACGTTCCTCAGGACCTGCTGCAGCCAGCGGAGCCAGTTTTCAATGTCCCACCGCTGGGCATGGTACTCCTTGAGCAGGGAATCCTGACGGAAGACCAGATGTCAGAGGTCCTCAAGACGCAACTCGAACAGCAACTGCCCCTCGTGCAGATCTTGCTGGAGGGGGGCTTCGCGAATCAGGAACAGGTGCTCCAGGCTCTGAGGGTTCGGCCGCAATACGGCTAGAGGCGCAACGGTGACCACGACCAACGAAGAGACGACAGCGGCACCCGACCCCTTCGCCAATTCGCAGGGGGGCTCCAAGGCATATCCCTACGGGTGCCTCACGGACGTGGGTCGAGTCCGCGAGATCAACCAGGACAGCGTGTCCAGCGACCCTTCACGGGGCCTGTTCATCGTGGCCGATGGCATGGGCGGGCACCTGGCGGGTGAGAAGGCCTCCATCAGTGCCGTCGAGACCATCGATGCGATGCTGACTCACGAAGCCCTTCAGGTACCTGCCGCGGACCTGCCTCGCCTGATCCGGGACGCCGTGCAGGCAGCCAATCGCGTGATCGTCCAGGCCTCACTCAGCGATGCGTCCATGCGCGGCATGGGAACCACGACCACCATGGCCGTGGCGGGGGCCGATCTGGTGGTCGTGGGGCACATCGGGGATTCGCGGGCCTACCTTCTGACGGCCAGTGGCATCGAACAGGTGACGGAAGACCACAGCGTCGTGGCCCAGTTGCTCCGGGCGCGAGCCATCACGCCGGCCGAGGCGCTCAGGCATCCTTATCGCAACGTGATCACCAAGTGTCTCGGCATGCAGATGGAGGTCGAGGCGGACATCACCACCGTACGGTGGGGTTCCGGTGACGCCCTGTTGATCTGCAGTGATGGTCTTTCCGGGCTGGTGTCCGACGAGGAGATGCACCGGGTCGTTTACGCGGCCAGCCATCCCCAGCAAGCCTGCGAGCAACTGGTAGCCCTCGCCAACGAGCGTGGAGGTCACGACAACATCTCCGTCGTGGTCTTCCACCACGCAAGCTGAGGACCGGCGGCCTTCCGATGGGTGAACGCCTCGGGAACTATGATCTGCTCGGGGAGCTTGGCCGTGGCGGCATGGGCATCGTCTACAAGGGTGTCGATTCCCGTCTGGGCCGGCATGTCGCCATCAAGGAGTTGCTGATCCTGCAATCGCTCCCCGAGGTCGAACTGCAGGACACCATCGAACGTTTCAGACGCGAGGCCATGGCCGCGGCCCGCATGAGTCATCCCAACATCGTCACGGTCTACGATTACGGCCAGGACGGCGATCGCCACTACATGGCGATGGAGTTGCTCGAGGGACGAAGCCTCGGCGATTATCTCGAGAAAAAAACCCGGTTCACCTTCCAGCAGATCGCAGACATCACGGTCCAGATCTGCTCCGCTCTCGACTATGCCCACCAGGCCGGGGTCGTGCACCGGGACATCAAACCGGACAACATCATGCTGTCCGAGACGGGGGTCGTGAAGCTCACGGACTTCGGAGTCGCCCGGGTCAAGAGTGACCTGCCCTCGATGACCACCACCGGGACGACGCTCGGGACGATCGCGTACATCTCGCCCGAACAGCTGTGCGACTCGCGCCTGGTAGATGGCCGTTCCGACCTGTTCTCCCTGGGCGCGATGATCTACGAGATGCTGACCTTCCGGACTCCGTTCGATGCGGGGAACCTGGGCGGTACGATCGTCAACATCATGAACGCGGCCCCACCTCCCCTGCGGGAGCTCAATCCCCAGATCCCGGAACGTCTGGAGCAGGTTGTCCTCAAGGCCCTGCGCAAGAACCCCGAGGAACGCTACAGCAGGGCCATCGAGATGGCGCATGCCATACAGGCCTCGATCCGTGATGCCGACCGTCCGACGACCGTCACCATCACGCCCCCCCAGAAGAACGTCGAACCCTGTCGCCACTGCGGGGCTGCGCTTCCCCAGGGGTCTCGCGTGTGTCCGAGTTGTGGTCGCTCGGCCATGGCGCCGCTCACCATTCGCACCGACACGGTGGTGAACCGCGGGGGGGGGCGGCAGGCTCCCAATCCCGACGGGAACGGGATACCGGGCGCCCCGAGTCCACCCGGAATTCCCGCCATGCCCGCCGCGCCGTTGCCGGCCCAGGGCGGGGCAACAGGCGTCCCCAGGATGCCACCGGTTGCCCCGGTTCAACGCCCCGTCAATCCGGCCATCCCGACGATGCCTCAGACGGGCCGTCCCGCCGCTCAGGCCATGGCGCCCGCTCCGGGGCCCCAGCGTCCCCCGATGGCCCAGCCGGGAAGTTCTCCAGTGGTCGCGCCACCGGGTTCCGTGCCCGGTCCATCGAACCTGCCTCACCAGACGCTCGCCCAGCGCGGTATCGTGGCGCAGCCACAGGGGACGACAGGTTCTCTGGGCATGAAGGTCACGGGTCTGAAAGCCATTTCCAGCTTCGGCCGAGCCGGGATCGGTAACCTGGAGTTCCGGCAACCGCGAAGCATCGTGCTCGATGGTGCGCGGAACCTCATCGTCGCGGACACCGAGAACGGCCGTATCCAGGTCCTGGATCCATCCGGACACCTCGTCCGGGTGATCAAGCCCAACCAGACCCAGGAAAGCTTCCGGTTTCCCCGGTGCGTCGGGGTGAACTCGCTCAACATCCTGTACGTGTCGGACGACCTCGATTACCGGATCTACAAGCTGGACTCGCTCGGGCGCCAGATGGCCGTCTGGAAACGGCCGAGGACCCTGGAGGAAAATCCCGCGATCCCGGGCCGCATCCTCATCTCACCTCAGGGACACATCGCCCTGTCCGAACCGAACAACCACCGCGTCCTGATCTACGATGCCAACGAACGCCTGATCGGAACCATCGGCCGGGAAGCCGGTCTCCAGAGCCCGGGAGGGCTCGCTTACGATCACCTCGGAAACCTCATCGTCCTGGATTTCGGTTCACACTCGGTCAACGTCTTCTCTCCGCGAGGTGAGTTGCTCCGTCAGTTCGGTAAGCGCGGGACGAGCATCGGAGAGTTCGCCGTCCCCCGCGAGGTCGCGGTCGATCGTTTCGACAACCTCTTCGTCGCCGATACGCTGAATCATCGCATCCAGGTCTTTTCGCCCGACGGGACCCCCCTGGCGACCTTCGGGCGCAAGGGCCTGGGCTTCGGGGAGTTCAACGGTCCGGAAGGCATGGCCATCTCGCCCGACGACAAGCTGTACGTGGTGGACCGGGGCAACGCGCGGATCCAGGTCCTTCACATCGTGCGGACCTGAAGCAGCGTCCGCACCTCGGTGCCAGGAGACTTCCCCGCATGCTGATCAAGCGTCATACCGTCCAGTCGCTGCAGGACCGCAAGGGGCGAGAGCCCCTCGTCGCCCTCACGGCCTACGATCACCCCTCGGCAGTGGTGGCTGACCAGTCCGGCGTCGATCTGATCCTCGTCGGAGACAGCGTTGGCCCGGTCGTGCTGGGCCACGTCAACACCTTGCCGGTCACGGAAGACGACATGGTCCACCATGCGCGAGCCGTCGCACGCGGGGCTCACCGGGCCCTCGTCGTGGCCGATCTGCCCTTCATGGCCGACCGTTCCCGGGATCGGGCCCTCGAGGTGGCCGGACGCCTCATGAAAGAGGCCCTGGTCCAGGCCGTGAAGCTCGAAGGAGCGAATCCGCCTCAGATCGCGGCCATCGAGGCCCTGGTCCATCACGGAATTCCGGTGGTCGGGCATCTCGGCTTCACGCCGCAGCACCTGCATCAGTTCGGCGGCTTCAAGGTTCAAGGCAAGACGCCCGAGGCGGCCGACCGCATCCTGGAGCAGGCCCGGCGGCTCGAGCAGACGGGAGTCGGACTCCTGGTGCTGGAACTGGTACCCGAGGACCTCGCGGCGCGAGTCACGTCCGAACTCGCGATCCCGACGATCGGCATCGGTGCAGGGCCGCACTGCGACGGCCAGATCCAGGTCTTTCACGACCTGCTCGGTCTTCACGTGGGCCACGTCCCCCGACATGCGCGACGCTACCTGGACGGGGGAAACCTCTTTTCCCAGGCGATCGCCCGATACGCCCGAGATGTCCGGAACGGGACCTTCTTCGACACCGAGGCACCCGGATACGTGCGCCAGGATTGACCTGCAGCCCCACGGGAGTGGGCCTGCTCGATTGACGTCCCTCATGGGCTTCGTTACCATGCAAAACAACGCCGGAACGGCCTGCGTAGCCCGCTGGCCGTGGTGGTCTCGACGACGAGCACCGTCATCCGCCGGCACCCCTGACCTGTCGCGTGGTCCCGCCACCGCGCCCACAAACTAGGACGTTCAAAGATGATCGTGACCGAAACGACGCACGTTTCCCCTCTATCCTCCGCACGTGGCCAGCTCGCCAAGTGCGTCGAGATTCTCGGCCTGGACCGTGGCCTGCACGAGCGACTCGCGTTTCCCGACCGCGTCGTGCAAACCAACAGCCCCGTCCGGATGGATGACGGCACGATCCGGATGTTCGCCGGATATCGCGTCCAGCACAACAATGCCCTGGGACCCTACAAGGGCGGTCTGCGCTTTCACCCCACCGTCACGATGGACGAGGTCACGGCTCTCGCCATGCTCATGACCTGGAAGTGTGCACTCGTGGGCCTTCCCTACGGCGGAGCCAAGGGCGGCGTCACCGTCGATCCGAAGCAGCTGTCGCTGGGTGAACTCGAGCGGCTGGTCCGCCGGTTCGCTGCGGACATGGTGCTGGTCTTCGATCCCCAGAAGGACATCCCCGCGCCCGACGTGAACACCAGTCCGCGCGAGATGGCCTGGATCATGGACACCTGGAGTGTCAACAAGGGCTATGCGGCACCCGGCGTCGTCACGGGCAAACCCATCGCCATCGGCGGCTCGCTGGGCCGCCTCGAGGCCACTGGCCGCGGGGTCGTGACGATCGCGGACGAGTTGCTGAAGTTCAAGGGCCGGAAGCTGGCGGGATCGACAATCGCCGTTCAGGGTTTCGGGAACGTCGGTTCCGTGGCGGCCCACCTTGCTCACCAGCAGGGTGGACGGGTCGTGGCCGTCTCGGATGTCACGGGCGGCTACCACAATCCGGACGGGCTGGACATTCCGGCCATGATCCGGTATGTCCAGGCCAACGGGAACCTGGCCGGCTACCCGGATGCGACGCCCGTCTCGAATGAAGAACTGGTTCTCCTGCAGGTGGACGTGCTCATCCCTGCCGCCCTCGAGGCCGTGATCACCGAGGCGAATGCCGACCGTGTGAAGGCCGAGTTCATCGTCGAGGGTGCCAACGGTCCCATCACTCCGGGCGCCGATGCGATCCTCGAGAAGCGCGGGATCACGGTCGTACCGGACATCCTGGCGAACGCGGGTGGTGTCGTCGTCTCCTACTTCGAGTGGGTGCAGGGCATCAGCCGGCTGTTCTGGACCGAGGACGAGGTCAACAACCGGCTCAACACCATCATGGTGCGCTCCTTCAGCCAGGTCGCCGGACTCGTCACCAGCAAGGGGATCTCGTTCCGCATGGCAGCCTACTCGATCGGCGTCGGTCGCGTGGCAGATGCCCACAAGCACCGCGGACTCTTCCCCTGAAGAATTTTGCCCGGACAGGAACGGGGGGCAAGGCTTGATGCCTTGCCCCCCGTTCCCCATGTCACTGCCAGCCCATGGAAAAGGCGCCCCCCGAGGAAGGGGGGGCGCCAGGTGGGAAACCTGATGGCGAGGGTCAGGACGGAGCCACTGACCTAGGTGAATCCCGTGATCTCGATTCGAGGCATGCGCGTTCTCCACGACGTCCTCAGATGACGGTTGATGAAACGGCGGTACCAGGTCCAGGCCATGCAGTGGGCCAGAGAACATGTCTCAGGGGGGACGATGGTGAACAGCTCGCAACATCCGAGTGCGCTCCGCGACGAGACCGGTCACTCTACAGACCGTCTCGGGCCCCGCCCCTTCGCATCACTCCCGATGCTTTTTATGTTAAACGCCCCATGTTAAACAGCCATTTCGCCCGGATTGGCAGACCGGGAAGAATCCCGTAAAGTTGCGTGAGAACGGGAGGCCCCATGCAAACGCTGCGCTGGCACGACGACCACCTGGACATCCTCGATCAGACCTGTCTGCCCCTCGAAACGAGCTGGGTGTCCTGCCACTCCCTGGAGGACGTGGTCGAGGCGATCGCCTCGATGCGGGTGCGAGGCGCGCCGCTCATCGGCGTGGTGGCAGCCTTCGGCATGGCGATCGCCGCCCGCCGGAGCGACGCCCGCGATTCGGAGGCCCTGATCCGTGCCCTCGAAGCGGCCGGCGAGAAACTCCGCGCCTCGCGCCCGACTGCCGTGAACCTCGCCTGGGCGATCGATCGGGTGCTGCTTGCAGCCCGGGAACGCCTTCACCTCGAACTGCCCGCGCTCGTCGGCTACGTGGCCCTCGAGGCCCAGGTCATGGCCCGGGAGGACCTCGAGACCAACCGCCATATCGGCCAGTCGGGTCTGGAGATCCTTCGCCCGGGACTCCGCATCCTGACCCACTGCTCGACGGGCACCCTGGCCACCGTGGGCCACGGCACGGCCCTGGGGGTGATCCGGACCGCCCACGAGGCGGGCCTGGCCCCCGAGGTCACGCTGACTGAAACGCGGCCCCGGCTGCAGGGAGCCCGCCTCAACGCCTGGGAGTGTCAGCAACTCGGGATTCCGTACACCCTCATCCCGGACTCCGCGGCAGCCTTCCGGATGCAGCGCGGCCTGGTCGACGTCGTGATCACCGGTGCGGACCGCATCACGTCGGGGGGGGACGTGGCGAACAAGGTCGGCACCTACATGCTGGCCCTGTGTGCACGCGCCCACCGGATCCCCTTTTACGTTGCCGCCCCCCTCTCGACGGTGGACCTGGCGCTGGATCGTCCCGAGCAGATCCCCATCGAGGAGCGCGATCCGAGAGAGGTCACGCACCTGGCCGAGCACCCTGTTGCGGCACCCGGGACGTCGGCCTGGAATCCGGCCTTCGACGTGACGCCGCGAGACCTGATCACGGGCATCATCACCGAGCGCGGCGTGTTGACGGCGCCCTACCGGGATCGCTTCCTGGAGCTGATGGGACAGCCCGTCAGGAGCTGAAGCCGCCCAGCGGCGCGTGATACAATGGTGGCGTTTTCCCGCTGGAAGGAAGCGACCCATGACGACGCGCCCGCGCAAGGTCTACATGAAGACCTTCGGCTGCCAGATGAATCTTTCTGACTCCGAGAAGATGCTGGGTCTCCTGGCGCGCGAGGGCTACGTCCCCACCGACGTCGAGGAAGAGGCCCAGCTCCTGCTCGTCAACACGTGCTCCATCCGGGAGAAAGCCGAAGACAAGCTCTTCAGCCTGCTGGGTGGCTGGCGCGAGCGCAAGCGCCGTGAACCCGACATCATGATCGGCGTGACGGGATGCGTCGCCCAGCAGGAACGAGACCGGATCCGCGAACGGGTACCGGCCGTCGACGTGGTCGTCGGCACGCACAACTACCACGAGTTGCCGGAGCTTCTGCGCGAGGTCGAGGAGACCCGTCAGCCCATCACGCGGATCGCACACCTGCGGGAGCCGATCCCGGACGACCTTCCGACCCTCCGGGAGGGCAAGTACCACGCCTGGATTCCCGTCATCCATGGGTGCAGCTACTACTGCACGTACTGCATCGTCCCGTACACGCGCGGCCCCTACCAGAGCCGCAAACCCGAGGCGATCGAGCGCGAGGTCCGACAGCTCGTGGCCGAAGGGTTCCGCGAGTTCACGCTCGTGGGGCAGACGGTCGACCGGTACGGGATGGAACTGCCCGAGAACGAGAAGACGACACTCGCCGACCTGCTGCGTCGTCTGGCCGGGATTCCCGGCGTCTGGCGCCTCCGGTTCCTCACGTCCCATCCGCTGGACATGACGGAAGAACTCGTGCAGACGGTGGCCGAGCTCCCGGAAGTGATGGAATACCTGCATTTCCCCATCCAGGCAGGCTCGGACCGCATCCTCAGGGAAATGAAACGGCTCTACACCGTCGACCAGTACCGCGAGAAGGTCGCGATGATCCGGAGGGCCATCCCGGACGCCACCATCTCGGGGGACCTCATCGTCGGATTCCCGGGAGAGACGGAAGACGAGTTCCTCGAGACGCTGAGCATCGTCGAGGAGATCGAATTCGACTCGAACAACACGGCGGCGTACTCCGTACGTCCTTACACGCCAGCCGGTCGCCGGACCGACCAGCTCGACGAGGCCACCAAATCGGACCGGCTCCAGCGCCTCAATGCCGTCGTCCAGGACGTGGCGTACCGACGCAACCGCCGCCTCGTCGGCAGCTTGCAGGAGGTCCTCGTCGAGGGCCCCAGCAGCAAGAACCCCGAGGTCCTCGTCGGCAGGACGCGCGGGAACAAGATCTGCTACTTCCCTGGAGAGCAGCAACTTGCCGGTAGTCTGGTCGAGGTTCGCATCGAGGATGCGCGCCCCTTCACCCTGCGCGGGGAAATCGTACGCGTCGTCCGCTCAGGTTCCGACCTCGCGGTCGGAGTGTCCTAGGAGAGCGATTCGGCCCGCTGCTTGGCTTGCAACAGCTCCCTGGCCGTGGGCACGTCCGCCTGGCTCTTCACGGGGATGAACCGCGCATCTCGTTCGACCGCGATGAGGCCCGTATCGAGGACGCTGCTGAGATCACCGGCGAGTTGCTCGAACTGGATGACACGCTCGCCCGAGACCTCCTTCTCGACCACGTACCAGGGCAGGGAGACCTCGCCCCGGAGCTGCATGGCATCGAAGCAATAAGAAGCGGTGTTGAAATAGGGCAACTGGTCCTGGTCAAAAGCCTCGGGGAACATGAAGCCCTCGACCAGCTCGATCCGACCGCCGACCCGGGCAGGCGCCCCACCCTTGTCTCCGGGCTGCTTGCGGGCGACCTCGACGGTCATGCCGTGACCGGATTCGAGATGGCGCCCGATGATGAGGGGATCGAGGGTCGCCCCGAGGTTGTCCACGTTCGAGAAGCAGAGCGTGCGGCCACCCGCAGCCACGAAGCGATCCAGGAGGCCGGCCCGCCGGAACGCCTCGAGCCACTCTCCGTGGCCCGGGGTCGCGTGGGATTCGGAGCCGCTGGCAGCGTCGAGCGGTTGCCCGTCAAGGCGCATCCTGGGCATACGTCCCTGCTGGAACAGGGACACCCCGTCCTGCCAGCGAGAGGAGGAGAGCGCCTCGTTGATCGGAACATGGGTGTGAAAGCTGGTCATGACGTGCACGGGCAACCCGGGCCACCGCTCGAGGATCCAGTCGAGCTTCAGATCGAGGAAGGTGCGGTCGCCCATGATGGGGTAAAGCGCCTTCGGGCGATCGTACTTGAAGCGGGTGGCCATCCCACCCGCCAGGATGACCACCCCGACCTGCCCGGACGCGATCGCCTCGAGACCGAGGCGATCCAGCCGGCTGCGATCCTCGGTGGAGCGCTCGGACAACCGATGCACGTCGCCGGTTTCGAGGGGAGCCACGGGACGCCCGAGTCGGTTTCTCGAAAACGAGAGTTCTCCGGACAGGTACCGGGCGCGCAACTGTTCGAAAGACGACACGTGGATGACCTCGTTCTTGCGTGTTCGGACCCTCATCGTACCACGCTCCCTGCCCCCCCCTTCAGGGAAACCGGCGCCACATCAAGTCCTCGTGGAGGGTGAGATCGGAACCTCGGACCGGGAAGGCGACGCCTGGGAAGGTGGCACCTGGATCAACGACGGGCCGCTCGACGGCACCGGGGTCCTTGGCGACGGTTCCCGGGCCTCGAGTGGAACGGATGGAACCAGCGACCAGAGGCCGGGACGCGAGAAACGGACCATCGAGCCGTTGCAAGCCAGGCCGAAGGATAGGCCCGGAGCGGGCGCGAGAAAGGCGTGAGATACACGAGCCCGGAGTTGCCCGTCCAGGTGGATCGCGAGTGTCCCGGCGCGCGTATCGACCTCGCATGTCAGGGTCGAAGCCTGTCCAGCCAGACGGGGCGGATGCACGGGCTCGCTCCACAGGCGCTGGGACGCGGGCCAGGTCTGCCCGGGAGCCTGACCGTCACAGATCCACGCCTCGAGTAACCCCGGAGCGAGCGAGACGATGACGAGGTGTCGGACATCCCGGAGATAGGGGATGAGCGCGACGACGCCGGTATCCCGGATGGCGTCCAGCCCCCTGGCCCTTGCCACCCAGGCGGTCACCTCGACACGATAGGCCGCAGGCAAGGCCTGAGTGGAGCGGCGGATACTCAGGCGCGTGGCCGGGAAGAAAGCCTCCTGGACGAGGCCATTTTCGTTGGCGGTCCACTCGCCGGGTTCCAGCCCGGATGGATCTCCTCCCGCAGGCACGGTGGCCGCCACCCAGGATTCCGGCGGAATCCTCTGCCCGGCCAGTCCCTGCGAGGACAGGCCAGGTGGAAGTTCCTGGGGCTCCGCCGTCCACTCCTGCAAGGGCGGCGGAGTCGCCGGATGCCCTGGCGAACCGTCGCCACGGGCGGGCGAGGGCTGGGAATCGCAGGCTGTCAGGGCACCGAGCCCGATACCCAGAGCAAGCAGACGAGACCTCGCGGCACGCATGGGTCCTCGCTTTCCGGCGACCTAGCGCCGATGAACCAGCCGGAGATCATCGAATCGAACGAAGTTCCCGTTCGCGGCAAGCGCTACCCAGTGAGGCCGGTCATCGAGGCCCGGCACCTCGACCGTGGCCACGGAGCGACCATCCACGCGGATCGCGACCTGGCGGCGCTCGATATCGACATCGGCCCCCCAGCGAATGCTGCTCGACGCCTCCATCGCAGCCTCCAGCCACCGGGACCACAACCTCGCCGATTCGGGCCATGTCGCCCCGGCGGGCCTCTGACCATCGACCCACCAGCACGCGATTTCCTGGCGGGCGGCGACGAGCATGAGGTAGTGGGTAGGATCGCGGTAATAGGGCATGCAGGCCAGAATGCCGGTAGGATAGCCGTGGACGGAGCTCGATTCGGCTTCCCGGGCCGCGGAGCACGTCACGTCCAGACCGTACTGCCGTCCGGCTCTCCCATCGTCAGACCCGAACGCCTTACCCCGGTATCGCAGATGGCTGGCCAGGTTGTCCTGACGCCCCTCTACCTGGTCAAGCGTCCCCCCCTGGACCAACCACTTACCGGCGGCGAAACCGGGCATTTCACCCTGAACCGGGTTGTCGAAGGGAAAGTCGGATCCGGAGAAATCGAGCATCGTGACGGACCCGCCGGGCGGTGGAGCCCCCCCGACGAGACCGCAGGCGGTCACCGCGATCGCCAGAACCCCGCCCCAGGCCCACCGCATCCCCACGCGCTCCTCCTTCCAACCCGCTCCGAGGTTAGGCGAAGACAGGTGGACGGCGAGACGACCAGGTTGCATCAGGGAATCCGTGTGCCCCGACGAAGCGCACGCACAGAAAGCGAGGCCCCGCGATCCTTTCGGATCGCGGGGCCTCGAGACCAGCAGGGGCTCGGCTCAAACGAGCGCGAGTTCTCGCTTGATCTGGATAGGCACATGCTCGCGCTGGATGGGGAAACGCAATCCGCGCTCGACGACGGTGCAGTGGATGTCGGTCTCGGAAGACCCGAAGGTCTGACGGAAGTCCTCGATGACCATGTCGGTATCGAAGGGCAGGCAGCTGAACACGTCGACGAAGGCGATACCGACCACTCCGGGTGCATCCTCGCAGTGCATCCAGGGGTAGGTATGAATCGACGCATGGCTGGTCGTGAGCCCGACGACGCCAGTCACTCCGCTCTCGAGCGGATTGACATTGACGAAGTCATGACAGTAAGGGGGGAACAGGACGTCCATACCGAGCTTGACCGGAAGCTCCTTCAGCCAGTTGTAAACGAGGCTGAAGTCGGCCAGTTTTTCCGGATCGCATCCGTAGGCGTCAATCGTCAAGTGCGGGCCATAGACCCCGCGAGCAACGCTTTCCAATTCAAGCAGCCCTCCTAGTGCATGCCGACCTGCTCCACCGCAAGAGCAGGACCGGTCCCCGAGACAAACCCCTTGCGGGGGCGGTGACGCGAGCGAGGACGGGTCACCCTGGACCCCGCTTGCGCTTCCGAATCTGGATGAAACGGAAACTCCAGTAAATCAAGCGAGACGAAGCGTGTCAACACCTCGTGAGGCGTGGCTCCACCCCCGTTTGACAACGCGAAACCGGATGGACATCAAGCCGGTGCACCGGACCTGGCGCGCCTGGCCTTCGCCAGCTCTCGCAGGTTGTACTGGTTGAGGACGAGATGGGCGAGCTGAGCTGCCAGCTCGACATGACCGGATGCCACCAGTCGCTCGAGATGCGGTGCCACGCGGTGTTCGTCGAGTCGCCCGCCCAGGGTCACGATCCGGTCAAGGAGGCGATGGAGGACCGTGTCCTGGGTCATCAGGCGGACGTCCAGGGTCGGATGCTTGTCCAGGAAGCGTGCCGCCATGCGACCACGCTCTTCCTCGATGCGCCGCAAGCGGGGCAGGGACTCGACCGAGAAGGCGGGCTGGATGTGAAAACCGAAGGCCGCGGGCGAGCGGACCATCCGGTACCGGGCGCCCTTGAGCCGAACCCCCATCTCGAGGTCTTCCCAGCCATACTCGACAAAACCGGTATCGAACCCACCGAGAGCCTGGAGGATCTCGCGGGAGACGCTGACGTTCTTGGTATCGAAGAAGGCCCGGCTGGGATCGGTGCGGGGGACACGTCGCCAGTCGATGACACGGGGATCGGGCACGTTGCGGGTGAACCCCTGGGCAAACACGCGAGCAGGACCTGCGGCTTCATGGACGGCACGATGAGCCGAAACGAAACCCGGAACCACCAGCACATCGGAGTCGACATAACAGAGGATGTCACCCCGTGCCTCGCGGATACCGGTGTTTCGCGCGACGGCACGACCCGCATTGTCCTGACGCACGCTCCGGAGGACGGGATGAATCGCAGCGAGGCGTTCCAGAAGATCGGAAGTGCCGTCTGTCGAACCATCATCGACCACGAGAACCTCATCGGGAAGACGAACCTGGTGAAGGAGCAGGCGCTCCAGACAGGCCTCGAGAAGGGTTACCCGGTTGTACGTCGTGACGACGACGGAAAAGGTCACGGCTTTCATCCTGAGCGCACTCCCGCTGTTTGACACCGCCGACGGCCAAGGTGTAATCTGACTTTAACACGCGGCGAACCACACCTTACAGGGACACCGGTTGCCGGGTCGTGCGGCCTTAGTTCAGTTGGTAGAACGGCGGTCTCCAAAACCGCATGTCGTGGGTTCGAGTCCTACAGGCCGCGCCTCGATCGTGAAGGCGATTGGACGGTCCATGTCCGTGGTGGAATCCTCGAGATTCCTGCGGAGATGGGCCGTCAGGTTTGAGGCCTGCTGACCTCGAACGAAGGGAAGGATGAAGCGGTGACGGATACGAGTCGCCAGCCAATCGAAACGACCGACGAGCAAGCCCCCGAAGAGCTCGATACGTCTCTGTCGCTCAAGGGCGGCGGAATCTCTCTCGGTGCGTTCGGCTGGGCGCGAGGAACCACGAAGTTCCTTGGTGACGTTCAGAGCGAGTTTCGGCTCATCTCCTGGCCGACGCGGCAGCAGGTGCTGCTCGAGACCGTGGTCGTCATCGCGGTCGTCACCTTCCTCGGCGTTCTCGTGGTGAGTCTTGACTGGATTTTTGCGCTCGTTGCGAATCGGTTTCTGGTTTGAATCGACCCTGCGTGGCTTGGATGAGGTGTCATGGGTAGAAAGTGGTACGTGGTCAACACTTACTCGGGCTATGAAGACAAGGTCCGGGAGAATATCCTCCGCCGCACCGATTCGATGGGGATGTCCGACCGGATCTTCCACGTCGAGGTTCCCGAGGAGATGGTTGTCGAGATCAAGGACGGCAAGCGCGTCGAGAAGCCCCGCAAGGTGTTCCCTGGTTATGTCCTCGTCGAGATGGAAGAGTTCAACATCAAGGAAGCGCGCAGCAACGATGCGTGGCACGTGGTGCGGAACACCCCGGGCGTGACGTCCTTCGTGGGGACGCACACCAAGGAAGGCGATCGCCCGACTCCACTCTCCGACCGCGAGGTCCGCAAGATCTTCAAGCGGGCGGCCACCAAGGCCAAGATCCAGATCGATCTGCACGTCGGAGAACACGTCAAGGTCATCGGAGGCCCGTTCGCCGACTTCTCGGGTGATATCATCGAGATCAATCCCGAGAAGGGCAAGCTCAAGGTGTCCGTCTCGATCTTCGGGCGAGCCACGCCGGTGGAACTCGAATTCGCCCAGGTCCAGAAAGTCTAGCCGGAGTCCCGTCCGGTATCCGGTTCGCGAAACCATCGCACCGAGGAGGTGAAAACAATGGCCAAGAAGGTCACGGCCATGATCAAGCTGGCACTGCCAGCCGGTAAGGCCAATCCCGCTCCCCCCGTCGGCCCCGCTCTGGGTCAGCACGGCGTGAACATCATGATGTTCTGCAAGGAGTACAACGCTCAGACCGCCGACAAGGCGGGGCAGATCATCCCGGTCGAGATCACCGTGTACGAGGACCGCTCGTTCACGTTCGTGCTCAAGACTCCCCCGACGTCCGAACTGATCAAGAAGGCCGCCGGCGCCGCCAAGGGTTCCGGCACGCCCAACAAGGCGAAAGTCGGCTCGATCACGGTGGCGCAGGTCCGCGAGATCGCCGAGACGAAGATGCCCGACCTCAACTGCACGAGCATCGAGTCCGCCATGGAAATGGTCAAGGGGACCGCTCGCTCGATGGGCGTCACCCTCAAGGATTAACCCCGTTCATGGTGGGAGGGGTACCTCGTGCCCCGCTGACCACCGAGGAGTTCAACATGTCCAAGCTCAGCAAGCGCCAGAAAGCCCTCCTCGAGGGCAAGGATCTGGCCCGTGTTCACGGTCCGGTCGAAGCCCTCGAGGTTTCGAAGTCGTGCGCGACCGCCAAGTTCGACGAGACGATCGAGGCGCATCTCCGCCTCGGCATCAACGTCAAGCATGCTGACCAGCAGGTCCGGTCGACGGTCGTCCTGCCTGCCGGCACGGGCAAGACGGTCCGCGTGGCCGTCATCGCCAAGGGTGACAAGGTCAAGGAAGCGGAAGCGGCCGGTGCCGACTTCGCCGGCGGGGAAGAACTCATCCCCCGCATCCAGGAAGGCTGGATGGACTTCGACCTGCTCATCGCGACGCCGGACATCATGGGAGCGCTGGGACGCGTCGGTAAGGTCCTAGGTCCTCGCGGCCTGATGCCCTCTCCCAAGGCGGGAACGGTCACCTTCGACATCGGCAAGGCCGTCAAGGAATTCAAGGCCGGTAAGGTCGAGTTCCGTGCGGACAAGCAGGGTATCGTCCACGTGCCCATCGGCAAGGCCTCGTTCTCGGTCGAGTCCCTCAGCCAGAACCTCGGTGCGCTGGTCGACGCCATCAACAAGGCCAAGCCGGCTGCAGCCAAGGGAACCTACGTCAAGTCCGTCTACGTGACCTCGACGATGGGCCCTGGCGTCAAGATCGACACCACCCGCGTGAACGAGGTCATCTCGGCCTCTTGAGGCCCCTTGTCCACACGACCAACGCTTGTTATAATAAACAAGAGTTAAATAGACATTTCCAGACCCGTGACAGCAGGGCCACCTTCGGGTGGATAAGCGCAAGCCCCCGCCGAGGTTGGAACCCGAACCCTTCGGTCGGGCCTGCTGTCACGGCATGGCCCGACTGATCATTTGGGTTCGGAGGAGGTGAAATACCATGCCGACGAGAGAACAAAAAGAAACGACGATCCAGGAACTCGAGGGAATCTTCGAGCGCGCCCAGGTTGCCATCGTCACCGACTACCGCGGACTGACGGTCAAGGAGATCACCGATCTTCGCCGCCGTCTCCAGAAGGTGGGTGGCGAGCTGACGGTCGCGAAGAACACCCTGGTCGACCGCGTCACGCGCGGTAACGATTCCTGGAAAGCCATCGAGCCTCTGCTGGCCGGCCCCACGGCGCTGGCTATCGGGTTCGAGGATCCGGTTGCGGCCGCCAAGGTCGTGGCTGACTTCGCCAAGGAAAAGCGCAAGGTCGAGATCAAGGTTCGTGGCGGCGTGCTCGAGGGCAAGGCTCTCGATGCCGAGGGTGTCAAGGCCCTGGCCAGCATGCCGAGCAAGGAAGTGCTGCTGAGCCGCCTGCTGGGCAGCCTGCAGTCCCCCGCTCAGAAGCTCGCGAGTGCCCTGTCGGGCGGTTCGCGCAACCTGGTCTACGCGCTGGATGCCGTCCGACGCGAGAAGGAATCCGCTTAAGTCTGATGTGATGACCCTCCGGGGTCGTGCCAACGAGGAGAAAACAAGATGGCGACTCTCACCAACGAACAGATCGTCGATGCGATCAAGGAAAAGACCCTTCTCGAGGTCAGCGAGCTGGTCAAGCTGATCGAAGAGACCTTCGGGGTCTCGGCTGCTCCCGCCATGGGCGCGATGATGATGGCTCCCGCGGCTGCCGCTGCGGCTCCTGCCGAGGAGAAGACCGAGTTCGACGTCATCCTCGAGTCGGCCGGCGAAAAGAAGATCGAAGTCCTCAAGGTCGTCCGCGAAGTCACCGGCCTGGGCCTCAAGGAAGCCAAGGACCTGGTCGATGGCGCTCCCAAGCCCGTCAAGGAAAAGACCAAGAAGGAAGACGCCGAGGCCATCAAGGCGAAGCTCGAAGCAGCTGGCGCCAAGATCTCGATCAAGTAAGATCGGCTTCACCGCGAGTGGGCCCCTCGGCGCCAAGGCGTCGGGGGGCCTTCCTGCGTGAACAATCGCGCTTTCGTTCAGAGGAGGACTCATGCTTCAAGATGCCCTCTGGTGGACCGGTCGCGGCAGCTCCCGGGAGATCCGGCGGGACCACCGCCTGCAAGCGTACCGGGCCCTCGTGCACCATGACGATGAGGCCTGGGATCGACTCCTGCCCGATGAGGATGGCGCTCCCCTGCGAGTGACGCCGGTCGAGACTCATGCCTCGTCCGATGGCCAGACCTCGAAGTGGATGCTCGCGCTGTCCGATGGAATCCGCGTCGAGACCGTCCTCATGCGGCATCTGGGTGGGCGACAAACCGCATGCCTCTCGACCCAGGCTGGATGTGCCATGGCCTGCACATTCTGTGCCACGGGTCAGGGAGGACTGGGCCGGCATCTCACGAGCACGGAGATTCTCGAACAGGCCCTTTTCGTCGACCGACAGTTGCGCCAGGAAGGAAAAAGACTGACCAACGTCGTGCTGATGGGCATGGGGGAACCCTTTCATGCGTACGAGAGAACCCGGGACGCACTCGAACTCCTGGCCGACGACGGAGGCCTGGCGATCGCCAGAAGACGGATCACCGTCTCGACCGTCGGACTGGTGGATGGGATCCGGGCCTTTGCCCACGACGCGCGTGGAGTGAATCTGGCCCTCTCGCTGCACGCAGCGGATGACGAGACACGCGACCGCCTCATGCCGGTCAACCGGCGACATCCGATCCCGGAGCTGATGGAGGCGTGCCGCGATTTCACGGCCAGAACCCGACGCCGCATCTTCATCGAGTATCTCCTGCTCGCCGGAATCAACGATGACCTGGCAGATGCGAACCGACTTGCAGGGCTGCTCCGGGGAGGAGACTTTCACGTCAATCTCATCCCCTGGAACCCGGTCCCCGGTGCCCCGCTCGAAGCACCGACGCCGGAACGGGTCCGGGACTTTCATGCAACCCTGAGGACACTCGGGCTTCCGGTCACCGTCCGGCGCACCATGGGAGCCGACGTCCATGCGGCATGCGGACAGCTCGTGACCCGCGGGAGATGAGGCCCCGGAGTGCGTTTCATTCCCCGCCGTGGCGACCAGGAGCTTGCCGTGCAGACCCTCTGTCTCGAACTCGATCCCGTGCATCCCGACCCGGCTGTCCTGGGTGACGCCGCGCGCCTGCTACATGCGGGAGAACTGGTGGCATTCCCGACCGAGACCGTGTACGGTCTCGGTGCCAATGCGCTCGACCCGGGTGCGGTGGCGAAGATCTATGCGGCCAAGGGCCGACCGGCCACGAACCCCCTGATCGTCCATGTCGCCCGAGCGGAACAGGCCCAGGAGCTCGTTTCGTGCTGGCCGCCCGCCATCGCCCGTCTGGTCGAACGGGCATGGCCCGGGCCTCTGACCGTCGTCTTGCCGAGGACCCGTCGTATCCCCGACATCGTGACGGCGGGCCTCGACCAGGTGGGTATCCGGATTCCTGCCCACCCCGTCGCGCGTGCCCTGCTCGAGCACGCGGCCCTGCCCGTCGCAGCCCCGAGTGCCAACAGGAGCGAGCACATCTCCCCGACCCGGGCCTGGCACGTGATGGCCAGTCTGGGGGGGCGGATTCCGATGGTCCTGGACGGCGGTGCATGCCAGGTGGGACTCGAATCGACGGTCGTCCGGTATGAACCGGACGGGAGCCTGTCCATCCTGCGCCCGGGCCTCCTCGGAGCCGAAACTCTGGCCAGATGGGCAGGTACCATCGTCCGCCACCTGCACGTGGAGGGGAGCCCGGACAGGCACCTGCCCTCTCCCGGGCAAGAGCTCAGACACTATGCACCGGACACACCCACCCACATCGTGCCGGATATCGAAGCCGTGGCAGCCCGGGGCAACGGACCCATCGGTGTCATCGCGTGCGTCTCTCGACCGAGCTGGTTCACGGGGACCTGGATCGTGCTCGAACCTCGTCCCGAGCCCTATGCCATGAACCTGTATGACAGCCTCCACGAGCTCGACCGGCTGGATCTGTCCTGCATCCTGATCGTCGCACCTCCCCGGACACACGACTGGGCAGCCATCTGGGACCGGATCCGTCGCGCTGACGCCGATCACGGAAAGTTCTGAGACTTGCACGCCCCCAGAACCGGTCCCGGAGCACGACCGAGGCCTGTCAAACCTTGGACAAAAACATACGAAGCTCGGGATGAATGCGTGAATGATGTCACGCAAATGAGGCACCCCTCTTCCATCGTTTGAGGACGCACCTCCCCATTCACATCAAATTCCTCGAACAAATCGGTCGTGAACGCCGGGACGGAAACATGCCGTGAAAAGGTCACACATTCGCGCTTGACGCCATTTTTCGACCTCATCAGAAAAACCGATGACGTCTCGTCCATGGAGATCGAACCGGCTTGACAACTCGTGGACACCCTTGTTAGCTTGACATGACAGTCGTGTTGCATAGCCAAGTGGTTCACACCGGTAACCGAGGTCAGGAGGTCTGGACATGCCTATGACAATGTGGCCTGGTACCGAGTCCCGTCCAGAACGTCCTCTGCCCCCGACCGTGGCGCGTCAGGTCTCGAACATGGCCCTTGCGGTCTTCGTGTTCGGACTGCTCGTACAGCCACTCTATCCTCTGATGGGGCTGTCGCATCTCGTCCTCGAAGGGCTCGTGGCACCTTTCCTTTTCCTGGTGCCCCTGTGGGCGGCCCGGTCGGGGCATGCGGAGCTGGCGCGCCACCTGCTGTTCGGCATCTCGGTACTCGCCACCGTCACCTTCACCCTGCACATCGGGCTGGATTCCAACCTTCACGTGGCGTGCCTGGCCGTCGCGCTGATGGCGCACGTGATGTTCGACGTCATCCGCGAGAGCAGGCACGTCAAGACCTGGTCGCTGGTCGCAGGCGTGGGGTTCGTGAGCTGTGAACTTTCCAGGCTAATCACGGGACACCACGGTGCGGGAGAACTGGGCCTCGTGCTGTTGCGGGTGAGCGTCCCGCTCCTGTGCCTCGGTCTCGTGATGTGGAGCCTGGATCTTCTGGCGACGCGCCTCCTGACCCGCACGCAGGCGCTTCAGGCGTCGCACGATCATATCCAGACCCTCAGCCGGGAAAAGGAAGCGCTTTTCTCCACGCTGGGCCACGAGCTCCGGACGCCCCTGACAGCGATTCACGGAGTGGTGGCCAGTCTGCAGGACGGTATCGGGGGAGACCTGTCGGTCGAACAGCAAGAACTCGTGCAGATCCTGGAACATCAGTCCGACCGCATGCGGCGTTACCTGTCCGACGTTCTGGACCTGATGCGCATGGAGAGTACGGCCAGCAGCTGGAACCACGAGGAAGTCATCCTGTCGGAACTCATTCGAGAGGCTTGCGAGGATTTTCGTCCCGTCTTCGAGCAAGCCGGTATCCGCATCGACTGGCTTGCACCGGAAGAAGATGTCTGGATCATGGGTGACCGTGACCGCCTCATCCAGGTCATGGTGAACCTCCTGTCGAATGCCCTCAAGTACACGCCTTCCGGTGGGGTCGTCCAGATCTCACTGAAGACCGATGGCACCGACATCCGTCTGGAAGTTTCCGACTCGGGAGTCGGCATGTCCGAAGCCGATCAGGCTCGCCTGTTCACCCGCTTCTTCACCGGTTCGAATCGGCCCGTCCGCCCCGGGGAAAGCACCGGTCTGGGTCTCGTCATCTGCAAGGAAATCGTGGAGCAGGGCCACGGCGGTTCCATTTCGGTGCAGAGTGCGGAGAACCGTGGTACGACGTTTGCCATCGGCCTCCGGTCGATTCCTTCCCCGGCGGAAATCTTCGCCCGCGTGCCGCGGATGCCCGTGCAGCAGGCCATCGCCAGCTAAGCGACCGACTGCGGTCGATCATCAGGGCCCTTGAGCGTCTGGCAAGCAGGTGCCCCGCGCTGGTTCAGGTGGTTTGAGGAGCCTTCGGTCCGGTCAGCTCGTAAATGGCTACCGGGTTTTCCTTGCCCTTGACCCGGATGGGATCCAGCACGCGGTACTCGAAGTGCTGCTTCGTCATCTCGAACGTCTCGACGGCGACGAGAACACCCCCGATCGGGGCATTGGCCTCCATCCGCTGAGCCAGGTTGACGGTATCGCCGAGAACCGTGAAATCTCGCTTCTGGGACCCTCCGATCTCGCCTGCCGCGACGATGCCGGTGTTGATCCCACATCGGACCTGCAAGAGCAACCCGATCCGGCTCTCGACGGACGCCGCGAAATCCCGGGCGGCGCCCAGGATGGCCCAGGCAGCGGAGACGGCACGAACGGCATCGTCCGGTTTCTCGACCGGCACGCCGAACAGGGACATGACGACGCTGTCCCCGATGTACTTGTCGACCACCCCGCGATACCGGTAGACCTGCTCGGTGAGAACTGCGAAGAACTGGTTGGCGACGTCACTGATGGTCTCGGGATCGAGACGCTCCGACAGCGCGCTCAGGCCCACGATCTCCGTGAACATGACGGTCACGAGCCGACGCTCGGACGCTCGCGCGCCATCCTTGCCCGCCGCATCGCCATCCGCGACGGCCTTGCCGCAGTGCACGCAGAAACGCGCCCGCAAGACGAGCGGAGCGTCGCAATGGCGACACTCCTGCTTCATCAGGGCGAGCCCGCATTGCCGGCAGTAGCGGTCGGAAACCTCGGCGATCGTCTCGCAACCCGGACACGCCTGCACGGGAGACGGGACGGCCGCAGCGGTCGAAACGAGGGTGTCGCTCACGCTTCCGGCTCGATGGTCACGGTCAGGCCAGTCGCCTCCAGGGCATCTCGATACCCGGCCAGACGATCGCGCCCACCCCGCACGATGACGGCGCGTCCTTGCATGTGGGCGGTCATGGCGATCTCGTGGGCGTGTTCAGGAGTGCGAACCTCGGGAACCACCCGGACCAGAACGGCCACGACGTGATCGAACGCGTGGACGTCATCATTCCAGAGCATCGCCCGGTAAGGCGCTTCGAGGGTCGAATCCAGCCGGCCGAGCCAGGCAGGTATGGTGTCAGGAATCGAAAGCGGGGCATCCAGGATGGCGGACATGGACTCTCCAGGACAGGGGAACGCGACGGATGGGTGAATTGTTCCCCGAACACGCCTCATGCTACCGACTTGCCGGGACGTTGTTCAAGCCGAGGTCGGATTCGCATCGTGCACGCAGGCCAGCACGGCCGTCAGCGCGGCCAGACGTTCCAGCGGAGCCCAGAAGCCCAGGAACCGGAGGTCGGCGGCATCGAGATGCCATTCCACCAGGCGCATGAGCCTTCCCGTGACGGTCTGGAGTCCCGCCGGAAAAGCGACGGGAGCCTCGTCATCGGAGGCGGCACCTGCCGGCAAGGCCGTCAGGCAGACAACCAGCAGATCCAGGACCTCACCCGCGATTCCGCGACGCGAAGCACGGTCTACCAGCCGGCGACATTCCGCCTGGATCCGCTCCGCGATCAGCCGGGAGGCGCAGCCTGGATCACCTAGACCGTGCATCCATGCCCAGACACGTGCTCTCAGTCCCTGCGCACGGCCTCCGGCAAGCAGGGCCTCGGCCACCATGCCGCCCGCCTGGATGACGGCCCACTCGGCGATGACCCTGTCCAGTTGCGCGCTCGAGGCCGGATCGTCGACCGGTTCGAACCACGACATCCATAATTCCGGGCCGGACCGCATCCTGACCTTCCCCTCGCACGCACTCCACGATCCTGTCGCCGGCGCGACACGAGATTTGACGTCAAGAGTGGATTAATGGCATCAAATCTGGATTAATACCCCGTCTCAGGAGGTCATCCATGACCCGACCGGCCATCCCGGCCCGAGTGATACTCGTCCATCCCACGCTGGCGGAGAACGTCGGAGCCGTGGCCCGAGCCATGCGGCACTTCGCCCAGGACGACCTGGTCCTCGTGGGTTCGCGCGCACTGCTCGCGGATCCTGCGGCGATCGCCACCAGCGCCGGTTCGGAGGCGATCCTGGAGGCCGCCAGGTGCGTCGAGACCCTCGGCGAGGCGCTGGATGGGGCGGGTCTCGTCGTCGGGACGACGGCCCGCATCACCACGCGTCCAGATCTCCGGACCGAGGTGCTCGGAGCAGCCATACCGGACATCCGGGCCCACGTGACCGGAACCCGACCGGTGACCTGGGTCTTCGGCACGGAACGTCATGGCCTCACGCGCGAGCAGGCGCTGAGGTGCGATCGCCTCGTGCGCATCCCCGGTGAACCAGGTACCTGTCTGAACCTGGCCATGGCGGTCAACCTCGTGCTACACGCCTGCTATTCGCAGCCGGATGACCACGACGCCGACCGAGCCGGCGGGGGCTGGCTGCAGGATTTTCCGCCAGACCTGCTCAGGACCCTGGAAGACATCCTCACGGCCCGGGGGTTCTGGCGGGCGGACAAGGAAGCATCGAAGCGGCACACGCTGCGGCGACTCGCTTCCCGGATCCGCCTCGAGCGTGACGAGGCGCGGCTCCTCGAGGCCGCCCTCAGGACCCTCGTCGGGAGGGAGAACGGTTCAACCGTCGTCGCACCCGATCAGGAGCTCCGCAAGTTGCCGGAGGCCGCCCCGGATCCGACGTGAAATCTGAGTCTGGCTGACGCCACACCCCTCGGCGATCTGCTGCTGGGACCGGTCCTCGAAATAGGCGAGCCGGATGGCCTCCCGGGCAGCGGGACGCAGGCGATCCATGGCGTCCTGAACGACGATCCGCAGTTCTGCCGTGCGGCTGCGCTGCCGTTCCCGTTCATCCGCGAGCTGCCACCGGGGAGCCGCCCCCTCGTCGTCACCCTCGAGGTCCGAATCCAGGGACATGGGGCGCGAGATCCGCTCCAGTCCGAGGACCTCGCGGACCTTGCGCTCGGGCAGGGCCGTGCGGCGGGCGACCTCATCCATCGAGGGTTCCCTCTGCTGCTCGTGCTGCAAGGTCTCGAAAGCCTGCCGGACCGTGGCCCGCATCTCGACGAGTTCCCGTGGCGGTCTCACGCACGGGGCGAGATCACGCAGATAATGCAAGATCTCCCCGCTCATCGTCGCGGAGGCATAGCTCTCGAACGAAGCTCCGTGCGACGAATCGAAGCGCCCCAGGGCCCGGACCAGCCCCATGCAGGCGACCTGGAACAGATCGTCGTGATCGTGCCCCGTGCGCTGGTGATACCGCAGCGCCACGCGACGGGCCAGCGGCAGGTACGCCCGCACGCGATCGGACGAGACGGACCCGGGACGGTCGGTGCGCGTTGCTTGCCACGAGATGGCCATGGTCGTTTCCCTCCAGTCGGGCTTTCACGTTCCTGCACGCATCGTGACAGGGCGTGATCACGCAAGCGATCACGGAGCGCACGTCCGGCATGGAAGGTTCGTCACATGGAGTGGTAAAGTGACGCAACATGCCCTTGCAGGAGGCCGCAGCGACTGCGGACCCCCTCGGTTCGAAACGGGAGGCCACGATGGGACCCCAGGTCATCAGCATCATGATGATCATCGCCCTCGGATTCTTCGCCTACTTCGCCTGGCAACGCGTCGATGCGTTGCTGGCCGCCAAGCCGGAGAATCGCTTCGACGACCCGGTGGGGAGGCTGAAGGGCCTCTGGACCTACGGCATTCTCCAGGAGCGCCTGCTGAAGCACCACAAGGCGGCCGGCTGGATGCACGCCCTCATCTTCTGGGGCTTCTGCATCCTGCTCCTGCGCAGTGCCGTGATGGTCGTGACGGGATACGTGGAGCACTTCCACATCCCGGGCCCCGTCGGAGATGCCTACACGGTGGTGAAGGACGTCTTCGAGGTGATCGTGCTCGTCATGGTCGCCTACGCGACGTGGCGCCGCGCGGTGAAGCGTCCCGCCCGCCTGACGAACTCGGCCGAGGCCTATTTCATCCTGGGGCTGATCGCCCTGCTGATGGTCTCGGACTTCGTGTTCGACGCCGCCAAGTTCACCCTCTTCTGGGATGAACCCTCCGTGCAGCACGAGCGGACGTTCGCGATCGCCGGCAAGGTCCTGTCGCTGGCTTTCGCAGGCCTGTCGACCGGCATCCTGAAGGCGCTGTACACCGGTGCCTACTGGCTGCACATGGGCGTACTGATGGGTTTCGCGGTCTACCTGACCCGATCGAAGCACATGCACGTCATCACCTCGCTGCCCAACGTGTTCTTCCGGAGCGCCGGGCAGCCGGCCCTCGCGATCGAGAAGCTCGACCTGTCGGACGAATCGGCCGAGGGCTTCGGCATCGCCAAGGTGGCCGACCTGACCTGGAAGCAGACGCTCGACCTGTACAGTTGCACCGAGTGCGGCCGCTGCCTGTCGAGCTGTCCGACCTACGTGACGGACAAGCCGCTCTCGCTCAAGGGCCTCAACGACGATCTCAAGCACCACCTCTTCGACCGTCTCGATGCTCAGGCTACCGGCGTGACGGTGGCCGAGGCGCCCTCGCTCGTCGATGCCATCATCAAGCCCGAGACGGTCTGGGCCTGCACGACGTGCGGCTTCTGCGAGACCTCCTGCCCGGTGTTCATCGAGCAGGTGCCGCGGATCGTCGGCATGCGCCAGCACCTGACGCTGATGGAGGCGGACTACCCCGAGGAGCTCAAGAAGCTCTACACGGGCCTGGAGCGTACGGCCAACCCCTGGTCGATCCCCCCCGACCAGCGGACCGAGTGGGCCAAGGGGCTCGACGTGCCCACGATGGCCGAGGCGAAGGCGCAGGGCAAGCCGGTGGAGCTCCTGTACTTCGTGGGCTGCATGGCCAGCTTCGATGCCCGTAACCAGAAGGTCGCCAAGGCCCTGATCGAGGTCCTGAAGGCGGCTGGCGTCTCGTTCGCGATCCTGGGCAAGGAAGAGAAGTGCAACGGGGACAGCGCCCGGCGTCTGGGCAACGAGTACCTCTTCCAGGAGCTCGCCCAGTACACCGTCGACAAGTTCAACGCCTACGACGTGAAGACGGTCCTCACGGCCTGCCCGCACTGCCACAACACCATCAAGAACGAGTATCCGCAGTTCGGTGGCAACTATCGCGTCCTGCACCACACGGAGTACATCCAGGAGCTGCTCGAGCAGGGACGGCTCGACGTGCAGGCGACCCACCAGGACGTGCTGTATCACGACTCTTGCTACCTGGGCCGCTACAACGACATCTACGAGCAGCCCCGCGAGATCCTGGCCAAGATCAGCCAGAACGCGGTCAAGGAGTTCAAGCGTAACCGCGAGAAGTCCTTCTGCTGCGGAGCGGGTGGAGGGCGCATGTGGATGGAAGAAACCATCGGCAGCCAGATCAACCAGAACCGGGTCGCCGAGGGCCTCGAGGAAAGCCCCAGGGTCATCGCCTCGGGCTGTCCGTTCTGTCTCACGATGATGCGGGACGGCGTGACGGCGCACGACAAATCGGAACAGGTCGAGACGATGGACATCGCCGAGCTCGTCGCGGCGAGCCTCAAACGCCCGGCCGGGAGTGAGCGCGATGCCTGACGCGATACCGGTCTGGATGTGGGGCGGGCTCGCCGCACTCGCCCTGGGCCTGCTCCTGACCCGGAAGAAGTCATCTTCCGACGCCACCTCGCGCGCCGCGTTCGAGCCCGTCGACCGGATGATGCACGAGATCCTCCGGAAGGGGAGCGGCGATCGCCCCGGGCGACATGACCGCGTGGCGGTCCATTACACCGGATGGTTGCCGGATGGCACCGTCTTCGATTCGTCGATCCCGCGTCGACAGCCCCTGCGGTTCGCCGCCGGACGCGGTGAGGTCATCACGGGCTGGGACGAGACCGTGCTGGACATGCAGGTGGGCGAGACCCGCGTCGTCACGATCCCGCCAGACAAGGCGTACGGGGACCGGCGCATGGGACCGATCCCCGCTGGCTCGTGCCTTCGCTTCGAGATGACGCTCGAGACGATCGACCGCCTCAGCTGAGAGCCGAGGCCACCTGCTGGAGCTGGGCGATCAGGGCATCCTCGGCCTCGCTCCTGCCGGGATGAAAGCTGAAGGAGGGCTCGGGACCATTTTCGGGGACCGGGGCCAGCAGGTCCGTGACGGAATGGCCAGCCCGGATCTGGTCCAGGAAGAACATCGCGCAGAGCTTCTCGACCAGCAGCATGGCGTTCGGTTCCTGCGCGTAGATGGCGTCCGACGTGTCGATCACCGTCTGGAGGGACGCCATGGCATCGAGCGCACGCCCCCGGACCACCAGTTGCTTGTACAGTTTCCGGCAGACGGTGAACAGGTGGGGTGCACGGGTGTAGTCCGGACCGAACCGATCGTCATCCCCCCATCGCAGGAGCAACTCGCGCGCTTCGAACCCGATGGCGATCGCCCGGTCGGGATCGACGGCCTCGTAGCAGCGGATGAGGTTGTAGCGGATGTCCCAGATGTCGGGATGCTGGGCAGCGAGAGGCCCGAGCCATTCGAGTGCCCCGTTGTACCGGGCGACGGCCGCCTCCTGACGCCCTTCCCGGTAGAGCGCGAGCGCATCCTGCATCAGGCGAGACGCACGGGCACAGACTTCACGCAGGGGACCATCCGCCTCGACCTGGCGGACGAATTCCAGCTCTCTGGCACGCGGGTCCAGGGCTGGTCCCGAGGCATCGGGAACGGAAGCCGTCTCGACACGATCCCTCGCGTCACCCGCCTCGGACTTGCGCCCGAACGGCCACCAGCCGCCCCGTTCGCCCATCTTGTCGCCACCTTTCCGCTACGCGCAGGACCTGACACACGTCACTCCCACCATGCTGCCATTCCCCCGGGGGGGCACGGTGAAACCAGGGTCCTGTCCCCGCTCAGACGGGACAAGGCCCCGGAAGGCCCTGGACACGCCACTGCTCGCGGACCTGTCCTTCCCAGCCACGGTTGGCCGCGGGACTCGCAGGACTCGGATGCAGGCATTCCGCCACCTGCCAGCGGGCTCCGGTGCGGTCGCGCACGAGGTCGAGTCGCTGGCGCGCATACTTGCCCACTCCCAGGACCCAGTGCGGATCGAGCCACGAGAGCACGTCGCCCAGAGCCGCATCACAGAGAGCTTGCATGCGCTCCCGGTCGACGCGGCCCAGGCGATCGGGAGTGAGGTTTCGCCCCCCTGCCTCGAGGTACAGCAGCGGGCAGTAGTTCAGCACCATGTGCCGGGCGAAAAAGCCTTCCGGATCGGGATGATTCCGCGCGATCGCCCCCCAGAGCCGCATCCCGCTGACCTCGGCCCGTCGACATCTCAGTCCCTCGACGGGGCGCGCAGGATGCCCGGGTTCGGGGTGATCCACCTCGAAGCGGAGGCCCATCCAGTCGCGCACCATCGGGACGGCTCCGAAGGGAACCCCCGTCTGGGCCATCCCGAACGGCCCGGGATTCATCCCGAGCCAGACGACCCCCCGGGGATGGCCGCCGGCCATGCGCCAGTAAGCTTCGTGTCCGGCCCAGGCATACTGCAAGGGATCCTGGACGTGGGCGACTCCCTCGGGAACGGGAACCGCGGCCAGGGCCTCCGAAAGGGACCGGATCCGCGCGAGGATGGGCTCGAGACTCACGACGACCTCCGACCGGCACGGGAATGCGTTCTCGATTAAACTGAAGAAGCCCCGCCCGCGCCAGCCTCCCCGGAAAGGTCGTCCCCCGTGGTCCTCGAACTGCTCGACGTCGTCCGGACCTACCGGTCCCATCAGGCCGTGCGCGCCGTCGATGGTGTCAGCCTCGGCCTGTCTCGCGGCGAGTGGGTGGCCCTCGTGGGGCCCAGTGGATGCGGGAAAAGCACCCTGTTGCAGCTCGCCGGTCTGCTCGACCGTCCCGATTCCGGCCGGGTGCTCCTGGAGGGCCTCGATACGACGGTGACGGACGAGGGCACGCGGACCCGGCTACGCCGTGGCCGGCTCGCGACGGTGTTTCAGTTTTTTCACCTCCTCCCCACGCTCTCGGTCCGCGAGAACGTCGCGCTGCCGCTGCACCTGAACGGCCTCTCCTTACGCGAGGCCCGCGCGCGGGTCGAGGCCCTGCTCGGGCGGCTGGGGCTCTCCGAACGGGCCGATCACCATCCCCACCAGCTGTCGGGCGGCCAGATGCAGCGGGTGGCGATCGCCCGGGCCCTGGTCCACCGCCCCGCCCTGATCCTGGCGGACGAACCCACGGGGAATCTCGACAGCCACACGGGAGAAGAGGTGCTCGACCTCCTGGGGCGCATCACCCGTGAAGAGGGAGCGACCCTCCTGATGGTCACGCACGACCGTGAAGCCGCCCGACGCGCGGACCGGGTGCTCGTCATGCGGGACGGCCGCCTGGTCGGGTCGCCGGCATGAACCCGACCCTGGCCTGCTTCCGGGCGCTCGTCCTGGGTTCGTGGCGAGAACGCCCCTTCCGGCTGGTCCTGGGCCTGCTGGGCGTCGGGCTGGGCGTGGGCGTGACGGTCGCCGTCCTGCTCGCCAATCACAGTGCCCTGGCGGCCTTCGACGCCGGCATGCGCCTGGTCGTGGGCTCGTCCACCCTGACGGTCCGCTCGGAGGCCGGACGCTTCGATGAAGCCGTCTTCCAGCGCGTCCTCGAGCGCGTGCCCCCCGGCGTGAACGTCACTCCCGTGGTCGAGGGCAGCATCCGGCTCGAGGGCCCCCTCGAGACCGACTGCACGGTCCTGGGCACGGATGTGCTCGCGAGCGCGCCGTTTCAGGGGTATCCGCTGCGCGACGGCAGCCAGCCGGTGCAACTGCTCGAACCCCGCACCTGGCTCATCACGGCCGATCTGGCCCGCGCGACGGGCTGGACCACGGGGTCGACGGCTTCCGTGCGCCTGGACGACCGCCGGGAGGTCTGGACCGTGGCCGGTGTGCTCGAGCCGGCCGCCGGTCAGCGCCATCTCGACGCCCATGTGGCCTTCATGGACCTCGCGAGTGCCCAGAGGGCCTTCGGTGCCGCGGGTTCGCTGGACCGGATCGACCTCGCCCCGATACCCGGTGATCCCCGTGGCTTCCGGGTCGATCCGCCGGACTGGGAAGCCGTCCGCCTTTCGCTGCGGACGTGCCTGCCCGCTGGCGTGACGGCGGTGGACGCCGGTGAACGCCGGGACGTGACGCGGCGCATGATCCGGTCGTTCGAGCTCAACCTGCTCGCCCTCGGCTTCATCTCGATGCTGCTCGGGGCCTACCTCATCTTCAACACGCTCGCGGTCGGCGTGGCCCGCCGGCGGGCGGACATCGCGATCCTTCGCGGGATGGGAGCGACGTCTCCCGAGATCTTCCGGGTCTTCGCCCTGGAGGGCCTGCTGCTGGGCCTGGGCGGGTCGGTACTCGGCCTTGGCATCGGAGGCGTGCTGGCCCGGGGGGCGCTCGGGTTCATTCACCGGACCATCGAGACCCTGTACGTGACAACCTCGGATCCGGGCCTCGCGCTCGACCCCGCAGGATGCCTGCTGGCCGTCGCAGGGGGAACGGCCCTGAGCCTCCTGAGTTCCGTGGCCCCCGCCTGGCAGGCCAGTCGCGTCGCGCCGGGGCTCGCCATGCGAACCTCGGAGCCTCACGACACGGACTGGCGGTGGCCCGCAGGACTGGCCCTGGTCGGCACGGCCCTCTGTGGTCTGGCGGCCTGGCTCGGGACCTGGCCGGCCATCGGGGGGTTCCCCGTCGCGGGGTTCGCGGCGGCATTCGCCTGGACCCTCGGGGGCTCGGGACTCATCCCCCTCGCGATGCGGCTCCTGGCGATCGCCACGAGGCCGGTCGTCCGGCGTCTGCCCCTCGTGGCACGTCTCGGTCTCGAGCATCTCGACGCCGCCCGATCCCGGCATGCGGTGGCGATCGCGGCGCTCATGGTGGGCGTCGGGATGGTGATCGGCATGTCCACGATGATCGGCTCCTTCCGCGACACCGTGCGCTCCTGGACCCGACAGACCCTGCAGGCCGACCTGTTCATGGGGCCTGGCTCTCACCGGGGGGCGTCCACGCGTGGGACGCTGTCGCCCGCGACGCTCGACCTCGTGAAGGGGATCCGGGGCGTGCGTGCCGTCGATGCCTACCGCGAGGTCAGGCAGGTCGTCGACGGCCGAGAGACCCGGATCGGAAGCGGCGACCTGCGCCTGCTCGGCCAGCACGAAGGCCTGCAGGTCGTGCAGGGGGGCCCGCTTTCCCGGCTGGTGTCGCGCCTCGTCGACCACGACGCCGTGCTCGTCTCCGAACCGTTCGCGCAGCATCACGGCACCCACCTCGGGGACCGCCTCCGGCTCTCGACGGTCTCGGGATCGCGCCCGTTCGAGGTCGTCGGCATCTACCGGGACTACGGGAGCGACCAGGGCGTCGTCGTGCTCGACGCCAGCACGTTCGGCCGCGTCTTCCCGCGCCAGCGCGGGTCGACGAGCGCCGCCATCTACCTGAAGGCGGGTGCGCGGGCCGAGGAGGTGCGGCTCGCCATCGACCGCGCGCTGGGTCCCGAAGCCCGCGTGAGTCTCCAGACCAGCGGGGAGCTGAGGACCGAGGTGCTACGCATCTTCGACGACACCTTCGCCATCACGTGGGCGCTCGAGGCGATCGCCATCGTCGTCGCCCTGCTGGCCGTGGCGGGCACCCTGGTCGCGCTGGTCCTGGAACGTCGGGGGGAACTGGTCATCCTGCGATCACTCGGCTTCACCCCGGGCGAGCTGCAGGCCATGGTGCTGGTCGAGGCCGTCGGCCTCGGGCTGATCGGGTCGGGGGCCGGGACGGGGCTCGGCGAGGTCCTGGCCCGTCTGCTCGTCGAGGTCATCAACCGGCAGACCTTCGGCTGGAGCATCCCCCTCGTCCACGCCCCGCAACTGGCCCTGGTCACCTGCCTGCTGGTAGCCACCACGGCCGCCATCGCCGGCCTCTGGCCTGCCCGTCTCGCAGGCCGGCTCGCCATCGACCGACAGGAGCCATCCGATGCCTGATCGCCGTTCCCTCCGGAACCTTGCCCGGTCGACCCGGATGCTGCTGATCGGAGCGGCGTCCCTGAGCGTCGCTCCCGCGTGGGCCGCTCCGGACGGAGCGTTCTCTCCCGACGGGTGGCGCCTGGCCCTGCCCGGTCACGTCTTCCGGTTCCCGCGGGACCATGCGGCGCATCCGGACCACCGGACGGAGTGGTGGTACACCACCGGCCACCTCGCGGGTGTCGATGGCCAGGAGTGGGGCTTCCAGCTCACGTGTTTCCGGGCAGGATTGCGTCGCGAGCTTCCGCGACCCGGCCTCCGCTGGGATGCCCGGGACGTCCAGTTCGGCCACTTCACGCTGACGGACCACCGGGCCGGCACCTTCCAGGTGGCCGAACGCCGGGCCCGATCCGTGCCGGGGCTCGCCCACGCGCGTTCCGACCGCTACGACGTCCGGCAGCAGGACTGGTCGATGCGCCTGGTGGGTGACCGTCACCTGCTGGTGGCGGGCGAAGGCGACACCCGCCTCGAGCTCGACCTGCGTCCGGCGAAACCCCCCGTCGTCCATGGAGTGGACGGAGTGAGCGCGAAGTCGGCGGGACATGGGCAGGCCTCGCATTACGTCTCGTTCTCACGCCTGCTGGGAACGGGCGTCCTCAGCCGGGGCCAGCAGCGCCAACGGGTGAAGGTCCAGGCCTGGATGGACCACGAATGGGGCTCGAACCAGATGGCGTCGGACGAGGTCGGATGGGACTGGTTCAGTCTCCAGCTCGACGACGGCCAGGAGGCCATGTTCTACCTGTTGCGCCGGGCGGACGGGAGCGTGGTGCCCCAGTCGAGCGGCACCTGGATCGACCGCTCCGGACATGCCCGCCATCTGAACCTGGCCGACTTCCGGGTCCGGCCGACTTCGCGATGGACGAGCCCGCACACCGGGGCGACGTATCCGGCCGGCTGGCAGATCGCTGTGCCGGGCGAGGCCACGGAGTTCACGATCACCCCCCGCCTGGCCGATCAGGAGCTCGTGACGACGGCCTCGACGGGTGTGGCGTACTGGGAAGGTGCCGTGAGCGTGACATCTCGCCGTCCGGGACGCCCCGACGTGACGGGAAAGGGGTACGTCGAGCTCACGGGCTACGACCGGACCCGGCGTCCGCGTATCTGAGGGACCGGGTTCAGTACTGGTTGAGCGTGCCGCGCTCGCGGGCAACTCGCTCCATCCGGGCGAACAGCACGAGGCCTATCGCCAGGTAAATGCAGGACGTCAGGGCCAGTGCCGGCAGCGTCCCCTGGGTGGCCATCGCGGCCAACGATTCGCCGGACACGGCACTGCGCCGCAGCAGGACGAGAGCCTGCGTGAACGGGAACACGTCCACGAACCCCTTCATCCAGGTCGGAAGGCCCTCGAGCGGCAGGATCGACAGGCCGAAGACCAGCATCGCGGCGAACTGCGTCAGGGTCCCGACACGCTTGTAGAGCAGGGCTCCTCCGCCCAGGATGAGGCCGATACCCTCCAGACCCAGGTACATCAGCGTGAGGATGACGAACAGGGCCGGCACGTCCAGGTGAAACCGCACGCCCGTCAGGAGCGTGGCGATGCCGAGCACCAGCGCGAATCGCAGGATCATCTCGACGTAGCTCGCCAGGTCCCGCATGACCAGGATGACCCAGAGCGGAGGCGGGCTGAGCGCCGCCTGCTCGAGGGTCCCGGTCTGGGTCTCCTGGTTGATCAGCTCGACCGCGTTGTTGAGGCCGTTCATCGCGATGTAGGTGACGAGCATGCCGAGCAGCCGACCAAGCTGGCCATCCTGGAAGCCCGGAAGCGCCTGGCCGCCCCCGGATCCGATCGCGTTGAAACCGTAATAGATCATCAGCGCGAAGCCCAGGTTCCAGATGAGTCGGCTGACGAGTTCGAGAGGATACCGGAAGACCAGGATCCATTCGCGCCGGAGCTCGGCCCCGAACAGGGTAGCCAGATTCGACATCAGGGCAGCTCCTTCACGATCCGCCGGTAGACCTCCTCGAGATCCACCGCCTGTTGCTGGACCCGGACGAGTTCGAGGCGCTCGGCCCGCAAACCGTCGAGAACCTCGTACAGCCACTCCGGGTGGCCCTCGGGAACGCTGAGGCCCGTGAGGCCCGACTCGTCGGCTTCGAGAGGAGTGACGCCTCGCCCGGCCAAGGTCTCGAGGAGAGGCGCGGGCACGACGCCTCGGATCCGGATCTCGTAGCCCGGCGTGCGATGGGCCTCGAGCAGTTGCCCCAGGGAATCGAGCGTCGCGAGGCGGCCTCCGGCGATGATGGCGACGCGGTCGGACAGGGCCTGGGCAACCTCCATCTGGTGAGTCGTCAGGATGATGGCGGCCCCGCTCCGGGCGATCTCCTTGACGGACTGCTGGAACTGGCGCCCGGCCAGCACGTCGAGCCCCAGGGTCGGCTCGTCGAGCAGCAGGACGCGGGGTTCCCCGAGCAGGGCGATGGCGATCGCCACTCGCTGCTGCAACCCCCGGGAGAGTTCTCCGACGCGCTTCGTCACGTGCGATCCCAGGTCGAGCTGGTCGACGAGCAGGTCCGACCGGCGGCGGACGTCGCGCACCCCCTTGAGGGCACCGAAATAAGCGAGATTCTCGCGAACCGTGAGCTTCCAGTGGAGATTCCGATTACCTTCGAGCACGGCACCGAGGGTGCTGACCGCCCGGCTGCGGTCCGAGGCGACGTCCACCCCGCTCAGGGTGATACGCCCGGCGGTCGGGCGCAGCAGACCGGCGATCATCTTGATGGTGGTCGTCTTGCCGGCCCCGTTGGGTCCGAGCAGGGCCAGCACCTCGCCCGGCGCAACCTGGAAGCTCACCTCCTGAACCGCGAGGAGGGGGTCGCGCCCCGCTCGAGGCGGATATTGCTTGCTGACGGCCTCGACGAGGACGGGAGAGGCGATCGGATGAGTCATGCGCGGACGATTCCTGTCACCCGCACGTGCGGGACCGAGGATGAAGTTTAGCAGACCCTGCGGCCGGGCGAGCAAGGCGCAGGATTGAACCTGAAACGAACCGGGTAACAAGCATTCAGATTGTTGACGTTCCGTGAAAGGTGGCCTCGCACGTGAAAAAGCATGCCCTGGCCTGGCTCATGCTGGCGGGAACCCTGTCGGGTTGCCCGGGACTCTGGCCGTTCCCGACCGCTCAAACCGGCAGCACGGCTGGTCCCGGTTCCGGCGAGCCACCGGCTAACCCGTTCGAACCCCGCACTTCCCCGTCGGCACCCATCCCTCCGTTGCCCACCTTCCGGGATCCGAATGCCGTGCTGCCCGAGGGCCTCCTGCCACCCTCCTACCTGGTCTCGAACCAGGCAGGCAGCCTGGCGGGTATCGCCCGGGGCCCTGCCACGCTGGTGGCCAACAACGCCGGTAGCCTCATCTCGAACAACAGCAGTGGGCTCGTCGCGAACAATGCCGGCAGCCTCATCTCGAACAACAGCAGTGGCCTCGTCTCTAACCAGGCAGGCGCCTACCGCGTCCAGGCCGTGGCAAGTGCCGGTGTGACCAACGGGTTCGTCTACCTGACGACGCCCGGCGATCGCATCTACGTTCGCCAGAGCGACCGACGGCTGTTCGCGGCCCTCACGGATGCCGAAGGTCGATTCGAGCTTGGCCTTCCCGCCACCGACTCGGTCATCGTCAACGTGCTGATGCGGGGCGATCGGCGCCTCACGGCCATCGTGCGGCCCGACGAGGCCTCGGGCAGCGTGGATGCTGCGTCGCGACGCGTGGCCGGCAAGCAGGTCACGCTGGCCACCACCCTGGTCACGGAGTTCCTGCGCTCCAAGGGTGAAGAGTTCGGTTTCACGATCGAGGAGGTCGTCGCGCGAGCGGATGTCCGCGCCAAGCTCTCGATCGTCGAAAGCCTCACGGACGAGTGGCTCACGCGCGACGCGGTGGTGGCGAGCTTCCAGCTGGAGGACCTTGCCGTCAGCCGGATTCCTGTCCTGCGCCAGAAGTACGTGGTGGCCATCGGCACCACCCCCGATGGCGAGCAACCGGACTACCGCCTCTCCGATGCCTGGGTCGAGTTGCTCCGGACGATCAAGCGTGATCCGGATGCCCCCGACCTCAAGTACCGGCCACTGGCCGTGACCAGCCTCGAGACGGGGGCGATCGGTGGCTCCAGCAACCAGGGCATCACGGTGGATGAACGGGGCTCCGTCTATGCCCAGTTCCTGTCCAACACCAACTACGAGTTGCGGAAGCGGAATCCGGCCACGGGAGTCTGGGAGCCGCTGGTGAGTCAACTCTCCCGGGGCCCCGGCCTGCCCCTGACCCGGACAAACTTCCTCCGGTGGGTTGACGGCAAGCTCCTGTTCGGCAATTCGGACCGAGACAACGGGACGTGGGTCGGGCTGCTCGATCCGGCCAGGCCTCTCCCCTCCTTGCTGACCGATGTGCCTGACTGGTACGGAACGGACAGCAGGGCTGAAGTGACCTGGCAATGGAACAACCCGGGCTGGTTGTTCTTCCCCTACACCGAGAGCTTCCTCTCCGCACCGGGTGCGTCGGACGCCATCGAGGTTGCGGATGCCTTGCTGATCAAACCGGGTACGGCCCTCGGTCCGAACTACAACATGATCATCTGTGACGGGTTAACTCATTCGGTCTGGCGCCTGGACGGAGTCGATCCGGCATCGGCATCGGTATCGTTGCGCGCGAGGGTCTCGCTGGTCGCCGGCCAGGTGGGCGCCGTGAACGATTCCAGCGCGCTCACGAACGACCCGGAGGCCTCCGGGAGCCTGCGCTTCAACGGCCCGGTCGACAGCCTGTACCGGGAGGACGGGGGCATCCCGCACCTGCTGGTCTCGGATACCGCCAACCACAGCATCGTGGACATCAACCTCGTGTCGGGCACCTCGCGGCGGGTCGTCGGTGAAGCCGGTCCGTACGACGGCTTGCGTCAGGTACGGCGTGCTTTGCCGGTCGACGGGACCGTAGAGAACGGGGCCGAGGTTGCGCGCGTGCACCTCAACTACCCGCACCAGCTGATTCCCGCGAGTCGCTCCACGGCGGTCTATCTGGGCGATTCGGACAACCGCCTCATCCGGACGGTAGATCCGTTCGGCACGGGCAGATCCTGGATCCTGGCGGGTGATCCGGCGTTCCTCGACAAGCCGGCCTGGAAGATTCCCTTCTCGGCCATCGGGGACGGGGAAGCTCGTCGAGTCTACATCTCGAGACCTTACTGGCTCGCACGCGATCCAGCCGGGAACATCCTGTTCAACGAGGAACTGTCCTCGCGTCTGCGGAAGCTCTGGTCCAGCTTCCTGTACCAGGAGAGGGTGCAGCCGTGACAACCTTCGTTCGCACTTCCACGAGATTCGCCTTCGCCGTTTCCCTGGCCCTGTCGGCCTGCCAGTCCGCGCCGCCGACGGCGGTTCGAAACCCGGGAACGCAGCCCCCCTTGCAGACCGGAGCGAGTGAGCCCTCCTTCCGGGCCGAGGGAGACTACGTCATCCTGTCCGTGGCAGACGGAGAGGCCGTGGCCGTCCGCGGGGAAGTCCCGGAGGCGGAAAAACTCGAGGCGGGCTTTGCCGCGGTGTTCTTCACGGATGCCAGGGGCCGCTACATGGTCGTCCAGGATGCTTCCGGACAGCAGGCCCTCATTTCTGCACGGGTCAAGCCGGAGAACGGCAAATTCATCTTCGAGACCCCGGCGGTCTTTCCGGCGAGGCTTCAGGTGCTCCCGAGAATCATGCTGCCTGGAAATCGCCGGCTGGCGGGCTTCGGGAACACGTCCCAGGCTGGCCCCATCCAGGTGGGGATCGCCTCGAGCTATGTGATCGAGTGCCTGCGCGCCCTGTCCAGGAGCCGCGGCATCGAGGTCGATGGCGTGCTTGCCCGTCCAGGCCAGGAAGTCGATCTCCTCACCCTGATCGATCGAACCGCGGAGGCCATCTCGAACGGAATCCTGCAGGCACCCGGCGACCCGGAGGCCCCGACCTTCGTGGCCGGATCGGAACAGGAACTGGCGAACACCTTCGTATCGCGGTTTCTGGCCGTCGATCGCCCCGCACGGGATCTCTGTAAAGCCTGGTTCGCAGACCCGATACGCCCCCTCGTGACTCACGCCGGACGCTTCCTGAACCAGGTTTCCATCGTGGAAACCTCTACCCGGTCGGTCGATGCGGTCGTGCTCGGGCCGACGGCCGTGACGGTCGATGGAAGCGATCCCAGCTCGGTGATCGTGGCCGAAGGAGAGGGCTGGCGCCTGCGCAAGGTCCGGTCGGATGGCCTGTTGTTCCCGTTCATCGGCGAGAATCTGGGTGACCCCACCGCCCGCCGGGACTACCAGCTCAGTCCGGACGGCTCGGAACTGGCTCAGGGCTTGAGGATCGACGACATCCGGGAGGTCCGGTCCGATGTCCACGGCAATCTCGCCATGACCTTCAATGCGAGTCCCTACATCTCCTTCCTGTGCCGGGTGCCCGGAACCTATTTCGGACGGGCCATGTTGGCTGACCGGCTGTATCGCCTCGGAGACCACACTCCGGATGACGAATACGATGACCTGAGCGGTTATCAAGACGGGCCTCTCGCCGAGGCACGCTTCCGTGACCCCGCAGGCCTGTGCTTTGACGAAAGCGGGAACCTCTACGTCGCCGATCGACGCAACAACCGGATCCGGATGATCAGGACCACGGGTGAAGTCGAGACGCTCATCGGTGACGGCTACTCCGACGCTCCCGTCGAGCTCGGACGGGTCCTGGATCAACCCGCCGGCGCGAGCGCAAGTCTCCGGGCCTCTCTGAATCGCCCGCTCAGTGTCGCCTGGCGGCGCGCAGGGAATAACCAGGAACTCTACATCTACGACAACCTCAACAACGTCATCCGTCGCGCCGTGGCTCCCGTGACCGGTAGCTTCCGCGATGGTCTCGTCGAAACCTACGCCGGAACCGTGGCATCAGGCTCGGTCAGGCCATCCGACGAGGCCACGGATTCCGTCCGGTATTATTCAGATACCGGGGTGGTCGGGTTCCAGGATGGGCCGCGCCGGTCGGCGAAGTTCCACTTCGCCGACAACATCTCCCAGCGTCAGGTCTTCACGAACGTCTGGGGCGGGCTCGCGCTGGATGCCGTCCGGAATCGCCTCTACGTGACGGACACCATGAACCGGGCGATCCGCATGATCGACCTCTCCACGGACCAGGTCACGACCGTCGCGCGCCATGGCCTCGATGCCGTGGACGGCGATGCCCGGAGCGTCCAGCTGTCCAATGCGCTGGCGGGACTGACGGTGTTGCCGGATGGCAGCCTGCTCATCTGCGACCGGGGCAACCACGTCGTGCGTCGCCTCATCGTGGATTGAACCGGGATGTCCACGCTCGATATCCCGGCGTGGGAGGTGCTCCACACCTTCACGGTGGGCGACCACGTGCAAGACCTGGCCTGGCATGCCTCCCGCCCCTGGGTGGCGATCGCCTCGATCAGCGGCCCCATCCTCGTGGTCGATGCCGGCTCGGGGGAGGTCGTGGCCCGTCTCCCCGGTCACGAGGGCGGCACGGAGAAGCTGGCCTGGCAGCCTCGCGGGGACTGGCTCGCCAGCATCGGGCATGACGGGCACGTCCGACTCTGGCACGTCGAGACGGGCGAAACTCGTGCCCTGCCCAGCGGCGACGGCTGGGGGACCCGGGTGGCCTGGCAGTCCGAGGGCAAGTTCCTCGCCAGTGCGGCCGGCCGCCATCTGACGTTCTGGAAACCCGACGGGTCGCTGCACCGGGCCGTGGGCCCCCTGCCTCGCGGCATCGTGGATCTCGCATGGAAACCCGGCAGCAAGCAGCTCGCGGTGGCGGTCCCGGGGGCGATCGCCCTGTGGACACCGTTCGTCGACGAACCCCAGGAGCTCCGCGAACACTCCGGGGTCTGTCACCTCGTGACCTGGAGCCCGGACGGGCGCTTCCTGGCCACCGGCGACCACGACCGCACCATGCAGTTCTGGATGCCCGGATCGCGCACGCCCCTGCAGATGAGCGGGTACCCGAAAAAGGTGCAGCAGCTCGCCTGGGATGTCTCGAGTCGCTGGCTCGCGACCGGCGGCAGTGACTGCGTGACGGTCTGGGACTGCTCGGGCGCCGGCCCCGAAGGCCGCACGCCCCGGATCATGGAGGGGCACAGCAAACCTCTCGAGGCGCTGGCGGCCCAGCATCGGGGCCCGCTCGTGGCCTCCGGGGCCTCAGATGCCGTCGTGATGGTCTGGAGATTCGATCGGGGCCTCGAACCCCGGATGGCCGTGGCCCTGCACGACGGGGCCTCGGCGCTCGCCTGGTCCAGCGATGATCGCTACCTGGCCGCCGGCTGCGTGGATGGGGGCGTGGCCCTCTTGTCCGGCCGCGATACGCCGTCGTCCTGACCCGTTCACCCGGCACATGCACAGAGGATGGGCCCCATGACCCTGGAAATCGACGATCGCATCCCCGTGACGGTCCTGACCGGCTACCTCGGGGCCGGCAAGACGACCCTTCTCAACCACGTCCTGACGGCCGACCATGGCAAGCGGATCGCCGTCATCGAGAACGAGTTCGGCGAAGCCGGGATCGACCAGGCCCTCGTGATCGGGGCCCAGGAAGAGATCTTCGAGATGAACAACGGATGCCTTTGCTGCACCGTGCGCGGCGATCTCATCCGGATCCTCGGAAACCTGCTCAGGCGCCGGGATCGCTTCGATCACGTCTGGGTCGAGACCACCGGCGTGGCCGACCCGGGGCCGGTGGTCCAGACCTTCTTCACGGATGCCGAGATCCAGAGCCACTTCCGGCTCGATGCGATCCTGACGGTGGTGGATGCCGTCCACCTCCAGCAGCAGCTCGACCGGAGCCCCGAGGTCCGGACCCAGCTGGCCTTCGCGGACGTGGTCGTCCTGAACAAGAGCGACCTCGTCTCTCCCGAGGCCCTCGACGGCGTCGAACGCACGGTCCGGCAGATCCGCCCCGGGGCTCACATGATCCGCGCCAGCCGGGGCGCCGTCGCCCTCGACGACGTCCTCGACCGGCGCAGCTTCGAGCTCGACCGCGTGCTTGAACACCTCGAAGCGCTACCGGAGCACGATGCACATGGCCACGCGCACGAGGCCGAGCACGACCACGGGGAATCCTGCGCGCCCGGATGCGACCACGACCATGAGGCCGGGACGTCGCGTCATGACGAGCAGGTGGTATCGGTGAGCCTGACGATGCCCGGCCAGGTCGATCCGGCGGCGTTCAACCGCTGGATGAGTGGCCTGCTCCAGTCGCGCGGTCCGGACCTGTTCCGCTTCAAGGGCCTGCTCGACCTCTCGGGGCAGGCGCGCCGGATGGTCTTCCAGGGGGTGCACATGCTGTTCGACCACGCTCCCGGCCCCGAGTGGCAACCCGGAGAAGCGCGCCGGAACGTCCTGGTGTTCATCGGGCGCCACCTCGACCGCGAGGAGCTGAGCAGGGGCTTCGAAGGCTGTCTGGCCCGGGTCCCTCAGGACGTCGGCTGAAGCTCCGCCAGATCGTCGAGCACGACGGCCGACGAACCGGAGGCCCGAACCCGCCAGACGAGCCGGGTGAACGGTTCGAATGAGGCGTCACACCGGGCAAGGATCGGGACGGGCTGGTATCCGGGCGTCCCGTCGCCTTCCCAGAGCACCGTCGAGCGGCGCACATCCCTGAGCGACACGGAGGCCCGGGCGCTGCCATGGCCGGCCAGCCAGGCCCGGAAGCGACTGCCCGCGAGGACGCCCGACGGCAGGGGCACGTCGGCGATCGCCTCGCCCGCCCCGGTGAGGCGGACCACCAGGGCCGCGCCACACGCACCGAAACGCTCGACGCGCCACGAACCCCGTCCGACCGTCACCTGCAGCGACCAGGAGGCCGTGCCCTGCTCGAAATCCTCCCACCAGTTCGCCTGACCGAGCCAGCCGGCGGGTAGCGCAGGCATCGTGTCCGCGAGAGCCGGGGAGCCCCGGAGAGGGGTGCCCTCGCCCCCGACCGTGGCCACGGGGCCCGACGGCGTCCCGGGGCCCCCGACAAGGTCGAAACGCGCAGGTCCCGACCCACAGCCCGCGAGCATGAGCCCGCCCAGGAACATCAGCGTGGGACCTCTGCGGCGCACACCGCGCTGGAGGCGCATCAGGGTCGCAGCACGGGTGGCGGCTCGGGAAGCGCCTCGAGGACGGACTGCCCGACCCGCTTGCCGAGATCGAGTCCAGCGAGGTTGTCGCTCGCGAAGTGGATCCCGGCATACAGCCGCGACATCGCGGCCTGGTTGGCCAGGTCGTTCAGGTGCCGCTGCTCGGCGGGAAAGACCTGCGAGAGGTACCAGGCGCCGGCAGCCGAGGCGACGGCGTGTCCCGACGGAAACGACGGGTGAGGCGGAGTGGCGAACGGCATCCGGGCCTGCAGGCCGGAATCGAGCATCGCCGGCCGGGGACGGAGGACCGTGTATTTGGTGTCCCAGGCCGAGATGAACGCATCGGCCTCGGTCGTCGCGAGCTCCGCGAGGACCCTTGCCCGGACGAGATCCGAGGTCGGGCGCAGGCGCAGCAAGCGTCGGGCCTCCTGCGACCAGAGGATCGCCGGTACATCGAAGTTCCAGTAGGTGGCCTGTTCGAGCTTCCAGGGAAACCGATCCAGGCTTTCCACCTCGCGGCGCACCTCCTCCAGCTCGGTCCGGAGGGCCTCCGAGGCCGTCGCGATCCCCGTCAGGCGAAATCGATCGCCCAGCCCGATCCACCAGGGGCGCCAAGAACCGGCGTGCGGTTCCATCGCCGACGGGTGGCCCCACCGACCCGGGGCAGGCACGAGACTGCCCGTCGGCGGCTGCGTGGCACCGTCTTCGGCGCGGAGACGGACCACCCGGGCACCCACCTCGCGACCGAGCGCCAGGCCCGCCTCGAGGTCCGAAGCCGTCGAGATCCCCAGATCGCGCTCGGCCTCGACGGCCTCGGCCGCCTCGCGAACGATCGAGGCACTCGCATCGGGCAGGAGGGAAACCATGATCGCTTCCCACGCCCCGGCGACGACGGCCGCCTCCGAGGGGTAGCGCCAGGGGCTCACGCGCACGTCCGCCGTGGCGAGGCGCGGTGCCCGGAGCCAAGGCCCCCCCCGGCGGTAGCGGGCCTGGTCGCGGGCCGCGGCGAGCAGCGCATCGTGCACGGCGACGTGCACCATCGCGAGGGCACGGGCGGCGCGTGGGGGCACGAAGCGGCCCTCGATGAGATATTCGTCGGTGCGGGCACTGTAGGCGAGTGGCAGTCCCTCGGCTTGCCAGCGATCGAAGGCCGTGCGTGCCGCTGCCGTCCGGCGGGTCTGCCGGTCCATGAGCTCGGCCAGCTCCGAGCGATCGCGGGCCGAGCCGACCACGGGTGGTGCGGGACACCCGGGCAGGTCGGCGATCGCGAGCGGGCGACCAGGAAGGGGGGGCGGAGACCCCTTGGCCCCGGGCGAGGGCCCCGGGGCGGGACAGCCAGCCAGCACCGTCAGCAGGAGCATCCAGATGCTGGAACGCCGTGCGGTCGGCGGCTGTGGTAACGGCAAGGTCACGTCCCCATCCAGCGCGGTGCGATCACGCCCGCTTGCGAACCGGTGCCTTCACGGACCCGCGTTCGACGCCCATCCAGACCCGGAGATCCCCCAGCCAGGGCTTGAAGCCGTACCGGAGGGCCTCTTCGAAGGCCTGCCGCGGCGTCCAGCCCTGGACCTCCTGGCGGTAGCGCGACACGATGGCACCGGTCCGGTCGGCCCCCCACTTGCAGTGCACGTAGACATCGCCCGCCCGCATGCGATCGCGGACCGATTTCCATCGGTCTCCGGGGGGAGGCTGATCACCCAGGTAACACGTCTCGACCTGCATCCCGAGTTCCGGGGCCCAGTCGAGCTCGTTCTGCCCGCGCGGGCCGAGCGAATCCCGGGCCAGACAGATCACGGTCCTCACCCCGAGTTCGTCCCGGAGGCGGCGGAGCTGTTCGCGGCTCTCGATCTTCCCGCCCCGCCAGAGATGGTCCTCGACCTGGTGGAAGTTACGGGGCCATCCCGGATCCTCCGCGGCATGCACCGGGAGCGCGGCGAGCAGGACCATGACGAGCGACCAGGCGGACCATCCCGGGAGGCGAGCGCGATTGACGGACATGAAGTTCCCCCGTTTCATCGACCGTGATGCCGATACTAGGTTACCCGCATGAAGCCCCCGCGAGACTCCCGTCAACGGAAGATGACGTCAGAACCTCGGCATGAGCCGTAGCAGGCTCTCGAGCAAGACCACCCCGAGCAGCACCCGGAGGGCTGCTGCCCCGAGCATGGCGTAGGAGGTGCGAAGGGTGTCGCGCAGGAGCGCGATGAACGCCCCGCGAGCCGATCGGACTCGCACGACCAGGACTCCCAGGAACGTCCCGGCGATCATGGCCAGCGGACCGGGGACGAGGAACAGGGCCACCATGCTACCGACGATCGCGGCCATGGCATCCTGGTGACCGACGAGGCCGCGGGTCCACCTCAGGCGCTCCGACAGGCTTTCCACGGTACAACCGGCGAGCGCGAGCAGGGCCATGAAGACGACGAGGCCCCAGGCAGCCGGAGTCCCCCTCACCAGCGCCAGCCAGCCTCCCAGCGCGAGCGCGACGGCCGAGAGCAGCCAGAAACCTTGCTCGCGGCGACGGACGGCCAGGGCCAGGCCAAGCAGGCCCGCCAGCAACCCTCCCGAAAGGAGCATGGGCAGGGGCGCCATCATCCCGTGACGGCCCCGGCGCCGAGACGCCCTTCTCCGTGGCGCTCGAGGGCCGTCTCGATCAGCCGGTCACACAGGTCCCCGAGCGTCCAGCCCGCCGCGCGCGCGGCACGGGGCAGCAAGCTCTGCGCCGTCATGCCGGGAAGCGTGTTGGTCTCGAGGAGCCAGACCTCACCCGCCGCATCGATGCGCATGTCCGTGCGGGACATGCCCCAGCACCCGAGCGCCCGGTGGGCCGCCACCGCCAGTTCCTGGACCCGCACGGTCAGGGCGGGATCCAGGCGGGCCGGCACGATCTCCCGGGTCCCTTCCGAGCGATACTTGGCCTCGAAATCGAACCACCCGGAAGCCGGGATGATCTCGACCACCGGCAGCGCCTCGATGTGGCCCCCTCCGACGACCCCACCCGTGACCTCGACTCCCGGAATGAAGCGCTCCGCGAGGATCTCGGGACCGAGCGCGGCGATCTCGGGCCAGGCCGCTTGCAGGGCCGCGTCATCGGACACGATGGCGATACCCACGCTGGATCCCTGGTGATCGGCCTTCAGGACGAGGGGGAACCCGAGGGTCGCCCCGAGCCGCGACTTCCAGGCCTCGATCCCGGCACCGTCCGTCAACCGCAGGTCGATCGCCTCCCAGTCGGGCGTGGGCAGACCGACCTGACGGAGCACCTGCTTCGTCCGGATCTTGTTCATGGCGAGGGCCGAGGCGAGGACACCGGAGCCCGTGTACGGCATCCCGATGAGCTCGAGCAGGCCCTGGAAGGTACCATCTTCGCCCGCGCCCCCGTGGCAGACGAGGAAGGCGACATCGAAGTGCTGGGCGAGCGTCGTCAGATCCCAGCGCCTGCCGGGACCGACCTCGGACAGATCGACCAGCTCGGCGGGAAAGCGTTGCGGGTCGAGATGCTCCCGGACCATGCCGGCAGACCAGCCGGAAACCTCCCGCTCGGAAGACGTGCCACCCCAGACGATGGCGACCCGGCTCGGACGTTGGCTCGTCATCGGGACCTCCCGGCGCTCAGGCGCCCCAGACGGCCCGGAAGACCCGGGCCCAGTTCCCACCTAGCAGGCGGACGATCCGTTCCTCGCGATGCCCCCGACGCAGCAGTTCGGCCGTCAGGTGCGACAACTCGCCCAGGTGACCGAGACCGACAGGCGTGCGGGTGATGCCATCGAAGTCGGACCCCAGCCCGACGTGCTCATCACCCATGACATGCCACATGTGCTCGATGTGATCTGCGACGGTCCCCACGTCCACACCCTCGTGCCCGAGGAAGCCGGGGACGAAGGTGACGCCGACCACTCCGCCGCTGGCCGCGATCGCCTCGAGTTGCTCATCTGAGAGGTTCCGGACATGCGGATGGAGCCTGGCCGCATTCGCATGCGAGACGACCTTGGGCCCCCCGTGGTCGCGGATGGCATCCCAGAAGCCGGGCTCGGCGATGTGCGCCAGGTCGAGCACGATCCCGAGTTCCTGCATGCGCTCGACGAGTTGATGGCCCAGACGCGTGAGGCCACCGGGGCGATCGCCGACTCGCTGACCGTCGGCGAAGGCATTGCGACCGTTCCACGTGAGGCCGATCATCCGTAACCCCAGGCGATGGAAGACCTCGAGACGCCCGAGATCAGCCCCCAGCGGCTCCGCGCCTTCGAACGAGAAGGCGAAGCCCGGTCGCTCCACGGCCAGGTCCCGTACCCGTGAGATGAGCCGGACGTCCGACGATTCGCGTCGCATGCGCTCGAAGGCGGAGATCATGGACAGGCTCCGGACGAGGGGCTGGTCCCCCGTCAGGTCCGGGGGACACCACAGGGACAGCACCTGGAGGTTGACACCCGCCGATCGGACGCGCGGGAGATCGATGTGGAAGTCCTCGCAGGTGTCGATGAACCCGTGCCCCTCGACGAGAACCCGGTCAAGCGTGTCCGCATGCGCGTCGATGACGAGAGCCTCGGCATGCAAGCGCAGAGCGGCCTGCAGGTGGGGTTCGAGGTCCGGGATGGAGGGGGCGGGCACGGGAAATCCTTTCACGAGCAGCCATCAGTCTAGCATGGGCCCGATCGCCGCCCGGACACCTTGATTGACGGCACCATGACGAGCGTGCTATGCAGAGATGCTCACCCGAAGTGTCGCCCGTCACACCAGGGATGGCGCCAGCCGTCGTCCCGGGCCTGCAAGGAAACCGCATGACAGCACGCCGAAGACTGTTCACTTCCGAGTCCGTCACGGAAGGGCACCCCGACAAGATTTGCGACCAGATCTCCGACGCCGTACTGGACGCCATCCTGGCGCAGGACCCGATGGGCCGGGTGGCCTGCGAGACGACGGTGACGACCGGCCTGGTGCTGGTCGCGGGCGAGATCACGACCACCGCCCAGGTCGACATCGCAGCGCTGGTCCGGAAAACCATCACCGAGATCGGGTACACGCGCGCGAAGTTCGGATTCGACGCGGAGACGGCCGGGGTGCTGCTGGCCATCGGCAAGCAGAGCCCCGACATCGCCGGTGCCGTGGACACCTCCCTGGAGGTCCGGGGAACCGGCATCCTCTCCGAGGAGCAGGACGCGCAGATCGAGCAGGTCGGCGCAGGTGACCAGGGACTGATGTTCGGGTATGCCTGCAACGAGACGCCCGAACTGATGCCGCTGCCGATCTCGCTGGCACACCGCCTGGCGCGGCGTCTGACCGAGGTCCGCAAGACCGGCGTGTTGCCCTACCTGCGTCCGGACGGGAAGACCCAGGTCACGGTCGAGTACGAGGGCGATCGGGCGGTTCGCGTCGACACCGTCCTGGTCTCGACCCAGCACGCCCCCGAGGTCGATCCTGTGCAGATCGAGGCTGACATCATCGAGCATGTCATCCGGGAGGTCGTGCCTGCGGACCTGATCGACGGGACCCGTTTCCTGATCAATCCGAGCGGTCGGTTCGTCGTCGGTGGGCCGATGGGCGATGCCGGCCTGACGGGGCGCAAGATCATCGTCGATACGTACGGGGGCTATGCCCGTCACGGCGGCGGGGCCTTCTCCGGCAAGGACCCCACCAAGGTGGACCGGTCCGCGGCCTATGCGGCACGCTACGTCGCCAAGAACGTCGTCGCGGCTGGCCTCGCCGACCGCTGCGAGGTGCAGGTCAGTTACGCCATCGGAGTGGCCAGGCCCACCTCCATCATGGTCGATTGTCAGGGGACCGCCCGGATCGATGAACGCCTCATCGAAGATTTCGTCAAGGCACACTTCGATCTGCGGCCCGCCGGCATCATCCGCGCACTCGATCTGCGGCGGCCCATTTATCGCCAGACGGCAGCCTACGGGCACTTCGGTCGCACCGACCTCGACCTCCCCTGGGAGCGGACGGACAAGGCGAATCTGCTGCGCCTCGAGGCGGGAGCCAAGGCTCTGGTGTGACCCGATGAAGGGAGTCGCGCTCGTCCTGGGTCTCTCCGGGTTCCTCGCCTTCTGCGATCCCGTTCTCGCCCTGGGTACAGAGATCCGCGTGAAGCGCCTGGCGAGCCCGGCCCCCGCTCCGTCGGTCCTCTGGGCCGAGGAAGCGCAGATGGCCTGGCTGCCTGGACTGTTTCAGGCCGTTCCCTCGGACCTGCGGGAACATCTGCAACTCATCGCCATCGATCCCGTGCCCGGAGGAGTGGTGGTCCGGGCGGAGGTCGAGGCCAGTGGGCAGGAGACCCTGAGGGTTCATGAGGCCCTCGAGGCCCAGGTCGAAAAGGAGATCCAGGCCTCGGGCCTCGCGGCATCGGTGGGCATCGACCGCCCCGCTCCTCCTGCCCTCGCCGCGGGACCACGGTCGGAGGCGCCTGCCTCGGTCCGGGCAATCCCGGTGGCCGGCACCGGAGCCCTGCTGCTCCTGCTGGTGCTGTTCCGGCGAAAGAAACGTAACCCCATCGCCCTTCCGGACCACCAGGGTATCCCGGTGCTCGGCATCCTGCCGGCGAGTCTCGGCCAGGGCGGCCGCTTCATGGAGTGGTTGAGCCCCCCCTGTCAGGCCCTCAGCCACTTCTTCCAGCGGCTGTCACGAACGGGTGGCCAGCTGACCCGGGAAATCGCCGTGACGGGCCCGACTCCCCAGACGTCCACGGCGGCCGTGACCGCTGCCCTTGCCATCTCGCTGCTCCGTGACGGCGGGAGGGTGCTCGTGGTCGACCTCGGAGGAGAAGAGAGCCCGCTGCCGGCGATGCTCGAGGAAACGGATGACGGGGGAGAGGCGCCGCCTCCCGGAACCTTCCGTCCCACGCATCTCGGAGACCTGGTCCTGCTGACGGGACTGTCCCCCGTGCAGGACCAGCGGCCGACCCTGCCCGAAGATCTGCTCCATCGCTACCGGTGGGTGGTCTATCACCTGCCTGAAGACCTGCGCATGCGGCAGATGCGCCACCTCGTCGTCATCCGCACGCCCCCGAAGTGGGGTCCGTGGATGCAGGAGCGCATGGCCAGCCTGATGGCCGGTAAACGGGTCCTCGGGTACGTCTACCACGGCGGCCGCGTGCAGGCTCGGGTGAAGACTCTCTACATGACCCGGTTCTACAGCGAACGACTCACCGGTCAGGAAACAGCCGCCGCATCCGCAGCCGGTTGACCTGGGCCGTCGGACGCGTCTGGAGCCGCAAGGCCTGTGCCGGAGTGATGTCGGCCGGGATCACCAGCCGGACCTTGACCTGCCGGGTATCCCCGGGACGCATGCGGGCCTCGAAAATGGGGATGTCCCCGAGGTCTCCTGACCGCTGGCTGATGTGAAACCGCTGGACCCGGGCCCCCTCCCGGACCTCGACCTCGCCGCGGAAAACACGGCTGGGGCCCGTTCCTGGCTTTCCGGGCGAATCGAAGAACAGGGCGACGTCGAGCGGATGCTCACCCGCATGAACGAGCGGGAGCTCGAGTTCGTACGTGACGCCGTAATTTCCGTGGGACGCGTACGCCGAATCGGCATACCGCCGCAGCAGGGGGGCCGACTGGACCTGCCCGGTCCCCAGCGTCTTGGCCACGACGGTGTCGATCGCGAAGGCCCGGACCTCGGGACGGTCATCCAGCTCGAGCACGGGCTTGCCCGGCGCGGTCAGGACGCCCCGCCACGTCTCTCCTTGCTGGATGCCGGCCACCCGACCGTAGATGAGCACGCCTCCCGCTCCGGGCGGAGTGGGGGGGCGATCGCGCGGGTCGGCAGGGACGCGATTTCCATCCAGCCACATCCGGGTGGCCCGGTCGGAATCGAACGTCTCGGTCCCGAACAGCTCGGCCATGTGGACGGGCCCGTCGGAATGGAATTGCATCTGGACCATGGAGGCGACCCCGGGATCGAGGGGACGCTGCCAGATGACCTTGACCTCCCCGGGTTCCAGGCGAAGAGGAGCCGTGAAGACGGGCGAGATACCGCGCAGGATGGACGAGGCCGTCGCATCGCCTGGCCCGCTCGTATGCTGACGGTCGGGGTCGAAGACGGTATTCCCCGGACGATCCCGGAACGGGGCCTCGCGGTTACTGGTCGCAGCGGAACGCTCGACCTTCACCGTCACGGGCTCGGGGCCGGGATTGCTCAGCACGAGGCCCTGAACGAGCCTGCGGGACGATCCGTTCTGGTGCGCGCTGAAAAAGCCGAAAGGGCCCTTGAAGTCGAAGTCGAGGTGCCGGTCGGCAGGCCCCGGTGCGGTGGAGATGGCGATCCCGGTGCCGAGCACGATCTCGGGATGGTTCGAGTTGAGGACGGGCACGGCATCCAGCCCCCCCGGCAACGCCTCGTGAGTGACGGCCTCGGGAGTGGCCCAGGGCACGCGTCCCGTCTCACTGCTACGACGCACGGGCAGGTCCAGATCCAGGCGATCGCGCCAGGATCGCCCACCCGTCACGAAGTCAGGCAACGCCCCGAGCAACCGGGGACGCCATGCGGGCCGGGACACGGCGGAGGCCAGCAAGGAACGAGGCAAGAAACCCTCGGACATCAAACACCTCCGTGCCGGAAGGGTGGAACTCCTGCTCGGGTTGTCGGGCGCGGATCACGAACCATTCTTAACACAGGCCTAACATGCGATTAAAATCAAAAGTATCGTGGCCTGTGCGAGACTCACGTCGCGGGAGCGATCGCCTGTGCGATGATGCATGTCATGAGAACGACGCCCCCCGGGTTCCGGGTCTCCGAACACTACGAGCGCCGGATCCCGTTCATGCTCCGGATGCTCAGCCTGCTGGTGCCCTCGAGTCTGCTGGGCCTGTACGTGTGGCTGACGGGTGGAGACGAGGTCTACACCCGGGCCGAGCTGGTCGCGGCATCGACGAGCTTCCTGGTGACCTTTCTCGGGATGTCCAGCCTCAACGTCGCGATCAACCGGCGGCGCTTCCGGGGCGTGTTCGAGACACTCCGGGCGCTCGAAGCGGGGCGGGACGTCCGACCTGAAGACCTGCACGACTCACGCCTGAATGCCCTGCGGGCCCCGTGGCGCCTCGCGGGGACCCTGCTGCTCTCGTGGAGCGTGGTCTACCCCTCGGCGATGACACTGGGCGTGTGGATGGCCAGCAGCACCATGCGGCTCGGCCTCCTGCTGAGCGGGCTCCTGCTCGGCCCCTTCATCGGCCTGATCACGTTGCTCGTCACGGAGATCCTGCTGCGTCCGGGCATCCCCATGCTCTTCCCGGCCGGGGGAATCAAGGACTTCCAGGGCAGGTGGAACCTGACGCTCCGGAAACGCATGGTGCTCTCGCTCCTGCTGATGGGCCCCGTGATGCTGCTGGGGACGTCCATCCTGACCCTGGGCGTGGTGCATGACAGCACCGGGATCCTCGATGCCCAGCGTCGGTTATGGCCCATGCTGCTCTATGCCCTCGTCATGTCCGTGGCCCTGTTCGCGGCGCTGCTGCTCCTGTCGATGAACGGCTTCCTGAGACCGATCCGTCGGATCGAGCAAGCCATGGACGCGATCGCCGACGGCAACCTCGAAGTGCGCATCCCCATCGAGACGGGTGACGTCCTCGGGATCCTGGGCGAGCATCTCAACGCGATGGTCACGAAGCTGCAGGAGCGGTTTCACCTCGAGTCGGCCTTCGGACGGTTCGTGGATCCGAGCCTCGCCTCCCGGGCCGCCCGGGGGGATCTCCACCTGGCGGGCAGACACCAGACGGTCACCGTGATGTTCACGGACATCCGGAACTTCACGACGCTCTCGGAATCCCAGGATCCCGGTGTCCTCGTCGACCAGCTGAACCGGTACTTCTCGGCCATGTTGCCGTGCATCACGGGGCACGGCGGGAGCCTGAACAAGTTCCTGGGCGATGGCATGATGGTGCTGTTCGGGGCGCCAGGCCCGCTAGACCGGCCGTCACGGGCCGCCCTGCTCGCGGCCCGTGACCTGCTGCGAGCCCTGGAGCAGTTCAACGTGCTTCAGCGCGAACGGGACTTGCCCGAACTCGCGATGGGCATCGGCATCGCGACGGGACAGGTCATCGTCGGGAACATCGGGGCGGAAAGTCGGATGGAATTCACGGCCATCGGAGACACCGTCAATCTGGCCAGCCGTCTGGAGGGGCTGACCAAGCAGATGGGGGCCGTGATCCTCGTGGATGCCTCGACGGCTGCCACGGCCGGTGACGACTTCGACCTCGTCTCACTCGGAGCCGTCCTCGTGAAGGGCAAGACGGTCGCCGAGGACATTCACGCTCCGAGATGGGCGCGCACGGCCGTCAGCGGATCCCCCACAGAGCCGTTATGAAAGCGTCCCAGGCCGTGTCACGCGCGAAGCGCGTCGTGCCGTAAGAGGCCTCGATACCTGGATTCCACGAATCCGGGACGGGCATGTAGATCGAGAGCCCCTCGGCCGCTTCGCCCTCCTGGTCGCGAGCGTGCAAGAGCACCTGCCGCAGGCTGGCCACCACGGCGAGCGCTTTCGCCCGGACCACCGGGTCCTTCACACTCGCGAGTTTCCTGCAGAACCTCCAGAGATCGCGCTGTCCGGAACCCTCCAGGTTCTTCAGCTCGGGCACGTCCAGGTACGCCTTCAGGATGGTCTCCCGCTCGCGCGGCAGGGCAGCCATCAGCGAGCGGGCCAGCTCGTTGACGGCCCGCTTGAGCTCCTCGATACGGTCGAGGTCGATGGCCGACGCGGTCGCGAAACCGGCAGGGTTGCGTCGCGCCTGGGCGCGGATCACGACCTCCCTCCCGAGCGTCCGGGGATCGAGGGACGGCGCGCTCAGCAACTCCTGGAGGTTGCGCGTGACGTCGCGGGTTCCCGATTCCCAGGCGCCCACGACGTCCTCGGAGGCAAACAGGACCGAGGCGAGGTCTCGCAGCTCGTAGGCGGCCTCGAGATTGGCCATCAGGCAGGCGTGCATGTGAACAAAGTCGAGTTTCCGGCCCTTCAGACCGAGCCGCATCGCCGACGACAGTTCGGCCAGGGACATGAACTCGGTCCGAGGAAGTTCGCCCGGGCCCGGTGTCTGATCGCTGGCAAGCCCCAGGTAGCCACCCCCATGCCCCAGGTACGAGAAGGCCAGGAAACTGGAAGGATGGGAAGCATAAGCCCAGGCCAGGGAGCGAGCCAGCGTCTCTGGCGAGCTGGTGGTGTACTCCCGGACCCCGGGCATCAAGGTGGCACGGGGGGACACGAGCTGTCCGCTGCCATCCGGCACGATACGCCAGGCGAAGGTGTTGTCGGGCCCAAGGGCATCGGAGACGGCCACGTTGTACAGGCGGTTGGAGGCGCGCTCCTCGAGCGCATTCAGGTAAACCGGAATGTGGGCCTGCAAGGCATCGTCGATGGGCAAATAGCTGAACAGCGTCACGGGACGCTCGTCCGACACCCTGGGGAATCCGGGCCGGAACGCGGTCAGACCCCTTCCAGATGCCGCAAGGTCATCGGAGGCGAGCGACGTATGCGCCGGCATCAGCCCGCAGGCGCTCGACAGGAGCAAGACACCCGACAAGAGACCGTGGGAAACCTTCATGAACGCTCACCTCCCGCTGGAACGGTTATCGTCCGGCAACGGGAACCAGATATCAAGATTCGATGAAGGCATCCTCAAGATTCGGCAAAGGTTTCGACCGGGCCTTGAGACCGAGGACGAGGTAGATGTCGAGAGAGGCCGAACGCCCCCGGACCTGGACGGCATCGAGCGGCTGCACGTAGACGTGGTCCTTGACCACCTCGTAGACGGGGCCTGAAATCAGGATCCGGTTGGGCACTTCCTTGACGATCTCCTCGAGTCGGGCCGTCGTGTTCACGACGTCGCCGATCACGGTGAAATCCATCCGGGCCTTGCACCCGATGTTCCCGACCAGAGCCTCGCCCGTGTGGATGGCGATTCCCATCTTGAGCGCTGGCATGCCCATGTCCTTGAGCCAGGAGTTGAATTCGTTGAGCTGCTGGCGCATCTCGACGGCAGCCTGGACGGCAAGCAGAGGCGTCTCCTGCTCGTGGTTCCAGAGGCCGAAATGGGCCAGCACGGCGTCCCCGATGTACTTGTCGATCATGCCGCCGCGCTCCACGAGCGGAGGCGTGACCGTCGCGAAATACAGGTTCAGGATCTCGACCACGTCCTGCGGATCCCGCCCCTCGGTGAAGCGGGTGAATCCTCGCAGGTCAGCCAGCAGAACGGTCACGATGCCGTGGCGTCCGGACAGCGACAGACTGCGCGCCTCGGTCATGTGGTTGACGACCTCGGAGGGAACGTACTGCTGGAAAGCCCGCCTCAGGAAGGTCTCGCGATCGAGCTGTTCGGCCTGCTCGAGCACGGTTTTCCGAAGCTCCTGCACCTGGGTGGCCTCGACGCTGGCTGAGCCTCGGAGGTCGAGGACGCCCCAGGTGGCATCGTCGAGCTGGACGGGAACCAGACGGGTCAACCGGGCAGGTCCGCCCTCCATCGTCGGGGGAAGAGGGGCTTCACCCGGAACTCGCGAGGCGAGGACCCGCGCATCGGCCTCGAGCAAGCGAGCCACGAACTCCGGTGGAAACCCCAGATCGGAATACGCTCGGCCGACCAGCTCTTCAACCGACCGACCGCTGCCGTCGGCGGCCATCGAATTGACCATCACCACACGTCCGGAGGCGTCGCGCAACCACGCTTCGCAGCCGAGAGTCTGGAGGATGGTCTGCCACTGTTGCATGAGCCCGTCCGGGGTGAGCGAGGAGAGATTCCAGGCTTCTTGTACGCATCCGGACGCGGAATTTAACGTCGCCTCGTTCACGCCACCCGCGTCATGTCACATGAGCGACGTTCCTCCCGGGGTGAGCCCCCCCGTTTCGCGGGCACGGGCGTGTCGGGCACGAATGCAAGCAGGTCACCGGGCGTGCATTCGAGAGCAAGACACAGCCGCCGCAAGGTGTCCAGGTGGATGGTCCGGGCCCTGCCGTTCTCGAGGCGACGCACGGCATCCACCGAAAGTCCTGCCCGGATCGCGAGCAACTGAGGCGTCATCCAGGGGAAGCGCGCACGCACGCTCCTGATCTGCCATCGCACGTTCCAACCCGTCATGTCACCTCCCGGGCCCTGCCCTGATATGACATTATTATATTATTAATCTCAAATGAAATCAACGCCTGTCCCGTGGAGCGACCGGCACGCCATCCTCACCGTTCAGACCGGACGTGCCCGACCGTCCTTTTGTGAGCGAATCGGAGAAGGCGATGTGCAGGAACGGAGTGAGGATGAGGAAGTCCTCGCGATGCAGAACGGGGGGTCGAATGACAAAGCGAGCTCCCATCGATGGCTGTCAGGCCGGTCCCCGCCTATCGACGGGCGTACCGGGGCTCGACCAGATCCTGTGCGGGGGGCTGATCCCTGGAAACGCGTATGCCGTTCAAGGAGGTCCAGGAACGGGCAAGACCTTGCTGGGCCTGCATTTCCTGGCCTGCAACGCTCCGGCGGGGCGGCGTCTCCTCGTCACCCTGGGTGAAGACATCGAACGTCTGCGCAGGAATGCCACCCAGCTCGGGATCACGCTGGATGACGTGGACATGCTGGACCTCGGACTGTTCAAGGAGGCCCGAACCCTGGCCTTCCGGCTGGTCTCACCGGCCGAGACGGACTTTCACAGGATCATGCACGAGCTGATCCAGACCGTGAATCGCCTGGCCCCCGTGCGCATCTTCGTCGACTTCGCCCGGACCTTGCGCCTCCTCTCGCCAGACCCCTACCAGTATCGCCTGGCCATGCTGTCGATCCTGCGCCTGTTTCGCGACGCAGGAGCCACCAGTCTGGTCGCCTGCGAGCAGGTTCCCGGGGAGCCAGATGACCTGGGCTTCATGGTCGACGGCGTCTTCGAGGTCTCGTCGCGTCCCGTCCTGATGACCACCGACCGCACGATCCGCGTGATCAAGACTCGAGGAAGTGAGTTCAAGGGAGGTCAGCATTCTCTGAAGCTGGGCTGCACGGGGCTCGCGGTCATTCCTCACCTGTACTCATCTCCAGTCCGGAAACGGGAAGGTAGCCTCGACCGGCAAAGCACGGGGGTCCCCGGCCTCGATGCGATCCTGGGAGGTGGCCTCGAGACAGGGAGCATCACGCTCCTGACAGGTTCGGCAGGCACGGGCAAGACGCTCATGGGGCTGCAGATGATGCTGGCCACTGGCCGGCGCGGGGAAAAGTGCCTCGTGTACACCTTCGATCAGGACCCCCGGGTCATGATCCGGCAACTCGAAAACCTGGGCCAGGACCCGGCCGACCTGATGGACCGGGGGCTGCTCAGCCTGTCCCGGATCGAACCTCACCTGCTTTCCGCAGACGAATTCGAGGACCTGGTCCGACGGGAACTGAAGCGCACGGAGATCGGCATGGTCATGCTGGACAGCACCGCCGGGTACCAGCTGGCCGTCCGCGACGAGCAGATCGTCGCCCGGTTGCATGCGCTGTGCACGTTCCTGCAGGGCGAGGGGGTGACGGTGATTCTCACGACCGAGATCCGTTCCCTGGGGACCATCCCGTCCGTGACAGATCAGCGTTTCAGCTACCTCGTGGACAATGTCATCATGCTCCGTCACTGGGATGCCCCGAGAGCAGACGGGGGTGTCGAGTTACGAAAGCTGCTGCTCGTGCTGAAAAAACGCCTGTCGGCATTCGATCACGCCGTGCAAGAGGTGGTGATCGGGCCGGGTGGACCACGCATCACGGGCCCCGCAAGGGGACTTGGTGCATTCTTCGGTGATGGTCATCAGGGCTCGAGATGAGGCCTCGAGTCCTGGCGCTGATCTCGTGTCCGGGCGATCGCAGCGCCATCGAGCGCTGGCTGGACGGCCGTTATGAACTCACCGGTGAATGGCCTGACGACGGGCAGGTCGTCGATGCCTGCCTGGTGGACGAGGAGGCCTTCGCGCGGTTCGAAAACGACATCCACGCCTTGCGCGTTCAAACCGTGCCCCTCACGACCCCGGTCGTCCTGCTCGAGTCGACACGACATGGCTCCCGGAGAAACGGTGCGGCCCATCCGGACGTGGATGCCAGGGTCGGAACCCCGCTCACGGCCGGATCGTTGCTCACGACCCTGGATCAGGTGATGGGTCTGCACCGCCGCAGCTGCCAGATAGAGGGCAGGAGGCAGTTCTTGCAGGGCCTGCTCGACCAGACCCTCGTGGGCATCTACCTGGTGGTCGCGGACCGGATCGTCTATGCCAATGCCGGTGCCTTGCAGATGTTCGGACGGACGCTCGCAGAGCTCTCCGCGGACGACGCACTCGCCCCCTTCGAGGCCGGGGATCGCCCGCGCATCCAGGCGCTGAGAGGGACCGGGCGCCTCCGGGACGCACTCCCCGAACAGGTGCGAATCAGCAGGCCCGATGGCCGCACGGTGACGGTGGAACTCCAGGAACTGCTCATCGAACACGAGGGGCAGGCAGCCCTCTGTGGCACGATGATCGACGTTCAACGTCGCCTGGAGGCGGAGCGCGCCCGACTCGAGGCTGCGCGGCGCGAGCAGGCGACGCGCCTCGAACTGGACGCGAGTCAGCAGGAGGTCCTGCTTCACAAACGCCTCTTCGATGCCGTGTCGCACGAACTGCGGACGCCCCTGATGGAACTCCGCGGGTATGCCGAGATGTGCGAGGAAGGGCCCGCATGTGACCGCGCTACTTACCTGGCCGCGATCGCCGCCAGTGTCGATCGTCTCGAACATCTCGTCGAGAACCTGCTCCAGTACACGCGCTTCGAGACCGACCTCGAGACGTTCCGCCCCGAAGCGGTGGATCCCGAGGACGTGGTCCGCCGGCTCTGCGAACGGCTAGCTCGCCATCATCCGGGCCTGACCGTCACGATCGGTGCAGACCATCGGACCGGTCCGTTCACCGTGCGGGCGGACGGGCGTCTGCTGGAACTGCTCCTGACGAACCTGCTGGAGGAGACGATGCGACGGTCGCGAGCGGGGTCGACCGTGCAAATCGAGCTGACCCGGGACCGGGACCTCTGGTGCTGCACGCTTCGTTCCCCAGGGTCCCCGGGCTCGCCTCCGCCGGGGGGCACGGTCCCGGACGGCCATCCGATGATCGACGACCTGGGCACGCTCGGAGTGGCCCGTCACATCAATGACCGGATCCTCCGGTTGCACGGCGCTCGGGTCGAGATGGGTACCGAAGATGGCCTGATCTGCGTGAGTCTGAGGCTACCCGTCCGGCAGGAACCGACCGATGGCCCATCGGATTGACGGGAGAGGCCCGGCCGCGCCCTCCGGTTTGCCATCGCTCCCTTCCCGGCGTACGATCGGCAGGTTCCCCGCGCGCCGCAGGTCGCGCAACCTACGGTTGACGAACCGTCCGTTCTTTCCGGAGATCCGCTCATGACCACTGCTCCCACCGTCGAAGACCGCATCCAGACCGCCCTGGAACACTACGAGCAGGGCGTCGAACTGGCCGCCTGTCTCGCGGAGTTCGAGGCCCTTCGCAAGGACGCCCCGACCGACCCGCGGGTCATCATCGGCCTTGGCTGGCTGCATATCCTCCTCGGCAACAAGTCCCAGGCCATGTCCTTCTGCCGGGCTGCCAAGAACCTGCCTCAGGGCCGGTACAACATGGCGCTCGCCATGCTGACCTTCGGTGAGAAGGGGGTCCGCGACGTCTTCCTCAAGGCCATCGAGATGGGCGGACACGAGGGGCTACACGACGCGGTCCATAACCTCGAGGACGCGATCGCCCGGCGCGGTGGGGACTTTCCCGCAGCCAAGAAAATGCTCGCCTGGATCGACGAGATCCACCCGGCTCACTGATCCCGTCAGCGGTCGGGGCTCCGAACCTCGGCCAGCACGGACATCACGAGATCGTCGAAGGCCGGAGCGTCGGGAAACTCGGCATCGAGTTCCGCCCACCGCCCCGGCCTGAGCGGTCGGTTTGCCGCCCGCTGGCGGGCTGCAGCCAGCGCATCGAGAGGCTCCCCGCCTTCGGCGAACGGGGCCTGTTCGCGCGACCTCTCCTCCGGGAGCAAACCCGACCGATCCCCTTCGAGGTCCGCATCGGCCCGCGTGTCCCCTTCAGGCGTGGGGGGCACCGGCTCCGCGGGCGCATCCGCCACCTCGGTATCCGCTTCGTTCCCCGAGGCGGACAGCAGCGCATCGGCGAGGTCTGCCGCCTCCCTGGCGGCCTCCCCGGCATCTTCGCCCCGCAAATCGGCGGCCTGTCCGGGGCCCGTGCGCTGGATACGGCTGTCGTACACGACCTGCTCGTACATGTCGAAAACGAGCCAGTCCGTGGGGCGATCGCCCTGCTCCGGCGCCACCCTGTAATACCAGGTCTCGAGTTCGACTGTCCGGGTCTCGGAGTCTTCCGCGGCCACCCCGTCGCCTTCGGTCGAGACGGGCGGCACCTCGTCCGGCGCGCCACCGTCTCCCTCCACGGCAACCGGGGGCAAGGGACGGACGAGCTTCCGGACGGTCTCCACCGCCTCCGGCTCCCCGAGACGCTCGCGCAGGACTTCGGCGAGCGTACCAGGGGGGTACGCCCCCAGATCGAGCGTGACCCACTCGGTTCCGGGCGGCAAGGGGTCTCCTGCGGCCGTCCCGGAACCGGCGCGCACGAACACGCGCGCCAGCCCGAGGGCCGAGACCCCCATGACCCCTGCATACCACCAGGAAACCGTGTCCAGAACCGCTTCCCTCCTGAGCCTGGATCCATTTTGCCCCAAACGTGACAAGCTCACGCCCACTGGGAACGATACTCTTGATCGGAAGGTTCAGGTCGAGCTTCAGGAGGTGCTCCGTGGTCGCGCCAGCTGACGGGAATACGCGCATCCAGCGCCAGCCCTCCCTGCCACAGGCCAGCACGGGGGATCCCCCACGCCAGAGCCAGGAGCCTGCGATCATCGCTCCCGCGACGGGGCCGATACCTCAACCGGTGGACGGACTCCAGACCGCACCCGAGAGCGTGACCGTGAAGTCGGGAGACTCGCTGTTCCTGATCGCCGCGCGCCACCAGGTGACGATGGACCAGCTGCGCAAGCTCAATCCGGAGCTCTTCGGAAGCGGCCAGGATGCCTCCGGGAACCCCAGGTCAGTCGATGGTGGTCTGATCTATCCGGGAGACATGGTCCGGCTGCGACCCGCGCCGGCCCCTGCCCCTGCACCCCAGCAAGCCAGCCAGAAGGTCGTGACGGCGGCCAAGGATTTCATCGATGCAGCGAACCCGGGTGAGCACCCTTCTCCGGACCAGTTGCTGGAGAGTGCCCGTCGGATGATGGACCTGATTCCGACCTCGGACCCGGATCATGAGCGCCTCAAGGCCCGGATCGATGCCCTCTCCCGCCCCGCCACGACGGTGGAGGGTGGCGGTGGACCGACCTCGGGGTCCGTACCGCCGATGGCCGCGACGGGTTCGGCGAATCTCGTGGGCCCTCTGCCTGGCTTGCCCGTGGCTCCGACGGCGCCCCAGGGCGGTCCCCAGGCACCGTCGACCGTGCAACCATCTCCTGCCTACCCGCAACCTGCCCCCTCGCAGGCACCGGGCTACCTGCCGCAACCGGGCTATCCGCAACCGGGCTACCCGCAGCCGGTTTCTGCCCAACCTCAGCCAGGTGCCCCCCAGGTCCAGGTCCCCCAGCCACCCGTACCCGCCCCCTTGCCCGGTCAGCCTGGATGGCCCACCTCACCGACGCCGGGGGCGGTGGGCACGACCCCGTATCCGGACGTGCCGCAGGCGGTTGTCGGCAAGGTGCTGCCGATGCAGGTCTACTATCCGGACGGGACGTCTTATTCGCCGATGTCCGAATCCCCCACCGGGCGGTCCGAGATTCCGCCCGGTGGCCCGGGCACCGTGCTGCCCCCGCCCGGTGCTCCCCCGGCTCCGGGCATGATTTACGTGGCCGGTGCCCCCATCATCCAGCGGGCCGGCCACTGGGTTTCGACGACTCCTCCGGCAGGCGCGCCCCGGAGCGGACAGTCGGGCCCCAGCTCCCAGACGGGTGCTGGAAACCAGGTGGCAGCAAACCAGAACGGGACACCAGCCGCGAATGGCGCCGCCGCAGAGCCCTCAGGCCCGAAAGATCCGTCCAACCCCCGGGGCAAGGATCCCCAGGATCCCCGGGTCCAGGAAATCGAACGCTTCCTGGCCACTGCCCGAGACAGCGATGTCGTCAAGCTGGTGCAGGACGACTCCATGAAGCTCCTGGCTTCAACCCCGGCCCAGAAGGCCCGCATGCTCCAGATCCTCCTCGCCGGCCGCACCACCGGTACAGAGCAGGACGCGATTCTGGCGATCCTCCGGAGCGCCCAGGATCAGGGAGAATCCGCCGCTGCGCTGGATGTCCTGGATCGGCTCGAGGGAGGAGCCGGCAAGGGTGCCCTGCGGCTCAACGAGGACCTCGAGCGGCCGAAGCGTCAGCAGATGCTGGCGACACTCACCTCCGCCGTCCCGTTCGACGAGAAATACCCGCCAGCGTTCTACCAGAACCTCGCGGCACGCATGGAAAAGGCCGACATCGAAGCCCTGGGCAGTGGCGCGTGGCTCACCACCATGCCGGACACCGTGAAAGCGGCCTTCATCCAGAAGTTGCAGGCTCCATGGTGGTGGCCGTTCGGTGGAAACCCGCAGCTGGCGCAGCAGATCCAGTCGACGCTCGGACGCTGACGACACAATTCGCAGGGTTTCGATACAAACCTTGATACGGGGCGCTATACGGCGCCCCGTGTTGCTTTTGGCAAGATCGCCAGGCGCATAACGGCCCGGTGTGCCACTGTCTGGATTTGTTCACAAATACATGCGCATCTGACGCCATTCGGCGGGCTGACCGTTCACAACATCTCCAAACGTGAAGGTCGAGGATGGGGTTCAATGACACTTGTCCCCGACAGCGGGACCGGAACGTGACTCTCGTACCGGACAGGAGGCCCCCATGAAAGCTCGCAAGACTCCCCCTCGCTCCCGGACCGCCCAGGCTCGCGCCCACCGGGAGGCCCTCCAGGCCGAGGCTGCGATGGGCGCCATTCCCGTCGAGATCGCCAACGAGGTCTGGATCCTGAACCCCGGTCAGTTCGCCACTTTCCACGGGCTGTGCCGGGAGCTGGGCGTGCGCTGGCAGCGGGAACCGGGCGGCGTCACCGTCGACCGCGAAGGCGATGACCCGGTCATCGCGTTCATCCGGCATGAACTCGCGCGCCTGTCCGATCGCCAGGGTGCGATGGAAGGTCTCATCACCGCGTGATCAGTCCCTGAGCACGGCCACCAGTTCCGGGAAGATCCCGATCTCGGTGGCCTCCTCAGGCAACGTGTCGGAGGCCTCGAAGAGGGCGTCGTCGAGCTCGGCCATCTGATCGATACCGTCCGGCTCATCGGCCTGGCAGCGTTCGGGCGGACTGAGCGAGAAATGGTGGCGACAGGCCAGGGGCCTGACGGGATGGATGCTGCACATCGCGTCCACGAGGAAAGGACAGGCAGGCCGCTCCCTCCAGTAGGTCTCGGCGATGCGCTCCACCGCGGCCTCGAGATCGCCCCCGGCAGCCTCCTGAAAGGCACGACGCATCGGCTCCGTGCGAGACAGCCAGGTCGCGAGACGCTCGTCCAGGGCACGGCGCTGCTCCGCGGGCCAGCTTCGAGTCCAGGCGATCGCCGCGTTCGCTTCCGCGACCGTGGCCACGACGAGCTGGTGGCAACAGGCGGCACACCCGGGCTTGCAGGACGGTGTCCGGCCCTCCGTCTCGTGGGCCTCGAGGATTTCCCGGATGACCTCATCCGCCTCCAGGTACACCCGGTGGACAGGATCGGTCCCATCGAGTTCGAGAGTCACCCGCGCACCTCCTGTCCCAGCGCCTGTTCCAGCGCGGCCATCGTCCCCGGCACCACCTCATCGAGCCAGTCCATCGCCGCGACCAGGATCTCGCGACCCTCCACGAGGGCATCCAGGTCCAGGAACCGGGCATAGCGCCCCCAGCTCTCGAAGGCGTCCTCCAGCTGCCGCAGGCCCTGCTCGACGTGACCGACCCGGGCATGCAGCTCCCCGGGAGCCTCACAGGCGCCCAGTTTCGACGTGACGGTCGCCAGCTTGCCGGCCAGTTCGCCCGTGAGGTCGCTGAATCGCCCCGCTTCGTCGAGATCGTAGGGGTCCCCTTCCAGGCGCTCGAGCGCGCGCTCGACCCGGCGCGGGAAGGTCCTCAAGATACGATCCATGTCCCGGAGGGCGCCCGCGAGGGCGTGCAAGCGAGCCCTGTCGGCCTCGGAGGCCGAACGGTGCGCCGCTGCAGCACGGTGCGCGGTGGCCGCCCGGGTGCGCCCGTGGCTGGAGCCCGCGTGGCCGCCGCGCGGACTCGACTCCCCTCGGGCCAGGGCGGCCTGGATCTCGTCGTGGGCGGCGTTCAACTCGGCCATGCGGCCCGGATCGCCCCCGGCCCGATCGGGGTGCAGACGCAGCGCCCGGGCCCGATAGGCTCGACGGACCTGGTCGGCCGTGGCATCGCGGGGAACCCCCAGGATCTGGTACGGATCTTTCACGTGGGGGGACCTCCGCCCCGGAAGGTGGACAAGCTGCAGCTCCGTACCCTCGTGGTACCATGGATGGATGCAGCGGGACAGGCGATCGCGGGGACCTCGGTCCTCGAGGAAAGTCCGAGCTCCGCAGGGCAGGACGCTGGGTAACGCCCAGTGGGGGTGACCCCGAGGACAGTGCCACAGAAACAGACCGCCCCGGCAAGCCGGGGTAAGGGTGCAAAGGTGGGGTAAGAGCCCACCAGCAGCCGGGTGACCGGCTGGCTAGGTAAACCCCGTCCGGAGCAAGACCAAGCAGGGGAAGTTGACGCGGCCCGCCGATTCCCCGGGTCAGGTTGCTAGAGGCGGCGGGAGACCGCCGTCCCAGAGAGATGATCGCCCCCCCGCGGGGGACAGAACTCGGCTTATCGTTCCACTGCAGCAGGGTGGGTCCGCGGACCCACCCTGCGTCTTTGGTCACAAAAGCCCTGCTCCATGTGGGGTACACTGATCGGGTGATGTATCACGTACCTGTTCTGCTGAAGGAGACACTCGAGGCGCTGGCCATCCGTCCGGATGGCCGATACCTCGACGGCACGCTGGGTGGCGGCGGGCACTCCGCCGCCATCCTGTCCGGGTTGGGACCCGAGGGACGGCTGTTCGGGGTCGATCGCGATGCCGATGCCCGGGATGCGGCCACGCGGCGGATCGGGAGCGATGCCCGGTTCCAGGCGATCGCCGGCAACTATGCGGACGTCCTCGAAACCTGGGCGCCCGCCACCCTGGACGGCATCCTGCTGGACATCGGGGTTTCGAGTCACCAGCTGGACACGGCCGATCGCGGCTTCTCCTTCCAGCAGGACGGTCCCCTGGACATGCGCATGGACCCCACGCAGGGACCATCCGCGGCCGACCTCCTGGCGACCCTCGGTGAACGGGAACTGGCGGAGATCCTCTGGACGCTCGGGGAAGAGCGCCGGGGAAGGGCCATCGCCCGGGCCATCGTCAGCGAGCGAGAGCGCAGCCCGCTCCTGAGAACGCGCCAGCTCGCCGAGCTGGTCGCCCGCCATGTGAAGGGCCGACCGGGGCACCATCCGGCGACACGCACGTTCCAGGCCCTGCGTATCGCCGTCAATGACGAGCTGGGGGCCCTCGAGCGGGGGCTGCGCGCCGCCATCCGCGCGCTGCGGCCCGGTGGGCGGCTCGCCGTGATCACCTTTCATTCCCTGGAGGATCGGATCGTCAAGCACGCGTTCAGGGCCGAGAGTTCGTCGTGCGTCTGCCCACCGCGGCTCCCCGTGTGCATGTGCCAGGCTTCACCGAGCCTGACCCTGCTTTCGCGCCAGGGGCAAGTGGCCACGGAGGAAGAAGCCCGCCTCAATCCCCGTGCCCGTTCGGCCCGCCTGCGGACTGCCAGTCGTCTGGTCTCGTGAAAGGACTCCGGATGCGTCAGCCTCGTCCCCTGCTCTTGCCCGCGCCTGCGAGGTCGTGGAGCGTGCTCAGCAGCCGCAAGCGTCGCCGGGACTTCCTGCCGTGGGTGCTGGCCGGCGTCCTGTTCGCCGGCAACGTCATCACCTATGCGCTGACGGTCCAGCAAGAGGCAGACAACAACCACACCCAGGAAGCCATCGTCCGCCAGGACCAGATCAACGTGCAATTGCGTGCAGAACTGTCGCGAAGCGAGGCACTCGACCACGTCGAAGCCCTCGCTTCGCGTTCACTGGCACTGGTTCCAGCCGCCGGCACGCTCTTCCTGCCCGCACCACCTGCGCCCTCGGCAAGGCCTCAGGTTGCCCCCCTTCCCGAACGGGCCCGGGAGGCTTTTTGACGACGAGCCGCACCCGGACCTTTCGCCAGCGCAGCCGGACGGTGCAGGCGATCTTCGCGATCGCCGCACTCGGGCTGGCCGTCCGGCTGGTGGTCCTGCAGGTGATCTCCTCGGCCGACCTGTCCGAGAAGGCCAGGAAGCAGCACACCTCGGTCATCAAGCTGGCGAGCCGCCGGGGCGAGATCCTCGATCGCCAGGGCCAGGAGCTCGCCATCTCCCAGGATGCCTGGTCGGTCTACGCGCAGCCCTCCGAGTACGAGTGGCCGATCGAGACGATGGCCGCCACCCTCTCCCCGGAGCTGGGCATCGAGCCGACCCAGCTGACGCGACAGCTCCGGCAACGTCACTGGCACTGGCTCATCCGCCAGCGAGACGCCTCGACCAGCGAGCGCGTCCGCGCCATGAAGATTCCCGGTATCGGCGTCCACCGCGAAAGCAGGCGCGTGTATCCCCGGGGGACCCTGGCCGCGAACCTCATCGGCTTCGTCGGTCTGGACAACCAGGGCCTCGCAGGCATCGAGTACGATCTCGAGCATGTGCTCTCCCAGGGCAACGACACCCTGCTCGTCCAGACCAACGCCCATGGCCAGGAGATCCTGCGAGAGAACGGGGGCTCGCCGCTCGCCAGCCTTCGCTCCGAGCGCAAGCGCGTGGTGCTCACGATCGACGAGACGCTCCAGCATGTCGCCGAGCGGGAACTCGAGCACTCGATCCGGGAACTGGGTGCCCTCCGGGGTGCCGTCGTGATGATGGATCCGCGCACCGGCGACGTGCTGGCCTATGCGCTGGCCCCGACCTTCGATCCGAACCGTTACCGGGAGGCCGACTGGGCCCGCATCAAGAACTGGGTGGCCCAGGACGTCTACGAGCCAGGGTCGACGATGAAGATCTTCACGGTCGCGGCGGCCCTCGAAGCGGGCGCCATCGCTCCGAACACCACGTTCCCGTGCGGTCCGACCTTCCGGATCGGTCGCCACACCATCTCGGACCATGATGCCCCGGCGGGGATCCGTCACCTCACGCCTGCCCAGATCCTCGAGGTGTCCTCGAACGTGGGCGCTCTCCAGGTCGGCCTGCGGATGAGCGGGGCCCGGCACAGGCAGATCCTGTCGGAGCTGGGCTTCGGGCGGACGTCCGGCGGGGGCTTCGGGGGTGAGAGCCGCGGGCGTCTGCCTGCCCTGCCCTGGCCGACGGTGCGTCACACCTCCATCTCCTACGGATATGGGCTCTCGGCGACTGCCCTGCAGGTCCTGACGGCCGCCACGGCGATCGCCGACGATGGCCGGCTCCATCCTCCTCGCCTGGTGGATCGCCTCGAGGATCCACACGGGAAGGTGCTGGAACGCTTCCCGGTCGCCTCCCCGAGCCTCGTGTTCCGCCCCGAGACCGCCACCACCGTGCGAAAGATGCTCGCGACCGTCGTCGAGACCGGAACGGCTGTCGCCGCCAAGATTCCGGGTTACCATGTGGCAGGCAAGACGGGCACGGCCAACAAGGCCAACCCGGGTGGCGCGGGCTACTCGGGAGACGTCATCGCAAGCTTCCTCGGCTTCGTGCCGGCGGAGCGACCGGAACTCCTGGTCCTGTGCGTGCTCGACAGCCCCCGGAAGGCGCACTACGCCTCGATGACGGCCGTTCCGCTCTTCCAGGCCGTGACGCGCGAGGCCCTCCGGACCCTAGGCATCCCCCCCGACGACCTACGGGAGGCACCCCCGTCGTGACGTTCATCGACCTCTTCCAGGACCTGCCGGCCCGCGACCTTCCCGCCGGCTCCGCCACCGGCGTGACGGCCGATACCCGCCAGGTCGCGACGGGCTGCGTGTTCGTCGCCCATCGAGGCCTCACGACCGACTCGCACGATCTGCTCGACCAGGCCGTCGAGGCCGGTGCGGGCGTGCTCGTCGTCGATGCGTCGTGGCTCGAACGCTCGGGGCGAACCTTCCCCGTGCCCGTGGTCCCCGTGCAGGACACCCGTGATGCGCTGGCCCTGCTCGCGGCCCGCCACCACGGAAATCCCTCCCAGCACCTCGCGCTCATCGGCGTGACGGGGACCAACGGAAAGACGACCACGACCCACCTCATCGAGGCCATCCTGGAAGAAGCCGGCCGCACCTGCGGGCTGATCGGCACGCTGGGCGTCCGCCACGCGGGAAATGCCATGCCGACGCGCCACACGACTCCGACGGCCACCGAGCTTCAGGCCATTCTCGCTCGGATGGCGAGCCAGCACGTCGACGCGGTCGTGATGGAAGTCTCGTCTCATGCGCTCGACCAGGCCCGCGTGGCCCACACCCGTTTCCGCGTGGGCGTCTTCACGAACCTGACCCAGGACCACCTCGACTATCACGGGACCATGCAGGCCTACGAGGATGCCAAGGCCCTGCTGTTCGAGCGACTGGGTCCGGGGGCGAGCGCCGTGGTCAACCTGGACGACCCGGCCGGCGAACGCGTGGCGGCTCGCACGCGCGCCAGGGTGACCACGACGTCGATCGACCATCCGGAGGCCCATCTCCGCGCACTCGACCTCGTGCTGCATCCCGGGGGTTCCAGCTGGATCCTGGCCGAGGGTCAAACGCGGATTCCCGTGACGATGCAACTTCGGGGTCGGTTCAACGTCCAGAATGCGCTGTCGGCCATCGGTGCGGTGAGGGCGCTCGGGATCGACCTGGAAACCTGTGCGAGGGCCCTTGCCCGCTTTCGCGGCGTCCCCGGGCGTCTCGAGGTCGTCTCCACCCCACAGACGCCTTTCTCGGTCTACGTCGACTATGCCCACACGCCCGATGGCCTGGAGAACATCCTCCGGACGGTCCGGGCCTTCACGCCGGGACAGATTCACCTCGTCTTCGGTTGCGGGGGGGATCGCGATGCCGCCAAGCGCCCCCTGATGGGTCAGATCGCCGATGGACTCGCCGACACGGTGGTCGTCACCAACGACAATCCCCGGCACGAGTCCCCCGAGGCGATCGCTCGCCATGTGAGCGCGGGCTTCTCGCGCGAGCATGCCGTGATGCTCGACCGAACGGAGGCCATCCGCCTGGCCGTGGGGCGTGCACGTCCGATGGACGCGGTGGTGATCGCGGGCAAGGGTCACGAGACGACCCAGACGATCGGAGATCAGGTCCTGCGCCATGACGACCGAGAGGTGGTCCGCCGGATGCTCGATGAGAAAGGTTGGCTGGGATGACCTGGACCCTCGAGGCCGTTCTCGAGGCGACGGGTGGTGACCCCCTGCAGCCTGGAAGCGGAGCCGCTTTCACCGGAATCTCCACGGATACACGCTCGATCAGGGCTGGAGAGCTTTACGTCCCGCTCGTGGGAGCGACCTTCGATGGCCACGCCTTCGTCGAGGACGCCATCGCGCGGGGAGCCATGGGGGTTCTGGCGGCCCGTCTGCTTTCCGGCATCCCGACGGACGTGGCCGTGGTTCGCGTGCAGGACACGCTCGCGGCATATGGCGACCTCGCCAGGGCCCACCGGGCACGCTTCGACATCCCCGTGGTCGCCATCACCGGCTCTTCGGGCAAGACCTCGACCAAGGAATGGGTCGCGGACCTGCTCGGCCTCACGCGTCGCTTGCACCGCACCACCGGCAACCTCAACAACGAGATCGGCCTGCCCCGCACCCTGCTGGGTCTCGACGGCTCCCACGAGGCGGTGGTGGTCGAGATGGGCATGCGTGGGATGGGACAGATCGCCTACCTGACCAGCATCGCCCGGCCGACGATCGGAGTCGTCACCCACATCGGGACGGCTCACATCGAGCTCCTGGGCTCGCGCGAGGCGATCGCCCGCGCCAAGGGAGAACTCTTCCGGGTGGGCGGCCCCACCCTGGCTGCCGTGGTGAATGCGGACGATCCTCGTAGCATCGCCCTCGGTGACGAACATCCGGGCCCGGTGACCACCTTCAGCCTGCACGACCCGGCCGCGACCGTCCATGCCGAGGGCAGCGGACAGACGTTCGTCGCGCGGTGGCAGGCCGGCCCGCGGACGCCGGCGGGTTCGCTGACGGTCGAACTCCCGCAGGCCGGAGACCATCACCGTGCCAATGCCCTCGCCGCCATCGCGACGGCCTGGCATCTGGGCTGGCTGCCGTCGGGAACGTGGCGCCCTGCGGCCTCCGAACTGCCTGGCCGCGCCCGCGTCCTGCGGGTGGGCGACATCGAGATCTGGGACGAGACCTACAACGCCAACCCCGAATCGATGCGGGCCACCCTCCGGGCGATCGCCTCCAGCGCGGCCGGGGCGCGCTGTCTGGCCGTGCTGGGAGACATGGGTGAACTGGGTAGCCACGCCGTCGAGGGGCATCGCAAGGTCGGCGAGGCCGCCCGAGACGCAGGGATCGCCGAACTCGTGACCATCGGAACCCGCGGCTCCGACTATGCCTGCGGCTTCGGCCGGAAGACCCATCCGAGCGCATCGATCGACGAGGCGCTGGACCTCCTCCTTCCGCTCGTCCGACCGGGCGACCGGATCCTCGTGAAGGCCTCTCGCGCGATGCGTCTCGAGCAACTCGTCGAGGCCCTCGAGCAGCGCCTCGCCCCGGCCCCGGAGACCTCCCCATGAATCTCGTGACCGCGTCCTGGCCCCTGCTGACGACGATGGCCCTCGCCATCGCCCTCGGAGGCCCCTACATCGACTGGCTCCAGCGGGCGCGCATGGGACAGAGCATCCGCGAGGAAGGGCCCGAAAGCCACCGAGCGAAGGCCGGCACGCCGACGATGGGGGGCTGGATCTTCGTGCTCCCGGCGATGGGAGCCCTGCTCGCCGCTGGCTGGCAGAACCCCGACACGTGGGCACTGGCCGCCGTGGTGATGGCCCACGCGGCGATCGGCGGTTACGACGACTGGCTCATCATCCGCAAGCAGCGCAACCTCGGCCTGACGGCGCGACAGAAGCTGATCCTCCAGATCGTGGCCGCGGCGGCCTACTCCGGATACCTCCTGTGGCGGCATCCCGACCCCGCTCTGGTCCTCCCGTTCACGCACCTGGCGCTCCCCCTGGGATGGCTCTTCCCGGTCTGGGGAACCTTCGTGATGACCGGAACCAGCAACGCGGTGAACCTGACGGATGGCCTCGACGGTCTGGCTGCCTCGACGGCCGCCATCGCGTTTGCGGGCCTCGCAGTGGCCGGCGTGACGACCCTGGGATGGTCTCCTGCGGATCCGGGGGTGATCGCTGCCCTTGCCCTGGCCGGCGGATGCCTGGGATTCTTGTGGTTCAACGGGCATCCGGCCCGAGTGTTCATGGGCGATACGGGCTCGCTGGCACTCGGATCCGCGCTTGCCGCGATCGCCCTGTCCGGGCACGCGGAACTGTGGTTGCTCGTGATCGGGGGAGTCTTCGTCGCGGAGACACTCTCGGTGATCGCGCAGGTGACCTCGTTCAAGACGACCGGGAAACGGATCTTCAAGATGAGTCCCCTGCATCATCACTTCGAGCTGTCGGGCTGGGCCGAAACCCAGGTCGTGCAGCGCTTCGGGCTCGTGGCAATCGCGCTGGCCATCGCCGCGATCGCCTGGTTCTAGCAGGTCTGGAAGGGTCGTCATGGAGTTCAGGGACAGGCACGTCACCATCCTGGGACTGGCGCGCACCGGCGCAGCCGTTGCCCGGGTCTTGCACGGTCGAGGGGCTCACGTCCTGGTGAGCGATTCCCGGCCCGCGTCCGAGTTGCAGGAGGCGATCGCCGCGCTGCCCGCAGGCGTGCAGGTCGAGACGGGTGGACACAGCAGCCGCTGTCTCGACGCTGACCTCATCATCCTGAGCCCGGGTGTACCGCGTGACCTGGCCGTCCTCCAGGCCGCGATCGCCGACGGGGTCGAGATCCTGGGGGAGATCGAGCTGGCCCATCGACTCGCGCAGCCGCCCATCGTGGCCATCACGGGCACCAACGGCAAGACCACGACGACGACCCTCGTCGCGCGCATCCTCGAGACGGCAGGGCGCAGGATCGGTCTGGGTGGCAACATCGGCAGGCCGCTGATCGACTTCGTGGATGCTGCGGACCTCGACCTGCTGGTGGCCGAGATCTCGAGCTTCCAGCTGGAGTCCACCGTCGGCTTCCGACCCCACGTCGGCGCATGGCTGAACTTCTCCGACGACCACCTGAACCGGCACGGGAGCCGGGAAGCCTACTGGGAAGCCAAGAAGCGGCTGTTCGTGAACCAGGGACCTGACGACTGGGCGATCCTGAATGCCGACGATGCCGCTGTCCAGCCCCTGTCGGGGGCACTTCCGGCCCGCCACCTCGCGTTCGCGATCCGGACCGAGCTGCGGGACGGCGTCCTGGCCCGGGATGGCCACATCGTGCACCGTATCCAGGGGGAAGACCATCCCGTCATGCCCCTGTCCGAGATCCGCCTCCGCGGGACGCACAACCTCGAGAACTGCCTGGCCGCGACGGCAGTCGCCCTGGCCCTCGGGGTCGACACGACGGCCATCCGCCAGGCGATCGCCGCCTTCGACGGGGTCGAACACCGCATCGAGCCCGTCCGGCAGCTCGACGGGGTCCAGTGGTACAACGATTCCAAGGGGACGAACTACGACTCCACCATCAAGGCCATCCGCAGCTTCGAGGAGCCGCTGGTGCTGATCGCGGGCGGCCGGGACAAGGGCGGTGCCATCGCCCCGCTGGTCAGCACGATCGCCGAACGCGTCCAGCACGTCGTCCTGGTGGGCGAATCCGCCCCGACCTTCGAACGCTTCCTGCGGGCGGGCGGTTACGAGGCCATCTCGACGGCCTCGGACCTGCCGGAGGCGATCGCCCTCGCCCGGGGCAAGGCTCACGAGGGCGGCGTGGTGCTGTATTCGCCGGCCGCGACCTCGTTCGACATGTTCCGGGACTACGAACACCGTGGACAGGTCTTCAAGGCGCTGGTCCATGACTTGCAGGCAGGGGAACCTTGAGTCGTTCCTTCCGGAAGGGCACGGACCTTCCGCTGCTCGCCGTCACGCTGCTCCTGGTGGTCTGCGGCCTGGCGATGATCCTGTCGGCCAGCGCGGCAGTGGGCGAGCTGAGCAAAGGTGATGGCCTCACGTTCGTCAAGAAGCAGGCCTTGTTCGCCGGTCTCGGGATCGCGGTCATGGCCTTCACCTCCGTCTTCCCGCTGGAACACTGGCGCGCGTGGTCGAGACCCACGATGATGCTCTCGGGTCTGATGCTGCTGGCCCTGCACGTGCCGGGTGTCGGCGTGACGATCTATGGCTCGACCCGCTGGCTGAAACTCGGACCGGTGGTCTGGCAGCCCTCGGAAGTGGCCAAGCTCGCCCTGATCCTCTTCGTGGCCGACGTGCTGGCCCGTTACCCCCGGGATCGCTGGACCTTCCGGGATTACCGGGACGTCCTGCTCCCGGTGGCCTGCGCCCTCCTGCTCATCCTGGTGCAGCCCGACCTGGGCACCACGCTGGCCGCGACGCTCTCCGTCTTCCTGATGTTCTGGTGCAACGGCACGTCGGTGGCCCGCATGGGATCCTTCGCCGCATGCGGAGCAGCGGGCGTCTTGATGCTGCCCGTCGTGATGCCTTACCAGCGTGACCGCTGGACGGCCCTGCTCGACCCGTGGTCGGACCCGAAGGGTATCGGCTTCCAGATCATCCAGTCCCTGCTGGCCATCGGCTCGGGCGGTATCTTCGGCCTGGGCTATGGACAGGGCAAGCAGAAGCTGTTTTACCTGCCGATCCAGTATGCCGACTTCATCTTCGCCGTGATCGCGGAGGAACTCGGTCTGATGGGCTCGCTCGGCCTGGTGCTGCTCTTCGCGATCTTCGGATACCGCGGCCTGGTGATCGCCCGCAACTCGATGAATCCGTTTCACCAGTTGCTGGCCATCGGCGTCACCACGCTCATCGTCGGTCAGGCGTTCACCAACATCGGCGTGGTGACGGCATGCCTGCCGACGACGGGAATCCCCCTGCCTTTCGTGTCCCACGGCGGCACGAGCCTGCTCATCACGATGTTCAGCGTGGGGGTGCTCCTGAACATCAGCAGGCGCAACAACCTGGCGCTGCGCCTGGCAGGCTCTCCGGAGCAGGAGGCCTGATGCGAGTCCTGTTCGCCGGCGGGGGGACCGGAGGCCACCTGTATCCCGCCCTGGCCGTCGCCGAGGCTCTCGAGCACCTCACATCGGACGTGGCGATCGCCTTCATCGGGACACCGGACCGCCTGGAATCCCGGCTGGTGCCGCAACACGGGTATCCGTTCACGGGCATCGAGGTGGTGGGGTTTCCGCGTCGCCCCGGCATGGCCTGGTTCGGCTTCCTGCGCAAGCTGCTCGCGGGAACCCGCAAGGCCCTTTCGACCCTCCGGGAGTGGAAACCGGACCTCGTGGTCGGGACGGGAGGGTACATCTGTGCCCCGGCCGTGCTGGCGGCACGGCTGGTGGGCGTACCGGTGGCCCTCCTGGAGCAGAACGTGGTCCCGGGACTGGCGAACCGCGCCCTCGCCCACCTGGCGAACCGCGTCTTCACGAGCTTCGAACCCACGGCCCGGGTGCTTCCGCCTGGCAAGGCGATGTGCCTGGGGAACCCCATCCGGACGGGCTGGCGCGAGCTCGACCGAGCCGCGGCCCGGGAACGCCTGGGATGGAGCCCTGGCGACCGCTGGCTCGTGGTCGTGGGCGGTAGCCTGGGAGCCAGAGTCCTGAATGAGCGGATCGAGGACCTGCTCGACCGGGTCCTTTCACGCGACGACTGGCATGTCCTGCACGTCACGGGAGCCCGGGACCATGCGGAGGTCTTGGAACGGACGGGGCACCGCTCGGGGTCAGGGCGCTACGTGCCCGTGGCTTACCACGACGACCTGCCCACGGTGCTCGTCGCCGCCGATCTGGTGGTCTCGCGTGCCGGTGCGACCACCGTCGCGGAACTGACGGCGATCGGCCGCCCGGCCGTGCTGGTTCCGTTCGAGTTCGGAGGCAAGGACCAGCCGGCGAACGCCGAGACCCTGCAGCGCGCAGGGGCGGCCCTCGTGGTGCGCGAGGCCCATATCGAGGACCTGGCTTCCACGGTCCACGGACTGGCCGGCGACCCGGAAGCCCTCGCGCGAATGGCCGAGGCCAGCCGTGCGCTGGGAAGGCCAGATGCCGCCCGGGACGTGGCCCGTGCACTTCTCGAGCTCACCGGTGACCGGAGTCTCAACGGCCCGATCGAGGGTGGTGTAAGCTAGAGGTCCGGCCCTGCTTGCCCGGGGGCCTAGAACCTGACGAGGACACGACTTGAACGGATCCCGGAGCCATCATTTCATCGGTATCGGCGGTGTCGGCATGAGCGCGATCGCCCAGATCCTGCACGAACGGGGGCAGGCCGTGAGCGGCTCGGACTCCCAGGAATCCGCCACCGTGAACCGACTGCGGGCCCTTGGCATCCCGGTTTTCGTCGGACACGAGGCCGCGCACGTCGCCGGGGCGGCCTCCCTGGTCGTCTCGACGGCCGTGCGCCAGGACAACCCGGAGTGGCTGGCGGCCCGGGATCGGGGAATCCCCGTCCGTCACCGCGCCGACTGCCTGGCTGATCTGATGCGGGCCCAGGAATCCATCGCCGTATGCGGCACCCATGGCAAGACGACCACCACCGGCCTCGTGGCTTCGATCCTGCTCGGGGCCGAGGCCGACCCGACGGTGCTCGTCGGAGGCCATCTGCCCGCGCTCGGCGGCACGGCGCGTCAGGGCCAGGGACGCTGGCTGGTCGCGGAAGCCGACGAGTCGGACAAATCGCTCGCGAAACTCACGGCGGACCTGGCGATCCTCCTCAACGTCGAGGGCGACCACCTCGAGCACTATCGAGACGAGGCCGAGATCCACGAGGTCTTCGCGACCTTCCTGGACGGCCTGAAACCCGGCGGTCGCATCGTGGCCTGTCTCGACGGTCCTGGCATCCGGTCCCTGACCGCTGCACGCCGGGAACGCACCGTCTGGGTGGGAACGGGCGAAGAGGCGGATCACCGGATCACGGACCTGGTGCTCGAACCCACCTCGAGCCAGTTCCGGCTGGATGGATACCGCTACCAGCTGTCCGTCGGCGGTCGCCACAACATCTTGAATGCGGCCTGTGCCATCGTGGCTTGCGAACTGGCCGGTATCCCTCAAGCACGCATCCAGGCGGGGCTTTCGGCCTTCACGGGGGTGGGACGGCGATTCGACGTCCGGGGGACCGAACGGGACGTGACGGTGGTCGACGACTACGCCCATCACCCGACCGAGATTCGCGCGACCCTCGAGACGGCGCGGTTGCGCGGCCGCCCGCTGTGGGTGGTGTTCCAGCCACACCGCTACACGCGGCTCGAGGCGCTGTTCGAGGGCTTCGCGGGGGCCTTCGAGGATATCGTCGGCCTCGGCGTCATGCGCGTCTATGGAGCGGGCGAGCCTCCCGGACGTCGGGAGGGTTCCGACCTCTCACGGGCCATCCGGGCCCGCGACGGCGGGTTCGAGGTCCATGACTGGCCCGACGGGCAGGACGTGCTGGCCGGATTGGTGCCTCGCCTGCGGGCCGGCGACCTCGTGCTGCTGCTCGGCGCCGGGAACATCACGCACCTGGCCGCTCCCCTGCTCGAGGCGCTCCGCGCGCCCGTCGGAGAACCCCGTTGAACGTGCTTCCCTCGATCCGTGAAAACGTGCCATTGACCCCGTTGACGACCTGGCGGATGGGCGGCCCGGCGCGCTTCCTCGTGGAACCCACCACGATCGACGAGGTCGTCGAGGCTCACGACTGGGCCGGGAGAATGGGCCTGCCGGTCTTCGTGATGGGCAAGGGGTCCAACCTGCTGGTGGCCGATGACGGGTACGAGGGCCTCATCATCCGGATGGGTGATCGCCTCGGTCGCGCGGAAGTCCGGGGCGACGTCCTGTGGGCCGAGGCCGGCTGCCCCACGCACCGGTTCGTCAAGACCGGCCAGGAGCGGGACCTCGGCGGCCTGGAATACCTCACGACGATCCCCGGGTCGGTCGGCGGAACGGTCTTCATGAATGCCGGTGCCCACGGTCACTCGGTCATGGATCACCTCGTCAGTGCGACCTTGTTGCTGCCCGATGGTTCGGTCACGGAGGTGCCCGCCGAGAGGCTCGAGTACCGCTACCGGCACAGCAACGTGCGCGAGCGAGGCGCCACCGTGCTGGCCGGTACCTTCCGGGTCCACGAGAAATCGCGTCAGGACAGCCAGCGCGAGGTCCAGGAGCTGGCCCGCTGGCGGCGGGAGCGACAACCGCAGGCGCTGTCCGCAGGCTCGGTCTTCACGAATCCCCCCGAGGCACCGGCCGGAAAGCTCATCGAGCAGGCGGGGTGCAAGGGCCTGACGGTGGGCGGTGCCCAGGTTTCGCCCGTCCATGCCAACTTCTTCGTGAACCTCGGTGGCGGCACCTCACGGGACATGTCGGAACTCGCCGACCGCGTCCAGGAACGGGTTCACGAGGTCCACGGCATCTGGCTGCATGCAGAGGTCCAGACACTCGGCTGCGCGCTCGGACAGACCCGTTCACGGACCTGACGATGGCCGGAACCGCCCCGCTCCCCGAGCGCTCGCCCTTGCAGCTCGCCGAGGCCTTCTTCATCGGGGGCTTGCTCGTCGCGATCTGGATGATGCCCCAGTGGACCTGGGAAGGCGAGATCCGCATCACGGGCCTGCGACGGGTGACGCAGGCGGCGATCGCCGCGCGCCTGCTACCACACCGGGGCAAACCCCTGCACGCACTCGATGTCGCCCGCATGCGCGCCGATCTCCAGGAACTCGACGCCGTCGAGGAGGCCGAGATCCGTCGGTGGCTCTTCCCGGCCCGGATCGAGGTGAAGATCACCGAACGCGACCCGCGCTCACGCGCCACGGGTGCCCTCTCCGGATGGTATCTCGATACCGAGGGAAGGGTCTTCCGGATGGATCCTGCCTGGATCACGGCTCCATTGCCGATGGCCGTCAGGCTGGCCACGGCATCATGGCAGGCCCGGGAACGCCAGGCCTACCGTGAAATCCTGGAACGCTGGCCTGCCGAGCGCGCGGGTGAACTGGACGCTCTCGCCACCGACAGCTGGAAGATCCATCTCGACGGCGTCACGGTGCACCTCGGGCAACCCACGGACATCCCCGCGAAATGGGTGGCCTACCGCACGGTGTGGGACCTGGCACGGCAGGGCGGAAAACGGCTAGAATATATCGACGTGCAGTTGCCCGACGCGCCGAGCGTCCGACCTGCACGAGCCACCCCGCGCCCCAGTCCAGCCCCCCGGGAACGATGAATCGCAACTGGCAGCTCCCCGTCGCTCTGGTCTCGATGCTGATCGGGTACCTCATCACCACCCAGTTCAGGAACCAGATGTCCTACCAGAAAACGCTGCCGAGCCGGCGTATCGAGGATCTGGTCCAGCTGCTCAAGGCGGCCGAAGAGGCCAAGGCCAGCCTGGAACGCGAGGTGAAGGATCTCCGGGCCAAGGCAGCCGTGCCGGCACGCGACGCCGGTATCATGGTTGGCCTGACCCCCGTGCTGGGTCCGGGCCTGGAGATCCTGATCCAGGACTCCAGCAAGCCCCTCACGAAGGGTGAAGACCCCAACAGTGCCATCGTGCACAACGATGACCTGTTGCGTCTGGTCAACGAACTGCGGGCAGGCGGAGCCGAGGTCGTTTCAGTCAATGACCAGCGCCTCGTGGATACGAGCGAGATCACCTGTGCGGGCTCGACCATCCTGATCAACCAGTCGCGCATCTCTCCCCCGTTCGTGATCCGGGCGATCGGCAATCCGGACCTGATGTCCGGAGCGCTCAAGCTCCGCGGGGGCATCCTCGAATACCTCGAATTCTACGGGATCAAGGTCGCCTTGACCCGTAAACCCCTGCTCACGATCCCGGCGTATGCGGGAAGCGCGACCTACCGGTATGCGCGCCCCGTCGCCACAGCCACGGAGAGCGTCTGACCAGATGGGCGTCATCGTCACCCTCTTGGGGCTCGCGATCGGGATGGTCGTCGGAAGCCTGGCTCCCCTCAGCATCCCTCAGGTCTACTCGAAATACTTCGCCGTTGCTTTGCTGGCAGCCCTCGACACCGGCTTCGGCGGCATGCGTTCCGGACTCGAGGAAAAGTTCGGCCTGGCAGCGTTCGTGAGCGGGTTCACGGCCAACACGTTGATGGCCGCAGGCTTGACATATCTGGGCGATCAGCTTGGAATTGATCTGTACCTTGCGGCCATCGTCGTCTTCGGGGTGCGAATCTTCGAGAACCTCGCAAGGATCAGGCGACTGATACTGGGCCGATTCTGGAAATTTTAGGAAGGCGATAGGAACCACGCAGTGTTCGAAATCACCGAGACCGCTGGTCTGAGTGCTGATATCAAGGTCGTGGGCGTCGGCGGAGGCGGCTCCAACGCCGTCAACCGGATGATCGCGGCAGGTGTCCTCGGTGTCGAGTTCTGGACCATGAACACCGACAGCCAGGCTCTGGCACTCGCCCATTCGGAGCGGCGTCTGCAGATCGGCTCCAAGCTGACGCGGGGCCTGGGCGCGGGCGCCAATCCCACCATCGGTCAGAAGGCGGCCGAGGAAAGCCGCGACGAGATCATGGCCGCCCTCAACGGCGCCGACATGGTGTTCGTGACGGCCGGCATGGGTGGTGGAACCGGTACGGGGGCAGCCCCCATCGTGGCCCAGTGCGCCCGCCAGATGGGGGCCCTGACGGTCGGTGTGGTGACGCGGCCATTCAGCTTCGAGGGCAAGCGTCGCAAGACCCAGGCCGATGAAGGCATCAAGGCTCTCAAGGAAAATGTCGACGCCCTGATCATCATCCCCAACGACAAGATTCTCCAGGTGGTCGACAAGAAGGCGTCCATGCAAGATGCGCTCGTGGTTGCCGATGGAGTGCTGCGGCAGGGCGTCCAGGGCATCTCGAGCATCATCACGGTTCCTGGCCTCATCAACGTGGACTTCGCCGACATCAAGTCGATCATGGAGAAGTCCGGGTCGGCGATGATGGGCGTCGGTTCGGCCACCGGCGAAGGGCGTGCCGTCGAGGCGGCCAACATCGCCATCAGCAGCCCTCTGCTCGAGACCTCGGTCCAGGGCGCGCAGGGTGTGATCGTGTACGTCAGCGGTGGCAACGACCTGACGCTGAGCGAGGTGACGGAAGCGTCCGAACTCATCCAGAAGTACGTACACCCGGACGCCAACATCATCTCGGGCGCCGTCATCGACGAGCGCCTGCAGGGCGAGTTCCGCATCACCGTCATCGCGACGGGCTTCGACAATGCCCCCGCACCTGCACCAGCCGCGCCGGCACCGCAGGCGACGCCCACGATCCTGCCTGGTCCAGGCAGCCCCCTGCGTCCGGCATCGCCCCTCGGACGGCCGATCAGCCAGCCGGGCAGCAGCAATGGCCAGCCCACCGAGGGCGGGCTGGACATTCCCGAGTTCCTGCGGGGGGGACGTCGCGGCTGAGGGCACCCGCACCATCCCCGGTTCGTGCCGAGCCTGCGACGAACAAGCTGCGGACGTGTATCCCGTGAAAAGAGCCGGACTCCCCCGAGGAGTCCGGCTTTTGGCATGGTTCCGTGAATGGCGTATCATGGGGTTCGACCATTCACCTCGAGGGACGCCGTGGAATACAAAGATTCCGTCAACCTGCCCCAGACCAACTTTCCGATGCGCGCTGGCAGCGCGACGCGTGAGCCCGAGATCCAGGCCCACTGGCGCGATCTGGGACTTTACGCCCGCATGCTCGAGCGTCGTCAGGATGCGCCGCTGTTCATCCTGCATGACGGCCCGCCGTATTCGAGTTCCGGCGCGATCCACATCGGCCACGCGCTCAACAAGACCTTGAAAGATCTGGTCGTCAAGTACCGGATGCTTTCCGGACATCGTGCCCCGTTCGTCCCTGGTTACGACACCCACGGTCTTCCCACCGAGGTCGCGGCCCTCAAGGAACTCAAGGCGCGCCATCAGGACATGTCCCCGCTCGAGGTCCGGCGCGTCAGCCGCGAGTTCGCCGTGCGGTCCATCGAGATGCAAAAGCAGCATTTCATGCGTCTCGGCGGTGTCGGAGACTGGGACCGTCCATATGTGACCCTGGATCCGGCCTTCGAGGCCCAGCAGATCCGGATCTTCGGCGAAATGGCTGCCCGGGGGCACATTTACAAGGGCAAAAAGCCCGTCTACTGGTGCCCACTGGACCAGACGGCCCTGGCCGAGGCCGAGATCGAGTACGCCGAGGCCAAGGATCCTGCCATCACGGTCCGCTTCCCGCTCGTGGCATCGACGGTGCCGGCCGTGCAGGAAGCCCTTTCGGCAGGGAACCACGCCGTCTCGCTGGTCATCTGGACCACGACCCCCTGGACTCTTCCTGCCAACGTGGCGATCGCCGTCGGGGCCGACATCGACTACACCCTTGTCGAGGTCGCGGGCCATGGCCTGCTGCTGGTGGCCCTGGATCGCCTCCCGGCCCTCGCGCAGGATCTCGGGACGACGCTCGAGCCGACCGGGGCCCCCTTCAAGGGCAGCGACCTCGTCGGCAGCACCTACCGCCACGTCTGGGCCGACCGGACGTCGCCGGTCATCGTGGCCGAGCATGTGACGACCGACGCGGGTTCAGGCCTTGTTCACACGGCACCCGGGCACGGCATGGAGGACTACCTCGCCGGCCTCGCGGCGGGTCTGGACATCCTGGCCCCCCTCGACGATCGCGGCCGCTTCACCGATGAGGTGGCCGACTGGCTGGAAGGCAAGGCCTACCGGGACGCCAACCCGGTCATCATCGAACGCCTCCGCGCGGACGGGGTCCTCGTCCACGAGGCCCAGATCCTGCACTCGGTCGCCCACTGCTGGCGCGACAAGCAGCCCGTGATCTTGCGGGCGACGGAACAGTGGTTCGCCTCCATCGACGGCTTCCGTGAGCAGGCCCTGGAGGCGATCCGGAACGTCCGGTGGCTGCCCGCCTCGGGGGAAACGCGGATCTCCAACATGGTGGCCGGCCGGACGGACTGGTGCATCAGCCGACAGCGGACCTGGGGGGTACCGATCCCGGTCTTCTATTGCGAGCATGACCAGGAACCCATGCTGACGGCGGCCTCGATCGATGCCGTCGCCTCCCTGTTCGAGCGCGATGGGGCCGATGCGTGGTGGCGCCTGGAGGCTCACGAGATCCTGCCCGAGGGGACGCGCTGCGCGCACTGTGGCGGCACGCAATTCCGCAAGGAAGCGGACATCATGGATGTCTGGTTCGACAGCGGTTCCACCTGGTCCACCGTGTGCGAACAGCGCCCTGAGCTGCGGTTTCCCGCCGACCTCTATCTCGAAGGCTCGGACCAGTACCGGGGCTGGTACCAGTCATCGCTGCTGACGGCCGTGGCCACCCGCGGTGTGGCTCCGTACCGGACGGTCCTCACTCACGGGTTCGTGCTCGATGGACAGGGCCGCAAGATGTCCAAGTCGATGGGTAACGTCATCGAACCGCTCAAGGTCATCGACCAGTACGGTGCCGACGTGTTGCGCCTCTACGTGGCCAGCGTGGATTACACCTCGGATGTGCGTATCTCGGAGGTCATCCTCAAGCAACTCGCCGAGGTCTACCGCAAGGTGCGCAACACGGCCCGCTTCCTGCTGGGCAACCTGCACGACTTCGATCCTGCGCTCCACACCGTCGACCCGTCCGGCATGGACGAAATCGATCGCCTGGCCCTGAACCGTCTCGGTGAGATCGTCGCCGAGGTGACGGACTCGTTCGAGACCTACACCTTCTCGCGCTTCTACCAGATCATCCAGAACTACTGCACGGTGGACCTCTCAAGCTTCTACCTGGATATCGTCAAGGATCGGCTGTATGCAGAGGGGGTGGATTCTCCCCGGAGACGTGCCACGCAGACCGTGCTCCACCGGATCCTCGATACGCTGGTGGTCCTGATCAGTCCGGTCCTCTCGCATCTGGCCGAGGACATCCACCTGCACCTGCCTCCCGCCATCCGCGGGGCAGCTCCCAGCGTCTTCCTGCGGGACTGGCCCTCGCTCGAGGCCTTCCCGCGTGATCCCGGTCTCGCCGAACGCTGGGGCCGGATCCAGGAAATCCGGGACGAGGTCATGCGGGCCCTGGAGCAGGCCCGGCAGTCGAAGGCGATCGGCCGCGGGGCCGAAGCCGATGTGGTCGTGGAGGTCACGGACGTGCATCGCCTCGGGTTGCTCCAGGACCTCGGCGACCTCCTGAAAGACGTGCTCTTGGTGGCCTCGGCACGGGTGGAACTCGTCTCGGGAGAACCGGTCACGGCCCGCGTCAGCCCGACGAAGGCCCCGAAGTGTGAACGGTGCTGGAACCACGATGCCCATGTCGGCACGCGTGACCGCCACCCGACCCTCTGTCCGCGCTGCACGGACGTGATGGAGCAACTGGTCCCTACATGCTAGGCGACGAAGAGGTCGCCAGCCCAAGAGGAGGTTCGATGGAGATTCCTTCCCTGAGTCCGACGGGTACCCGGATCCGCCGATTCGAGCTCGCCGATCTGCCCAGAGTGGCCGAGATTCGAAACGCCTCGGTCGCCATCTCCCGGGACTTTTACTCGATGACGGTCGACCGGGTCCGTCCTCCGTCGGAGGCCGGCGCCCACCCCGTCACGAGCGAGATCCTGGTGGCCGAGGTCGATGGACGCGTGGAAGGCTACGTCCACCTCTACACGGACCCCGGCCTGCTCACCCACGGACGCATCAACATCGATGCGTTTCATGTCCGACCGGAATGTCAGCGCACGGGCCTCGGGAGTCAGTTGCTCCAGGCGGCCGTCGAGAAGGCGCGTGAATGGCACGGGCGCTACCTGAGCATCGCGATCCCGGACGGCATCGCCTCGAGCCGCGAGTTCCTGTTGAAGCATGGGTTCAACGTCGTCCGCACCTTCTTCAAGCTGCGTCATCCGGATCTGGCCCTGTTGCCCGCCCCGGAGTTGCCCGAGGGGTACCGCTTCCGGGCCTTCCGGCAAGGGATCGACGAGGCCGAGTTCCTGCGCCTGCTGAACACCTCGTTCGCGGAACACTGGGACTTCGCACCCGTCACGGCGGAGGAACTCGAGCGCTGGAAGCAGCGGCCTGACTTCAATCCGAAAGGCTGCTTCTTCATCCAGGGACCCGATGGCTCGGATGTGGCCGTGGCGACGGTGCTCATCGACCGCCCGTCGGAGGCTCCGGATGCGGGCGCCACTCCGGCTCGCCTGTTCGAGTTCGGAGTCCTTCCTGCCCACCGGAGTCGCGGACTGGGCCGGGCCATTCTCCAGAAGGCGGCCGAATTTGCCCGCCACGAGGAGCTGGGGGAGCTCGAACTGGTCGTCGATGGCGAGGACGGCCCTGCGAGGGCCATGAGCGAGCGAGCAGGCTTCCTGGAGAAGCGCAGCATCCTGGTCCTGCATCGGCCACTCTGAGGCCATGACGCTCGAACGCCTCGGCAAAAGCTGGCTCGTATCCCCTCGCTTGCAGGCGTGTCACGGCTTCTCCACGCGACTGGGGGGGGTGAGCGCGCCCCCGATGGACAGCCTGAACCTGGGACTGTCCACGGGTGACGAGCGATCGCGAGTCCTCGAGAACCGGAGGCTCGCGGCGTCCGCCCTCGGCCTCGTCGCCCCCCCGGTGCTGGTGAACCAGGTCCACGGGATCGAGGTGACCGAGGTGACGGAAGCGGGCCCTGCGCTCGAGCGGGCAGATGCCCTCTGGACGCGTACCCCGGGCGTTTCGGTGGGCGTCCTGGTCGCGGATTGTATCCCCATCTTGCTGGAAGACAGGCGATCGGGAGCGGTGGCAGCCGTTCACGCAGGCTGGAGGGGAGCCGTGGCGGGCATCGCGGCGCGGACCGTCCAGACCCTCGTCGGTGAGATCGGGAGTGACCCTCGTGACCTGGTGGCCGTCCTGGGGCCAGGAATCGGCCCCTGCTGCTTCGAGGTGGGGCCCGAGGTGGTCGCGGCCCTGGCCGTGGTCCCGGGTGGAGCCGGTGGCCTCTGGCATGTCCCGCCCGGAAAGACGAAGGCCCACGTCGATGTGGCCGGGATCAGTGCCCGGTACCTGGTCAGCATGGGCGTCACCGAGATGGTCGTGACGGGGCCCTGTACCGCCTGCGAGCCCGAGCTGTTCTTTTCACACCGCCGGGACCGCGGACAGACCGGACGGATGATGGCAGCGATCGCCTGCCGGAAGTCCTGACCCGACAGGCGATCGCGCAGCCTCAGAAGCGGGCGACGGCCGCCGCAGCGTCGATACGTCCGTGACCGAAGCGCGGATCGAAGCCGGGATCCCCCAGGTCGGTCGCCGACTTTTCGAGAGCCTCGCGAACCTGGGCCCGATTCCAGTCGGGATGCTGGCTGCGAATCAGGCCACAGACACCGGCGGCGAAGGGCGCCGCCATGGACGTGCCGGACAGGCGGCGGTAGCCGGGCGTGGTCGAACGCAGGTACGTCGGATACGTGGCCAGGATGTCGGCACCGGGCGCGGCAACCGAGACGGTCTTGCCGTAGTTCGAGAACGAGGCCGTGCGATCGCGGGCGTCCGTGGCCGCCACCTCGATGACACCCGGGTAGGTCGAGGGCAGATGGGGATGGGCAACCGGGTCATTCTCGCTGCCGTTGTTGCCGGCCGAGGCGCACACCACCACGTCGCGATCGAGGGCATACTGGAGCGCCTTCTCGAGGACCGGCGAAGTGGCATAGATGCCGAGGCTCATCGAGATGATCCGGGCCCCGTGATCCGTCGCCCACACGATCCCGTCCGAGATGGTGGCATTGCTCCCGCCACCGTTTTCATCGAGTACCTGGACCACCATGAGCCCGCACCCCGGAGCGACACCGGCACCGCCGGTGGCATTGAAGGCCGTGGCGAGCGCGATGCCCGCCGTGTGGGTGCCGTGTCCCTGGCCATCGCGCACGCCGGCCATCCCGGTCACCACGTTCCAGGTGCTCGTGACCTGGGCCGCCAGATCGGGATGTCCGGGGTCGATGCCGGTGTCCAGGATGGCGATGGTCACGTCCCGCTTGCCCGTCTGGACGTCCCAGGCCGCGGCGACGCGGGCGATGCGATGCGAGAACTGTTCCCCCAGCAAGGGATCATCGGCCTCGCGCTCGAGGACAAGGCGTCGCAACGGTTCCACCGTCAGCCCCGCACGCTCGAGTTCAACCCGGGCTCGTTCGACCGAGGTGCCGGCAGGGACCCGGACCACGCGCGCCCCGATGGCCGGTACGCTGCGCTCCACGACCCACCCGGGCTGCAGGCGATACGACCGCGCCCCCGTGACGACCAGCCGACTCTGGCTCGTGCCATCGGCGCGGAAATCGGCCACGTCACCGGAATAGACGGCCTGTCGAGGGGAAAAGGCCTGCAGCCCGCAACCGGTGGCCACGAGACTGAGCAACCCCGCCAGGAAACGCATGTTCATCTTGTCCAGTCCTCCGGATCTCGCCCGCATGAATCCACGACACTACCTCGAATTTACACTTTCATAACCTTCTTTTCAACATTCCGGGTACGACCTGAGGTTGCCCCCTTGCCCTCCGGATGTCAAACGCTTATTGTGAAAAGGGTAAGCTAAGGTTAAGTCTCGGTTTAAACTCCCTGGAAAGGATGGCTCCGTGCGCGCTCACTCGATCTCCCGGTTCTCGGCGTGGACCCTGGGCCTCGGCTCCCTCGTGCTGTCTGCCTGCGGTGGTCTCATCCCGGGCCTCGGTGGTCAGGACGCGGTCACGGCGTCACGCCTGCGCGCGGGTCAGAACGCCTACCAGATCCTCCCCCGCCTGACGCTTTCCGTGCCCCGTCCCGCCTTCCTCGACGTGAAGGCCCTTCGCCCGGGGGAAACGCCGTCGCTGGTCGCCTGCAGCTTCGGCGTCACGGGATCCCAGGACGCCGTGCACCAGTTCGTGCAGATCGGCGAACTCGTCCGGCGCTCGCAGCCGATCCGCCCGCTGACCCTGACCCGGGACGTCACCTGGCCGAATGACACGACGGTTGCCCCCGCGGGCGCGCTTCCCGAGCCGGCCCTCGTGGTGGCTGGTGGATTCCTCGTCCCGACCAAGACCGGAGCCATCTCGCTCCTCCCGCTCGAGGGGAACGGTCAGGCGCGCGCCATCACGGAGCCGAAGGGCGGCTGGTTCTACCACCGCGCCATGTGGCGGGACATGAACGCGGATGGCCGCCTCGACCTGGTGACGGCGCGCGGCATCAAGCGCATGACGGGCGGCAGCGAGGGCGAACTGCTGTGGCTCGAGCAGCCGGCCAGCCAGGCCATGACCAGCACGTGGCGCGAACATGTCCTCGTGAAGGGGCCTGACGTTCACTTCCGCATGGCCGATCTCGACGGAGATGGTCGCGAAGAGATCGTGGCCACGGAGTTCTTCTCGCGTCGTCTGTCCGTCCATTGGCAGCAGGGCGATCGCTGGGCCTCGCGCGTGCTGGATGCCGGCGCCACGCTCGGGTCCGCGTTCGACGTCCAGGTCGTCGACCTCGACGGGGACGGTCGTCAGGATCTGCTCGTCACGAATCATGAATCTGGCCGCAACGGTGCCGTGCTCGCCTACGAACTGCCGACCGACTTCAAGTCGTCCAGCGTGGCACCGGTCCGTCACACGCTGTTCGGCAACATCGAGGCTCGCAAGGGTGGCATGAACCCCGCAGCCCCCGGGCAGGCCCTGGCGTTCGGCAAGGATGTCGCGACGGGTCGCCCGCTGATCCTCGTCTCGGGAGACGCCTCCCAGAAGGCGCACCTGCTCGTTCCCGTGAGCAAGGGCCCTGGCAGCTGGGCTTACCAGGAGCAGACCATCGTGGACGAAGGTTGCACGGTCGGGCAGTGCGCGGCAAGCGACGTGGACGGCGATGGCAACCCCGAGGTCTTCGTGCCCGCCTGGGAGAAGGACCGGATCGACGTGTTCAGCCTCGTGCCGAACACGCTGACGGCTCGCCGGACGCGCTGAGCGCGAAGCGGTCCCGTCCTGAACGGTCACGCCGTGGCCCCGGTCCGATGGACCGGGGCTACTTGCGGATGCGGTGGACGACGAGGAGCTCCATCTCGCCCTTGCCCTTGAGGTTGACGGTCCCCAGCGTCTCCCCGTCGACGAGATCCTTGACGGTCTCCCAGGCCGTGGCCGTGACGGTCACGCCATCCGCGCGGCCGCTGCCCTCGGTCCGGGCCGCGATGTTCACGGTGTCGCCCCAGAGGTCGTACAGGTACTGATGGCGACCGACCACGCCCGCGACCACGGGGCCGATGTGAATCCCGACGCGGACGCGCCACGTGGTGCCGATGGTCCGGACGGCCTGGACCATTTCCAGGCCTGCCTCGATGCAGGCGAGGACGGGGTTCTCGACGGGCGACAGCAAACCGGCGGCCGCCATGAAAGAATCGCCGATGGTCTTGATCTTCTGGATCTGACAATCCATCGCGATCTGCTCGAACGACTCGACGAGGGTCTGCAACTCCCGGACGACCTCCTCGGGATCCGTCCGGTCACAGTGCCGGGTGAAGTCCACGATATCGCAGAACAGCACCGCCACGTTCTCGTGACGGCGCGGTTGCACCGTCTGGTCCCGCTTGAGCTCCGCGACGACCTGGCGCGGCATGATGACGTGAATGAGTTCCTCGACGCGCGCCCGCTGAGCCTCGATCTCTTCCCGGGCGCGCGCCTCGAGATCCCGCAAGCGCTTCTTCTCGAGCGTGGCGTGAACCCGCGCCCTCAGGATGACCGGATTGAAGGGCTTGGTGAGGTAATCGTCGGCCCCGAGCTCCAGGGCCTTGACCACGCTGGATTCGTCGTCGAGCGCGGACAGGACGATCACGCTCATCTGGGCGAGTTCCTCGCGCTGGCGGATCCGGCTCAGAACCGTGAAACCATCCATGCGGGGCATGAAGATGTCCAGCAGCACCAGGTCGACGTGGGCCTGGTCGATCATGGCGAGGGCCGTCTCTCCCGAATCGGCCAGCAAGACCGTATGCCCCAGCAGTTCCAGGCGCCGCTTCAGGACGAGCCGGTTGTCCACCTGGTCATCCACGACGAGGATCCGCCCGCGGATGGTCGCCAGGCGCCCGCGTTCGCGCTCGCCCCCCGGCGCGACCGATGAGGCGTCCACCGAGGCGAGGGGGACCGGAGTGCCGACCTGGACGTGCATGACCAGAAGTCGCATGCGGTTGCCAGCGAGCTGGATGGAGCCCAGGTCCTCGCTGAACTGCGGCACGTGATGGCGCAGCGAGATGATGGTTCCCTCGAGTTCATCGAGTGGCGGCAGACACCCGTCCTGGAGTTGCAGCGAGAGCTCGACCGGATCGGGAAGGGTCTTCCGGTGCCCCAGGATGCGCTGGATGGCCCCGAGCAATTCGTGTCCGATCGCCACACAGCGCTGGAGCGCATGCAGGACCGCATCGGGATGGAAATCGGGACTGTCCTGGAGCTCCTCGATCAAAACCTCGCTGTACCCGATGATCGCGTTCAAGGGCGTCCGCAGTTCGTGACGCACGGGGGCCAGGACGTCGACATCGAGACGCGATTCCGTCTCGTCTCGCGGGGGAGACTCCTGCCCGGAGTCGGGATCGAAGGGGACCACGGCGTTCATTCCGCGTCGGCCGGGAGCAGGGCCCGGATCTTCTCGAGGAGGCGATCCAGATCGATGGGCTTGGTATCGAAGTCATCGCACCCGGCCGCGAGGGCCCGCTCGCGATCCGAGGCCTGGGCATGGGCCGTGAGCGCGATGATGGGGACGGTTCCCCCGTCGGGAGTGGTGCGGATGATGCGCGTGACCTCGAGTCCGTCCATCTCGGGCAGGCTGAGATCCATGAGGATACAGTCGGGGCGATCGCCCCCGAGGCGCTCGAGCGCCTCACGTCCCAGGGCGGCCGTGGTCACCTCGAAGCCACGCCTCGTGAGGCGTCGGACCAGCAGATCCCGGTTCATCTCGTTGTCTTCGACGATCAGGATGCGAGGCATCACGCGCCCTCCGCCATGACCATACCAGATTCCCCGTCACCGGCCCCTGAGGCGGACTCGGATGCGAGCGCGGCTTCCGGCAGGAAGACGATGAAACACGATCCATATCCCGGGGTACTCGTGACGGTGATCTCCCCCCCCATCAGCTGGGTGAGGCGTTGACTGATGACCAGTCCCAGCCCCGTCCCCCCGTACTTGCGGGTGGTCGACGAGTCGGCCTGCACGAAGGGACGGAACAGCCGCGAGAGCTGTTCGGGCGTCATGCCGATCCCGGAATCCTCGATCTGGATGGCCACCCTTTCGGACCCCGCCATGCGCCCGACACCGAGATGGACGATGCCCTGTTCGGTGAACTTGAGCGCATTGCCGACCAGATTGAGCAGGACCTGCCGGAGGCGCATCTCGTCCGCCATGACGCAGAGATCCCCGGGAATGTCGGGAACGTCGAGCGTGTTGCCCTTCTCGCTGGCCAGGGGACGGAGCAGGGCCTGGACCTCGCCGAGAACGTGCGCCACGCTGACCGGTTGCAGATCGACCTCGAGCTTGCCTGCATCGACCTTGGCCAGGTCGAGCAGGTCGTTGATGAGCCCGAGCAGGTGACGCCCCGCCGCCCGGACCTTCTCGAGGTCGGGGATCATCTCCTCGCCCTGCAGGTCGGGCGCCTCTTCGATGAGCAGTTCGCTGTAGCCGATGATCGCGTTGAGCGGGGTTCGCATCTCGTGGCTCATGTTGGCCAGGAAGGCCCCCTTGGTGAGATTCGCGGCTTCCGCCTCGAGTCGGGCCTCCTGGAGCATGGTTTGCTTGCGTTCGAGTTCCCACGAGCTCACTTCGAGGGAGCGGACGACGAGCGCACGATCTTCATCCTGGCTCACGTAAGCCTCGTTCACGGCTGACAGGAAACGCTCGAACTCGGGACCGTAACTCGTGAGGGCATCCAGCCCCACCGTACGACGGAGCTGTCGCTCGAGCAGCTTGTGCCAGCCCGTCATGACACGACCTCCCGGAAAGTGGTGATGGCCATCGACTGGTTCTGGACCTCCCCCGCCCCGCCGAACTCGGCAGGACAGATCTCGCCATACGAGTAATATCCGGCCAGCGGGACTTCGGGGCCCACGATGGCGCTGATGGCCTCGATCTCTTCCTCGGTACGCTGTCCGAGCACGCGGCGACGCCCCACGGAGCTGACCAGCAGGGCAAAATCGGGCGAGCCGTCGAGACCGGCTTGTACGGCCGTGGCGGCATTTTCCGCACCGGTGATCAGGCGGTCCTTGTTGGCCATCATGAGCTGGGCCGTGGCTCCCTCCGGGACTTCTGCCGCGAACGTGAGGCTGCCCTCTGCCTCGTCGATGGCCACGACGTTACGGACCAGGAAGCGCCGTTCACCTTCCTTGCGCACGGCCAGCGGAAAGAAGAGGGCACTGGAGGGAAGGCCTGCCGAATGATCCCCGAGATACCGACGATAGACCTCGAGCGCGGGTTCGTCATCGAATGCGTAGACGACCTGGCCGCGCGCCCGGGTCACGCGCCGGACGAGGCCAAATGGATCCCACCCACCCAGGGCTGCATACCGGATGTCCAACCGGGAATCGCCGTGGATCCCCACGGCAACGACTCGTCCTGGCAATGGCTGATCGTCGAGCCCGACGACGGTCTCGGCGAATCTCGTCCCGTCGCCGGCCAGTCCTCCCGTGATCGCCACTCCGGTCGGTAAACGGGCCTCCAGACACTTCACCAGGAGGGTGGCCCGGACGACGAGGCCATCCGAAAACAGGAGCACGTGGCGCAGATCTGGAACGGAGGACAGGGCCTGTCCCAGCCGGGCCCCGACCGAGGCACTGTCCTCGGGATCGGTGAGCACATCGACCACGGCCCTGAAGGAGCCAGAAGAAAGCACGAGGCCCGTCACCACGACCGCATCGTCCAGGATGGCCCGATGGGCTATCTGGCCCGCACTCGAACAGTAAACCGCAGGAACCCCGGGGAAGCGAGCGGCCACCTCGCGGGTCAGGGAGACCCCGATCCGGTGAGGATCCCCGAACACGAGCAACAACGCACGCGCCGACTCGTCGGCCGACAGGGGTGAAGGTTCGCGATCCCACCCATCCGAGGACCAAACATGCTGGAAATGACGCACGCTACCTCCCGCGAGTCTGACAAATATCATACCCGGGGCTTGCTGCCATGTCACAGATGGATCAGAGCGTCATCTCGGATGGTGCTATCGGACGGAAGACCACGTTGCGCATCCGGTACTCGTACACGAGACGGTTTCCGGCAAGGAGACGTCCGACCACCACATCCCCCGTCCTCATGTCAATCCCGGCCTCGGCCACGGTGACGCCCGCGGGGAGATCCGGACGGGAGAACGCAACGACGGGGAGGACTCTGCCCTCGAAGACGATCGGCGAGGCCTGGGTGAGTCGCGCCCGAGGGTCGGAGACTCCCAGGATGAAGACCGATGGATCCGTCTGCCGCGGGTAGAACCCGTTGAGACTCCGGGCCCGTTCATCCTGGATGGAAACCGTCATCGTGACGAATGAAAGGACGCCGGGCAACTTGATCCGCACCTTGTCCGTACCGTCCACCAGCATCTCCATGCCCGTCATGAACTGGGTCGAGGACTGGACGACGGTGTTCTTGACGAGCCCGGACGACTGGACGAGCATCCGGTACTTGGTGCCGCGAAACTCCGCCCCTTTCCACTCCCGTGTCTCGAGCACGGCCTCGAAGGGCGAAAGGACCTGGCGCCTGGCCTGTACCCGGGCGACGACCTGTGCGATGGAACCGGGGAATGCCTGCCCGGGATCGACGGGGGAAACGGGAGACGGGGCAGGGACGATGGGCGGCTCGATACCGGTGGAGGTGGCGCCACAGGATGCGATGCACGCGAGGGAACTCAGGGCCAGGACAACAAGCCAAGACACACGCGGATCGGGCATCGCAGGCCCCTCTCTGGACGACGCATCGTGGTGAGCGTCTATGCCTTCACCACAACTTTACTCCAGTTTAACTTTTACGATCCCCCGTGACAAGAGAAGCGAACACGCCGCGGCGTCCGGGTATCGATCCTTGACGTGCCGGTGGAACCGGGTAGGCTGGACGGGTCCCCCGTTCACACCGAGGAAAGCCATGTCGATACGTCCCCTGCAGATCGTCGGAATCGGTGGCTCGCTCGGAGCCCGCCCCTCGACCAGTCTCGCGGCGCTCAGGCGCGCTCTCGAGGCCTGCGAGAACGCAGGGGCTCGGACCATCTGCTACGACATCCGGGAACTCGATCTGCCCTTCTTCCGACACGAAGATCCCGCGCCCGTTCCCGATCGCGTGCACGAGTACCTTGAAACCGTGCACCGGGCGGATGGGCTCATCTGGGCGAGCCCGCTCTACCAGGGCACGATCAGCGGTGCATTCAAGAATGCGATCGACTGGCTGGAGATGCTCTCGAAGCTTGAGCCTCCCTACCTGCACGACAAGGTGGTCGGGCTGATCGGGTCAGCGGCAGGCGTGCAGGCCCTCCAGGCCATCAACACCATGGAATATGCCGTTCGCGCCCTGCGGGGGATGACCGTCCCCATGGTGGTCACGGCCAATCGGTCCTGGGCCGCATTCGAGGGCGACAAGCTGGTGGACGGAAAACTCGACAAGGCGCTCGAGCAACTCGGCACCGAGGTGGTTCGCAAGGCGAAGCTGCTGGCCGCGGGTCGGGAAAGCTGACCGGAGCGATGCCCGTCAACGCGACTCGAGCGACTCGATCTCCAGAGGCTGGGACAGGTCCAGGGCCAGCTTGCGGACTTCCACCGCGAAGGTCCTGTGAGGCAGAGCGGGTCGCTCCGGCATTCCCTTGACGAGGGCCATCGCCGCCTTCGCCTGTTGCTTGCCGAGCAGGTCCATCGCCTGTTCGATCCGGCCCACCTCGGACCGGAGCTTGCGGACTTCCGCCTCCTTGCGAATGGCCGACTCCCAGATCGACTTTTCGCGGACCATCCTGAGTTGCAGGCGTCCGAAGCGCTCGGGATCACGCCTTTCGACACGAAAGTCCGCGACGCGACGGAACACGACGTCCCGAACGACCTGGTCGAAGGCACCGAGCGGACGGATCCGTTCGACCCCCTCCATTTCGGTCCCCGACACGATGCGAAGCTCGTAGAACCTCTCATCAGGGAGCTTCCGGTACGGGTCGAACAGCCGGAACCGGACCTCGTTTCCTTGCCACCGGTAGTCCGAAGCGAGGTCGGTCCTGTTCGTGAGCACCGTACCATCGGGGAAGGGCTTCACGACACCGTCCGTGCGGAAAAGCAGACCCAGCCGGAAGCCGGACGGATCCTGCACCCGCTTCACCTCGTAAAACCCGGACCGTGGCCTGGCCTGTTCGACCACCTCGCGGCTCGAGGCCGCGCAGGAAGCGAGCAGGAGGACGAGCACCAGACAGGCAACGAACCGCCCCGGGACGCGATACGCGTCCGCGGGGCATCCGGCAGGTCTGTCGCGAGGGACACCCTTGAGCATGACCGGGGGCCTGCCCGTGAACGTCCGACTACTCGCCCTGGGCCTTGCTGTAGCGTGCTTCACTCCCCGAGGCCTGGAGCTTCTCGACGTGCACCCAGCGGATCGGGGCCTCGAGTTGCGCCAGGAGGGCCAGGATGTCGGCGTCCTGGACGGGGCCACCGGCCAGGTACCGGCAACGGTACACGTCGACCAGCAGGATGTCCGGAGTCGGACCGGGGAAGACCTTCGTCCCGCGGTTCGAGATGAGGTGGAGACGCAAGCTTCCCACCTGCTGGGGCATCGCGGGGACCCCGTCATGCTGGACAAACACATCCACGCCCACGGTATCGAGGGGGACCGAGCCCTCGGCGACCCCATCTTCGCGCTGACGTGCGGCAGCGACCTGCTTCAGGCCGGGCTCCCCGGTTGCCGGCGCCTCGAGGGCCGCGATGATGGCGTCGGCATACTCGTCGGTACTCGCCTGACCGCCCAGATCACGCGTCTTGGTACCGGCCTCGAGCGTGGCGATCATCGCGCGTTCGATCCGCCCCGCATGACCCGTGAGGCCCATGTGACGGAGCATCTGGATGGCCGACTGCAGCAGAGCGGTGGGATTGGCCAGGCCCTTGCCAGCAATGTCCGGAGCCGAACCGTGTACCGCCTCGAAAACCGCCAGACCGTCACCGATGTTCCCGCCAGGAGCCACGCCGAGGCCGCCCACCAGCCCGGCGCAGAGGTCCGAGAGGATGTCTCCGTACAGGTTGAGCGTGACGAGCACGTCGAACTGCTCGGGACGCATCACGAGCTGCATGCACGCATTGTCGACGAGGATGTCATCCGCCTGGATGTCCGGATATTCTGCCGCGACCTCGCGGAAGCAATCGAGGAAGAGACCATCTGTGAGCTTGTGGATGTTGGCCTTGTGCACGCACGTGACGCGCTTGCGCCCCCAGGTCCTCGCGAGCTCGAATGCGTGACGCGCTGCGGCGAGGCTGCCCGGACGGGTGATGACCTTGAGGCACTGCGCCACGTCGGCCGACTGGAAGTGCTCGATGCCGCTGTAGGTGTCCTCGACGTTCTCGCGGACGATGACGAGATCGACGTTCCCGTACCGGGACGCCACCCCGGGCAGCGAGCGGACGGGGCGAACGTTCGCGAACAGATCGAGTGTCTTGCGGATGGTGACGTTGACGCTCTTGTGTCCCTTGCCGATGGGGGTCTCGGTCGGCCCCTTGATGGCCACGCGATTACGCACGATCGCGTCGAGAGTCGACTGCGGAAGACCATTGGGAGCGATGTCGGTGGCTCCGAGACCGGCCGGGACCTCTTCCCAGTCGATGGGGGCCTGACTTGCATCGAGGATGCGACGGACGGCACGCGTGATCTCGGGGCCGATGCCGTCCCCCGGGATGATCGTCACGGTCTGGCGGCCCGTCGAGCCGTCTGCTGCATGGCGATCCGTCGTCTGGGTCCGATCCTCGAGTTGCGTCACTGAGATACCTCCTGCGGGTTGACACACGAAGCGATCGTCGGCGTGGCGAGGCGATCGCGACCACGACTCAGTTTACCATCCGCGGGCAGTTGCCGGTCAGGCGTCCATCCGGGTATGTTGCGAGTCCCGGAACTCGCGAAAGGCCGCTCCCCCTGATGACAGAACCCGCGACGAGCACGACCACCGAACCCGTATCCGTGGCGGTGCACCGACAGGTGCTCCCGGGACGGGAGACGGACGCCGTCCAGCTGTTTCACGAGGCCATCGAGATGGCTTCCCGCTTTCCCGGGCACATGGGGGCCTTCGTGCTCCGTCAGCCCGCGTCCGTCTTCACCATCGTCTTCCGATTCGACTCGGCTGCCCATCTGGAGGCCTGGGAACGATCTCCGGAACGCGCGTCCATTCGCGAACGCTTCGAGCACCTGACGCTCCACGCCGAGATCCAGCATCAGTCGGGCCTGGAACCCTTCTTCACCTTGCCAGGCCTCTCGCCCGTCGCCCCCCCGAAATGGAAGATGGCCCTGGTCACCTGGGCCGTGGCCTTTCCCCTGATGCAGGTGTATCAGGCCGTGGTCGGGCCCGTCTTGCGGCCATGGCCGCGCCTGCTCCAGGGGGCGATCGTCGGGGCGTTGATGGTGGCCAGCCTGACATGGTGGGCGATGCCACTCGCCACCCGGAAGCTGAGGCGATGGTTGTTCGGGTGACCGACGCGAGAAAGAGGGTTACGACCGGTCGGTCGGAACCCTCTTTCGGTCATGAGCGCCCCCGGAGAGACTCGAACTCCCGACATTCTCCTTAGGACGGAGACGTTCTATCCAACTGAACTACGGAGGCGAACCCTCGAAGTATACCCCCCGGGGAGCATGGCGACAAGGCGAGAGGTCCGGCTACGAGTCAACCGCCCGCACGGCATAGAGCGTCCGGGGCATCTTGAGGACGACCCCGTGGTCGGAAGGCGCCACCTCGTGCAGGACCCCTTCCTTCTCGAGCGCCGCGACGACCATCAGATGCTGCGATGGATGCACCGACAGGGCGCGCAGGGGGATGGCGATCTCGACGGCCTCGCCCGGAGCGACGTGGGCCGCAAGGTCGATGGGGACCCACGTGTAGCGCTCTCCCGCGAACGAGATGCTTGCGATCGCCTCGCCCCACTGGTAGCGGATCTCGTGCGCGAAGTGATAGTCCGCCGTCACGCCCAGATCCCCGCGCGGCGGCAGCGGGATGGGCGAGTTGATGCGCGGTTGCCCCGGATAGCAGCAGTAGAGGCTCACGGCATCGCCCGAGGTGGGCTCGTATCCATCGGCGAACTCGACCCGCACGAGCAGTTCCCGGTCGTTGTGCCCGAAGAGCAACCGGCGGATCCCCCCCGTCGCCTGGTGCATGGCCCCCTGCGATGCCCAGGTCTCGACGACCCAGGCCTCCACCCAGTCGGCAGCCGACTCGAACGACCCGTCGAACCGCGGGCTGCGCGACAGGCCCGGCAAGGTCGGTACCGTCGGTTCGGGACGGGCGACGGGATGCTCCAGTTCGTCCGGGACCGTGAGTCCCAGCAGGCGGTAGACATTCTGGAGATGCAGACGGAACTGGAAGTCGAACAGCTCGTCCTGGCCCGAATCGTGCCCCTCACCGAACCACCAGAACCAGTCACTGCCCTCGGCCACCAGCAACTCCTCGCGGGCGGCCTCGAGCCCCGGATGGCCCTGCTGGGCGCGCAGCAGATAGGCCTCACGTGCCCGGGTCAGCATGTCCCAGGCGCGGTTCTTGGTGCGATCGCCGATCCAGGTCGTGAAGTCCGAGAAGATCCAGGAACCCGAATGGAGCCGCTCGAGCGTGTGCTTCGGCGGATGCGCCTCGAGGTACTCGCCGACCGTCGTGAGGTCGAGCCACGACGCCTCGTCGGCCAGGCGGTAGAACGTCTCCAGGAAGTCGATGCCGTCGCGGTGGTAGTGCTCCCAGCAATTCTCGCCGTCGAGGGCGATGGTCACGAGGCCGCCACGCCCGCCGAGGCGACGATGGATGGCCTCGAGGCGCCCCATCAGGTCATGAGCGGCGAGCGTCGCGTCATGTTTCGAGTAGGTGAAGCCGATGAGGTCACTGAGCGAGATGTCGCGGAAGACCATCGCGACCTCCTCGCCCCCGATCCGGACCCGGTAGGGCTGGTACAACATGCCGGGATTCGTGACGAGCCCGTTGCCATCGCGGTGGACGCGCTCCCCCAGCGAGTGGGCGAGGACACCCTCGTCCGAGATGGCCCAGCGGATGCCCTGACGGGCCATCATCGGGATGACCTCGGGGCTCACGGACTGCTCGGAGGGCCACATCCCGGCCGGTCGCGTCCCGAAGTGCTTCTCGAAGAAATCGATCCCCTTCTTCACCTGCCACTCGGCATCCTCGGGAGCCTGGAACCGGAAGCGCGGCAAGGGCAGTCCGGGGCGAGCGACCCGGGCCGACATCGTATCGACGAGAAGCGGCAGGATGGGGTGGTAGAAAGGCGTCGTCGTGAGCTCGATCTGCCCGGCCTGCGACATCTTGCGGTAGGTCGGGATGATCCGGCGGATGATCTCGCGCTGCTTTTCAACAAGGTGCTTGCGATCGGTCTGCGTGAAATCCCGGCCGCGGCGGATCAGGTCGATGAGCAGCGGATCCGTCTCCTGGAAGGACGGGTCGAACCAGGCGATCTGGAACCAGACCGTCAGGTCGAGCCACTCCTGGACCGTGAACCGCCGCATGGCTTCCTTGAGGGGCAGATGGGAGCGCAGGTAGTCTCGCTTCTCACGCAGTTCACGATACCGGGGGAATCGCGCCCCCATCCGCTCCCAGTTGAGGTCGAAGAAGCGGTCCCAGATGTACTGCTTCTCGTCGAAACCGTAATGGGACACGGGCATCAGGGTGAGATCGAGGACCCGGTCCATGGCGCCGTTGCCGTAATCGATCAGTTGCTCGAGCAGGGACGGCACGAGGTTGAACGTCTGGCGGTGCCGCGGGAACTTCTCGAGGATCGTGGCCATGTCGAGGTAGTCCTTGAGCGCGTGGAGACGAACCCACGGCATCAGGTACTGCCCCGAGAGGCGGTCCTTGTAGAGGGGCTGGTGCATGTGCCAGACGAACGCGACGGAAAGCGAACTCATCGGTACCTCGGAGGGGCGAGACGGTGGCGCCGTGCGCGATCCTAACACGCCGTCGCCGCAGACATCTGTGCGCCATGACCACGTGGTATGATCCCGCCAGTATCCCTGTTCTGACCGAGTCTGCCCGATGCGTCGCTTGCTGGCCCTGACGATAGCCCTGGCCTCCGTGGCCCTCGCCTCGCTTCCGGGGCGTGCGGCCGACATCGTCGTCCACCTGCACGACGGGGCCCGGCTGCCCGATCCGACCGGCATCACGGTGTGGGCCAATTCCCCCGAGACCCGCATCAGCGTGCACAATCCCGGAACTTCCGTGGTCCGGACGCGCCTGCACTGGCGCAACACCCTGCAAGATGCCTACCTCGTGACCCCCCAGGGAGTGGCTGAGGCCCCCGGGCAGGCGGGCGACGGCCTGACTTCCGACGCCCTTCTGGGTGCCGGCTCGCGCGGGGAATGGGAGCTCGCCTCGAACGCGAGACAGCGCTACGTCTTCTCGGTTTCGAGCGGTCATCTGGCACCGGCCCCCGTCGCGACGGCCGAGTTCGCCATCCACCTGGGCGACTCCGGTCTGCCCGTCCGGGCCCTGATGACACGCCTCCAGGAGGGGCCTCACCCCACCTACGTCCTGCCTGGAGCCACCGACTCGCGTGCGCAGTTCGAGGACGCGGTGGGCCGGACGTCCCGGACCTTCCGGATGGGCCCGGATCGGTTCGTCGTCATCGATTCCACGGACCGCCGCCTGGCCCATCGCCAGCTCACATGGGTCCGCTCCCTGATGGCGCGCGCGCGGCAGGATAGGACACGGCGGGTATTCGCCTTCATCCATCACCCCCCGCAGAGCGGTCGCACCCACCCGAGCCTGCGCCGTGCCGATTCGGTAGCCCTGCTCGCAGCGCTGACCGGCGGCCCGCCCGTGACCCTCTTCGCGGCTCGCCGCCCGGGTCTGCACGCCTTCGCTCGGAACGGGGTCCAGGTCGTGACCGTCGGTCCCGGGCAGCACGTCGAGGCCCGGGTCGACGAAACGGGGATAGACCTCTCAGTGAAAGGCCTCAAACCATGAAGATTCTCGTCGCCGGCGCCGCCGGCATGCTCGGGCAGGACCTGGTCCCCGTCCTGCAGGCAGCCGGACATGAGGTGATCTCGACGGACGTCAACGGTATCCTCCCCCGCTTCGACCTCACGGACCGGGATCACATCACCGCCGTGCTCGAGGCCGAGCAGCCGGAGACCCTGATCAACTGCGCGGCTTATACCCAGGTGGACCGTGCCGAGGACGAGGTCGACCTCGCGTATCGCATCAACGCGCAGGGGCCCTGGAACGTCGCGCTCGCCTGTGCGGAGCGAGGGATTCACCTGCTCCACGTCAGCACGGACTACGTGTTCGATGGCCTCGCCACCACCCCGTATGACGAGTTCGCTAGGACCAACCCGCAGGGCGTCTACGGCCGCAGCAAGGAAGCCGGGGAACAGGCCATCCGCGAGGTCCACCGGCAGGCGACGATCGTCCGGACCTCCTGGCTGTACGGGCAGCATGGCCCCAATTTCGTCGAGACGATGCTCAGGCTGGGCCAGATACGTCCCGAGCTGAAGGTCGTCTCCGACCAGCGCGGCGGCCCCACCTGGGCACACGACCTGGCCCACCGCCTGGCCTTCCTGGTCGAGGCACGGGCCTACGGCACGTATCATCTGTCTGGCCAGGGAGACTGCACCTGGTTCGATTTCGCGAAGGCCATCTTCACGAAGGCGGGGATGGACGTGAACGTCCTGCCCCAGACGACGGCCGAACTGGGGCGTCCGGCCCCCCGCCCGGCGTACTCGGTCATGCGGTCGAGACGCTGGGAATGGGTCGGCGATCGCCCGATGCTGCCCTGGCAAGACGCCCTGGACGCTTACATGGTCGCCCGCCAGCGCGCATAGAGGTCGACGATCACCCGATCGAGCCAGCTCCCGTACGTCGCATAGTATCGCCGCTGGCTCTCGCGGTAGTACCGCTTCACGGCCTGCGGGGCCTGACCGGAGCTGTGGCCGCGGGCATGCGTCGCCTCGACCTCGGGAACAAGGTGCACGGTGAAGCCGGCCTGGCGGATGCGCCGACACAGATCGAGGTCCTCGAAATACAGGAAGAACCCCGGATCGAAGCCCGTCACGGCTTCCCATGCCTCGCGCCGCACGAGGCAGCACCCGCCCGTGACCCAGTCAACCACCCCGACAGGCGCGGGCGGGACCGCGCCGCGCCGTACGCGACGGCTACGGACGAACTCGCCCCGCACGGTGGGATCCTCGCCCCAGGACCACTCGGGAAGGCCATCCGCACCCACGATCCGCGGTCCGACGGCTCCGATGACCGGTTGGCTCCGCAGCTTGGCTTGCAGGGCCTCGAGCGTCCCTCGACCGAGCATGGCATCCGGGTTCAGGAACAGGAGGTCATGACCCGCCAGGCGGGACGCCCCCAGGTTACACGCCGCACCGAACCCCAGGTTCGCCCCCGCCGGAACCCAGACGGCCTCGGGACGCGCGGCACGGACGCACTCGGCCGTCGCGTCCGACGAATCGTTGTCGACCACGACGACGGGGACTCCGGGCGGGATCGAGGCCAGACAGGCCCCGATCGTCTTGGCAGATTGCCAGGTCACCACGACGACGCCGACGGTCACGGGGCGTCTCCGCGGACCCCGAGCTTGCGGCGGATGCGGGAGACGAGCCCCGACGGTCCCTCCCCGGCCAGACTCAGGCCGGCCTTGAGCGCCAGGCCCGACCAGCCGGGCAATACGGGCCAGTCAAAGCGGAGACCTCCCTGTTCAAGACCGGGACAGGACACGAAGCGAGCCAGCGGCTCGACCGCTCGCGACCAGGTGAACGCGTCGGCCACCTCGCGGACGCGCCCGGCACAGGCGGGTCGCCAGTCGGGGTCCGTCACCGTCCGCGTCAGGGCGGCCATCCAGGCCTCGACGTCCGCCTCCGGGAGGGCCTGTCCTAGCCCCTGCATCCGGGCCATCTCGGCCATCGAGTCCCCGGCCGTGCACAGGAACGGCAGGCCGGCCCACAGACAGTCGAGCAGCCGCGTCCGGAAGGAGAAGCGCGTCTCGAGGTGCTCATGGTGGGCGGAGAAGCCCCAGTCGGCCTCGAGGAGCAGGCTGCCGCGCTCGGCATAAGGCACCCACGTATCGAGGAAGTGGACGGACCTTCCGAGGGCCCCGAGATCCGCGGCGAGCGCACGGGCCTTCCGTGCTCCGTCCCCCTCGGGAGTACCAGGATTGGGCGATCGCCCGGCCAGGAACACGAGTTTCAGGTCGGGATGCGCCTCCTGCACGCGAGCCGCCGCGCGGATCGGCGTCAGCGGGTCGAGCCAGTCCCAGATACCACCGCCCCAGAGCAGGATCGTCGAGCGGGCATCTACTCCCGGGAGCACGCCCCGCAATCGGGGTTCGCCCGCGACGGGAGGGATGTCGGGGATGCCGAAGGGGACCACGTCGATGAGCGACCGGGCCGAGGTGTCACGCGGCCCCTCGAGGTCGAGCCGACCCAGCGCGCAGAGGCGGCCCAGCCAGTAATCGCGCTGGCGCTCGCTCGCGCAGATCATGAAGTCGGCATGACGCATCTGCCAGGCGAGCCCCGCGTGGTGCTCGCGGTAGAGGTACCGGCCGATGGCCCCCTGGCCGCGCAGGCGCTGGAGATCCTCGAGGAGGAAGGGGGCGTAGAGATCCAGGGCGATCGCCGCCCCGGAGTGCACGAGCGCGCGGTGCTGGGCATACAGGAGCCCACCCGCGAGCAGGACGTCGTGCGCGCGAGCCAGCCCCGCCAGTTCGCGCGGGGCTACCGCCCGGACCTCGACGCCGGGCAGATCGAAGTCGCGTACGGGCTGGAGACTCGCGAGCGTCACGCGGGCCGCAGGCGCAAGGGCGCGGGCGATCTCGCTGGCGCGGATGGCCGGGCCCGCCATCCGGGGGCCCAGGCGGTCGTCCGTCAGGACGAGCAGGCGAGACGGGCTCACGTCCCCGGCTCTCCCGTCCGCGGGCGGAGCCGGCGCAGCGCCCGCAGGACCACCTTGCGGCCCTTCTCGGTGACGAGCGCGATCCCCCCGGCGCGGAAGGTACGGGCCGCCTTCACCACGAGTTGCACCGGGACACCCAGGCGTCGCTTCCCGTAGCGCTCCGACACCGACCAGAGAGGCGACGGCAAGGCCCACGGCTCCTGGCAATAGGCGACGAGCGGAGCCGCGACCCGGGACCACCGGAACCGCTCGGCAACTTCCCGCACCCGTTCGCGCATCGCCTCGATGGTCGCCGGATGGTCAAGCAGGTCCTCGATCGCCGTGACCCAGTCCTCGACTGACCCGTACCGGGTGACACGACCGAGCCCCTCACGCTGGACCAGCTCGGCCATCGAGTCCCCCTCGGTCGTGACGATGGGCAGGCCGGCCCACATGTAATCGAGCACGCGGGTCCGGAAGGAGAACCGGGTCTCGATGGCATCGAAGTGACTCGAGATGCCGAGGTCGGCTTCCAGCAGGTAATTCTGGCGCTCGTCGTAGGGCACCCAGTCGTGGTTGAAGAAGACGTGCCGCCCCGTCAGACCCAGCTCGTCCGAGAGGGCGATCGCCCGGGCCGTCATCTCCATCTCGGGCAACTCGGGACTCGGCGGCTTGACGCCCATGAACACGAGCTTCACGTCCGGACGACGCCCGGCGAGGACGCCGACGGCCCGGATGACGGTCAGGGGGTCGAACCAGTTCCAGACGCCGCCCCCCCAGAGCAGGATCCGGTCGTCGGGTCCGATGCCCGGAATCACCCCGCGCATGGCGGGCCGGGTGGCCACCGGGGGGGCGTCGGGGACACCGAAGGGCACGACGTCGACGAGCTTGCGGAAGGACGGATCGTCGCGGAAGATCTCGGGTCGCAGCCGGCCGAGTGCGCAGTAGCGACCCAGCCACATGTCGCGCTGGCGCTCCGAGGCGCAGATGGAAAAATCGGCGCGGTCCATCTGCTCGTTCTGGACGTCCCAGAGGTGAAGGAACAGGTCCTGCCCCGCGCGGAGGTCGAGGCACTGCGCGTAGCTCTCGAACAGGAAGGGGTCGTAGAGGTCCATCACCAGGCGCTTGCCGAGCCCGAGCAGCCAGGCATGGCGGCGAGGCATCATCCCCTGAAGGACCAGCACGTCGGCTTCGCGCGCGAACGCTTCGAGCTGGTCCCGGTCGTCGTCGAAACCGAGCACCCGGAATCCGACCTCGAAACTTCCCGTGAGCGGCAGGACGCTTGCCAGCGTCACGTCGGCGACCCGGGACATCTGGCGAGCCAGTTCGAAGGCCCTGATCCCGGGTCCTGCCATACGGAGGCCCAGAACTTCGTGGGTGACGATGAGGACACGGGTCAAGCCTGAACCTCCGTTTCAGAAGAACCGGAGGACCTTGGAGCCATCACCAGTTCATCGAGTCCCAGGGCATTCAGGACTCCGGCGTGCGCGACCAGGTAGTCACGCTGCCCCTCGACAGGGGCCAGCACATCCCCGAAAAGCGCGAACAGTTCGGCATCCGAGCGGCGACGCCGCTGCTGGATGGCCGCCCGCTGCTCGAGGAGGCGAGGCAGGCGATCGATGAGATCCTCGACACCCACCACGGTCGCATAGGCCTCGCGCAGGATGGGGGCGCTGAGCGCAGATTCCTCGGTCTGCCCCCCCCAGCGACGCAGGATGTCTCGGGCGATGGCGACTGCAACCTTGCGGCCGAATCCGAGGGGACCGAGGCGGACAAGGGTTCTCATGACCTTCCGGAGGGACGACACCGGGCGGGCATCGCGGGCGATCGTCCGGGTCGGCGGTGGGCCGAACCGGAAGTCCTCACGCTCAAGGCCAGACCGGACGCCCACCCGCTTGAACGCAAGCAGCAAGGCAGCCGGCAAGGCACGGGCCAGCGTAGCCTCCTCGTAGTTCTTGACCATGGCGGCAAGGGCGTTGCGCTCGAACAGGACCACCTTGCCAGCCCGCGCGAATCGCGAGGACGTCCCGTTATGCCGGTGGTAGCAAACGGCGTCCGGGCAGAAGCGGACGCGATGACCGAGCACCCAGAGGCGCCAGCCAAGGTCGACGTCCTCGTAGTAAGCAAAATGGTCCTCGTCGAAGCCACCGGACGCGAGAAATACGTCGCGACGGATGAGCATCGCCCCACCGCATGCGAAGAGGAGGTCGTCGGGGAAGTCACGACCTTCGGGCCCATCCACGGGGGCGCCATGACCGGGCTGAAAGCCCATCCCGTTGAAGGCCATCGTTCCGCGGATGAAGTCGACCGCCGAACCATCCCAGTTGAGGATCCGGCCACCGACGCATGCGACGTCGGCAGGCGAAGCCTGCAGGTTGTCGACCATGCGCTCCAGCCAGTCGGGGCGCAGCTTCATGTCGTTGTTGACGAGCGCGAGAAGTTCCCCGGATGCCTGACGAGCAGCCTGGTTGTTGGGGCGAGCGAAACCCTCGTTGGAATCATTCACGATGAGCCGGACGTGGGGGTGATGCTCCCGGATCCAGGCCACGGAGCCGTCGCGCGAGCCGTTATCGACGACCCAGACCTCGAAACGATCGGATGGATAGGTTTGCCCTGCCAGCGAGGCCAGCAGGACCTCGAGGTGTGCGCGACCATCGAGATTGACGGTGACGATGCTGACGAAAGGGCGCCTCATGCCGGGCCTCCGGCCCGTCCCACTGCCTCTGACGAGTTCCCCGGAGTACCGATTCCCCAGCGGCGACGGACCAGGTAGATGGGTCGATGCTTGGATTCGTTGTAGATGCGGCCGACATACTCTCCGATGATGCCGAGCGTCATGAGCTGGACTCCTCCCAGGAACAGGACCGTGACCATCAGCGATGGGTATCCGGGGACAGCATTTCCGCTGACGAGAGTCCGGACCAGCATGAACAGCCCGTACCCGATGGCGCAAACAGCGACCAGGAACCCCAGGAAACTCGCAAGCTGCAGGGGGATGAAGCTGAACGAGGTGATGCCCTCGACGGCCAGGTTCCAGAGCTTCCAGTAGTTGAACTTGGTCGTGCCGGCGACCCGCGGATCCCGGCGATACGGCACCGAGGTCTGGCGGAAGCCCACCCAGCTGAAGAGTCCCTTCATGAAGCGGTGCCGCTCGCGCATTTCTCGCAGTGCCTCGACAACGGGACGGCTCATCAGGCGAAAATCGCCCGTATCGGCCGGAATCGGGACGGGTGTGAGACGCTGCATCACCCGATAAAAGGCGGCAGCGGTCCAGCGCTTGAGGTAGGACTCACCTTCGCGCTCGAGCCGGGTAGCATAGACGACGTCGAAGCCCTCGCGCCAGCGCGACACGAGTTCGAGGATGACCTCGGGGGGGTCCTGGAGGTCCGCATCGAAGGGAATCACGGCCTCACCGGATGCGTGGTCGATGCCGGCCGTGAGCGCGGCCTCCTTGCCGAAGTTCCGCGACAGGTCGATGACCTTGAACCGGGAATCATGCGCGTGCAGCCATTCGAGCCGCAGGAGGGTGTCATCCCGGCTTCCATCGTTGACGCAGACCACCTCGAACGTGAGGCCCGTCGCATCGAGCACGGTGGTCAGGCGGTCATGAAACGCCTCGATGACGGCACTCTCGTCGTGCATGGGGACGACGATGGACAGCGTGGGTGAATCCATGAATGACCTCGTTCGGATCCTCGTTTCTGCTTCGTGACATCACCACGCTATCATGAGGTCTACCGCACCACGCTTTGTCGCTCCGAGGAGTTCGCCTTGTCATCGTCACGTTCCCACCTGACCAGGATCGGGTTCCTTGTCCTCGTGCACGTGGCCACGTTTGCGCCATTCCTGTTCCTGGACCCTTCTGGGACGCCCCACCGCATCTTGCACTGGGACTTCGCCTCGCAGTTCTACCCCTGGCTCGGATACGCGAGCGACATCCTGAGGTCGGGTGAACTGCCCCTCTGATGTCCGACGGTGGGTGGGGGAACCCCGTTCTTTCTGAACCCCCAGGGCGCAGTCTGGTCGCCGGTCACATGGCTCGTCGCTTGGACGATCGGCGACACCCAGCATGTGGGGCAAATCCAGAGCATCGCCTACATCCTGGCAGGGGGAATCGGAGCGTATGTCCTTTCCTGGTCGCTGTTCCGATCCCACCCGGGCGCACTGGTCACGGGCCTGTGCTTCGATCTGACGATGGCCGTGTATGGCAACCTCCAGCACTCGCCCTATATCTATGCCTACGGGCTGATGCCGTGGCTGTTCCTGGCCGTCAGGGCCGTCGTGGAAGCGGGGAACCGCCGGTCGATGGCAGGTCTCGCCCTCGTCGTCTACTGGCTGGTGGTCGCCGGGTATCCGGCCATCGTCTTCATGGAATTTGTGTGGGCTGGGGCCTGGGCGGCTTTCTTGTTGCTCGAGCGTCGGAAACCCGGAATCGATCTGAAGGACAGGGTTCTCAAGGGCCTCGGCGCGACGGTCGCCGGCGTCGGACTCGCGGCCATCCACTGGATCCCGCTCGTCTTGCATGCCCGGGAATTCACACGAGGAACCGCTCTCGATCTCGAGACGGCCCTCTCGGGGGGCAATCTCCGCATGACGGACCTCTGGAACCTCTTCTATCCGTTCCTGCTCTGGCATCCGATGCCAGGCCCGGAGGCGGACGTTTCCATGCGCGGCCTGTACATGGGGCAATCGCCATGCCCCTGGTGCTGATCGCGTGGCTGCGACGACAGGACCGCATGACGGTCGGAATCGGCTTCTTCTCGTTCCTGACCTTCTTGATGGCATGTGGGATCGGATTCTTCGGCCGTACGGCCCTCCACTCCGTGCTGCCCGTGCTCAACTTTTCCCGGTTCCCGGCCGGCGACAGCCGGACCCTGATGGTCCTCGGGCTTGCGTTGCTGGCAGGACGCGGGGCCGAGGCCCTGGCCTCGGAAGGAGCCAGACACCGGCGGCTCACGGTGGTTTCGTACAGTACGCTACTGGGCGTGCTCCTGGCTGGCCTCGTCGTCCTGACCCCCCTGGTCAGCACAGAGGCACTCGGCAGGGTCGTCCTGGATGGTATCACCGGACCCGCCCTGGGAAGCCTCCTGGTACTCGGGCTCGTCCCGTGGCTCGGTCGGAGGCGTTTTGCGTGGGGACTGAGCGCGTTGCTGGCACTCGACCTGGCGACCGCGTTCGGACCGAACTTGCGGGTTGCAGGCGAACCGCCGGTCCAGTACGACGTGCAGCAGGCCCGACGCCATGCCCGAATTTCGCTGGAGGCTGCAAGCGGCCCCAGACAGCCCGGCACCCTCGGCTCGATGGCTGACCTCCAGGTACCGGGCAAGTGTGAACCCGCCTCGGACGGCTTTCTTTCGAAAGATTTTTACCTGGGCGATTACAACCCGCTCCGGATGGAACGGTACGAGGCCCTGTTGAAGTCCCCCGCTCGCGACTGGATGATCTCGGGACCCCGGATGGTCTTCGTCCCCGGCGAGACGGCGCCTGGCGACGCCCGGGCCCTTCTCGACCGCGCTCGCCCCGTCACGCACCGGCTCGTGCGATACGGTCCGAACGACGTCGAGGCCTCGGTGACGCCCCCTGGCTCCGGATGGATCGTGTTCAACGAGCTGTACTTCCCGGGCTGGGTGGTGCAGGCCGGAATGACCGAAACCCCGATGACGGAGGTCGCAGGAGGCCTGCGGGCCGTGCCTGTGGATGGCGGCACGCGCCAGATCGTGACGCGCTTCCGTCCTCGTTCGCTCGTCATCGGAGCGGGGGTCAGCCTGGCGTTCCTGATCATCGGAACTATGGGCCTGATCCGGGCGGGACGGCACAGGCCGCCCGATTTGACCGCCACGGGAGTGGCAGGGTAATTTGAGTGTTCACCCGTGCACGAACCGCCGGGTCAGGAAGGTCATGTTGCTCACCACGAGGATCCGCACCAAGGCACGCGAATTGTACCGGTACCGGGAGATGTTCTTCGGTCTCGTGAACCGCGAGGTCCGTGCTCGGTACAAGGGGTCGGCGCTGGGCTTCCTCTGGAGCCTCCTGAACCCCCTGATGATGCTCACGGTGTACTCGCTGATCTTCTCGGTTTACCTTCGCGTCAACATCTCAAATTATCCCCTGTTCGTGTTTTGTGGGCTCCTGCCGTGGACCTGGTTCGGCACCTCCCTCACCAACGGTGCGGCGGCGATCGTGGCCAACAGTGGGTTGATCAAGAAGATCTATTTTCCACTCGAGATCCTTCCCCTCGTGAACGTCACCACGAACCTGGTGAACTTCGTCCTCACCCTGCCCGTGCTGGCTCTCTTCATGGCCTGGTTCCACGTGGTTCCGACGTGGAGCTTGCTGATGCTACCCGTGGTGATCGGCATCCAGTTCGTGCTGACGCTGGGACTGGCCCTCATCCTGTCGACGGCCAATGCGTTCTTCCGGGATGTCGAGCAATTGCTGGGTCCTGTCCTGCTGGCCTGGTTCTACCTGACACCGGTCGTGTACGAGGCTTCTTCCATTCCGGAACGGTTCAGACCTCTGCTCCTCGCGAACCCGATGGGTCCGATCATCACGGCGTACCAGGACATCCTGTTTCACGGGCGCCTGCCCGATGCGCGGGGGCTGGTCACGGGCGCTGCCACCGCGACCGTACTCTTCCTGGTGGGGCAGATGCTGTTCCAGTCCCGGAAGTTCTCTTTCGCCGAGGCGATCTGATTCATGGCATGCATCGAGGTCCGCAACGTCTGGAAGCAGTTCGACCTGCACGCGGGTCGATCCCGGTCGCTGAAGGAAGCCCTGATCGAGACCGTCGTCCCCGGTCGTCGCCAGAACCGCCCCTCCGGGCACTTCTGGGCGCTGCAGGACGTCTCGTTCGACATCGAGAAGGGCGAAACCTTCGCCATCATCGGAAGCAACGGGTCCGGCAAGAGCACCTTGCTCAAGATGCTGACCGGCATCTCGAAACCCACCCGGGGGGCCATCGGTGTCCGGGGACGGGTCTCGGCCCTGCTCGAACTCGGCGCAGGCTTCCATCCGGACTTCACGGGACGCGAGAACACCTATCTCAACGGGGCGATACTCGGTCTCTCGCGTCGCGAGATCGATCGCCAGTTCGACCAGATCCTGGCCTTCAGCGAGCTCGACCGGTTCATCGACAATCCGGTCAAGACATACTCTTCCGGGATGTACATGCGCCTGGCCTTCTCGATCGCCATTCACGTCGATCCGGACATCCTGGTCGTGGACGAGGTCCTGGCCGTGGGAGACGGGGCTTTTCAGCAGAAGTGCTACGACCAGATCCAGCGCTTCAAGCACGCGGGCAAGACCATCGTGTTCGTCTCGCACAGCCTGCCGACGGTCCAGGACCTCTGCCAGCGCGCCGCCTGGCTCGACAAGGGCGTGCTGCGCGCGGTCGGTCCGACCCCGCAGGTCATCGACTTTTACGCAGAGCAGATCAACGAGACGATCGAGCAGCAAAAGCAGCATCTTGAACGGTTCCTTCCCGACGGGCGTGCATCGGTTCAGGACATCCAGGCCACGGATTTCGGTGGAAAGTTCGTCAGCACGCTGCGACACAGAGAACCGGCACAATTCCGGTTCACCTTCGAGAGTCAGATCTCGCCGGACGAAATCGATATCGTGACCCGGCTCGTGAGAGCCGATGGCATCTGCTGCTACGATTCGCGCATCCCGCTCGGCTCCATCGTGGGGGAACGGCGATCAGGACGCATCATGATGCAGATTCCGGAACTTCGGCTGCACGAAGGGTCCTATGTCCTCAACGTGTGTCTGGCAGTCGGAAGTCAGGACCGCTGGATCGATGAGAAGTTTTACAATTTCACCGTCGAGGCGGCCGAACGAGGCCCCGGGGTGGCGCCGCTGGAAGCGACGTGGCTACCTCTGATGGAAGAGTGACCATCGTGCAAGGCGGTGCTTCAGGTGCAGACGAGGGAAGACCATGGTCATGTGCAGTGGCTGACAGACGCGTTGACATCAAGAGCGGCATGAAGATCGATCGCCGGAACAATTTCGATTCCCTGCGTGTCTTCGCGGCTCTTCTCGTCATTTACGGGCACGCCTTTGCCCTCAGTGGCGAGCGATCGCCGGGACTGCTCGGCAATAGCGTCCAGACGCTCGGGGTGAAGATCTTCTTCGCCATGAGCGGGTTCTTGATCGCGACCAGCTGGCTCAACCAGCCCCGGTTCAAGAGTTTCCTTTGGCGCAGGAGTCTCCGGATCTTCCCCGCTCTCTGGGTCGTCGTGATTCTGACGGCGTGCGTCCTGGGTCCACTGATCAGCACCCTCGACACGGCCTCCTACTTCTTCAACCGCACGTTTCTTGTCTACCTCTTGAATGCGGTCCTCCTCGTGTCTTACGGCCTTCCAGGAGTCTTCGAGCAAAACCGCTATCCGTCCGCGGTCAACGGCAGCCTCTGGAGTCTTCCAGCCGAGTTTGCCATGTACCTTCTGACCCCGGTGCTGACCTGGATGGACCGCTTGCATGGATGGGTTCTGGGTGGAGTCGCCATCGCCTCGAGCGTGGTCGGCGCATGGGCGATGACCACTCCCCATGCATCCCCCCCTGTCATCTGGGGCACGAACCTGCTCTCCCTGGCAGAAGTCGCTCCTTACTTTCTGGTGGGCGCCTGGCTCGCTTCCCCGCGCCGGGTGCGACATCCCGACCTGCAGGTGGCCTTTGCAGGGTTGGCGTGTATTCTGCTGATCCAGTTCCCGGTGGCTCTCCAGCAAATCGGGCTCGCCTTCTGCCTCCCATATGCCGTCCTGGCGCTCGCACTTTCACCGGGACCGGTCTTTTCCCGCGGGGCACGGTTCGGCGACCTGTCTTACGGGCTCTACCTGTATGGATTTCCCATTCAGCAGGTGGTCAGCCTGATCATCGGCCCCGCTGTCCAGACGTGGCAGATCGTGGCGTATGCGTTGCCTCCAACTCTGCTTCTCGCGTGGGCCTCATGGCACCTTCTCGAGAAGCGCGCCCTGGCGCTGAAATCCTGGCGAAACACTGCGACCGTCCACCCTCCTCGTATCGAAACGGAAACCACGACCTGATGCTTGGCAAGACATGTCTCGTAACAGGTGGTGCAGGGTTCATTGGCTGTGCCCTGTCCACCCTCCTGGCAGATTCTTTCGAAACGCTCGTGGTCGTCGACAACCTGCATCCCCAGGTTCATCCGTCGGCCACACCGCCCGATAGCCTCGATCCACGGGCCAAGTTCGTGCTGGGTGACGTCACCGAAGAATCGACCTGGGATGGCGTGCTGGCAGAATACCGCCCGGACGTCATCATCCATCTCGCGGCTGAAACCGGTACCGGGCAGTCACTCAGCGAGGCTGCTCGCCATGGACGCGTGAATGTCGTCGGCACGACGGTCATGCTGGACGCTCTGGTCCGTTTCGAGATCCATCCCCGGCACATCGTGCTGAGTTCGAGTCGAGCCGTATATGGCGACGGAGCCTGGCAGGGGGAGACGGGTCGGGTGTTCTATCCGGGTCAACGAACCCGGACCTTGCTCGATGCAGAAACATGGGATCACGAGGATGGTCACTATGTGCCCGCTTCCCATGTCGGAACGGTGCCGCATCCGACGAGCGTTTACGGTGCCACCAAGTTGGCCCAGGAGCACATCCTCGAGGCGTGGTGCACGGCGTTCGAGTCCCGTCTGTCCATCCTGCGGTTCCAGAATGTCTACGGTCCTGGACAGTCCCTCATCAATTCGTACACCGGAATCGTGGTGCTGTTCGCTCGTCTGGCTCGCGAGGGGAAAAGCATCCCGCTCTATGAAGATGGACAGATGATACGGGACTTCGTGTTCATCGACGACGTGGCCCGCGCCATCCGGGACACGGTGAAGAATCCTCCTTCTTCCGTCCGGCGTGTCGACATCGGCAGCGGCATCCCGACCACCATTGCCACGGTGGCCACGTTCATCGCGAACCATTACAAGGCCCCTGACCCGGTCGTTTGTGGTCGTTTCAGACACGGGGACGTTCGCCATGCCAGTTGCGATCCATCAGGCTGGTCGGACCTTCCAGGGTGGCAACCTCGAGTGGCTCTGGAGGAAGGACTCACCCGACTGGTCGACTGGATCGAACGAGAGGGAAAACTTTAGATGGTCATTCAGGCTCCCCTGTCCGAGCGCGCGGCGTGCTGGCGGCCTGACTCGGTGCTCACCGTTCAGTCCGTGCTTTATGGCACTCTGCCCGATGGCCTCGAGAAAGCCCTTGAAAACCTGGATCTTTCGGCCCGGGAAGCCATCGAGAATGGTCTTTTCAGGGCAGTGAAGGTGGCTTACGGGGATGGCTCACCGACCCCCGTTCTGGATGATGCAACGCTCGAATCCTGGCGGAATCGTTTCGAGAACCTGTCTGCCATCGATTACGTATTCTTCGGGAAAAACCTCGGATCGGCGCGAGGCCATAACACCCTCGTCACGGGCCATCATCAAGCTCCCCTGGCGCGCGGCGACGGGTTCATGATGGTCATGAATCCGGATGTCATCGTGGCCCACGATGCCCTGACCAACCTCGCGATCCGGCTGAAAACCCCGGGAATCGGCCTCGTCGAAGCCCGACAGATGCCCATCGAGCATCCAAAGGACTATGACCGCCGTTCAGGTGACACCGTCTGGGCCTCCACGGCATGCGTGATGCTGGATGAACGCGTCTTTCACCAGATAGGCGGATTTGATGCCGACACGTTTTTTCTCTATTGCGACGATGTCGACTTCTCGTGGCGGATGCGCCTGGCTGGATGGCGCGTGGTGTTCGAACCGTCTGCAGTCGCTTTCCATGACAAGCGCCTCAGTCCCAACGGTGCATGGATGACCAGTGCCGCCGAGCGCTACTATTCGGCCGAAGCAGCCTTGCTACTGGCTCACAAATACTCCCGGCCGGAGCTCGTCAAGGATATCCTCCGATATTTCCGTGACAGCAAGCAGGACGACCTCCTGCGGGCCGCCAAGGAATTCGAGCGGCGGCGCGCCGCAGGGTTGCTCCCACTCCCTCTCGATGGTGACCACAAGGTGGCCGTTTTCGAGGGGGGCGAATACGCCCCGCATCGTTTCCGCCTCTGACCGATTCTGTCCGAATGCAGGAGTTTTGATGGTCGTTCAGTCATTCAAAGAGTTGATCTGCGGATTGCCCGCTGCCTCGAGTGGAGTTCACCTCGATATCGGGGGGGACCTGATTCGATTGCTCCTGAACTCGGGAGCTACCCTGTCCGGAAACGTGGTCGTCTTGGCGGACCCGGCAACACGCACCCGCCCGGAAGAACCTTGCGTATCGGAATGGCAACCCGAGAACCTCTTCGACGTGGCTCATCTTCTCGAGACGATCCAAAAAATCTCCAGTAGCCGCGGCCTTTCCAGCATCTCCATCCTGCAGGTCGAGCGGTGGCCCGACATCGAGCACCTGCTGCGGGGCTTGCGCGACTTCCTGATACCAGGCACCTGCCCGATCATCCTCGGTACTCGCAACCTGGCCCGTCGCGACGTGGCCGTGAAACTTTTGCTGGGCTGCCACGAACCCCCCCTGGAACCCGGCGTCTATGCTCCACGTTTCACCCGGCGAACCTTTGACGCCTTGCTGAACGACGTGGGACTGCTTCCATCACAGGAACTGGATATCCTGAAATCCGGAGCCCTCACCAGGGATGAATCACTGCACCCGGCTCTGGCGACGAACACCCCGCTCGGGGCATTGCTCGCCAGTCTACGAAATCAGGCAGACCCGCACGGCGAGACGGAGCTGTTCATCCGGACGTGCTTCCCGGGAACCGCGTCCGCGCCCGTGTCCGAGAAAGGTGATGACCTGCGTCCGTTCCTGACGGTCGTGATGCGCACCCAGGGACAGCGACCGGACTGCTTGCGCGACGTGCTGCTGTCACTCGCAGCCCAGTCCGATGATGATTTCGAACTCATCGTCGCCGGCCATCGCGTCGGTGAAGAGGAAAAACGCGTCATCGACAAGCTCCTGGCCGCCACTCCCACCCGTTTACGCGAACGAACCCGATACCTTCAGGTCAATACAGGCTCGCGAGCCACTCCCCTGAATGCCGGGTTCGAGGCCGCCCGAGGGCAGTACATCGCGATGCTCGACGACGACGACCTCGTTTTCGGACACTGGGTCGAGACTTTTCACGACCTGGCCAGGACACACGCAGGACAGATGCTGCGCGTGGTCTGCGTCGCGCAGTCCACCGAGCAGATCCCGGCCGTCGCGGGCGGGTCGGTCGCGCGAGCAGCGGGAACGTTCGAAAGACGCTATTCGGAACGCTTTGACATGTTCCAGCACCTGGCCAGCAACCACACGCCTTGCATGGCCATTGCCTATCCGCGCGCGATCTTCCACGATCTCGGCCTGCGATTTGATGATCGTCTCCACACGACCGAGGACTGGGATTTCATGATGCGTGCAGCACTCGTCTGTGGCGTGGCCAGCTCACCCGAGATCACGGCCATCTATCGTATCTGGTCCAACCGGACCAATTCCCAGACCTTGCATGACCAGGAGCTCTGGAAGACCAACGAGGTCTTCATCAAGAAGCGTCTCGATCTGTCGCCTGTCTTGCTCGAGCCAGGCATGCTGGGCAGGATCCGGGAGCTGGTGCAGGACTCGGAGCAACTTGCAGCCATCACGCGTTCTCTCTCGGTACGAGTACCCGGCGCCATCGGTACCGCACATGCGAGAGAGGTCACCTTGCTGTCCCGGTTTCTCCCGGACAGGGGAATCCGGATCCTCCGCGACACCGTCCGGCGACTGAGGGGCAACCGAATTTCCGCAGATGACGTACGCCTGCTGGAAAACACGCAACTGTTCGATGCTGATTGGTATCTCAGCACCTATCCTGACGTGGCGGAGTCCGGGATGGATCCCGTCCTGCACTACCTTCGCCACGGAGCACCAGAAGGTCGAAACCCTGGCCCGCTTTTCAACGGGACCTGGTATCTCGAACAGCATCCAGATGTGGCGAGATCTGGCATCAACCCGCTGACCCACTACCTCAAGCATGGCATCGGAGAGGGTCGACGCATCAAACCTCTCGAAGCCCATGTCGAATGAACGCAGGGGGCTTCACTTGCCGGAAAATCGCTCACCCTCTACGATCAGAAGGTTCTGACGCGCAACAAACGGAGCCAAACGGTCCATGAAAGGCCTCATCCTCAGCGGCGGCAAGGGCACGCGCCTCCGCCCCATCACCCACACGGCCGCCAAACAGCTGGTGCCCGTCGCCAACAAGCCCATCCTGTTTTATGCCATCGAGGCGATGCGCGACGCGGGCATCCGCGAGATCGGCATCATCATCGGGGACACGGGGCCCGAGGTCCGTGCGACCGTCGGTGATGGTTCCGCCTGGGGAGTGGAAATCACCTACATCCCGCAGGAAGCTCCGCTCGGTCTCGCACATGCCGTGAAAATTGCCGAGGACTTCATGGCGGGCTCGCCCTTCGTGATGTACCTGGGCGACAACCTCATCCGGGGCGGGATCGGCACCTTCGTCCGCGAGTTCGAGGCCGAGAATCCCGACGCCCAGATCCTCCTCGCGAAGGTACCCAACCCGAGCCAGTTCGGAGTGGCCGTCCTCGAGGGAGACCGGGTCGCCTGCCTCGAAGAAAAGCCGAAGCAGCCCAAGAGTGACCTGGCCCTGGTCGGCGTCTACCTGTTCTCGCCCGTCATCTTCGAGGCCGTGAACGCCATCCAGCCCTCACCGCGGGGCGAACTCGAGATCACAGATGCCATCCAGTGGCTGATCGACCAGGGCCGTACGGTCCGGCCTCACGTCATCACGGGCTGGTGGAAGGACACGGGCAAGCTCTCGGACATGCTCGAGGCCAACCGGATCATGCTCGACGACCTCGAGACCCGCATCGAGGGCGACCTGGTCGGTTCCTGCCAGATCCAGGGGCGGGTCGTCATCGAGGCCGGGGCACGCCTCGAGCACTGCACCGTGCGTGGGCCCGCCATCATCGGGGCGAACTGCCGCCTCGAACACACCTTCGTGGGGCCTTATACAGCCCTGGACCGCGACGTCACCGTCACGCACGCCGAGATCGAGCACTCCATCGTGCTCGCCGGGTCAAGCATCAAGAATTTCCACGGCCGCATCGTCGACAGCCTGCTCGGCAAGAACGTCGAGGTCACGCGCAGCGAGAGCCTGCCGAAGGCCCACCGACTCATGCTCGGTGACAACAGTCAGGTCAGCATCGTCTAGGAGACTCCCCATGAGGACAACCCGTACGCGCATCGAGCACCCACGGACCGTCGCCGTCCGGACCTTCGCCGACGACCGCGGCTACAGCTACTTCCCGGAGGTCCCGCTGACTTCCGAAGGCCAGCTCAACTGGTCGATGATGTATCCCGGCGTCGTGAAGGCCTTCCACTACCACCAGAAGCAGTGGGACCACTGGATCGGCCTCGTCGGCATGATGAAGGTCGTGCTGGCCCGTCCCATCGAGACGCCCGAGCTCGACGCCGACCTCAAGGCGGGCGGATGGAAGCAGGTCGTGAGCCTTGACCATGACCTCGTGGCGACCCTGCGCAACCAGGAGGAAAACCTCGGCCGGCACTTCGCCCTGCAGTGGCATTACCTGGGCGAGCGCAACCCGGCCATGGTGTCGATCCCGCCAGGCGTCCTTCACGGTTACACGACGGTCGGCCCCGCCCCTTGCGGGCTGCTGTATCACGTGACCAAGCAGTACGACGCGGCCGACCCGGACGAGTGGCGCGTGGACTGGGACGCCCTCGGCGAAAGCATCTGGAAGGTGGAGAACAAGTAGTGCGCATCCTCGTCACCGGCGGTTGTGGCTTCATCGGCGGCAACCTCGTCCACCATCTGCTGAAGGCCCACCCGGAGGACGAGGTCATCAACCTCGATGCGCTCACCTACGCCGGCTGCCCTGAAAGCCTCGCCGACGTCGCGGGCGACCCGCGCTATACCTTCGTCCACGGGGACATCTGCGACCGGGAACTCGTCGAGAGCCTGATGCCCCGCGTGGATGCGGTCATGCACCTCGCGGCCGAGTCCCACGTCGATCGCAGCCTGACGGATCCGGGCGCATTCGTGCGCACCAACGTCCTGGGCACGCAGGTCCTGCTCGAAGCGGCCCGGCACGCGAAGGTCGAACGCTTCCTGCACGTGAGCACGGACGAGGTCTACGGGTCGCTGGGCGAGACGGGCTTCTTCACCGAGACCACCCCGTATGCGCCGAACAGCCCCTACTCGGCCTCGAAGGCCGGCTCGGATCTGCTCGTCCGCGCTTACCACGAGACGTTCGGCATGCCCGTGCTGCTCACGAACTGCTCGAACAACTACGGCCCGTATCACTTCCCCGAAAAGCTGCTGCCCCTGTTCATCACGAACCTGATCGACGGTCAGCTCGTGCCCGTGTACGGCGACGGCCTGAACGTCCGGGACTGGCTGCATGTCCAGGACCACGTCGAAGCACTGGACCTCGTGCTGCGGCGCGGTGTCCCGGGTGAGCGCTACAACATCGGCGGCCACAACGAGTGGACGAACATGGCCATCACGCGCGAGATCCTGAAGCGGATGGATCGGGACGACTCGTTCATCCGCTTCGTGCAGGACCGCCCGGGCCACGACCGCCGCTACGCGATCGACGCCGGCAAGATCGAGCGTGAACTCGGCTGGCGGCCCCGCTACACCTTCGAGCAGGGCCTCCAGGAAACGATCGACTGGTACCGGGCGAACGAGGCCTGGTGGCGACCGCTCAAGGCGCGGGGCCTCGACCAGGCGCGCGCGCGCTCGAATGCGATGGCGGCCCACCCGGCCGGGTGAGGCATCCCCCTCGGTCAGCAGCACCCCGCTTGAAACTGGCACCACGCCCCGACCTCGGGGGCGTGGCGTGCTAAAATGAGGCGCGATTGGCCCTTTTTGGAGATGACGACTTGATCGATCTGGACCAGACGGCAGCCCTCCTCGCGCACGATCCGGGCGACATGCTCGGCTGCCTCCGCCGCCTTCCGGGGATGGCCCGACCTGCCTTCGAGAGAGCCCGCTCGACCGCGATCCCCCATTCCCTTCCCCGTCACGTGGTGGTCTGCGGGATGGGCGGTTCCGGCATCAGCGGAGACCTTGCCCGCAACCTGCTCCAGGAGACCCTGCCCGCCCCCATCACGGTGATCCGCCAGACGCGTTTACCGGCGTGGGTCGGCCCGGACGACCTGGTCATCGCCCTCTCCTATTCAGGAAACACCGCCGAGACACTCGGCTGTCTGCGCGGGGCGATCGCCCGCAAGATTCCCGTGTGTGTCGTCTCGAGCGGGGGTGAGGCCACGCGCCTGGCCCACGAGCACGACCTGCCGCTCGTGCCCCTCGAGACCGGCTGGATGCCGCGGGCCGCGCTCGGTGAGCTGTACTTCGCCCTGCTGGGCCTCCTTGAGCGCTGGTTGCCCGTGGGTACCCTCGACGTGGAAAAGACGGTGTCGCACCTCGAGGAGCGCCGGGCTTCGTGGGACCTCGACGTCCCCGTCGAGAGCAATCTGGCCAAGCAGGTGACCCGGGAACTGCTCCGTCAGGTCCCTCTGATCTACGGATGCACCCCCACCACCGAGGCCGTCTCCAGTCGCTGGAAAGCCCAGCTCAACGAGAATGCGAAACTCACGGTGGGCTGGGCGTGCTTCCCGGAACTGACCCACAACGAGATCGTGAACATCGCCCATGCGCCGCATGCGGGCCACACGATCGTGTCCCTGGAAGACCCGGAAGATCCGGACTGGGTGGCGCGCCAGCGCGACCTCGCGCTCGATCTGATGGGCGAACAGGTGACGAAGGTGCTGCGCCTCGTCGGACGCGGGGCCGATGCGCTCACCCGTCAACTCGACCTCGCGTACCTCGGTGACTGGATCAGCGTCTACCTGGGTCTCGTCCAGCGCATCGACCCGACTCCCGTCGAGGCGATCTTCCAGCTCAAGGACCGCATGGCGGCCCAGGAAGTGCGCGCGTGAGGGCCGTCATCATCGCCGGGGGTAGCGGCACCCGCCTTCGCCCGCTGACCTACCACACGCCCAAGCCGATGATGCCCCTGCTGGACCGACCGTTCCTGGAGTACCAGATTGCATGGTTGCGCCAGCACGGCATCACCGAGATCGTCATCAACCTGCACTACCTGGCCGATGCGATCCGCAACGTGCTCGGCAACGGTCACCAGCTGGGCGTCCAGCTCCATTACTCGCTCGAGAACGCCCCCCTGGGAACGGGTGGAGCCGTCTGGCACGCCCGCGAGTTCTTCGATGAAGGCCCCCTGGTCGTCCTAAACGGGGACATCCTCACGGACGTCGATCTCGGGGCCGTCCTCGAGACCCATCGACGGCAGGCAGCTGCTGCAACGCTCACCCTGATCCGCGTCGACGATCCCACGGCTTTCGGACTCGTCATCACCGAGGGAGACCGGGTGCTGCGTTTCCACGAGAAACCCACCCCCGAGGAAGCTGCCCGGCTGGGGGTGAACACCGTCAATGCCGGGATCTACGTGCTCGATCCCGCGGTGTTCGGTCTGGCCCCTGAAAATCCGGCGTTCTCGTTCGAACGCGAGCTGTTTCCGGCCATCCTGGCCTCGGGCCGGACGATGGCTGCACACGTCACGGACCGGTACTGGATCGACATCGGCAATCCGCGCAAGTTCCTCGAGGCGCAGCAAGATCTGCTCTCTGGCCGGGTGCGAGTTCCGCCTCCCGGACGCGAGGTCAGTCCAGGTGTCTGGACGGGACCGGACGCCGAGATCGAGGTCGGAGCCCGGATCCAGGGTCCCGTGTACATCGGAGCTGGCGCCCGGATTTCGGCCGGTTCTGCCGTGGGCCCGCTGTCCATCGTGGGCGCGGGGTCACACCTGGCGAGCGGTGCGCGCGTCTCGGGTTCATGGCTGGGCGCCGGTTGCATCATCGACCGGGATTGCGTCGTCGAGGGAACCATCCTGGGAGCGAGCTCGGTCCTGGAACCGGCCGTGCAACTCGAGCAAGGCACGGTGCTCGGAAACGCCTGTCGCCTGACGCAGGGATCCCGGATGTCGGGAGGAGGCCTCGCTTGACGCCCATCGCATTCGGCACCGATGGCTGGCGCGCGGTGATCGCGCGGGAGTTCACGTTCGAGAACCTGGCGCGCGTCAGCCGGGCCCTGGCTCACGTCTGGCTCCAGGACCGGGCAGACGACGCGTCGGACAGCCCCGTGATCGTGGGTCACGACACCCGGTTCCTGTCGCGGGAATTCGCGGCTTCCGTGGCCGATATCATGGCCGCCGCGGGCTTCGATGTGCTGCTGGTCGATCGCCCGTGCTCGAGCCCAGCCGTGTCCTGGGCCGTGAAGGAGAAAGGCGCCCGCGGGGCCGTCATGATCACGGCCAGTCACAATCCACCCGAGTACAACGGCTTCAAGATCAAGGCTCACTACGGTGGGTCCGCCTCACCCGAGCTGACTCGCCGGGTCGAGGCCGCGATCGATCTCGACTTGCCACCCGGTGAACGCTCACCGGGAAGCATCCATCGCTTCGATCCGGAGGCTGGCTACTTTACCCAGCTGGGTCGGCTGGTGGACCTGCCCCGGATCGCCAGGGCCGGCATCCAGGTGATCCATGACCCGATGTACGGGGCGGGCGCCGGCTACCTGCGCCAGTTGCTCGGCCCCCACGGCATCCAGCTGACCGAGATCCACGGCGATCGCAACCCGGGGTTCGGGGGCGTGAACCCGGAACCGATCGCCGCGAACCTGAACGAGCTGGCGGTCCGGACGCGCGAGGCCGGATCTCGAACCCCGCTGGTGGTCGGCCTCGCCGTGGATGGCGATGCCGACCGGATCGGGGCCGTCGATGCGTCCGGACAGTTCGTCAACTCGCACCAGATCCTGAGTCTGATGCTCGATCACCTGGCCTCGGTGAAGAGCTGGACCGGCGGGGTCATCCGGACCTTCTCGACGTCGCGCCTGGTGGCGAAGCTCGCCGAGCAGCACGGCCTGCCCCTGCACGAGACGCCCATCGGGTTCAAGTACGTCTGTGATCTGATGGTCCGAGAAGATATCCTCATCGGTGGCGAAGAATCCGGCGGGATCGGGATCAAGGGCCACCTGCCCGAGCGCGATGGCATCCTCTGCAGCCTCTTGCTTCTCGAGATCATGGCGACGCACGGGGCCAACCTCCTCGACCTCGTGGCACGTCTCGAAGCGACGCACGGGGCCCACCGGTACGATCGGATCGACCTTCACCTGACCGAGGCGGCCGTGAAAGACCGCGTGATGGAGCGACTGAAGTCGTCACCACCCGGGGCGATCGCCGGTCAGACCGTCACGGGCGTCGAGACCCTCGACGGCATCAAGTTCTCCCTCGACCACGGCGGCTGGCTCCTGGTCCGGGCCAGCGGAACCGAACCCCTGCTGCGCGTCTATGCGGAAGCTCCAACATCCGAACAGGTGCGCGCCTTGCTCTCGGCCGGAAAGGGGTGGACGGAGGATCGGTCTTGAAGCTCAGCGTGGTGATTCCGGTTTACAACGAGCGTCGGACCATTCGCGAACTGCTTGCCCGGGTCGAGGCCGTCCCGATCGAAAAGGAAATCATCCTTGTCGACGACGGTTCCACGGACGGCACGCGTGACTTCCTGGACCTGCTGCGCGAGCGCCCGGGCTACGTGGTGATGTTCCAGCCCCACAACCAGGGCAAGGGGGCCGCGCTTCGCGAGGGTTTCCGGCATGCGACCGGAGATTTCGTGATCGTCCAGGACGCGGACCTCGAGTACGACCCGGCCGAGTATCCGGTCCTTCTGGGACCGCTCCGCGATGGCCGCGCTGACGTCGTGTATGGATCGCGATTTGCGGGAACTCCCCGTCGAGCCCTGCACTTCTGGCACGAGGTGGCCAACCGCCTGCTCACGCTCTGTTCGAACGTGTTCACGAACATCAACCTCACCGACATGGAGACGTGCTACAAGGTCTTCCGCCGGGAGGTGATCCAGGCGATGCCCCTCCGGTCCGACCGGTTCGGGTTCGAGCCCGAGATCACCGTCAAGCTGACCCGGTGTGGCTACCGAATCTACGAGGTCCCCATCAGTTACTCGGGCAGGACGTTCGCCGAGGGCAAGAAGATCGGTCTCAAGGATGCCTTCGAGGCCCTCTGGGTTCTGGTCTACCACACCTGGTTCGACCGGACGGAACTCGTCCCCGTCCCCACGCCGAAGCCGGGAAAATCCGAAGCCGGTCTCCTCTCGACCCTGCCGCACTTCCCGGGCACGGAACCGCTGGTGACGGCGTGAGCTCGGCTTCCATCGCCGATACCGGCCGCGAAACGCTCGAGACCATCGAGGCCAAGCTCGGCCGCTACAACACGTGGATGTTCGAGCAGATCCGTCCGGCCGTGGGCAAACGGGTCCTCGAGATCGGCTCGGGCATCGGCAACATGTCGGCGTTCATGACGGGAGCCGAACGGCTCGCGCTGAGTGACGTCGATCCACGACACCTCGACGACCTGGCCCGGAAGTTCGGCGATCGCCCGGGAGTGACGATCTCGAACTGGGACCTGGGCCAGGATCCTCCCGAACCGATCGCGAAGGAGACGTTCGATACCATCGTGTGTCTCAATGTCCTCGAGCACATCGAGGACGATGGACAGGCGTTGCGGCGCATGCACGCGCGCCTGGCCCCGGGCGGCCATCTGGCCCTGCTCGTCCCGGCCCATGGCTGGCTCTACAACGATCTCGATCGGGGAGTGGGGCATTTCCGGCGCTATGCGCGCCGCCCGCTCGTGGCCCTGCTCGAGCAGACGGGCTTCGCCGTGGACACCTGTTTCCACTTCAACATGGTCGGGGCGATCGGCTGGCTCGGCAGTGGCACGATCCTGCGGCGCAAGACGCTGGGTGGTGCCGAACTCGGTCTCTTCGACCGGCTCGTCCCGATGCTCCGGCTGGAATCGCGTCTGCCACGCCCCTTCGGCATCTCGCTCATCGCCGTGGCGCGTCGGCATCCCTGACGCTCAGCGCCAGTTCGGCCCCGTCCTGAACCGAGGCGCCGCTGGATCGGAAGCGGAGGGCAAGGTGGCAGGCGCCTGCTGGCCGGCCTCGGGATCTTCCGGTTGCGCACCCGCCTCGATCTTCCGACGGTAGTCCCGGACCAGACCATCCCGGGCAGATTCGACGTCCCACCAGACGAGGCTCGTCAGGCTTCCGATCAGCATGCCGACGGCCGCACCGGTCAACCGAGCGTACGAATCTGAGCCGAGAGCCGCACCACCCAGCGCACCCAGTCCGCCACCCAGCACCACGACGGGAACGGCAAGCAACGTCCGGGAGAGCCCACCGGACCAGTCTCCGCGGGCAAAGTGCGTGAGCCCGGAAGCGCCGGGGATGCTCGCCCCCGAGATGAACCAGAGGGGAAACGAGATCGGTCCGAGCGCGGAGGTGGCCAGCGCACTGGCCGCGAACCCGACGGTAGGAAGCACCACGTGCCCCGCGACGTTGATCAGGGACCACAGTGCCACGTCGCCGTTCGAAGGGGGCTTCACCAGCGAGAGATCCCCGAGCGGCTTTTCAGGACCGACGGCCGGAACGGGAGCCTCGGTGAGAACGGGTGCATCGGTCGGATCGAGCATCTGAGCCTGCATGCGGGCTTTCAGATCTCTGCGCAGGGCCTTCACGCGATCGTGTTCGGCCTGCATCGCATCCGCCCGCGCCCAGACATCGACGGCACTCCTGACCTGGCCGGTCAGGAAGCCGATCCCCGCTCCGATGAGCGCCGTGCCGATGCGCCTGTCTTCCAGGGCTTCGCCCGTCAGGGTCCCGGAAAATGGTGGCTGCCCGCCCGCCTGGTAGCCGACCAGGGTGCCGAAGCCCGCCATGAGCCACGTCAAGAGCAGGGACTCGGTCCCGGCAGACAGTTGTCCAAGCGCCATGTAGCTGGGCAGCAACAGGAGCGAGTTCCCGGCGGCGTACAAGGCGGCACGCCCCCGGTAGTCCGACGTGGTGTAGGAATAGGTCCTCTCCTCGGTACCGATGGTATACGACCCGGTAACAAGGCGAGAGTTGAGATCGTCCGGCAGGGTGGAGCGAAGGAAGAGTCCACCGATCAGGGGTAAGGCCAGTTGCATGGCGGCCAGCGTGGGGCCATTGAAGGCGGGAGCAGGCGGAATCTTGGGGAGATACCCCACCTCCGCCCCGCTCATCTCCGCTCCGGAGGTCGGCGGGGTCGACTCGGCCGTGGGGGTCGTTTCCGGCACCGAGGAGGTCGCCCCCTCTGCAGCAAGGACCGGCAACCCGATCGCCAGGTGAGCGGCGATCGCCACCAGTCCAACACGAAGGGGCATGCGCTTCACGACGAAACCTCGATTCACCAGGCAACCAGCCAGAAAGGATAGGGGAACAGCATCCCTTTGAGACCAGGACCGGTGTACCCACCCCCGATCCCCACGAAACGGGCGATCCGGGGTACAACCATGCAAGGTACTCCCCCTCGAAAGCAGGCCTCCGTGACCCCTTCCCTCCACTTCGGTGTCGACATCGATGGCGTGCTGGCCGCCCACCTGTTACCGATGCTCGAGGTCATCCGGGACCTGCTGGGCATCCACCTCACTCCGGACGACGTCAAGGACTACTACTTCGACGGCCAGGTCCCGCGTGAAGAACTCGAGCGCATCTTCGATCGTTGCATGGATCAGGCCTTCCAGCTCCAGCCCACTCCGGGTTACGAGATCGTGAATGCCCTGCCCGGCAAGGTCTCGATCGTGACGCACCGTCCGGCGGAGAAGGCCGAGGCCGTCACGCGCGCGTGGCTCGCGCACAATGGCATCCGGTTCGACGACCTCCTGTTCACCAAGGGGCGCAAGAGCCAGATGGGGACCTTCGACTTCTTCGTGGACGATCATCCGCGCAACGTCGAGGAACTCGCGTCCGAGGGCATCACGACCTTCATGATGCTGCACCCGTACAACCGCGATTGCCACTTCGGAGAGCACGACCACCGCGTGATCCGGGTCGCGAACTGGCACGAGATTTCCACCTGGCTGACCGCAAACCTCGAGGTTCAGGGATTGGCTCGCGGAGCCTGAGACGGGCGCGGCAACAGCAGACGTCCCGCCCCGTGTCCGAAGGAAAACACGCGCGTCCGAGGTGTCATGGCTTTACCTCTTCGACGGAGAGATCGCCCGTGGCCGCGGCAGCAACCGCTTCCCGGGCCCACTTCTCGCGGACGGCCGTGTAGGCGCCGTCCAGCGCGTGAGTCACGATGGGGACGGCACCAGGAGCCGCGAACAGGCCCCCGATCGCCGGGCCGCCCAGGAGAGTCCCCGCAGCGAAGCCGGGTCCGCCCAGGATGGCCGTCCACTTGTAAGCTTCCGTGACCCGATCCAGGGCTCCTCGAGGGTCACCGTAGATGAGCGATGCGGTCCCCGATCCGAGGGGGCCCAGGGCCAGAGTCGAGATGAAGAAGGCCGTCCCCCACATTGGCTGGAAGTCGATGACCCGCCCCAGGGCGAGCCCGCCCCCGATGCTGAGGGCCCCCGTGGCCAGCACGTTCAGACTCATCGCAGCCATGGTCTCGAGAACATCCGGGCCGAGCCCCCGTTTCGAGTGCGTGGCGAGTTTCAAGGAGGACAGCGTGACGGAGGCCGTGGAAGGCGCGGAGACGGTGGCGGACATGGGGCGCCCCCCGACCATCCTCGGCCCCACCGGAGTGATGGACTTCTCCTGGGAGGTCCCCCGTGGCTTCACCCGGCCGTCGGCGGGTCGCACCGGTTCTGGAGCGGCGAGCACCGCGCGGATGCGCTTCGAGAGGTCTTCCGGGATCACGGGCAAGCTGGCCCCGGAAGATGATTCCTTCACCTTCCGGTAAGGTGTCTCGAGTTCATACCCCTCGTTGCGCCAGGCGAATTCCCCGACCGTCGCGGCCAGGCCAGCTCCGATGACCGGATAAAAATCCAGGTCGAATCGCCAGGCCGTGCTCCCACCGGAGGCCACGGTCCAGACCCACGGCACGAGTCCGAGGGCGGCGCCACCCAGCAAGGCCAGGGTCTGCTGCCCGATGTGAGTGCCCCCGGAGGTCTGACGCTCGAGCAGCAAGCGTTCCAGGCCTCGCTCGAGGTCAACCCGTGACAGAGGCCCCTCGCTCGAGGCGGACGCCGGGGCGGTCAGAGCCAGACCATCCAGTTCGGAATGCGCAAGGACCGGATGGGCAGGAGCGACGGCCAGGGGAAGGGTCAGGGTCGCGGCCAGAACAGGCTAAAGAGTCTTGAATATACGGATAACCTCGGAAGTTTTATCACAAACGGATCCGGGTCGAGGCCCGGTGGCGACACCGGCTGGGGGTAGCCCGCGACGGGCATCGAGGCCTGCTCCGGGGTGGTCGCAAAGGTGCGTCACGAGCCCCAGAGCCAGCTTAGCAGAGCGCGATGTCCTCACGTCGAAAAATCCAAGTGCGACGGCGGGAACAGAAAGACCCGGGGTTCCTTTCCCCGAGACAGCCGGAACGCCTTTGGTTGCCCGCGGATTCTTTCCAAGAAGCAAGGTTTCCTCGAGATAGGTCAGCGGCCGGACGTCCTGGACAATTCCGCAGTGGCCGCTGCCTCCCGAGACCACTTCTTTTCTACCGCCAGGACGCCGTCGCTGAAGGTCTGGCCGCCCGCACAGGTGGCCCCTGCCAACAGAGAATAGGGGGCCAGTGGTCCCAAGAGTGGCCAGGATGCCGCCATGGCTGACACCGCCGTGACCGATGTCAACACGTAGGCATGACCTACCCGCTCCAGAGCACTTCGTGGATCTCCAAGTAACAGGTCAGTTATCCCGCTTCCGAGCGGTGCCAGCGCAAGCGAGGATACGATGTAATTCGCTCCGGCCAGGTGCCATGACTTGGTCAGGTCTCCCAGGAGCTGTCCACCTGCCAAGCTCAGGGCCCAAGAAACCAGCAGATTCAGACCACCAGCAGCGGTGACCTCCAAGAAATCAGCCATTGGACCTCCGCTGGAAGCAGGAAGGAGCGTGACGCTGGAAACGGATGGTAGCAGAGCTTTCGGAGAGCTCAGCTCGTCATGTGTTCCTTGCGATGACTCTTGATCCAGTGACTCGCGGATACGAAACGCGAGGGGATCAGGGAGGGATGGGACGGGGCGGTCAGGGGCGCTGGTCAAAACATGCTGGTAGGCCTCGCCGAGGACTTCGCCTTCATGCATCCACGCCGATTCGAGTAGGGTAGGCCCCAGTGAGGCAAACAGGCCAGAGCCCGCAACGTGGAAGATCGCTGCACCGAGTCCCGAACTCATATCGCCCCTGGGAACCAGAGCATTCGTGGCCGCTGGAGCCAGGGCAGGGCAGCCCAGAGCAGGGCACCGCCTACCGAAGAGAGGACCTGCATGCCGAGATGACCCCATCGGCCATCTTCACGCTGGACCAGAAGGTGCTCGAGGCCCCGCAGAGCCTCGGCATGAGAGAGCGAAGCATTCGAAGGCACAAGAGGGTCAGATGCCGCCAGGACAGCCGGGGCTGACAAGAGATTCAGGGCCAGGGCCGCGAGGAGAGACTTTCTCTTCGTATTCACATCACCTCCGGCATCGAAATGATGACTCGTCCGCCATACCCGTCGCGACTGTGTTCTGGCGATGACAAGCCGAGTGGCCAGGCACGAAGTGTGCCTGGCCACGATGGCGATATGAAGGCCTGACGGGTCAGGCGGAGGGGATGAGCGAGCGCGCCCGCAGCGGCCGGGGCGAAGCGACCTGAAAGGTCGTGAGCCACGATCGCGAGGACGTAAGCCGCTCATCCCCCCGCATGGGCCGTCAGGAGCAGCGGGAGAAGCCGCAGCCGCGACAGACGGCACACCCCTCGCCAAACTCGAGCGAATGCCCGCACTCGGGGCAGTCCGGGCTCTCACCCAGCACCTCGACCGCATGGTGCCCGTTGCGGCTCACGGCCGCGGCGGGCGCGACCATCGCGTGGGCCGTGGTGTAGGCCACGGGAGCCGCCGAGAGCGTCGGCTGCGCGGAGAGGATGCTGCCGAGCTGTCGCGGGCTGTCCTTGAGCACCTTGCCGATGGCATCCGGGATGCTCAGCAGTTGCTTGGGCCCGAAGCCCGTCGGATTCGCTCCCCGGATGCCGATGAGCTGGGCGGCGATCTCGTCGACGGGGACGTTGTACTGCAGCGCCAGGCTGATCAGGCGTCCGATCGCCTCCGAGAGCGAGTTCAGCGTGCCGCCGGAGCGACCGATGTTCGTGACGACCTCGCGGATGCCCTGCTCGTCATAGTTGATGGTCGTGTAGAGCTTGCCGTCACCCGTGTTGCTGACGCGGGTGAAGCCGTAGAGGTCTTCTGAGCGGACGCGCGGGGCTCCGTGCCGGACGCGGTCGACCTCTCCGTGCACATGGACGGGGGCCTCGACGAAGGACGTGACCGTCATGGCGGTCTCGGGGGCCGCCTCGGCTGTCTTGGTCTCGGCCTTGGGCACGCTCAGGGGCTGGAACTGCCGCGAGTTGTTGCGGTAGATCGTGATGCCTTTGCACTGGGTCTTCCAGGCCAGGGTGTAAGCGACCTCGACATCCTCGACGGTGGCTTCCTCGGGGAAGTTGATCGTCTTGGAGGTCGCCGAGTCGTTGTACTTCTGGAAGGCGGCCTGGATGAGGACGTGCTTGCGGGGCGAGATGTCGTGCGCCGTCACGAAGGTCTCGACGACGTTCGCGGGCAGATCGAAGCCCTCGAGTCCGACGAGGCTGCCGTGATGGGCCTCGATGGCCTCCATCAGGTCGCCCGAGTGGTAGCCGTGGCGACGGGCGTGCTCGAGGAAGACACCGTCGACGTCGACCATGTGGGTCTCGGCTTGCCAGCGCTTGAACGCCAGGGCGAAGACGGGCTCGCAGCCTCCGGAGGTGTCGGCAATGATCGAGATGGTGCCGGTGGGCGCGATCGTCGTGGTGGTCGAGTTGCGGATGCCGAACTCCCGGACGAGCGGCACGAGATCCGCGAAGCGGGCCTCTGGATGGCGATCGGCCTGGGCATCGCGCTCGAGGAGCAGGCGCTCGAAGAACGCATTGCTCTCGGCCTCGTGACCGTCGCGAGCCGGGAACTGCCCGCGAGTCTTGGACAGCTCGATCGAGGCGACCTTCGACTCGTAATCGATGAACGAGAAGACCTGCTCGGCCACTTTCATCGAGCCCTCGGAGCCATACCCGACGCCCAGGCGGAACAGCATCCGGGCGAAGCCCATCACGCCGAGCCCGATCTTGCGGGTCGCCAGCGTGACCTGGCGGATCTCCGGGATGGGGTAATGGTTGGCATCGATCACGTTGTCGAGCAGGTGAGTCGAGACATGGATGGCCGTGCGGAGCGCCGCCCAGTCGATCGAGGCCTCACCCGAGGCAGCCTCGACGACGAAACGCTCGAGGTTGATCGAGCCCAGGTTGCAGCTCTCGTAGGGGATGAGGGGCTGCTCACCGCAGGGGTTGGTCGACTCGTACTGACCGAGCCAGGGCACGGGGCAATACCGGTTCATGCGGTCGATGAACACGAGGCCGGGCTCGCCGGTGTTCCAGGCGCGCTGGATGACTTCCGTCCACACCTTGCGCGCATCGAGGCGGCCGGCGGGCTCTCCGGAGCGCGGGTTGATGAGGTCGTAATCGGTGCCAGCCTCGAGGGCGGCCATGAAGGCATCCGTGATGGCGACCGAGATGTTGAAGTTGGTGAGCTTCGAGAGGTCTTCCTTGTGACGGATGAACTCCATGATGTCCGGGTGGTCGACCCGGAGAATGCCCATGTTGGCGCCGCGACGCATGCCGCCCTGCTTGATGCTCTCGGTGGCCGAGTTGTAGACGTCCATGAACGAGACGGGACCACTCGAAACGCCCTTGGTCGAGGCGACGAGGTCGTTCTTCGGACGGAGCCGCGAGAACGCGAAGCCCGTGCCACCGCCCGTCTGGTGGATCAGCGCGGCCTGCTTGCAGGTCTCGAAGATGCCACCGAGATCATCGGGCACGGGCAGCACGAAGCAGGCACTGAGCTGGCCCGTGCGGGTGCCGGCATTCGCGAGCGTGGGCGAGTTGGGCAGGAACTCGAGACCGGCCATGAGCTGGTAGAAGCGCTCGGAGGTCGCCTCGACCTCGACCGGGGAAGCGCCGTACTGCGCGTCGACCTCGGCCAGGGTGCGGGCCACCCGGCGGAACAGGCCTTCCGGGGTCTCGCAGACCACCCCGTGCTCGTCCTTGCGCAGGTAGCGCTTTTCCAGCACGGTGATGGCATTCTTGCTCAGCATGAATGGCTCCTACCTTCTCGATTTCGTCCGGGGGATGTTCAGAGGGGGGTCACCATACAGGACACAGATGGAGCGTGTCAAGTGGTAGAACCGGAGATTTATACACTATATCTAGTGCCTCATCACGACTTGATCTTAGCTCCGGTGACGCGATGCTGTCCAGAGAATACGAGGACGATGCCCACGTCTGTGATCGAGGTATTAATTCTCCGTGAAACGCCTTGCCAAGATTCACCCGGTTGAACCATGATTTCATGAACGAACCAGGGAACATCGTTTCGATGCCGGGATCTCGAGGATGAGGTTGGCCGGTCGGTCATCCAGTGCTGGATGGGGGGAGGGAGCCGATGTTCGAGAAATGGCTGGACCTCCTCCGGGGTGCGCTCCGCGCGCTGGCCCGGACGCGGCGTCGGGTCCAGGACCCCGAAACCTGGGTCCCCGATTCCCCGCATCAGCTGATCACGGCCTGGCACCAGGCGCGCAACACCCAGTCCCTGGGCTTCGTCCTGAACCAGGCCCGCATCTCCAAGGGCCTCACCCTCCTGCAGTTGCAGACCGCCACGGGTATCAACGCCACTTACCTGGTCAAGCTCGAGCACAACCTGGTCGCGCAGCCCTCTCTCTTCGTGCTGGTCCAGCTGGCCGAGTCCCTGGACGTCGACCTCACGCTGCTCGTCGATCGCCTCGACCCTGCCTGTTATCCCCCGGCCGATCTGGCCGCCCTGGAACGCCGCTGGCGCCTGTGCCTGCTCGCCCAGCCCGGGAATCGCAACGGCATCCTGATGCTCGAGGCCATCTCGCTGGTCTGGGCCCGCCTCCAGGCCCCCGCTTGACTCCCCGCCCCCCGATCCTGTGACGACGTATTCTCCGCCTTCTCCTGATGCATCGGTCACGGTTGGGCAGGTCGACCTGGCCTGGACCTACGTACTCGTGTGCGGCGATGGAAGCCTGTACACCGGCTATACGCCCCACCTGGAGGCCCGCCTGACGGCGCACGCATCAGGCAAGGGCGCCCGCTACACCCGGGGCCGGGGGCCAATCCGTCTGGCGATCGCCTGGGGCTTCACCACGCGGAGCGAGGCCATGAAGGTCGAGGCGCGGATCAAGCGCCTCGAGCGCCCGGCAAAACTGGCCCTGCTGGCCTCACCCGAGACGCTCGAGCAGTTCGGCTTCCACCCCCGTGTCATCCACCCGGGTGACCCGGAGGCGCCAGCGCTCACCGGCGCGGGTGCCATGGGCTGGAACCCGGACGCGTAGGCCGTGATCGGACGTCCCGGGCCGCATCTCGGTGGCCGTTCGCTCCAGCACGGCCTCGACCTCCCGACCCACGAATGACGCCATCCAGTCGGCCCGTAGCTTCTCGGCGAGCGCCATCAGACGATCCATCCGCTCCCCCGTCGTGACGGGGTCGACCCGGTCCGGCAGGGTCGCCGCATGGGTGCCTTCCCTGACCGAGAACGGAAACGGATGGATCCCCGCGAACCCGATCTCCCGGACGAATGCCAGCGTGTGCTGGAACTCGTCCTCGGTCTCTCCCGGAAAGCCGACGATGACGTCCGTGGTCAGCGTGACGTCGGGCCGGACGGACCGCAGCCCCGACACGATCTGGCGGTAGCGGTCGGCATGGTAGCGGCGCCGCATGCGGGCAAGCACCGCCGAACTCCCGCTCTGCAGGCACAGGTGAACGTGTGGGCACACGCGGGGATGCGCCAGCATCGCGGCCAGGCGGGCGGGAAAGTCGATCGGCTCGATGCTGGAGAGGCGGAAACGCACCTCGTCGGGAGTCGCCTCGAGCAATCGGCCGAGCAAGGCGGTGAGATCGCCCCCATGTGCGTCGCGAAAGCCGCCCAGATGCGTGCCCGTGAGCACGATCTCGCGGTACCCTGCCTCGGCGAGCACGCGTGCGCGTCTGGCGAGCTCCTCCGAGGGCAGACTCTCCTCTCCCCCGCGCAGGGAGGGAACGATGCAGAAACTGCAACGGTTGTTGCAGCCCTCGGACACCTTCAACCAGGCCCGGCTGTGGCCGCTCTCTTGGGGCGACGGGGGCACCCAGCCGCGATCCCGGGCACCGTACCACGACGTGACGGCCTGGACCACGATGTCCCGGGCGTCATGAGGGGCCACGAGCGCGACCCCGTCAAGGGCCTCGTAGGCCTCCCGGTGCTGGGAGGCCGAACAACCCGTGACGACGATGCGCGCACCCGGGTGGCGACGATGGGCCCGCCGGACGGCCTGGAAGCTCTGGCGGTCGGCCTCGTGCGTGACGCTGCAGGTGTGGATGAGCACCACGTCGGCTTCGTGGCCGGGCGGTGCGAGCGCCAGCACGTGAGAGAGACGGGCCACCCACTCGGCCGTCTCGGCCTGGTTGGTCCGGCATCCCAGGGTCGTGACGGCCAGGGTGGGATGGTCATGCATGTCAAGGATGGTAACAATCGGCGGACCGGGGTTTCAAGCGAGGCGATCGCATGGAATGATGAAGCGTGCCTTGTCCGTGGAGGTGCTTGCCCGATGCCGGTCCTGGCCGCGATCGACTGCGGTTCGAACTCGTTCCACCTGCTCATCGTCCGGACCGTGAATGGAGTCCCGGGCTGGGAAATCCTGGCCCGTGAGCGCTCGATGGTCCGGATGGCCGAAGGTCGGCTCGATCTCCACCTCGCTCCCGAGGCCACCGAGCGGGGGATCGAGGCCCTCGCCCGATTCGCCAGGGTGGCTCGCGAGCATGCGGCCGACCGGATCGTGGCCGTCGCGACCAGCGCCATCCGCGAGGCACCTAATGCCGAGCATTTCCTGTCACGTGCCCGTGACGAGGCCGGAGTCGAGGTCGAGGTGATCTCCGGAACCGAGGAAGCCCGGCTCATCTACCTGGGCGTGCGCAGCGCGCTCGACCTGGGGAACCGCCCCCGGGTCATCATCGACATCGGCGGGGGCAGCACCGAGATCGTGCTCGGGACCCGCGACGGGATCCGGTTCTCGCGAAGCCTCAAGATCGGGGCCGTCCGCCTCACGGAACAGTTCCTCGGGATGGACCCCATCGACTCCGAGGCCTACTACCGGCTCGTGGCCCACGTGAAGGGCACCCTGCACCAGCTCGTCCCGTACATGCGCGAGGTCGGTTTCGAGGGGGCGATCGCCACCAGCGGAACGGCCTCGGCGCTCCTTGAACTCGATGCGGTGCGGCGAGGCCTCGAGGCCCCGAAAAACGTGACGGGCCTGGCCCTTCCGATGGATCGCCTGACCTCCCTCGAGACGCTCGTCCGCCAGTTGCCCCTCCGCGAGCGCCAGAAACTCGACGGCCTGCCCCAGCGTCGCGCCGACATCATCGTGGCGGGAGCCGCCATCCTACGGACGATCCTCGAGGAGCTCGACCTCGACGGCTACACGGGCTGTGACCGGGCACTGCGGGAAGGCCTCGTGGTCGATGCCCTCGCGCGGGCTGGCTGGCAGACGGACGGACTCGAGGGGCCGGTCAGGGTCCGGGAGCGCGCCATCGTGGACCTGGCGGAACGTTTCGGCATCGAACGCCCGCACGCGGCCCAGGTCAGACGTCTCGCGCTCGACCTGTTCGACCAGACCCGGACCTTGCATGGCCTCGACGAGGCCGACCGAGAGATCCTGGCCGGCGCGGCCTACCTGCATGACGTGGGCTTCCACGTGAACCACTCGTCGCATCACAAGCACTCGTACTACCTCATCCGGCATGCCGAGTGGGTCGGGTTCCACGATCCCGAGGTGCAACTCATGGCCGTCGTGGCGCGGTATCACCGGCGATCGCTCCCGAAGGACAAGCACGCGGAGTTTCGCGAGCTCTCCCCCACGCAGCAGGCCCGGGCACTCAAGCTGATCGCCCTCATGCGGGTGGCCGATGCCCTCGACCATGCCGGTGATCAGGTCGTCGAGCACGTCTCGGTCCGTCTCGACGAGGCAGAGACGGTGTGCTTCGCGCGCGTGAAACCCGGTAGCGGCCTCGACCTCTGGGACGTCCAGGTGAAGGCCGATGCGTGGCTCAGAGCCTTCGGCCAGCCGCTGCGGCTGGTGGAGGTCCAGCCGACGACGGGCACGGGGCCGCTCGCGGCACCCGGCGCCACCGCGCCCCCTTAGACGCCCCGGAGAGCCTGGTTTTCCAGATCAGGACATATGCGGGACTCAGTAGAGCCCTCTCTGCCGGCGCATGCTGATCGACTGGAGAATGCCGATCGCCGCCAGATTGGTCATCAACGCCGTACCACCGTAGCTCATGAAGGGCAGGGGAATCCCCACCACGGGCATGATGCCGGTCGCCATGCCCAGATTCACGAACATGTGAAAACCGAGCATGGTCACGATACCGACTGCCAGCAACGAACCGAAGCGATCCCGCGCCCGGTCGGCGATGATGAGGCCCCGGACGAGGACCGTCACGTAGGCGGCGATCATACCGAGCGAAATCAGAAATCCCAGTTCCTCGCCCACCACCGAGTAGATGAAGTCCGTGTGCTGTTCGGGGATGAAATGCAGCTGGGTCTGGGTGCCGTGGAACAGGCCCCGCCCGGTGAGTCCCCCCGAGCCGATGGCGATCTTGGACTGGATCACGTGGTAGCCGGCCCCCAAAGGATCCGCCTCCGGATCGATGAAGGTCCGGATCCGGTTCTTCTGATACTCCTTGAGCACCGCCCATGCGAACGGAACGGCAGCGCTGGCCCCGAGATTGGCAAACCAGGTGACCAGCCGCGCCAGGGGCGCTGGCCGACGATCGAGCCACAACCACAGACCGAGACCGGCCAGGTAGAGCACGACCGCCCACAGCACGACGCGATGGACCACCGGCTGGTTCACGAGCACGAAGGGGAAGCTCAGGATCAGGGCGAGCACGGGAGAGACCAGCCGGAACAGGAAGGCCATGCTCACCCCAGCCCAGGCCAGCATGCCGAGCGTGATGGCCCCGAACACCAGGCTCGTGCCGAGGTCGGGCTGCTTGAACACCAGGAGGGCCGGGAACGCGACGACAGCCATGGCGCGAGTGAGGCCGCGGGGATCCTGGATGTTCTGGAGCGCCAGGGCGCGCGACAGCGCAACGATGAGGCCCAGCTTGGCATATTCGGAGGGCTGGATCTTGAGTGGCCCCAGCTGGAGCCAGCGCTGGGCCCCGAGGGCCGAATGCCCGAACACGTCGACCGCAACCAGCATGACAAGGCAGATGGCGTAGATCACCCACGCGGGCTTGCCATCGAGCCAGTCGTGCCCGTACAGGACCAGAAACAGGGCCGCGAGGGCCCCGGGGACGAGGTTGACGATCTGGCGGGTGGCATCGGGGGGATTCACCGAGGTGATGGCGAGGATCCCGAGAAGAAAGAGGCACGCCACGGCCAGCATCAGCCACCCATCGAAGTGGCGGAAGGGACGGACGCGGCGTGCCACGGGGGATCAGGCCTCGGCGGAAGCGGGCTCGGATGCCGCCTGGTCGGCCGGGCGGACCCGGCGGATGGGAATCATGGCACCGAGCGCCACGGTCCCTTCCGACTTCTCGAGCTTGACCTCGAGTGCCGACTGATCGATTTCCACGTACTTGGAGAGCACCTGGAGGAGCTCCGCACGGATCTGCTCCATCATCGGACCGGGAATGTCCGCCCGGTCGTGCATGAGGACCAGGCGAAGCCGATCCTTGGCCGTTTCACGAGCCGAGGGCTCGCTGCGACCGAAGAGCCTGTCGAGAAAGGTGAACGCCACGGGAGCCTCCTATCCGGCCGCGAAGATCTTCTTGAAGATGCCCATGATGCCCCCGACCTCTTCGAAGGTCATGAAGGGCACCTCCTCGCCACGCAGGCGCCGGGCGATGTTTCGATAAGCCTGGCCGGCCTTCGACTGCTCGTTCATCGACGCGGGCTCGCCCTTGTTGGTGGTGGTGATGATCATCTCGTCCTCGGGGACGATCCCGAGAAGCTGGATGCGGAGGATGTCCTCGACGTCCTCGACCGTCATGGCCTCGCCCTTGCTGACCATCTTGGGCCGGAGGCGGTTGACGATCAGGCGAGGGTTCTTGAGCCCCTCGGCTTCCAGCAGACCCACGATGCGGTCGGCATCACGGACGCTCGACATTTCGGGATTGGTGACCACCACGGCCTCGTCGGCTCCGGCGGTGGCATTCTTGAAGCCCTGCTCGATCCCCGCCGGGCAGTCCACGAGGATGAACTGGTACCCCTCGTCCTTGACCTTCTGGATCACGTCCTTCATCTGGTCGGGCGTCACGGCAGACTTGTCACGGGTCTGGGCCGCGGGCAGCAGGACCAGATTAGGCTGGCGCTTGTCCTTGATGAGTGCCTTGCGGATCTCGCAGCGGCCCTCGACGACGTCCACGATGTCATACACGATGCGGTTCTCGAGCCCGAGTGCGAGGTCGAGGTTCCGCAGCCCGATGTCGGCATCGAGCAGGGCGACCTTCTCGCCCATCAGCGCGAGGGCCATGCCGAGATTCGCGGTGGTGGTCGTCTTACCGACCCCGCCTTTCCCGGATGTGATCACGATCACCTTGGCATTGCTCATAAGGGGTGGTTCCTCCTCGGGGACCAGCGGGGATGAAAGGGGGATGAAGGGGGGGACTCGCTCAGAGCCGGTCGATGCGGATCTCACCCTGCTCGACCCGCGCCACTTCGGGGTACTGGGCGGGCGGCACGCCGGCATCGGGGGAACGGGCGATCACGGGACCGATCCTGAGCTGCATCGGACGCAGCTGGACGGCACCGATCCGGGCGTCCGTGGAATCCGGATACCCCGCATGGGCGATCCCGCGGAAGGTGCCGAATACCATGATGTCTCCCCCGGCGAAGATCTCGGCGCCGGCATTGACGTCGCCGAAGATCACGAGATGTCCCGGGAAGTGGATGCGCTGCCCGCTCCGGACGGTCTGCCGGACGACCATCGCGTTCGCACCGGGCAGGACGGGAACGGTGTCACCCTCGGAAACGGGAGACGGGGACGGGCGACGCGCCTCCAGCATCGAGGCCCGATCGACGGGATCGACTCCCGCCTCGCGAGCGAGATCCTGCAAGGGTTTCTCTTCGGCGACGAGGGAAATCTGCTGGAGACCGTACGAGTCCCGCAACAGGTCCACCAGAGAGCGCAACTCGTCGAGTTCGAGGACCCGCTCGCCCAGATCCAGGGTGGTCCGGGCTCCCTTCCAGAAATTGGCAGCCTCCCTGAGGTGAGTCTGGAGCTGGTCGAGACGCTCCGACCAGGCACCGGCCGTCGGGATGACGACCTGGAGCCCGCTTATCCCACCCTTGACCGAGATCGATTCCACGTTCCCTGAGTTCCTTTCCTGTCAGTCTCCGACCGCAACCGTCGCCGAGGCCGCTACGCTGGGCGTGGCCACGACACTGGGGGTCGCATTCGGGTCGGGGATGCCATAGAAGCGGCGCATGACGCCCGTGACGATGGGCGCCGCGACGGACCCACCGTGGCCCGCCTCCTCGCGCATCGCGGCCACGGCGATACGAGCCTGCCCCGGACGCGGATACACGGGAGCATAGGCGACGAACCAGCCGTGCGTCTTGCGCGCTTCACCGTTCGCAGACTGCGCCGACCCCGTCTTGCCACCGACGACGATCCCGGGCAACTGGGCATTGGTGGCCGTACCGGCCGAAACCACGCTGGCACAGGCTGCATGCACGGCCTTCCAGGTCTCGGGCCGGAGGTTGCGCAGATCGACGGATCCGGGAGGCAATTCGGGAGGCACGAGATCTCCGGGGCGTGGCGGACGCACGACGTGGGGACGCACGAGCCGCCCGCTGTTCGCCACGGTGGAAATGAGGAGGGCCGCCTGGATCGGTGAAACCTGCGTGTACCCCTGCCCGATGGACATGTTGACCGACTCGCCCGGATACCATCGCTCGCCGAAGCGCTTGCGCTTCCATGCAGCATCGGGCACGAGTCCGCGGGCCTCGTGCGGAAGGACGATCCCCGTCTGTCGTCCCAGACCGAAACCCCGCGCGTACCGGGCCATGCGCTCCCCGCCCATCCGGAGACCCAGTTCGTAGTACACGGTGTCGATCGACCAGGTGAGCGCCTTCTGGAAATCGACGCGACCGAAGCCACCGGCCTTCCAGTCGCGGAAGACCCGGGATCCCAGGTAAAAGAGGCCCGTGGACATGAAGGGTGTGGTCGGTGTCGCGAATCGCTCCTCGAGGGCCGTGGCATGCGTGACGATCTTGAAGACCGAGCCGGGAGGGTACACGCTCCCGATCGCCCGATTCAGCAGCGGATGGTCGGGGCCATTGAGGACCTTCCAGCGGTCCGGGGTGATGCGCCCCACGAACCAGTTGGGATCGAATGCCGGTGCCGAAGCCAGAGCGAGTACCTCACCATTGCCAGGATCCATGGCGACCAGAGAGCCACGCGATCCCGTGAGCATCCTGTCGGCGACTTCCTGGAGTCGACTATCGAGGGTGAGGGTCAGATCCTTGCCCGGGATGGGCGGCACCTTCGCCAGGATCCGGATGAGCTTGCCTCGCGCATCGACCTCGATCTGCTGTCGCCCCGGGGTCCCCCGGAGCTCGAGGTCATAGACACGTTCCACCCCCGTCTTCCCGATTATATCACCCGCCCGGTATCCCTGCTCCGAGAGGCGTTCGAGGTCCTGATCCGCGATCTCCCCCGTGTACCCGATCAGGTGAGAGGCCAGGGGCCCTCGCGGGTAGAAGCGCACGGTGACGGGTTCGATGGTCACCCCCCCGAGCACGCGCTGGTTCTCGGTGATGATCGCGATGTTCTCGGGCGAGACATCTTGCAGCAGCTGGACCGGTCGCGCCGAGCGGTTGGCCTTGCGCCACCGCAGCCGGATCTCCTCGCGATCGAGGCCCAGCAGTTTTGCCAGCCGAGTCGCCACCCTGTCGCGCTCCTCGGGGGGGGAATCGCTTGGATACAGGGTGACAGCGTACGACAGGCGATTGGCTGCCAGGATGACCCCGTTGCGATCGCGGATCACGCCACGCGGGGCGGGAATGAAGACGACTCGCAGACGATTCCCGTCGGCACGGGCCGAGAAATCGGCCTGCCCCACGATCTGGAGGTAGACGAGCCGGGCCACCAGGATCCCCGTCGCCAGGGCCACCAGGATGAGTGCGCCCTGGAACCGACCACGCGAGGCGAACATCAGACGAGCCGCTCGGAACGTTCGACCCAGCGGTCCCGCTGGAACTCGAAGGTGATCTTGATGAGGCCCAGCAACGGCCAGACGAGCAGCACGTTCCCCGGAACGAGCCAGGAAAGCGTCCGCGGTAGGGCCTCGATGGGAGCGAGATGCCCGGAAAGTAGCCAGACGAGCGAAGCGATCGTCTCTTCGAGGACGGTGGCGATCGCCACCAGGGGCAGGAGCACCGACTGCCGCGTGTACAGGACCGGCTTGAGCGCCCCGATCCCGTAGCCGATCAGGAATCGAACCGCGGGCCGTATCCATCCACCACCGGCCACCCAGCCGAGCGCCGCCCCACCGAAAAAACCGGTGAGCGCGCCGGGTGCGGGCCCTGCCAGGGCCGCCCACACGATGGAGAACCCGAGCATCAGATCCAGGCGAAAGGGCAGGATCTGGTTCAGGGCGGAAGCCTGCAAGAAGAGCGCAGCCAGGATCCAGACCAGGGGGACGACGATGCGCACGTCAGGGTTCCTCGAAGCGCTGACGCGGGGCCAGCACCCGCACGATCTCGAGTCGATCCAGGTCCGTGGTGAGCGAGACCTCGACGGTGGGTGAGGGATCACCCGGAGACTGCTCGACCCGGGCGACGCGGCCGACGGGTAGGCCCCTGGGGTAGATGCCCCCGTACCCCGAGGTGACGAGCAGGTCCCCCACGCGCCAGTCCACCTGCTGGGGCATGAAAGCCAGTTGCAGGGACAGGTTGCCTTGCCCCTGCAGCACGGCGGGACTCCGCGAGCGCTGGTCGAGAATGCCACAGGCCTGACCGATGTCGGTGAGCAGGCCGACGACGGCCGCGTGGGCACTCACCCTCTGCACGCGTCCACAGACCCCGTCCCCCGAAAGCACGACCGAATCGACCCCGATTCCGTCCTCGGCACCGCGGTCGATCGTGCAGACCTGGTGCCAGTTGACGGGTGAGCGTGCCACGACGTGGGCCACTACCCCCTGTTCGACCCCGGGCGTGACCAGGTTCGTCAAGTGGGCAAGACGTTCGGTCTCGAGGACGTGTTCGCGGACGCGGGCCAGATCCACCTGCAAGGCCGACACCTGGTCTCGCAACCGGACATTCTCTGCCTGTAACGACGAAACCCGCTCGAAGCGGCCGACGACGAGTTTCCCGCTCGCCACCGCCTGCTCGACGACGCGCCATGCAGGGGCCAGCAGCTGGACCAGGAGCGCACTTCTCCCGGTCATCAAACCCAGCAGGAGCGCCGAACCGATCAAGGCCAGGACGAAGACGACATCCCGGGTGGCGACCCGGCGGAAGGTGGACACTTACGTGTCCCTAGCGAGAGTTCCGCAACGCGTGGTGCAGCCTGGGGTTTTCGACGATCTTCCCCGTTCCGAGGGCGACACACGAGAGGGGATCATCCGCGACGTGGACCGAGATCTCGGTATCGTGCGCGATCAGTTCGTCGAGTCCCTGGAGAAGCGCACCGCCGCCAGCCAGCACGATGCCGCGGTCGATGATGTCGGCCGCGAGTTCGGGAGGCGTCCTTTCCAGGGTGTCCCGGACGGCATCGACGATCTGCTGGACGGGCTCCTGAAGTGCCTCGCGGATCTCCGCGCCGTTGACCCGGACGGTCCTGGGAAGTCCCGAGAGCAGGTTGAGTCCGCGAACTTCCATCTCCTGGTCATCGATGCGCGGATAGGCGGAACCGAGCTTGATCTTGATGTCCTCGCCCGTGCGCTCACCGATGCTGAGGTTGTGCACCTTGCGCATGTACTGGATGATCGCGTCAGTGAACTCGTCACCTGCGACGCGAACCGACCGGGCGACGACGATCCCACCGAGGGAGATGACGGCCACCTCGGTGGTCCCTCCACCGATATCGACGATCATCGAGCCGGTGGGCTCCTCGACGGGCAGGTCGGCGCCGATCGCGGCGGCCATCGGCTCCGGGATCAGGAATGGCGTGTTGCGGGCTCCCGCCTGCTGGGCAGCATTCTCGACGGCACGCTTTTCGACCTCGGTGACACCCGAAGGGATCCCGATGACCATGTACGGGCGCCAGATACCCGACTTGGCGTGCACCTTCTCGATGAAGTGCTTGAGCATGTGCTCGGCGCAATCGATGTCCGCGATGACGCCATCCTTGAGCGGGCGCACGGCCTCGATATCGCCCGGGGTCCTGCCGATCATCATCTTCGCGTCTTCACCGACCGCCACGGCCCCCCCGCGACCGCCGTGAGCGTGACGCGCGACGACGGAGGGTTCCCGCAGCACGATGCCCTTGCCCCGCATGTACACGAGGGTATTCGCGGTACCGAGATCGATCCCGATATCGCGCGAGAAGCGGCTGATCAGCTGGTTGAACACTCCGGGGCTCCCTGACGGTGTGGACGCACTCGAAATAGGGTTATATCACGAGAAAGCCCGATTGAAGCAAGGCTCGCCCGATGGCGTGGACGGGCAAGCCGACGACGTTGTGGTAGTCTCCGCGGATGGCGTCCACGAACAGGCTGCCCCGCCCCTGGATGGCATAGGCCCCGGCCTTGTCGAGCGGCTCACCGGTCGCCACGTAGCGTGCAATGGTCTCCTCGTCGAGCGGGGCGAAGTGCACATCCGTGCGCTCGACACCGACGCGCTCACCCTCCGGGAGGACGAGACACCAGCCCGTGTAGACCTCGTGCCAGCGATCCGACAGGGCCGCCAGCATGTGGCGCGCGTCGGCCTCATCCCGTGGCTTTCCATGAATGCGGCCCTCGACGACGACGACGGTATCTGCGGCGAGCACGACCTCCCCACCGAGATGCCGGACGGCCACGTCACGCGCCTTCTGCCTCGCGAGTTCCACCACGGCCTCGGCGGGAGACCACGTCGGATCGAGGATCTCCTCGATGGCACTCACGTCGACCTGGAAAGGGATCCCGGCCTGCTCGAGCAACTGGGCGCGGCGCGGAGACGCCGAGGCCAGGACGAGGGGTGCATGTCGAGGGATGGGTATCATGGCAACCTCACGGTTCGATGGTCCAGCGCAGATCGAGAGCCGAGAGCCACCGGAGATCTTCCGTGTGGGTGGTCCCGGCATCTTCCCACCGGTAACACGCCTCGCTGCGCCAGGTCCAGCCGGGAGTCCAGGCCCGGGAAAAACCCACCAGGGCCTCGCGGGTCCGGTAATCGACGTCGGACATCGCCTTCGGGTCCGTGAACCAGCTGCCTCTCGCATACCAGCGTCCGCCGTCTCCCGCAGGCTGCGCGACCTCGAAACATCCGCCTTCTCGCAAGGCCTGACCGTCGCCCCGGTCGTCCCGCCCCCAGACACCGCGCCAGGTGAGTCCCCCGGTCTCGAACTCGGCATGGACGTTCCAGCGCTTTCGGTCGAGCCGGACTCCGGGCACGTCGAATCCGGACGGATGCAGGGTCTCGGTTCCCCAGAACAGACTTGCCCCGATCCGGTCGGTGGGGCGTGCGCGCCAGTCGAGGCGGGCAAAGACGTGCTTCTCGGGACCATCGTCCAGGCGGTTGGGACCGCTGCCGTTGAACAGGCCGATCGACCACGGGAAGGGCCCCGTATCGACGGCCATTCTGGCCCCGACATCCCGGAACCGGCTGCCGATGGAGGGTTCATACAGGCTTGTCGACCGTCCCGAGAGCCAGGTGGTGAGGGGCGTGAAGCGAGGCGCAAGCGCGGGGGATGGATGGGCTGCCCAGGCGTCCTCGAAGTCCATGGGCACGACCATCTGCCCGACGGAGATTTCTCCACCCCGCTCGACGTCCCGCCACACGATCATCGCCCGGTGCAGTTCGGGGAGATACAGGGGACGGAGGTCGGAACCACCCCGCCGGAGGGCCTCCAGGCGGTTCCGGGCCGTGTCATGCCAGTCGGGGTTCAAGAGCGGTTCTTCGAGGTCCTGGACGGCCCGGGCGGCGATCACGCCTCGCACGCCCGGCAGAAGATCCTGCTCGAGAGTCAGTCCCAGTCGCGAAACACGCCCCATCCAGGCCTGCGGGAGCAACCCGGCCAGCTCCGGAAGAACCCACGACGGGTCGGGACGGGGCTGCTGCACCAGCTCGATTCGCGAGTCGACCGCCAGCACGGCGGGAGCGGTCCCGCGGGACGTGGATGGGGCCGACGCACCGGAGGCCGATGGATAACCGGGGGAAGCGGGGAACGGCAAACCCGGAGAAACCTCGTCTGCCCGGGCGGGACCGGAAAGAACGAAACCCAGCACGACGACGTTCACGGCGATTCCTGCCAGGTAGCCCCGGTTCATCACTCTCGGGGATCCAGTGCCCCCGCGATCGCCAGGCCCGTGGCGATCGCGTGATATTCCTGTCCGATGTTGCGGTACTTCTCACGAGTCTCCGCACTCATGTCCGAACCGCTGGCCATCAGGGCCCGGTACTTCCCTTCCTCGTGCTTCCAGTAGGTGGCGAGCATCCGGTCGAGAGTCGGGAGCGGTTCTCCCTTCAGCAACTGGAGACGACCGATCAGGCGATCCTGGAAGGCGTGCATCTGCTCGTGGGTCACGACGTCAAGGAAGTCGTGGAGCGAGCCGGCTGTCAGCCGGTTTGGCAGATACACGCGATCGAAGCGTCGGTCGTAGAGGCCCCGGAAGCCTGCCGCACGCTGGTCATCGAACACGACGGGCACGGGATCGAAGCCGTACGCTTCCCCGAGGGCCTGTCCCAGATACGTCACGAGGGATTCCCCGATGCGCCGGTTGTCCTGACCGTGCCCGGGTCGCCAGACCCGGACGGCCGCCGACATGACGGGCTCGGATGCGAGCAATTCGATGGCGCGGTGCACGGCCGGATCGAACCGCGCGTGCAAGAGACGGCGATACTCTTCGACGGAAGCGATGACCCGACCCGGTTCGGAGGTCAGAGCCAGCAACGCCTCGCGGGAGGGCTGGAGCGCGCGTCCGGCACGTTCTCCCGGTCCGGATTCCGTGGCTGATGGGTCCTCACCCCGGGCAAGCCCGGCCTCGAAAAGCAGTTCCTGCATCCAGGAACGTCTGGCCGGCCGTGGCTTCGCGCGCGCACCGGAAGGGGCGACTGGCACGGGGCCGACGGCCTGTCCGGTGACGGGCAAGGGCTGGCGCCCTCGAGAGGGGTCGATGTTCCGCACCATGAGGTCCACTCCTCAACTTGTTCATACCCGCAGGGCCGCCAGGGCTATCCGAGGCCCCGACCCCAGAAGTTAACAGCTTCTTCACGTCAGCACTCCCTCGGTGCACCGACAACGGAGGAAGAATCCCTCGAAGGAGAGGTGTCCGCATGCGTCTCGCGATCGCCCCGAATCCACTCGAACCCCGCCAGCGCAAGGGCCCACCACCGGGCCCGTCCACGAACCCCGTGGCGGCTCGGGAGAGCAGCACGCAGGACGTCTACACCCGCGGCATCCGCAGCCAGCGGCTGGCCACCGTGAAACACGTGCTCGACTGGCCAGGGACCGTGGCCCTCGAACGCCTCGACCGCTCCGGCGCCCTCGACGGCCAGCGGGATCCCGGCGGCAAGCCCTCGCTGCTCGAGCAACTTGCGAGGCTGGCCACGGCGCCCCTCGCGCCCGGTCTCGACCGGGGCCGTCTGATGAGCGACCTGGTGCAGCAGGTCGCCGATCCGGGGCTGATCCAGCAGGGAGACCGGGGCACCTGCACGGTCACCACCCTCGAGTACAGCCTGGCCAGACGGGATCCGGCCGAATACGTCCGTCTCGTCACGGGCCTGGCGAGCCCTTCAGGCCGGGTCAAGACGGCGGGTGGGAAAGACCTGGTACGGGTGGAGGACAGCCTCCAGGACGATCGCTCGAGCCGGACGGCCGCAAGCCGGTTGTTCGAGGCGGCCATGATGGACCTGGCCAACGGCGTCGTCGACTACCGCAACGGCGCGGACCGCCACGGTTTTGGCCCATGGACGCCCTTCCCGGGCGGTCTGCTGAGCATCCAGGTGGCCCGTGCCGCCACGGCTCTGACAGGCAAGCCGCATGAAGCCGTGGAAGTCGTCCCTCTGCTCGGGCGGGTGCCCTTCACGAACTGGGGCATCGATGGCCTGATGAAGGGGTTGCGCGAGACACTGGCGCGCCACGGAGAAGCGCCCGTCATGCTCGACTGGCGCGGCCAGGGCGAAAAGACGCACTCGGAGCACATGGTGCTCGTCCTCAAGATCGAGGGCAACCGCGTGATCTTCCGCAATCCATGGGGAAACACGGGGCTCACGGGCAGCACGACGAACGGAAAGTCCAGCCCCGTACGCACGCGCGAAGCGTCCGGTGGCATCGAGAGCCTCTCCCTGGAGGACTTCCGGAAGCGCCTCCAGGGATTCATCCGGCCCGAGCGCTAGGCGACGGGTTCGACGGCCTCCAGAGCGGCCGTGATGACGTCGGCCAGGCGGGTGACCGTCGACTCCACGAGCGTCGCGTCCCGCGCCTCGACCATGATGCGAATGAGCGGTTCCGTGCCGGAAGCCCGGACCAGCACCCTACCGACCCCCTCCAGCTCGGAGGTGGCGACGGCGATCGCCTCCCGGATGACGGCGTGATCCTGCCAGCCGGCCGTCGAGCGCACCCGCACGTTCCGGAGAATCTGCGGAAAATCGACCATCGTGTCCGCCAGTTCAGAGAGCCGGTTACCTGCCGCCACCACGGCTGCGAGGAGCCGGACCGCCGAGAGCAGCCCGTCACCCGTGGTATTGGCATCCAGGAAGATCACGTGGCCGCTCTGCTCGCCCCCGAGCAGGATCCCCTGCTCGCGCATGGCCTCGAGAACGTACCGATCGCCGACCGGGGTCCGCACCAGTTCGCCTCCGAGATTCCGGACGGCCTCCTCGAACCCGAGGTTGCTCATCACCGTGGAAACCACGCGAGGCATCGGGTAGCGCCCCGTCTCGAGCCCGTGCCTGAGCGCGATCAACAGGAGGCGATCGCCATCCACGATGCGCCCGCGTTCGTCCACGGCGAGCATCCGATCGGCATCCCCGTCGAAGGCGATCCCCAGGTCGTAGGATCCCTCGAGGACCGCCTGCTGCAACACCTCCAGGTGGGTCGAGCCACACCCACGGTTGATGTTGTCTCCATCAGGAGCGTCGTGGAGCACCGTCACCTCGGCCCCCAGCACGCGCAGGACCCGCGGCGCCAGGGCCGTGGCAGCCCCGTGACCGACATCCAGCACGACGCGCTTGCCCTCGAACCTGGAACCTGCCTGGGTGAGCAGGTGCTGGACGTAGGTCTCGACACGATCCTCGCGCGCGGTGACGACGCCGACGCCTTCCCCCGTGGGTCGGGGCAACGTATCGAGGGCGGCATCGAGGAGCGCCTCGATCCGGGCCTCGACGGCGTCAGGCAGCTTGTGACCGGAAGCGCTGAAGAGCTTGATGCCGTTGTCGGGAGCGGGGTTGTGCGAGGCCGAGATCATGGCCCCTGCCGCGGCCCCGTGCCGGGCGACCAGCCATGCGACCGCCGGCGTGGGCACGACGCCCAGCAACTCGACATCGACCCCGGCCGAGGCCAGTCCGGCGGCGAGGGCAGCTTCGAGCATGGAGCCCGAGCGACGGGTGTCCCGACCGATGAAGAAGACCGGGCGCCCGCTGGACTCGCCGACCAGCACGTCCGCGACGGCGCGACCCAGCCGGAAGGCCAGTTCGGGCTGCAGCTCATGGTTGGCGAGGCCCCGGATGCCGTCGGTGCCGAAGTACTTACCCATGATGTCCTCCCATCGGGACACGCCGCTGGTGAAAGCGGTGGGCCGTCGCGATCATCGTCTCGAGGTCCGCGAAGCGAGGCTGCCAGCCGAGCTCCTCGCGGGCCCGCCCGGCCGAGCCGACCAGGGCAGGCGGATCGCCTTCCCGGCGCGGGGCGAACGCATGCGGGACCGGCCGCCCGGTCACCCGCTCCGCGGCCGCGATGACCTCCTTGACGGAGAACCCCTGACCGTTGCCCAGGTTGTAGACCGTGCTCTCTCCCCCGGCCAGCAGGCGTTCGAGGCCGAGCACGTGAGCATCGGCGAGATCCGAGACGTGGATGTAGTCGCGGATGCAGGTGCCATCCGGCGTGGGGTAGTCGTCCCCGAACACCTTGAGCGGTTCACCCCCGTCCGCCGCCCGGAGCACGAGCGGGATCAGATGCGTCTCGGGATCGTGGCGTTCCCCGAGGAAACCGTCCGGATCCGCACCGGCCGCGTTGAAATACCGGAAGGCGACGTAGCGAAGACCGTGGGCCCGGTCGAAGTCGGCCAGCATCCGCTCGACCATCAGCTTGGTCCAGCCGTACGGGTTGATGGGCCACTGCGGATGCGTTTCGGGGATCGGGACCTGCTGCGGGATGCCATACGTCGCACAGGTGGACGAGAAGATGAAGTTCCGGATCCCGTGGTCGCGCATCGCCTCGAGCAACGTGAGCGTGGCCGCGACGTTGTTCCGGTAATACTTGCCGGGCTGCTGGACGCTCTCACCCACGTAGGCGAAGGCCGCGAAGTGCATGACCGCCTCGATGGCATGCGACGTGAACAGACGGTCGAGCGTCGGGCGATCGCCGAGGTCGCCCTCGACGAAGGTCCCGGCCACGACGGCGTCCCGGAAGCCGGTCGAGAGATCATCGAGGACCACGAGGTCATATCCCCGCGCGTCCAGTGCCTTCACGGCGTGCGAGCCGATGTAGCCCGCCCCTCCTACCACCAGGATCTTGCCCTTCGCCATGCGCTCCGTTCTCCGTTCCAGAGGTCCGTGCCTCAGTATGCCCGGTGTCCGAGAACCTCGAGCGCCGTCTTGAAGATGATCCGCAGATCGAAGAGCAGCGACCAGTTCTCGATGTAGTAGATGTCGTACCGCGTCCGCTCCTCGATCGTCCCCTCTTCACCCCGCAGCCCGTTGGCCTGGGCCCAGCCCGTCAGGCCGCTGCGCACGAGATGCCGGTCCATGTACTTGGGCACTTGCTGGCGGAACTGCTCGATGAAGTGCGGACGCTCCGGGCGCGGCCCCACGAGGGACATGTCCCCCACGAGGACGTTCCAGAGCTGGGGAAGCTCGTCGATGCTGGTTCGCCGGAGGAACTGCCCCACGGGAGTGACGCGTGCATCACCGGGAGTCGCCCAGACGGGCCCCGTGGAGGCCTCGGCATCGACGCGCATGGACCGGAACTTGTAGATGTTGAACAGGCGACCGTCGCGGCCCATGCGTTCCTGACGATAGAAGACGGGTCCAGGACTGGAGAGCTTGACCAGCACGGCCGCCACCAGCATCACGGGCAAGGTTCCGAGCAGGCCCATGGCCGAGAGCACGATGTCCATGGCCCGCTTGAGGAAGCGGTTGGTCCAGCGTCGGAGGGGCACCTCGCCCAGTTCGAGCGTGGGGACTCCGTCGAGTTCGACCATCCGGATCTTCGCCGTCATCAGTTCCAGCAGATCCGGCACGATGCGGATGGTCACGTCCGGGCCGACCCCCGAGGCCAGGATCGTCTCGAACAGCGAGGACAGGCTGGCTCCGGGACGCGCCACGACCAGCATGTCGAGCGCGATCCAGCTCAGGATCTCCGGGAGCCGATCGAAGTCCCCCAGGAACGGTCCACAGACCTCGCGTGGCGTCTCCCGGAGCTCTCCGGTCCGGATCGTCGTGAGCCAGGAATCACCCTCGATCCACTCACCCGGAGCGGGCACGAAGCCCACGACCCGGTACCCCATCTGAGGAGCACGGCGAAATCGCTCGGCCATCAGGTTGCCGAGGGAGTTGCAGCCCACGATGACCACGTTGAGGGTTCCCCAGCCCCGGGCATGAAGCCGGTCCTGGAGCCACCGCAACCCGAGGTGACCGATCCAGAGTGCCAGGAAGCTGGCCCCGAGACTCGTCACGAAGACCAGACGGGAGTAGCTGAAACCGCGGTAGAAGAAGCCCAGGCCGAGCGCCAGCAAGGCGCCCAGGGTGAGGCCCGTGACGAGGATAACGGTATCATCGAAACGGGAGGCGAGGCGCCGGATCCGGTACAGGCCGAGCACGGCCAGCACACCGATGAGCACCGTCGCAACCACCGCCGTGGCCACCTGATAAGGACCGACGGGAGGGGCCTGTTCGACGGCAGCCCACGCCTTCCACACGAATCGCACCTGGTAAACGAGCTGGAAGACGCTGAACACGACCAGCCAGTCGGCGAGGACGACGAGGGGACGCCCGACCGTGAAGACGTGCCGCCGCAACCAGTCGAAGCGAGACACCCGCGAGGCGGAGGAATCGTCGATGAGCGGGATCTGGAGCACGGGTTCAGACAAGGGTCACCTCGCCCACCTCCCGTGCCAGCGCCCCATCGATCACGGCCTGCATGCCCCGCCGGAAGGCCGCCGGGGAAAATCGCTCGGCATGCGTCCGGATCTGCGCGGGATCCCACTCGAAGCGGTCATGACGTTCCAGCGCGGCGACGAGACTCTCGAGCCGGGGCTCGTCGAACCACGTGCCCGTCACTCCGTCCAGGACGGTATCCCGGACCCCACCATGCCCGAGGGCGATCACGGGACGCCCGCACGCCATCGCCTCGACGGGCACGATCCCGAAATCCTCGAAGGCCGCGAACAGCAGCGCCGAGGCCCCGGCCAGCTCCCGGGCAACGGCCTCGTCCGGCAGGTTGCCCAGGAAGGTGACGGTGGGTCCGGCCTGGGCCCGGAGGTCGCGATAGAGCGGCCCGTCGCCGATGACCCTGAGACGGCGGCCCGTGCGGTTGGCCGCCTCGATGCAGATATCCACGCGCTTGTAAGGGACCAGCCGGGAAAGCACCACCAGGTGGTCGCCGACGTGCGATGCGGGCAGGACCTCGAAGCGGTCGACGTCGACGGGGGGATGCACCACGGTCGCCTCGCGACGGTAATGCTTGCGGATGCGCCCGGCCACCTCGCGACTGTTGGCCACGAAGGCATCGACCCGGTTGGCGCTGAGTACGTCCCACTGGCGCAGGCCGCTGAGCAGCATCGCCGCCGCGGGCCGGAGGGGGGCTGGCAGGCTTCGCTGGTAGGCGTGCGTGAGATCCCAGGCATAGCGCATGGGGGCGTGGACATAGCTGACGTGGACCTGGTCGGGGCGCGTGATGACACCCTTGGCGCAGGCATGGCTGGAAGAGATCACCAGGTCGAACTCGGAGAGATCGAACTGCTCGAAGGCCAGAGGCATCAGCGGCAACAGGCGCGGATAGAGTCGCGTGGATCCCGGGAGCCGCTGCAAGAACGAGGTCCGGACGTCCAGTTCCTCGAACGGGCGCGGGAGCAACCCACGTCGATGGACGCTCGTGAACACCGGCGCCCCGGGGAACATCTCGTGAAGGGCCCAGACCACGCGTTCCGAGCCACCCAGCGTGGTCAGCCAGTCGTGGATGATCGCGACCTTCAAGGTATCGAAGTCCCCAGTCTTCAGTCCCCGGGCGCCAAGCCGAGCGTGGCGCGGTACCCCTCGACCGTCACGCGAGCCGTCTCGCTCCAGCGAAACATGCGGGCCCTGGCTTGCCCCCTGGACCGCAGGGCGTCACGGAGTTCGGCCGATTCGAGGATACGCTCGAGGGCCGAGCGCCATTCTAGCATGTTGGCCGGATCGAGCAGCAGCCCCGCATCTCCGACGACTTCCGGTACGGAAGTGGCCGAACTGGCCAGCACGGGGGTGCCGTGGGCCATGGCCTCGAGCGGAGGCAGGCCGAAACCCTCGTACCACGACGGGAAAGCCAGGCAGGTCGCCGCGGCCATGAGACCGTGCAGGTCGTCCTCGTCGACCCGACCCACCAGGCGGACGCGCGCGGCCAGACCGCGCTCCAGGATGCGCGATTCCAGCCTGGAGGCAGAATCGGGCATTCCGGCCACCACCAGGCGCAGGGCGGGATACCGGTCTTCGAGCGCAGCGAAGACCTCGAACAGCAGGTCGAGATTCTTGTGGGGCTTCGTCTGTCCCACGACCAGGACGAAAGGACCGGGGAGGGCCATCCGGGTCCGCAGCTCGGCGATCGCCCCGTCCGGAACCGGGTCGAAGAACCGTTCCTCGACCCCGGGAGGCGTGACGAGGATGCGTCCCGGCGGCAGACCGAGGTACGTCTCGAGATCCTGGCGCGTGTGGTGCGAAACCGTGAAGACACGAGTCGCACGGCGAGGGACGGTGGAGGCCACCCACCGGAAGGCGAGGCGCTTCCACGGCGGTCGCGTGGGATCCGCGACGCGAAGCGGGATGAGGTCGTGTACGGTCACGACGTGCGGTGAGCGAACCCAGCGAGGCACGTCAAGGTGCGGAAAGTGGACCAGGTCGACCCGTTCCCGGGCGATCGCCCGGGCGATCGCCCGCTGTCCGCGCAAGGTGAGCGGGGGCGCCTCCGGCACCGGGATGGCCCGGACCCCGGGCAAGTTGCCTCTTTCGACCTGCTCGGGACTCATCCAGGCGAACACCTCCACCCCCTGCTCCGCCAGAGCCGGCAACAGACCGTGGATGTAGCGCCCGATCCCCGTATGGTCCTGGAGGCGCGCGTCAAACCCGATCCGGATGGGCGACCTCCTGAGCGATGCGGTTCCGGTACCAGGCAATGGTCCGGGCCAGACCGTCTGCCAGCGTCACGCGAGGCTCCCAGCCCAGCACCTCTCGGGCGCGCGAGATGTCGGGGCGCCGCTGCTTCGGATCGTCCTGCGGCAAAGGTCGGAAGACGATCGGACTGCGAGAACCGGTGATCTCGCGAATGCGTTCGGCAAACTCGAGGACCGTCGTCTCACGGGGAATCCCCAGGTTGAAGGGGTCTCCCGAGGGATGGGCCAGGACGGCCTCGAACCCTGCCACGAGATCTTCCACGTAAAGAAAGCTCCGGGTCTGAGAGCCATCTCCGAAGATGGTGAGCGCCTCCCCGCGAAGGGCCTGGGCGATCAGGGTAGGCACGACCCGGCCATCGTCGAGCCGGTTGCGAGGTCCGTACGTGTTGAAGATCCGGACGATGCGCGTGTCGACATCGTGGGCGCGGTGATAGGCCATCGTGATGGCCTCGGCATATCGCTTGGCCTCGTCATAGACCGACCGCGGCCCGATCGGATTCACGTGGCCCCAGTAAGTCTCGCGCTGCGGGTGCTCCAGCGGATCGCCATATACCTCCGAGGTGGAAGCGAGCAGGAACGTCGCCCCCTTTCGCCTCGCCAGTTCGAGGGCATGCCGGGTGCCTTCCGATCCCACACGCAGGGTCTGCACCGGAAGCCGGAGATAATCGATGGGGCTGGCCGGGCTGGCGAGGTGCAACACCCGATCCACCCGGCCCTCCACGTCGAACGGATCGCACACGTCGTGTCGCCGGAAGTGGAGCCGCGGATTTCCCTCGTGATGGGCCAGGTTGGTGAGGTCTCCCGTGCTCAGGTCGTCGAGGGCCACGACCTCGTGCCCGTCGGCGAGCAGACGGTCGATCCAGTGGGAGGCGATGAAACCGGCTCCGCCGGTCAAGACGACGCGCAAGAACGTTCCTCCAGGCGACTAGCGACCGACGCCGACCCAGGTCCAGCCTGCAGCCACGATCCGCTCGCGATCGAGCGCATTGCGAGCGTCGACCACCAGTCGGCCGCGACTGACCGCGGTCAGTTCGCGCCAGTCCAGCACGCGGTAAGCTTCCCATTCCGTGACGAGAACCAGGGCGTCCGTGCCTGCAGCCAGGTCGACGGGGTCGTCGGCATAGACGACGTCGAGGTCCGGATGCTGCTGCCGGCACCGTGTCATCGCGACGGGATCGTGAACCCGCACGCGGGCGCCCAGCCGCACGAGACTCCTGGCGATGTCCAGGGCCGGCGCATCCCGAAGGTCGTCCGTCCCCGGTTTGAAGGCGAGGCCCAGGACCCCGATGGTCCGTCCCTTGAGGACCTTGAGGCCTTCCTGCAGCTTGATGACGATGCGATCACGCTGCGCCCGGTTGACGGCCACCGCCGCCTCCAGGATGCGCGGTTCCAGATGGTACTCGCGCTGGGTGGCCATCAGCGCACTGAGATCCTTGCCGAAACATGACCCGCCCCAGCCGGCCCCCGCCTGCAGGAAGCGGTGCCCGATGCGCGGATCGAGCCCGATGCCGCGAGCGACCTCGAGGATGTCCGCGCCCACCTTCTCGCAGAGGCTCGACATCTCGTTGATGAACGAGATCTTGGTCGCGAGGAAGGCATTGGCGGCGTACTTGATGAGCTCGGCGGATTGCAGATCGGTCGTGACGAGCGGCACCCCCGTCAGCTGTTCGGGCCGGGGCAGGAACATCGGCGGCGTGAACGTCTGCTCGAGAATGGGCGCGTACATCTCGCGCAGGGCGGCGATCGCCCTGGAGTCGCTCGCCCCGAGGACGATGCGGTCCGCATAGAAGGTGTCGGCGATCGCCGAGCCCTCCCGGAGGAACTCGGGATTGGACGCCACGATGAACCGTCCCGTCAGGGGCCCGGTGCCCCCCCGGGGCCGTTCGTCGGATCTGCCTCCGGCACGCGCCAGGAGGCGTGCTCCCCCTTCATCCACGAGGGCCTCCACCCAGTTGCCCGAGCCGATGGGGACGGTGCTCTTGTTGACGATGATCCGCAGGGGGGCATCCGGATGCGCGGCGATCGCCTCTCCGATGGACAGCGCCACCTGCTCAACCGCGGAGAGGTCGGGCTCACCGGATGGCAGGGGAGGAGTGCCGACCGCGATGATGACCACCTGGGCATCATGCAGCCCAGCCTGCAGATCGAGGGTGAATTGCAGATTTCCGCTGGCCTGGACCGTGGCGAGAAGGTCGTCCAGATGGGGCTCGTAGATGGGCGACTGACCGCGCTCGAGCAGGGCGATCTTGGACGCGTCCCGGTCGACGCACCGGACGTCGTGCCCCACGTGGGCCAGACAGACTCCCGTGACGAGACCGACATATCCGGTACCGATCACGCAGACGTTCATGTCAGCACCTCCAGGAAACTCGGGGACGAGTTCCCATGCTGGGCGAGCAGGATGCCAGGAAGGGTGTACGGGATGGCCATCCCTGGTCGTCCTCCCCGTCCTACCTGAGGGTGCCGGAACGCAGGATCGCCCAGAGGAGGCCGAGGCCGAGGACCCCGCTGACACCGAGCAGGAGCAAGCCGAGGACATGAATGCCCAGCACGTGCGGTCCCCCGGGAAGTGGAGCCAGCAGCGCTCCTGCCAGGACGAGGCCGGCGTTCAGCACGCTGAATGCCGCCTTGTTCCCGATCGTGACGAGCGTACGCTCGAGGCGCGCCAGATGGCGCACCTCCGTCTCGAAGCGGAGCTGACCGGAATTGAGCGCCGTCAGCAGGTCATCGAACCGTCGAGGCGAGCGGATGAGCACGTTCTTGAGATCGAGGCCCAGGCGCATCAGCTCGGGCCCCTTGAACAGGTCCGTGAACTGCCGGCGCATCATCCCCGTGATGAAGGGGCCGGCCACCTCGATGAGCATGTAATGCGGGTCGAGCTGGCGACAGATCCCTTCCGTGAGGGCCAGGACGCGGGCGATCAGCAGGAACGAGGTCGGCATCCGGACCCGATACTGCATGAGCAAGGACGTCACCTGGTTGAGCAGCGCTCCGATCTGGATCTCGCTGACAGGACGTCCGAGGAACTCTCGCATGACGTGGTCGAGCTCGACCGTCAGGCGGTACTTGTCCACGAGCTGCTGCGGGAAGCCGTACTCGAGGATCCGCTCGGTGGCCCGAGCGGCATCGAACTGCAGCAGAGCCAGCAGAAAGTCGATGAGAATGTCTCGGGATCGCGGATCGAGGCGCCCCACCATCCCGAAATCGATCAGGACCAGGATGGGAAGCCGCGTGGTGTCACCATCCCTGAACTGGAACATGACGTTGCCGGGGTGCGGGTCGGCATGGAAGAACCCGTCGACGAAGATCTGACGCAGAAAGGCGTGCGTGAGCGTCTCGGCGAGCTTCTGGCGCTGGGGTAGCGTCAGCGCGACGACGGGAGGAGAGCCGTCTCGCCCCGGGAATAGCTGCGAAACCTTGACACCCGTGACGAACTCGACGGTCATCATGCGACGCGACGAGTGCTCGCGATGGATGTGTGGAACCTTGATCCAGGTGCCGCCATCGCGGTGGAGATTTCGACCGATTTCCTCGGTATGTTCCGCCTCGCGGGTGAAGTCGAGCTCGTTGCGGATGACCTGGGAAAACTCCGCCGCGAGCCCCTCGACGTTGTTCCACTGACCCCAGCGTGTTCGCGTCGCGAGGGTGCGCGCAAAGTCCATGAGGACCGCGATGTCACCCTCTACCGTCTCCTCGATGTTGGGACGCAGCAGCTTGACGATGACGGTCCGCTGGGCACCGTCGGGATCCGCGAGCCTGGCCTTGTAAACCTGCCCCAGGGACCCGGCAGCCAGCGGGATGGTATCGAACTCGGGAAAGATGTCCCGGACGGAGGTCGCGAGGGCGCGCACACCCTGGCGCTGGTTCCATTCGCTGAGCAGAACCTGCTCCATGTCCGACCAGGGGGCCGGGCGGACCTGCTCCTGCAACTTCGAGAGTTCTTCGACGTACTCGGGAGGCAGCAGATCGGGGCGGGTCGAGAGGACCTGACCCAGCTTGACGAAGGTGGGACCGAGCTCCTCGAGTATCTGACGCAGCACGCTCGGCAGCGGCAAGCTCAGGTCGGGCAGTTCCTCGGAACCTGCCTCCACTTCCTGCCGGAGGAAAGACGAGACGGCCAGCTTCTGTCGCAGGCCGGATGGCACGAACTCCGAGAGCGACAGCAGGTAGATGAGGGTATCCCAGCCGTATTTGAGCAGGATGACGGCAATCTCGACGCGACGCTTGCGCGGGTCGACGTTCTTGACGGTTCGGTTCCGCGTGACGGAATCGGGGCTCGGCATCGGCTCTCTGAGGCTGGGGGCGACAGGCACCATGGTACCTGGTACCCGGGCCATCGTCCACGGATTCAGTACCTCAGCAGGGCCTCGAGCAGCGGCGTGCTCCCGGACCCGAGGGGACTCGAATCGACCAGGACCGTGACCTTTCCCGCCCCGAGCGGCCCGGCCCCTGCGACCCAGGTCACGCTGGAAGGTGCCGTCGCCTCGGCCCCCATCACGGTCCAAGTGGGCATTGCCGTGGCCGCGAGCATCCGGGCAGGAGAGCGTCCACCGAGGCGTCCAGGCCGGTAGGCGGCGATCGCCACCCCGGAGATCCCGAGCTCGCGTCCCACGAGGAGGGGGACGCCCCCCCCCGGTTCACCACCCACCGGCCAGATGACCCCGGAAAGGACCTCCAGTCCCGACCCCGCCAGAAAGTCGCGCACCGAGGCCAGATCTTGCTCGAGGTCAGAAGGAGGCCCCACGACCAGGCAGGCAGTATGGCCGGCCGCAACCCACTCCCGCCAGGAGGGATCGAGGCCCTTGCGGGCATGGGTCACCCAGACTTGCCCCGCGGAAGGACGACCATCAGGCCGGGTAAAGATGCGCTCGCCGGAACGCTGACTCACCTTCCAGGGAACCTCGTCTCCCCGGGCATCGACGTCGATGGACAGGCTCGTGGTGGCGAGCCTCACGTCTGCCCGGGAGTGCCGCTCGCTTCGCACCTCGAGGTATCCGGGCTTGTGGATCCTCAGGACACCGGCATTCACCCGCACGTGACCCCGATCGTCCGTCAGGCACGACCGGGCACCATCGAACACGACGGCACCCGGGATCGGCTGACCGGCGGGATCGACCACCCGGAACTCGGCCAGGAGCGGACCGGTGCCGGAGCAAGACGGGATGCCCGTCACCAGCAGTAGCGCGATGAACCGCATGGACTTGACACGCCCTGCTTTCACGAGGCCCCCAGCCAGGGCGCGAGCAGGCGTGTCAGGTCGAGACGTCCGGCCCCGAAGTACGGATCGGGACCTTGAGGCCCCAGCGGCACGGCCCGCGAGAGCAAGTGCACGCGCACCTGCTCCGGAGAGGCCCCCGGTGCGAGAGCGAAGAGCATGGCAGCTGCACCGCTGACGAGCGGGGCAGCCATCGAGGTACCCGCGAGATGACCCACCAGGTGGACGGTTTCCCTACCAGTCTGCCGATCCACCGAGGTCAGATAGGAAGGCCATGAGGAAGGTACCGGCTCCAGTTCATCGCCGCCTGGAGCGCACATGGCCAGCTGGCTCCCGCGATTGGAATACGGGGCCAGCAGATCGTCCCGGGTGGTCGCCCCCACCGCGAGGGCCTCGGGCCAGGCGGCCGGATAGTCGATCCCGAGATCCCGGTTGCCTGCGGCCACGACCGTGAGCACCCCGGCTCGCAAGGCCTCCGCGAGTGCCTCCCTGAGCGTCCACGAGGGAGCCCTGGACCCCACCGAGAGATTGATCACGCGAACGCGCTCCCCGGTGGAACCTCGCCAGCGCAGCGCTTCGCGGACGGCGCGAGCCAGCGTATCGTCCTCACCCGTGCCTGCGAGGCTCATGGCCTTGATGGGCAGGACCCGGATCCCCGGACAGGCCGTGGTCGACGCGAGGACGAGTCCCGTCACGTGGGTTCCGTGTCCGTGACCATCGCGGCCGCGATACTCGAAACGCTGTCCCTGATGCTGCCAGACTTCCCCACCCAGGAGATCGATCCCGGGAAGCACGCGCCCCTTCCAGGCAGGGTGGTCAGGATCGACCCCCGTGTCCAGGACCGCGACGACGGGACCTGCGCCCTCGACGGATACGGAACGGGGCCCCCGGATCCGCTGCAAGACCCACGACTCCGGGTACGGAGGGGTCTCTCCCTTCGCCTGCGAGACGGTTGCCTGGATGGACCATGCGGCATGTGACACCATGAACGGTTGAGACACGGCACAGGCCTGGACCAGGCTCACCAGCACGGCACACGAACCTGACCGCAGGATCCCAGGACGCATGGACACCTCCCGCCCCGCCAGCCGGGCGTGGTCCCGGATCGTGACGATCGAGCAGGGAAAACGCATCGTCCAGCCCGCACGGAGGACTTCGTGAGACGCGTGATCGGGGTTACCGAACGGAACGACGGCGCGGTTTATTGTCTGAGTCACCGTGAGGTGATAGAGTGCAATCAAGACGTGATGTTGACTTGATGCCGTGAACAAGCTCTCTGTCCACGAACGGATGACCGAGGTTCTGGCGCGCGTGCGTGCCCGGGCCGAACGATCGGGGCGACCCGCCGAGGCGGTTCGTGTCGTTCTGGTCACCAAAGGGGTTCCAGCCGCGACGGTGCGGCAAGCCGCATGGCTGGAAGGGGCCCTCGTGGGAGAGAGCAGGGTGGTCGAGGCCATCGAGAAACAGGAAGCCCTGGCTGACTGCGACTTCGAATGGCACTTCATCGGACACCTGCAGCGCAACAAGGTGGGGCGCTGTGGTTCCCGGTTCAAGCTCATCCACTCGGTCGACAGCCTGGAACTCCTGGCCTCGATCGACCGGTGCGCTCGTTCGTCGAACGGGGTTCAGGACGTCCTCCTCCAGGTCAACGTCGCCCGGGAGGTGACCAAGTCAGGCTTCATGCTTGACCAGGTAGCGACCGCACTCAAAACTTGTCAAGGCTGGTCAGGGGTTCGCGTCAGGGGGCTCATGACCATTCCGCCCCGGGTCGATGATCCGGAGGAGGTCAGACCGGTCTTCAGGAGGTTGAGAGAGTTCGCGACGCAGGATCTGCAGGACGTCACGGACTGGCCGGGCGGTCTCGAACTGTCGATGGGGATGTCGACGGATTTCGAGGTGGCCATCGAGGAAGGGGCGACCCTGGTGCGAATCGGCAGGGCAATTTTCGGCGAACGCCCCACGGGAGCGGGGTCACACATTCAGGAGGGTCCATGAGCGCCATTTGGAGTAACTTGCAGAAGTTTCTCGGCTTCGAGCCGGACGAGACGTTCGAGCACGATCAGGTCGAGGAGCAGACGGACGAACCCAAGGCCACGCGTCCGGGCAGCAACAAGACTCCGGGCAACAACATCGTGGGCTTCCCGACGGCGCCCCAGTCCGAGATGGTCGTCCTCGAGCCGCGATCGTTCGATGACGCACTGAGCATCATCGACAACCTGCGCACGCGCCGCGCCGTGATCCTCAACCTCCAGGGCCTGACCTCCGAACAGTCCCAGCGGCTCGTGGACTTCGTCTCTGGCGCCTGCCACGCTCTCGACGGACACCAGGAACGGATCGGTGAGGCCATCTTCCTCTTCACGCCGTCGAACGTGAAGATCAATGCCCTCTCCCACGACACCCAGTGGATGGTGGCCCAGGTGCAGGCTCCCGCAGCCGCAGCGAGCAACGACAAGCTGTTCTGGCGCGTTCGCTGATGGTCGAGGGTTCCCTCTCCCTGATAGGTGGTGGAACCATGGCCGAGGCCCTCATCAAGGGCCTCGTGACGCATGGCGTCCAGCCGCACCGCATCACCGTATCGGACCCGCTCGACGCGCGTCTCGACTGGTTGAACGCGACCTACGGAGTGAGAACCACGACTGACAATCGGGTCTCGCTGTCCAGCGAGACCGTGGTGTTCGCGATCAAGCCCGTCCAGCTGGATCTGGTCCTTCACGAAGTCGGGTCGGCCTGGCGCCCGGGGACACTCGGAATCTCGATCGTGGCCGGCGCCCGTCTCGAGCGGTTCGAACAGGCACTGCCCCCGGGCACCCCCGTGATCCGCTCCATGCCGAACACCCCCTGCGTCATCGGCGAGGGCATTTCTGCCCTCGCCGGCAACGCCAGCGTGACCGAACCGCACATGGAGCGGGCCAGGAGCCTGTTCCGGGCCGTCGGACGAGTTCTCGACCTGCCCGAGGCCTACTTTGATGCCGTGACGGGGCTGTCAGGCAGCGGTCCCGCTTATGTCACTCTGATCCTGGAAGCCCTCATCGATGCCGGGGTCCAGCAAGGCCTGCCGCGGCGGATCGCCCGCGATCTCGTCTGCCAGACCGTCATCGGCGCAGCGCGCCTGGTTCAGGAATCAGGCAAACATCCTGCGGAACTGAAGGACCAGGTCGTCACGCCCGCCGGTACCACCGCGGCCGGCCTGCAGGTCCTGGAAGAGGCTGCCGTGCGCGCCACGCTCTGTCTGGCCGTCAAGGCAGCGACACTCCGCTCGCGTGAACTCGGTCGACAGGAGGCCCCCTGACATGTTTCTCGCCCGCTTCGTGCAGAACGTGTTCCAGGTCTGGCAACTCGCGCTGTTCATCTGGGTCATCCTGTCCTGGATTCCGTCCGTTCCTCGGCACCATCCGGCCGTCCAGCTGCTGGATCGATTGCTGGAACCGACCCTGCGCCCCTTCCGGGGACTCGTGCCGCTCGGGGGCATCGATATTTCGCCCCTGATCGCCGTATTCGTCTATCAGCTGGTCGTCCAGGTGCTCGTTCGCGTGCTCGCGACCGCAGCCTTCTGATTGACGTACTGAGGTCAGCCGTGCTAGCGTGGCACGGTGACCGTGGTCACTTCCCCTGACATCTGATTTCAAGCCTGCGACTTCAGGGGGATCTCCTCTTCGAAAGCGAGAGACTGGCTCTTGGATACTTCCGCGACGCGTCCGGCTCCGTCCGACGCCACGGCCCCCGGCTCTGCTGCCCTTCCGGACACCCAACCTGCCACCAGCAGCCGCCGACGCCCCACGCGCGCCGCTCAGGCCCGGCAGGCCGCTCAGGCCGAGGCTGCCTCGGCCCCTGTCGTGACCGAACAGAGCCCCGCTGCAGCTGAATCCACCCCTCCTGCCCGCACCCAGCGCACCTCCCGACGTAAGGAGTCCGCTCCTGCCACGGAATCCGCAGTGGCCCCGGCTGGAGGTTCTGCTCCTGCCCAGAACGCGGTCAGGCGACCCGAAAGCGACGGTGAGCCAGGGACGCAGCCCTCACGACCGCCACGTGGTGAAAGTCGCGAGCGGGCACCGAGGGAGACCGAGCGTGCCGAAGGTCCCCGCGCCGGACGTCCGGAAGGCACCCGTGAAGGACGCCCGGAGGGACAGCGCCCCGAAGGAAGCCGTGAAGGCCGTCCGGAGGGACAGCGCACCGAGGGAAGCCGCGAAGGCCGTCCGGAAGGACAGCGCACCGAAGGAGGCCGTGAAGGCCGTCCGGAAGGACAGCGCACCGAGGGAGGCCGTGAAGGCCGTCCGGAAGGACAGCGCACCGAGGGAGGGCGTGAAGGCCGCCAGCAGCAGGGATTCCGGGAAGGTGGACGCCACCGTGACCGTGACCGGGATCGGGATCGGGATCGGGATCGGGACAGGGGACGCGATCGCGGTGGCCGCGGACAGGACAACCGTGGAGGCGGACGTCCTCATCCAGGCTTCCGTGACGACAACCGGGGCAACCGGGCCAACGAACGCGAGATGCGCGAGCTCCGCGAGGCTCGGGAACTTCACGAAGCGATCATGGCCGAACAGGGGCTGGATGCGGAAATCCCGGAGGTCCAGTTCGATCCGCAGGCAGTCCCTCAGATGGACATCACCGAGCTCCACGAGCTCGCACGGGCCCTGCGTATCTGGAATTACCGCAAGATGCGGCGCAGTGAACTCGTCATCCGTGTCCTCCAGACCCGGCAGACCGAAGGGACGCCGGTCCGCACTTCCGGGGTGCTCGAGATTCTCGGTGAGGGATACGGTTTCTTGCGGGTCTCCGAATATCTGCCGTCGCCGGACGACATCTACGTCAGCCAGGGCATGATCCGTCGGCACGACCTCTGGGCCGGCGACATCGTCGCGGGTGAGATCCGGTCGCCCCGCGAGGGTGAGAAGTTCCAGGTGCTCGTCCGTCCCGAAACGGTCAATGGACAACCCACTGACCAGGCCATGCGGCGCGTCCCCTTCGAAAATCGCACGCCGATTTACCCGTGCGAGCGCCTTCGCCTGGAGACCACCGCGAGCAACCTCAGCATGCGGCTGATGGACCTGTTCAATCCGCTCGGCAAGGGCCAGCGCGCCCTGATCGTGTCGCCGCCCAAGGCAGGCAAGACCACGCTGCTCAAGCAGGTGGCCAACTCGATCACGGACAACCATCCGGAAGTGCACCTGATGGCCCTGCTGATCGACGAACGCCCCGAGGAAGTCACGGACATGCAGCGCTCGATCAAGGGTGAGGTCATCGCCTCGACCTTCGACGAGTTGCCCGAAAATCACGTCCGGGTCGCCGAGCTGGTCATGGAACGAGCCAAGCGGATGGTCGAACTCGGCCACGATGTCGTGATCCTGCTGGATTCCATCACGCGGCTGGCCCGGGCTTACAATTCGGCCATGCCTCCCTCGGGGAGAACCCTCTCGGGCGGTCTCGACCCCAACGCGATGCACAAGCCCAAGCGCTTCTTCGGTGCGGCTCGCAAGCTCGAGCGGTCGGGATCCCTCACGATCATCGCGACGGCGCTGATCGACACCGGTTCGCGGATGGACGAGGTGATCTACGAAGAGTTCAAGGGGACCGGCAACTCCGAGCTCACGCTCGATCGCCGGCTGGCCGATCGTCGAATTTTCCCGGCGATCGACATCAAGCGCAGCAGCACGCGCAAGGAAGAGCTCTTGCTCTCCCCGGAAGAGCTGCGCAAGCAGCGCATCCTGCGCAAGACGATGGACGCAGGTGACACCGCGGAGGTCACCGAGTTCCTGGCCGATCGCCTCAGCCGGACCAAGTCCAACGCCGAATTCCTGATGGCCATCAGCGACTCCTGATGGTTTTCCGCCGGTTCATTTCCTGGAGGTTCTTGCTTGTTCGAGTCTGACAACGCACCCACGAGCACGTCCGATCTGCCCGAGATCTCGGCCTTCCAGGTCGATTCGCGGCGCCGCCGCGAGCCCACGCATCGCTGGGAGCGCTGGATCCCGCGCAAGAAGGCCACTCACCAGGAACAGCCGAGCTTCGATGGAATGGGTGTCCTCAGATACGCGATGACCAACCCGGGTCGGCGTCGCCCGATCGTGCGCCGTGCCGCTGCTCGCCGGGCCTTGCTTGCCGGGGCGGTGCTCGTGATGCTCCCGACCGTGCTGCTGGGCGGTCCGCGTCTGCTGACTTTCCGTCAGGCGTCAAAGCCGTCGTCCCCCGTGACGCGCGCCGTGCCCCTGACGCAGGTGGCCGTCCGTCCGGGAGACACCCTGTCGGGCATCGCGCATCGCTTCGGGATCAAGACCCGCGTGCTGCGGCAGGCCAACCCCGGAGTCGATCCGCGACGCCTTCACCCCGGTGATGTCCTCCGCCTGCCCGAGGGGATCGTCGTCTTCACCACCGAACCGGGCACGGGCGACGGTTCGGCCCTGGCCGCGACCTACGAGGTGCATCGCGGAGGCTATACCGGCACGGAGGCGGCCGGGCAACTCGCAGCCGTTCGGCGCGGTGAAACCGTCAGTCGCGTGCTCGCCCGGGCGAACCGCCCGCAGGAGCGCCACGAGATCGCCCGGGCAGAGAGTCATGAGGGTGACCGAGCAAGCCATCGCGCTGCCGCTTCCCGTCGCCCTGGCACCTACCGGGTCCAGTCCGGCGACAACCCGTCCGTCATCGCCCATCGCCTCGGGGTCAAGACACGGGCGCTCCTGGCAGCAAACGGTCTCACGCCGCACTCACGGCTCCAGATCGGGGACCTGCTCGTCGTGCCGACCGATGCCACGTTGAAGAGCACCGGGAAAGACGGAAGCGTAGGTCTCGACCGGAAGTACCGTCTCCGGGATGGTCGCAAGATCGCCTCGCGTGGGCTCCTGGGTGACCTGGGGCGACTGGCCGCGAAGCGTCTCCTGTGGCCCGCAGCGGGTCGCGTTTCCAGCGGGTTCGGGGTGCGTGATGGCCACATGCACCAGGGACTGGACATCTGCAACACCGTGGGTACCCCCATCAAGGCCGTCCGGGACGGAGTCGTCGTGTCGGCTGGCTGGAGCGGTGCTTACGGCCGCATGATCGACATCCGCCATGCCAACGGGATGGTGACGCGCTACGCCCACTGCGCCAGGCTCTACGTCGGCGAGGGCGACCGCGTGTCGCGCGGCGAACGCATCGCCACCGTGGGCCAGACGGGCCACGCGACGGGTCCTCATCTGCACTTCGAGGTGCGGATGAACGGACGCGCGGTGAATCCGGATCGGTTCTACTGACCGCGAATCGACACGTCCTGGAAGAGGCAGCCGCCCTCTCCAGCCGCCCCGGCATCCCACTGGTAACCCCAGAGCTGGAAGCCGGGGCGAGCTGCTCCGGATGGGTACGTGTACCTTTCCAGACCCTGGCCCGCCAGCACCGGACTCACGAAATGGGCCTGACCGCCGGGGCCACCCCGGTCATGAAGCCGAAACCAGACTCGCAGGGCCTGAGGGTGTGGCACGATACGCACGGACAGGGGAAGGGCGACCGTCGCCCCCTGGGGAGGGTCATTTCGCATCCCGCGCAGATGCACGTCCCAGGCTGGCCAGACCCCTGATTGCCCTGCGAGCAGGACCAGGGTGCGCGTTTTCCAGAATCCCACCCGGTCCTGATCGCGATCGTTGTAATAGTGGATGTGATACCTTCCCGGACGCATGATCCGCGACCGGTAAACCCCGTCGGCCCCCGTCCTGAGCGAGATCGATCGCCATGTGCGTTCTTCCACCAGGGACACCTCCACTCCCGCGGCGGGCCGACCGCGGTCGAGGATGCCCCCTCCGACCTCCATCGGTGCGAGAACGGGATCGATGAGGGTACCTGCTGGATAGGGGGGGAGCTGGCCGTGGGGCCGGACAAGGGCGTGGCCCCCGGATGACACGGCATGCGGAACCGCTCCCCCACACGCGGTGACGATGAGCAAGGCAAGCCCCCACGCGTACCGGCTCCCGGATATCGGCCCAGGCATGCGGTCCTCCTCTCGGTGGCCCCCAGGATGCCTTGCCCCCGAGGGTGGCGCCATGGCGGATTCTCCACCGGATACGGTCCGGGATGTCGCAAGTCAGGCAAATGGGGAAGATCGGCTTGTCACGCGGTGCGACACGACCTAGCATGGTCGCCATGAGCCCGCTGCTGGATCCCTCGTCCTTCATCTCGGCCGCCCTCGCCCCGATGCTCGGGGTGTCAGGCTCCGCCGTTCTGGCCTCCCAGACCCAGAGCAAGTACTCGGCCCTGGTCGATCGGATCCGGGGCCTGCATGCGGAACGACGGCAGCTGTCCGGCGAACAGGTCCTTTCGCCCCAGAGCGCCACGCGGATCCGCAGCGTGGAACGCCAGATCGCCCTCCTCGTGCGGCGTGCCAGACACCTCAGGGACTCGCAGTTTCTTCTCTACGCAGCGATCGGATTCCTGGTCGTCACCTCCGTGGCGCTGGCGGCCGTCCAGACATTGCCCGGCCGCACCTCATGGCAAGCATGGGGGCCGAGAGTCACCTTCCTGGGGGGGCTGACCTGCATCTTCGTCGCCATCGTCCACGATCTGCTGGAGGTACGACTGGCTTTCCGGGTGATTGCACTGGAGCTCGAACTGTTCGACGACGGGGCGATGCGCGAAGCGGAACGCCGCTTCAGGGCCGTCTAGGCCCCGGTGGGAAGGTCCCGAGGTTCGACCTCCGGCTCTTGACTCGCATGGGACAGGACCCGCGCCGGGCCGAAGAGCAGGTAGCTCGCCCCGAGCAGGAAGCAGAAGACGGCCAGCTGGAGCGTCGGCCGCATGCCGATGTGGTCAGACAGGGACGGCATGACCATGCCGGCGATCGGCTGCAGCCCGAAAAAGCTCAGCCCTGCCACGGCGGAAACGCGTCCGCGGATGGCCGAGGGCGCCCTTTCCTGGACGATGGTGTTGCCTATTCCGACCATCGTCGAGACGCTCGCCGTCATGAGGACCAGACAGACAGCCACGACCACCAGATGGTGCGCCAAGCTGAGGCAAGCCAGGGCGGAGGCCACGAGAAAGAGCGCCAGGGTGAGCGCAGCAGGACGGCGCGACCGCGGAATGCTCAGCAGGCCGACGGCCCCGCTGAGCGAACCGACTCCGGCCATCGACATGAGGAACCCCATCTGGGTGGCCTGCAGGTGCAACTCACGGGTCACGTAGAGGGGCATGAGGATCAGCACGAACGGAAAGACGAAGACCGTCGTCATCGCGAGCATCGAGACCATCGCGAGGGTGGGTCGATCCGATACGACGTGCCGCACTCCCGCTTTGAAGCCTCCACCATCGTGGTTCTCCTCCTCGGCCCGAGGTGAGCGGGAGACGGGCAGGCTCCAGAGGGCGACGATGAGGGCCAGGAAGGTCAATGCATTGACGTAGTAAGCCACGGCAGGCCCGAGCGTCGCCACCGCAATGCCGGCGACAGCAGGTCCCACGAGCCGGGTGGCATGGAACACGGCCCGGTCGATCGCCACGGCCGAACCGATTTCCGTCCTGTCGACGAGTTCCGGCACGAGGGCGGATGCGGCAGGCATCTCGAAGGCATTCGACACGCCCAGCACGAGCGCGAAGGTAGGAACCAGCCAGATGGTCGAGGCATCGAGACGATGCGTGGCCACGAGCGTGCCCATCCCCACGGCAAGCGCGATCTGCACGAGCTGGCAGATGATCAGCACCAGGCGCTTGTCCGCACGGTCTGCGACGGTACCCCCCACCATCGTGAGAAGCAGCATGGGAATCCCCGAGGCCAGATTGACCGCCCCGAGCCAGACTGCCCGGTCCGTCAGCGAGGCCATGACGAAGCTCTGGGCCATGGTCTGCATCCAGGTGCCCGTCATGGAGATCCCCTCGCCCACGATGTAGCGACGGAAGGGGCCGGGCCTGAGGACCTGCAAGGCTTCCCGGAAGGACGAAGCGGAAGAACCGGCCATGGGTCACTCCTTCTCGACGCGGTCGAGCAACGCCCGCGCCGAGGCGACGAGCAAACCGGCGGCCTCGTCCACCTGGTCCATGGTGGAGGCGCGCCCGAGGCTGAGGCGGATGGCGCCGCCTGCAACGGCGAGGGGAACTCCGAGCGCCTTCATGACAGCGGACGGCTCAACGCGGTCGGAATGACAGGCCGCTCCCGTGGTCGCGGCGACCCTCGGAGTCGCCTGGAGCCACTCGAGACCGAGCAAACCCGGGACGGATACGTTGAGGGTGTGGGGCAAGCGCAGGGTCGGATGTCCGTTCACGACGAGCTCAGGTAACCCTGCCTGCAAGTGCGCCTGGAGGCGATCGCGCAAGGCGGCCATCCGGGTTGCATCGGCCACCTGCTCGCGACCCGCGAGTTCGCAGGCCTTGCCGAGGCCGACGATCAGGGCCGCGGCATGGGTCCCCGAACGCAGCCCTTCCTCGTGACCCGCACCGTGGTGCAGGGGCTCGAGTGAGATCCCCTGGCGCCGCACCAGGAATCCGATGCCACCCGGGCCCCCGAACTTGTGGCCCGATCCCGTCAGAAAATCGAGACCATCGGCCCGGAACCGGATCGGCAACTTTCCCACCGACTGGGCGGCATCGACCAGGATCAGGCCGTCTCTCTCGTGAATCCGGGCGGCTAGACCGGACACGTCCTGGACGGTTCCGACCTCGTTGTTGGCGTGCTGGATGGCCACGAGCGCGGGGCGAGCAGCGAGCGCACGGTCCAGGCTCGCGGCGTCGGGCAAGCCCGTGGTCTGAACCGCGATGATGTCCACACCATGCGCCTGGCGCGCCAGGAAGGCCATGGCCCGGGTCACGCTGTAATGTTCCACGGCAAGGTGGGCGAACCGTGACACCCCGCCTCGGGACCATGCAAGCCCCTTGATGGCCAGGTTGTTGGCCTCGGTCCCCCCGCTGGTGAAGACGACCTCGTCGGGTTCACACCCCAGACACGTCGCGACCCGTTCGCGGGCCTCCTGGATGGCCCGTGCCACCTCCCGTCCCGGAAGGTGAGCACTGCGGGAGTTGGCGTGAGGGGTATGCTCGAACTCCGCCATCGCTTCGAGGACCCGGGGGTCGGGAGGGGATGTGGCGTTGTGATCGAGATAGACGAGCGGGTCGGACATGCTCCCAGCCTAACACGGCCGCTCTCGGGTACGATACGACCATGCACCGGTGGTTCGACACCCATGCCCACCTGGACGATCCTGGCCTCGAACCCGGCTGGGAAGCGCGGATGGCTGCCCTGGCGAACATGGGGCCGCGCGCGTGGGTCGTGCCCGGCGTCCGGGGAGAACCGTCCCGTCTGCCCGGCCCCCTTCCCGGTGGAACCTGGATCGGACGCGCGATCGGGCTTCACCCGTGGTACCCGGCATCGCCGACCGACCTGGACACGATGGCCCGCTCTCTCGAACGTCATCAACGGGTGGCGGTGGGCGAGTGCGGCCTCGATCGGGGGCACCGACATCCGGGAGATGTGGACGTCCTGGCGCGACAGTGCGAGCTCGCCAGGGATCACGATCTCCCCGTCATCCTGCACGTCGTCCACGCGCACGGCCAGGTGCTCGAGATCCTGGACCGCATCCGTCCTCCCGCCGGAGTGGTGCACGCCTTCACGGGGGCACCCGACCTGGCTCGCGAGTACGTGCGACGGGGTTACAAGCTGGGCGTGGGGCGCCAGATTCTCAGATCGCCACGGCTGGCGGATACGGTCCGGGCCGTGGGACTCGACCACCTCGTGCTGGAGAGCGATGCCCCGGTACGCGACGCGACGGCCCCCCTGATGGGCCTCGACCTGGAACCCGTCGCCAGCGCGGTGGCCCGCCTCTGTGACCGCGATCTCGAGACGGTCGCTGCCCGCACATGGGACAATGCTTGCCGCCTGTATCGCCTCCCGCCATCCTTCCTGGAGACCTCGCGCCCATGACCCCTATGGCTCACCGGCACCGGACCCTCGCCAACGAGCGCACCCACCTGCTGCTCGGAGATGTCGGGATAAAAAGGTTATCGGAGGCCCACGTGCTGGTCGCCGGCGTCGGAGGCGTCGGCGGGAACTGCGTGGAGGCCCTGGCGCGAGCGGGGGTCGGCAAGCTGACGCTCGTCGATTTCGATCGGGTCGTGGCCAGCAACTGCAACCGACAGGTCGTGGCCCTGCACTCGACCCTCGATTGCCTCAAGGTCGAGGTGATGGCCGAGCGGGCGCGAGACATCCAACCGGGTATCACCCTCGTCTGCGAGGCGAGACGGTTGAGCCCCCCCGAGATTCCCGATTTCCTGCCGGAAGGCGTCGACGTGGTCCTGGACTGCATCGATGCCATCACCTCGAAGGTCGCCCTTTACCGGGCCGCCCAGGAACGGGGGATCTTCGTGGCAGGAAGCATGGGGGCCGCTGCCCGGCTGGATCCCTCCCAGGTCCGGGTGGGCGATCTGTACGAGACCCACGGCTGTCCGATGGCGACGGCCGTCCGGAAGCTGGCCAGGCGGTGGGGAGTCCAGACCGGAGTGCGCGCCGTGTTCTCACCCGAGCGACCGCTCCCTCATCCGGAACGGGAGTTCGTTCCCGGAGCAGGGCCCCAGAAGACCGTGAACGGGACGATCAGCTACATGCCCCCGATCTTCGGGCTGATGCTCGCGGCCGAGGGGATCCGATACCTGCTGGGTAGCGACATGCCGGGAGGAGCACGATGACGACCGGGCATAAGGACACGCGCAGTCGCGGTGCATCCCGGACGGGTAGAAACGGGAAGCAAAAGCCCTTCAGGAACACCTATCTCGTCCGGCGCCTGGTCGTGCTGGGAGCCTTGCTGGGCCTCGGGGCGGGCGGCATCATCTTGCTCCGTCGGCCCGATCCAGAGGTGAGCCGGAGGCCACTCGTGGCGTCCGAGCCCATGGTGACCGGCCAGGCGGAGGTCTTCGCGAGCACGCTGAAGATCCAGGAAAGGCTGGTGCGCTATCAGCACGACCACGGGGGGGCCCTCCCGGATGACCCGGCCGAGTTGGGGGGAGGCGGGGCCATCCCCGTCGTGAACCTGGATCGGGCCCAGACGGACGCCGGGCCTGCCCCGGAAGAGCTTCGAAGCCAGATGGGCAATCGTCCAGGCCTCGTGATGATCGAACGCCAGGGGCCCGCACGCGGTCGTGTCTGGGGGATAGGGCGCAACGGCCGAGGGGAGGCGACCGTACTGGTCCGCCTCATGCCCCCCATTCCGTAGCAGTCGCTTCAGCCGCGGATCCGCCCCGTTCCGGGCGAACGCAGCACCTTCTGGTGGCGCGCGGCCTCCAGCACGGCGTCCCGGAGAAGCACCCCCATCGCCCGGGCATCCTTCCCGTCCTTGAACAGACGATACCCGTCGTTCCCGTCAGCCAGGTAATCGATGGTGCCCACCCGGTAGTCCCGTCCGGCATCCAGCGGTCTGTCACCGACCCTCACGTCCACGGCCCGACCACCCGACGCCCGGAACGTCAGGTTCGAGAACTGGAGGGCTCCCAGTCGCGCCGGATCGGAAGCATTCGCATCGCACAGCGCCTGCAAGGTCTTGCCCGGCAGAGAGACCGTCACGAGGGCATTGTCGAACGGGAAGATGCTGTACAGCGTGCCGACCGACACCGGACCGGGCAGGAGAGGAGCCCGCAGGCCGCCCGCATTCATGATGCCGATCTCGGCCCCGGTCTTCCCGCGGATGACATCCGCCGTCCAGTTGCCGAGCTCGCAATCCCGGGCGTACTTGTCGTCGGAGGCCAGCCCGGCGGGAGCCTGAGCCACGATCTCGGCCATCCGCGTGCGGATCTGGCTGTCGTACAGGTTGACCACGTCCTGCAAGGACCGGTCGGCCGGGATCGAGGCATCGACTGGCAGCAGACGTCCTCGTAACGCGGTGATCCGGCCCTCGTCGACCGTGAGATCGATCCGTCCCAGCAGTTCACCCCACTGGAAATCCTGCGCGACGTAGGTCGTCCAGGCACCACACCGGACGGGACGCGGCTCATCGACCCGGGTGTGGGAGTGCCCCCCCAGGATCAGGTGGATGCCCTCGACCCGGGAGGCCAGGTCCAGATCTTGCTCGAAGCCCGAGTGCGAGAGCATGACGACGAGATCGACCCGCGACCGGAGGTCACGCACCTGCTCACGCGCCACCTCGACCGGATCGAGGTACCGGATGGTGGGGCGGTTCTTGCGGGCCACGGCCTCCAGGGCATCCTCGCCCATGATCCCGAACACACCGATCTTGAGGCCATCGCGCTCGAAGACATGGGACGGTTCGAAGATGGGCTCGCCTGACACCTGGTCAACCAGGTTGGAGCAGATCATGCGGAAGTGGTGCCCGGCCAGCTGCTTCTGGAGATTGGGAAGTCCGTTGTCGAGGTCGTGGTTGCCGACGGTGCTCGCATCGTACCCGGCCATGTCCATCGTGAGCGTGTCGGCCTCCCCCTCGAAAAAGGTGAAGATCGGCGTTCCCTGGAACGTATCCCCCGCATCGAGCACCAGCGAGCGGGTCGCCTCGGCACGGATGCGACGGATCAGGGTCGCCCGGCGCGCGATGCCGCCGAGATCCCGGCCATGCCGTGTATCGAAAGGTAACAGGTGATCGTGCGTGTCATTGGTATGCAGGATCGTCAGATCCTGCGGGACGCCCAGCGCGGGAGCCTGTGCGGCGAACAGGAGCGAGACGAGCAAGCCCGTGGACAGGATACGAGGGATGCGGAACAAGAGAGCACCTCCGGAAGGCCGGGCGACACTCGCATGGTAGGTCCTCCGGGCGATCGCCGGCAACCGGGTCGGGCGTGATATGATGCCCACCACCCCACGGAGGTGATGCCCTTGAGCGCGGACTGGACCACCCCCCTGCAGGACCTCTACCGGATCTGGCGTGAACTGGAGGCGGCCCGGGACCACCCGGTGCATGTCGTCGTCATCGCGGAACCGGGAGCGGAGCGGGAGAGCCTGCTGGAGCACCTTCAGCTGGACAGCCCGCATCCTCACCGGGTCCTGGTGGCCGATCCCCTGGCCGAGGCCGTTCCCGTGGCCGAACTGTACCTGGTCCTGGCAGGCGCCGAACGTCTCCGGGCAGCCCGGGAGTGCCCGCCCACCCATACGGTGGCGATCGTGCCGGGTGCTGCCCGAGGGCCCGTGCACGCCCGGGCCCAGGCGATCCGCCAGACCCTTGAACTTCCCGCCGAACGGGTCCTGACCCCGCTGTCCTGGCAGGATCTTCCCCGCTGTCTGGCCGACCTGCTCGTCACGCATCACGGGGACCTGGTGCTGCCGCTATCCCGGCAATTTCCTCTGCTGCAGGTCCACCTGGCCAGATGGGAAGTGCGAGATACCGCCAAGCAGAATGGGATGCTGGGGCTGCTACCGGTCCTCGGAGCGGACATGCCTCTGATGACGGCCAACCAGGTGAAAATGCTGCTGAGGATCGCGGCGCTCTTCGGCCAGCCCGTGGACTGGTCGCGCACGCCGGAAGGCGCCCTCGTGGTGGGGGGCGGATACGGCCTGCGAGGCCTGGTTCGCTGGCTTTCCCGGCGCATACCCGGGCCCCGGTGGTTGCTCGGTTCGCTGGTGGGGTACGCGGGCACGCTCGCGCTTGGTCACGGGGCGATCGCCTATTACCGGTCCCTCTCGGGTAAGCCAGGTGCGTCGACGGACGTGGACGAACCCGAGGTCACCCTCGTCACGGGGGAGATCTGATGCCGGTACGCGTGCTCGGGATCGAATCCTCGTGCGACGAGACCTCGCTCGCGATCGTCGAGGACGGGCGGAAGATCCTCTCGAATGTCGTCTCCTCCCAGATCGGTCTGCATGAACGGTTCGGCGGCGTCGTGCCCGAGATCGCCTCTCGCGGCCACATCGAGGCCATCGGTCCGCTGCTGGTGGAAGCCCTCGACCGCGCAGACTGTCGCCTGCAAGACCTGGATGCAATCGCCACGACCTTCGCCCCAGGCCTGCAAGGTGCACTCCTCGTCGGTCTGATGACCGCCAAGGGGCTGGCCTGGGGCCTCGACGTGCCTCTGGTGGGGGTGCATCACCTGGCGGCCCACATCTGGGCCAACCGGATGGCCCATCATGATCTGCCCCTGCCGTTCCTGTGCCTCCTGGTTTCGGGCGGGCACACCGAGGTCGTTCGGGTGGACGGCCCCGAGCACTTCCGGAGTCTGGCCCGGACCCGCGACGATGCCGTGGGCGAGGCCTATGACAAGACGGCACGTCTGCTCGGCCTCGGCTACCCGGGTGGACCCGCCATCGACCGACTGGCCGCCGAGGGCAATCCGAATGCGTTCGCCTTTCCGCGGGCCAGCATGTCCGAGGGGCTCGACATGTCGTTTTCGGGCCTCAAGACCGCCGTCCGGCGCCTGGCCGAGCGTCACGTCGAGGCAGGGATGCCCATCCCGGTGGCAGACGTGGCGGCCAGTTTCCAGCGCGCCATCGTGGACGTCCTCGCGCACCGGATGGAGAAACTGGCGGAACAGGAAGGCCTCGAGGTCCTGGCCGTCGCGGGAGGTGTGGCCGCCAACCGGGAACTCCGGGCGCGGCTGGCCACGGTGGCCGAGAAGCGGGGATGGACGTTCGTCGCCCCTCCGATGGAGCTATGCACCGACAATGCCGCCATGATCGCGGGACTGGGGACCGAGCTGCTCCGCGTGGGCCGCGTGGCCACCCCGGACCTGGCCGCGCGGTCGCGCTACTCCCTGGATGCGCTGGCCCCGACCTGAAACAGGGCCACAGGATCGGCGTCGGGCGTCACGTGGACCGTACGCTCCCGCTCGTAATGAACGAAGCCCGGTAGCGCCCCCGAGGGTTTCCAGACGTGCTTCCGACGCGTGTAGACGACGGGGACGCCGCTCGACAGGCGAGCCTGGCTGAATCCAGCAGCGAGCATGGCTGCATCCAGCAGGGTGCGCTCCGGAAGCTCGCCCTGGCCTTCAGCGCGCACGAGGACGTGCGAGCCCGGAATGTTGCGCGCATGGAACCACCAGTCCTCGGGACGGGCAAGCTTGAAGGTCAACCAGTCGTTCTGGCGATTGTTGCGGCCGAGCCAGACGGTGAAACCATCCCGGGACACGAGTTGAAGCGGCCGAGGCTCGGGTGAACGGGTTCGCTGGCGCCCCGGCAGGGACACGGGTGGCCGGACCTCATGAGAGATTTCCGCGAGGGTTTCGAGGTCGGTGGCACGCTCGACCGCGATGGCGACCCCCTCCCAGTAAGCCCGCTCTACCGAGGCGGCTGCGAGCAGGTCGCGCGTGACCTGCTCGCCCGAGCGCGCCTTCTGATAGCGCCGGTAGTGGCGCTGGGCGTTCTGGGTGGCATCCAGCGTGGGGTCGAGAGGGATGGTGACGAGCCGGGAGTCGTCGCTCTGGATGTCCGGAAGCGCATGACTCGAGACACCGCGTGGCACTTCGTGGGCGAAGGTGAGGAGCAGATCTCCCCAGAGTTTCCAGTCGGTAGCCGTATCGACGCGCTCGAGCGCCCCTTCAAGAGCATGACGTCGGGAATCGAGCCGGTCGAACCGCTCCCGAACCTCGCGCTGCAGGTGCTGGCGCTGGCGCTCGATGGCCTCCCGGTCCCAGCGAGCACCGAACCAGGCATCCAGGGTCTCCCCCGGCGGCAGTGAATCCCCCGGACGGCCCAGCCGCAGCACCTCGAAACCCTCGGCGGTTCGCGTGAGCCGGAAGTCCCCCTCTGCCAGTTCCTTCCGGAAAGTCTCCCAGACCTCGGCCAGGCGCGAACGCGCCGTCACTTCGAGCTGGCATGCCGGGAGCGTCGGGTCGATCCCGGCCGCTGCGAGCAGTTCCCCGAGCGCGGCCCGCGAGAGAGAGTGCACCCGTGCCAGAAGGACCTCCCGGACAGGGCGTTCTGTCGCTCCGGGCCCCACGGGCAGGGAAAAGGGATCGAACGCTCCCGGATCGAGACGATCAGCCGGAACTGGGGGAGGATCGTAGGGGAGACCGGGAAGCAACTGGCGCTCCCGGCTCTCGCGTTCGCTGACGGGACGGAGGAGGCCCAGGATGTTTCCCCAGGGCCGATCGAGCAGCAGCCAGTTGGCATGCTTGCCGGTGATCTCGGCCACCAGCGCGCGTTCCGTGGGGTCCCCGAGTTCGTCCCGACCGGTACAGACGATCTGGACGACCCGCTCGAGACCGGGTTGCTCGATCCGGAGGATGCGAGCCCCCTCGAGATGCTTGCGCAGCAGCATGCAGAAAGCCGGGGGCTGAGCCGGATTCTCGAAGCGACGCTCCGTGAGATGGAGGCGCGCATGCACGCCCCGGGCCGAGAACAGGAGGCGACGCGGCCCTCCCGGGCCGCGGAGGATCCACACCATCTCCCAGGCCGTGGGGAGATGGATCCGGTCGATGCGAGACCCGACGACCATGTGGCGTAGCTCGTGGATGGTGGCGGCCACCATCAGGCTGTCCATGACATGCATGCCCCCATCATAGGGGATGAACGTGACGTTTCAGGCCGTCAGGGTTCCGGAATCCAGCCATCCCGTTCGAAAAAGAGACATCCGTGGTATAGACAACGTATTGATCCCGTAACGGGATCCCATGCAGGAGGCGAACGTGCGCGACCGCGAAGTGATTGTTCTGATGGTGCAGCGCGAGACCGCGGACAGCTGGTCCGGTCAGCGTCTGGACTCTGCGGGTCCAGGCCTCACTGGCCCCGACCGCGAGTCGATCGAGCGTCAGATCCACGAGATCTGGGTCGCACCCGACCTCGCGACGGCTCGCTGACGCCTCCTCAGGCAGCCTCCCGCCCCAGCCTTTCCATCCAGCCATCGATGGCACGTGACGTGGCGCGCTCGATGGCCACGAAGCCGCACGCCGGACAGACGAGAGCAGGAACCCCTTCGAACCGAGCGAGTCCGCGCGGATGTGGCAGTTCGAGTTCGATGGTGCGGGGGGCCAGTTTCGACGGGTGGCCGTGCAGGCAGGTCATGGTCGGGCTCCTTTCGAAGTCAGTGAAGCGGTGACACCGATCACATCGTCAAGCTCACCCCGCACTTGAGCCCCCATTTCGTGCCTGATTTTTATGAAATCGTTTTGAAATAATAAAATATCATGTATAATTGATTCATGTTCATCCCCCGTCATTCTGCTGGCAGGTGCCCATGAATCTGGATTCTCGCTCCTTCACCCCCATGCTCGTCCCGGTCACGTCCCCCTGGGAACCCTCGGAGGGATGCTCCCGTGAAACCTGGGACGATGAACTCCCCTGGGAAGACGGGGAATGGTCCCCTCTCTGGGCCCACTGGGGCGAAGAGGATGGCGTGCGCATGTCCGATGGGTTCTGAACCGGCGGTTCCGTCGCGGTCACGCAAGCGAGACGGGGAGGGCCACCACGTGGTGGCCCCCCCCGTCTCGAACCTGGTGCTGGCCAGCGTCAGCGAAGCGCCAGCGACCGCGAGTTCGAGACCGTGTGTTCGTCATGCAGGTCATACTTGCGGAGCACCTCGAGCAGGCGATGGGCCTGGTTCTGCAAGATGACGGCCGACTGGGCGATCGTATCGGTGGCGATCGCCGATTCCTGAGCCGAGAAGTTCATCCCCTGGATGACGGTCACCATCTCGCGGGCCTGGTTCTGCTGGTCAAGGGAACTGGATGCCACCTGCAACACGACATCTCGCATCGCCGCGGCCGAGTTGCCGATCCGCTGGCTGGCCACGTCCTGCTGATGGGCAGATTCGGTCATGCGACGCGTGCCCTGGTCGAGACGCTCCGTGGCGCTCAGGGTGTCCCGGGCCACGATCGCATGCTCGTGGGTCGCCCGGTCGATGACGGAGATGCGGGTGGCGAGATCTTCGATCCGCTTGACGATCGTCTCCAGATAGTAGCCCGCCTGGCCCGCGACGTCGGCACCCGCCGAGATGGCGAGTTCGCCCTCGTGGCTGATCCGCATCGCACTCTGGGTATCCGTCTGGATGGCCTTGACCAGGTCACGGATCTCGGCAGTCGATGCCGCTGCCCGGTCCGCCATCTTTCGAACCTCGACGGCGACGATGCTGAAACCGCGTCCGGCCTCACCGGCGCGCGCCGCCTCGATGCTGGCATTCAGGGCCAGCATGTTCGTCTGGGCCGCGATGTCCTCCATGACCCCCAGGATGGTCCCGATCTGCTTCGACCGCTGGCCCAGCAGGTCGATGGCGACGCGGATCCCAGACATGACCTGGAACACGTCCTGGATGCCCGCCACGGTGGCGTCAACGGCCTCCCGGCCCTCGCGAGCGGCTTCGGAGGTCTGCACCGCGTCGTTCGCCGCCTCGCGAACGTTCTGGGCCACGAAATCGATCGAGGCGGACATCTCCTGGATGGCCGCACCCATCTGGTTGACGACGCCTGACAGGACGTCCGCATTGGACACGACCGACGAGGTCCCCGCGACGATCTGCTGCAGGGCCGTCGAGGTCAGTTCGACCTGGGCCGAGAGGTCCGAGGCGTTCCGGGCAAGCAATTCACCGTTGCGAGCCATCTGCTCGACGGCGCGGGTGGTGTCCGCCGCGGTGGAGGCCTGGATCTTGGAGGTCTGGGCAAGTTCCTCGGTACCGGCCCCGATCTGCTCGAGGTTCTGGGCGACGATGCGCGCGGCCTGGCCGACCTCGGTCAGAGACTCGTGGAAATGGTCGACCAGCCGGATGAGTCCGTCGCCGACCCCCCCGAGTTCCCGGGAGAACGCCTGGGTATCGGCCCCAGAGCCCGAGACCAGCCGGTCGGCTTCCATGAGCAGCCGCTCGGCCCCACGCCGGGTCCGCCGGGAGACGAGGAAGCCGACAAAGAGGGAAAGCAGGGCCAGGGCCGAGACGCCGAGCAGCAGTTGCTGGCGCGTGGTGGCCACGTGGGTGGCGATCGCCTTCCGGCTGTCCTGCATCTCGGACAGCCAAGCCTCGGAAACGGCCGACCCCGGATTGGCGGCCTTACTGAGTTTTTCGAGGTGGGTGGTCAGCAGCGCCTCCTGGCGCGACAGCAACTCGAGCCCGGAGTGGACCCACAATCCTCCGCCGAGGATTCCCGACGCCAGCACGGCCGGCAACGCCCAATCACGCACCCGAATCATGGCAACTACCCAACCCCCATGTCACCGGGACTGGAGCCCGGCAAGAGACACGACTACCTGATGCCCTGTGTACCCCTGCAACACCGGAGCATTGCACGTCATGAGCACTTTACCTCCCAAAATGTGAATTTGCCGATGATGCCCGTCACGCAGGAACCACCAGAAAAGGTTCAACCGGACACGGCCGGAGCTTCACGCACGTGGCTCGCTTGCGCGATCGCCTCGAGAACGACATGGGCGACATCCGCGCGCGAGACGTTGCGCCCCCCTGGCGGAATGCCCTCGAGAGCCAGCCGGACGTTCCGGGTCAGCGGCCCATCCGTGAGGCCCATCGGCCTGAGCACGGTCCAGGCGAGACTGCTCGCCCTGAGTTGCTCGACCGCACCCCGGTGGTCTGCCAGCACGTGGCGCAGGATGAACTGGACGAGCCAGCCGAAGGGCCCCGGGATCTCGCCATCGATCCCGGCCGAGGCAATCCAGACGATCCGCTGGACCCCGTGGGCGTTCATGCCCGCCACGATGTATCGCATCGCGGTGGCAAGGACGTCCGACCGGGAGAGCCCCTCACCCCCGAGCGCGCTGAGGACGACCTCCTGACCGGCGATCGCCCGCGCGATGGATTCGCCGTCCCGTGCCTCGATGCGGACCACCTCGACGCCCGGGGGGACGGGCTCGAGCTTTCCAGGCTCCCGCACCGCTGCCGTGACCGTCCAGCCGCGCTGGACGGCCCCCTCGAGCAGCAGGCGCCCCGTCCGCCCCGTGGCACCGAACAGTACGACCTTCACGCGCTGGCTCCTTTCACCCCGGAGGCGCTCACGCGGTTGCGCAAGATCACCCACCTTGCATCTATAAAGATATGGTAAAGCCTTGCTGAAGATCGGAGTATGCGTGTTCCGCCGTGCCCTGCCCCCCGCTGCCCTCGTGATGCTGACCGGATGCGGGCTGATGCCCTCTCTGCCCCCCACCGCCGGGACCAAGATGAACGCCAGCGCCGTCACTCCCGACACCCATCGCTGGCAGATGCGCCTGCCGACCACCACCGGTAACCAGCTCGACCTCGATTTCACGATGCCGAAGTTCGACTACAACCGCGGACTCGATCCGGATGGTCGGATCCTCATGCGTTACACGGACCGCACGAACTTCTTCGGGCAGCGCGACATCATCTATGCCTATGTCCGGCTGGTGATGGAAAGCGGTGAGGTGATCGAGAAGCCGCAGGCGATGCTCAGCCGGGTCAAAGGATTCGAAGGGGATCCGACGGCTTTCCGCATGGACGAGCGGTTCCGTCAGGCCCTCACCCAGGACAACCCGCTTCACATCGAGTTTGCGTTCTTCGGTGCGGACCGTCATGGCTACCTGACCTGGGACTCGAATGACGGCAAGAACTACTTGTTCGACCTCGACACCTTCCCGGTCCCGCACGTTCGCTGATCCGTACGGGCCACGCCCGCAAGCCCATCGCGGCGTCCAGGTACACCGCGGTGGGCTCAGGCCTGAAGGTCCCACTGGTGCGGGACCATGCCGCCCGTCATGGCAGCCCGGTAAGCTCTGAGCGCGGGGCTGGCCGTACCCGAGATTTCAGTCGCCTCACGTTGACGGGGGATTTCGGGCACCTGCGGGCGCGCCCCCCCGGCCCCGGACCGGGTCCCGGCAGAAAGCTGGCCCGGAGCTTCTGGCCTGGTCGCCGCGGCTCCCGCGGGGCCGGGAGCCGCTCCCGGCCGGTTCGAGGCCGTCCCGGAAGATCGTTCCCTGGCCTCGAGGGCGTCTGCGCGCTCTCGCCGGCGCGCCTGACCGGCCTGCAAGGTCGAGTCCTGCAATTCCTGCCACAGCTGACGCGCCATCGCGCCTTGCTTGCTCCGGACGTCCATCGGGTCGCCCCTCTCCGGTTGGTCCGCCATTGGACCGTGAACCCGAGTTTCGTATTCCCCGACTCGGGCTTCTGCCGGGGAAAGACATCAAGATTTGCCAGGGACGCAACGCGAGGAAAACATCCCGGGCCAGGACGTCCGGTGAACGCGGCCCAAAAGACGAAGGTCCAGCCTCCTTTCGAAGGCTGGACCTCGCACAGCGCGCCTGGCAAGACTCGAACTTGCGACTTCTTGCTCCGGAGGCAAGCGCTCTATCCACTGAGCTACAGGCGCACGTCCTCACGATACCATCCGGTTCCCCGACGGCGCAAGGCGACGCCGATCAACATCTATCCACCAGGCACCTGAAGGGCTGACGCCCTGAACCTCAAGCGACGGTTAACCTTGAAGAAATATACGCTCAAGATAGTGGAGCCCACTGGCCAGGTGCTCAGAAGGCATCCCGGGTGACCTCGAGGCGATGCACCCCGGCGGAACCCGGAAGGGTCTGCACGCGCAAGAGATGAGCCCCGCGCTTCCAGGTGGCGAACGTTGCCCCCGTTCGTTTCGCCACTCCGCGGGTGTCAGGGGGACCATAGACGGTCTCGAGATCGGAGAGCGTCCAGGGGGAACCCTGCTTGCACGCCTCGTCGATCTGGGACTGGAGGTACAGGGGACCGGCCACCAGGTAAAACACGCCCTCGGTCACGAAACCGCGGGAGTCCGTGTACAGATCGATCCCCCCCTCGAAGGGCGCGTAACCCTTCAGGAGAAAATGCCGGCCCTCGCCCGCGTCATCGGGCCCCTCGACCTCGACTCCGCGATCGAACAGGATATCGGGTCGTGCCGCAACCGGGCGCAAGAAGGCTTCCCAGGCTCCGTGCTTCAGCAGGAGGGTGGCGGGCTGATGAAGTGCCGCCGCGGACGGAGCAGAGGGGGAGGCCGGAGGCGCCGCAGCCGCCAGGACGGAAGAGAGGGGTATCAGCATCAGAGGAGCGGCTTGATGTGCTGCATCAGCGTGGGGATGATCGCAGCCTCTTCGCCGCCGGGCGGCCCCACCCAGCGGTGGACGACCTTGCCCTGACGATCCAGGAGAAAGGTGGTCGGAATACCTCGGATCCCGCCGTAGGCACGGGTGACGCCGGAATCTCCGATCACGACGGGATAATCCATCCCATGTTCACGGATGAAGGGGCTGACCGCCTCGTCGCCTTCACGGTCGAGCGCGATGCCGATGATCTCGAAGGGTCTGCCCGCGAGCTGGTGGCGCAGCTCGATGAAAGCCGGAATCTCGGCACGACAGGGTGGGCACCAGGTGGCCCAGAAGTTGACCAGACGGACCTTGCCCTTGAAGTCGCTCAGGCTGACAGGGCGGGCATCTCCGCTGCGCGGCAGCGTGAAATCCGGCGCGATCTTCGGATAGGACCAGGCCGGGGCTCCGAGGCCCACGGCGAGAAGGCAGGCGAGACCGAGGGCTCTGAACATGCGGGGATCCTTTCCATGTACGCGCAAGACAAGGGAAGAAGCCCTGACTGGAGTCAGGGCTTCTCGAGGGGTGGATGATGGGAATCGAACCCACGTATGCTGGAACCACAACCCAGTGCCTTAACCACTTGGCTACACCCACCATGAATCGAGAGTCTGGCGCGCCCGGCTGGATTCGAACCAGCGACCAGCCGCTTAGAAGGCGGCTGCTCTATCCCCTGAGCTACGAGCGCCAGAGCACGCTCATCTACTGTAGCGGAAGAGCGGCATCCGCGCAAGGGCCGCGAGGCCGCCTCACCCCGACCTTTGACACGGGCACCACCGGTCCTTACCATGAACGCTGGCACACGCCACGATCGCATCCAGCACGGAAGGAAGCGCCCCGATGATCGCGCCCGAGGAACTCGCCGCCCACATCCGCGCCGCCATGCCCGATGCCGAGGTCGAGGTCCTCGACAAGACGGGCATGTCGGATCACTTCCGGGTGGCCGTCACGTCATCCGCCTTCACCGGCGTCAAACCCCTCGACCGCCAGCGGCTCGTGTACGCCGCCCTCCGTGAACCGATGGAAGATGGGCGCATCCACGCCCTCGAGATCCGGGCGATTCCCCGGTCCGAAGGTTGAGCGGCTCGCCCCTCCCCTCGCCCACCCCCCTTCAGAGGAAGGTCCCCCTCATGAGCGAAGAACTCTTCAAGATGGCCCCCACGGTTTCCGAGGACGTCCTCGAAGCCGAGATCCGTCGCGAGGTCGCCGAGAACACGGTCCTCATCTACGGCAAGGGCACGCGCGAGATGCCCATGTGCGGCTTCACCCGCGAGACGGTCGTCTACTTCGAGCGGTACGGTCATCCGTTCAAGGTCATCGACATCCTGCACAACATGCCGAAGCGCAACCTCCTCTCGCGCATGACCGACTGGCCAACGCTCCCCAAGGTGTTCATCGGTGGCGAGTTCTACGGTGATACGGACATCCTCGATCCGATGGCCGAATCCGGTGAGATCGTGGAAGTCCTCAAGGCGGCCTTCGAGAAGAACCCCGCCTGAGCACGTCACGCCCCTGCGATTCCCGGCGAGCCGGTTTCCTGACGGAAACCGGCTCGCCGCGTGAATTCCGGGAGGCAAGATCACCGGGAGAGTGTGCGATAGATAAGACGGCGTGAAGGTTCGTTGAATCCGGAGGTCGTCCCGCATGGTGTCCCGTCTCGATGCCCCGCCCCGGACAGCCCATCCGTCAGGAGTAGCCCCACGAGCGTCCGGAGGGTCTTTCCGGGCAGCCAGCGCCCCCGCCCGCGACATCGCTCGCTTCGGAACGAGCCAGAGCACGCGCGAACGGTTGCTTCGCTTCGAATGGCCCTCTCCCGTGCTCCGGTTCATGGACTGGATGGGGGGCTTCATGGGCTTCACCCGCAAGCGGGTCGAGGTCGTCCCGGGCCTCTGGCTGGATGATACCCGTCGCACCGCGGACGGCTCCCTGGCACGGGTGCTGCTGATCGATCCCCGGCAGGTGAAGGTAGAAGCCGGCTTCTACGACGGCAAGACGGGCGTCCCCCCCTCGGCGATCCGGCAGATTCCGGGCATGCTCGCTGCCGTCAACGCGACCTTCTTCGGCATGGGTCAGGGCGAAGCCACCTACGGCGATCTGGTGGGCCTGGGGAAAGCGGTTCTCGACGAGGACAATCCCAATCGCGGCTACGACCAGATCAGCGATCGCCGCTGGTCTCTGGCCTCCCTCGAGGATGGCAGCCTCCGGTTCGTGAAGGGTGGGCTGGTCGAGTCGGGTCTGGCTCGCCAGGACGTGAAGGGCTTCATCGGTGGCCTGGGGCGCCTGTTCGGTCCCGAAGAGGCCGTGCGGCTCGAACGCGACGTCGAAACCGGCGCATTCCGGGCTCGGCTCGACCGGGGCGTGGCCGACCGGAGCTTCCCGAACGTCGACCTGGCCAGTTCGATCGCCCGGACCTTCGTGGGGCTCGATGCCCAGGGACGACTCCTGGCCGTGACGCTGGGCGAGGGCAGCAATCGCGGGGCCGGCGGCAACATGGCCGAGGGCGCGCTCCTGCTGAAGCGCCTCGGCGCCGTGGAAGCCTACGCACTCGACGGTGGGGGTTCGAGCCACATGCTCGTCCCAGGCAAGGCCGAGACTCGCACGGACGGACGCCTCGTCAAGAGCTACCTGGTCGTGCGCTCGGCAACCTGAGACCTGTCACTGCAGACGGATGATCGTGTGCCACCAGACGTTGTTGACGACCGCGTGACCGTCCGGATCGAAGTCGATCGCGTAGTTCCCCGTGATTCCCTGAAAGGGCAAGCCTTCGACGAACTCCCTGTCCCGTCTCTTGACGGTCGACACGAGGCCGTCCTTCACGCGCCGGATCAGGGTACTCTGCCAGTCGCAGACCCAGAGTGTGCCCTCCCGGTCGAAACGGATGCCGTATGGCCAGCGAAAATCGACCTCGCCGAGCGGACCTTCAGCCGTGGGAGACGCAAACAGGGCATCGAGCAGGGGCCCGTCGAGTAGCCCCACCTTGCGGCTGACGGTCCGGATGTCGCCCGCTGGATCGATGGTTCGCAGGCAGTTCCCCCCCACATCCGAGCTCCAGAGGACGCCATCAGGAGCCCATGCCAGCCCGTACGGCTGATGCAGGCACCCCGTTCCGACAGGCCCATCGACGAGCGCATCCTGACCCGTCCCGGCAAGAGTCGAGACGGCCCCGTTCACGATGAGCCGGATGCGATGGTTGCCGAGATCGCTCACGGCGATCCGGCCATCGGACGCCACGGCGATCGCCCAGGGATTCGAGAAACGCGCCGCGAGTGCCGGCCCGTCCGTGAAGCCTTCATCGCCCGATCCGGCCACGAGGGTCACCTCGCCGTCGGCACTCACGCGGTAGACTTGCTGCAAACCGGCGTCTGCGACCAGCACGCCACCGTCCGGCGCGAGGCCATGCCGCGAGGTTGAACGAACGAGAAGGGCTCTCCGCCCGGGAGGTGCACGCTCCAGGGGCGCAGGACCCCATCGTCCAGGATGCGAAGCCGGCTCGCCTCCGGACCGGGGTCGAAGGTCTCGCCGTCTTCCGAAGGGTTTTCATCTGCGAGGATGAGACGCCCGCGAGCATCGAAGACGAGTTGCGACGGGCCGCGCAGGAACGCTCGATCCGCGGGTCCATCGTCATCCCCCAAGACGAGATGCTGCCCGACGAGCGCAGAGGGTGTCCACGAATCCGACGGATACACGCGAATGTTCCGGGTGGCCCGGAGCTCCCCCCACGTGAGGGAGAGTTCGCCGTCCCCCTCCCGGACCGCCCGCAGCACCCGATCCGCGTCCATGGTAGCCGCGGTTCCCGAGAGGGTCCAGACCGGACCGACGGCCAGGTGTACCGGTTCGTAGCCATCGTCCGGAATCCCGATGGCGGTGGGAATCCGTCGCGTTTGCCCGAGCGACAGGGCGAGAGCACCGTCCGGAACGCCGATCGCGAGGTCGACGATCTTCTGGAACGGCAGTTCGTTGCTCTCGAGGGAGCCCACCGTGACGAAGACCTTGCCGGAAGCCACGCCCGACGTGACTGGCACCTCGATCGTGGCCGCATCGATGGCCCTGGCGCCACGGACGACCTTCCCGTCGATGTACACCTGGAAGGGATCTCCCGTCTGGATGCCCAGGTTCTCGCCGACCAGCCGCAAGACGCCGCCTTCTGGCACGTACGGGGGATCGAGGCGAGTCAGACGCGGCACCCTCCGGGTGAGCACCATCGCCCCGACGTCCGTGACCCCGCCGGGTTCGACCCTGACCTCGCCCCGTCCGGCCTCACCGAGGCCCTCGCGGTAAGCGCGCAGCACGTGATCTCCGACGGGCAATCCGGTGATCAGGAAGGTCCCGTTCTCGGAAGGTCGGACCACGTACGGTAAACCGGGGACGAACACTTCCACCCGCGTGAAATCGTTCACGAGGGGCTGGTCGGGTGCCGTGACCACCCCGCGGATGCCACCGGTCGGCTGAAGGCGCAAGGAGACGCCCGGAGGGGCGCCATCACCCACCTCGATCCGGGCAAAGGCCTTGAGGCGATCACCTTGCTCGGCCAGCACGGCCCAGGGCCCCCCGGCAAGCCCCGCCATCCGGTATTGCCCGGACTCATCGGTCACGGTCTCACGGGCGTCGGTGGCAGCGAGGGCGCGGTAGGGAGCCACGCTTTTCAGGGGAGCGACCGTGCGAAGCGGGGCCACCGTCTTGAGCGGATCCTCCGGTGCCGGATAGATCCGGATGCGCACCCCGGCCACGGGGACTCCATCCTCCCCGAGAACCTGCCCCGAGACGGACACGGAACGTGCGTCCTCGCCCACCGATGATGGTGTCTGCCCGCGGGATGGCGACCCCGTGCCTGGAAGGACCGCAGTCGTGCATCCCGTGACCAGGAGGATGGCACATGCCACCCGGAGGGAGAACGAGACCGATCGCCCCGGCGCCACGTCAGGCCTGCTCGACGGGCTGGGCATGGAATCGCTTGAACGTGGCCTTCCGCACGTGCTCGGCCCCGAACCGGGCCAGGTAGTAGTGGATGTTCTCCCGGCTCCGGAGGTAGAACCACAGCGCGTGGTCATAGGCCTCGGCGCACCGGGTGGTGCACGATTTCATGACCGCATGCAGTTCCTCGTCGGACATGCCACCACGGGTCTTGAACGAGATGTTGGACGACAGATCCTCGATGTCCACGACGGCCTCGAGAATGTCTCCGTTCTTCTCCAGATCGGCGTAGAGCGGGCTCTGCTTGCCGAGGGTGAAGACCGAGCGTCCGTACGCGTGAATGATGTCCGTGTTCTCGCACATGGCATCGATCGTGGCGTTTGCCTCCTCGAGGGTCTCGGAGGGAAAGCCGAAAAAGATGTACGCGAAATTGAAGATGCCCGCCTCTGCCGCCCCGCGAAGGATGTCATGGCGCCGGCTGAACGCCACCCCCTTCTTGATGAGGTTGTGGATGCGCGGCGCCCCCGTCTCGTATCCCCACAGGACCATGCGCAGACCGGCCTCATGCAGGAGGCTCATGAGCTCCGGGGTGAAGCCCGTCTCGAGGCGTCCGTTGCTGAACCACTGGATGTCCAGCTTCTCCTCGATGAAGCGTCGGGCCATCGCCTCCATGTAGTTCGGTGGGAGCGCCTCGTCGATGAACTGGAACAACCGGACGCCGTAGGTCTCCTTGAGATGACGGATCTCGGCGACGAGCTTGTCGATCGACTTGAAGTCGAGATCGACTCCGAAGAACGAATCGCAGAACGAGCATTTACCCCAGTAGCACCCCTTGCTGGCCTGGATGGTCAGCAAGGGCTCGGGGGAGAAGTAGAGGTCCATGGGCAGACCGGCCAGGTCCTGGTGACCGATCCGGTCCATCTGCGGCGGCTTCGCCGCCTTCGAGGCCCGGGGCACGCCGTCCTCGCCGACATACAAGATGTTGGGGACATCCTCGAGGCTCCGTCCGTCCACGAGGGCCTGGACCATGTGGACCAGTTGCTGCTCGCCCTCGCTGGTCGCGAGACTGTGGGCGAAAAACTCGAAGAAATCGGGTCTCTCGAGCAACGTCTCCTTGACGCGCCCCAGGTGATTGCCCCCCAGTCCGATATGGACACCGGGCGGCGCGGCTTTCCGCAGCATGTGCGCCAGCGTGAGGCCCGGCAGCACCTGGGAGAACGAGTTGATCGAGATGCCGATGTAGGATGCCTCCTCGGCCAGGAGCGAATCGATCTGCGCCTCGAAGAACGCATGAAACATGTTCGCCGTGGGTGAGCTGGCGAACTCGTGCGCCGTGCGGATCGTGAACCGGGCATCCGGCTGGTCGAAGTAGATGTACGAGAGGTTGGCCGGATGGTACGGCAACGACAGGGCCTGCAACGCCAGATCGATGGTCCGGAACGCGTCGATCAGGTAATCCGGGTTGTAATAGCGGCGTGGATCGCGGAGAGTCTCCTTCGCGTCGAGGATCAGGCCCGGCAGGCGATCGAGGGCACCGGGATGGTTGTCCTCGAATCGCTTCATGGCCATGAACCGAGCTGCGTCGACGTCCGCCTGGTGGCTCTGCTCGTCGATCATCTGCCGGATGATGGTCTGATATCCGAGGTACTCCAGGTCCAGACGGATCCGATCCCGGGCCAGCGAGAGGCTTTCCGGCGTCAGGATGGAATCGTAGTACTCGACATTGAGGTCGCGCACGGCGACCTCGATACCGTTGGCCCGCAGGTGACCCGCCAGAGCGCGCAGGGCGAAGTGCGGATTCTGGGGGGTCCACTGCGGGGGAAAGACCAGCAGGGCTTTACGACTTGTCACGGTTGTAGGCTTCCAGGACGGCGAGGCCTGCCTTGGTGAAACGGTCCAGCTCCACGATGATGGGCACCATCTCCTCGAGCTGGATGCGACTGATCTCGGCGATGAGGGCGTCGTGCTCGGACATCATCTCGCGCACGCGCTGGAAATCGCCGCGGATCTTCATGGTGACCAGCTTCTTCTTGAGTTCGTGTTCGCGAGCCAGGCAGGCATTGAAGCGCTCGATGCGCTCGACGACCTCGGCACGGGTGAGCAGCGGAGTATCCATCAGGCCATTCCCTTACCACCGCCGGAAGGTGCCGACGGTGCTGCGGCGGCCGACGCCCCCGCCGCAGCGGCCGCCGCGCCGGCGGACGAGGCCCCTGGCGACGGCGAAGACGAGGACGAGGACGACGAAGAACCCGGATTCGAGGACGGGGTCACCGAGGTCAGGCCGGAAGCTGCGACCGCGGCAGCCGCACCGCGTGCCTTCGCATCGGCGGCTTCCGCGCTGGCTCGGATGGAGGCCATCGTCATCTCGCGTTCCGCGATCTCCTGGTTCATCTTCTGGAGATCTTCCGACACCTTGAGCGCGAGATTCATCGCGTTCAGACGGTCCTTCATCATCTCGCTGGCACTCTTGATCTGCGAGATGTCGACGCCTGCCGCAGAGAGGGCCTGACCGAACTGGAGATCGTTGATGTCGATCGCCCCGTTGCCCTCCGTGTCGACAGCGATGATGCGTCCGTCGGTCCCGACGATGGCGTTGCGGCCATCCACCTTGGTCACCTCGGCCTCGATCCCGAAGTAGGCCTGGAGGGCGTACTTCAGTTCATCCATCTTCCAGAGGGGCTTCTCCTTGAGCAGCGAGTACATGGCGATCGCATCACTCTCGAGCACCTTGTAAGACTTCCCCGAGGCGGCCCCCATGCCGGTGCAGCCCTGGACGTCGAGATAGCGCGGTTCGGGCTTGACCGAGGAAGGAGAGCTGTAGGACACGCTCGAGGGCACGTCCGACCGAGGCGTGGACTGGATGGGGGGGGCCGGCTTGGGTCGTGGCACCTCGATCGACTTGCCTGGAGCGCTCATCCCCGGCATCGCGCTCGCGACGGGAGCGCTACCGATGGCCGACATGAGATCGGCAGGAGCGGCCTCGGGCAGGATGCGCCCGCGCTGCCCCCCGGGACCTGCGGCTTCCCCCAGGCCCAGGTCGGACGCATCGGATGTCTGGATGCTGACCTGATCGCGGGCAGGGGCCTCGGTGGCCCCGGGCACGGCTTGCGCGGACGCCGCGGCGGCGGCGATCGCCGCCGCATTGATCTTGACGGTCTGTTTGATGGGATCGATACCCGAGATATCGCTCATGGCTCCTCCAGGGGGAAATGTGAGACCGGCAGGCCTCAGAAGACGAGTTCCTTGACGACCTGTCCCGAGGCCTCCATCCAGCGTTCCCGGGTGACGCTACCCACGTCGTCATACGTGAACTCCTGGACCAGAGGATTCTTGTCGGTGGGACCATACACGGTGAGACGAGACAGCCTGTCCTGGCGATCGTAGGTGTAGGCGAAACGGGAACGTCGCACGCCATCCGGTCCATGCCAGATGCGAGCGGTCAGCCGCCTCTGCTTGTCGTAGGTGAACGTGTTGAACCCCACCAGGGCATTCTCGTGGTCATAGAAACGTTCGCGGGTGACATCTCCCGCCTTGTCGTGCTCGTAAGCCTCCCGCTTCACGAACACGTCATTCCGGTCGAAATAGGCATCCTCGATGAGGTTTCCGACCGAGTCGTAGGTGGATGCGACGCTGTAGAACAGCGTCCCGTCGGGCTGGTACTCGGCCCGCCAGACCATCTGACCGGTGACCCGGTCGTACTGGAAGCAGTGATGATGTTCGATGTGGCCATAGCGGTCGATCCAGATGGCCTCGTTCATGACGTTTCCAGCATAGCGATACAGTCGATACGTGGGCTTCGAGAAATCTCTCGTGTATTTCTCGAACAGGATGACTCGCCCGGCCTGGTCGTAGTGATGAACCTGATGATCCGTGGGCACGCGTCCGGCGGGATACTCGCGCAACCCCACGACATGGCCGTAGCGGTCCGTCCTGCCGTGCTGGAAGTACCGGCTCTTGACGATCGCAGCACGTGCCTCGGCCAGAAGCTGGGCAGGATCAGGAATGACGTGGATGGCACTGCTCATGACACTCTCCGTTGACCGGTCCCGACATGCCTGTTTTTTCCCCGCCGAAACGCAAGCTTACGGGGGCAAACGGAAACTTAATGGTATTTTCTCAAAGCCGTGCAGGAACCCGAGGTCCTCGAACAACAACCGAGCCCTCCAGGAGGAGGGCTCGGCGTGAGCGACCTGTGAGAGCGGGCGATGGGATTCGAACCCACGACATCCTGCTTGGAAGGCAGGAACTCTACCGCTGAGTTACACCCGCGCGACTGGTCGGAGCGGTGGGATTCGAACCCACGACCCTCTGCTCCCAAAGCAGATGCGCTACCAAGCTGCGCTACGCCCCGCGACATCTGGAGCCTATCGTGCGACAGGGCAGGTTGTCAAACCCTGGCATGACCCGGGAGTTCATCTGGGCTTGAACCCGACTTAAGAAAGCTGGAACATCTCCGGTCCGATAAGCCCCTCGTCAGACCGTCCAGTGGCAGGAGGACCCCCATGCAAGTCCAGGGCATCCCGTCCCTCACCTATGCACGCCCCGCGCTGGCCACCAGCGCCGTCCAGGCAGGTGGCGCCGCCCCCGTCCTGGCCCGGCAGCCCGTGATGGAAAGCCAGGGCAGTGCTAACCTGTACCTGATGAGCCGGTTGCTCGGGAACGACCAGGACCTTCACCGGTTGCGGATGGTCGGCGCCGGAAACCCGTTCATGTTGCGCTTTGCGACGGGCGGAGGGTTCCGACGATCGATCACGTCCTTCCTCACCGGCATCCCTGCCGACCGGCTCATCGTATACGGTCAGATGGCCGACATGATGCGAATCCGGAACATGTCCCCGGATGCCGCGCACCTGATGGTCCGGTCGGGCATCCGGAGCCCCGGTGACCTCTCACGCTACTCGGGGTCCGGCTTCGGTCAGGACATCCAGCGCGGCGTGCTGTTCGCGGCCCTGACGGCCAAGGCTTTCGAGATCGCTGCCAACGAGGGGCGCTCCTACACCCCGCCGAGCATGCAGGAACTCGCCCTGCTGTCCCAGGCGGCGATCGGCCTCGGATCGAGCATTTCCTACTGACAAGAACTCGCCATGCCGATGCGGCGGGCCTCCGCGGAGGTCCGCCGTGCTAGCATGAGCGTCCGTCGCCCCCCTTCCGAAAGGCCATCCGGTGGATCTCTTCCAGGCAGCCGTGCTCGGCGCCGTCCAGGGAGTGAGTGAATTCCTCCCCATTTCCAGCACGGCACATCTCATCCTCGTCCCGGCACTCCTGGGCTGGAAAGACCCTGGTCTGACGTTCGACGTGGCCCTGCATCTCGGCACGTTCACCGCCGTCGCGGTTTACTTCTGGCGCGACTTCATCGGAATGGGACGGGCAGGACTGCTGAGCGTGACGAAGGGACGGGCTGCCTGGAACGACGAGGCACGCCTGGCCTGGATGGTCGTGCTGGGGTGCGTGCCTGCCGCCGCCGCCGGCCTCATGCTCGAAGAGGCCGTCGAGACCACCTTCCGTTCTCCCCTCGTCATCTCCACGATGCTCATCGGGGTCGCCTTCCTGCTCGGGCTCGCCGAGGTCGTGGGGTCGAGAGTCCGGGAACTCACCCACCTGCGCCTGCCCCAGGCGATCGCCATCGGGATCGCCCAGGCCTGCGCGCTGATACCGGGCACCTCGCGTTCCGGTGCGACCATGACGGCTGCGATGTTCATGGGGTTCAGCCGCGAGTCCGCCGCCCGGTTCTCGTTCCTGCTAGGCTTCCCCATCATCCTGGCCAGTTGCCTGTTCAAGGCCAAGGATACCGTCGAGGGCGTCGCTAGCCGGCTGCAGGGAACCCAACCCGCCGGCATCTTGAACCACATCCTCGCGAGCCCGCAGTTGCCGGCGTTCGCCGTGGGAATCGTGACCTCGGGCGTCGTGGGATACCTCTGCATCCGGTTCCTGATGCAGTTCCTGCAGCAGCGGTCGATGTGGGGCTTCATCGGCTACCGCATCGCCCTCGGCCTGCTCATCGCGGGGCTCGTGTGGACCCATCACCTGCCAGGCGAGATGCTCGCGAAGTGAGACGCCCGGGGCCACCTCGCGAAGCCTAGGGCAGGTCCCAGAAATTTCGCACATCCGTCCGACAGGCGACGAGGCTCAACGCCCAGAGCGCGAGCACGGCCGATCGCCAGAGGCCCCTCCAGGTCACGGGAACACCACGCATCGATATCGCCCTCCCCCCGGAAGAGAGATACCCGGAAGCGGCTCCGGATCGACCTCAGTAGTTCCGGACGACCACCTCGTGGATGGCGCCACGCTTGGAGGCATCCCGGTTGATCGCCCGGTTGCAGGTGACGAGGTCGAGCCGATAACCGGCATAGAGCTCGTGCACCAGGGGCGTGTCGGAGTTCGACAGCATGACCCGGGCACCGCGCGCATCCAGGCGACGAAACTCCTCCGCGAGTCGACGCTGGTCGGCTTCCCGGAAGTCATCGGCCCCGTAACTCGTGAATCGGGCCGTCGTGCTGACCGGATGATAGGGCGGGTCGAGGTACACGAAATCCCCGCGTTCGACGTCGGCCAGGGCCTGCTCGAACCCGGCCTGCCGGATGTGGACGTCCTGCAAGGCTGCGTGAACGAGAGCCAGGTTGTCGGCATCGACGATCCGGGGATTCTTGTAATCTCCGAATGGCACGTTGAAGCGCCCCTGCCGGTTGACGCGCCAGAGGCCGTTGAAGCAGGTCTTGTTGAGAAAGATCATCCGCGCGGCCCGCTGGACGGGACTCAGCTCGCGGGGATCGAGATCGCGAACGTGATAGTAGAAATCGCGATCATGACGGTACAACCGGAGCACCTCGATCAGGCTGGCCGGGTCCGCCTGGAGGACCTGGTAACACGTGATGAGGTCCGGATTGGTGTCCGAGATGAAGGCCTCGCGTGCCTGCAGGTGGAAGAACACGGCTCCCGCCCCGATGAAGGGTTCGTGGTAGCGCCGGAACCGCCGCGGAAACATCGGCTCGAACTGGGCCAGCAGGCGAGTCTTCCCCCCCGCCCATTTCAGGAAGGGCTGCGCCTTGGTGGGGAGAGACAGGGAACGTGTACGGGCCATGCGCGGGGGGTCCTCCGGGTAAGTGCCAACGATCATCTGGAGACATTTGATCACGCTGATCGACAGAAATATGTGATCAATAGATCAAATGTGCTCTGTGATCGATGTCTCCGTAACTCGATGTTTACAATAACACGTGATCTCCAGGATGGATACCCCTTGGAACGGATCCCCTCCGTCCGTGCACCCTGGAGAACCCTTGCGCGTTTCGGCCTCGATGCATGCCCGGCTCATCGACGAGTTCGGGCTGAGCATGCTCAACACCCTGACTGCCTCCGCCTCATCCCTTCATCGTCGGCTGCCGGTCTTCGACGAGCGGGCCGGGATGATGGGAGGTTGTGAAGACCGGATCCTCGAGTACCAGAACCTCACGACCGCGACCGTCCGGGCGCCGGGAACCGGAACGATCGGAGTCCGCTATCGCTGCCGCCCCCACGACCTCGTCCATGCGGAACTGGGCGCCTTTCACACGCACCCGGTGCTTTACTCGAGCGACCTGCGCACCGTCCGGAGGCGCATCGAGCAACTCCTCTGGCTCTCCGATGCGGATGTCCATGCCTTCCTGGTCCAGCACCGCAGATTCGGACTGAAGTGGCACTTCGTGGCGGCGATGGACCTCGGATGCTTCCACATCGAGGATGTCGTCCGCGGGAGACGCGAGCCGCGATTCGTGCTCCGGACGCCCGACCTGTCGATGCACGTGAAGCGACTGGCCCCCGAGATTGCCTTCTATGACCACGTCCTGCGGGTGAGGGCCCGTGCCTCGGCACCGGTCGAATTGCTCGATCGCGTGCTCTCGCGACTGACGGGGATCGAGGGAGAAGCAGGAGCCATCCTGGAAACCCTTCCCGCGGGGGTCCGGGCGAGCCTCGGCGAGCCAACGCTGAAAGCCCTCATGCACGCCGGACTCCAGCACGGGGCGAGGCTTCGGCTCTTCGAGCGGGCGAGCACCCGGCTCCGGGGCGTCCGCGAACTCGAGAGACTCGCCCTCGAGGTCGAGGTCGCCTGGACTCGCCTGACGGACATCCGAAAGCTGCCGTAACGCGAGCGTGAAAGCGACGTCACGCGTGCCGACGATGATGGTCTCGTTCGCCCCCCACCCCCCACCGAGGAGGAGATCCCCCATGACCATGCTCGCGAACTTCATCCGGGACGAGGACGGCCAGGCGCTGACCGAGTACGGACTCATCCTGGGCCTCATCGCCGTCGTGACGGTCGGTGCGCTGACCATGATGGGCACAAATGTCAACAAGATGCTATCAGCAATCGCCAACACGCTGAGCAGCACCAGCAAGTAACGGAAACACGTGATGCGACTTGCTGATGTCTCTGGCCAGGCCACCGTCGAGACGGCTCTGGCCCTGCCCCTGGTCCTGGCCCTGGTGACGGGGATCTTCGCCCTGGGACAGATTTTCGGGACCCAGCTCGTGCTCACGAATGCTGCCCGCGAGGGTGCCCGGCTGGGCGCCCTCGGTCGCCCCGACGGCCGGGTGCGCGAGACGACGCTCGCGTACCTGTCCGGTGCGGGGATCGAGACCACCGGGACCCGGGTATCGATCGGCCACCCCCGCTCGTCGGACGGGTCCGACGTGCAGGTCCGGCTCGATCACCCGCTCGAGGTGACCGTGCGCATCCCCGGGCTTCCCGTCCCGCTCTGGCTCGCCGCCACGGCCACGATGCGCCAGGAGGCTCCATGAACCCCGTTCGCATTCCCCGGATCGTCATCGCCGCCGGGCTCGGACTCGCCTCGAGCGCCGGCATGACCTGGTGGTTCAGCCGCGTCCAGGCCTCCGAGGCCGCACCGGAGGCCACGCGCCCCGTCGTCGTGGCCCTGCGTACCGTGGCCCCGAACGAACCCATCGGCCCGCGCGACCTGACCCTGCAGGATCGCCCGGAACGCTTCACCCCGGCAGGAGCCACGGACTCGATCGAGGGCCTGATCGGGCGCTCGGGACGCATCGCTCTGGTTCCCGGAGAACCCGTGCTCGAGGAACACCTCTGGCCACGCGGTCAAAGGGAACGTGCGATCTTGCCCGTTCCGCCCGGGATGCGTGCCGTGACCGTCGCCGTCGACGAGGTCGTCGGGGTGGCGGGATTCGTTCAACCCGGCATGGTGGTCGACGTGGTGAGCACGATGGACGTCGAGGGTGAAACGACGACGCACTTCCTCCTCCAGCGCGTCCGGGTCCTGGCTTGCGCCCAGGAGGCCGACCGGGCTTCCGGTGAGGGCGCCCGGGTGGTGTCGTCGGCGACGCTAGCCGTGACCCCGGCCGACACCGAACGTCTCATCCTGGCCGCCGACCGCGGCAAGATCAGGCTCGCCATGCGTTCGAACGCCGAAAGCAGCACGGCCAGGACGTCCGGGGTGACTCCCGATACGCTGCTCGGGGTCCCGCGTCGGGCCCCCGATTCCGGGCCTGCCCAGCGCGTGGTCCGGGTACCCGTCCGGGTCCCCGTGACCGTCCGGGTCGTCGAGCGTCCTTCCGCACCCCGGGGGATCCTCGTCATCCGCGGCACCCAAACAGAAGAGGTGAACCGTTGAATTCCAGAACGCTGCGCGGCTGGATCCTGCCATGCCTGTGGATCACCCTCCACCCCTGGACGCCCGCCAGGGCACAGGGTACCGAGGCGATCGCCTCGATGTCCTTGCCTCTGGACGTCGGGCATTCCGAGGTCGTCCGATCGGGGCCGCGCATCACGAAAGTCTCGGTCACGGACCCGACGATCGCGGACGTTGCGGTCCTCGACGGTCACGCCGTGCTCGTCAACGGCAAGCGGGCCGGTAGCACCCATTGCTTCGTCTGGACGGAGCGGGGCCTGACCCGGTACGAGGTCTCGGTGCGTCTCGACGCCAGCCTCCTGAAGGACACGATCGCCCGGGTGACGGGCGCCCGGGGTCTCGGCGTCCAGGTCGTCCAGGACACCGTCTTGCTGACGGGTCGGGTGGCCCGAACGAGCCAGGCCCAGCAGGCGGAAAAGCTGGCCCAGAGCTTCGCCCCGCGGGTCGTCAACCTGCTCGAGGCCGACTCGGTCCAGCAGGTCCAGGTCGACGTGCAGGTGGTGGAGCTGGGCAAGACGGCCAGTCACGAGCTCGGAATCAAGTGGGGCCAGATGAACCGCTCGTCGAACGGCGAAGACCGTTTCGAGCCCGACAACCTGGGGCTCACCCAGGCTGATGCCCGCAACCCGCGAGCCGGTCAGCCCCTTTCCGACCTCGGCGGCACGGCCTTCGGGCTCTACGAGCGGATCGCCGCCCGCCTGAGCATGCTCGTGGCCCGGGGCGATGCCCGCGTCCTGGCCCGACCCAAGCTGGTCGCCGTCAGTGGAGGCAAGGCCAGCTTTCTGGCCGGGGGCGAGGTCCCGGTGCCGGTGAGCCAGCAGCTCAACCAGGTCACCTTCGAATGGAAACCCTACGGGATCAAGCTGGACATGGCGCCGCAGGTGCTGGATGACGGACGCGTCTCGCTCCAGGTCGCCCCGGAAGTCTCCCAGCTCGACGTCGCCAATGCCGTACGCCTGGCCAATTTCGTCGTTCCGGCCATCACGACCCGCCGGGCCCAGACCCAGGTCGTGCTGGCCCAGGGCGAGGGCCTCGCCATCGGGGGATTGCTGCAGGACGTCAGCTCGCAGCTCGTGGAGAAGCTCCCCTTCCTGGGCGACGTACCCATTCTCGGGGAACTGTTCCGATCGACGCGATACCAGCACCAGGAGACCGAACTCGCCATCCTCGTGACCCCCACCGTCCTGGGGACCTCCGGGACCATGCCCCCCCCGTCACCCGTGGCCACTTCCTCCACGTCTCCGTCCTCGTCCCCCTCCCCCCCCGCGAGGTGAAGCCGATGCACGATCCCGAATGCGGAAGCACCATGGTCATCACGGCCTTCTGGGGCCTGGGCCTGACGCTCGTGCTCGGCCTGGTGGCAGACGTGGGAGCCGTCACGCTCGAGCGCACCCGGCTCCAGAGCGCCTGCGATGCGGCGGCTCTCGCCGGTGCCCGGGGGCTGATGCAGGGGCCGGATCAGGCCCGCAAGGCCGTCCGGGACCTGGCCCGCCAGAACGGCTTTCTTCCGGCGGACGGTGACATCACGATCACGCAGGGGAGCCGCGTGACGGTGCGGCTTCGCACTCCCGTGGCCAGCTGGGTGGGGAAGCTGTCGAGATTGCTGCCGTCGGAACGCGAACGCCCTGGCCAGCTCGCGATCGGGGCTCGCTCGATCGCGGACCTCCATTGCGTGGACGTCACCCAGGGGCTGCGTCCCCTGGGGCTGCCGGGCCAGCGACATGCCCGAGGGGAGGAAATCCTGCTGAAACGGAGCGGTCCAGGCAACATCCGTGGCAACTTCCAGGCCCTCGCGATCGATGGTCCCGGAGCCCGGACCTACCGTTCCAGCTTGCTCGACGGGGCCCGGCGGACGCTCAGGAAGGGGGAGATGATCCCCACGGAACCAGGAGACATGGCCGGTCCCACGGCCGCGACGCTGCAGCAGCTGATCGGGCGAGACACCACGTCCTTCCTGGAGGCCGAGCTCGGCACGCGCACCCCGCGGGTGATCACGGTCGCCCTGCTGGACCGGGACTTCTTCGAGGCCTCGGGCCGCTCGAACGTCACAATCGCCGGTTTCGCACGCGTGTACCTCAGCTACACGACGCGACGCGGAGAGGTCGTGGGGCGTTACCTCGAGACCCTGGATCAGGACCAGGTGGCCGGTACGGCGCTCCGGTACGCCGTGAGGCTCGCCGACGAGACGGTGCCCGCGCCCGTCGCGGCTGTGCGATGAGGGAGCACGCGACATGGCACTGAAGACCTGGCTGGTCGGGACGGGCCCCGACCTGGAAACCTGGAACGAGGTTCTGGCCGCCCACGAACTCGTGGGAGACGTCGAACGACGGGCCGAGGCCTCGGGCACCCCCCGGGAAATCGACCTGATCGTCTGGAGAGCCCCCTTCCCCCTCCCGATTCCGCTCGTCCAGGCGACGCTGGACGTCTGGCTCGCCAGTCATCCGACGCTGTCCGTCCTGCTGGTCGGGACCACCCTGGAAGCCCGGGAGCTGGCAGAGGTCATGCAGGGGGGCATCCGCGAGGTCGTGGGAAGCCCGGCGGAGCTCGGACCGGCGATCGCCAGGGCGGCCAGGTTCCAGGAGCGTCTCCGACGGGCCGTCCCCGATCCGGGCCCCGAGGAACCCGGACGCATCATCGCCGTCCACGGGCCCCGAGGGGGCTCGGGCAAGACGACGCTCGCCACCAACCTGGCGATCGCCCTGACGCGGATGGTCCCGGGCGGAGTCACCCTGCTCGAGGCCGTTCCTGCCTATCCGGCGCTCGATCTCGTCCTGAACCTGGAGCCGACCCTGACGCTCGCCGAGCTGGTCCGGGCCGGCCGGGGCGACGAGCTGGAGGAAGCGACGCTCGCGCACCCCTCCGGGCTCCGCTGGCTGGCCGTGACCCGATCACCGGATGAGACGACCCTGATCCACCAGGGCTGCTTCCGGCGCACCCTCTCGACGCTGACCTCCCGGGGAGGATGGGTCGTGGTGGACGTCCCGAGCGAACCGCAGGAGGCGGCCCTCGAGACGCTCCAGGCGGCGGACACCACCTTCGTGCCCCTGTTCCCGGATCTGATCGCCTTCCGGGAGCTCCGCCAGGCCGAACAGGTTTGGCAGGCCCAGGGGGTGGACACCTCCCGCTGGAACGTCGTGCTCTGGGATGCCCCCAGTCGCTTCGAGCCGGAGAGCATCGAGCGGGCCATCGGGCGCCGCATCCGTCACCGGTTGCCCCATGCCCCCGAGGCGACCCAGACGGCGCTCGACCGCGGGGAACCGCTCCTGGTCGCGGCGCCGTCCCATCCCCTGTCCCGCCGGATCCAGACGCTGGCCCGGGAACTCGGGCCCACGCGCGCCATGGTCCCCGTCCGCACCGGGCCTGCCGCCTGGCTCGACTGGCTGAGGAGGAGATGACATGTTCCGACGAGCTCGCCCCGCCCCGCCGCCCCCCGCGACCATCGCGACTCTCGCACCCGCCGCACCGGGTCTGAACCCCGGACGGCCTACCCCTCCCGCTGAGGAGATCGAGGCCGGCCACGCGCTGCGAGCCCGGGTCCATCGCTGCCTGGTCGACAACATGCGGACCCACGCCCTCGACGAGCAGACGCCCCAGGAGGCGCTCGAAGCGGCGATCGCCCTCGAGTTGCAGGGCGTGCTGCAGGCGCCAGGCACCCCGCCCAGCTGGCGGATCCGGGCCGCCCAGGAACGTGACACGCTCGTTCGCGCCATCCTCCACGAGGTCCGGGGGCTGGGGCCGATAGAACCGTTGCTGGCGGAAGACGGGGTCACCGAGATCATGGTCAACGGGCCCCACCGGGTCTACGTGGAGCGCGAGGGACGGCTCACGCTCACCGAGGTGGCCTTCCGGGACGTGACGCACCTGCGCACGATCATCGACCGGATCGTGTCGGCCGTCGGCCGTCGCGTCGACGAGAGCACTCCGGCCTGCGACGCTCGCCTCGCCGACGGAAGTCGCATTCATGCCATCCTGCCACCGCTCGCGATCGACGGGCCGTGCCTGACGATCCGGAAGTTCCGGCGCGACCCCATCCGCCCGGATGAGTTGCTCGCCTGGGGTTCCTGGGATGACGGGATCGCGACCTTCCTCCGGCGCGCGGTCGAGAGCAAGCTCAACATCCTGATCTCGGGCGGCACGGGTTCGGGAAAGACCACCTTGCTGAACGTCCTGTCAGGGTTCATCCCGCCGCGCGAACGGCTGGTGACGATCGAGGACGCGGCCGAGTTGCAGCTCCAGCAACCCCATGTCGTCCGCCTCGAGACCCGGGCGCCCAACCTCGAGGGTCAGGGCGCCATTCCGCAGTCCGAGTTGCTGCGCCATGCCCTCCGCATGCGCCCGGACCGGATCATCCTGGGTGAGGTCCGCGGTGCCGAGGCCCTCGCGATGCTCCAGGCCATGAACACGGGCCACGAGGGCTCGCTCGCCACGCTGCACGCGAACTCGGTCCGGGATGCCCTGTCGCGACTCGAGACGATGGTCCTGATGGCAGGACACGAGCTCCCCCTCCGGGCGATCCGGGAACAGATCCGCAGCGCGATCGACCTCGTCGTCCAGGTCGAACGGGGCCGGGAAGGTCGGCGTCGCGTGACGGGTGTGGCCGAGGTGGTCGGGATGGAAGGTGACATCATCCAGATGCAGGAACTCCACCGATGGGTACCCATCCGTGAGCGGCACGAGGCAACGGGGATCCGACCGGCCGCCCTGGACCGGCTCATCGAACCGGAGGAAACGGCCTCATGTTGACCTGGCACGTCGCGGCGATCGCCGCCGGGACCTTGGTGCCGATCGCCCTGACGGCGCCGGGTGGTCTGCTGACCGACAGGCACCTCCTCAACAGGCTGGCGCGCCTCGAGCACGGCGTGGCGAAGCCCCGCTCCGCGTCGAAGCGCCAGGAGGCCCGCCGCCCCGGACGATCGCGGGTGGGATGGATCGAGACCCGGCTCGATCGGGCCGGATGGTCCCTCACGGGGCGAGAATGGTGGGTGATCACCGGCCTCACGGCGCTGGTGGCCGGATTCGTCGTGGGTTCCGCGATGCGGGCCCCCGTTCCGGGGGCCCTGGCTGCCCTGCTCGTGCTGGCAGGAAGCATCGCCTGGCTCGCCTCCAGCGCGGAGCGGGTGCGGAGGGAGATCCTGGACGGACTGCCGTCGGCCCTGTGGACGATGACCGGGGCACTCAGGTCGGGGCAAGGTTTCCTGGCCGCCTGGCAGCGAGCCACGGACGAGCAGCGAGGTGCGGCCGCGCGACCCTGGCAGGACGTGCTGGAAGAGACGGCCTGGGGCCTGCCGGTCGAGGATGCGCTGGGCCATTTCGCGCGGGGTCTCCGCGCCCCCGAGGTGGATCTGATGGTCGAGGCGATCGCCGTCCAGCGAACCTGGGGAGGCAACCTCGGCGAGATCCTGACCGGGCTTCACGACACGCTGCGCGAGCGTCGACGCCTGGCCGCCGAGGTGAAAGCCCTCACGGCCCAGGGGCGTCTTTCCGCCTGGGTCCTGGGGGCGTTGCCCGCCGCCGTCGCCGCCGCCCTGCAGGCCATCGACCCGGGCTACCTGGGTCCGATGTGGTCGGCCACGGTCGGACGCACGATCCTGCTGTCGGCGATCGCGCTGCAACTCGTGGGTGTGGTCTGGATGCGACGGGCCATCCGGGTGGAGGACTGATCCATGGCCTTGATAGGGACGGGTTTCGTGCTCACGACGCTGCTCGCCTGGCTCTTCCTCGGAGGTCCGTCCGACCGAGCCCAGCGACGTCTGGAGGCCCTCGGAAGGAGCGGAGCGACGGACGGAGCACGAACGGCGAGGGAGCGGCGACTCTCGGTGCCGCTCTTCCGACGACTGCTCCGCCCGGGCTCGCTGCGGTGGCTCATCGGAGGTCCTGGAACCCCTCGGTGGAACCGGTTCGAATCCCTGATGAGCCGGGCAGGCCTCGACGCGCCGGGTCAACACGAGCAGCTGGTGCTCTCGGCGGGCGTGCTGGCCCTGACCGGCGGCGTCCTGGGTGCCGTCGGAGCAGGGGCGGTCGGGGCGATCGCGGGGGCGATCGCGGGGGCGGTCGGGCCCGTCTGGAGAGTCCAGCGCCTGGGTACGGCCCGCAGCCAGGCCATCTCGCGTTCCCTGCCCGACGTCCTGGATCTGTGGATCGCCTGCCTCGAAGCAGGACAGGGATTCGAGGCAGCCGTACACCGTCTCGTGACGCGAGGCCGGCACCTGGCCCCCGATCTCGCCGGAGAACTCGGCGCATGGCAGTCAGCCGTGGCTCTCGGAGCCGACCGACGTTCGACCCTGCTTTCCAGGGCGCGGTCTCTGGGCGTCCCTGCCTGGGAAGCCGTCGTCCACGCCTGGGTCCAGGCCGAGGAGACGGGCGCCGGACTCACGCGCACGTTGCGCGGACAGCGCGATCGCATCCGCGAGACCCGCCGGCAACAGGCGAAGGAACGTGCCCTTCAGGCGCCCGTGAAGTTGCTGTTTCCGCTGGTGTTCTGCATCTTCCCGGCCCTGTTCGTCGTGACGCTCGGGCCGGCCGTCCTGAGACTATGGGCGCTGTTCAGTCGAAATCCCGTCCACTGAGCCAGGGTCCGGGAAGTACACCACCTCGATGCGGGCACGGTCGAGATACTCGATCCCGCGCTTGTCGCGGTAAGCCTGACGCCCGTAATAGACCCGCTGGATCTGGCCCTTGTTGACGATGCGCTTGGCGCACATCAGGCACGGTTCGATGGTCACGAACAGGAGTTTCGGCCCCTCGTAGTTGCAGAACAGGAGCGCATTCTCTTCGGCGTGCAGGTGCTCGCAGGCGCCGGGCAACGTACCCCCGTGGGCACAGGCGTTGTCCCCCATCCCGACGCCGCCGCCGTTGTATCCGTGGGCGACGGTTCGGCGCAGATCACCCGTGGTGATCACGGCACCGACCCGGGCACGGGAGCACGTCGAGTGCACCGCCCACATGTGGGCGAGCTGCATGTAGGTGGCTTCGGGAGTGGGGCGCCCGTCGGGACGGAACCAGGTGGCCATCGCATTCTCCACGGGTCTCTTCCAGGCCTCGGGAGGTGCGCCGGAAGCCGTTCCAGCGTCATCATGAACCGCAAGACGACAGCGCGTCAAGCAAGCGAATTCACCGACATTTACAGCAGGGTTCACGCCGGAACAGACTTTTAACGAAACCTCGGGTGCAACAGAGGTACAACCATGCTCGGCGGGCACGTGCCCGGATCAGGTCCGTGAAAGGAGGACGTATGCGCAGGCAACGTCTGGCAACCCTGAGCATCGCGCTGGTATTGACCACCTTGAGCTGGAATCCATCCCCTGCAAAGTCGGAAGAATTCATCCAAGAGACGGACAAGGTCTATCTCGAGGGCATGGGCAAGGACTCGAACGGGAATGAGGTTCGAGGCATGTGGGTCGAGTTCGAGCGACGGCGCTACACCCGGAACGAGAACTACATCCTCAATCCGATCGGTCGGTACGATGCGACCATCCAGCAGTTCCTCGAATCGAAGGGATTGAACCGGGCGCTCTCGCAGGCCGAGATGTCGGCCATCTACAACCGGTACGGGATTCCCCTGGCCACCAACGCGAATTACAGCGGGGGGGCCTACCACGACTTCAGCTTCGACAATGCCATGGCCGCTTTGCAGCGAGACGTCCAGAACGGCTCCTACCAGTTGCCTGCAAACGTCCCCATCGCCTCCATCCAGAACCTGAACACGGTGCTGGGAGCGCGCGACTCCGCGGCCCTGCTGGATGCCCTGCCAGCGTCGACGATCAACTCGTACATCGATGCCGCCTTCGCTGCGCAAGGCGGTGGTCGGTATGTGTATGTGAACGGAGATGGTCACCACCCCCTGAGCTATTCGCACGGCGTCAACTTCATCAATCCGGCGCAGTTCGACCAGAACACCTACAATAGCTACCGTTCATGGTCCGCCCAGGCCGTGCTGCTCAACGACAAGGCCGCGTACAAGCGGCTGCTCGGGATGGGCAACCTCGACAGCTTCGTGCAGGCAGGGCGGTTCACGCAACTCGCGGCACTCATCGACCAGGGGCTGGCTCCTTCGGGCATGGCGATCGACACCTGGGTGAACACCGTCAACGGTCCGGTGCACGTGGTCGAACCTCAGCCCACCGCGGCTCGCCTGCGGGAAATCGCCCGGTGGCTGCTGGCAGGCACATGGGCCACGCACTCGCCGATTGCCCTCGACCTGAACCACGATGGCAAGATCGGCGTGACGGGGGCCTCCTCCGCGCAGAACCGCCTGCGCCAGTATCCCTTCGCGCAGCAGGGTTCGGTGTGGTTCGACATCATGGCCGTCGGTCGCAAGCAGCACATCGAGTGGCTCAACGGCGACGGTGATGGCCTGCTCGTCCTTGACCGTCAGGGCAAGGTCACCCAGGCGGCCCATGGCAACGGGGAGGTGGATGCCACGGTGCTGTTCGGGGATGCCCGCGGCTACGCGAACGGGTACCACAAGCTGGCCTATGCAGCGGCCACGGGGCAGGTCGCCACGAACGTGGCGCTCGACGATACGACCTCATGGTCGACGCTCTTCCGGGCGCAGCGGACGCTCAAGGGCACGATGCTCGGACAGCTCAAGGTCTGGATCGATGCCAACCGGGATGCGCGCATCCAGCAGACCGAGCTCAGGACCCTCGACCAGCTGGGCATCTCCGAGGTCGACACGAAGCCGACGATCCGGCGGAACCCTGCTGGAGAGTACCTGATCCAGTCGACCTTCGTGCAGCACGGCAAGCGGTACATGACCGAAGACGTCTGGTTCGCGGAAGATCCCGCGACCGCGGCCGCGCGGAACTGATGTGAGGAGACGACCATGACGAAGACACGCCTCCCGATCCTGCTCGCCAGCACCCTGGCCCTCTTTCTGGCCCAGCCGGCGAAAGCCACCCCGACCAGTGAATGGACCCTGATCAGCACCGAGCACGTCCGCTATTTCCTTCCGGGTACGACAGCCCCCCAGAATGCCACGGCAGCCACGGGTGCGGATGCCACGGCCCTGGCGCAACCTCAGTCACCGGACCCGAAGCAGTGGATCCTCGTCGAGACCAAGCAGATTTCCGAGTTCATCCCCGACGCCGAGACCAACGCCCAGGTGATTGCCACCCGCGTCGAGCGGACGTCCGTCGACACGAACACGGTCGTGGACCCCCCTCTCGCCAAGGAATACGACCCGTCTTACACGCAGACACGTGTCCTGAGCTCCACGATGTCGACTCCCGATTCCAGCGGCAACGTCACGATCTCCCAGAGATTCCAGGAAGTGACGGTCAAGCCTTTCAAACGCAAGATCCAGACCCACATCGACACCGCCACGCGGACCGTCACGCGGGAAACGCGTCGCGTCGACCGGACCACCCGAACGGAGAGTGGTCAGGAAATCGTGATCACGCGGACGTGGGACGCTCTGGTCGAGACGCGCAATCCCGCGACCGGCTTCACGAGAAACAATCCCGATCCGGCGCTGGACCGTTACGAGGTCGGCGCGGACACCGATCCTCCCCGGGTCGTCACGAAGTCCATCCGCCTGTCGAAGGCCAGCCTCGACGGAAAGGCTGCTGCCAGCGGGAACACCGTACGCGCGTTCTCCTCGGACCGTTCGGGCTCCAAGGTGCAGCTCGGTGGGACCAAGGCCGTGGCCGTGCAGGGTAGCACCAAGGTCACGTCCAGCCAGGGCAAGGCCTGGGTCAATGGCGGACAGAGCGGCACGACCTTGCATGGTAAAAAGAATTGACGGGAATCTCGGGCTGGCCCGGACACCCGGTGCCAGCCTCCTGGAGGAGGTATCACATGACACTTGATCGCAGAGCCCTCTGGGCCCTCACGCTGGTAGGTCTTGTCACGGGTGGGGTGACGGCTCCGGTCGGAGCCGAGGAGATGATGGTCGAGGGGTCCAAGACCTACACGCCCGCCACGGAGAACGGACGCAGCGGATATCGGGTCCAGTTCGAGCGCCGTCGGTACGTGCGCAACCGCAACGACCTCAACTTCACCCGGGTGGGCGAGTTCGATCGTACCATCCAGGAGGCGTTCGAGACTGCCGGAGCCAGCCGGGCCCTGACCGAGGCCGAGATGCGGGCCGTCTACTCGAAGTACGGGATCCCGACGGGCAACAGTGAAAACTACGATTACTCGTTGCATGACTTCAACTTCAACACCACCCTGGGACGGATCCGCCAGGACCTGGCCGCGGCAGGCGCCTCCAATCTCCCTCAGGCCAGCGCCGCGGACATCCAGCTCATGAACAAGCTGGCCAACGCTGGCAGTTCGCGGGAATACATCGACTCGCTCGGGGCGGCTGCCGTCAACTCGGATGTCCTGGCGGCGTTCGCGGCCAACGTGGGCGGCAACATGAGCACCGACTACAATGGCGGGCGTTACGTCTACACGGCCGAGGACGGGGCTCACACGCTCAGCTACACGCACGGGGTCAACGAGATCTACGAGCCTGAGTTCGACCAGCCCACTTACAACGCGTACAGGAACAGCAGCATCCAGAGTGTCCTCCTGAACGACCCGGCGGCGCTGAAACGGATCGTCGGCATGGGGAACATCGACTCGGTCATCCAGGCCGGTCGCCTGCTGCGGATGGCCGAGTTGATCGAGCGCGGTGTCAACCCGCTGGGGTTGACGGTCGACACCTGGGTCAATACCGTGAACGGCCGGATCCATCTCGAAGAGGTCCAGCCGACTTCGGCTCGGTTGCGTGAACTCTCGCGTTTCCTCGTGGCGAGCACCTGGACGACGCACTCTCCCATCGCCCTCGATCTCAACCACGACGGCAAGATCGGTGTGACCGGATCCTCGACGGCTCAGAACCGCCTGCGGTCCAACGGTTTCGTGGCGGCCGGAGCCGTCTGGTTCGACCTGATGGCGGCGGGAAAGAAGCAGCGTGTCGAGTGGCTCAACGGCGACGGGGACGGCTTCCTGATCGACGATACGGGTAACAAGGTCTCGAAGGCTGCCGCGGGGGACGGTGTCATCGACGCCCATGCCCTGTTCGGGAACGCCCGGGGTTACGCCAACGGGTATCACAAGATGGCCGTGAAGATCGGTTCTCCGAGACTGGCCGCCAACTTCAAGGCAACGGAAGGCAATTCCTGGTCCGGACTGCTGCGCAAGTCGCTGTCGCTCAAGGGCAAGGAACTGGCCACCCTCAAGGTCTGGGTCGACGCCTCGCGGGATGGCCTCGTGCAGCCGGAAGAACTCAAGACGCTGAGCAGTCTGGGCATCACCGAGATCGGCACCGTGCCGACCACGATGAAGAATGCGCACGGCGAGTACGTGATCCAGTCGTTCTTCATCCAGAACGGCAAGCGGCACATGACCGAGGACGTCTGGTTCGCGGAAGATCCGACGACCGAGGCCGCGGCCACGCCGGGGTCCTCGAAGCTCTGAGGCCGATTCCTCTCACGCCAAGCGGGGGCCTGCAGGTTGCAGGCCCCCGTGCTTGCTGAAAAGGGAAGGGGCCGGGTATACATGCCGGGTCGCAGGAGGTCGCCACCCCGTGAAACCCACCATCCCCGTCTCCCTCCGGATCCCCCTCGTTCTGGGCCTGTCCTCGTGGCTCACGGGATGCGGGCTGGAACTCCTGGGCACCGTGCAGCGGCTCCAGACCCAGGCGACCACCTCGAAGTCCGGTCTACCCCTCGGTGCCCTGCCGAGCTGGCCCGTGAGCCTGAAGGTCGGTCTCGGAGAAGTTTCGGCCACGCTCGGAGAGTTCGTCAAACCCGGGGAAGGCGACCTGCCCCTGCTCGAGATGGAAGACGGACGCTACGAGGTCCGACTGAAGCCCATCACGTTCGCGGGCTTCGATCTGGGCAAGGTCCTCAGCGCGGGAACCCCCACCCGCGACATCCCGATCCCAACCCGGGGACTCAGCGAGAAGACCCCCGATGCCTTCACCACCCCCACGGTAACCAAGACCTTGGAGGAACTGAAGATACTCGAGGTCACGATTCCGGATCCGATCAATCAGTCGATCGGCACCATCCTCGAGCTGTCCCGCTCGGCGGACCCCGTCACGGCGAACCTGGCGCGGAACATAACGCTTCCCAGTCCCCTGACATTTCCCACCACGGGCGATATCCCCCTGGACATCGGCCCCATCACCCTGGGCACGACGTCCCGTATCGCGCTCGGTGCCAGCTCGAAGGTGGTGATCCCGATCCGGCGAGACATCGGGGGACCGGGTAGCACGGACAAGCTCGTGCCCATCGTGAGCGGCCTGCGCATCGAGTCCGACAAACGTCTCATCAACAAGACGTGGCTGGACGCCAATCCCACCGTGACCCTGCCGGCCGATGGCTTCCTCGAGATCCCGCTCGACGAGGGTGCCGTGATCGCGAAGGACCTCGAGATCCACGGGGGGATCCGCGGGACCCTCCTGCCCGGCTTCCGTCCGGTGGATCTGGACAACGCCCAGCAGATCAGCCTCGAGGCTGGAACCGTCAGCGTCCAGATCGCCCGCTTCAGCCTCGGGCGTCAGGCCTCCGGTTCCTTCAACATCCCGCCCGTCGCCCAGGACTTCACGGACAAGTTCCAGGCGCTCGAGGACCAGGGGGTCCAGTCGCCGTCCGACGTCACGATCGGCACGGGGTCCATCGAGGTGCGGGTCAACAATGGCTTCGGTCTATCGAGCCGGATCGGCTTCACCGTGAAGGGGCTCGAAGATTCTGCCGGTCGGACCTTCCAGCGTGCGATCTTCATCCCCGGAACCACCCGGCGCGGCGAACCCCGCATCGCCACGCGGTCGATCTCGCTGGCGGGGGCGGTGCTCAAATCCGCGAACATCGAGGTCATCCCGGAGGTCGAGACGATCGACACGGATGAGCGGGCCATCGACATCCAGAATCGGTACGGGGCCGACTTCGATCGCCTGTTCCCGGATGCAGCCTCCATGGCGCAAGCGGCACGGGATCTGGAAGTCGCGGATGGGCTCGCCATTTTCGATGGCTCCGCCCAGATCTCGGGCACGATCTCGCTGGGCTCGCTCCAGCTCGATTCGTTGAAAGGCAAGCTGCGACCGACCCGCCCCACCGAGATCTCGACGCAATCGTTTCCCCTGAATTTGCCCGCGGACCTGCTCGCCGATGACCCGGCCACCCTGAGCGTGCAACCGGCGAGCATCAGCCTGACGATCCGCCTCTCGAACCGGTCACAGCTGGCCGGCACCGTCGCCCTGAACGCGGAAGCCAGCATCAAGGACGCGTCGCGGCCGGTCGATCTCTCGCGGCTCCCGGTTCCGACGCTTCGCCCTGCCGAGGCAAGTGGCCTATCCCGGGACACGATCATCGAGCTCACGGAATCGAACTCCAACCTCGTCGACCTCATCCGGGCAGGTGCCAGCCAGCTGAGCGTGCGGGGCCAGGTGAGCATCGACACGGGCGAGACGCCGGTGGCGCTGTCCTCCCGGGACCGGATCACGGGCAGCGTGCTCGCCTCCGTGCCGCTCAGCGTGATCGTGAAGGGGCAACGAACCCAGGAACTGGAAGCGAGACCGCTCGGTCTCGATGCCGCGACCCGCAAGCAACTCGAGCAAGGCCTGGTGGAACGGGTGGCCCTGCTACCGCGCGTCGAGAACGGGCTCAAGATCCCCCTGGCGGTGGACCTGCTCATCAGCAGCCAGGCAAACCCGTACCGGGATACCGCAGCCCTGGTCAAGCACCTCGAACTCGGTGACGGGCCCGAGACGGCCTCGGTCCTGGAACTGGTCCGGGACGAGATTCCGGCCCTGAGCGCGGCGAAGACCCTCGGGGTCCGTATCCGCGCGGGTGATGGGCAGACCCGCAAGGTGACGCTCCGCAGCACCGATGGGCTACGTATCCAGCTCGGCGTGGCGCTCAAGGTGCGAATCAAGCCTGACTCCCTCGGGCCTTGACCTGCCGTTCAAGGACCTTGAAATTCCGGCCTGAGCACGTGAAGCTCGTGGCGAGACGGATCCACGGCGAGGACCTCAGGGTCGATCCCCTTCGCCAGGATGGCTGGCTCGGAAAGCTCCGTGGGCGTGGTCGACAGGTCGCCCTCGGGCGAAATCCGGACGAGGCGGGCATTTCCACGGTCCGCAACGAGCGCCGAGCCCTCGGGACCGGGCAAGACGGAGGTCGGCCCGTTCAGCCGGGACCGCAGGGCCTGCAGGCCATCCAGATCCCGCCCCGGTAGCCCGGTGCCTGCCACCCGCTCGATGACGCCATCCGGCCGGATGCGTCTGACGCGATGGCCTGCCTCCTCGACCACCCAGATCGCTCCCTCGCTCGTCACCTGGACGTCGACGGGGCCGTCGAGCTGGGCCATGCGTGCCGGTCCGCCATCCCCCAGCCCACCTGCCTGCCCCGTTCCGGCCACCACGCGTGCCATCCAGCCCGTCTCCAGGTCGACCTGCCACACGACGTTGGCTGCCGCATCCGTGACGAGCAGGTGACCCGACGGATCGAGAGTCAGTCCGGCTGGAAGCTGCAGCCGGACGTCGCGGCCGCTGACACCGGATCCCGAGTCCCGGGCCTCGAGGCTGCCCCCCCCGAGCACGGTGACGACGCGCCCCTCGATATCGACACACCGCACGAGGCCCGTGACCGGTTCCGAGAAGAACACGAGGCCCGTCAGGTCATCAGCCACGAGGCGCGTGGGGGCCATGAGCGGAGGATCGATGGTCGGATCGGGGCCAAGCCAGGTCGAGGCGAGACCATCGGCATCGATGCGCCGGATCCGGTGGTTCCCCGGATCGGACACGAGGATCTCTCCGCGCCTGAGCGTGACGCCCGCAGGGCGGGAGAGGGCTGCCAGCCAGGCGGGACCGCCATCCCCCGAGAAGCCGGCGAGGCCGGTCCCCATCAGACGCCCGACCGGGATGGGAGATGGTGGCGCACCGGGAGGCGAAACGGGGACCGCAGGGAGAGGGGCAGGGGATGACACGGCGCCTACCTCGGCGCCGACGCCCGGCAGGGACACCTGATCGGGTCGTCGTGAATCGGGCACCTGACCCGGGCCGGCGCTCGCGCACCCGGTCAAGACGAGCAGACATGCGAAGGACAGAGCAGGAACAAGCTTCATCCTCGAGCGCCCCCCCGGAACGGTTCAAGCCAGCCGAGACGTCCCTCGCGACCGTCGAGCAACCAGAGACGCCCCGCCGGGTCCCAGCGCACCTGGGTGGGAAGCCCCTCGTCGAGCAGCGTCCGGACCCGGCCATCGAGCTCGATGACCCGGATGGCGTGGTTGTACGTGTCGGCGATCGCCACGCGACCATCCGCAGCCCGATCGACGGCGAGGGGATACCCGAATCGGGCCCGGAGGCGCCAGTCGTCGACCAGCCCGGGCAGGCCCGAGCCTGCCCAGGTCGTGACCCGACCATCCGGAGCGATCTCCCTCAGCACCAGATTCCCCTGGTCCGGAACCAGGATCCGGCCCCCGGCCAGGGTGGTCGGTTGCCTGGGCAGGCGAAACAGGGCCTGTCCGCCGGGTCCGTCTCGAAAGCCGGTGGTCTCCTGGCCGGCGAGGGGGCGCACGAGACCGGAGGCCTCCACCCGGTCGACCCCGGACGGAGTCGTGATGGCCCAGGCGCCGCTCTCGAGCGGGGTCAACCCGAGGATCTCGACCGGCAGGTAAGGCCGACCATCGGGGCGACGCAGGGACCAGGTCTCGCTGGTGCCCTCCATCGAGAGCCACCTCAGGTGGTCGAAATCGGCGACCAGCCACTTGCCGGCAGGGGACCAGCGGATGGCGCGGGGGCCCATCCAGCGAGAGATCCCGGGCGCGCCATCCTGGCGCCCGGGGCCGCCGGTGGCAAGCACCCGCCAGGTCCCATCGGGTCGGCGGAGCCGGACCCGGAGCGCGACCGGTTCGGCGACCGCCCACGATCCGTCGGACGAGCGGTCGAGGCCCTCGGGAGCAGCGAAAGGCTCTTCGTGCGGCACCCAGGAGAGACGCCACTCGAGGGCTGCCGACTCATCGATGTCCTTGACCGCGGGCATCTCCAGATGATCGCGATCGAGCGACAGCGGAGGATGAGCCATCCCGGACGGTGAGGGCTCCTGCGCAGGCAGGTCCGGAGCAGGCCGGGGGGGGGAGCCGCAAGCGACGAGCGCGCCGGCCATCAGCACCATCCAGATCCCGTCGACTCGTGCCATGCCCACCGTCCTCCCGATGGCACCAGGCTCGCACCGGGAGGTTGCCCCCGCGTGTCGAGGCCCTTTCAAGTACCTGCTGCTCGCATGCAAGGAGGCCGCAACGGGACGCGAAAGGGCGCGCAAGGCAGCAGCGCCAGGATGGGGAACGGGAGGTGACGGGCCGTGGAGATCTGGATGCCCCTCGTGAGCGGCGGCCTGACGGCCGGTTTCGTGTGGTTGCTGGCACCCGGCGAGCCGGCGCCGCCGGCACTCGGCGCCGGGCCCACCCCGGCCCTCCCCTGGAGCAGCGAACGCGTGCTCGACCGACGTCGAAAGCGGCGCGAGGCGACCCACCGGAGCGCCAGTCTCACCGTCGCGGGCCAGAGGCTCTTCATGGCGCTCGGTGCGGCTTGCCTGGCCGAACTCCTCGACCCGGGCCGGGTGATCCGGTTCGCGAGCCTGGTCCTCCCCGGCCTGAGCTTGCGACGGATGATGAGGGACGAGGAGGAACGCCGACAACTTCCCGGACTCGCCCGGACGCTCGCGGAAGCACTTGAACGCGGTGAGCCCTTCACGGAGATGCTGGACCGGGCTCGAGCGGAGGTCAGAGGGACTCTGGCCGGGTTCCTGGGGGCCGTCCGGGCACTCCGGCAGATCGGACACCCGGATGAGGTCGCCTTCGCGCGGGCGGGCACGCGGTTGCTGAGCCAGGAAGGACGGATGCTGTCACGCGTGCTCGGACACCCTCAGACGAGCCGCGAGGCAAGAGCGAACGCCCTGAGAAGCCTGAGCGAGCTCACCCCGCAGAGGACGGAGATCACCCGACGGGCACGGAAGCTGGAAAGTGTCCTGGCCGTGGCCGCCGCCTCGATGACCGTGGCCGGGACCTGGACCTGGCCGCATCCCTGGTCGTGGGTGGCGCTGATCTTGGGGGGCGGGATCACCGTCCTGGGCAGAGGTGGCCCCGGTGCCTGAGGGAGTGCGGGCCGGTCACGAACGCTGGGCCTCGGTCGCGCTCGTCTCTGCCTGGTGCGGGGATGGCTTCGAGCAGGCCATGTGGCAGGGCCTCCAGGAAATCCGCTGGCAGGAGCGCGAGGCAGGGCTGGCCACTCTGCAGGCCATCCGCGAGGGGCATGCGCGGCAGCGGATGCTGGCATCCTGGCGGGAGGGGTGTCGTGACCTCGCCACGGCCCGGATGGCGCACGCCCTGGAGAACTGGCCCGACCGCGAGGAACTGGCCCGGACGTGGCTGGCCCTCGCCGAGATCCGGAGACTCGATCGCGAACGACGCGCCCTCGGTTGGCTCATCGTCCTGGTCGTGGGGATCGTGGCGGGTGGATGGTTATGAGGGGGATTCTCGCCTGGCGCTTCAGGCACGTTCCTGAGCGGCAAGGGCCCGGTACACCTCGGCCTCGCTGCAGTGACCGAGCTGGATCAGCAGGGGCCCCAGGCGTTCCCCCGTCTCTTCCTGGGCCTGAAGAGCGGACTCGATCTGGGGCACCGTGACCAGGTTCAGGCGCAGCAGCGCCTTCCCCAGGCGGACATCTCGGTACTGGTCCTCGAGGGTCGAGCGAAGCTGGTTGAAGGTGATGAACTCGAGGCCGAGCAGGATCTCTCCGATGCGGAGATACGGATGCTCGGCCTGCATGGCGATCGCCCGGTCGAGCTGGTCTTCCCGGATGAGCTTGCGGGCCCGGAGCAGGGCACCGAGGTGAACCGATTCCACGGGCACGCGGGCCATGTGATCATCGGACGGCAGGGATGACAGACCGGGCATCGGGGCCTCCGGGCGAGCGGCGAGAGAGCTGACAGATGACAAACATCATTTTAACAGCAACCACGCCGCCCGGCGAGGGATCCGCTAGAAAAGACGCGCCTTGACCTTGAGCGAGCCGTCCGTCTCGAAGACCTCGCGTCCCCGGGTCTGCTCGAGCACGGGATCGACCCGGTCGAGCGTCTTCTCGAGGCGTCCGACGAGCTTTTCGAGGCTCGACAGGGTCGCGGGCAGGCGCTTGAGCGTCGGGTCGAGGGAATCGAGGGTCCCGGGGAGCCGACGGAGCGAGGGGTCGAGCGCGTCCAGGGTGCCGGGCAAGCGGTCGAGCGACGGATCGAGGGCCTGAAGCGTCGAGTCCAGATGGGTGATGAGGCCCGGGCCACGCTTCTCGAGCGTGGCGACGACGGGTTCGGTTCCGGCGGCCAGGCGATCGAGCCGACCGACGAGCGAGGGTCCGCGGGTCTCGAGACTGCGAGTCAGGGGCTCGAGTTGCGCCGACATGCGATCGAGGCGCGCCATCAGGGTGGGCAGGTGCTCGCTCGAACCGGCCAACCCCTTCAGCGAGCGATCGATGTTGGTCTCCTGGCTCGCGAGCATCCGGTCGACCCGGGTGATGGCCCGATCGCCGGCCTCGATGGCGTGCCCGAGGGCATCAGCCCGCGTGGTGAGGACGGTCGCCACCGCGTGGACGATGCCGGCGACCTCGTGCGGATCGACCTCCTTGAGCACGGGACCGATCTGCTTCATGACCTCGTCGACCTCGACGGGAACGGTCGTATCCTGGATGAGGTCGCCGGACCGGATCATCGGTGCCGTGGTGGACTGCGGGAGCAACTCGACATATTTCTCGCCGAGGAGGCTCTTCATGCGGATCGCCGCCTTGACGTCCTTCCGGACGCTGGCATCGGTCCGGAGGCGCAGCGTGACGACCGCGCGGTCATGGTCGACCGAGAGGGCGTCGACCGAGCCCACCTGGACGCCCGCGATCATGACGGCGCCCTGCTTGACGAGCCCCGCGGCATTGGCGAAACGGGCCTTCACGAGGACCGCGTCGCCCACCTTGAGGCCTCCCACGGCGATCGCCATGTAGGCGAAGAGTCCGAGAGCTCCTAGCAGGAAGCCCCCGAGGGCGAGGTCGTTGATCCACTTGCGTTCCATGGTGCTTCCCTCTAGACGACCTGGATGGGGCCGTCCGCGCTACGATCGAAGAACTGGCGGAGGATGGGGTTATCGGAGTGCTGAAGTTCGGTGCGGGGCCCCGCCGCGATGAGCTTGCTCTTGTAGAGCATGGCGATGCGGTCCGCGATCTGGAAAGTCCCCGGGATATCGTGAGAGATGACGATGAACGTCAGGCCGAGCTCGCGCTGCATGCGCAGGATGAGCTTGTCGATGGCGTCGGACATGACCGGATCGAGACCCGAGTTGGGCTCGTCGAAGAGCACGATCTCGGGTTCGAGGGCCAGCGCCCGGGCAATGCCCACGCGCTTGCGCATGCCGCCCGACAGCTCGGACGGGAACTTGTGCTCGACGTTGGGCAGGCCGACCTGCGCGAGCTTCGCGGCCACGATCCGGCGGATCTCGGTCTCGGTCTTGCGGGTGTGTTGCCGCAGGGGAAAGGCGACGTTGTCCGCGACGTTCATGCTGTCGAAGAGGGCGCCGTCCTGGAAGAGCATCCCGAACTTCTTGCGGACCTCGTAGAGCTGGCGCTCCCGCATCCGCGTGATGTCCTCACCCCCGACCAGGATCTGGCCCCGTTCCGGCCGCAGCAGGCCCACCAGGAGCTTGATGAAGACGCTCTTGCCCGTGCCCGACGGACCGATGATGACGGTCGTCTGGCCGCGGGGGATGTCGAGCGTCACGTCATCGAGGACGGTCTGACGACCGAAGCTCTTGACCACGTTCCGGAACGAGACGATGGTATCGTCCGGGGACGCCCCACCCCGGACGAGCGGGGTGGCGGATGATGCCTGGTCAGCCAAACAGGACCTCCGACATGAAGTAGTTGATGACGACGATGAGCGTGGCGATCACGACGACGGTCCGGTTGATCGCCTGGCTCACCCCGCTGGGCCCGGGGGCCGAGTGATAACCGAAGAAGCACGCCACCAGGCAGGTCAGGATGGCGAAGGTGCAGCCCTTGACCATGGCGGCCAGCAAGTCGCTGTATTCGAGGTAACGCGTGACATCCGCGACGAACGTCCCGCCGTTGACGCCGAGCTGGAACACGGCCACGAGATACCCCGAGACGATCGCCGTCACGGCCGCGAAGACGATGAGGGCCGGTGCCACGAGCACGAACGCGACGAAGCGAGGCAGCATCAGGTACCAGAACGGATTGACGGCCATGACCTCCAGTGCATCGATCTGCTCCTTGATGCGCATGGTCGCGATGGTGGCCGTCATGTCGGTCCCGGGCTTGGCAGCCATCATCGCGCCCACGATGATCGGCGCGAACTCCCGGAGGCACATCAGGCCCGAGTAGGCCCCCACCATGTCCTGGCCCCCGAAACGCTTGAACACGAAGAAACCGACGAGGACCACGTTGGAGCCGACGAAGGCACAGATGGCCATGATCACGGGAAAGCTCTCGAGGCCAATCTTGATCATCTGCTGCAGGACGAGGCGCGGATCCGGAAGACGCGAGAAGCCCGTGGCAACGATGGTGAGGCTGAAGCGCACCCAGCGACCGATGGCGGCCACGACGTTCAGGAAGCGGAGCACGGGGGAAAGGCTCATCCGAAGATCCTCACCCAAAGGGACGTGATGAAGTAGTTGAAGATGGCGATCGCCAGGATCGAGTGGACGACCGTCCGGTTGGCGGCCTGACCGACGCCCTGGGCTCCGCCCGTCACGTGGTAGCCATAGAAGGTGGCGATGAGCCCGATGAGCAGACCGAAGACGACGCTCTTGACGATGCCTCCCATCAGGACGCTCATGCGCACGAAATCGAGCAGGTTGGCCACGAATACGCCCCGGGTCACGCCCTTGAGCAGGACGGCCACGAGAAAGCCGCCGAGCATCCCGGCCACGGAACCGAACAGGGCGATGGCCGGGCAGGCGAGGACGAGTGCCACCAGGCGAGGGACGACCACGAACTTCTTGGGTGGGACGGCCATGACGGACAGGGCGTCGATCTCTTCCTTGACGCGCATGGTGCCGATTTCCCCGGCGATCGCCGTACCCGCCTGGGCCGCGATCATGATGCACGACAGGGTGGGCGCGAGTTCCCTGAGGATCGATTCGGCCAGCAGGCTGCTCAGGACGTGCTCGGCCCCGAAGATGCGCATGACGGAAAGGCCCTGGAGGGCGCTGATCATGCCGACGGCCGTCATGATCGACAGGACGGGCACGAGACACTGGAAGGCCACGGCCTGGAATGCATCCCGGGCCTGAGGAAGGTAATACGGCGGCCGGACCGCCAGGACCGACAGTTCACCGGCGAAGCGGGTGAACTGACCGAGGGCGGTGAGGAACTTGCCAGGTGTCGATTGCGCGAAAGCGGTCAAGAAGGGCTCCTGCAGGGGTCCTGTCCCAGCATGCTAGCAACGATGGGGATTTTGAACAAGAAACGAGCCCCGGAGGATCACTCCGGGGCTCTCGAGGTCTGACCTCAGCGGGTCACGCTGGGATAGTTGTTATACCCGGTGCCGGTGCCGCTGCCGAAACCGGTGCCGGTGCCGCTGCCGAAACCGGTGCCGCCCCCGTAGCCCGTCCCGCCGCCGTATCCGCCACCCGGATACGAGCCGCCACCGCCCGGGAAGCCCCCGGATCCGGTGCCAGGCGTATCCGACTGGGCCGTGGCCACGGCATCGTCGGAACTCTTGGTCGGCTTGATGGTGAGCGTCGTGGACTGCCCGCCGGCGAGCGTGAAGGGCTGGTCCTGGGTCTCGACCTGCGAGCCCTTCTTGGTGAAAGTGACGGTCACCCGGCCCGAGACGTTCTGGGTCGAGGGGTTCTGGAGCTGGACCGTGACCTGGCTCAACTTCTTCCAGAAAAGGATGCCGGAGGTCTTCTTATCGGTGACGGAGGCATTGATCTGGACGGGCAACTGGCTGCCACCCCCACCGGGGTTGAAGATGCCGCCACCGCCAGGGCTGGGAGCGGGATTGTATCCGCCTCCGCCACCGGGGTTGTAGGGATCGGTCGTGCCGCCACCACCGCCGGGGTTGTAGTTCGGATCGCTGGGGTCGACGATGCCCGAACCCGAGTTGTTGCAGGCCGAGGTGCCGAGCGTGAGCGCCGCTCCCAGGACCAGGATCGCGAGTTGCTTGCGAAGGGTGGACATCAGAACCTCCGGGTGGTTAGCGTGCCGTTACCAGTATTTGACCGATCTCGGGTCCCGACTTGCGTGATTTTGGTAAAAATCCCGTGAAGGCACGTTCAAGGAGAGATGATACCACCTGGAAAGGCAGGGGTAGTCGCAAGGAAATCGGCAGCACGCGCCCGTGGGCGCAACCGGGACCGCCAGGTCCTGGAGCGCAGATGTGCGGCAACCGGAGGAGACGGTCCCGCGCGAGTCGCGTGGCGAGCGCGCCCGCAGAGGCCGGGGCGAAGCGTACTGGAAGTACGTGAGCCACGGACACGAGGACGTAAGCCGCCAGGCGGCCGCGCCGGACCGTCCCCCTAGAAGACTTCTTTGACGAGGTCGCGGTCGAGCAAAAACGCCGCCTCGCGGGCGCGTTCCCGGAAGGACTCCGGCATGCCGGGAACCTCGCGGAACTGCTCGATGAGATCGATCACCTGGCGGATATGCCGGACCAGCAGGCCCTCTTCGATCCCCGAGCGCTCGATGATCTGGCCCCAGGCGGCCCCCTCGGCCCAGGCCTGGACCAGGCCCGCGTAGTTGTCGACGACGTAGACGGGCAGATCGAGGTCGCGCTGCATGAGGGCGCGCGAGATGCGTCTGGCCTCGCGGGCGAGGCGATCGATCCGGCGACCGACCTCGGGATCGAGGGGCATCGGCGAGAAGGCCTGGCGGCCGCGGACGGGCTCGGCCATCAGCGAACTCGAGAAGGTCGCGAGTTGCACGGGTGACAGATCCCCGATGGTATCGCTCGCGAGCGCCTCGGCGACCACCAGCTCGTTCGAGGTGCGCACATGCGCCAGGGCCTGACCGCGGGCCAGCAATTCGCGACCGCGCAGGTAATCGAATTCCTCGAGAAACTTGACCAGCCGGACGAAGGCGCGCCAGTGACGCGCACCGACCTGCTCGATCTGCGTCTGGGCGCTCGAAACCTCTTCCTCGAGAGCTACGCGCTCGCGAACCCGCTCCTGGCAAGGCTTCCGTTCCTTGCAGCGCTGACAGGGATAGTCGGCGAGGACGCGGGACACGTCCTGCAGCTTTTCGCGGGCCTTGCGGATTTCCGGGGGAACGGTTTGCACGTCGAGGCCGTCGAGATGGTCGAGACCGGCCGCCTGGAGCCAGGCCGACCAGGGCACCTGGGCTGCGGGCAGGGGGCGCTCCTGGAGGAAGCTGGTCCGATCGATCTCGCCCAGCCACTTGACTCCCGCGAGCGAGACGGGAGCCACGTCCTCGACGCGCTGCACAAGGTGGCGCGAACCGAGTCGCGTCATGACGGGCTTGCCATGGGCCGGGGGAACCATGACGACGGTGAACTGGACATCCCCGCTCTTGACCTTCTGGCTCTCGAGCAGGATGGCCGGCGTCGGATGGCCGACGGCGGGCGCATGCACCAGCAACCAGGCGCCCCGGGGCGCCCGGGCGAGTTCCCTGACGGCCGCCTGAGGCGGGATGTACTGGCGATCGGTCTCGAGAGCCGCGAGGCGCTTTCGGAGGCTTTCCCGGACCGCCCGCTGGACCCGCATGCCCTCGAGCAGCACCGGACGCGACTGACCGGGCACCACGGGGCAGAGCGGATCGAGCTTCACCAGAGCCTTCTCGGCTTCGACCTTCTGGTGCGAGAGCCCGGCGATGATGCCGGAACTCTGGAACTGGGCGAAGCTCTGCTCGACGATGCGACGCGCCTGAGCCGGCTCGTAGCGATTCGTGAGGTTCGCGACCATGTTGAAGTTCAGCGCGAAGCGGCTGCGCAGAGGCTCTGAAGCGTTCGTGAAGAGGCGCGCGACCTCCTCGGGGCCGAAGCGATGCGAGCAGACCACGATCCCGTGGCCCACCTCGTCCATGCCGCGACGCCCGGCGCGCCCCATCATCTGCTGGAACTCGGCCACGGTGACCAGGCGGTGCCCATTGTCCGTGCGCTTGAAGAGGCTCGTCAGGACGACGGTGCGGGCCGGCATGTTGATCCCGGCGGCGAGCGTCTCGGTGGCAAACACCACCTTGATGAGCGCTTGCTGGAAACAGCGCTCGATCAGGAACTTGAGCGGGGGCAAGAGGCCAGCATGGTGGGGAGCGACGCCCTCGGGGAGGCGCTGCAGCCAGGCACGCGTGGCCGCAGACTCGAGCATGCCCGGGGTCTGGCGGATGGCCTCGTCGATCATGGCCTGGATACGCTCACGCTCTTCGGGCGTGGTGAGCTCCAGATCGCTCTGCAACAGCTTGCGAGCCTCGTCCTCGCAACCCAGGCGAGAGAACACGAACACGATCCCGGGCAGCATGTCGCGGTTCTTGAGCTCGCGCACGACCTCGAGCGCGGGAGGCGGCTCGACCCAGCCATCGGCATTGCCGAATCGCTTGACTGCGAGCCGGTTCCCGGGGCCAAAAAGTTGTTTGAGCGCCGGGGCCGCGACCCAGGGGCGCAGCGGGACCGGGCGTTCGGCATGAGAGACGACCCGCATCGGGCGGTGAACGGCGCTGACCCAGGTGGCCAGCTCATCGGCGTTCGGGATCGTGGCCGAGAGGGCCGTGACGGCCGTGTCCTGGCCCAGGAAAACGATCGTCTCCTCCCAGACGGTCCCGCGTCCCTCGGAACCCAGATAGTGGGCCTCGTCGAGGATGACGTGGGCGACGTCGGCGACCTGCTCGGGATCCATCTGGAGCTGGTTGCGGAGGATCTCCGTCGTCATGATCAGGATGGGTGCCTCGGGGGCAATCACGACATCGCCCGTGACCAGGCCCACCTTGCCAGGCATGGCCTCGTGCAGGTCACGGTACTTCTGGTTCGAGAGGGCCTTGAGGGGCGTCGTGTAGATGCAGCGACGGCCGGCCTTCAGGGCCAGAAAAACGGCAAACTCCGCGACGAGGGTCTTGCCCGAACCCGTGGGAGCCGCGACGAGGACGGATTCGCCGGCTACGAGCGTCTCCATGGCCTCGATCTGGAAGGTGTCGAGCGGGAACGGCTGCCCGGAGGCGAACTCCTGTACGAGGGAGGAAGCCTCCGGAAGCGCATGCACCATCAGAAAGTCACACCCGTTCTGGTCGATCTGGACGAACGTCCGGAGTCTATCACGCCACCCCCCACGGGTACACGGGAGAGCGTGGAGGTGCCTCATGCGCAGAAGCATCGTCTCGAGCGTGCCCGATGGCCTGGTCCTGGAGGAGCGCGCCCTGGCCGGTCAAGGGGTCTCCCCCGTAGCCGGGGTCGACGAAGCAGGCCGGGGCCCGCTGGTCGGGCCCGTGGTGGCAGGAGCCGTGGTGTGGCCCGCTCCCGGTGAAGCAGAGCACGAGGTCGTCCGGTCATGGCTCGCAGGTCTCGACGACAGCAAGACCCTCACGAGCGAGACACGCGCTCGCCTCTTCGACCTGATCCAGGCCCATGCCACGGCCTGGGGGATCGGCGAGGCCTCGGCAGCCGAGATCGACGAGGTCAACATCCTGAACGCGACGTTTCTCGCCATGCGGCGGGCGATCGCCGACATGGAAGCTCGCCTGGGAAGGCCCGTCGCGCACGTGCTGGTGGACGGCAACCGGCGCATCAAGGGCTACGATGGCCCCCAGACGCCGCTCGTGAAGGGCGATTCACGTTCCTGGAGCATCGCGGCCGGGAGCATCCTGGCGAAGGTCCACCGCGATCGCCTCCTCGAGGCCCTGCACGCGCGGTTCCCGGCCTACGGATTCGACCGCCACAAGGGGTATCCGACGGCCGAGCACCTGGCCGCGTTGCGCGAGCAAGGGATCACGCCCGAGCACCGGCGCACGTTCGGCCCCTGCAAGGACCTCTGAAGCCCTCAGGGCGTGGCCTGGGCGGCGCGCCCGAGGGCCTCGAGATCGAGCGATCCCGAGGCCCCGGCGGGCAGGTCCGTGTCGTGCGTCAGGGTCCGGATGACCTCGGCCCGGTGCGGGTTCGAGGCATCCGAACGCGGCGTGGCCCGCTGGCAGGCCACGAGGGCGATCGCCCCCGCAGCCACCAGAAGTCGGAACGACCGGGATGCCGGCATCAGGGCTCCAGCACCAGCAGACCCTGCGGCCCATCCCCTGCGGGGATCGGGTCCCCGACCTGCAGCCCCGTGACCGGGTCGGTGACGAGGATCCGGTCGCGACCGAAGTCACACGACCAGACCTTGCCGTCCACCAGGGCAAGGGCGAAATCACCACCCGGCATCTTGTTGCCGGCCCCCCGCACCATCGCGGAACCATCCATCTTGAAACTCACGAGCCCCCCGCCCTGGAGGATGGCGTAACCGTTCGGCGCATCGAAGCCGAAGGCCGCGACTCGCTCCCCGACCGGCAGCTGATTCACGACGGCATCCGTCGCGGGATCGATGCGATAGATATCGGTCTCACCGGCCACCCAGACCTTGCCGTCCGGTGCCGTGGCCGTGGCATTCGGCTTGGACGCCGCCACGAGCGGAATGGTCGTGAGCCGCACACGGGTCGCCGCGTCATAGACGTGGACGCCCGAGAACGACGGCGGCCTGGACGAGTAGTCCCAGTCGGTGGCCGGCAGGTACACCTTGCCACTCGCGATCGCCAGCGCATATGCGTTGCCCTGCGGCACGCTCGCCGTGGCCTCGACCTGCCCCTTCCCCCAGTTCAGCCATGCCAGTTCGGAAGGCATGCCGAATTGCGAGCCAACGATGACCCCGCGGCCCTTCGTGATGGGCGCCAGCCACTGGGGGTACCAGTTCTCCGGAAGGGTGAGCGTCGAGAGGACTTTCCCGCCCCCGAGGTCGATGGAGCGGACCTCGCTGTCACCCGAAACGACCAGCAAGGATTCGGCTCCGTCCGTGACGAACTGGTTGGGGTAAAGCCCCGTGCCGAGACCGGTGGCCTTCCGTTCGCGCGTGAGGGAGTCGATCCGGTCAATGGTCTTGCCAATACCGTTGAACACGTAGACCTGCCGCGACGTGGCCGGAGAGGGTGACGCGGAAGGCAGGGGGGCGGGAGTCGTCGTGACGGTTCGCGGGAGGAAGGGATTCGAGGTGTTCCCCGTCCGCACGTCGACACAGGCAGTCGGAAGACTCACGAGGGCGATCGCCGCAAGCGGAAAGAGGCGGTGCCAAGAATGTTTCAAGGGTGGAAGATCCTTTCGTGATGGGACGAACCAGGGTTCAAAACGTGCGATCCCAGCCGAAGCGGAGCATGCGACCGGGCATGGGGTAGTAGGGCTGCCAGGCAAAGGCCTGATCGAACAGGTTGTCCACCCGGGCGAACAAGCGGTCACGCCCCCCCAGGTCCAGCCCGGCCACCAGGCCGGTCAGCGCGACGGGCGGCATCTCCTCGGTGTTCTGGGCGGTGGAGAAGCGCGCGCCGACCCAGTCCTCGGAGAGTTCCACGAACGAGGGGCCCCGGGCAGGGACACGCAGGGCCAGCCGGCCCTGGAGGCCGGGGCGGAATGGCAGCACCTTGCCGGCAGTGGCCCCCGTCGTGCCCGCATCGCGCGGATCGAGCCAGGTGCCCGAAGCACTCAGCGCGAGCCAGTCTCCGAGGGGGACCTCGGCACGCGTCTCGACCGTCCAGGTGCGCGTCTCGCCGAGGTTGACGGGCGACCACCGCCCCCCTGCCCCCGGTTGCCAGGCGATGGTGTCATGCCCGGCCTGCCAGGCGAGGGTGCACGAGAGGCGCGCCTCGCGGAACGGCGCCCAGTCGAACCCGAGATCCACGCCGTCTGCGGTCTCCGGGCGGAGCGCCGGATTGCCCGCCGAGTCCGGGGTCGTCGGCCAGAACAGGTCGTTGAAGGTGGGATTTCTGAACGCACGGCCCACCTGGGAACGCAGCGCGAGGTCGGGCCGGGGTGTCCACGTGACGGCTGCGCGCGGACACGGCGCAAGTCCACCGGCCAGCCCGCCCTGAGCGGCGATCGCCTGGAGGCGCCCGTCGAGTTCGAGCGCCAGGCCGGACAGGGGCTCGAACCGGTCACGGGCGACGAGGCTCCAGGCCTGCCTCGACGGTGAACCGGCGACGCCCTCACGCGCCACCTCGCGGGTGACGCCGAGCCCCAGACGCCACGCGTGAAAGGCGTCTTCCGGGCCCCATTCGGCCTGGACGTCCTGGACGTCGACCGCGACGCGCTGGTCCCGGAGCAAGCTTGAAGCGGGGTCTCGAAAGTGAAGCGAGGCGGCTCTCCACGAGGCGGCGACGCGCTGCTCGAGCCCGCCGTCCCAGACCTGTTGCCACGCCAGACGCCCCCAGACGTCCACATCCTCTTGCCGGGCCGTGGACGAGACCTGATAGATCGGGCCAGGTACACCCCGCTCCAGCCAGACCCCGCCCAGGGATGTTTCGAGGCGACCTGCCTCCCACGTGCGGATGGCAGACAGGGACAGTTCCTGATCGGACGCATCCGCGTTGGACCGCAGGCGAGCGGTGTCCCGGTACCGGTAGCCATGGTTGCCCTGAGAGGTCATCCGTCGGTAAGCCAGCCGCCCGGTGGTGTCGTCCCCCCACCTGCCACCGGTCTGCAAGTCGACCCCACCGAGACCGAAGCTCCCGCCCTGGACGGAGATGCGCGAGACGGGATCGGTTCCGCTGATGAGGGACAGCACCCCTCCCATCGCACTCGAGCCGAAGAGCGCCGAGGCGAGCCCGGGCCGCCACTCGACCTTCTCGACCCCGACGAGCGAGACGGTCGAAAGGTCGGCGCTCCCGAGGACGGGGCTGTTCAGGCGGATCCCGTCGCGGAGGACGAGCACGCCTTCGGACCCCGCACCTCGTGCCGAGAGGCTGCCGAGCTGTCCGAAGACCCCGTACTGCCGGTAGGCGAGGCTCCCCAGCCGGGGAAGCAGTCCGGCCAGATCCACGGCACCCGATTCCCGGATCTGGCGGGCATCCAGGCGCGTTCCTCCCTGGAGATGGGCGACGGGCGCGACCATCCGCCCGCGGACGACCACGGGAGGCAGTGAGACGACCTCGGCCCCCACGCCGGGAAGGGCGTGCCAGAGCGCGATCGAGAGGCCAGCCACGAGGCCGCGACGGATGACCAAAGAAAAAGCCCTCTCGGCGAGAGGGCAAAGACGAACTCGGAAGCGACCACCCCGGTGAGGAGGGCGCTCCGCGTGCTCGCTCCTTGCCTCGAGAAGCGTGGACACTCGACCGGGCAGGCATTCGGACTTGCGCGGACGCGCTCACCGTTGCGGGACAGTGCCGGAATTTCACCGGCTTTCCCTGACACCAGACACGTCCATCTTGACGAAACCGCTCGTCCGATGTCAATACCGGTGACCCGCCCCCCCGTGAAGTGTCGCTCCAAGGGTTCTGGCGCGCGACCGGCGGCCGTGCGGTATGGTGAGATGGCCAGCCCTTCCGGAATTCCACCGTGCGCACGTTCATCGTCCCCGTCCAACCTGCTGCCGAGTCCCTCGAGTCCTACGTGACGCGCTGTCTCGCGCACCCCTCGCACGTGGAGGTGCGTGGATGGATCCGGGCGGGACGCGTCCTGGTCGATGGGCAGCCGGGAAAACCCGGCCGATACGTCCGGGGGGGACAGGCGATCACGGTGGACCTGCCCCCCCTGCGGCCCCATGCGGCCCGACCCGAGGCCCTCCCGCTCCCCATCCTGCACCTGGACGATCAACTCGTGGTGGTCGTCAAACCAGCCGGGATGGCCACGCACCCGTCGCCCGGCTGGTGGAGCGGGAGCTGCGTGAACGCGCTGCTCGGGGCGATCGCCGACTGGCCGGGCGTGGGCGGCGTCGCCGGCCCTGGCGTGATCCACCGGCTGGACCGCGACACGTCGGGTCTCCTGGTGTTCGCCCGGAGCGACGAGGCCCACCGCCTGCTCAACGCCGACCTGCGAGCCCGTCGGATCGGCCGACAGTACCTGGCCTGGGTCGAGGGCGCCTGCGAGGGCGAACGCACGCTGTCCGCCCCCCTGCGCTGGGACCCGGCCTTCGAGGCCCCGGAACGTCGCGTTCACGTGCACCCCGATGGACGAGAAGCCATCACGCACGTCCGCCCACTGGTCGTGACCTCGGAACGGTCGCTGGTGGAACTCCGGCTCGAGACGGGGAGAACCCACCAGATCCGCGTGCACATGGCCCACGCGGGTCACCCGGTCGTGGGCGACGTCCTGTACGGGACGCCGGGACCGACACTGGCCCTGCACGCCCGGCAACTGACCCTGACGCATCCGATGACGGGCGAGACGCTGACCTGGCAAGCGCCGCCACCGGACACATGGCGGCTCTGGGGAGAGGACGCGTTCAGGAACCCCTGACGTGACGCCACGCGACCCCGCAAATCGCCTCGACGTCGATGATCGCTTTGAAACAGGTCAAATCGGTGACAGCTCGAGCAGGCCCTGCCGCAGCCGGAAGCTCCCGACGGTCTGGCGACGCGCGAAGGCAGCAGCCGTCCCGCCCTCCTGCAAGAGGTGCCCCTGGCACCAGGCCTCGTTCCGGATGCCCTGAAAGATGGCCCGGGTCGGGGCATTCGGGCCGAATACCCGGCTCAGGGCACGTCCCGGTGAATACCCCTCGAACAGGCGAGACAGGTCCATCCCGTGGTCTTGCTTGACCCGGGCCACGAGGGCAGACGTCCCGTCAGACATCGCACGGCCCAGCTGGAGATAATCCCGCTTGAAAGATGCCGGAGCCTTGACTGCGGCGAGGGCCGCCGGCAGGTCGACCGTGAGGTGCGCGTTCATGCCCGTGGCCAGAACCCGGAAAGAGGGCTTCTCGCTCGCGAGCGCCAGCTCGTAATACCGGGCCCAGGGAGCCGAGACCGGGCGGCCCTGCAGATGGGCGTGCAGGTTCTCGAGGTAACGCTTGCCGAAATCGAGGGACAGGTCATCCGAGAGGCGGACGTTCCGGATGTGCCCGGAGGCTCTGGCCTCCATCACGCGTGCCGTGGTAGGGGCATAGACCGAGGCGAACAACCCCCGCGTGTCACGCGATCGCGCGAACGTCGAGGCGATCTCCTCGAGATTCCGGTGAAGCTGGTCCATGGTCGTGATCCGCTTCGGGTCACTGAGGCGCGTCAAGCGCGCCAGGTCGCCCTGACTCAGGCGCCGGAGCACGTTCGCAGAGGCATCGGCCACGACCCGATCCCCGCGGCGCGAGGCCGACCAGACGAGCGTGTCCGGGACGGAGGCCTGGCGCGCGACGGACCATATCGCCCGCGCCTGCTCGGCCGAGACGGGGATAGCGGCTGCAGCCCCGCGGGGCGACCGGACCTGCCGGGCAACTCCCCCGATCCAGGCGGATGCTTGCACGGGAGCCTCCGGCGCCGATCAGAGACCGACGCGCGAGCTGTAGGCCCGCGGGGTCATCACCTGGAGCGCATCGGAGAACTGATCCGTCACGACCAGAGCGCGCCTGGAACCGTCGCGCATCACGAGCTGGACATCGATCGATTCGGCGTGTCCACGGGTGAAGGTGGAACGGGCCCAGTCGATCTGGTCCCGTCGATCGCCGAGCGCCCGCGAGATGGCCTCGGAAGCGCCACGTGCCCAGCTCGGCACGTCGGCCGGCCGAGCGGCCGCGGGAGCCAGAGCGGGTCGAGCAGCCTGGAATCCTGGGCGGACGAGCATGAGAACCTCCGAAAAATCGTCAAACCATTGCCCCATGGTTATCCCGGGAGACCTGGGATCCCTTCTTATGATCCCGGAAAGATGGCGTTAAGAAAGGCTCCCTTCTCCATGATGGCGTCTGTCCCGATGGCGCTTCCCATGCCATAATGGGCCCCGAACATGTCGGGATCTCCCCGTCGCACCGCGCGGGTGAGATCATCACTGGATGATGCCGGAGCTTGCGATGACGCAGAATGAGCCGAGCTGGCTGGTCGGGGGAAACGCCAGCTTCCTGGAAAGCCTCTACGAGCAATACCTGGCCGACCCGGGCCAGGTCGACCCGGCTTGGCACGCGATGTTCGCGAGCTGGGGCGGGGGACCCGGGACGGGTGAGGTCGCGCACGGTCCCGTGCAGCAGGAGATGCTCGCCCTCGCCCGCGCGCCCCGGATGGCCCAGGTCGTGGCGCCTGCTGCCCGGGCGCAGGACGGCCTGACGGCACACGGCATCTCCGCTCTCATCCAGGCCTACCGGACGATGGGCCACCTGAAGGCCCGGACCAATCCCCTGGACCTGCGCCAGCCGGTGGACGTCCCGGAACTCGACCCGGCCTACCACGGCCTCAGCGAGGGAACCCTGGACCTCCCGGTCAAGGACGGCGGCTTCGAGGGCACGTTGCGCGAGGTCCTGGAGCAGTGCCGGGCCACCTACTGCGGCCCCATCGGATTCGAGTACGCCTACGTCCCGCGCCGGGAACGTGAATGGCTCCAGGCCCGCATCGAGGCGATGCGCGGGCGGCTGACCTTCGATCTCGAGCAACGGAAGCGCATCCTCGCCAAGGTCAACGCCGCCGAGGGCCTCGAGAAGTACCTGCACCAGCGATACGTCGGCCAGAAGCGTTTCTCTCTCGAGGGCGGCGATTCCCTCATCCCGCTGCTCGATGCGGCCTACCACCGGGCCGGTGGTCAGGGCGTGCGGGAAATCGTGCTCGGCATGGCCCACCGTGGTCGCCTGAACGTCCTCGTCAACCTGTACGGCAAGAAGAGCAGCACGCTGTTCTCGGAGTTCGAGGGCACCAAGCGGATCGATCCCAAGATGTCGGGAGACGTGAAGTACCACCTGGGCTTTTCGTCCGACCTGCAGACCGAGGGCGGCTCGGTGCACCTCGCGCTGGCCTTCAACCCGTCCCACCTCGAGATCATCAACCCCGTCGTCGAGGGTTCGGTCCGGGCCCGCCAGGATCGCCGGGCTGACTCGGCCCACCGGCAGGTGCTGCCCGTGCTCGTGCACGGGGATGCCGCCCTCGCCGGCCAGGGAGTCGTCGCCGAGACGCTCAACCTGTCGTGCCTGCGCGGGTTCGAGACGGGTGGTACCTACCACGTCGTCATCAACAACCAGGTCGGGTTCAGCATCTCCGACCCGCTCGATGCGCGCACGGGGCATTACTGCACCGATGTCGCCAAGATGATCGATGCCCCCGTGTTCCACGTGAACGGGGACGACCCGGAAGCCTGCGTGTGGGCCGCCGAACTGGCCCTCGACTACCGAATGACGTTCCAGCGAGACGTGTTCGTCGACCTCGTCTGCTGGCGCCGCTATGGCCACAACGAATCCGATGAACCCCGCGTGACCCAGCCGGGCATGTATCACCAGATCGATGCCCATCCGGGCGTGCTGGCGACCCATGCCCGCCGCCTGGAACAGGAAGGCGTCGTGACGGCCGACGAGGTCCGGCAGATGCAGCGCGACTACCGTGATGCTCTCGACCGGGGCGAATCCGTCGCGGAGGCACGCGAGAGCGACTTCATCTCGATCCACGGAGCCCCCTGGAAACCGTACATCGGCCAGACGTGGCAGGCTCCCGCTTCCACCGGCGTCCCCACGGCCTCGCTCCGCGAGTTCGGCCAGGCGCTCACGCGGGTGCCCGATGGCTTCGAGTTGCATCCGCGCATCCAGCGGATCATGCAGCAACGGGTCGAGATGACCGAAGGCAAGTTGCCCATCGACTGGGGCTTCGCCGAGAACCTCGCCTATGCGACGCTCCTCGCCGAGGGACATCCTGTCCGACTCTGCGGGCAGGATGCCGGCCGCGGTACCTTCTTCCACCGTCATGTCGCTCTGCACGACCAGTCGCGCGGTGGGGCGCCCGAGGGAAGACTTCACCTGCCGCTGCAGCATCTGCGCACGAACCAGGCCTGGTTCCAGGTCATCGACAGCACCCTGTCGGAAGAGGCCGTGCTGGCTTTCGAGTACGGCTACACGAGCACCGAGCCCAACACGCTGGTTATCTGGGAAGCCCAGTACGGGGACTTCGCGAACGGTGCCCAGGCCGTCATCGACCAGTTCATCAGTGCCGGTGAACTCAAGTGGCAGCGCCTCAGCGGCCTGGTGATGTTCCTGCCGCACGGGTTCGAGGGCCAGGGCCCCGAGCATTCCTCGGCCCGCCTGGAACGCTACCTCCAGCTCTGCGCGGAGGAGAACATGCAGGTGGTGGTCCCGAGCACCCCAGCCCAGATGTTCCACATGCTACGCCGCCAGATGCTTCGCCCGTACCGCAAGCCCCTCATCGTCATGACGCCGAAGAGCCTGCTGCGCCACAAGCTCTCCGTCTCGACGCTCGAGGAACTGGCCCACGGCCGCTTCCAGGAAGTCATCCGCGACGACCGTTCGCCGGAAGGCATCCAGAGGGTGGTCATCTGCAGCGGGAAGGTCTATTTCGAGCTCATCGAGGCACGCGAGAGCCGTCGCCTCGAGCACGTCGCCCTCGTGCGCCTCGAGCAGCTCTATCCCTTTCCCGAAGAGGCGCTGCGCACCGAACTCGACCGGTACCCCGAGGCCACGGTGGTCTGGACCCAGGAAGAGCCCGAGAACCAGGGGGCGTGGCGCGAGACCCGCGATGCCCTCCGGGCCAGCCTGCGCGCGGATCAGACGCTGGAGCTCGCGAGTCGTCCCTGCTCGGCCTCGCCCGCCGTGGGGTCGACAGCCAAGCACCTCGAGCAACAGAAAGCCCTCATCGACGCCGCCCTCGGCGAGGCAGTCCCTTCGGCCCTCGGGGCCGTCGGTGGCCGCTGATCGTCGACCACCCCGTTCACGCAAGGAGTCGCCATGCGCATCGAAGTCAAGTGCCCCGCCTTCTCGGAATCGATCACCGAGGGTCGTCTGCTCCCCTGGAGCAAGCGGGTCGGCGAGGCCGTGTCGCGCGGTGACGTGCTGGTGGGCGTCGAGACCGACAAGGTCGTACTCGACGTCAATGCCCAGCAAGATGGCGTGCTCGTCGAGATCGTGAAGCCCGAGGGCGAGGTCGTGCAGGCTGGCGACCTCATCGCCGTGATCGACACGGCGGCGAGCCCTGCCGCTCCCGCTGCTGCCAGTGCGCCCGCAGCTGCCGTGGCCTCGACTCCTGCACCCGTCGCAGGGGCCGCGGCCGGCGAAGCGATCCTGAGCCCCGCGGTCCGCAAGCTGGTGGCCGAGACGGGCGTGAGCCCCGAGGCGATCGCCGGATCCGGAAAGGACGGCCGGCTGACCAAGGGCGACGTGCTCGGACATCTGGAAGGGGCTGCCGCCGCGGCTCCCGCACCCGCCCCGGCGGCAGTTGCCCCGCCTGCTCCGGCACCGGTAGCCGCCTCCGCGGTCGTCACCCCGACCGTGACCGTGGCCGCAGGTGAGCGCGTCACGCGCCGGGTGCCCATGACCCGCATCCGCACCCGGATCGCCGAACGCCTCAAGCAGGTGCAGAACACGGCCGCGATCCTCACGACCTTCAACGAGATCAACATGCAGGCCGTGATGGACCTGCGCAAGAAGCATCAGGACGCCTTCGTGAAGCGCCACGGCATCAAGCTGGGCTTCATGAGCTTCTTCGTCGCGGCCGTCACCGAGGCGCTCAAGCAGTACCCGGTCATCAACGCCTCGGTCGAGGGCCATGACATCGCGTACCACGGCTTCTTCGACATCGGCATCGCCGTGGCGTCCGAGCGGGGCCTGGTGGTGCCCGTCCTGCGCAACACGGACACCCTGAGCCTGGCCGAGATCGAGAAGGCGATCGCCGGCTACGCCGAGAAGGCCCGTGGCAACAAGCTCACGCTCGAGGATCTCTCGGGTGGGACCTTCACCATCACCAACGGGGGCACCTTCGGCTCGCTGCTCTCGACGCCCATCCTGAATGCTCCCCAGAGCGGCATCCTGGGCATGCACAACATCGTCGAGCGACCGGTCGCCGAGAACGGTCAGGTCGTCGTCCGCCCGATGATGTACGTCGCGCTCTCCTACGACCACCGGATCATCGACGGCAAGGAAGCGGTGCTGTTCCTCGTGACGCTCAAGAACCTGCTCGAGGATCCCAGCCGCATGCTCCTGGGTATCTAGCCCACACGAAGGACACCGACACACCATGGAACTGTTCGACGTCATCGTCATCGGCGGAGGCCCCGGGGGCTACGTCGCCGCCATCCGCTCGGCACAGCTCGGGCTCCGCACCGCCTGCATCGACGACTGGACCGGTGCCGACGGCAAGGCCAGCCTGGGCGGGACCTGCCTCAATGTCGGCTGCATCCCCTCGAAGGCCATGCTCGACTCCTCCGAGCGCCTCGAGCAGATCCAGCACGACGCGTCCGCCCACGGGATCCAGGTGGAGGGCGTGTCCATCGACCTCGGCAAGATGCTCGGTCGCAAGGACGAGATCGTCCGGACGCTCACGCAGGGCATCCAGGGCCTGTTCCGCAAGAACAAGGTCACGGGCATCCACGGTCGGGGATCGCTGCTCGCTCGCCAGGGCGATCAGTGGGTCATCGGCGTGGGCGACGCCCGATTCGGCGCGCGGCGCGTCGTGATCGCGACGGGTTCCGTGCCCCGTTCCCTGCCCATCGCCCCCTTCGACGGCGATCGGATCGTCGACAACGCGGGCGCTCTGGCCTTCCCCGAGGTGCCCGCGAAGCTGGGCGTGATCGGCGCGGGCGTCATCGGCCTCGAGCTGGGTAGCGTCTGGCGGCGACTCGGTTCGCAGGTCACGGTGCTCGAAGCCAGCCCGGCGTTCCTCGCGGCGGCCGACGAGACCATCCAGAAGGAAGCCCTCAAGCAGTTCCAGAAGCAGGGCCTCGACCTGCACCTCGGCGTCTCCATCGAGACCGTCGAGAAGACCGAGCAGGGCGTGAGCGTCCTGTATGCCGAGAAGGGCGAGAGCCAGCTGCTCGAGGTCGATCGTCTGATCGTGGCCGTCGGCCGGGTACCCAACACCCGGGGCCTAGGTGCCGACGCCGTGGGGCTGGAACTCGACGACCGCGGCTTCGTGAAGGTCGACGGACACTTCAAGACCAATCTGCCGGGCGTGTATGCCATCGGAGACGTCATCGGGGGCGCGATGCTCGCGCACAAGGCCGAGGACGAGGGCGTGGCGGTCGCGGAGGTCATCGCCGGTCAGGCCGGGCACGTCAACTACGACGTGATCCCCTGGGTCATCTACACCTCGCCCGAGATCGCGTGGGCCGGCAAGACCGAGCAGCAGCTCAAGGCGGATGGCGTGGCCTACACCGTCGGATCCTTTCCATTCATGGCCAATGGTCGGGCACGCGCGCATCACGACGTGCGCGGCATGGTGAAGGTGCTGGCCGATTCGAAGACCGACCGCGTGCTCGGTGTGCACATGATCGGCCCACAGGTCTCGGAGCTCATCGGCGAGGTCGTGACGCTCATGGAGTTCGGTGGCAGCGCCGAGGACCTGGCCCGGACGGTCCACGCCCATCCGACGCTCAGCGAGGTCGTCAAGGAAGCCGCTCTGGCCGTCGGGAAACGCGCCATCCACATCTGAATCTGATCCCGATCGACCGGACAGGGTCCTCACGCTCCAACATGTCAGGGCCCTACCTTGGATGCATCATCCACGATGTGTCCGGGTACAGGGGAATCACCTAGCGATCGGAGGTGTTCCCCCATGTCCATGCGTCGCCTTACCCTGGGGCTCCTGGCCCTGTCCCTGGCGGGATGTACCAATCTCTCACCGAGCCAGATCAACCAGGCCAGCAAGTTGCTGGCCCAGTTCGGCCTGTCCCTCAAGACGGTCAATGCCGAGACGGGCGAAGAAGAGATCCTCGACAAACAAGACATCAAGTCGGTCAAGGACGATGCCGGCAAGGCCATCGACTATGCATTCGATGACAGCGGCAAGATGGTCTTCCGACCCAACAAGCCTGGAAAGCAGACCGTCACCGTCGAACTGCAAGACGGCACGCAACGCGAGTTCGAACTCGAAGGCCAGGAAGGCGACAGCCCGATCGAGGGCGAGGTCGGATTCATCCCGGATGCCGTGGGTCAGAACGTGACGTCCGAGGTCGCGATCGGCGGCAAGGTGGATGTCGTCCGGAAACAGAAGGAGCAGCAGCAGCAGTTCGCGGACCGCCGGGTCCACCTGACCTTCAACGGCGGGGGACTCGAAGGCCTCCGACCGGAGACCCTGGCGGCGGTTTTCTTCGACCTGAACCAGTTGCCCTACGGGGCCGCGATGGTCGAACCCGACGGCACGCTGAAGATGGCCCCCGAGGTCTTCTTCATGGTGCGCGCCTACCGGGAGAAGATGGGGAGCTTTCCGACCCTCACCGTGGCCTACAAGCGCCCCGATATCGGTCAGGTGCAGATCATCAAGGCCGAACTGGACTCGTTGCCCAGCCTGCCGAAAATCGAGCCCGCCCAGGGGGGCGTGTTGCTCAAACCGGAGATGTTCGCGACGGATCAGAAACTCGACCTGCTGATCATCGATGACCAGCTGGCCACATCGTTCGAGGAGTACAAGCGGGACAACGGGCTCATGGGCCCCGTGTACGCAGGGGCTCCGGAAATCAAGCCTCTGACCCCTGAACAGCAGGCAGCCCAGCAGCAACAGCAGTTGAATCGCACGGTCCTGCTGAAGCTTGCTCGACCGGGTCTGCAAGCCCAGGCCGTCAAGGCCGTCTTCATCGGTCGGTTCGATGCCCCTATCGGAGCCCCGCTCATCGTGGCTTCCGACGATCGGGGGGTTTCCTTCCGGCCCGAATACGTCTTCGCCCTGGCCACGGCCCGGAAGCGACTCTTCGACAACCGCGAGTTCCCGTGGACCCGGGTTGCCTACATCGACGGGAACGTGCTCAAGGTCTGGAGGTTCCGTCCGATGACCCCCCCGACCTGGTTCGGAGGTCTCGACCGCTTCACCGGACCGATGCCGCTCATCCAGACGGATGGCCCCATCAAGCCTGGAACGGGTGGTGCAATGCCCGAGATTCCCTGGAACCTGCCGAACCTGGTGCTACCGCGATTCGAGGATCTGGGACCGAATCCTGCATTCGAGGCTTCTGCCGTCGAGAGCCAGGTGCCGATGGTCGTCGACAATCTGGATAGATACCGGATGGACCTCCTGCAGTCGGGTGACAGGAATCCCTGATTCGAGCCATGGATCTCCAGATCCTTTTCGGCGTCACGGCGATCGTCCTGCTGGCGGGAACGGGGATGGCCCTGAGTCGTTCCACGTCCCTGGCACAGGCTCGGTCGCGTGAAGCCGGAAGAGGCATGGCAGCAGCTCCTCGAGCCCGTCAGGCCGTTTACCCGTGCCAGGCCTGCGGCATCCGGACACACGAACTGACCCGGGTGCGCGAGCGTCATACAGGCAAGGTTCTGGGTATCTATTGCCGCACCTGCGGCGAGCAATATCGTGGCTGACCCTCGAGTTTCATCGAATCTCGACACGTTGCAAACACGCGCCCAATCAAGTTGACGGCGCGAAGTCGCGAAAACCTCCTCGTGGTGCGTCCGGGGGCGTACCTGGAGAGTTCGCGCAGGGTCGTTCGCCAGGGAGGTCTTTCATGATCGGGGGGGATATGAAGCGGAACGTCCTGGGGCTCGCAAGCGCGATGGTCGCGGTGAGCCTCCCGGCCTGGGCGGGTGAACGGACGCGCGAGGAAGCGACCCTGAGGACCCAACAGCAGGTCGAGGTGCGCGACGGGAAGACTTTCAAACGGACGGTGCGCAGCATCCGGAAGAACGTCGAGGTCGACATCGAGATTCCCGTCGAGCGGACCCGACAAGATCCCATCACGCGCTATGTCCCGGTGGCGAATCCCCTGACCTACAGGGGCGTACCGGCTGCCGGAATCAGCACCTCCGGTGACACCCGGACCGAAGTGACCCTGTCGCAAACGCGCGAGGACAGCCAGCGCAGGACCCTCGTGACGGTCACCACCCGGACCTGGCGTGAGGTGCTCGAAGATGTGCTCATCTTCTCGACGGCATCCTGGCAGAATGGCTGGTCCGTCGGCAGTTACAAGGTCAACTGGACCGCCTGGGGCGATTCGAACACGGGATTCAACTACCGAACGCTGACGCGAGGCATCATGCATGCCACGATCGACGCGATGAGTGACGCAGACCGGAACCGTACGCTGGGCGGTAGTCAGTCGATGGTCTTCACCCGCAGCGGACAGTACGTGGGGACCCTGAACCAGTCGTGGTGGGGGAACCTCGAAACACACTATGGCGAGGGAGGGCAGGTCACGGTCAACGGCAAAACGCACACCATCATCGCATCCTTCCTGTACAGCCCGCTCGCTCTCGACCTGAATCACGACGGCCGGATCAACGTCACGGGCAAAGCCACCGGTGCGGCGCGGTACAACCCGGATGCAGGTTTCACCCAGGAAGGGTCGGTCACGTTCGATCTGCGGGGTCTTGGCAAACCGGGGCGCTACGAGTGGCTCCAGGCGACAGGTGACGGTCTGCTGGTCGATGATCGGGATGGGCGTGTCACCCGCATCGCGCAAGGTGACGGGAAGATCACGGGCCTCGACCTGTTCGGTGGCCACTTCGACGGCAATGGCTTCATCAAGGCCGCTCGGATGTTCGGGAAGCGGACCCAGGTAGCCAGCCTGGCCGTTCCCTCGTTCAAGCCCCGGCCTGGACATGCGGTCTCAGGCCAGGACCTCGAGCATCTCAAGGTCTGGATCGATGCCAACCACGATGCCCTGGTCACGCCTGACGAACTCCGGACATGTGAAAACCTTGGCATCACGGCGATCGACCTCGGTTACCACCTGGTCGGTGACGCGGCCGAAACGCGCATGGTCTCGACCTTCACGCAGGACGGGGAGAAGCACCTGCTGGAAGATGTGTGGTTCGCCGAAGGCCCCACGCCCTGACACTTGACCCGCCTTCCCGGGGCTCCTAGCATGGCAACGTCCTCGCCCAAGACAGGAGCCCCACCATGCCCGCTAGCCGCCTCGTACCCGTCGCCCTCGGTTTCGCAGCCCTGGCGATCGCCCAGGTGTCTCAGGCATCCTCGTTGCCCGACCTCCTGTCGGACCTGGCCCCCGGCCTGTCCGCCCGGGTGCTCATCCGCGCCGGGGAGAAGCTCTCGGATGGCACGACCTTCGCCCCGCACAACGACCTGACGGCCGTCTTCCCGGGCGCCACCTCGACGACGGTGATGGTCGGCCACGAGCTCAAGCTCGGCCGGGATGGCTGGGGCGGGCACTTCACGCGGCTGGAACTCGCAGACGGCAAGGTCGTCTCGGGCCGCAAGTGGGTGGGCGGGATGCAGAACAACTGCGCCGGCACCGTGACGCCCTGGGGAACGATCCTTTCCGGCGAGGAATATCCCGAGGCATTCTACCCGGGCGATCGCTGGCAGCAGCAGAAGGCCTTCCTGACGGAACGCATCGGTCCGGACCACCCGGGTGCCTCGGTCGGCTGGATCTACGAGATCGGCGTCAAGGGCCTCACGGGTGCCGGCCAGCAGTTCCGCCGGACGGGCCTCGGACACTTCAGCCATGAAAGCGCCGTGGTCATGCCGGACGAGCGGACCGTCTACGTCACGGAAGATTTCGCCGAGGCCTTCCTCTACCGGTTCGTGGCGGACCGTCCGCGTGATCTGTCGTCGGGCAAGCTCTCGGCCCTCGACGCCACGCATCACCGCTGGGTCCCCGTCCAGGATCCCCTCAACGCGCACATCGAGGCTCGTGACGGTGGGGCCACCGTGCTACGGCGGCTGGAAGACATCCAGATCGCCCCGGACGGGTCACTCGCGATCGCCGAAACCGGCTACGTGACGAAGGGACCGAAGGACCACCTGCAAGGGGTGAACGATCCCTTCGGACGCGTCCTGAAGCTCGATCCGCGCACCTGCGTGCTGTCGTCGCTCGTCCAGGGCGACGGGAAGCGCCTCGCGAATCCCGACAACCTCCTCTTCGATGCCCAGGGGCGCCTGCTCATCTGCGAGGACCAGTTCGATGCCAACCTCGAGACGCATGGCCGCAACGAGGTCCTGCGACTCGAAAAAGACGGCTCGCTCATGCGCATCGCGGAGATCGCGGGAGGGGAGCCCACGGGTCCGTCCTGGCTGCCGGGCGGCAAGACGCTCATCCTGTCCATCATGCACGAGGACGAGGGCGGCGTCGTGGCGATCGAGGGTTTCTGAATCGTCCCGGCCGCCTGGAACCCACGAACCCGTTCAGGAACCGCCCGGAGATGCCAGGCACCCTGCTGCTGCTTCAGAAGCGCAGGGCAGGCCGGAACCCCCTCATCCAGACCATCTCTGGGCTGGGATTGATGATGTTCAGGCACCAGACGCCAGATGCAGCGCGAGCACCGAAGTTTCCACCGCGGGCCGTGACGGCCGGACCGTGATGGTTGTTGAAAATCTCGTCCCATCCGAGGTCCGACGACCCGAATACCTCATCCTCGGACGGCGGTGCAGGGACTCCCAGACGACGCACTCCGGGAGCCGTATGCAGCCTGAAGACGAATCCTTTGCCGATGTCCGTCTTGAGTACGCCCGTGTCCACGCCGTCCACGGTGTAATTCTGGGTCGAGCGACTTCCTCCGAGCGTCGAGGTCCACTCTTCCACGTTGCCATTCAGGTCATACACACCGTCGGTGGTTCCGGTATGGGTCGTTCTGTTGGTCCCGCTGGCCCACGACGCTTTTGTTCCGGTTCCCGTCAGGGAACGCCCCCAGACAGTCGGGTCTGGCACGAACGTGACGGCCGAGTCGAGACTGTCGGTGCGATTCGAGGAGTTGTTTCCCCGGATCTCCACCCGGTTGATCGTCGACCAGACAGCCAGGGCGGTCCATTCGAAATCCGTCATCATGTGGCCATTTGGATGATAACTTTTGCAGATGTTTCTGGCATCGTACCAGGTGATATCCACCCACGGTATGCAAGACCGCGCGACTTTCAGTTCCGCCGAATCGCCAGCGCTCGCGCCGGTTCCGTCAGCAGCATTGCCAGGAGTCGCGTCGGCGTGGCTCGCCTCGAACTTGCCTGCATAGAATCCGCCGAAGGTCTCGACAGCCCAGTCGACATCACGAGCACCCGACGAGGGTTGGTCCTTGACCCAGAAACCCACGGGTTTACCCGCGTACCCACAGTTTCCTGGCGCGATCAACTGGTACGCCTGAAACACCGGGATCCACACGAACGTACTGGCAACCCCATCCTTGGTGACCACATAATCATGATGGGTGTGCGCTGGCCCGGTGTCATCAGGAGCAAGCCTACCGATGGGATACAGACCATCCGGTGATGACGTGGGTGCCGGGGTGGGTGCCGGGGTTGCTACAGGGGTTGGTGTCGGAGCCGCCGTGGGTACCGGATTTGGCGCCGGGGGGGGGGAGGGCGAGGGACCCGGTGAGGTGATCGGAGCAGGTGAAGGCTGTCCACTTCTGACAACCTCGATATCCAGCGACCGTGGCGGCAGACTTCCTGCTTTCGCCGTCACGGTCGCCTTACCGTCCGAAAGAGCCTGGAGGACGTGACCACCTGATTCGACGTAGATACGTGCATCGCTGTCTGATTTGAAACTCACCTCCGCAGGGCGTCTGACGACCTGGCCGGCATCCACGACGCGACGAACGATGTCACCGGCCGTATCCCGGACTTCCAGGAAATCGTGCAAGTCGGCCGTCGCATTCACGGTCAGGACCAGTTTTGCCTGGGTCCATGACAGGGACTTCACGACGCGCAACATCCTGGGATCGGAAGACTCCTGGTCGACCTTGACCGTCACATTTCCATTCTGTACCAGGTCCGGCAACACGAACCGGATCCGTTCATTGGACAGGCGAACCGGATCCGGAACGGGCACACCCTGAATTCTCAGTTCCAGCGACCTGCCACTGCTGGCCCCGAAGTTCCTTCCATTGAGTATGAGAACCGTTCCCGGCGCTGCCGCATCCACCGGTCTACCCGAGTCCTGTGCCACGATCGAATCAACCACCGGCTTGACCCGGCGCAAGACGAGGTCCGGGACCTTCGTCGTCTGCGACGAATTGACACGCACACCGCCGGACGCATCGAGGATCCCTTCTCCGAGCGTCGGATGCCAGGCAAACAGCTGGAATTGCCCCTCGGGAAGGTCTGCCAGGACGAATTCCCCGCTTTCGGTCGTGCTCGCCACGTAAGACGAGCCGGGGATGCCGACCTGGGTCTTGCGCAGGTCGGTGACGGTTGCATCCGGTACCACGACTTTGCCGGTGATCTGGCCGGTGGGGCGCAAAGTCAAGAGGCCGGTCTGAAAGTCCCCGTCGGGCTTCACGACGATGTTGGCCACCCAGGCCTTGGTCTTGCGATCCGATGCTTCAGCCTCGACGTTGTAACTCCCCGCCGGAACGGATAGCGAGAAGGCTCCGTCGACGTCCGTCGCCACTTCGAGCAGGGCCTGCGTGCGCCGTGACGCAGGACCAGGCGCAACGGACCAGCCTGATGCGTTGCTGGAAACGAGCGCACCACCGTTGTTGGAAACGATCGGATTGGGGCGGCTGTCCGTCAACGGATTGGGCCGGGTATCGCGGAGGATGTCAGGAAGGGTATCCGCACCGAAAACCCGCACCCGGGCCCCGCTGACCGGTTTACCATCCGTATCCACGACACGCCCACGCCCCAGGACTTGCGAAGGTCCCGGGGTGTTCGCGGTGACCAGGGCTGGCGACAGGACCGATGCCTGGTTGCGGTCCGGAAACGTCGGTCCTGGAACGGTCGCACAGCCCGCGACGATCAATAAAGACAGTCTGACAACTCTTGATAGACGCATCGAATGACGACCTCAGGACAGATGACACACGCTCCCGATACGCGACCGAACGGAGTCATACCCATCATTTACCCGTTGCAAGGGTCTTGAAATCGCATCGATCCGGCACGACCTGGGCGATCCCGCTTCGCACCACGGGGCCTGACGATCGCCACGTTCAACGGATGCACGGCAGAACAGGATGTCATCAGGCATTTTTCATTTTGCCCACATCTTCAGCGAGGCCTTGGTGATCACGTCCTCGCCAAAATCTCCGCACATGTCAACCTTGTCAACCACCCCGCCTTGCATCACGGAATCTGCGAGTCCAGCGCCGAAAAATCGGTACCAGGGCCCCATCTTGTCAGGATTTTTGTCGCTGGACTCGCGCAGGTTGATGAGGCGCGACTCGATCTGCTGATCTCTGGCACGGATCTCGGCCGTCGATGACACTGCCCCCCTGGAACTTGCGGTGACATCCTTCATGAGGTTATGCGCCGTCAATCTGGCCTCGAAAGTGTTGTTCTTGTTCAACTCGAGCGATTTTTTGTAAACATCTGCCGGCGTGAGACTGGATCCGGACGGTTGCCCCAGAATCCAGTCACCGAGCTTCTTGACCTGGGGGCGGACGCTCTCAGCAAAGTAAGACTTGTCGATTCTCGGCGGCATTTCTGGCATGCCGGTCTTGGTTGGCGACTGACTGGCGAACTTTTGAAGCTCGTCCTTGTACCAGCCGAGACGAGGCGCCATTGGCGACCTCAGGAAATTACTAGCAGCACTCAATGGGCCGTTTTGCTCCGATTTTTGCACGCGATCGAACTCCTTTTGAAAGGATTGCAGCCTCGGAGGAAGCGTGTCCAGTTTCAGGGTGCTCAGGGTCCCCTTGGCAAGGGACGGGTTTTTACAGCCCGTTTGCGGGCTCCCGGCCGGCTTGGAAGGCGGCTTCCGCGTGATCATGCGGCCCACGGGATTATCAAGCAACTTGCTCGTGATGTTCACGCTGCACCCTCCAGGAGGAATTGTTTCAGGGGTTCCGACATTGGAGTTACCAGCGCGATATGAGATGCCTGTTTTATGGAACCAGAAAGTCGAGGCCTTGTTTCTGGAATCATTAAGAGCTTGTTTTTTGTTTTTTCGCGGTATCACGGGAGAAAGAGCCGAGCCGAGGTGGAACCGCATGGCCGGTCCCTGACGGTTACCTGCCGTCACGACCTCGCTCCCCTTCCCTGACGAGCGGGCCGTGCAGCGGCAGACGTCCTGACATCGGAGCTTGTTCACTTTTATTGACCATTTAAAACAGCTTTGACGATGTTTCGGAATCAAGGCGCCATAACACCTGAACACCGCCCCGTTCCGCAGCGAGATATCGGAGTCCATGATGAATTCCATCGCCGGTCAAATCGTCCCGAAGAACGGATCGCGAATCTCCGCACCTGCCGTGCCAGGCGGCCGCGAGGCGGCGCCTGACGCATCCGAGGGACGCGTGCGCGTCGAGGGTGATCTCACGCGTACACCGGCACGGGGACAGGCCACGACCCTGTCCTTGCCGGACAGGACCGCCGCCGGATTGAATGATCGGGTTCGAGAAGACGTGAGCACTGCCGTGAATGGTTTTCACGCGAGGGCGACGGTTCGCGAGACCTATGAAAAGAACAAGCGTGCTCCTCGACACGCTGACGACGCCACAGTCCTTTTGCAGACAACCAGGGAGATGGCGATCGAAAACTGCAAGGGGGCTCAGGGAGTTTCAAGTTCTGAAGACGCTTGCTGGGGATTGCGTCGTGACGGACGCGTGGCCGAACGTGCGAACGCCATCATGGACCGACTGACCCGGAACACCGCGGAGCCTTATCCCGTCGAGGTCCTGGAACAACAAAGCAACGACGTCAACGCATCCTCGCTCGGAGCGGGCAAGATCACGGTGTCTGAAAAACTGGCTGCAACCCACGACGATGACATGCTGGCTTTCGTTCTGGCGCATGAACTGGCCCATGACCGGCATAATGACTCTCGTTCGGGTGCAAAATCCGCGGAGGTCATCGATGCGGTTCTGGACGATCCTGCGGTTCCCGCATCCGCGAAGCAAGAGACCTTGTCCGAACTCAACACGCTCCAGCACGAACAGGAACTGGCTGCAGATGTGGCCGGAGTCCGCTTGATGGCCAAAGCTGGATTTGATCCGCGTGCTGCCCTTCGCTCCATCGATCAGATGGAAAAAAATGCCGGACAGCAACGTGGTGCCAGCCACGACGAGAGCACGGGTTCTCACCCCGCATGGTCAACGCGGCGCGCAGCCGTTCTCCGGGTCATCGAAACCGAGGGACTGGACGCCGTTTATCAGCAGAATCGTCCCCGCTGAGGTCGCGGCGTCCTGCATTCGACCTGACTCCATGTCACACGCCCTGCCCCGGACACGCGACGTGCCCGCGCAGGGTACGCAGGCCCCGGGTTTGTCCCGGGTGTCTGCGCTTGCTTGCGGTGAAGGGTCCATGGGGTCGTCTCGGGGGGCCTTGACTGCTGAAGCACGACCATGACGCTCGAACCCGTGTCCGGACGCTTCTTTCTGTCCATCATGTTCGTGGACGAGGGCGGCCTCGTGGCGATCGAGGGATTCTGATCTCCGGACCGGAACCTTGCGATGGCTCGGACAGCGGAGCCCATCATACAAGGCCCCGGGTCGTTCGAGCCCACGTACTTCAACCCCTGGTCCGGTAGGACGCCTGGACGGCCGTCCGGGATGCGGGGCGGACGTTCACGGAGAACTGGCCCGGGGTGCGAGACACGGTGGCCAGCCCCGTCACTCCACCCGGGTTGGAACTGCCCGTCGCCAGGGCGTCGGCTCTATGGCGTGCCATGGCCCGGGAGGCCATGCCTGGCGGGACGACCATTTGCTCCACGCGCGCCTTGAAGTCTGCGAGGGGCAGGACCTGGTTCCCCTTGACCGCCGGATCATCAAACTGGACGACCAGCTTGCCTCGGTCACGGAAGACACGTTCCACGACGACCGCATGGCCAACCCCGGAATCTCCCTCGGGCTTCAGAAGTGCTGTCACATTCAACCGATCGAGGTTTTTCCGCATGGCCATGTCTTGCCAGAGCCCCGGGATGGGGTCCATGACCGTGGCGTTGCTCCCCGTCACCTTCCGGAAGAGCGCATTGAACGCCATGGCCGAGAGTCCCCCTTCGATCTGCCCGGCAAACGTGGCTCGACAGGCGCGAAGGGAAAAGCGCCCGAAACGCCGGCAACTCCCTCCCTGGAGGGATCCTGTCACGTTCCGGCCACGGCCTCTCCGGTCCGGGCCTCGGCCGTTCGAGACGACGGACTCCAGCGATTGACCCAGTCGATACAGGGACTCCTGGAAGGCGTCTGACACGGCGGTCCGGCCCTCCTGGACCTGGAAGTCACGCTCCTGAGACTGGACGACGGTCCCGTCCTTGAGACGTGTCTCGCCCGTCGTCAGCAGATCTCCGACGATCCGGGCATACTCGTCCGGCATGCTTCTGGCCAGCATGACCTGGAGCGAGGTGATGGTGCACGTATCCGTCCCATCCCCCTGGCAGATGCTCGCTGGATCAGCCAGGTCGGACAGGACCTGGCTGACGAGTTCCCGTCCACCGATCGCCCCCGACTCGGCACGAGGGGAAGCGCCGAGCAGCCCGTTCAGGGTGGACCAGAGCCTACCGGCGACGGCAGACGTCAGGCGGGCAGACAGGTTATCGAGCTGTTCCTGCAGGCCATCAACATCGGAGAGGGCTTTCCGGAGGAGCTCGAGTTCGGACGGCGGAGCCGGTTCAGCCCCGGCGGCAGCGGTCGGAGCCGACGACGGCGCAGGCGCGGGAGTCCGGGGCGGCCGCGCGGGTGGAAGCCCTAGCTGGCTGCGGAGGTTCCCGAACAGGCCAGCCGGGCGCCCTCTCACGGCCGGCGGGTTGTCCGGCGCCGTGTCCGGCGACTGCGGTACACCCAGCGGCCATTCGAGGCGCGTCGTCTTCGCGGCCCTGCGGACGGGGAGATTTCCGGAACCGGGCTGGGGAACGCCGCCGAGAAAGCCTGTCATGCAGCCCCTCGCTCACGTGTCTATGAAGTTTTCATACCCCGCCCGACCGTGCCTCTACCTTCGAATCGGGGCGCTGATCGACGTCCTTGTTGGCCTCGAGGCCTCTCCGGATGTGACTCGAGAAAATCCGGCATTCCGGATAAATCATCTTGACACCATTACTGTCACGATGGATACTGAAAGTGTCGAGATAAGGAGCCCCCCGTGGTGACGACCTACCGCCTCAACGAACTGGCCCAGGCCTGCGGCGTCACCCCCCGGACCATCCGCTACTACGTGCAGCGGGGTCTCTTGCCGGCCCCCGTCCTGCGGGGTCCGGAGACCTCTTACGACCACGAACACCTCGTCCGTTTGCAGGCGATCAAGCGCCTGCAGGAGCGGTTCTGGTCCCTCGATGCGATCGCCGACCAACTCGGCACCCTCTCCGGTCAGGCGCTCGAGGACTGGGTAGCGGCCCTCGAGCAGGCCCCGACAGCCCCCCCGGAGGCGGCGGTCGCAGAAGCGACCACCGCCCAGGCCACCCCCGCCGGTCCTCCACGCGAGGTCCCGACGGGAAGCCGGTGGTCCCGTCACGTGCTCGGCCCCGGCCTCGAACTGCACCTCGCGGAGGACGCCCCTCCCGAGATGCACCGGCTGGCTGCCGAGATCCTCGCGCGGATCCGGCCCTCGCCCTGACGGGCCAGGTCCCCGCTCCGAGCCGCTCACGCGTTCCGTCCCTCGCCGCCCACAAGGGAGAATCGCCATGCCCACCCCGCTTGCCCGACCCCATACCCCGCTCCTGCGGCTCGGAGGGCAGACCGCTCTCCCGCTGCGCTCCGTGCGCCTCGCCGGCCGCCTCCTCGGGCGTTTCGCCCGGATGGAGCTGACCCAGGTCTTCGCCCCGTCCCCGCAGGGCGTGGCCCTCGAGGCCATCTACACCTTTCCGCTGCCGACGGACTCCGCCGTCCTCGACGTGAGCGTGTCCGTCAATGGCCGCGCGATCGAGGGCCGGGTCTTCGAGCGCGAGGAGGCGCACCGGCGCTACACGGACGCCGTCGAGCGCGGCCAGAAGGCGGCTCTCCTCGAGGAGGAACGCCCCGAGGTCTTCAACCTCTCGCTCGGTAACCTGGATGCCACGCACCCGACGACAGTTCAGCTCACCCTGCTCGTGCCGCTCGAACCGGCCGATGGCTTCCTGCGGTGGCGGATCCCCACGATGGTCGCGCCGCGCTACATGGGCGGCGGACGCGCCGGGGACCGGACGATGGATGGCCACGCCGAGCCCACGCCGAGCGTTCCCGATGCGGACCGGATCTCGCCCCCCGTGGCCTTCGAGCCGGGGTACGAGCTCGCGTTCGATCTGGTGGTCCCCGATCGGCCCGGTCTCGAGGTGAAGAGCCCCTCGCACCGCGTCAGCTGCAAGCGCGGCGAGGGCGGGATCCACGTGGGCTTCCGGGACGCGCTCGAGCCGCTCGACCGCGACCTGGTGCTGGAGCTGGCCGGACTGCCCGGTCAGGGCCTCGCCTGGGTGGACACGGAGGTGGTGGCCGGACAGGGAACGTTCACCGCGCTCGTCGTGCCCGACCTGGCGGGTCACCTCGAGGGACCGCGCCAGCCCATCGAGGTCGTGTTCCTCCTCGACCGGTCGGGCTCGATGGGGGGTGACCCCATCGTGGAAGCGCGCCGGGCCCTGCAGCTCAGCCTGCGCCAGCTCCGGGCGGGGGATCGGTTCTCGGTCATCGCCTTCGACAATGACCTGGAAACCCTCGCTCCCGAACCCCTGACCTACGGACCCGACACGCTCGCCCGGGCCGATGCCTGGATCTCGCGCATCGAGGCTCACGGCGGAACGGATCTCGACAAGGCGCTGGAACGCGCATTCGCACTCTCCCCGGGCGGCATCGTCGTGCTGCTCACGGATGCCCAGGTGGGTCACGAGGATACGATGCTCGACCTGATCCGGAAGCACCGCGATCAGGGAGGCATCCACCGTCAGGCCCGGATCCACGCCTTCGGGATCGGCCACAACGTCGTCCAGGGGCTGCTCACGCGGATGGCGCGCCTCACGGGCGGGGACGCCGTGGACATCGTGCCGGGCGAGGCGATCGAGGACCGCGTCGTCACGCAGTTCGCGAGCCTCCTGGCCCCGCGCCTGCTCGATCCGTGGATCCGGTTCGAGGGCATCACGGTCGAGGACCTCGTCCCCTCGCGCCTCCCGGCGATCGTCGACGGGCAGCCCGTCTCGCTCACGGGGCGGTTCACGGGACGCGGTCCGGCCCGGATGGTCGTCATGGGCCAGGGCCCTTCAGGCCCCACCACCCTCTCGCTCGATCTCGAACTTGCGCAGGGTGGAACCGCCACCGGGCTCGATCGGCTGTGGGCCCGCCAGACCGTGCAGGAGGGCCTCGCCGACCTCGACGACCGGCAGCCGTGGGATCGCGGCGACGTCCGGATCGTCGGATGCACGGGCTGCAACGGGGACGGCTGGCCCGAGCCCCCGACGCGGGGCTGGAATCGCCAGCGCCTGACGGCCCTCGCCCTGGAGCACCAGGTGCTGACGCCGCTCACGAGCTGGGCGTTCGTCGATGCCGAGGGGCCCGTGGACGGCAACCGGCAGCCCGTGTCGGTGCACGTGCCCGTGGCGATCCCCTTCAGGCAGCCGCAGGAAGACATCCCGGACCAGATGATATGGCGGCAAGCAAGCGCGAACACCCTTGCGTGCTCCTTCCGAGTGGCCGATGATCCCAGGTCCCGGAGCCACGAGATGCTCTTGAGCTTCATGAGCCCCCCGGAAGCCGACTCGATGCCAGACCAATCGACGCTCTACGGGCTCAACGCGGCATTTGAACCGGCGGCGCCCATGTCCGCCCCTCGCCAGAGACGCTCCCGGCGCAAATCCGGCCCGGATCTCGGTCAGGTCCTGCTCGCCCAGCAGGCCCATGGCCTGTGGGGTTCCCCCGAACGGGGAGACTGGACGCCGACGCTCGAGGCCCTGGAGGCGATCGCCACGGCCGACCCCGACGAGGCCCGCAAGGCGCAGGGCGCGCTCACCCGTGCCGCCGAGTCCGTGATCGACCTGCTCTCGGCCGGTCAGCCGAGCGATCGGGACACCGTGCTCGGGCTCGTCGCGGCTCTCGTGGCACTCGTGAACGGACGACAGGCCCGGTTGCTGGGCACGCTGGGGGCGCGCTGGCTCGGGCTGGATGACCCGGACACCCTGCTCGAGACGGCCTGTGGGCGGTTCGGGATCGCCCCGACGGATGAGCCGGGGGCGATCGCCGCGGCCCTGTGCACCCGGCTGATGGGCAGCCAGCGCTGAGGCCATTCCAGGGTGGGGACGGCCCGATGGGCCGTCCCCACCCCCACTCAAAGACCGGTGATCCGGTAAATCCGATGGCGTTCGTAGTCCGGAATCAGGAGATTGCCCAGCGCATCCAGTCCGATCAGGCGGATGGTGTAGAGCCGGACCAGGGTCGGCGCATAGCCACCACCGACGCTGGGAGCATAAGTCCCCCCCCTGCGACCGTCGAGAGGGTCCCCGATCGATCGATCACCCGGAGCCGGTAGTTCACCGAATCCACGAATACGAGGTTGCCCGAGGGGTCCATGGCCACTCCGGTCGGCTAGTTCAGCGTGGCCTGGGTCGCCGGACCGCCGTCGCCGGAATACCCGCTCTCCCCGGTCCCCGCGACGGTCGTGATGACGCCGTTCGTGTCGATCTTCCGGATGCGATGGGCATTGCGCTGCGTCACGAACAGATTGCCCTGCCCATCCAGGCAGACCCCGTAAGGGTCGACCAGTCCGGCCGCGGTCGCAGGTCCACCGTCGCCCGAAGACTGAGCAGCCCCCGTCCCGTAAGTCGCCAGGACCGCACCGGAACTGTCGTACCTGACAACCTTGTTCGTCCCGCTGCCGTAGGCCACATAGAGGTTGTCCGATCGGTCCAGGCACATCCCGGCAGGACCGGCATTCACGGGCCGGGTGCTCAAGACGGAGGCCGCGGACGAGTAAACCCGGATGACCGGCCCGACCAGCGACACATACACGCGCCCCTGGGAGTCGCACGCGATCCCCACCGGGCTCTGCACGCCAGCAAACGTCGAGACGGTATTCGAGGTGCCGATCTTCCTTATCTGGCTGTTTATCGTATCGGCGATGTAGACGCTCCCCGAAGCATCCCCGCAGATACCTGAGGGACCCGCGAACTTCGCAAGCAAGAGCGGCCCATTGAGGTACGCTGCAAGGCCACTGCCCGCGTCGTGGTAGAGAGTCGGCGCCGTGGCCGTGAACGACTGCGTCGCTGACACTCCCGCGAACCGCACCTGCACGTCGCTGGTCGCCCACGAGGGCACCGTGACGGTGAGCCGGGTCGCACTCGCCGAGGCCACATCGGCCGCGATGCCCCCGAAGGTGACGGCGTTCTCGGCGGGAACCGGGCTGAATCCGGCCCCCTCGAGGGTGACGCTGGTCCGGGCCGAAGCCGTCGCCGGCGAGGTGCCGGACACGACCAGGCGCGAGACGACCAGGGGCCACGTGCGCACCGAGAAAGGCCCCGTCCCCCCGGAAAGGCGCAGGCGGGCCCGGAAGGACGTCGACGCCTCGGTCGTGTCCGGCACGGCCACGCTGAAGGTGGCCGTCGCCGGCGAGGTGGGCCAGCTGGCGACGGGAAGTGACGCGCTCGCAAGCAGCGAGGAGGCCCCCGGCAAGAAGGTCTCGAGTTCGAGCCGGGTGCCGAGGGGATTGCCCGCGAGCGTCACGCCGGTGTCGCATTCGAGGCTGGACATCCCTGCAGAGAGGGCATCCGGAGCGACGACCCAACCCTTGTAGCGCAGCACCGGAGCTCCGACGGCATGGATGGTCAGCGCCACGGTGCGGGACTCGCCCGGCACGATGGAGACCGTGGCCGAGCCCAGGCCCACCAGCCGGTCGGGGTCCTGGTAGCCCGGATCCGTCAGGACGCTCGCACTGGCGATGTCGCGCCACAGGGAGGCCGTGAGGGTGTAGCCGCCGCTCTCGTCCGCGGGCAGGTCGGCGAAGGTGGCCTGGTAGGCTCCGGCTCCGCTCGCAGCCGCGACGACCAGATCCTGCTTGAGGCGAGCGGGGTTGGCGAGCCGGAACACGACGGCCGAATGGGTGTCGGCATCGGCTAAGGCCTGGACGCTGCGCCGCAACGCGGCCTGTTCGAGACGGACGACCAGGGAGCCGGGAACCCGCTGGAACAGCTGCACGGGAACCTGTCCCGAGCCCCGGGCCGATGGCCCGGAAGGAGGACGGATGGATTCGACACGCGCCGGGCGGATGACCGTGCCGGGGAACCTCCGTTGCCACATCGCTATGCTAGGCAGGCGATCGGCCGGGGTCAAGCCTCCGGAAGCGCGCGGAGCCTAGTCCTCGGGACGTGCGCTGGCCGGCTCGAGAGGCGCCTCTTCAACCGGCAGGGGCAGATCGCAAACCGGAAGGGGCATGTTGCAAACCGGCAGCGGTAGCTCGCAGTCCGGCACGGGATGCAGGCTTGCGGCCACGACGAGGTCATCCAGCACGACGGGCGAACTTCCCCGGATCACGAAGCGGAGCCGCAGGGTGCCCGCCGGAAGGGATCGGGCCACGGTCTCCCCTGCGAGATAAGGGGCACACTTCGCGGGCGGAACCGCCTTCGCCAGGGCCCCGACCGAAACCCCGGGCACGGCGACGCTCACGGGTTCCGTCAAGTCGGACACTTCGGGGACGGCGACGCTCACGGGTTCGCCCGGCTCGGCAGCCGCGGGCGCCACCTCCCAGGAATGGCCCCCGTCCTGGCTGAACGCGAGTTCCAGGCGAGCGGGGCGGGTCGCCACCCCACCCGCTGACCGGAGGAAGGTCACCCGGCGATCGCCCCCGTGTTCTCCCGCCAGTTCCGAGCGGAGTTCGAGGAACCCGACCCGGGCGCCAGGAGCCAGGGCCACCTCGAGCGCCCCCTGGCTGCCCGAGAGCCCGGGGGAGCGACGGGCGAAGACCACGTTGCGGGCGATCCAGTCGGGCGTGCGTCCCCGCAGACCCGTGTTCGTCTCGAAGTCGCGCTCGAACTCGACCCGCTGGGGCGGTAACGTCCCGATGGGAGGCTCGACGGGCGGCTGGAGGTCGCTCGGGGGCTTCACGTCGATCGGCGGCTGGACTGGCGGCTGGATGGGCAGCAGCCCGGACGGGATCTGGACGGTGCAGCCGGCAAGCGTGAAGCCGAGGCCGGCGAGGCAGGCGAGACGGGCGAGCAAGGGGGCTTTCATGTCGGTACTCCTCTCGGGGGCATCCGGGGATGCGCTGAACCTCACGAGACGGTTGTACGAGGGGGCCCTAACAAGCGACAAACGAAACCCTCACGAGCCCACCCGATGCTATCTTCGGCCTTCCAGCGGGTATGTGCGGCACGGGGGGCCAGGTGTCGTGACGGGCACATCACCAGGGCAAATCCCGATCGAGAGCGTCAATTGGCCGAAGGGCATCCCGCGATCATCACGAAGCCTGAAGGCGCACTCGAGTTGCGAACCGTCATCACGGGAACTTTCCGGAACCTGGTCTTCTCGGGCCTGGGTGGCCTGTTCCTGGTGGTCACGGGGGTTACCGCGCTGACCGGGACACTGGTTTTCGCGACCTCACGCGACATGCTCTCGAATGCGGCCATGACATCCGTCTCGGAACTCACGAGCCGCGAAGCTGAACTCCTCGACCAGCCGTTCGTCCACATCGCGTCGCTCGCACGGTTGCTGCAACGGGATCAGGAAGCGATCCTGGCGGCGCCGGAGCTGCATCTGCCGCCCCGTGGCCCGATCACGCTTCGGGTTGCCCCGAACGGAAACCTGTACAAGGCCGAAAAAAACGGAGGTGCCAGTTTCTGGGCAGCGGCCAGGCTCGGGCTGACGCCGGGGTTGCGGACCTTCGCCTTGCAAACCGAGGCCTTCGACCCGCTCATGCAGGCGGTCCTCGACCAGATGCCGGACCACGTCGCGGCGGTCTATTTCAACGGGCCTGAAGGCCTGAACCGCTACCTGCCGTACATCGACGACGTTCACCAGGTCTTTTCACCCGACGTGGTGATTTCGGACTTCAACTTTTATTACGTGGCAGACGAGGTTCACGATCCCCGGGGGCTGCCTAGGTGGACGGACGCCTACCTCGATCCGGCCGGGCAGGGCTGGATGGTGACGTGCGCGATCCCGATCCGGCAAGGAGGTCGTCTCCGGGGAGTGACGGGCATCGACATGACCCTCGGCAAGCTGGTCCGGACCGTCACGGAGATTCCCCTCCCCCTCGACGGGACGGCTCTCCTCACGAATGCCACGGGTCAGATCCTGGCCATGAGCCATGGCCTGGAAAGGGTCCTCGGTCTTCAGGGATGGAGCGATCAAGACCGCGATGGGAAACCCCTGACGCGGGAAACGCTGCAGCCCGAACGCTTCCGGGTCCAGCGCCTCGAGGCACCGGGGGCCCGTGCTTTCTTCGAACAGGCGCTCCGTGATGAGCAGGAGGTCGCCCCGATCGAGACCAGGATAGGGGACAGAGTCTACGTCGTGAGCCAGGGTCGCCTCGCGGAAGCGGGATGGAGGCTCTTCGTGTTCACGCCTCGAGAGTCGCTCCTGGCGCCTCTCGAGGTCCTGCGAAGCCGTGGGGTCTTGCTGATGGTCTGCGTGCTCGGCGCCTTTGTTGCGACGGGGCTGGTGGGCGCCGTGCTGCTGTACAGGCGCGCGGGAACCCTGGCCGGGGCGATCGCCGATCCCCTGCATCGCCTGTCCGATGAAACGGGTCGGGTCGGGACCACTGCGAATCGCTCGAGTTTCGAGGACACCGGTATCGAGGAGCTCGACACCTTGTCTCGTAACTTCGCGCGCATGGCCCGAGAGCTGGATGAACGCCAGAAAGCGCAACTCGAGGCCGAAGTGGCCCGCACCATGGAGATCCGTTCTTCCGAGTTGCTCCAGAAGGTCCTGCCGGCTCCCATCGTCGAGCGCCTGATGACCGCTGGCGGGGTCATCGCGGATGCTCACGAGGCCGTCACGGTCCTTTTTGCCGACGTGGTGGACTTCACGCCTCTTGCCGCCTCCACCGACCCCGGCACGATCGTCCGGATGCTTGATGCCCTCTTCGCTGATTTCGATGCCCTCGTGAAGCGCCACGGCCTGGAAAAGATCAAGACTATCGGTGATGCCTACATGGCCGTGGCCGGCGTCCCGTATGGAGATCCGGACCACGCCGTAAACGTGGCCCGCGTGGCGCTCGAGATGCTCGAGGTCAGCCGTCACCACGGGCTTGGAGGCCAACCTCTCGAATTGCGGATCGGGATCCACTCTGGACCGGCCGTGGCAGGCGTGATCGGACGCGACAAGTTCCTGTACGACCTGTGGGGAGATACCGTGAACGTGGCCAGCCGGATCGAAAGTCACGGGTTGCCCGGCCGGATCCAGATCAGCGAGGAGACGCGGGGCCTGCTGGGCCAGCGCTTCGTGGTCGAACCCCGGGGCATCGTGAACCTCAAGGGACGTGGATCGACGCAAACGTACTGGCTCATCGCGGAGATCGAAGGTTCGAAGGGTGTCCCCACCGCGGAGGTCGGCTTGCCATCCAGGATGACGCCGGATGTCCCCCCGCCGCACGCGTGAGCGATGTCGCAAGCCGACGACGAACTTAATCCAGATTTCTTGGAGTTTTGACGGCTTCTTGCGACGGATCATGGGCGTCCAGGCCCACAACAGGAGTCAGGGACAGAGCCCCGCAGGAGGACACCATGGCGGAAATCGACCTGATCTCGGGTGCCAACTGGCCCAGAGGGATCCAGGGCCTGCGGGTCGACAGCGTGCGCCCCCACTACGGGTTCATTCCATCCGATGAGCAGATGGAAGCCGTCAGCCAGCGAGAACTGCACGGCGCCCTGGACGTCACCATCAATCATCGGGAATCGGCCCAGGTCGGCGATGCGCTCGGGCTCTCGAAGGCGCTCGTCGATCACCAGGCCAACATGTTCAAGTTTTTCGCTCAGCATGCGGGCGTGGACCTGGCCGTGCTCGACGTGGAACCTCGGTCGTTCGACATCCAGATCCTCGAGGCCGCTGAAGCGCGGCTCGCGGGAGCCGAGGCCACGGCCAACCAGGCAGCCGACGCCCTGGCGACTGCCGAGGCCCGTCGCTGGTTGGAGGTGGTCGGGTATGATCAGGTCGTCGTCGGCAGCGAGATCAATGCAGACGGCGTCGAGGTGCCCGTCTACGAGTCGCAAGGGGTGTATGGCTGGGTCGGCCCCGATGCCAGCGAGGTCGCAGCTTGCCAGGCCGCCCTCGAGCGGGCTGAGGCCGCGGTAGGTGAGGCACAAGGCGAGGTCACGCGCCTGACGAACGAGATGAACGCGACCATCGCGTTCAACGAGGATCTCCTCCAGCGTCAGGAGGGAATCCGTGACAAGATCTTCACGGGACTGAACGACGAGAACCCGACCAATCCGGGCATCGCCAGACGGACCCTGGACCTGTTCCGTGCCAACGAGGGCTGGAGAAAGTTCCTCAACAACAACTGGTGGAACGACTTCCGGGATACGTTCAAGAAGGTCATGGACGGACTTCCCGTGTGATCGTCTGACAGACGAGATCGACCGAAGACACGAGGACGCTGGCTTCGACAGGCTTGTTTTTCCCGTCGTGCCGGGTGCCTGGAGATATCGCGTCCGGTCACCCGACCACGTGCGCGAGGCCGACCGGATGTCGCGGCTGGCCACCGGCCAGGAACGTGTCGACGTTCTCGAGCGTGGTCTCGGCGATGGTGGTGAGCGCCTCGACCGTATAGAACGCCTGATGCCCCGTGACGACCACGTTGGGAAAGGTCAGGAGCCGCGCGAACACGTCGTCCTGGATGACCTCGGCCGACAGATCCCGGAAGAACAGGTTCGATTCCTCCTCGTAGACATCGATGCCGAGGCCCCCCAGTCGCCCGGCCTTCAGGGCCTCGACCACCGCTGCCGTATCGATGACGGCGCCGCGGCTGGTGTTCAGGAGAATCGCGCCGGACCGCAGATTCGCGATCGCCTCCCGGTCGATCAGGTGGTGCGTCGCGGGTGTCAGGGGACAGTGGAGGCTGACCACGTCGCTGCGCCGCAGCAGGTCGTCGAGGGGCACGAATTCGATACCGAGTTCCTGGCTCCCCGGAAGCGGCGCCGGATCGGTCCCGAGCACGTGGCAGCCGAACCCGCGCATGATGCGCGCGAAGCAGAGGCCGATCTTCCCCACGCCGACGACCCCGACGGTCTTGCCGTGCAGGTCGAACCCCAGCAACCCCTCGAGGGCGAAGTTTCCCTCGCGTACACGGTTGTACGCCCGGTGCAGGTGACGGTCGAGCATCAGGAGCAAGGCGACGGCATGCTCGGCGACGGCATGGGGGGAGTATTCGGGGACCCGCCCGACTGCGATGCCGAGACGGCCTGCCGCCTCGAGATCCACGTTGTTGAAACCGGCACACCGCAACACGACGAGGCGAATGCCAAGATCGTGCAGGTGGCCGAGCACCTCGGCATCGAGCGTGTCGTTGACGAAGGCGCACACCGCGACGGCCCCGGAGGCGGCAGACGCCGTGTGCCGGTCGAGGCGGGCCTCGAGGAACCGGAGACGGTAGCGTCCGTCCACGTTCGCGGCATCGAGAAATCGGCGGTCGTGGGGGCGGGCGGAGTAGACGATGATTTCCAAGCGAGAAGACCTCACGTTCCGGGGCCTGGCGGGATATCGCCGCGAGGGGCGTTCAGGCGTCGAATCCGGATCGTCGACCGGACGGGACACCGGAGGCCGGATCATCGGGGTCGATGTCGAAGGCGCGCAGGACCCGTCGACCGGTGAGGGTGGAGCGCGCGACCGACTCGATCAGGACCCACGCGATCGCCAGTCCGAACACCGCCTCCAGGATGGGAATCAGGATGCGCATGGCACGGTCCTCCGGACGGGCAGGGCAGGCGGAGCGAGGGCGATCGCCCCCACCGGACGACGAGTGTCCCTCCGGATCCGGTAAATGTCTCGGGGCAAACAGGACAGGGAGGACCGGGATCCTGGCCCTCGACGGAAACCCGAATGAAGCAAGGCCCGCCGGGGTGTGCGTCCGGCGGGCCCTGCCGTCGAGAGGTGCTGCTCGCGACATGTTCAGTTTCGCGCACCGGGGTCGATCTCGACCGTCACGGCGATCGCACCGGACGTGTGATCGTCGTTTCGCCCGCTTGGGTGCAGCCCGCCCCCCAACTCGGGCTCATATTCGTCAAAGCTTAGTCAGGCCATAAGACAGGTGCGAGACGTCCGGCGGATAAAACCGGGAACACCCTCTTGGAGGTCTGCGTGATGCTTCCGGTCAGCTCATGGATGCAACGGTCCGCACGAACGCTCGCTGCCCCGGCCGAACACGCGAGGCCGCGTGAGTGGGTCGAGCGAGCCATCCGTCGCGAAGCCTCACGGGACGTCCTGGCCCTGAGCCCGTCCGTCAAGCGTCCGGTCACGCAAGGGGCGGAACGCCTGGCCGAATCGATCGGCCTCACGCAGGCCCCGAGCGGGTTCTCGCGCGACCTCATCCAGCGGATGAACGCTCGAATCGATCCCCTGGGCAGATATTCGGTTCCTGGCACGAAGGAAGCCCGGACCGCGTTTTATGGCGCCCTCTACGGGGACGCAGAGCTTCAGGACCGTGCAAATCGGCTCCTCAAGAAATGGGTGACGGGCGGAAATGATCAGCTTGCCGTCCGCGAGGCCTTCTCGGGGTTGCTCGACCACGGTGGGCAGGCCCGAACGCCCACCGAACAGGTCGTCCGGGATCTGCTCGCGACGCGTAAAACCCGCTGGGAACGGTTGGCCGGACAGTTCGATGCGCGGGTGCCGGAGACATTTCACCTGTATCGAGGCGTACGCGGTGATTATGCTATCGAGGAACTCGTGCAGGCACTCGAGCAACCGGGGCGCCGGTCGATTGCCCTCTCGCATCACACGGTGGCTTCCTGGACGACCGACCCCGCTCAGGCACGACGATTTGCAGATTCGCCGGCAGCCAGCCTGATTTACGAGGCCGACATTCCTTTCGAGAAAACGCTGGCCGACAAGTGGGTGGATGGCTCGGGCTTCCTCCTGTGGTGCCCGGAGCAAAACGAGATCATGGTGGCGGCGCGGAATCTCGAGATCCCCCTCGACCGCTTCGAGGCGACGTTCCGTGGCAAGACCTACCGGGCTGAGGACCGTGCGGCCCTGGTGGCGGACTGGCGCGCGGCCCACCCGCTAGCTCCCCCTTCGAAGCAGTCTACTGCGCCCGTGCAGGGCCACCAGGTAGACCTGGAGAGAGCGGCCTGATGCTCACCCCCTGGCTGCTCGGACTGGTCGCCCTCGAACACGCGGGCTTCTTCCTGCTGGAATGCGTCCTCTGGCAGAAACCCGTGGGCCGGCGCGTCTTCGGCACGACGCCCGACCAGGCAGCCTTGATGGCGCCCCTCGCGGCCAACCAGGGCCTGTATAACCTCTTCCTGGCGGCAGGCCTCGGCTGGGCGCTGCTGCCGCACCCGGGCCTGATGGGGAGGGAACTCGCGACCTTCTTCCTGGGATGCGTGGCGGTGGCGGCAGTTTTCGGGGGCTTCACCGTGAAGCGCTCCATCTGGATCATCCAGGGCGGACCGGCCGTGCTGGCGCTGGGGGCGCTCTGGCTCGGTTGGTGACGACTGGCTGGGTCGGGGGGACGGCCGCCCGAACGCCCTCTTGAGGCAGAGCCCGCCGGGGTGTGCGTCCGGCGGGCCCTGCTGTCGAGAGGTGCTGCTCGCGACATGTTCAGTGTCGCGCACCGGGGCCTCTCCCGACCGTCATGGCGATCGCCCCGGAGCTGTGACCTTCGTTTCGCCCGGTCGACCGGTACTTGCCACGATCGCGCCCCCCACAGCCAGGGACATGAATCAACATGCCGCTTCACGGGCCCGCGAACCGGTTCCAGTTGTTGTCGAGTGATCGCATCCGGTCGCACGTGATGATGACGATCGCCGAATTGAATCGTGACAAATATCAGTGATATCTGGATTAAGTCGGTCAAGTTTGTCAAACTGCCGTCTATTCTCAAGGGGGATGTACACTCAACCCAGATAGAACGATGGAGTTTCGGATGCAAATTCGACCCGATGCTTCCCGGCATACGACCTATCTGAAGCCGCAGGGGACCGGGGACCTGAAACCTGTCGACCACCCGGTCGAGGCCAAGCCTTCTGTCGCGCAGAGTAATCCTGGCCATTTGTCTGCTGCGAGGCATCAACAACGGGTGCCAAAACCATCCATGGTAAGTCGTCTGTCGCTGATATCTTCTGCAACAGCGTGGATCCCCCCCCTGCTCAAGGTCCTGCCAAGGAAGCCTGCCGTGCCACCGGCGTCCGTTAAGGTTCCTGCTCAGGGGGAAGCCATCTTGGCGCGCATGAAGGACCTCTCCTGGCATCCGTTGCCTGCGGCGAAGTCAGTCAAGGCTCCGGTTCCTGTGGCCGGTCCCAGTCATCAGGCAGCAAGTCGGCCGGTCGTCACGGAGCAACCGGGGTCAGGGCAGTGGACGGATAAATTGTTCCGGTCCTCCAATCCGGACGTCCGCAAGCTGGCTGTGGCGCTATCAGCGGAAACGGAGTTGTTTCCCGGGTTTAAGTTCGCACCGAACAAGGAGGCTCTCAAAAATCTCTTGCTCTTGGCCGAGCCGGATGGCATGGATACGATATGTGGTGAAGCTCCCGATCCGAAGCAGGCCGAGCGGGCGCTCGCCACCCTTGCAGCAGCACTGGACTGTAAACCCTTGCCTCATACGGGCCTTGCGACCTCTGCCGATATGGTCGCTAAAATCCTGGCAAACTGTCGATATGCTGGTGAATATTCAAATCAGGGCGCAGGTACCAGTACCTGCGCAGCCTCGGTCATCGAGCGCCAGGTGCGACGCGACCATATCGACAGCTACATCGACGTGGCGGTCAACCTGTTGACATCCGGAAAGGCGGCGCTCAAGGATGGCACTGTCCTGAAATCCGAACCGGTTGACTTCACGGTGAATGAAGGGCGTTCGGTCGTATCTGATGCCGTACAAGAGGCCTTGATCCGGGCAGGTGAAGACGTCGAAAAGTCCGATGGGCAAAGATTCGGTGGTTTTCAGCGAGCAAGTGCAAGGGCGAGCTTTGCCGGAAATGAAGGGGGCATGTCTGCACTATCCGTCACGAAACTTCTTGGCGCCATTTCCGGAACGGACTACACACAGGTGACGGATCGCGAGGCGATCAGACAGATCGTGGGCCGGAACCTGAACCAGATGGTTAATGATGCCGGGTTTGCAGCCCTCCTCAGACCGGAAACCGGAAGCGTATCTGGCCATGCCGTGACCGTGGCATACTTCAAACCGGGTGGTGAAGGTGGCGGACTGGTCGGGATCATCGATCCTGCAAAGCCCAATGCGCTCAATCATATGCAACTGAACGACTTTCTCGACAGGATTGATAGCGCGATCGTGAAGTCCGCGTGGTTGAAGCCCCCGGGACTCGTAAAATCTTGAAAGTTCGGAAACCGTTTCGGTTGCGGTGACGACCGTATCAAACATGGCGATCTGCGAGCGCGCCCGCAGGGGCCGGGGCGAAGCGACCTCACGGTACGTGAGCCACGGCCCCGAGGACGGAAGCCGCAGAGCGCCCGCCCCGAATCAACCGTGGAACGGTCCAGGGCGAGGCGATCTGCGAGCGCGCCCGTAGGGGCCGGGGCGAAGCGTACTCACGGTACGTGAGCCACGGCCCCGAGGACGGAAGCCGCAGAGCGCCCGCCCTGGACCGTTCTAGAAGACGAGGTGGCGACCTTTCTGGCGGCGGCAAAACATCGCAATCGTCGTCTCGGCGTCGCCGACGCCGGTGTTCCCCGACCCGCCGATGCCCGATGCGCCGAACTCTTCCCACTCGAGGGCCGAGTCGGTGCCGTCGTTCTCCTTGAGCATGCCGGCCAGGACCTGGCGACCGCGCTGGAGCTTCCGGTCGTCCCGCGACCAGATCGACACCGCGAGGTCATGCGAGTTGGTGAACAGCGAGAACTTCAGGAAGTCCTCGAAGGTCGGCATCTCCATGACGCAGAGGATCGGCATGAAGAACTCGGTGGTCGCCAGCGCGAAGGTCTTCTCGCCCTTGCCGTCCCAGTCGCATGTGACGGTCAGATCCGGCGTGACCTCGAGCATGACGGGGTCGATGACCTCGGCGTGATCGGCGTAGTCCGTGCCCGAGACCTTGCCGCCCTCACGCAGGACCTTCGCACCGGCCTTGCGGGCCGCTTCCAGGATGTTCGTGACGGTCCGGGCCTTGTGAACCATGTTGGGACCGACGACCTTGGTCCCGGAATGAAACGCCGGATTGGCGACCTCCCAGCGATCCATCTCGGCCTTGATCAAGGGCGCCAGGCGATCGATCGTCGCGCGCGAGCCGGAAACGCCGTGCAGGGTCGTGCACTTGTGCGACGAGAACCCGAGCTTCGAGTACGTGAGGCGCTCCGCGATCTTGAGGAGCTCCTCGTCGGAGTACCCGTCGTCGATCCAGGACCAGTTGCAGCCGCCCCCCTCGAAGCGCAGGGTGCGGATGCCGCGGCCGGCCTGGATGGTCTTCGCCGTCTCTTCCGAGCCCGTCAGCGAGACGACGGCCACGCGCGGATCGACCGAGAGGCTCGCGATGCCCGAGCCGAAGCCCTCGAGCTTCTGGAGAGCGGCCGGGTTGGCGCCCGCTGCCAGCATCATGCGGATCATGACGGTGCTCGAGACCGCTCCGTAGGGGTGGCCCTTGAACACGAACGGGGCATTGGCCATGTAGGCGCCCACGAGCTGGATCATGGCGATGCCGTAGATGAAGTTCATCGGCGTGATGAGGGCGACGACGCCGGCAGGCACGAACGGGTTCTTCCAGTAGCTGTGTCCCGAGACGTGGGTGGGCAGCGCCTCGCCGAGCATGGCCTTGTCGGCGTTGCCGCCGATGTGGTCACAGGCGCGCTTGGCCTCCCAGTAGTCCTTGTCGCCCTCGAGTCGCGTCTTGGGGATCTCGTGTCGGATCTCGGCCATGACCTCCTCGTAGTAGTACTCGAGGATGCGCGACAGGTTCGAGACGACGGCCTTGCGGTAAGCGACGGTCTCTTCCGTCCAGGCGAGCGACGACCAGAAGGCGTGGGCCGCGCCGACGGCGGCTTCCACGTCTTCGGCCTGCGAATCGGGCACCGAGGCGAACGGGATGCGGTCGTCCCAGAGCGTGTTCAGCGTGACCTGCTTGCCGCTGGCGGCAGGCTGCCACTGGCCGGCGATGAAGTTGCGCGTGACGATGGGCGAGTCCGAGGGCGACGACGGCAGCCGGTCATACGGAAACAGGTACGGGCGCAGTGCCTCGATCTCGGCGTCGCGCAGGCCCGGGGTGAACAGGCTCCATGTCGCGCGGCGGCTGGCGTAGAGCGTGGCGACGGGATCGGCACCGATTTGCCCCCCCTGGTTGAAGGCGTGGATGGCAGCGCGGAGGGCTTCCAGGTCGAAGGTGGTGCCGGTGGTGCGCACGAGGGCCTCGGCGGTGGACGTCGTCGTCACGGGTGTTTCTCCTCGGATGGGCGTCGAACGGACGTCCACCATGCTACCAAATGTGGGGCCGGCCATGGGTCAGGTCGGCGGCAAGGCTCCCTCACGAGGTGACCGGTGCATCCAGGCTCGGAACAGTCCGGCGCCCGCCTCCCAGAGGGCCCACCAGGCCGCTGCGACCGCGGCCTTGAGGCGATAGATGAAACGCCCGGCCCAGCCGAGATGCTTGTCGACCAGCAACCGGCGGCTGCGACGCTCGTGGTCGTTCATCGGGCGGGCCACCTGCGAGGTGCTCGCCCCCTTCCGGTGGCGGACCCGGGCCGTCGGCAGGTACATGACCCGGTGCCCGGCCTCGGCCATGCGCCACTGCCAGTCGACCTCTTCTCCATACATGAAGAATCGCTCGTCGAGGAGCCCCACCCGGAGCGCCACCGAGCGTCGGACCAGCAGGCAGGCGCCCATCACCCAGTCCACGATGCGCTCGGAGGAGTGGTCCCAGAACGCGAGCCACGGACTGTGGGGCGATCGCCACGTCACCAGGGCCTGCACGAGGCGGTTCTCGATGAGCGATCGCCACGTCCCGTAAAAGCCGAAGGCCGAAGGCTGCAGGCTCCCGTCGAGGTTCTCGAGCCGCGGACCGACGGCCGCGACCTCCGGGTGACGCTCGAGGTAGGCCACGAGCCGATCGAGCGCCCCGTCCAGGACCTCGGTGTCGGGGTTCAGCAGCAACCAGAAACGGCCTCGGGCCAGTTCGAGGCCCTGGTTACACCCCGCGGCGAAGCCGACGTTGCGATCGTTCGCGAGGAGCCTCACCCCCGGAAACTGCGTGGCGACGAGCTCGTGGCTGCCGTCGGTCGAGGCATTGTCCACCACGATGATCTCGTGCGGGGTGCGGGTCTCGGCGCGAACCCGATCGAGACACCGCGCCAGCCATTCGCGGGTGTTCCAGTTCACGACGACGACGCTCAGCACGGGCTCGCTCATGGCGCTCTCTCCGCACGAGGCGCGTGACGGGCGACCAGCGCCTCCTCGACCAGGGCCCGGACCTGCCGGACCCGCACCTGCCAGTCCGCCTGCCGGGCGACCCCCTGGCGTCGGGCGCGATCGACCTCGTCACGCGCCCCGAGGGCCTGCTCGACGGCCCCCACGAGGTCACCTTCGCGCACCCTGTGCACCACGGGCTCGGCCCCGGGCAGGTCGGCGAACGGCGTGGCCACCACGGGCAGGCCCGCCGCCAGGTACTCGTGCAGCTTGAGGGGATAGACCGCCCGGGTCTGGGCACTCGAGACGAACGGCAGCAGACCGACGTCGAGGGCCGCGAGCAGGCGTGGCACCTCGAAAGCGGGGCGCGGTCCGAGCCATGCGACCTGGGGCAGCGCGAGCAGGGGGGCCAGGCGATCGCGTGCTGCCGGGTGCACGGGCCCCACCAGGATCCACGACCACCCGGGTCGCTCGCAGGCGGCAGCGAGCAGCATCTCGACGTCCAACCGGTCCTCGAGGTGACCCACGAAGCCGATCCGCGGTCGCGGCCAGTCTTCCAGCGGGTCCGGCCAGCCCGGGGCGCGTGCGAAGCGCTCGAAGTCGACGCCGTTGGTCACGAGATGTACCCCCGGGTGGCCCGAATGGGCCGCCAGCAAGGCCGGGCTCGTCGTGACGACGAGATCCGCGCGGGCGAGAAGTTCCGGTTCGAACCTCAGCCCGTGGCGTGCGACGTGCCGGGCCGAGGCGAGATCGTCGTAGGCATGGTGGACGAGCAGGTCGTGGGGCAGGTGGCGGGCCAGCAGGGTACCCCAGGCGACGTCGAAGGCATTCCAGAGCACGTGAGGCCGCGGGGCCCCGGCAAGTCGGCGCGTGAGCCACCGGGCCGTGGAGCGGGCGTGCCAGGAGGTGAACCGATCGAACAGGGCGTCGGGAAGCGCATGAACCGGGGCCGGCGAGGGAGTGACGAGGTGCAGGTCGCCGGGACGGGGCGCCCCGTCCTGCGGATCGACGTCGGGGCGGGGCCAGCCGGGCCCGGACCGGACGCGTGCATGCCGGGGCCACCCGTGCCAGGCACCGGGATTCCCCGCCGCGTCCTTCCAGGACAGCGGGTGATCGATCCACCACACGGGCTCGGGCATCCTCTCGAACAGGGCATGCGCCGTCGAGGGCAGGCCGGCCTCCCGGCGGGCGAGCGAGCAGACGATCCAGGTTCCGACGTTCACGGGCGTGCCCGGTGATGGGCGATCGCCGAGCGGAGCACCGCCTCGAGCGTGTCCCCGAGCGGTCCGGGTGCATGGTGGCGCAGGACCCGGTGACGGGCCTCGCGGCCGCGACGCGCGGCCTCGTCCGGATGGGCGAGGGCCTCGAACAGCGCTCGTTCGAGGGCCGTGCGATCTCCCGGAGGCACCACCCAGCCCGCGCTCCCGAGCACCTCCGGGATGTCCGAGACGGCCGTCGCCACCACCGGACGCGCCATCGCCATCGCCTCGGCGAGCTTGATGGGCATCTGCCCGCGGCTGGCGGGGTCGGGCCGCTGAGGCAAGGCCACGGCCCGGGCGCCGGCCAGCAAGCGCGGGACCTGGCCGGGCGGCAAGGAACCCGTCACCAGCACCCGACCGTCCCGCCGGGCGAGTTGCTCGGCGAGCGGCGTCCGAGGCCCCGCGATCACGAGACGCCAGGGTCGGTCGAGTGCCTGGAGCGCCACGAGCGCGTCCTCCACGCCCTTGTTGGGCAGGGCAGCCCCGGCGAAGACCACCGGTTCGGTGTCAGCAAGCCCCCAGTCGGCGAGCAGATCCCCCGACACGACACGGGGGTCGAACCGGTCGGGTTCGACGGGCTGAGGTACCCACGTGCCGCCCCAGAGTCGCTGGAGATCCCGCGAGACGACGGTGATCCCGGCGAGTTCCCCGCGGCGTCGCTCGAGGGCACGCAGCGCCCCGTAACGGTTGGGGTGATCCCGCATGGCCCACGAGCCGAGCCACTGACGCCAGGCGCGTCCCGAATACGGCGGAACCATGGCCGCTTCGGGATCGTCGACGTCCAGCAGGACAGGCACCCCGAGCGCCCGACCGGCCTCGAGGGCGGCCCCCATCGAGGTGGGTCGGGGCTTCATCGCATAGAACGCATCCGGACGCCCCCCCGGTTGCGACAGCTGGCGGATGGCGAGGGCCAGAGCGTCCCGGAGAGGAAGGCGCACGCGCTCGACCGGAAAGTCGTCCGGTCGTGGATCGGACGACGGACGGCCCCCGAGGTCGAAGGCCACGACCCGGACCTCGTGGCGAGCGCCGAGCAACCGGGCCAGCAGGCGGACCCGGTAGAGGGGCGCGGTCGACTCGTCGGCACCCACGAGCACGAGTCTCATGCGGGTCTCCTCTCTTCGCGGGCCCGGGACAGCAAGGCCACCAGCCCGAGCGCGACGGGATAAAACTCGGCGATGGGCTTCTGCACGAAGATGTCGTTCGAGACGGCACCCACCATCAGGCCGGCCACCGTGCCGACCAAGGCCAGCGCGAGCCCCCCGCAGAACGGGTCATGCAACGTGCGGGCCGCCTGCCAGGCCGTCACCAGGGCCGCGACCTCCACCCAGAGGAACAGGAAGACGCCCACCCAGCCGATCTCGAGGGCCCACTTGAAGTAGTTGTTGTCGGTGGGCATCCCGATGGTCGTCCCGGGCAGCGTGCGCCCGCCCGTGATGGCGAAGCCAGAGGCCCCCGCCGTCCAGAGGCCGCTGCCGAAGGGCCTCTGGACGATCCGGCCCCAGGCATCCTGGAGGTAGCCCATGCGCACCAGGAAGCTCGCATCCTCCTGGGGGCGTACGGCCGTGAGCGCCCGCGACAGCAGCGGGATCTCCCCCGAGAGCGAGGCCAGCCCGAGCCCACCCCCGGCCATCCCCATGGCCAGCAGGCCCGGCCAGGGGCGCCTGGAGGCGGCGACCATCGCGACGAGCCCGGCCAGCGTCGCCGCCACCGGACCCCGCGAGTAGGACAGCAGCATCGCGTACCCGTGGACGAGGGCGATCGCCACGAGTCCCGGCCGCCACGCCCCTCCGAGCCGGGTCGCGAGGCCGATACTCCACCACACCCCGATCGCCGCCAGGAAGCCGAACGTCGCCGCATCCCCGACGGTGCCGAAGACGCGCACGTGCCCGTCGATGAGATGCGTGCGGACCGACCCCGAATCGAACATCCACTGCATCTCCCTCGGGTGCAGGCCGTGATGGTGCTGGAAGATCCCGTAGAGCGACTCGGCGGCGAGGGCGAGCATCACCCCGCCACAGAGGCCCCGCAGCGCCCGCCCGGACCGCAAGGCCAGGAGCGCCAGCGGAAACCCCAGCCAGCGGAGCGTGTCCCTCGACCCCCAGAGCCCGAAGGCCATCGACGGGGCGAGCGGATTGAGAGCCTCGAGCAGGAGGGCGCCCACGAACACCGAGACGGGCACCGAGAGGGAGCTGTTCAGGGCTCTCCAGGCCCGGTGGAGCTGGCAGGTGAGGGCCCCCTGCAGGCCGGCGAGCACGAGCAAGGCGTCGAGCAAAACCCCCAGGGGGCCGGCATCGAGGGCCGGGAGAAAACGCTTGAGGCCCACGACCAGCAACGCCACGACGAGGATCGCCCCCAGCGCTCCGGGCAGGTCGAGGCCGACCACGAGCGCGAGCGCCCCGATCGCCCAGCCGATCATGGCCAGCCGGTCGAGCCCCGCGACCGAGCGCCCCAGCGCGAAAGCGAGCAGTACGAGGGCGAGACCGCCACCGAGCCAGCGGAATCGCCGGGTCGGGTCGGGCCGGGTCGAGGCCACTCCGGGGTTCAAGACCGGTTCCTCGAGAAGCGGACGGCCGCGACCCAGGCGAGTGCCAGGCCGACCAGGCTCGCCAGCAGGGTCGAGAGCACCAGCTTGAGCACGAGGCGCGACGGCTCGGGGCGGTCGGGAGGAACGGCGGGATCGACGATCACGATGGGCAGCCGGGCCGCTCCCGAGGCCGCGAGCCGGGTCTGGCCGGCGCGTTCGCGAAGGGCCTGGTAGTCGGCCTCGCGCAACGTGACCTCCCGCTCCAGGCGCTTGCGCGTGACGGTCTCGATGCCGGCCTGCCGGGCACGCGGCGCGAGTTCGGCGAGCTGGCGATCCAGGGCCCGCAACCGGGCAGCCTGCTCGGCAGCCGTGACCACGAGTTGCAGTCGGCGCGTCGTGAGCTCGGCCTGCAAGGGGTCGCGGGCCGCGACACGGCGGCGGGAGCCGTCGAGCTTGCGGTGTCCGGCGGCGAGCTGGGCCTCGAGTTCACGCACCAGGCGGTGCCCGGAGCCGTAACGCTCCCGGGCATCCACGAGGTTCTCCTCGAGCTGGCGAATGCGCTCGGCCGCCTGCTCGAGCTCGCCGGCCTCGGTGGTCTCTGCCGGATCGACCGGCGCGACGCGGGCTCCCGTTCGTCGCTCGGCATCGAGGGCCGACAGGGCCTGTCGAGAGCCCGCCAGCGCCCGCTCGGCCTCGGCCCGGGCCGTGCGAAGCTCGGCGATCGCCTCCGGGGAGGCCGCACCCACCGATGCACGCGATTCGAAGGCCTGGAGATGGCGCTCCGCGGCGGCCAGGCGCTCGCGCGCGCGCTCCGCCTGGTCCGCGATGAAGCGGTCGGCCGACCGGGCGTCCAGGTCACTGTCACGCCGCGCATGCTCGAGGAAGACCTGGGCATGGGTGTTGGCGAGGCGGGCGGCGGCTCTCGGATCCCGCGAGCGGGCCGTGATGCGGATCAGGTCCGACTGGGGGACGCGATCCACGTCCAGGACCCGCACGAGGTCCTCGAGCGTTCCCTTCCAGGCACTGCGCCGGGCCGTCTCCTCCAGCACGCTGCGCGACACGAGCAGCTCCGTGAGGTTGCCCATCAGCGTTCCCGCCCGGAACCAGTCGATGGCCGCCCCCGAGAGCGTCTGGCCCGAGGCGATGCCCGTATTGAGCGTGAGCGAGGATCGGTACTCGCGTGGTGCGATCCAGGTCATTGCCCCCACGGCCAGGTCCGTGAGCAGGACGAGCGTCACGATGAAGGGCGCCCCGCGACGGGCCGTCTCGGTCCATGACGCGACCAGATGCTCATCGCGCGGGGGCAGAGCCTCCCAGTGGACCGGGGGCCTCGCGGTCACGGGAACCAGCGTGGGCCGGGCAGCCGAGATCGGTGCCGGCAGCCAGCTGGAATCTCCTTGCAAGCGACGGGACATGGCTTCGAGCTCGGGCCAGACGGCGACGAGGGGCGGTGGCATGGCCGGCAGGGCCTTCCGACCGCCGCGGGTCCAGGCCAGCATGGCACGATGTGCGGCCTGGAGCGCGACTCGCTGGCTCGCGGCGTGTTCGGCGGGGGAGGTGGGCAGGCGCTGGAGCATCTCCCAGGTGGCGATGGACCCGACCCATACGAGCTCCCGCGCATCGTGGCGATCGCCGCGTGCCAGCACCCTGGCGACGAGACGCTCCAGGCGGGGCAGGGTGCTCGCGAAGGTGTCGAGCACGTCCTCAGCGGACATCGGGCGAGGCCTCCGGGGTTTCGAGCCAGGCCGTCACGCCCATCTGCCCGAGCAGGTGCACCCAGGCCCGCTGCACGCCACCCTGACCCTGCTCGAGGTCCTGCCGGGACTGGAGCGAGTCGACCCGGGCCCGCTCGAGGTCGGCCACGGTGGCCGTGCCCCGTCCCACCTGCCGCTCCAGGGTAACGACGACGCCGTCCCTCGAGCGCAGCGTGGCTTGCCGGAGGGCGAGTGCCCGCCGCTGGTCACTCCATGCCCACCACGCAGCCGCCACCTGGTCGGCGACGGTGGTACGGGCGACCCGCAGGCCCTCCTGCGCCTGGGCGAGGCGGGCCCGGGCTGCCTCACCCTGAGGCCCCGTCGCCAGCATGTCGGCCACGTTGAGCGTCACGAAGGCGGCGCCCAGGGGTTGCTGGACGGCCATGCCCGGGTTGATGCCCAGGCTCCACGAGAGCGAGCGCCACGGGGCGAGGCGGGCGATCGCGACGTCGGCCTCGGCCCTGTGCACCTCGGAGCGGGCGGTCACGACCTGAGGATGGGCCACGAGCGCCTGGCCGAGAGCCTCCTCGAGCGTGAGGGCCTCGTTCATGGGGGGGACGATCGCCAGCAAAGGCAAGATGGGCCAGGCATTCCGGCGGGTCACGGGGGCCTCCTCGGGGTCATCTGGCGCCGCGGCGCCGCAGCAGGGCCGGCAGCGTGCGCAGGAGCAGCCGCAGGTCCCACCAGGCGTCACGACCCGTCGCATACAGGGCGTCCAGGGCGAGCCGCTCGACCTCGTCGAGATCCGAGCGACCGTGGGTCTGCCAGAGGCCCGTGATGCCCGCGGGCCCCTCGAAACGCTTGCGCTGCCAGGGTTCGAGCAGCTCCCGAGCCTCGTAGAGCGGCAAGGGGCGGTTGCCCACCAGGCGCAGTTCTCCGCGCACGACGTTCAGGAGCTGGGGCAACTCGTCGAGACTCGTGCGCCGCAACCAGCTCCCGAGCCGGGTGATGCGCGGGTCGTGTCGGGGCTTGACGAAGGTGCCTCCCTGCCGGGCTCGCAACTCGGCACCCAGTCGTTCGGCATCCAGGCGCATCGTGCGGAACTTGAACAGCGGAAAGATCCGGGTACGGCCGAGGCGCGGCCCCCCGGCCCTCAGCTGCGTGAACAGGACGGGACCGGGGTCATCGAGCCAGATGGCCAGGGCGACCAGGGCCAGCAACGGGGAGAGCAAGGTCAGCGCCATGAGGGCGATCGCGCGCTGGCTGAAGGGAACCCGGGGGTCGAGGCCCGGAACCGGCGCCAGTTCGTCCGGATGGGCCCAGACGGGCCCCGATTGCCAGCTCCCGCGCGTCCCGAGCAGCCCCCCGTGCCAGGTCGTCCCGGGCCCCACCCTCGTGAAGGCGCCGACGAGGGTCTCGCGGAGCACCGCCCCGCGCCCGATGCAGGCTCCGGCTCCCACGAGGACGTGGGGGCCGAGGCGCGCATCGGGCCCCACGATCACCCCTGGCTCGAGCCAAACGGGCTCCTGGAGATGCGCCGACGGATGAACCCGGGAACCGGCCCCCACGTGTCGCGTCGACGGTAAGCGCTCCAGGGTCGCCCGACGATACACGTCGGGATCGTTCAGGTCGACCGCATCTTCCGGGATCTCGAAGCGCCCCGGCAACCCGGAGAGCCATTGCAGACAAGCCTCACGAGGATCCGGGGCGAGATCGGGCGCGATCGCCTCGCGAGTCCGGGCAAGGCCGGTCCAGGCTCCGGATGACGCGCTCACGATCCGCAACCCGGGCTCGGGTCGCGGACCCGCCGCCGCGAGCAACCGGACGAGATCGACCGGAGGCACGCGGGCGAGATCCCACCACCACACCTCGCCCGCGATCCAGGGCTCCAGGTGAGGCATCCAGTCCTCCTCCCGGGCGACCCAGGCGAAATGGAGGTCGAGCCCCGACGGCGCCTCCCGGAGTGCGGCGGCCTCCCGGAGCGCGGACCCGGGACCGTTCAAGAGGAGCACCACCCGGCCGGGGGCCGTGTCCGCCACCCGGGCGAGCGCTAGCCCCAGCCAGGTCCCCGTCGGTCCGAGCATGGGACCGGCAGGCCACCCGAGCTCCGAAAGCCGGGGATCATCGACCGGAGGCAGCAGGATCCACGTGGTCACGATCGCCTCCAGATGATCCGAAAGGGACGAGGGCGTGCAACTCGGCACGGGAAAGCCAGCGGCGGGCCTCGCGATGCAGGCCCGTGACCCGGGGCGCCGCACCCCGCCGACGGGCTCTCGCACAGAGGCTGGCCAGCCGTGCGAGCGACAGGGCGTCCCGGGCGCCCAGGCGCGAGGCATCGAGCTCCCAGGCCCGGACCCCTCGCTCGACGAGCCTTTCCTGCAGCCTCTCGAGCTGGCGGCGCGCGGTCTCATCGAGGAGTCGGGGAACCTCGAGGCGCACGTGATCCCGCCACCAGGAACAGGCCGGTGCCCGTCTCCGGGGACGTCTCGATTCCGGTTCGGTCATGCGGATCCTCCCCATCACCGGGATGATGACCGGAGGGGTCGGGACCGGTCCTCGTCACGGGCGACGAAGCTCCCGGGCGCGCGGCGCTTGCGCTAGAATGAAGCGTTTCCCGGCATCCTCGAGGAGCCATGTCCGAGACACCGGACTACTACCAGATCCTGCAGGTGCATCCCGAGGCGGATCCCCTGGTCATCAAGAAAGCCTACCGGACGCTCATGGTCGCCGGTGGGCATCCTGACCATGGCGGTCAGGACACGCGGGCCAGGCGGCTCACGGAAGCCTACGAGGTGCTGACGAACCCCGAGAGGCGGCGGGCCTACGATCGCGAACGCCGCAAGGCCGGGCGAGCCGAGGCCGGGGTCCAGGTCATCACGCTCTGTCCGCACTGCGGGGTCCAGAACCGGATCTCGAGCCGCACCAAGCTCCTGGTCGCGAAGTGCGGCGACTGCGGCCGGCCCCTCGGTCGGGTCAAGTTGCCCCCGACCCGCCTGCAACTGCGGATCCGGGTCTTCAGCCTGGTGGCGGGGTCTGCCCTGCTGCTGTTCGCCCTCGGATGGGGCGGGACCCAGACCTGGAAGGCCCTCCGCGATCCGCTGCGACTCGCCTCGGCCCTCGAACGCCAGGATCGCGTCCCCGAGGCGATCGCCCTGCTCCGGGAATCCCTGGAACGAGACCCCGACTCTGCCGGGGCCTGGACGCTGCTGGCCCGCGACCTCGCCTGGCAGCACCGCGATCGCGAGGCAGCCGAGGCCTGCGAGCGTCGCGTGAACCTCGAACCCCGGAGCGCGGCTGCCTGGCTCGCCCTGGGACGCGCCCGCTCGCGGTGTGGCGACTGGTCGATGGCCACGATGGCCCTCGAGCAGGCCCGCAAGCTCTCGCCGTCCGAGCCCGAGATCCTGCTGGCGCTGGCCGAGGTCTTCCAGCGCAGCAACCGGGCCCCGGAGGCCGTCAAGGTGCTGCAGGGCGCCGCCCGGATGGCCTCGCGTGACGGCGAGGTCTGGATTCGCCTCGGGCGCGCCCTGGTCGCGACGCGCGATCTCGCCTCGGCGATCGCCGCTTACCAGCAGGGCCTGGCAGTCGCCCCGCTGCGTGCCGACGGCTGGCGCGAGCTCTCCCGCATCCACCGCGATCGCCAGGAAAAGGGTCCCTACCAGGCCGCCCTGGAGAAGGCCGTACGCCTCGATCCCCAGGATCCCCGCAGCCACCTCGACCTGGCCGAGCTGTACCGGGCGACGGGCCATCCGGGCCTGGCCATCCGCGAGTACCGCACCGTTCTCTCGCTCGAACCCGGCGACCCGGCCCTCCTGGACCGGGTCCGCAGGGTCCTCACCGAACTCGGAGGCTGACGCCTTGCAGGATCTCGTCTCGTTCGCCCGGCACCTCGTCACGGGAGACCACGCTCCCGTCGGGGGACGCATCCGTACGCTGGGCACGGTCTGTCCGCAGGCCGCCTCGCTGTTGCTGCCCTCGCTCGAGGCACCGGGGTGGCTCCTGGTCGCCCCCGGCGCCGACGTGGCCAGGCGCCTCGTCGCCGATCTGGCGGTCTTCGGTGCGGACGCGCGGTACTTTCCGGCCCTCGAGTCGGGCCCGTACGAGGGCGTCTCCCCTGCCAGCGACCTCGTCGAGGCACGCCTCGCCGTGCTGGGGGCACTCGCGGCCGGTGAACCCGTCCGGATCGTGACGACGGCGCGTGCGCTGGCCTGGCGCATGCCGCGACCGGAAGCCCTGCGCGAGGCCCGGGTCCGACTCGCTCCCGGGCAGCAGCTTCCGCCGCACGAGGTCACGGCCCGGCTCGTCATGCTGGGCTTCCGACCGGCGACTGCCGTGACCGAGCGCGGGGAGTTCAGCCGCCGCGGTGGCATCCTCGACGTGTTTCCACCCCACCTGGAGGCACCGGTCCGGCTCGAGTGGTTCGGCGACGAGATCGACCGGATCCAGGCCTACGATCTCGGTAGCCAGCGGGCCACGGGCGACCTCAAGAGTCTCGATCTGTGGCCCACGCGCGAACTGGTGCTGCCCCTGGAGCGCTGGGGCGAGGTCCAGAACGCCATCCAGCAGGCGGGCAACAAGCGCTTCCAGCAGCTGATGGGCGGCAAGAAGCCCACCGAGGCGGCCCGCCTGGCAAAGAAACTCCAGTTCACGCTCGAGCAGTTCTCCCAGTTCAAGACGTTCGAGGGCTGCGAGGCCTATGCGCCCTTCATGGGCGCGGATGCGACGCTCTTCGATTACCTGCCCACCTCGCATCCCGTCGTGTGGCTCGACCGCAAGGCCCTCTGGACGGGCCTGACGAGCTGGATCGCGGGGCTCCAGAAGAAATCGGACACGGCCTACGCGAACGGGGACCTGCCCCCGCTGCCCCATGCCCTGCACGTCGGCGCCGAGGAACTCGAGCGGCAGCTCAAGGCCTTCGCCCAGCTCGACTGGGCCAGCGGCGAGCCGGGGACGGGTCCGGGAGCGGGTTTCGCGGCGGCCCCCGGGTTCGGGAACCAGATGGAGGCCCTCGCCCGGGAGGTCGAGACCCGGATCAAGGACGACGTGCGGATCGTGGTGGCCTCGGCGCAGCCGCAGCGCGTCGTGGCGCTGCTCGACGAGCACGGCATCCGGGCCAGCTACGGCGGCCATCTGCCCCGTGCGGACTTCCCGCTGGGGGGCATCTGGGTCGTCCGGGAGAGCCTCAACCAGGGCCTGCGCTGGGATGCCGGTCGGCTGTGGATCCTGTCGGACGCCGAGCTGTTCGGCTGGCAGAAGCGCCCCGGGGCTCGGGCCCCGAAGCGCACGCCTTACGCGGGGCCCACGATCGCCCAGATGCAGGAGCTGCATGTCGACGACTACGTCGTGCATGCCAAGCACGGCATCGGGCAGTTCAAGGGGCTCACGCGCCTGGAGGTCAACGGCCAGGAACGGGAGTACCTGATCATCCAGTACCAGGGCGACGACCGGCTCTACGTGCCGGCCGAGCAGCTGACGACCCTGCACCGCTACCGAGGTTCGCACGACCACAGGCCGCGCGTCCACAAGATGGGTGGCGCCGAGTGGGAGAACGTCAAGAAGCGCGTCCGCAAGAGCGTCCAGGACCTGGCCGAGGACCTCCTGAAGCTCTACGCCACGCGCGCGTCGCGCTCGGGGTTCGCTTATCCGCCCGACAGCCCCTGGCAGACCGAGCTGGAAGACGCGTTTCCGTACACCGAGACGCCCGATCAGCTCAGGGCGATCGCCGAGGCGAAGGCCGACCTCGAGCGCGACAAACCGATGGACCGCCTCGTGTGCGGGGACGTGGGCTTTGGCAAGACCGAGGTCGCGCTGCGGACCATCTTCAAGGCCGCGATGGCCGGCAAGCAGGTCGCGTTCCTGGCCCCCACGACTCTGCTCGCCCATCAGCACTTCCAGACGCTGCGCGAGCGGTTCGCCCCGTACCCGGTCCGGATGCGCCTGCTGAGCCGCTTCAAGAGCGCCAAGGAGCAGAAGGAGACGGTCCGGGGCCTCACGACGGGCGAGGTGGACATCGTGGTCGGTACGCATCGCGTGCTGTCGCAGGACATCGCCTTCAAGGACCTCGGCCTCCTCGTCATCGACGAGGAGCATCGCTTCGGCGTGGCGCACAAGGAGCGCCTGAAGCACCTCAAGTCGAGCGTGGACGTGCTCACCATGAGCGCGACGCCCATCCCGCGTACGCTGTACCTGGCACTCAGCGGGGCCAGGGACCTCAGCCTCATCTCGACACCGCCCATGAACCGTCAGCCCATCAAGACCCACGTGAGCGCCTTCGATCCAGAGACGGTGCGGACGGCCATCCTGCATGAGCTCGATCGCGGCGGGCAGGTCTTCTTCCTGCATAACCGGGTCGAGTCGATCCATCAGGTGGCGGCGAAGATCCAGGAACTCGTGCCCCAGGCCCGCGTGATCGTGGGGCACGGTCAGATGAACGAGCACGAACTCGAGGACGTCATGCTGTCGTTCCTCGATCGCGAGTACGACGTGCTGGTCGCGACCACGATCATCGAGTCGGGCCTGGACATCCCGAACGCCAACACCATGATCATCGACGACGCCGACCGCCTCGGTCTGGCGCAGCTTTACCAGATCCGCGGCCGCGTCGGTCGCAGCGACGCGCGCGCCGTCTGCTACTGCTTCTACTCGCCCGGCAAGGAGCTCACGCAGGAGGGCAGGGAGCGGCTGGAAGCCATCCAGCAGTTCACCGCCCTGGGCTCGGGTTACCAGATCGCGCTCCGCGACATGGAAATCCGCGGCGTGGGCAACATCCTCGGAGCCGAGCAGCACGGCCAGATGATCAGCGTCGGGTTCGACCTCTACATGCAGCTGCTCGAGGAGGCCGTGGCCGAGTTGCAGGGACAGGCCGTCCCCGAGAGCCAGACGCCGACGGTCGTGGACGTGGCCGTGGCCGCGCACCTGCCCGACGACTGGTTCGCCGACTCGTCGTTCAAGATGGAGCAGTACAAGCGGCTCGCGAGCGTCGTCAGCGAGCGCGAGCTCGAGATGCTCGGAGCCGAGTGGCGCGACCGGTACGGACCGCCGCCACCGGCCGTCCGCAACCTGCTGCGCATCGTCGCCCTCCGGATCCGCGCGACGCCTCTGGGCATCGCGGCCATCCGCGGTGACGGCAAGGTGCTGCGGATGCAGACCCATGTGACGCGGGCACGCTGGGCGGACCTCGCTCTCAAGGGCGTGCACGTCTCGCGCTGGAAGTGGGGCGAACAGGAGCTCACGCTGGACCGCGACCGCATCGGGGGTGACGACATGCTCTCGGCGGCCGAGAAGCTGGTGGGGGCCATGCAGGCCGAACCCGGCGCCGAAATGCTGGTGAGCTGAGCCGATGACGGACCTCAAGCCCGAGAGGCCTTCCTCCAACGTCCCCGCCTGGGCCCTCGCCCTGGTGGCCGGGACGTGCTTCACCGTGATCGGCCTGGGCACAGTGGCCTGGGAGGCCCGTCCTCTGGCCCGGGTCGGACAGGCCGAGATCTCGCGGCAGGCGTTCCGGACGGCCTGCGAGCGGGAAAGTCGCCGGGCGACCGAGCTCGCGATGGAAGGCGTACCGGGCGAGATCGAGCGACAGGTGGCACGCGAGCTCATCGACCGCGAGGTGATGGTCCAGGTCGCCCTCGCCCGGGGATACACGGTCGACGCCAGCACGCTGCAAGCGCGCGTGGAGGCGGTCATGGCCCAGTTCCCGGATGCCGAGACGGCCCGGCGATCGCTGGCTCTCACCGGCACGGACCCGGACGATCTCGAAGCCCAGCTGCGTCGCGACCTGCTGGTCGCACGCCTCGAACAGGAAGAAGTCCGGCGCACCCTGCCCACCCTCGAGGTGCTCCGCCAGCGTTACCGCGAGCAGCTGCCCCGCTTCACGCATCCCGAACGGGTCCACGCCCGACATATCTTGCTGCCGGCCACACCGGCGGGTATGCGGGAGGCCCGGACGCTCGTGAGGGAACTGGCGACCGGCATGCCCTTCGAGCCGCTCGCCCGACAGCACAGCCAGGACGTGACCACCCGTGACGCGGGCGGGGATCTGGGCTTCTTCGAGCGCGGACGGATGCTGCCGGCCTTCGAGCGAGCCGCGTTCGGTGCCAGGCCCGGACAGGTCGTCGGACCGGTCACGACTCGCTTCGGTTATCATGTGATCGAGGTGCTGGCGCACGAGGCGAAGCGGACCGACCCCTTCGAGGCAGCCCTGCCCCGGCTGAGGTCGGAACTGGGCGCCGAGGCCCGGCATCGGGCCGTCGAGCGAGCGCGCGTGGCCTGGCGACACGAGGTCCCCATCGCGATGGGACCGGGATTCGGCTCCCTCGACCCGCGGAACGAGGAAGCCCACGAGCAGGAAGGCCGATGATGGGCAAGGTGACGGTGGTGGGGCTGGGCCCCGGGGATCCCGGGGCGATCACGCGGGCAGCCGAGACGGCCCTGCGCGGCGCATCCCGCCTGGTGCTGCGTACCGAGATCCACCCGACGGTGGCGGAGCTGCGCCGCTGGGGCCTCGCATTCTCGACATGCGACGACTGCTACGTGCAGGGTGAGGCGTTCGAGCAGGTCTATGCGCGCATCGTGGAGCGGCTCGTGGACCTCGCGGATCAGGGCGACCTCGTGTATGCCGTGCCGGGACACCCGCTCGTGGCCGAGACGACGGTCACGATGCTGCGCGATCGCCTGGGCGATCGGGTCGTGCTGGTGGCGGGCCTGAGCGCCCTCGAGGCCCTGTATGCTTGCACGGGGCTCGACCCCAATGCCGGCCTGCAGGTGGTGGACGGCCTCGCCATGGAAGGCCGCAAGCTGCAGCCTGACTGGTGGACCGTCGTGTTGCAGGTGCATGCCCAGAGCGTCGCGAGCGAGGTGAAGCTCGCCCTGATGGACACCTGGCCCGACGAGCACGCCGTGCAGGTGGTGCAGTCGGCGGGCATCCCCGGTCAGGAACGCGTGCGGACCGTGCCCCTGCACGAGCTCGATCACCTCGAGGACCTCGACCACCTGACGTCGGTCGTCATCCCCCCCGCCCCGCGCCGGGGCATCCAGCGAGCCGTCGACGTCGTGGCCCGGCTGCGGGCGCCCGATGGCTGCCCCTGGGACCGCGAGCAGACGCCGCAGACCCTCACCCGGTTCGTCCTCGAGGAGGCCCACGAGGTCGTCGAGGCGATCGAACGCGACGATGTCGAGGGCATCGAGGAGGAACTCGGGGACCTGTTCCTCCAGGTGGCCCTCCAGGCCCAGATCTTCGACGAGGAAGGCGAGTTCGACCTCGAGGACGTGTGCGATCGCCTCGCGGACAAGCTCATCCGCCGACACCCGCACGTCTTCGGCACGACCGAGGTCGCGGGGTCCGAGGAGGTGCTGGTCAACTGGGAGGTCATCAAGCGGCAGGAGAAGGCCGAAAAAGGTGAATCGGGCGATCGCGACGGCATCCCTTCGACCTCGGCGCTGGCGGGCGTCGTCATGAGCCAGAGCGCCCTGGTGGTCTCCGAGAAGCTCCAGGGCAAGGCGGCCAAGGTCCGCTTCGACTGGAAGGACCCGGTGCGGGTGCTCGCCAAGCTGCAGGAAGAGGTCGGTGAACTGGGCGAGGCCCTGGCCGACGACCTGGGCACCGAGGCGCTCACCCATGAACTGGGTGACGTCCTCACGGCGACGGTCAACCTGGCCCGGCAGCTGAAGCTCGACCCCGAGGCCGCCCTGCGCGAGGCCAACCGCCGCTTCATCCGGCGCTTCACGGAAGTCGAGCGCCTTGCGGGCGGATCGCTCGACCACCTGGAGTTGCGTCAGATGGAAAGTCTGTGGCAGGACGCGAAGCGGAACGTGGGCTGACGGGGCCCCGGGACTGGACGCCGGACGCCCTCGGAGACTTGCCCGAGACGCCCGGCGTCTACATGTTCCTGGGCCCGGGGCGCGAGATCCTGTACATCGGGAAGTCCGTGAACCTCCGAGACCGGGTGCGGTCTTACTTCGTGCCGGACGGCGGGCACTCGCATCGGACGCGGCGGCTCAAGCACGAGGTGACGGCCATCCGGACCTGGCAGCTGGGTTCGGAACTCGAGGCGCTGCTCGTCGAGAACCGATTCATCAAGCGGTACATGCCGCGATACAACGTACGGGGGCGGCGAAGGACTCATCACCCGTTCCTGCAGATCACCGGCGAGGCGGTTCCGCGCGTGCGGGTGACGCGCGTGCCCGTCGACGACGGCTCGGCGTGTTACGGTCCCTTTCCTGGCGCCGCTGAACTCGCGGCGCTCGTGCAGGGGCTCGAACCCTTGCTCGGCATCCGCACATGTGAACCGCTTCCCTCGGCACCCTGCCTGCAACTGGAACTCGGCCGATGCCTGGGGCCCTGCCGGGGGGGCGAGGCCCTCGAGGCCCACGCGGAGGCGATCGACTGGGTGCACGCCATCGGGCAGGGACGCGGGGACGAGGTGCTGACGCGGCTCGAAGAGCGGATGGTCGCGGCAGCGGGACGCGAGCACTTCGAGCGCGCGGCGCGGCTGCGCGACCAGCACAGGTTACTGGAACGGGTCCTCGTGCGTCAGCGACGGATGCAGGCCGAGGGCCCCGGGCTCGACGGGATCGTGGCCCTGCCTGCAGCCCAGCCCGGGCGCCTGACGCTGCTCGCCGTGCGGCGGGCGCGGTGGACGGGAACGCTCTCGATCGCACGGCGAGACCTCGGCACGGCGCGAGGCCGAGAACGGGTGGACCGATTCCTGCGCTGGCAGTTTCAGGACACCCCGGCGCCGCCGGCGCGAATTCCCCCGGATCGCCTGGACGAGATCATGATCCTCGCATCCTGGCTGGAGCGGGATCGGGCGGCATTCGTGAGCGTCGGGTCGGACCTGGCGGAGGCCTACGAGCGGCTGGGGCGGTTTCTCCCCCCCGCTATCGAGCGGTGAAGCTACACCTCGGAACGTGGCACGGGCATCAAGACGGATTCAGGATCACGCCCTCGCACTTTTTCAAGAAGTCCTCCACAGGAAGCTCGTATTTCGGGACGCCAAAGGACCCGAACCGGGCCGGATCGTGCAGGAGAGCCATACCATCCCGCACCCCGAGCAGCCGGACGGCATGGCCGACCGTGGCCCCGTCTTCCGGCTTGAGGAAGGACGTCACACCGCGACCGAAAGACTGGTTTTGCGGGCGGGACAGGCTCTCGAAGAACTCGTTCGGGACCTGCGGGACCTGGAAACCGCTGGAAACGAACTCCGGTCGACCACCCAGGATGGACCGGTACACCTCGACGAACTGGTTGGCCGTCAGCCCACTGCCCACGTCACCGGCCGCGGCACCGCGGGAGGCTATTCGATTTAAGCCCCCGAACGAGGCGGCACGCGCTAACAGACCCTTCATGCCAAAAGAGGCCCCACCCGGGTCCTGAAAGAAGCCACTGGTCATGGGGAAGGGTAGGGCGTTCTCGGGAAAGGTTCTTGCCAGCCGCATCAAGGCATTTTGCATGGCATCAGATACGGGACCACGCCGATCGGACCGGTCGGCGAAATCCTCCGGTTTCAAATCCAGCTTCCGGTCCAATCTCACCTGAACACTTCCGTTTTGGAAGAGACCGCTCACGATCCTGACATAGGCCCGCGGGTTGACCTCGGCAAGCTTCTGCTGCAACGTCGTGACCGTGCAGGAATCCGTCCCGACCCCCTGGGTGATGTTTTTCGCGTCAATCAGGTGACGAACCACCTCGGCGACGAGTTCACGGGCAGGCGGCGCGTAGGCGACCGTCTTGTCGAGCATGCTCGACAGGGACTGCCAGACCGCGTCGGGAATCGGGGAGGGTAACTTCCACCGCTCCTGGAGGGCCTTGAGCTGGGTTTCGGTGGACGTGCCCTGGAACTCCAGCAACAACCGGGACAGATCGGGATTCTGCCCAGAGCCCGCAACCAGGGCGGCCAGTGGACCGGTGCCAGGCGCGCTCAATTTCAGTTCCGACGACACTCCGCCTCTGGCGACCACGGGCCCGGCGGCGGATGCAGGGGCTGCCGTCTTCGGCAGGGAGCCCGTGACCGCTCTCGGGGATGGTGAGGCTGGCGAGGATGAGTGCGACCCTGAAAGGTTGATGCCCATGGTTCCTCCGAAACTGACACCGAACCGTCCCACCTGACGGAACCCGTGACATGTATACCCCGGCCCGTCGACAGCCCGGAGGGAGATCCATTAAATCTTGATTGCTTCGAGGCACTCGTTGACCATGGAACCGGTGGTCTGGCATGGGCGGTCACGCGACCCGGACGATACCGGTCAGGTGGGATCAGTAGCCCTGGTAAGGCCTGCCGCGACGGGTGGCCCGTACGCCCGGCACCTGGTCGAGCGAGCCATACCGGTCGATCGCATAGCGCACCCCCGCGATGATGTTGTGGACGGGGTTGTAGATGTCGCCGTGGCCCTTCAACTTGTAACGATTGAAGGTCGGGCGGATGGTCTGCATGATGCCGATCGACGGCGTACCGATCTGGGCGTTGTAATCCCAGTTGTTGACGGCCCGGGGATTTCCGCGCGATTCGTGGTGGATCATGATCGCGATCGCCCGGGCATCCACCTGGCGCGGATGCATGCCGTGCTTCACGAGGATCTTCTTGGCCTCGTGGATCCACTTGCCGACCTGCCCTTTCACTTCGGGGGCGTCGGGCATCTCGGGATGAAGTTTCGGGGTGGGGGCAGGGGCGGGCGCGGATTCGGGAGGCGCGGGTACAGGCTGCGGTGCCGCAGCCGTCGGATCGGCCGACGTCCCCTGGCTGCCGGTCAGCACCAGCGTGTCGCGCGCCCCCGTCCCCCTGTCTGCGGGCGGCATGGCCACGGGGGGCGAGGTCACGGGAGCGTCGAGCCCGGTCACGGGGGCGCCCGGGATGTCGGTGCGCGATTGGCCCGACGACCGTGGCAGCCGGGACGGGGCAGGAAACGGGTCGCGGGTGAATCCGATGAAGTCGGCCATATCGTCGGGTCTTCTCCGGCAGAAAAGCGCAGTCCACCGATACTATGGGCTCGTGGGACCCTGATCCGCCCCAAAAACAGGAAAAGCTTGAATGAAAAATAAGTAAAGACTCGCGCGCAAAAGGGGGCCCGGTGCGGATCCGCACCGGGCCCCGGAGCTGGTGACGGAAGACCGTCAGGCCGTGGTGACTTCCTCGGCGGGTGCCTCGGAATCGCCGGCAGCAGGCGCCTCGTCAGCCGACGCGGATGCGCCCGCCTCGGTGCCCCCGAGAATCCCCTGGAGGCTGGCGCGCATCGTCTCGAGGCCCTTGACGAGCTCGTTCTGGGCCTCGGCGACCTGAGCATCGAAGACGGCCTCGATCTGCTTCATGCGCTCGACGAGTTCAGCATCCGGCACCATCGCATGGATCTGCTCGCGGATGAGCGTGACGCCGATCTCGGCCGTCTCCTTGGCCTGCTGGGCCAGCTTTTCCACACTGAGCTTGAGATCGTTCAGATCGGGCATGGGGTTCCTTTCCTTCGCGGGGTGGGGTGCGGCCATCAGGCCGCAGGGACCAGGCCGTGCAAGGCCTGCCAGAAACTGGTGCCGACGAGTTCGCCTTCGAGTTGCCAGGCCTCGGCCACGGTGGCCGCCAGGTCTCCGAAGCCCGTCCGGATCCCGAGGTCACGACCGGGGACACCGGGCATGTGCGCCAGGATGGGCACGAACTCGCGCGTGTGATCGGTCGAGACGTCGGTCGCCTCGTTGCCGTGGTCGGCCGTGAGCATCAGCAGATCGTCCGGTCGCATCGCGGTCAAGATCTCGCCGAGAGCCGCGTCGAACTCGGTCAGACAGCGGGCCATCCCGGCAGGGTCGTTGCGATGACCGTAGCGGGAATCGAAATCCACCAGGTTGTTGAAGACCAGGGATCCTGCGGGAGCCTCGTGGATCATGCGCAGGGTGACCTCCAGGCCCTCGGCGTTCGAGCCCGTCGGAAGCGAGTGACTCACGCCCTGTCCGACGAAGATATCGTGGATCTTGCCGATACCGATGACCTCGCGGCCGCTGGCGACCACGTGATCGAGCAGCGTCGGACCCTTGGGCGGCACGGAATAATCGTGACGTGCCGACTGGATGCGCTCGAAGGCTCCGGGCTGGCCCTGGAAAGGACGCGCGATGACCCGTCCCACGTGCAGGGGATCGAGCAGGCGACGCGCGAGCTTGCACGCTGAATAGAGTTCCTCGAGCGGCACGACGTCCACGTGAGCCGCGATCTGGAAGACGCTGTCACCCGAGGTGTAAACGATCCACTTGCCCGTGGCGAGGTGCTCCGGCCCGAGCCGATCGAGGATCTCGGTCCCCGAGGCTGCGTGGTTTCCGAGCCAGCCGCGGCCCGTCTCGCGCTCGAAGGCATCCATGATGTCAGGAGGGAACTCCGGGAAGACCGGGAAGGCATGATCGAGCACCTGCCCGCACATCTCCCAGTGCCCCGTGGTGGTGTCCTTACCGGGGGATCGCTCGGCCATCTTGCCGAAGCTGGCCAGGGGCGCCTCCACGGGGGCGATTCCCTCGATGGGGATGATGCGCCCGAGCCCCAGTCGCTCGAGATGCGGCAGACTCAGCCCTCCGACCGCCCGGGCACAGTTGGCGAAGGTGTTGGCGTGCGTGTCGCCGAAGCGCTCGGCATCCGGAGCCGCACCGACGCCCATGCCATCCATGACGAGCAAGAACACGCGATTCAGGGGACGCACGGGAACCTCCTCCGACACCCGGGCTCGGGAATCGCCCTGATTATAGCGCGCCCAGCAAGGACTTGATCAGCGCAGGTGGCGACGCCGGCTCGTCACCCAGCGTGCAGGCCGACTGCACGAGGGCGATCGCCTCGTCCAGGCGGCCACGATCGTTCACGCGGAGCGTGGCCAGTGGCTCGCCTGCCTCGAGACGATCCCCCACCTTGGCCACCAGATCGACGCCCACCGCCCAGTCGATGCGGGCGCCCTTGCGCTCGCGTCCACCGCCAAGCACCTTGGCGGCGATCCCGATCGCCCGGGCATCCAGGGCCTGCACGATCCCGGTGGCGGGAGCCGGCACGAGCACCGATGCCCCCGCCCTTGGCAGCCGCTCGAAATCGTCGATGACCCGGGGATCTCCCCCCTGGGACACGATGACCTGACGGAAGCGCTCGAGGGCCGATCCGTCCTCGAGCGCCAGCCGCAGGGCTGCTTCGCCGGCCTCCCGCGACTCGGCCTTGCCGGCCGCGACCAGCAGGATGGCCCCGAGCTGGACGCAGAGATCCGTCAGGTCGCGCGGCCCTTCGCCGCGCAAGGTGGCGATCGCCTCCTCGACCTCGCTCGCGTGCCCGACGGCGTTGCCGAGGGGTTGCCCCATCTCGCTGATGGCGCAGATCACGCGCTTGCCGAGGCGATCGCCCACCTCGATGAGGGCCCGCGCCAGCTGCTCGGCCTGGGCCTCATCCTGCATGAACGCTCCCTGGCCGGTCTTCACGTCGATGAGGATGAGGTCGGCCCCGGCCGCGATCTTCTTGGACAGGACGGATGCCGCGATGAGCGGGATGCTCTCGACCGTGCCCGTGACGTCCCGCAGGGCGTACAGGATGGCGTCGGCCGGAGCGAGTTCGGCACTCTGACTGCCCAGCACGACCCCCAGGTCGCGCAGTTGCTGCTTGAACCGCGGCGTGGGCAGGTCACAGTGGAAACCGGGAATGCTTTCGAGCTTGTCGACCGTCCCCCCGGTGTGGCCGAGGCCTCGCCCCGACAGCTTCGCGACCGTGAGGCCCTGCGTGGCGAGCAGGGGACCGAACACGAGGGTGACCTTGTCGCCGACCCCGCCGGTGCTGTGCTTGTCGACCCGCGGTCCGGGGACGTCGGACAGATCGAGCACTGTACCCGAGTGGGCCATGGCGTCGGTCAGGATGGCGGTCTCGTCCAGGTCGAGGCCGCGGCAGGTCACGGCCATCAGCCAGGATGCGAGCTGGTAGTCGGGAATATCTCCCAGGCTGGAGACCAGCCAGCGGAGCTGTTCGGGCGCATGGGCGCGACCATCGCGCTTGTCCCGGATGAGATCGAGGATATGAGGGGTGTTAGCCACTGTGCTGCTGGTCCTCCGGGCCCGGTTCGACCGGGCGCCGTCGCTCGGTCAAGGATCGGATACCCGGTTTTCCCTCGCCTCGCAACACGGCGATGAAGCGTTCCTGGGTCTCGATCGTCTCGTGGCTGCGGACCACCTCGGTCCGGAGGGATTCGGTCTGTTCCTGGAGCGAGACCACGAGGGCGCGCAGATGGTCGACCTCGCGGCCCATGGAGGTCTGCTGGGAAGCCAGCATGTCGCTGAGCGTGCGCTGGGCGATCTCGAGGGCTCGCTCGGAACTTTCGAGCCGCTTGCCCAGATCGTCGCGTTCCTTGACGAGATCCTGCCACTGGAGATGCTGGATCTCGATCTGCTGCTCGGCGATCGCCAGGCGCTCCTCGAGTTCGCGGGCCCGCTTGCGCTCGGCCTCGAAGCCTTCCGTGAGACGGGCCGTCCGGGTGGACAGCTCTCGTTCGACCTGCTCGAGACGCTCCTGCCCCGACCAGATCTGTTGCTGCCGCTGCTGGATCCCCACACGCCACTGGCGGCGCTCGAGGGACAGATCGTCGATCCGACCCAGCGCATACTGGAGCTGGGCCTTGAGTTGCAGATTCTGCTTCTCGTGGAGCGCTTCCTGATTCTTGATGTATTGCGCGAGCCGGAGGTTCTCGTCCCGGACGGCGCGGTGCCTCCGGGCCACGTCGGAGAGCACGGGCCGGATCCCCGCGATCATGGCCGAGACGAGGCGCTGCCGTTCCTCGCGCAGCTGGCCGGCATAGCTCTGCCAGTACTTGAGTTGCTGTCCCCGCTCCTCGATCAGCCCGTGAAGACGCTTCACGTGCTGCAGCAGCTTCTCGATCTGCTTCTCGTAGCGGGAGGCCATGGTTCCTTTGCTCGACTCCGGTCACTCCGGACCGCGAGACCCCGCCTCGCGAGGCCGCCTGGAGTGCCTCATGCATCCCTCATGATGTCAGCCTGACATAACGGGGTCTGTGTCGAAGCTTACGCATCTGCCAGGTTTCCAGGAGGATTGAGACGTGTGACGGCCGTGTATAATCTGCCAGAGCCGATCCGTCGCGAGACGTCGGCACCGTGCGTTCACCCGGAGGCTGGGCACCCCGATGGCATATCCGACACTCGCAGGCGATCTCACGGTGTTTCGCCTCGAAATGGTCATCCGCTTCCTGGAAGCGGCCAAGGTGCATGCCGAGTTGATGCTCGATGGCCCCGAACGGTTCGCCATTCATTTCTTCGGGGGCAGGATCGTGGCGGCCGCCAGCGGTCATGGTCAAGGCATCAGCGCCTTCGCCGAGATGCTGCAGCGGCGCTCGGGCCACTTCGTGGTCCGGATCAAGGACCCCCAGGACCTGCACCGTCAGGCCGACTTCGAGGCCTTCGCGGACAACATGGCCCTGCTGCGACACTCCGTTGCGACGCACTCTGGCCCCTTGCCCCCCCGCCCGGGCACGGCCCCGATGGCACCCACCACGGGAGCCACACCGCTGCAGGGTCCGGCGATCGCCGCCCCGATGGCGCAGGAACCCGGACCCGCGCATCAGGGACCTGCGTACCCCGCTCCGCACGCACCGGTGCCGGCTCCTGCGGCACCTCTGCCTTCCCCTGTTGCGCCGGCGCCTGCACCTCCGGTGGCCTCCACGACCCAGCCGCTCGGCCCGGCCAACCCCTTCCAGCAAAACCGCACCACGCTCCAGACTTCCATGGGAGGCAACGCTGCGGCCCGGCCCCGCGGTGCGGGTGCAAGCGGTCCGATGGGCCGGGTTCCCGAGCTCACGGACAAGGGCAAGATGACGCTGCGCTCGATCCAGGCCAACACGGCCCTGCGCGGCGTCAGTGCCGAGGCCGACACCTGGAAGGTGCTCGCCCGCGTCAATGGCCAGCACTCGCTCTTCGAGATCAGTGGCTTCGTGAACATCCTGGGTGACCGGTTCAGCAGTGCCGTCACCGAATTGCAGCAGCAGGGCCTCATCCGCTTCCAGTCTCAGGAGACGGGAGTGGATAACCTGCGCGAGACCAAGAGCAAGTTCCGGTTCGGCGAGTACATGGTGGCCAAGGGCATCATCTCGCAGGTCCAGCTCGAGACGGCCCTGCGGCGTCAGCAGGAACTGGCGCGTCGCGGTCGCTACATGTGGCTGGGTGAACTCCTGGTCGAGCTCAACTACTGCCGTCCGAGCCAGGTCCAGGAAGCCCTCGCGGTGCAGAAGCGCGCCAACGGTTAGAAGCCGCCCCCCGGGCATTACAATGGAACCATGAGCGCGCCCTATCCCCCCATGCTGGCCCACTATCGCTCCCTGAAGGACGAGCACCCCGAGTGGTTGCTCTTTTACCGGATGGGCGACTTCTACGAGATGTTCTTCGAGGATGCCGTCCTCGCGGCGCGCGAACTCGAGCTGACGCTCACGGGACGCGATGCCGGGGACCATGGCCGCATCCCGATGGCCGGGGTGCCGCATCACGCCGTCGAGACCTATCTGACACGGCTCATCGAGCGGGGATTCCGTGTGGCCATCTGCGAGCAGATGGAAGATCCCCGCCAGGCCAAGGGCCTCGTCCGGCGGGAAGTCGTCCGGGTCGTGACCCCGGGGACGGTCGTCGAGGGCGGACTGCTCGCCGATCGCCGCAACAACTTCCTCGCTGCCGTGTCGCGCCGGCAGGACCGGTTCGGACTGGCCTACGGCGATCTCTCGACGGGCGAGCTGGTCGCCACGGAGTGTCAGGGGGAGCCCCAGCTTCGGGCCGAGCTGGCCCGGATCCAGCCCAGCGAGCTGCTCGTGCCACTCTCGCGCAAGGCCTTCGAAGCGGCCGCCTGGGGTCGTTCCCCTGGTCGCCGGGGGGGGGCGCTCCTCGGAGACGGCTGGGATGAGGTCCTGCCCCCGGACGCGCCGGCCACGCCCGTCGCCTCGGAGTGGCTCGCACCGGACATGCTCGAACGTCGCCTGTGCGAGGCCTTCGGGGTGCGGAGCCTCGAGGGATTCGGCCTCCAGGATCGCCCCCTCGCCCGTGAGGCCGTCCACCAGGTCCTCGTCTACGCCCGCGAGACCCGTCGCGACCAGGCGATCGCCTTCACGGGCGTCCGGACCGTCGTGCTCGATGACCACCTTCACCTGGATGCTCAGACGCGGAGAAACCTCGAACTGGTCCAGACCTCGCGCGACGGGCAACTCGAAGGCTCGCTGCTGTCCGTGCTCGACCGGACACGGACGGCCATGGGGGCGCGGTGCCTGCGGCAGTGGTTACTGCATCCGCTGGCCAGGCTCGAGCCCATCGCCCGGCGGCATGATGCCGTGGCAGAACTCGTCGGCGACCCGGGCCTCCGGGCCCTGCTGCAGGGCCGGCTCGAGTCCCTCCGCGATCTCGAGCGCCTGTCCCGTCGCCTCGCGACGGGTTCGGCCAGTGCGCGCGACCTGGTGGCCCTCAAGGACGGGTTACTGAACCTCGATCCCGTCGTGGACCGCCTCCTGTCTTGCGAGAGCGCCCTGCTGCAGGCCTCGGGGCCCATCCCACCAGATCTGCTGGAACTGGCCCGCCGCCTCGAGGCCTCGCTCGTGGACGTCCCCCCGATCGCGCTCACCGACGGGGGGCTGATCCGACCGGGGGTCGATGCCCACCTCGACGAGACCCGGGCCCTGCTCGCCGACGGCAAGGACTGGCTCGCCACCTTCGAGGCGGCCGAGAAGGCCCGCACCGGGATCAAGAGCCTGAAGATCGGCCACTCGCGCACCTTCGGGTATTTCATCGAGGTGACGCACGCCAACCGCGAGGCCGTCCCCGAAGATTACCAGCGCAAGCAGACCCTCGTGAATGCCGAGCGCTACGTCACGCCGGTCCTGCGGGAACGCGAGATGGCCATCACCACGGCGCAGGAACGCATGGGACAGATCGAATATGCGCTCTTCACGGCACTGCGCGACGAACTGGCCACCTGGGGCGAGCACCTCCAGGACCTGGCGACCCACGTCGCCCGCGTGGACGCGCTCGCAGCTCTCGCCGAGGTCGCGGTACGGGGCGACTGGGTGCGCCCGGATCTCGATGAATCGCGGGCTCTGGACTTGCAGGCGTCCCGGCATCCGGTGCTGGAGACCCGCCTTCCCCCGGGCCGGTTCGTCCCCAACGACGCCACGCTCGATGCGAGCGGCGATGTCCGGCTGGTCGTGATCACGGGGCCCAACATGGCCGGGAAGAGCACCTACATGCGCCAGGTCGCGCTCGCGGTCCTGCTCGCCCAGATGGGGTCCTTCGTTCCTGCGCGTTCAGCGCGGATCGGCCTGGTCGACCGGATCTTCACGCGGGTGGGGGCCGTGGACGACCTGGCCACGGGGCAATCCACCTTCATGGTCGAGATGAGCGAGACGGCCCACATCCTCCGTCACGCGACCGAACGGTCCCTGGTGGTCCTCGACGAGATCGGCCGCGGCACCTCGACCTTCGACGGCATCTCGATCGCCTGGTCCGTGAGCGAGCATCTGGTCGAGCAGGTCCGGGCCCGGTCGCTCTTCGCGACGCACTACCACGAGCTGACGGCCCTGGCCCTGAGCCTCGACGGCGTCCGGAACTGCCGGGTCACGGTCGAAGAAACCCCGGATGGCGTGGTCTTCCTGCACCGGGTGGTCCCCGGCGGGGCGGACCGTTCCTACGGAATCGAGGTTGCACGCCTGGCCGGACTCCCCGCCGAGGTCGTCGCCCGGTCGCGGCAGGTGCTGGCCGAGATCGAGCGACGGAACCGCCTCTCGCTGTCCCTCCGGCAGACGTTGCGCGACGAGCTCTCCGAGGGCAACACGGCCCAGCTTCCGCTCTTCGACCTGGGCACGGGCTGGAGCTGAGGTCAGGCCTCGGGATCCTGGACTCCGAGCAGGTGCCGCACGGCCCCCACCAGGTACAGGGACCCCGCGACGAGGAGCGGGGCACCGGCTGCCGCCGCTTCCGCGACTCGCATGGCTTCAGCCAAGTCGGCCACCACCCGGGCCCCGGCCCAGACGCCCTCGGCGACCGGGGTCCAGGTGCGCGGGCTGGCCACGGGCACCAGCACGTGATGAGGCGCCAGGGGAGCCAGTATCCGGGCCAGACGCTCGGGTTCCTTGTCGGCGAGCGCCCCGAAGACGAGCACCCCCGGGCGCCGGGGCAACGACGCGGCCAGGGCCACGGCACCATCCTCGTTGTGGGCGCCATCGAGCCAGTAAAGCGGACCGTCGGGAACCTGGATCGACTCCAGCCGCCCGGGCCAGCGCACCCGAGCGAAGCCCGTCCGGACGGCCTCCCCGGAAAGGGCGTGCCCGCGCTCGTGAAGCACGTCCAGGACCTGCATGGCGATCGCCGCATTGACCCGCTGGTAAGTACCGGGGAGAGCCACCTCGACCGGTTCGCCCTGCCAGGAGAGGGCGATCGCCCCGTCGGCCTCGACGACCCTGCAGGGGGTGCCCGTGCGCCCGGCAACGTCCCGGATGGCGTCGAGTGCCTCGCCCGTGGCCCCCGTGACGAGCGGTACAGCCCGACGCAGGATGCCGGCCTTCTCGCGCGCGATGTCCGTCAGGGCCTCCCCCAGCCACTCGACGTGATCCCGCGCGATCCGCGTGATGACCGAGACCTCGGGGCTCGCCACGACGTTGGTGGCATCGAGCCTCCCTCCCAGCCCCACCTCCAGGACGAGCCAGTCGACGGCCTCCTCGCGGGCCAGCCAGAAGGCGATCGCCGTGAGGCGCTCGAACTCGGTGACGACCCCGAGCCGATCTTCGATTTCCCGGACCGCACGGTCGATGTGCGCGAGCGCTGCCTCGAAGCGCGCGGGGGCGATCCACCGGCCGTCGACCCAGTACCGCTCCCGGTAAAACACCAGGTGAGGACTCGTGTAACGCAGCACCCGGTGGCCGGCTGCACGCAGCACCTCGGCCACGAGCGCGCAGACGGACCCTTTCCCGTTGGTTCCGGCCACGTGGACGACCCGGAGCCCTCGCTCCGGGTTTCCGAGCCGTGCGAGCAGAGCCGTCATCCGCTCGAGCCCGGGACGGATGCCATGGGCCCTCGCGAGGGCCTCGAGCTGGCGATCTGGAGTCATCCCCCTCAGGCCTCCAGGGCGGGAACCGGGCCCTCGACCAGGTGAGGAGCCCACCAGCGCGCGCGCTCGGGGCTCATGCCGCGCACCTTGAGCAGATCCTCGAAGCTTCTCGGCGGACGCGCGGCCAGCGACACCAGCAGGCGGTCATGGGCGACACAGTAGGCGGGCAACTCGAGGTCGGCTGCGATCCGGTCCCGGATACGCGCGAGGCGACCGAGGGCGGGCTCGGACCCGGAGGCGCCCCCCGTGATGGTCCGGCCCTCGAGGCAGACGTCACAGGCCCCGCAGTCTCCCGCGTGCATCTCGCCGAAATATCCCAGGATCAGGGCCTTGCGGCACGTCGTGGCTTCGGCGAAGGCCACCATCCGGTCGAGGCGCTCGAGGTCCCGCTGTCTCCGCTGGACCCACATGGAGGTCTCGATCCCGAGTTCGGCGAGGGACCGTCCCTGACGGGTCACGCGGACCGTCGGTCCCGAGGCGATCGCCCCGGCCCTCTCGAGGACCTGGAGAGCCCCCTCGACGGCCCCGACCGAGACCTTCCGACCGAGACTGGAGGCCATCCAGGCCGGGTCCCGGGGAACCTCTCCCTGCCCGGCGAGCCACGCATGGAGGTCCCAGAGGAGCGTGAGGTCCGGCGTGGAACCGGACAGCATGAACGCCTGGAGATGCCTATCGGCCGGCGTGTAGAGCAAGACGGCATACGAGGCGCCCCGGTCTCGCCCGGCCCGACCGGCTTCCTGGTAGTAGCCCTCGAGCGACGCGGGGAGGTCGTGGTGAATCACGAACCGGACCCCGGCGCGGTCGACCCCCATCCCGAAGGCGTTCGTGGCCACGATGATCCGGCTCTCCCCCCGCATCCAGCTCGCCTGGCTGGCCTCTCGGTCGGCCGGGGGCATCCCGGCGTGGTAACAGGCCACCCGCTCCCCGGTGGCGGAGAGGTCCTGCAGGACGCGCTCGGCCTGCTTCCGGGTCGCCACGTAGACGATCCCGGCCCCACGGATCTTCGTGACGATCTCCTGCAACTTCTCGCGCTTGGCCTCGCGGGTAGGAGTCGAGCGGACCACCCAGCGGAGTTCGGGACGGTCGAAACCGGCCACCACCTCGAGGGGGTCCCGGAGGTCGAGAACCGAGCGGATGTCCTCGCGCACGGCCGGCGTCGCCGTCGCCGTGACGGCGACGACAGGAGGGCGCCCCAGTCGCTCGCGAACCTCGCCCAGGCGCTGGTAGTCCGGACGGAAGTCGTGCCCCCAGGTCGAGAGACAGTGGGCCTCGTCGATGGCCAGCAGGGCGACCCCCGCCCGGGCCATCGCCTCGAGCGAGGCCGGGTGTCGGAAACGCTCGGGTGACACGTACACCAGCCGGACCTGGCCCGCGGCGATCGCCTCGAGCCGGTCCGTCACCTCCGAGGGCTCCAGATGGTGATGCAGCATCGTGGCCCGGATGCCACGACGCTCCAGACCCTCGACCTGGTCACGCATCAGGGCGATGAGCGGGGTGACCACGACGGTCAGTCCATCCAGCAGGACGGCGGGGAGCTGGTAGCAAAGCGACTTCCCACCCCCGGTCGGCAGGACGACGAGCGTGTCCCGGCCGGCCAGGATGGCGGACACCACGCCCTCCTGATGTTCCCGGAAATCGGCATGGCCGAAGACGCGCGCGAGAACGTCGCGAGGCGTGCGGGAGGTCGAGGCATGAACGAAAGGAACCGGCATCCCGTCCATGGTAGTGCCGTACCACTCCCGGGGCAAGGCTCCATCGTGGCTCCCGCGGGTCGGGCGTTAAGAAACGGACGACCGGGGAAAGATGGCACGTGATGGAACCACGTTTGAACGCGGGGAGCAGTCCGTTGGAATGGACCCTGGATGCCTTCGAGATGGCTCCCGGCAGGCCGGATGACGCATCGCCCCTGATATGCGCCATCGACCGACAGAACGGGGACCCGGTCGTTCTGTTCGTGGGCAAGCGGAGAGGCGCCGCATCGATCAGTCTGGATGCTCGTCTGATCGCCTGGGAACACGCTTTCTGGACCTCAGAAGGTCCCGAACTGGGCCTCCGGGTGGGCCCTGCGCTTCACGAGAACGGGCAGCTCGTCGGATTCGTGCTGCACAGAGGATCGCTCTCGCCGATCGGGACCTCCCTTTCACCCGACGACCTCGGGAAGATGCTCGACCACCTCCAGCTGTGGCATGCGCGCGGCTGGGTGGTAGGCACGTGGCGGCGCGACGCCTGGTGGCGGACCCCGGACGGACACCCCGTGCTGCTGGACGGTGGCCTCTGGGCCGTGGCCGGACAGCGCTTCACTCCGATACCGGACGAGACTCTGGCCCCGGAACTGCGACTGGGGCTCCCCGTGGATTCCCGGACCGACTGGTGGTTCCTGGCCCGCATGTTCGAGCACGTGGAGGCCTCCGCCGACTGGAAAGCCGATCGGGATGGCCTGACGCATCCGGAACCGGGCGACAGGTGGAGCTTTTGGAGCCGCCTCTGCCCGGGCGTCCACACGGTCTCCCCCCCTCCGACCAGTGCCTTCCTCCCGAAGGACCGCGCCTACCGGAAGACCCTGCGAGACTGGCTGAGCGACCCCGAGGAACAACGCCCCCTCGCCGTCGAGGCACCGGGACGGGTCGAGGCGCGCATCCTGGCCGCCACGCTGGAAGAGGTGCCGCAAATCGGCATCTGCCGCCTGGAACCGGGTGCCGATGCAGCCGACGTGGCGAGCCGCCTGGCGCAGGCCATCTTGCCAGGACTGGTCGCCCGGGACCCCGCCCGGGCGAGTGGACTGGGGCGTCTGCTGGCGCTTCACCAGGGCTCGGGCAGGACAGACGTGCTCACCTGGAGCCGGGAACTCGAGATGGCCCTGCGCTGGCTCGGCGACGGTATCTGCGTGGGCCTCGCGGGGTGGAGCACGCTCGGTCCTACGGCGCGGGCCATGGTGACCCGCCTCATCGAAGCCGGAGGACGCTGGATCGTGCTGGTTCAGGCCGGTTCCCCTCCGCCGGGCGGCTGCCGTACCGTCCCGCACAACGATGTCCTTCCCCCGTCGGCTCCCGGACTTCCCGAGGCGATCCGCCAGGGCATCTGGAGGTCCGGGGGCGCGGAAGCCGCCGTGTTCGGCGCCTGGCAGACGCATCGCTTCCTCGGTGGAGACGATCGCGGCTGGGAAGACTGGTCCGAGTGGGTCTGGCACGCCCTCCCCGCGGACGTGCGCGACCTGGCGGCCCTGGTCTGGACGGCCCGGACCCCGCTGCCCCGATTCATCGACGCCGTGGCGGATCACGGCCCCGAAACGGTCGTGAAGGGCCTTCGACTCGGTCTCTGGAGCCTGGAGGAAGACTGCCTGGTCTGGCGGGCGAGCCTTGAGTCCGATGCCCTGCACCGCGCCGTCGGTAGGCCCCTCCAGGAACAGAGCTTCAAGCGCCTGCTCGAGGGCCATCCCGGTGCCCCGGCGAGCGCCATCGCCTCCTGGGAGAGACGGCTGGGCTTGCCCGACTGGCAGGCACGTCCCGTCGAGCGTGCCCTGGCTACGGGAGCCTGGGAAGATGCCGAGGCCTTGCTCGAGACGGTTCCGGGTGAGTCCCGTGATGCCGGCTGGGCTCGACTCGCCCTGCGCACGGCGATACAGGCGAACCAGCCGGACCTGGTCCTGGCTCGCCTCGAGAGCTGGGGAAGCCTCGCGACCACGCCCACGGACTGGCAGACCGGGCTCAGCTTCTTGCAGGAGATCGATCCGGGCCTGACCGTGCCGGCCCTCCAGCTCTGGATCCCCCGCATGGACGAGACGGGAACCCCGTACCTGCGGGCCAGGGCCCGGACCCTGCTGGGTCGGCGCCTGCTGACCGAGGCACCCGGGGGAGCCGCCGAGGGATTCCGGTACCTGGCCGAGGCCGTGGAGCTCGATGGACATCGGGGGGGCGAGGGAAGCGCCCGCCTGGAGTTGCTCGATGCGGCCTTCACCTGGGGAGATGCCCGGCTGCACGGGCAGATTCTCGCGCGCCGCGAGAAAAGCCCGGACGCCTATCAGCCTCGCGTGGCGCTTCACGAGGCCATTCACCGCCTCTGGTGCGGGCCCGTCACCGATGCCCTCAGCCAGTTCGACCTGCTCAGCATCCAGCTGGTCGAGGAATCCGACCGGACCTGGGGCGCCCTGGCCCGGGCGTGCTCGGGACTCGGGTGGGCGCAGCTCGGTGACCTCCGTGCAGCCGAGGAGGCCCTCGCGGATGCGACCGTGATGCTGCAGGGCCGGGAAGAGGATCCGTGGGTGGCTGCGGTCCGATACGTCGGTGCCGAGGCGTGGCGCTGGCTGGGCCGTGACCTCCGGGCCCTCGAGTGGGCCCTGCGAGGCCTCGACCTCGGTGAGGTCGTGCACCCCGTCTGGCAGGGATGGCTGCACCTGGCCGCTGCCCGCGCCCAGGAACGGATCGGCGAATCACCCCGCGCGGAACTGCATGCGCGCGCCTGCCGCAAGTTCGCCGACGCCTGGGAGGTCCCGGCGCTCGAAGCGGGTCATGACTCCCATCACGGATATCTCGAATGGCAGGCCGAGCGACCGCATAATGCCATCACCTGGCTGGAGGAGGCAAGTCGCCTGTACGAACTCCTGGGGCGTAGCTCGGATCGGGCGGAGTCGCTGCTGCTGCGTGCACGGGCGGCCCGTGATCAGGCCGAGGGGGGACACGAGGCTTGCCGCGAGGCCCTGAACCTCGCCAGACAGGTCGGACAGCGCTCCATCGCCGCAGAGGCGGCCTGGGCCCTCTCGCAGGTCGAGCGGACGCCCGGAGCCCGCGCCCAGTTCGTCAGCCAGGCGCACGAGTTCGTCGCCGGAGCGCTGGAGCGGGCAGACGCCTCGCAGGCCCGCGCCTTCCTGTCGGTCGGCGAGCGCCAGCGGATCCACGATCACCTGCATCGGCTGTCGCTGGGCGGATCCGCCGGACAGCCGAACGGCTCGCTGAGCGAGGCCCTCGCGACACCGCTCGGCCAGTTGCTGGAGGGGCTGGGCATCGCAGCTCCGCTCTTCCTGCCGGATCGGCACTTCCTCAAGGAGATGGAAGACCTGCTGGCGGGCCAGACGTCGGCCAGCCGGCTCCTCGATCGGGTGGGACGCTGGATCCTGCGCCGGACCCGCGGAGCGGAGGTATGGCTCTGGCAGGAGCTGACCGGTGAGGACGAGGCCTGGATCCTGGGGATCGGGAGCGGGGGCGAACGACAGTCCGAGGCGGCGCCGGAACGTCTCGAGCCCATGATGGATGATGCGCGCCGCACGCGCGACATCCTCCGGGTGGCACCGGATGAACTCGTCCTGCCGTTCGTCAACGGGGGGGAACTGCTGGGGGGCGTCCTGATCACCGGTCTCGACCCCCGGGAGGACCCCGCACCGTGGTTGCGACTCCTGGCCAGCCATGTCGGGGTCGGGCTCCGGCACGCGTCGCTGATCGCCGAGCGGGAAGCAGCCCTCGAGCGGGCCGAGGCTCTGGTCCGGGTCAACCGCGCCGTCACGCAGAGTCTCGAACTCGAAACCATGGCCCGGCATCTGCTGGAGACCTCGCTGGACCTGACGGGGGCCGAGTTCGGGTGCCTGCTGCTCGGTTCGACCCTCACGCCCCTCTGCACGGTCGACCGGCGCGTGGGCGCCCCCCAGGAAGCCCCTTACAGCGAGCAGATCGCCCGGCGCGTCCTGACCCGCGGACAGTCCCTGATGATGCTGGATGCGGCCGAGCACGTCGGAGCCACGCGGACCGTCATCGACCTGCAGATCCAGACCATCGTCGCGATCCCGCTCGTGGCCCACGAGGTCAATCAAGGGGTCCTGTACCTCGCCAGCCAGCACCAGCAGGGGAGCATCCGGCCCGGTCAGATGGACATCCTGGAGGCGATCGCCGGACAGGCTGCCCTGAGCATCCACCAGGCGGTCCTCTTCCGGGACCTGCGTGACAGCCTGCATCGCGAGAAGACCATGTCACGCGAGAAGGAGCGGATGGCCCGGTACCTGTCCTCGGCGGCGCTGCGCGAGGTGTCTGCGGGTTCCGACCCCAGGACCTCGTCGGGTTCGCTGATCCAGGCCACGGTCATGTTCGCGGACATCCGTGGGTTCACGACGATGGCCGAGCAGATGGCTCCGCACGAGGTGGTCCAGATCCTGAACGTCTACATGACCCGCATGGAACGGCTGATCACGGAGAATGGCGGCATTCTCGACAAGTTCATCGGTGACGGGATCATGGCCGTGTTCGTGCCAGGGGAGGGCGACGCGCGCACGGATGCTTTCCGGGCAGCAACTGCGGCCCTGGCGATGCAGCAGGCGGTCCGCGACCTCAACGGCAGCGGAGAACTGCCCGGAGACGCGCGTCTCGAGATCGGGATCGGGCTGAATACAGGCCTGATGGTCGCCGGGAACATCGGCTCGCGCGACCGGATGGATTACACGGTCGTCGGTGACGAGGTGAACCTGGCTGCTCGCCTCGAGTCGAACGCTCGGCGAGGCAGCGTCCTGATCAGCTCCTCGACGGCTCGGCTCCTGAACGAGGGGTTCACGCTCACCGCGGTGGGACCGCTCCAGGTCAAGGGCAAGAGCCGGTCCGTCGACGTGTTCGAACTCGGGCCGCTCCCCTGAATCAGGAGGCCCTGGCCGGCGCCAGGCGCTGCAGGAGCTCCTTGACCTCGTCCGCGAGGTCCTTGCGCCCGAGCTTGCGAAACAAGCTGGCGGCCCGTTCGAGGGGCGCGATCGCCTCGCTTCGCTTCCCGGTCTGGACCTGGAAGAGTCCGAGTTCGAAAGCCGCCTGCGCCTCCCCCCAGGCCGATCTGCTGCGCTTCGCGACGTCCAGTGCCGCGCGAAAATGCTTCTCGGCTCCAGGCAGGTCCTTGGCGACCAGGCGGCAGCGAGCGAGTGTCCGCTCGGCACCCTGTTCGCTGGGTGCATGTCGGAGCTGCCGTGCCTGCTCCAGCGCCTGCAGGGCCAGTTTCTCGGCCTCGGGTTTCGAGAATTCCTGCCTGAACTCGGCGATACGGACGAGAAAACGCGTTTCGGCGAGACGGTCGCCTCGCGCGAGCGCAGCCGTCCGTCCCTCCTCGAGGTGGACGAACCCCTCTTCTTCGCGCCCCGTCCGGCACTCCGCCGACCCCAGATCGAACAGGATGGCCTCCTTGAGGGCCTTATCCTCGAATGCCGGCAGATGGCGATACGCCTGACGATAAAACGTGGCGGCACCCCGAACGCGGCCGGCATCTTCCGCCAGGATGCCCAGGTCGTTGAAGGCACAGGCCAGCACGTGCGGATCGCCGAGCAAGCTACCGAGGCCGAGCGCGGTGCGCGCCATGCTCCCCGCTTCCGCGGCGCGATCGAGTCCGAGCAGGGCCTCACCTCGCAGCAGCAGGACCTCTGCGAGCTCCTTGAGATCTCCGGAAGCCCGGACCTCCCGGAGCAGGGCATCGGCGGCGGCAAGTGCCGCGTCACCGCGATCGTGGTCGATGTGGTCCTGGATCCGGGCGTGGTCCTCGGCCCAGCGCGATTTCCATGCCGCCCGGGCGAGGGCGGCAGGCGCCCCCTCGTCGCCTGCGAGCGCGGGCGAGGGCCAGCACGCCAGGCAGGCCGCGACGGCGAGGCTCAGGGCAATCCCCGGCCGGATGGAACGATTGGGCACGTGGGCCTCCTTCCAGGTGGGGGCATCATACCCCGCCGGGAGCAAACCCATCCGGCCACCGCGACTGGCGAAATGAGGTCGAAAGGCCTACCATGCGGGTCAAGGAGACCACACGACGATGACTCGGACCTGGGCCCTGGCCGCTGCCGGCGTGGCCCTGCTCTTCACCTCCACCCTCGGGCTCGGGATCTGGTTACGACAACCGCGGGTCGTGCCAGAGGTCTTGCTCGCAGCGCCCGGCGGACGGACCGTCAAGCTCTCGTCCTTCCGCGGGAAGTGGCTCGTGGTCTACTTCGGCTACACCGGATGTCCGGATGCCTGTCCGACGGGCCTGGCCGACCTCTCTGCCGAGCTGAAGCGTCTGGGCCCGGCTCGCGACCGGGTGCAGGTCGCCCTCGTGACGCTCGATCCGGACCATGACCGACCCGACGATCTCGGGAGCTACGTGCGTTACTTCGATCCCACGTTCACGGCCCTGGTACCGGGCGTGGATGCCCTCGGCCGCCTCGAGCGACACTTCGGTGCGACGCACCGCGAGGTGATCGAGAAGGGTTCTCGGCGGATCGACCACACGCTCGATTTCTTCCTGGTGAACCCCCGTGGCGTCTTGAAGACCCGCTTCCTGTTGCCTTTGCCCCCGGGCGTCCTGCGCCGATACCTGGAGCTGCCGTCCCGATGAAAACCTCCGGACCGCGAGGGGGGTGCCCCCGGTCGAACCCCGTGCTCACGGGACTGATGGTCACGAGCGTGGCATGGGCCATGGCCGGGACCTGGCCCGCCGAGGCGAAGCCCCCCGCGTCGGGTGCGGCCCGCTGGAGAATCGACGATCCCTGGGTCCGCGAGGCCCCGCCCGGATCCAGGGTGCTGGCAGCCTACGGCACGATTCACGGCCTCCCGGATCGTCCCGGAGCCCTGATCAAGCTCGAATCACCCGCCTTCGGCCGGATCGAGACGCACGCGATGAGCCGAGAGGGATCGATGATGCGCATGAAGGCCGTGCCGCGGCTCGAGGTGCCTGCCCGGGGCCAGGTGAAGCTGGAACCGGGTGAATGGCACTGGATGCTGTACGAACCGCGCCGACCGCTGATCGCGGGCGACCAGGTGGATGTCGTGTTTCAGTTCTCGGACGGCTCGCGGCTCGCGCGCAAGCTGCCCGTGCGGCGTTACCCGGCACCTTGAGCCGCATCCGCCCTCCGGGTAAGCTGGACGGATGACCGAAACGCCCGGGACCACGGTCCGGGCCACGCAGAAAGGACCTGGCGATGCGCGATGGGGCGCCGCTCACGGGAACCCGAACCGCCGAACTCATCGACCTCGAGGAGCGGTTCGGAGCGCACAACTATCACCCTCTGGATGTCGTGATCGACCGCGGTGAGGGTGCCTGGGTCACGGACGTCGAGGGCAAGCGCTATCTGGATTGCCTGAGTGCCTACTCCTCGGTCAATCAGGGGCACGCTCATCCGAAGATCCTCCAGGCTCTGGTGGAACAGGCCCACCGCGTGACGATCACCTCGAGAGCCTTCCGGAACGAGCAGTTACCCTGGCTGTACCGCGAACTGTCGGAGCTGACGGGTTACGCCCGCGTGTTGCCGATGAACTCGGGTGCCGAGGCCATCGAGACGGCCCTCAAGGCCGCCCGGAAGTGGGGATACACGGTCAAGGGAATCCCCACCGACCGCGCCGAGATCATCGTGTGCGCGAACAACTTCCACGGCCGCACGACGACGATCGTGAGTTTCTCCACGGAGCCCGGCTACCGTGAGGGATTCGGCCCCTTCACCCCCGGTTTCCGGATCGTCCCCTTCGGGGATCTGGCTGCCCTCGAGGCGGCCATCACAGCCGACACGTGTGCCTTCCTGGTAGAACCCATCCAGGCCGAGGCGGGGATCTTGCTTCCGCCTGACGGGTACCTGGCCGGTGCGGCGGAACTCTGCAAGCGAAACCGCGTCCTGTTCATGGCCGACGAGATCCAGACGGGCCTCGGGCGGACGGGGCGCTGGTTCGCCCACCAGCACGAGGGCATCCGACCGGACGTCGTCGTGCTCGGCAAGGCGCTGTCCGGGGGGTTCTATCCGGTCTCGGCGATGCTGGCCGATGATGAGGTGATGGCGGTCTTCCACCCCGGACAGCATGGCAGCACGTTCGGGGGCAATCCGCTGGGGGCAGCCGTGGCCCGGGCGGCCCTCGGAGTGCTGCGTGACGAGGGACTGGTCGAAAGGGCCGCCGAACTCGGTGAGCACCTCATTGACAGCTTGAGACAGATCCGGAGTCCACTGGTCCGGGAGGTCCGCGGGCGCGGACTGCTCGTCGGTATCGAACTGGTGAAACCGGCGCGGGCCACGTGTGAGGCGCTCAAGGCAGAGGGACTGCTCTGCAAAGAGACCCACGACACGGTGATCCGGCTGGCTCCACCGCTCGTGATCTCGCGCGAGGATCTCGACTGGGCGATCGAGCGGATCGCGCGCGTGCTGACGGTCTGACCGCCCGGTGATCCGGACACCTGGACCCTGACACGAGAAAACCGTCCAGAAAATCAGGCCGCCCTCCTGGGAGGGCGGCCTTCCGTTCGGCTTGCGAGACCAGCCCGATACCTGGAGGCGTCAGGGTGGGTCTTGGAAACCGAGAATGCTCTAGTACAGCGGATCGTCGAAATCGAAGACCTGCTCTGGGCCGAAGTCATCATCCTCGAACGGATCCATCATGTAAGCGGTCATCACGGTCCCCTGGACCGTCCGTTCGTCGTTGAACATGCCGTTCTCCCTCCTGTCGATGGGTGAGCCAACGGGTGACTGACTCATGTTAGCACGGTAACGGTGTCGATCATCACAGCCATGTGGCTGCTTGATGAACGTTTAACGTGCACAACCCGGAGAGGCGCTTCGCACGGGAAAGCGTGTAAAAAACTTAACAAGAACAAAACACAAGACAGCGGACGGGCCTGGTCTCGGGCATGCTCGCCCCGCCGGTGAAGCGGAACCACGCCGCGAACGTGTCGCCACGGCCCATCCCACGTCGAAAAAGGAGCCCCCCCGACCACGGCGGGTCGGGGGGGCTGCACGGTCCCCGGAGGGGAGGCCGCGTGCTTACATCATGCCGCCCATGTCAGGCATGGCAGGGGCTGCAGCAGCCTTCTTCTCGGGCTTGTCGACGACGAGAGCCTCGGTCGTCAGCAGCATCGAGGCGATCGAAGCCGCATTCTCGATGGCCGAGCGCGTCACCTTCGCCGGATCCACGATGCCCGCGCCGATCATGTCGACGTACTCGCCGGTCATCGCGTTGTAGCCGAAGCCGTTCTCGTGACGCTTCACCTGCTCGACGATCACGGCACCCTCGACACCGGCGTTGTCGGCGATCTGCCGGACCGGTGCCTCGAGCGCGCGCAGCACGATCTCGACACCCGTCCGCTCGTCACCCTTCACCGTGGTCGCGAGCTCGGAGAGCGGCTTGATCAGGTGCAGCAGCGCCGTGCCACCGCCGGCGACGATGCCTTCCTCGACCGCGGCCTTGGTCGCGGCGAGCGCATCCTCGATGCGGAGCTTGCGATCCTTGAGTTCGGTCTCGGTCGCCGCGCCAACCTGGATGACGGCGACGCCGCCCGCCAGCTTGGCCAGCCGCTCCTGGAGCTTCTCGCGGTCGAACTCGCTCTCGGTCTCCTCGATCTGCTTGCGGATCTGGGCAACACGAGCAGCCACGTGCTGGGTCGTCGCATCGTCCTTGAACGACACGATGGTGGTCTTGTCACGGCTGACACGCACCTGGCGCGCCTTGCCCAGACGCTCGACCGTCACGTTCTCGAGCTTCAGACCCACGTCTTCACTGATCACCGTGCCGCCGGTCAGCACCGCGATGTCCTCGAGCATGGCCTTGCGGCGATCGCCGAAGCCAGGCGCCTTCACCGCGACCACGTTCAGGATGCCACGCAGCTTGTTCACGACCAGCGTCGCGAGCGCCTCACCCTCGACGTCCTCGGCGATGATCGCGAGCGGACGGCCCGCGCGGGCAACCTTCTCGAGCATCGGGACGAGGTCGGCGACGACGTTGATCTTCTTGTCCGTGATCAGCAGGAAGGGCTCGTCGAGCACGGCTTCCATCTTGTCGCTGTCCGTGACCATGTAAGGCGAGAGGTAGCCCTTGTCGAACTGCATCCCCTCGACGGTCTCGAGGTTCGTGCCGGTCGTCTTGGACTCCTCGACGGTGATAACGCCGTCCTTGCCGACCTTCTCCATCGCCTCGGCGATGAGGTTGCCGATCTCGGTGTCCTGGGCCGAGATGGTCGCGACCTGGGCGATCGCCGACTTGTTCTCGACGGGCTTCGCGACCTTCTTGATCTCGGCGACGGCCACGCCCACCGCGAGGTGGATGCCGTTGCGGACCGCGATGCCATTGGCGCCAGCGGCCACGTTGCGGAGACCCTCACGGATCATGGCCTGGGCGAGGACCGTCGAGGTCGTGGTGCCGTCACCGGCGACGTCGTTCGTCTTGGTGGCGACTTCCTTGACCAGCTGAGCGCCCGTGTTCTCGACGGGATCCTCGAGCTCGATCTCCTTGGCGATGGTCACACCATCGTTGACGATCTGGGGCGCGCCGAACTTCTTCTCGAGCACGACGTTGCGGCCCTTGGGACCGAGGGTGACCTTGACGGCATCGGCGACGGCATTGACGCCCTTTTCGAGGGCGCGGCGAGCCTGCTCGTCGAACAGAATCTGCTTGGGCATGTTCGGATGATTCTCCTTGGAGTTTCCGGGGGGGCGAAGCTAGGCGATGACGCCGAGGATATCCTTCTCGGAAATGACGAGGAGGGCCTCGCCATCGAGCTTGATCTCGGTGCCGCCGTACTTGGCGAAGAGGACCTTGTCACCCTTGGCGACGTCGAGCTTCGTGCGCTCGCCGCTGTCGAGGATGCGGCCGGGACCCACGGCGATGACTTCGCCGAACTGGGGCTTCTCCTGGGCCGAATCCGGCAGCAGGATGCCGCCAGCCGTCTTTTCTTCCTTGACGACCTTGACGACGACCCGATCGCCCAGGGGGCGGATCTGCTGAGCGGTGGTGGTAGACATGCGGGTTCTCCCTGATGCGTCCGCCGGTGAGGCGGTAGGTGACACACCTTTAGCACTCACAGCACGCGAGTGCTAACAAATGCAAGTTTACTCCTCCCTTTCGCGGGAAGCAAGCCAGGAACGGACCTTGACCCGGAGGAGTCGCCAGTGATACACTTTATCGAACATCCGTTCTCATTCTCGACGAGGTCAGCATGTCCGAGAAGGGACTCTCCGAACGCCAGCAGCAACTCCTCGACACGCTCCGGTCGCACGTCCAGCGAACCGGTCTCGTGCCGAGCATCCGAGAGCTCGGGGAGGCGCTGGGCGTTCACTCGACCTCGACCATTCACTATCATCTGAAAGCCCTGGCCGATCACGGTCACATCCGCTGGGATCGCGGGAAGAATCGTGCGATCCAGATCGTCCAGCGCGAATCCGAACCGCCTGCCCGGGGCCTTCCCCTCGCCGGTCGGATCGCGGCAGGGCTGCCCATCCAGGCGGTCGCCGACGACCAGGAGAGCGTGATCCTCGACGACATGTGGTCGCAGCAGGATCATTACGTCCTGATGGTCCGGGGCACCAGCATGATCGACGACGCCATCCTGCCGGGAGATCTCGTGATCGTCCGGCGTCAGGACCATGCCCGCGACGGAGAAATCGTGGTAGCCCTGCTCGATGACGGAGAGGCCACCCTGAAGCGCCTGTTCCGCGAAAATGGCCGATTTCGCCTCCAGCCTGCCAATGCGACGATGGCCCCCATCGTCGTGGACCGCGTGACGATCCAGGGCAAGGTGGTCGGGGTCGTGCGCCAGCTGTCGTGACCACGCGACATGCCCCCGGCGGGGGGCCCCCCGGACCCTCGTCCAAGGACATGCCGCTCGTCACCATCGTGACCCCGAGCTTCAACGGCGCCCGCTATCTCGAAGCTTGTATCCGGTCCGTCCAGGCACAGACCTATGCTCCCATCGAGCACATCATCATGGACGGGGCTTCAACGGACGACACCGCGGCGCTGGTGGCCCGGTATCCCCACGTCGTGTTTCACAGCGCCCCGGACGAGGGGATGTACGATGCCTTGAATCGTGGCCTGGAGCGCGCGCGTGGCGCGATCGTCGCGACCCTCAACACCGACGATGCCTATGAACCCGGGGCGATCGCCGCAGTGGTGGAGCTCTTCGCGAAACATCCCGGAGCCGATGTCGTTTTCGGGGATGCCGTGTTCGTCGACGAACACGACATCCCCGCCTACACCTATCGCGGTTTGCCCTACAGCTGGCGGCGGTACGTCTCGATGGGAGCGTCGAGCCTCGTCACGCCGGCCGTCTTCTGGCGCCGGTCCCTGCATGAGCGCCTGGGATTCTTCGACACGTCCTACCGGATGGGGGCCGATTTCGAGTTCTTCTCGCGCTTCAAGGGGCTCGAGGTCCGACATCTCGGCCGCATCCTGGTGAGATTCCGGTTGCACGCGCAGGCCCTCAGCTACCGGCAGGTGACACGCGGACACCAGGAGAAACGGCGTGTCCTATCCGGGCTCGGATTCCGGGACGACCCGCTGCGGCGTGCCCTCGAACACGCGGCTCGGTTCGTTTTTCTGCTCGTCTGTTTCCGTCCACCGCTCGTCATGGTGACGCGGGGACTCCGCCGGCTCGTCACCACGCAAGTGGGAACCCGCCTCCGTCCCGCGTCGGATGCCCCGCCCGCGCCTCCCTCTACCGGCGGAGATCCCGATCCGGTATCATGACGTCATCCGTCACACGTGAAGGTGTCCCGTGACCGAAGATCTCGAACTTGCCCGGAATTTCAAGCTGATCAACCGTCTCGAGATCGATCCCGGGGCCTGGATCGCTCCGGGGGCCGTGGTCGTCGGGTCGGTCATCGTCGGTGAAGGCTCCAGCATCTGGTTCGGCTGCGTCGTCCGGGGCGACATCGCCCCCGTGACCATCGGCAAGCACACGAATGTCCAGGACGGCTGCATCCTCCACGTCGGAGCCAGGCACCCGTGCACGCTCGGGGATCGGGTGAGCCTCGGACACGGGGCCATCGTGCATGGAGCCACCGTCGAGGACGACTGTCTCATCGCGATGCGCGCCACCGTGCTCAACGGTGCCGTGATCGGTCGAGGATCCGTGGTCGGCGCAGGTGCCGTCGTCCCGGAGGGGATGATCGTCCCCCCCGGGTCGCTGGTCCTGGGCGTCCCCGCGAAGGTGATCAAACCGGTGGACGACCGGTTGCGCACCGGGATCGCCGCGACGGCCGAGGGATATGCCGGCTATGCCCGGGGTTACAAGGCCTTCGAGGACGACGGACAGGTGTATCCGTTTCAGAGTTAAAGTTCAATTAACAGCCGGCAAGATCCCGGAAAGTCGGGCGACAACTGCTGCAGGAACGGTCGACGACTTCCAGGAAGGACCAAGCCCATGACCCTCACCCATTACCTGCAAGCCATCGATTCCCTGATAGCCCGGGAGGCTCGCCCCGATCTGCTGGATCGGCTCCAGGCCTACCGAGCTCACGTCGAGCGTGTGATTCGCGAAGAAGTCACACCCGCTTTCCTCGAACGGACGGTATCCGCATGAACATCGCTCCTGAACGTCCCGCCCTCTACCGTGAGTTGCTGGCCCGCACGGCCACGACGGACCTCTCCGCCCACGTGGATGCCGTGCTCGATCGTCCCCGCGTGCGGGTTTCGACGATCGCTCCCGAAGAGAAGGCGAGCATCCTCAAGAATCTCATGAAGGCCTTCCAGGCGCCTTCATCCGAACCGAGGGCGTGAGCTCCCTTCCTCGCGTCGTCTACATGGGGACCCCGGCCTTCGCCGTGGGTCCCCTCCGCGCGCTCCTGGAAGCCGGATATCCGGTCGTCGGTGTCATGTCGCAGCCGGACCGTCCGGTGGGTCGGGCCCAGACCCTGACCCCGCCGCCCGTGAAGGCCCTCGCGCAGGCCCACGGGATTCCGGTTCACCAGCCCGGCCGGCTGCGGCGTGAACCCGAGGCCCGGGACATCCTCGTCAGCTGGAAACCCGACCTGGTCGTGGTCGTCGCCTTCGGTCAGATCTTGCCCCGGGAAATCCTCGAGATTCCGCCGCTCGGCTGCCTCAACGTGCATGCCTCGATCTTGCCGGCTTACCGGGGAGCGGCCCCCATCCAGTGGGCGATCGCCTGCGGCGAGACCGAGACCGGCGTCACCCTCATGAAGATGGACGAGGGCCTCGATACGGGCCCGGCGCTCGCGATAGCGCGCACGCCCATCGATCCCGACGAGACCGGCCAGGACCTGGCCGAACGCCTCGCGGACCTGGGCAGCCAGCTGCTCGTGGACCGGTTACCTGCCTGGACCGCAGGGGAGCTGGAGGCTCGCCCCCAGGACGATTCTCGGGCGACCCTGGCGCCCATCCTGCGCCGGGAAGACGCCGTCATCGACTGGTCCCGCCCGGCACGGAACGTTCACGATCGCGTGAGGGCGTTCCAGCCCTGGCCTGGAGCCACCTGTACCTTCGAGGGTCAGCTTCTCAAGGTCGTCCGGACCCACACGGTCCCGGGGACCACGGACCTGGCGCCGGGCACCGTGGTCGACATCTCCCCCGGAGGCTGGATCATCGCGACCGGTGATGGTCACGTGGTGCGCGTGGAGCAGGTCCAGATACCCGGCAAGAAAGTCCAGAGTGCGAGCGAGGCGGCGCGGGGCCTCCGGAAGCTGGTCCCCGGGGCAGTCCTGGGCTGACCGATCAGCGAGTCGAGCCGCTCAGTTCGCCCCCGGCATGGACCTTCACCGCGGTGGGTTTCCCGACCTCGTCCCGCAATTCGGCCATCGTGGTCCCCAGGATGGGATGCACGAGGTCCGGAGCGATCTCGGCGAGGGGAACCAGCACGAACGCACGATCATGCATCCGGATGTGGGGCACTTGCAACCGGGTCTCCGCCACCAGTTCATCCCCGTAGAGCAGGATGTCGAGATCGATGGTCCGCGGTCCCCAGCGAATCGTGCGCTGGCGCTGGAGGTCATGTTCGATCCCCTGAAGCGTATCGAGGAGCTCCATGGGGGCGAGCTCCGTCTCGATGCGGGCGACGGCATTCAGGAACCAGGGCTGGTCGGGATACTCGAGCGGCGCCGTCTCGTAACATCGGGAAACCGCCACCAGCCGGATGCGGGGGTGCTTCTCGAGGCGTTCGAGGGCCCGACGCAGGTACTCCAGGCGATCGCCGATGTTCGACCCGAGACCGAGGAAGACGCTGATCACGGTCCCTCCTTGCTCCGCGAGAGGCGGATGGCGACGGTCCCCGGGAAGTCGGGGATCGGGGCACGCGGTTTCGCGATCCGCACATGGACCCGCTGGACGCGTTCCATCTCCAGAATAAGCCTTGCCAGGTTCTCTGCAAGTGCCTCCAGGAGCCGATGATCCGTGGTTGCCACGCAATCACGCGTCAACCGGACCAGAGCGCCGTAATCGACGGTGTCTTCCACCCGGTCGCTGCGGCCCGCAGGCCCCAGATCGAGCTCCAGTTCGAGATCCACCACCAGGGTCTGGCCGAGCCGACGCTCTTCCGGAAAAACCCCGTGATAGCCGTACGCCTCGATACCGGTCACCTCGATGCGATCCACGTTCAAGCCTCCGCCGCGCCGCCGCGGACGAGGGCGTCCAGGACGCGCACGAGCCGGACGGTCTCCCGGACATCGTGCACGCGCACGACATCCACCCCTTGCTGCACCCCGTGGGCCACCGCCGCGAGGCTTCCCTCGAGGCGTTCGGAGACGGGCAGGTCCAGCAGGTCCCCGATGAACCGCTTGCGCGAAGCTCCGAGCAGCACGGGGTACCCCGCGTCGCGGAGCGAGCCGAGTGCCCGGAGCAACGCGAGGTTATGCTCGAGCGACTTGCCGAAGCCGATACCGGGATCCAGCATGACGCGCTCGATACCCGACTCTCGCGCGAGTCTGGCCTGGTCGAACAGGAAGGCATGCACCTCGGTCACGACCTCCGAGTAGCGCGGATCTGACTGCATGGTGCCGGGCGAGCCCTGCATGTGCATCGCGATCGCCGCCGCCCCGTGGCGAGCGACCACCTCCCGCATCCGGGGCTCTCGCAGGCCCGTCACGTCATTGATCAGATGGGCCCCGGCTGCCAGCGCCGCCTCGGCCACCTCGAACTTGCTCGTATCGACCGAGACGACCATCCCGGGTTCGGTCACGAGGGCCCGGACGACGGGAAGGATGCGGGCGAGTTCTTCCTCGAGCGAGACGGCAACGGCTCCGGGGCGAGTCGACTCACCCCCGACATCGATCAGGTCGGCCCCTTCCTCGAGGCAGGCCCTTGCGCGACGGATGGCCGCCTCCGGGAGCGACCAGTGCCCACCGTCCGAGAAGGAATCCGGCGTCACGTTCAGGATGGCCATGACGTGGGTGCGACTTCCCCAGCGAAACTCCCGGGATCCGAGTTGCCAGCAGGACCCCGGTTCCGAGTGCTCGACGACCAAGATCGTCAGGGAGCCTGCATCTGGGCGATCTCGGCGGAAAGTGCCATCGCCGTCTGCTGCGCCTGGACCTTCACCAGGCCGGTCTTGCTCTCGTCAGAGAAGATGACGACCAGGATGTCATTGGATTCGAGCGCGGACATGAAGATGGACGCACTGTCACCCTGCTGGAACATCGACTGGAATTCCTGCTCGCCGATCAGCCGCGCCATGGCCCGGGTGGAGGCGAAGGCTCCCCCGACGAGGCTCGCGATCGCCTGGGTGTCGAGGGCCGTGACGTCACCCTGAGAGGTGACCATCTGACCGCTCTTCTCAACGAGGAGGGCAGCGGAGGCATCCACGTCCTTCACGAGTTCATGCAGCAGCTGCTGGATGCGACCGATGCCTTCCTCGGTGACGACGAAGCGCGTGAGAATCTGGTTCAACCGGGACACGGGCTACCTCCGGGGATGGGAAGACATACCACACTACCCTTACCCCGGCGACGGTCAGGGTAACGGCCGGCCGGGCCTCAAGCGATGGGAGGCGGCATCCAGCCAAGCGAGGCCAGAAACTGGCGATCGCGTCGATCGAGCGGCGCGTGCTCGAGCAGGTCCGGACGGAGCGCCAGGGTCCGCCGCAGCGCCTGCTCGCGGCGCCAGGCCTGGATGCGGGCATGGTCCCCGGAGCGCAGGATATCGGGCACCTCCCAGCCCCGGAACGAGACGGGACGGGTGTAGTGAGGATGATCAAGCAGGCCTGTCGAGAACGAGTCCTCGCGCGTGGACTGTTCCTTGCCCACGACACCGGGGAGCAGTCGGACGATCGCATCGATCATCACGAGGGCGGGCAGTTCCCCGTTCGTGAGCACGTAATCGCCGATGCTGTAAACATCGGTGACCAGGTGCTCACGGACGCGCTCGTCGAAACCCTCGTAATGACCGCACAGGAAAACCAGATGCGACGCAGCGGCGAGTTCCTCGGCATGGCGTTGCCGGAAGACCGTTCCCTGGGGACAGGTCATGATGATGCGCGCCCCTGGGTCTAGCGGCAGCGCCTCGACTGCCGAGAACACGATCTCGGGCTTGATGACCATGCCGGCGCCGCCCCCGAAAGGCCGATCGTCTGCCGTGCGATGCCGATCCGACGCCTGATCTCGCAGGTCATGCACGTGAAACCGGACAAGTTCCCGCTCGTCCGCGCGTTTCATCATGCTGGCGCCGAGGACGCCCTCGACCATCGGGGGGAAGAGGGTGATGACGTCGATCCGCATCCTAAAGTTCCAGCAATCCCTCGGGCGGGTCGATCCGGACCACGTGTTCATCTTCGTCGATGTCGACGACGATCTCCTCGACCCACGGCACCAGCACGGTGCGATCCCCGTCAAGGGCCACCTCGAGCCAGTCCTGGCCAGGCCCCGTGACGATCGAGACGACGCTCCCGATGCGCAAGCCGGTGCTCTCGAGGAGAACCCCCATCCCGACGACGTCGGCGAAGTAGACCTCGTCGTCCTCGAGCGGAGGGCACTGGGAGCGGGGAACGAATAGTGCGGCCTCCCGCAGGACCTGAGCGGGCTCCGGGGCAACGAACTGCGTGAACCGGACCAGGGCCTGGTCGTCCCCGACGGGCCGCACGGACGCGACGTCGAGCAGCATCTCTTGACCCGTCGCCAGCCGGCAGGTGAGTTGCCGGTAGTGACGGAAGCGCTCGACGTCGGCACCGTGCATCAGGACCTTGAGTTCGCCGCGCACGCCGTGGGGCTTGAGGATGCGCCCCACTTCCACGAGGCGTTCAAGGTCCTCGGTCATGCCTGCGCGACCAGCTGAGGCTTGCGGATCTCGACGACGACCCCGTCCTTGGTGACGAGCTCGATCGGGAGCAGCTTCACGATGTGGTCACCGATGGCGACATCGACCAGCGTCTCGGTCTGGGCCTCGATCACCTCGTTGCCGACCTCGATCTGGGAGAGCATCTGGAGACGCTGGAGCATCTCGTTCTTGGCGTTGACGAGCTGGCTACGGTCCTGATCGATCTGGGCCCGGAGCTCGAGCACCTGCTGGGACGGGCCTGACGGCGTCGCGATGGTCCGCTTCTCGAGGTCGGCGATGGCACGCTTGCCCTGGAACTCGAGTTGCTGGAGCTGGAGATCGAGGTTCTGCAGCGTGGCCTGGATCTGAGCCGTGTTCTGCTGCTTGAAGGCCTCCGTCACGATCGTCTTGATGACGACCTGGCGACGCAGCGTGAGCGTTTCGGACATGAACGAGCCTCCTGGTGGGCCGGAACGGGACCGGACGGACGGATGCGGACTGCCTGAGTCCACACCGTGGATGAGCGTCTGGAACACTCGCGCAGTGCGTGTGAGCCCGAAGGGGCTCGGCGCACCGCGTGCGTGACCGGACGCATGGTACCACACCCCTGATGCGTCGACATCCTTTTCTATTTTTATGATATAATATGATCATGATCAAAACATCCATCTTCCGCCGACGGCACCTCCCCATGTCCTTCGCGCCGCGTCCATACCGGGAGGCATTCCGGTCTGCCCGGAGGCGGGTGCTCCTGGTGAGCCTGCTGCTCGCACTGTGGCCCTCCATCGCGCGGGGGAGCCCGGTCCAGCTCGAATCCCGGATGGTCGTCGAGGTGCGCGGGCAGGTCAGGCGACCGGGCATCTACACCCTGGAATCGGGTAGCCGGGGGTTCGAGGCCCTGCGCAGGGCAGGGGGGCCGCTTGCGGATGCCGACCTCGCCACCGTGCAACTCGCCCGCCTCCTCGTGGATGGTGAGACGCTGCACGTATCCAGACTCGAGACGAGGCCCCGGACACCCGAGCCTCGGCGCCAGCACAAGCGGCGTGGCCCGTCGAAAGCCGGGACGGCCCGGGGGAAGGGGAGGATCCGGCTGTCCCTCAACTCGGCAACGGCCGCCCAGCTCGATACCCTGCCGGGGATCGGACCGCGCATCGCCGCCCAGATCGTGGCCCTGCGGGAGAGCCGCCACGGTCTCCGCTCCATCGATGACCTGGACGACATCCGTGGCCTGGGGCCCAGGCGGATCGAGCGGCTTCGTCCCCTGCTAGACCCTTGAACCCCGGGGCCCTCCTGGTCGGCCTGCTCGCCGCCCTGGTCCTCGAGAGCCTGGGGCTGGCATCCGGCTGGATCCTGGCCGTGGCAACCCTGACAGGGTGGGGTCTCCAGCGCCGGCGGGCGTTCCGTCCAGGCCTCCGTCAGGCCGGCCTGGCGCTGATAGGGATGTCCGCCTGGCTGGCGACGCGACACCTGGTCTGGCCCACCCCCGGGGATTGGCCCCGTGGCGTGGTCGAGGTGGTCGGCCAGGTGACGGCGGGACCGGGTCCCTGGGAGCGCCACCTGACCCGGGTGCGACTCGAGCACGCGGGCCGACCGCTCCGGATTGGCAAGCTCTTGCTGGCGAGTTCTCGCCCGCTGCCGGGTCAAGGCTCGCGGGTTCGCCTCACCGGGACCCTCGAACGGCTGCCGCCCCCGCGAGACGAGGCCGATCATGACCGGCGACCCGGCTGGCAACGGGCCGGGATCACTCTGCGGTTCCGGGTTGCTCACGTCGCCGTCCTGTCGCGAGCCCCCGCGGGACCGGGAAGGTGGGCCGAGGGGCTCGCACGCGGCTGCCGGCGGGCGATCGCCGCGGCCATGCCGGGGACCGGAGGGGAATTCCTGGCGAGCCTGCTCCTGGGCACGGCCGGCACCCGGCTCGACACCGGCACGGTCGAGGCCTTCCGTGTGCTGGGGCTGTCACACGTGCTCGCGGTCTCTGGCACGCAGGTCACCCTGATCACCGGATGCCTGCAGGCTCTGGCGCGGCTCTTGCGCCTGCCGCGTGGGCCGGCCGCAGGGGCCATCGGCCTCGTCCTGGGACTCTATGCACTGATGACGGGTGCCAGCCCCGCCGTGATCCGGGCCACGGTGATGGGCGAGGCCCAGTTGCTGGCCTGGGCCCTCGAGCGTCACCACGGACGGGGCTTTGCGCTCACGTGGACCTTGATCGGGATGCTCGTCTTCGAGCCTGCTTGGGTCCAGGACCTGGGCTTCCAGTTCAGCGCGCTCGCCACATGGTCACTTTGCCACTGGGCTCCACGCGCGATCGAGGGGCTGAGGTGGGCACCTGGTGGCCCTGCCGCTTTCCTGATCACGTCCCTGGCCCCGGTCTCGGCCGTTTTCCCCCTGCAGGTGTTCCTTTCGGGCACCTGGAGCCCTCTCGGCCCCCTGATCGGGATCCCGGTGGCTCTCGTCGTGGAGGTCCTGACCCTCCTCACCGCAAGCTGGCTGGTGGGCGCGATGGTCTGGCAGGCCACGGGCTCAGGCGCCACGTTCCTGCCGTGGCTGGCCGCGCCCCTCGAGGGCGCTGCTCACGTGCTACTTGAAGGCGTCACCCGGATACAGGAATGGCCCGGCGCGAGCGTGCCGTTCCACGTGCCGCCCTTCTGGCTCACCTGCCTGGAGACGCTGACCCTCGCCCTGGTCTGGCGAAGCGTTGCCGCGAGGCGTCCGATGGCGGCGCTGGGCGGTCTGCTGACCATCCTGGCATGTGGCCTTCCCTGGCCCGACTTCCACCGCCATCCCCGGCTCCACATCCTGGATGGTCAGCGCGGGCCAGCCATGGCGATCGTCCTGCCAGGGCACCGTGCCTGGGTGGTCGACGGAACCCGGGACAGCCGGGCAGGAACACGGATGGTTCGCCTGCTCCGTCGCCTGGACGTCCGGGAGATCGTGGCCGTCGTCCGACTCGGGGGAGAGGGGGGCGGTCTCGCGAGCGTGCTCGAGGCCTTCCCCGTGGGTCGGGCGTTCGAAGGAGGGTGGACCTCGCAATGCCCGTCTCATGCGCGATGGCTGGCGCTCGCCCTCCTTCGCGAGGTTCCCGTGGAGCGAGACCCTCGGTTGCTGCCTGCTCTGCCCGGGGGGGAGGCGCGACTGGTCACGACTTCCACCGACAGGTGGCGCCTGGTGCTACGACTGGACGGTGAGATGGAGCGGGTCGTGAGAATCCCGGATGACACGAACGTGGAGTCCATCACGGTCCGCCTGGCCAGGTCTCGTGCTAGATTGGCGAATGAAAGGCTCGAGAGGCGGTCCGGATGACGACGGGAAATCCGCTGGCCGGTCCCTGGGAATTCAAGTGGCTCCAGGAGATCGTGGCCTGCGACAACTGCAAGACCAAGAACAGGTTGCGTCACGGCAAGCCTCGTCCGGGTTGCGGGAAGTGCAAGTTCCCGCTCACCAATGCCCGTTCGGTCCCGCCATCGCGCATCGTCGTACCGAAGTTCTCCCCCGTGACGGATGGTGGTCGGCAGTTTCTCCAGCTCGTCAAGGACGGGCATATGAGCTTCGAGTCGCGGCTGTTCGAGGAAGCCGTCCGAGATTACGATGCGGCGGTCCATTGCGGGATGGCCGGCAAGGTTCTCGAGGTGGAGGACATCGGGCCCCTGATGGCCGAGATCTACTATCACCGGGGCGTGTGCTACTTCGGCCTCCATCGATTCCCCGAAGCTGCCGAATCCTTCCGGATCGCCATCCCGGCGATGAGATTCGAGCCGCAATTTTACCTGGGCTACCTGGCCTCGCTCGAACGCGCAGGAAGGCTCGAACGCAGCGTGCTCGCACTCCGCGGCGTGCTGGGCGCGGACACACCACCCTCGGTGCGCAAGGCACTCGCGCCGTCCTACGTGCCGACCGAAGACCCCGGCTCACCTCTGGCCCTTTCCGGGTTCTGGTATGCTCTGGCCCAGGTGGACCCTGGCCTCGAGTCGCTGGCACGCGATTTCTAGACTGCCGCAGACTTTCCGCGCCCACCTCGTGAAAAGGTGTGGATACACGGGGTAAGATGACGTCGGAACGTCAGCCGTGTGGAGTTCCCATGCAACCGGCGCCCGCGCAACCTGAATCCCCGACCTGGCTCGCAGTTGTGGCCGACTGGCCCGTGCACTCCGCACGGCGGTCCTTCGACAACTTCTCGAGACACGTCTACGGGCAGGTGCGTGACCTGCCCGAACTGACGCGACTCTCCGAAGCGCTGCTGCTCCACGCCGAGCACACGCGGGTCGAGCCCAAGGGATTTCTCCACTACGCTGCTGCCGACCCCGCCACGCTCTCACGTGAACTACCCGAGGCGTGGAAGACCTTTCGCCCTTCACTCGTGGCATCGGGGCTTGACCACCTCGAGATCTGGGCCGGAGGACTGGCCGACGCAAGGCTCTGGGAGAGCCTGGGCTTCGTGATCCACGAAACGATGGCCACGTACTGCCTGGAACATCTCGAAGCACATCCGGAGGACTCGCGGATCCGGCCTTACGCGCCAGGGGATTTCGAGTCCATCTTCCGGATCCACCGCCTGACGTCTGCCGAGAACTGGTGGCTCAGCGAGACGGCCTACCGGGACTGGCTGGCCCGCGTCGAGACCCGGGTCCTGGAGATCGACGGGGCGATCGCAGGCTTCACCCATCTGCGCCTGCAGCAGCCCAGTGGCCTGTTCGATGGACTGGCCATCGATCCGACCTACCAACGTCGTGGCCTGGCCACCGTGCTCGTCCGGGATGCACTGAACGAGGCCCATCGCCGGAACATCCGTCGGATCGACCTGTTCGTCCTGACGGACAACGAGGCCGCCATCCGGCTCTACGAGCAGTTCGGATTCCACCGCACGGGAGAACAGGTCCGGCTCCAGCTCCACCTCTGACGGGCCCCACGTTTTCTTGCTTCCGTTCCCACCGGTTCCTTATAATGAACGGTCACCCAGAATCGCGACGCCCGCGGTCAGGCTAGGTTCAGAGAGGAACACCATGGCCACCACCCTTGTCCAGTCCGGTTTGAGCGCCAGCAATCCCTACGGTCTCAGCGAGGAGCATCTGGCTCTCCAGGCCACGATGCGGGAGTTCGTCGCCCGCGAGGTCGCGCCCATCGCCGCCGAGGTGGACGAGCAGGAGCGCTTTCCGGCCGAGACCTTCAAGAAACTCGCCGAACTTGGACTGATGGGCATCACCGTACCGGAAGCCTACGGTGGAGCGGGGGGAGACACCCAGAGCTACGCGATCATCGTCGAGGAACTGGCCCGTGCGTGCGGATCCACCGCGCTCTCGTTCGCCGCACACATGTCGCTCGGTTCGATGCCCCTGGTCTACTTCGGAACCGAGGAGCAGAAGCAGCAGTGGCTCCCCTTCGTCGCTCGCGGTGAGTACATGGGAGCCTGGGCCCTGACCGAGCCGCAGGCTGGTTCCGATTCGGCCCGTCAGGAGACGGTGGCCGTCCGGGACGGTGACCATTACGTGCTCAACGGCGCCAAGAACTTCATCACCAATGCCTCGCATGCGAAGTTCGTCATCGTCATGGCCATGACCGACAAGGCGCTCGGCAACAAGGGCATCTCCAGCTTCATCGTCCCGACCGACACGCCCGGTTTCTCGGTCGACAAGCACGAGCGCAAGATGGGCATGCGGGGTTCGCCCACGACCGCTCTCTCGTTCCGAAACTGTCGTATTCCGGCCTCGTGCCTCATCGGTGAGGAAGGTACGGGCTTCAAGCAGGCCATGAAGACCCTCGACGGAGGGCGTATCTCGATCGCGTCGCTCGCTCTGGGCATCGCGACGGGCGCTTACGAAGCGGCACTGGCGTATGCGAAGGAACGCGAGGCCTTCGGGCAGACGATCGGCAAGTTCCAGGCCGTCGGGCACATGCTGGCCAATGCGGCCACCGAGATCCACGGGGCCCGCCTGATGGTCTACCACGCCGCCCGGATGAAGGATGCCGGTCTGCCGCACACCCTGTTCGGCGCCCAGGCCAAGCTGTATGCCAGCGAGGTCTCCTGCCGCGTCACCAACGATGCCGTCCAGATCCTCGGCGGCTACGGGTACACGCGCGAGTTCCCGGTCGAGCGCATGCTGCGGGATTCCAAGCTCTGCGAGATCGGCGAGGGGACGTCCCAGATCCAGCGTCTCGTGATCGGGCGCCAGATCGGCCTCTGAGTCTCGGTTCTCCTTCCTTCCAGCCCCCCGGGCAGTCGCCCGGGGGGCTGTCTTACGAGCCACCACGGCCCCGTGGATCCCTCCAATTACCGCAATCTTAAGTTGAGATTTACCAACTCCGGGCCCGGACTCCCGATAACCCCTCCAGCAAAACCCCATCGGGAGGAGACCGCCATGCAGATCCAGCGCCTTGAGCCCAAACTCATCAACTGCTTCCCCCGTCAGGACCTGACCCCCGGCAAGTCGATTCCCGGCGCCCCTGCCGCGGCTCTTCCCGGTGATCAGACCCGACTGGGCGGCTACTACGTCGTGCGCCGCACGGACAGCCTCTGGAACATCAGCGAGCGGACGCTCGGCGACCCCCTCCGCTGGCGCGAGATCGCCCGCCTGAATCCCGACAAGTTCCAGGATCCCGACCTCATCTTCCCGGGGACTGTCCTCCGGATGCCTGCTCGACAGTCGACCACCCCGACCTCTCCGGCGAAGCCCGTGAAACCTGCCCCGGCTCCCGTCAGACCCGAGCAGCCCGCCAGCCCCCCCGCTCCTGTCAATCGCCCGCCGGCTCCCGTGGTCGGTCCTCTCCCGGCTCCCGTGGTCCGTCCTCTCCCGGTACCCGTCCCCCGTCCCGCTTATCCGACCGTGGGCGAGTACGTGAAGGATCGTGTCGAGCGGACGGTCGAGCGGAGCGTGGACGGGCTCGAGGCGGCGGCAGGAATCGCCTTCCCTCCGCTGCTGGTCGGACAGATCCTCGCGATCAAGGCAGCAGCAAAAGAGCGCGCCATTTCCCGGATATGGGACCTCCCGATGGATCCGAAGGGAGAGTGGAAGCACGAAGCCTCTCGCATCAGTGACGAGGAAGCCGCACGGGCGGATGCCCAGATCCGCGCCCTTCCCGCCGTCAGGGCCCTCGATGCCGCCACAGATGCCGTCGGCGATGGCATCGCCTGGACCGGCCGCACCCTGGCCACCGGAGCTCGCGCCGTCGGTGACGGAGTCTCGGCCGTGGGCCACGCCGTCGTGGATGGCGCGACGTGGGCCGGTCGGCAGGCCGTCGAACTGCCGCGGAGCGCGGCTCGCGGCACGCTCAGTGGTCTCGAGTCCATCGGCGAGGGGATCTCGCGCTTCTCGCGCTGGGCGCGCCAGGCGATCGACTGACCTCTGCCTCATTCGTGCTGGCCCCCTCCATCGGGAGGGGGCCATTTCCTCGAAAGCTTAACCGTCCCGAAAGAATGAAAGCCCCTGAAACGGGGGATAAGATCTCTGTCGTTTCTCGAGGAGCGTGACCATGGACCTGCGTGGCATGGGTGAATCGTTCTGGTCCCGGATCCGGCAACTTCCCGGCAAGGCCGCGCAGTTGCCGCAGACCTTGGGGCACGTCCCCGAGCAGGTTCGTGCAGCCATGCAGGACCTTCCAGGGACCGTTCAGGACGGAGCCAAGGCCCTCCTTGCGAACGAGGAGGTGGCCGAGGGTTTCCGTACCGTGGCCCGTGGTGTTCAGGAAGTGGCGGGCAAGCCCGTCGCCGACGCCGTGAGTCTCAGCCCCGGTGCCCGCCCGCCAGCCGTCCCGCCCGTCTCCACCGGGGCTGCCGCCCCCGTGGCCGTGCCTCCCAATCCCCCCCGGATCACTCCCGTCGAGGCCGCGATCCCGCCGAGATCCCCGGCCGCGCTGGTCGATGCCCTCTCGAACCCCGCACCGGCCTCAGCCCCCGCCGCCCCGACCCTGGCCCCCGGGCCGGTGAAGCCGGCCATCGCGACAGCCGCCGCGCCCGTGCCCCAGGCGCCGATCCGTCCGCCAGGTGAGGTTGCAGCGGCCACGCCAAGAACCCTGCCACCGGCCGGGCGCCTCCCGGTCACCGTCGAACCTTTTCCTGCGGTCGAGCAGGGCCTACGTCAGCGCGCTTCCCTGCTCCGGGAAATGGGCCATTCCGGGCCCTCGGCGACGCTCGAGGGGTTCGCCGACCGCATGAACCGGGCTGGCCAGCTGTACCAGGATGGGCAGAGAGCCAGCGCTTACCGGATGCTGCATGCGCGGGTCAAGCCAGGACTGGCGAACGGTCAGGTCCAGGAAGCCCTTCGCCTGAGCAGCCGTGCCGAGGATCTGACCTCGGCATTCGGATTACCCCGAGGGGGTCAGTCCTCTTTCCTCGAGGCGGCGGGGCGCATGCGGGAACGCGCGCAGATGTTGCGGCAAACGGGACATTCCGGCCCGGCCAGGACGCTCGAAACCTTTGCACGGCGACTCGACGGGGCAGCTCGCCAGGCCGCCCAGGGAAATCGCACGGAAGCGCTCGCGCTCTTCCGCAAGTCGTTCGGAGAAAATGTCCAGGGGGCGCTGCGTCTGAGTGGCAAGGCCGAAGACGCACTCCTGGCCTTCGGGCGTCGTGCGGCCGACGGGTCGCTCGCACCGGCTGCTTTCCAGGGCCCATTCGGTCAGACGGCCGAGAAGATGCTGGCCCGGGCTGAATGGCTCCGTCAGACGGGCAAGGCCGAGCAGGCCGCGACCATGACGCGGTTCGCGAACCGCCTCGTCAAGGCCGGCGAGATCGCCGCTAACGGGGACGGTCAAGCTGCCCTCTCGATGTTCCGACGCTCCATGACCCCGCAGGTCCAGGAGGCCCTCCGGACGAGCAACCGCGCCGGCGCCGTCCTGGAGGCCTTCGGCCCGGGCTCCGCCGCGCGAGCGGCCTCACCGGCAGTCGAGGCCGGTGCGAAGATCCTCGATGGCGGTGTCCGGACGGCTGGCGCCGGGGCGCGGGTCGCGGAGGTCGTGGCACGCGGCGGAAGCGAGATCGTCGAGCAGGCGGCCACCATCGCCGATGCGGCGCAGCGGGTCGAGGCGGGTGGGTCGGCAGTCCGCCAAGCGGCCCTGCTGGGGTCCGAAGTCGTCGAGTCGGGTGCCCAGGTCGGACGAGGCGCCGGTGCGGCGGTGAAGGGCAGCGAGGCTGCAGTGGCGTCCGTCGAGGCCGCGACTTCGGGTGCCGGGGCCGTTGCCCGGTCTGCCGAGGCAGCCGTGACCGGGGCCGGGAAGGCCTCGGGCAACGTCGGACTGTTCGGTCGGGCCCGTCAGGCTCTGGGTCAGGCCGGGGAGCGCCTGAAGAGCCTGTTCGGTGGCCTGGGCAAGAACGGGAATCCCGGGGGCTGGCAGACCATCCGCCAGGGCTTCGCCCAGATGCTGCCCGGTCTGGGCAAGGCCGCGCGCTCGAGCGCGATCTTCTCGGCGGCCTTCTCCGCGGTCGAGAATCTCGTGCAGGTGTTCCGCGGTGAACGGACGACGCCCCGGGCCATCGGGGGCGTCATCGGAGATACGGCCTCGGGCGTCGTGGGCGGCGTAGGCTCGGCGCTGGCCAGCGGAGCCGCGATCGCCGGCCTGGGCGCTCTCGGGCTCGCCGGATTGCCCCTGACGCTGGCGGCTGGCGCCATCGGAATCGGGGGATTTCTCCTCTTCGACCGCTTCTTCAAGAACTCCGCGATCTATGACAAGCTGACGCATCTCTTCACCTGACACTCCGCTTGACCATCATCCCAGGATGCATTTGCGGCCTTGCAGGGTATACAAGGCACGGATCTGCACGACCGGGATGATGCATGGAAGACACGTCGGCACGCAAGCAGGGTGGCCTGCTCAACATGCTGCTGGAGTCGGTGGGGCTGAAGCGGTCTGAACCGGCCAGCCCTCCGCCCCTACCCGTTCGTCCGCCCATCCCGCCTGCTCCGACCAGGCCGCATGAGCCGAGCCGGTCGCAGACCTCTCCGGGACTCGAACGACGGGCCACGCAACCCCTGTCCCAGGAAGAAAAAGCCCAGCAGTCCGAAGAGCGTCAGTACCTGATCGCGGCCTTCCTGACCACCCCCAACCTGATTCCCGAGTTCCAGAATCCGCAATACATGTACAAGCTGATCTCCAACGAACGAGAATTCGTCCAGGAACAGCTCAACCTGGTCCTCCAGCGGCGCAAGGAACTCCTCTCGATCCACGGACCGGATCCGGAAGGGGAAGCCCAGACGGTTTTCAGCGAGGTCGAGCGTCAGGCGCAACGTCATCGGGACGAACTGACCCGCCTGTTCATCCTGATCAAGCGGGTCACGGGCATCCAGAAGTCCGGGACCGGTGGAACCCATTTCTTCCAGAGTCAACCGTGAGCCCCCCGTGGACATGGGTCGTCCCTCGTCCTATCATCGCTTCGCCCCCCTCTCGCAAGGAGAACCTTCCATGGCATCGAACTCGCTCGCGCTCGCGCGCTTGAACCAGGCTCTCGTCAACCGCCGCCTCGTCAAGGTGATCGCCGGAATCGAGAACCATGACCTCGACCACGTGCTCGCGGTCGTCCGCGCGGCGGGCGCGGCCGGAGCCCAGGCCGTCGACGTCGCAGCCGATCCGACCATCGTGTCGGCCGTCCTCGAGGCCTCGGACCTGGTCGTCTTCGCCTCGGCCATCGAACCCACCGACCTCGCCCGCGCCGTCGATGCCGGCGCCCATGTCGTGGAACTGGGGAACTTCGACGGGCTTTACCGCCGCGGCCAGTTCCCCACGGCCAGCCAGATCCTGGCCTGGACGCGCGAGACCCGCGACCTCATCGGAGACCGCGCCACCCTGTGCGTGACCATCTCGGGGCGCCTCCCGCTCGCCGTCCAGCTTGACCTCGCCCGGGACCTGCAGGCCGCCGGGGCCGACCTGATCCAGGCCGAAGGCGTCCTCGGCCTGGCCGAAGGCAGCGGCATCCATGCGTCCCTCACCGCCATCACCAGCGCCCTGGCGAACGCGGCCGAGATCGCCCGCGTGGTCGAGATTCCCGTCATCCTGGCGGGCGGATTGAATGCCGAGAACGTCGCCTTCGCCCATGCGACGGGTGCATGCGGGGTGGGTGTCGGCCGCTCCATCTCGGGCGCTGGCGACCTCGAAGCCATGACGCGCAGCGCCCGGGCCGTGGTCGAATCGCTGACCCGCTACGAGCACGCCGGTCCCGCGCTGCGCCTCGCCTGAGCCTGACACGTGTCCTCGCGCCGCCCTGCCGAACCCACCAGGCGTTCGGCAGGGCGGCGGCGTTCGCGCAAGTCGCGTGAACAGCGAAAACTGAGGCAGCTTGCCCGCCGCCGGGCTCGCCTGCGGAGACATCTGCGCCTCTTCGGGCTGTTTCTGACGCTGGCCGGTCTGGAAGCGGGCGGCCTGTGGCTGTGGAACGGGTCTCCCGTGCGCCGCTGGCTCCAGCCCGAGCCTGCCATCGAGACCACCGCTTCCGCCTTCTCGCCTCCGACGGCCTCACCCGCGCGGCGGATGCCCGATCCCTTCGGAGCGATCGCCTCACCATCCACATCAGCACAGAGCGGTGCCACGGTCACCGTCTCACCCGGGCCCTCTCCCACGACCGACTGGCCCAAGCGCATCGAGGGCTCTGCCACCGGGGCTGACGGGACGGCCTTCCAGATCACGCGCCGGGATCTGGAGCGCCAGCTCGGCCCGGCCGACCGTCCGGCCACCGACCACCGGTTTCGCTATAGCCGGCTGGGGCTGAGCCTCGAGACGGCAGGGAATGGACCGTCCCGGACGCTGGCCTCATTGAAATGGGAGCGCCCCGCCGGAAAGACGAGCACCCGGGCCCTGGAAAAACTTGCCTCTCTGGGAATCCTCACCCTCCCGGCCACGGCCTTGGCAGGGCCGGCGCGTCAGGCACTCGAGGACATGGCCCTCTCCCGACCGGCTGCCCGCATCCTCGTCGAGGATGGGGGCAAGCGCCTGTGGGTCCTGGATCGCGAGCGTCAGATGGTCCTGAGCTTCGATACCCGAGGACTGGCCTCGTTGCTGACGGGGAAGCCCACCGAACTCCTGACCCGCCAGCTCGAAACCCGCCTGCTCGCATCGCCCACGGCCACGCCTGCGCCGTGGGCGGGCGTGTTCAGTGCCGATTGGTTTGCGGGCCGCCCCCTGGTCTCGACGGACTTCGTCCGGACCCGCCGCGTCGGCCCCACCGTCTTGATCGACCTGCGCTTGCGCGTCCCCGTCTGGAACCCGGACAGCCTGGTCACGATCATCCACCGCGAGAGCATGCAGGAACGGGCAGCTTCGTCACCGGGGGTCCGGATCACCATCCGGGACCCGCAGGGCAGTCTCGTCGTGGAAGGAGACTGGTTTCCGGAAGGATCGCCGGAAAGCCGCGTGGGCACGCCGGACGTGGCCGATGGCGTCGCCATCCGCTGGAACTAGCGGCACATGGTGCGTGCTAGAATGAAGCTACCGTCGCGGCCACGCGAGCCGTCCGACGTCTGGCTCGCCCTTCGCCCCGGAGACCCTCCTTGGATTCCACCACGTCTTCCGTCCAGCCCGATCCGACCGCCCGCAGCGAACAGGAGCGCGTCCGTCTGCAGAAGCTCCAGGAGCTCCGGGCCGCCGGTCTCGACCCCTACCCGGCTTCCTTTCACCGGACCGATACGGCCGAAGCCATCCGGATCCGACACGCGGATCTGGCACCGGGAGAAGAGACCCAGGACCGCGTGACGGTCACGGGCCGCCTGGTGGGTCGCCGCGACAGCGGAAAACTGTGCTTCCTCGACCTGCGTGAGGAATCCGGCAAGATCCAGCTGTTCATCTCCCAGGCCTCGCTGGGTGATGAAGCTTTTGAACGGCTCGGGTTGCTCGACCTCGGGGACTTCGTGGGAGCGACGGGCACCATCCGCCGGACCAAGCGTGGTGAACTCTCGGTGGCCGTCACCTCGTGGACCCTGCTGTCCAAGGCCATCCGTCCCATGCCGGACAAATGGCACGGTTTGACGGACACCGAGGCCCGGTACCGCCAGCGCTACCTGGACCTCATGAGTAATACCGAGGTGCTCGAGACGTTCCGTACACGGAGCCGCATCATCCGGGAAATCCGGTCTTACCTTGACGGTCTGGGCTTCCTCGAGGTGGACACACCGATGCTGCATGCGATCCCCGGAGGAGCTGCAGCCCGGCCGTTCAACACGCACCACAATGCGCTCGACATGCCCCTGCACCTGCGCATCTCGCCGGAACTCTACCTCAAGCGCCTGATCGTCGGGGGCTTCGAGCGCGTGTACGAACTCAACCGGAGCTTCCGGAACGAGGGAATCTCGACCCGCCACAATCCCGAGTTCTCGATGATCGAGATCTACCAGGCCTACGCGGACTATCGCGACATGATGGCCCTGACGGAGCAACTCGTGGAGCACGTGGCGCGGACGGTCCTCGGCACGACGAGCATTCCCTACGGCGAAGAGACGATCGAGCTCGCGGCGCCGTGGCCGAGGCTGACGATGGAACAGGCGATCCAGGCCCGGACCGGGGTCGATGTGGCCACCATGGATGACGATGCCCTGGTGGCATTTTGCGTCCGGGAAGCCATTCCCCTCCCGGCCCTTCGCACGCGTGGCCGCCTCGTCAACGAGATCTTCGAGGCGCGGGTCTCGGACCACCTGATCCAGCCGACCTTCATCCTCGACATGCCGGTCGAGATCTCGCCCCTGGCCAAGCGTCACCGAGAGCACGCCGAGCTCACGGAGCGGTTCGAGGCCTTCGTCGCGGGCCGCGAACTCGCCAATGCCTTCAGCGAGCTGAACGACCCCCTCGATCAGCGGGAGCGGTTCGAGGCCCAGTTGCTCGAACGGGCAGCCGGCAATGACGAGGCCCACTGCCTCGATGAAGACTTCCTCACGGCTCTCGAGCACGGGATGCCCCCGACGGGCGGCCTCGGCATCGGGATCGATCGGCTCATCATGCTGCTCACGAACTCCCCCTCGATCCGGGACGTGCTGCTCTTCCCGCAGATGCGTCCCCGGGAGCACGCTTGACCGGTCCGCGCCCCTCGTTCTGGGCCACCCTCGTGCCACCGGGATCCTCGTCCCTGGTCGGGGGTTTGCTTGGCCTCGCCGGTATCCAGGCCAGCGTCCAGGCCCAGCAGACCTTCGCCGAGGGCGAGGCACTCTGGTCCCTGGTGACCCGGGGCTGGGAGCCCTTCCTCGCGGCCTGCACGGCGATACCGGATCCGCCCTGGACGGTCTGGCTGGTCAACACCCTCTGGGCGGCGCTGCTGCTGGTCGGCACGGGCGGATGGATCCGGGTGATGGTGGATGACGCCAGCGGCGATGAGCGATCGGAATCCTCCTGGCGCGAGGGCTTGCAGCGATCCCCCGTGGCCATCTTGACCTGGTTGACGGGTCTGATGGCCAGCGGACTCCTGCTCTTCGGCGCTGCCCTGGTGCCCCTGTCGCTCTTCCGGGCGCAGCAGGACGGACGCTTCCCGTCGGAGGACTGGGCATCGGGTGCCCTCTGGGGTGCTGGCAGTGTCCTCACCCTCGCGATCGTCTGGCTGGCGCTCGTCTGCCTCGCGGTCGCCACCCTGGCCGCGATTCACCGGGTGGCAGCCCCGGGGGGGCCACCTGCCCTCGCGCACGCCCGCAGGCTTTTCAAGCACGGCCGTGGTGGCAAGGTGCTCGCGAGCGTGGTCATCACGTGGTTCGGATGGTGCGCGGTGCGCGAGGCGATCGCGATGAGCTTGCCGCTCCTGGCTGTAGGATCGCCCCTTGCGGGCGCCCTGCCCGGCCCGCTGGCACATGGATGGGCCGTCGTCGGGGCCCTCCTTTGCGTCGGGATCAACCTCGCCGACGCGGTCCTGGTGCTCTGGACGTTGCGAGAAGCCTGCCACCTGTACGCGCGAACTCCCATGTTCCGCTGAGCGAACAGGGCAGGTTCAGACCTCGCGGCGTCCCTCGAGGGCGCGCGCGAGAGTCATCTCGTCTGCAAACTCGAGGTCCGATCCCACGGGAATGCCGAACGCGATGCGCGTCAGGCGCGGAACGAGAGGCCTGAGCAACCGGGAGAGGTACAGCGTGGTCACCTCTCCCTCCACCGTGGGGTTGATGGCGAGGATGACCTCCTCGACCAGCCCGGGTGCGAAGCGCGCGACCAGTTCCTTGACCTTCAACTCGTCCGGACCGATACCGTCCATCGGCGAGAGCAGCCCCTGAAGCACATGATACCGGCCGCGGAACTCGCGAGTCTTCTCGAGCGCAACGACATCCCGGGGTTCGGCCACGACGCACAGCAGCCGCTCGTCACGGTCCGTGCGCTGACACAGTTCACAGGGATCGACCGCGCTGAGGTTGCTGCAGACCGAGCAGTGCTTGACCTGGGTCCGCGCATCCAGCAGGGCCTGGGCCAGCCGTCTGACCTGATCCTCGGGTTGCTTCAGCAAGTGAAAGGCGAGACGCTGAGCGCTCTTGGGACCGATGCCCGGGAGCGACTGCAGCGCCTCGATCAGCTGGGCGAGCGGACGCGTGTAGAGCACCTAGAGGCCACCCAGGCCCGGGATATTGAGCCCGCCCGTCAGGCTGGACATCTGCTGCTGGACGCGATCCGCCGCGCGATTCTGGGCATCCCGCACCGCCGTGAGGACGAGGTCCTCGAGCGTCTCGACGTCTTCGGGATCCACCGCGGCCGGCTGGATCTTGATGGACACGATGTCCTTGTGCCCGTTGACGACCACCGTGACGGCCCCGCCCCCCGCTGAACCCTCGACATGCTGCCGCGACAGGTCTTCCTGGGCCTTGAGGAGGTCTTCCTGCATCTTCTGGGCCTGCTTCATCATCTTCTGGAAGTCCATGCCCCCGAAACCGCCGGGTCCACGCATCGCGCACCATCCTTTCCTGGGCCCACCCGGGGCCCTCATGACGATGCGCCCATGCTAGCACGCGTGACCGGGGGCTGACCGCGGGTGCGTGAGACCCCGCACGCCGGTGGGTACCACCATTCCAGGAGGTTCCGCATGCAAGATTGTCTGTTCTGTCGCATCGTCGCCGGCACCATCCCGGCCGACCGGATCCACGAGGATGAGCACACCCTGGCCTTCCGGGACATCCAGCCCCAGGCCCCGTTCCACGCGCTGGTCATCCCGAAAGCCCACGTCGTCTCGCTGCTCGAGCTCGATCCGGGCCAGGCTGGCCCCCTGATGGCCGCCGTCCAGAGCGTCGCCACGCAAGCCGGGCTCGGCGAGGACGGCTTCCGGGTCGTGTCGAACATCGGGCGCGATGGCGGTCAGTCGGTCTTTCACCTGCACTGGCATGTGCTCGGGGGCCGCGCGCTGACCTGGCCGCCGGGATGACCTCGGGCTCCCGACCGATCACGCATCCTCTCGATCCTTGCCAGCTCCGTTGGCCTGGTTTAACATGGCGAGTCCAGGCAGACGCCAGGAATTTATCAGGGTGAGGGGGTGAGTGCATTGGCAGAAGTTCGTCTCGGCGAAAGCGAGTCGATCGAAAGCGCCCTCAAGCGTTTCAAGAAGAAGATCCAGAAGGCTGGCATCCTCTCCGAGATCAAGCGGCGGGAACGTTACGAGAAGCCCAGCGTGCGTCGCAAGCGCAAGTCGGAGGCCGCTCGCAAGCGTCGCTCTTGATCAGGTGACCGATCGACCGGGCGGGGGGTGGAAGGCATTCCACCCCCCGCTTTCTGTTATCATGACGAGATGGGATGGTCAGGCAAGACGATCCCGAAACCCTCGACCGGGAAGGCGCTGGTTCATGCCCTCGGAGATCGCGATCCCGCTGAAAGACCCTCACCTGGCGCTTCGCTGGGTGGGCCAGAACGAGCAGAATTTGCGAACCGTCGAGACGGCGCTCGGGATCCAGGCCGTGGTTCGTGGCGATCGCCTCGTCCTATCGGGCGATGATCCGGCCATCGAGGTGGGACGCCGCCTGTTCGAGGAACTCGAGGCGTGGCAGGATGCAGGCGTGCTCGGCACGACCGATCTGCAGATCGCACTCGAGGCCATCCGCCAGGACCCGGGGGTCAGCCTCCACGACCTCTATGCGCGCACGCTGATCACGACCCACCGGGGCAAGCCCGTGCGGGCCCGCACCTTCAACCAGCGTCGTTACGTCCAGGCCATCGAGACGCACACGCTCACGTTCGGCCTGGGACCCGCCGGGACGGGAAAAAGCTTCCTGGCTGTCGCCATGGCCGTCAAGGCCCTGCGCGACAAGCTGGTCACGCGGATCATCCTGACGCGACCCATCGTGGAGGCCGGCGAGAGCCTCGGTTACCTGCCGGGCGACTTCATGGCCAAGGTCGATCCGTACTTCCGTCCCCTCTATGACGCCATGAACGAGTTGCTGGAGGCCGAGCGCTTCGCCAAGCTCCAGGAACGGGGCGTCGTGGAGATCGCCCCCCTGGCCTACATGCGCGGGCGCACACTCAACGAGGCCTTCATCATCCTGGACGAGGCGCAGAACACGACGCCCGAGCAGATGAAGATGTTCCTCACTCGCATCGGGTTCGGCTCGAAGGTCGTGGTCACGGGCGATGCCAGCCAGACCGACCTGCCCCGCGGCAAGACGTCCGGCCTGCAGGGCATCGAACGCATCCTGGGCGACATCCCGGACATCGCCTTCGTCCGACTGGGACAGTCCGACGTGGTCCGGCACGACCTGGTGCGCCGGATCGTCCAGGCGTACGAGAACCGCGAGGCTTCCCATGGCCATCCTGACCCGAACGCCCTGGTTCGCTGAACGGCGCGACCGTCTCGCCGGGACCTGGCGGCAATTCGCCACCCGGCTGGAGGTTCATCGTCGCCTCGCGACGCTCGGAACCCTCCTGGGCACGGGAGGCGTGCTCTACCGCATGCAGCCGTCATGGTGGCCCCAGGCCACCTGGGGACTCCCGCTCCTCGCCGATCTGCTGGCTCTGGCCCTGGTGCTCGGGACGCTGGGACAGCTCTTCGTGGTGTACCTGCGTCAGTTCGAGCGTCGCATCCTTCATGAATCGCGTCGCTTTTACTTCCTGGCTCTGGTGATCCTCTCGACCGTCGCCGCGAGCGGGATCATGCAGGTCCTGGACGTCAGCCCCTTCGCCTCTCCCCTCGGGGCCTGCGCCATCCTCCTGGCCCTGTTCCTGGGTACGCGACCGGCCTTCGTCACGTCTGCCCTGCTGTCGGTCCTGATCAGCCTCGCCGTCGGGGTCCATCCGGGCACGCCACCTTGGGCAGGCGGGATGGGTCTCCTTCACGCGGCAGGGGCCATCGCGGCCATCCTGGCGGTTCACCGGGTCCGGGCCCGGGCCGACCTGGCCCGGGCGGGGATCTACATCGCGCTGGTCCAGGGAGCGATCGCCGCCAGCCTCGCGGGGCTCGCGGGGTTGCCCTTGCGAGAGGTGGGCCACGCGGCGATCGCGGCCGGAAGCTCGGGGGTGCTCTCGGCCATCGTGGCCATGGGCCTGTTGCCCTATCTGGAGGGCCTGTTCGAGATCGTCACCCCGTTCAAGCTGCTCGAGCTGGCCAATCCGGCGCAACCGCTGCTGCGCCTCGTCCTGACGAAAGCGCCGGGTACGTACCACCACTCCATCATGGTCGGTAACCTCGCCGAGGCCGCGGCCGACGCCATCGGGGCCGACGGTCTGCTGGTTCGCGTGGGGGCCTACTACCACGACATCGGCAAGACGAAGCGGCCCATCTTCTTCGTCGAGAACCAGCTCGGCATCGAGAACATGCACGACAAGCTGAATCCTCGGCTGTCGGCGCGGGTCATCATCGCGCACGTCGAAGAAGGCCTCGAGCTGGCCCGCCAGCACCGCCTGCCCAGGGACATTTCCGACTTCATCGCGACGCATCACGGCAAGAGCCTGGTCAGTTACTTCCTGCACCAGGCCGAGCAGGCCGAGGGTCCGGATGCCGTGAGCGAGGAAGGCTTCCGCTATCCGGGCCCCCGGCCCTGGACCCGGGAGCAGGCCATCGTGATGCTGGCCGATGCCACCGAGGCCACCATGCGGACGCTCAAGAACCCGACGATCGAGCAGATCGAGGCCACGGTTCGCCGGATCATCCAGAAGCGCCTGACCGAGGGGGAACTCTCGGAGGCGCCGATCACCCTGGCCGAACTCGAGATCGTCGCGCAGACGTTCATCCGCATCACCCAGGGACTGTACCACCAGCGCATCGAGTACCCGGACCAGTGGCTCAAGGAACTCGGCCAGCGCAAGCAAGAGGGCAAGAAGGTTGGACATCTGGCTCGAGGATGAGCAGGACAGGCCCCTGGATGCGGGCCACTGGCGCTCGGTGATGGAGCGCATGCTCCGGCACGAGGAACAGGACGCGCGCACCGAGATCTCGGTGACCTTCGTGGATGACGCCTCCATCCAGGAACTGAATCGCGAGCATCGCGGCAAGGACCGGCCGACCGACGTCCTGAGCTTCCCGCAATGGGATCCCGAGGATGAACTCCCTCCGGCTCCGCTCCCCATCCCGCTCGGGGACATCGTGATCTCGGTCGAGACGGCCGAGCGTCAGGCCAGCGAATACGGACACTCCCTCGAGCGCGAGATCGGCTTCCTGCTGGCTCACGGCCTTCTTCACCTGCTGGGACTCGACCACGAGACTCCCGAAGAAGAATCCGTCATGCGCGAACGCCAGCGCCGTCTGCTCGAGGCCGTGGGACTGTCCCGATGAGATTCAAGGCCCACTCCTTTCTCGAAAGCCTGAAGTATGCGTTCGCCGGGCTGTACTTCATGCTCCGGACGCAGCGCAACATGCGCCTGCACGTGGTGGCCGGCTTCTCCGCCTTCGGTCTGGCGGTCGCTCTCGGGCTTCCCCGTCTTCAGCTCGCCGTGCTGGCCGTGGTCTGCTCGCTCGTCGTGATCTGCGAGATGTTCAACACGGCCGTCGAGAACGCCGTGGACCTGGCGACGCACCGTCGCCATCCCCTGGCCAAGGCCGCGAAAGACGTGGCCGCTGCCGCGGTCCTCGCGGCCGCCCTGAACGCCGTCCTGGTGGGCCTGCTGCTGATGGGGCCCCCGCTCTGGAAGTGGATCGAGCCCCATCTCGGGGCCTGATCCTTCCAGGCCACTCGGTATCGGCCCCCGATGCGTCACCCCGGAAGACGCCAGGCCAGGCCTGGTGCCGCGCTCGGCACGAGATGCAGGTTGCGCGGCTCGATGAGCGCGATGTCGTCCAGGAGCATCCCGCGCGTGGGCCTTTCGCCGGGGGCGAGGAGAGCCCGGAAACGGACCTGCACGTCCGCGCCGACCCAGGGCGTGAGGTCTGCCGAATACACGGCCGTCCGGTAATGTCTCGCCCGGATGGCAGGACCCACGGGCTGCCATCCGCCGCCTGCCGGGTCGCGCGCCTCGACCTGCAGGCGGAGGCTCTCGGGTGGATACGCGACGCCGAAGACCGAGAATCGCAGATGGGGGCGCTGCATCCCCGCCAGCGACATCGTGGCCTGTTCGGTGAGCACGCATTCGGCTGGCATCGGATCGAACGGCTTGAAGCCCTCGACGCCCACCTGCATGACGTACTGGCCGCCACAGAAAGAGCCCTGGAGTCGCCGCCAGACGACCCGGTCAGACGGCGTATCAGGCCTGGCAAGCTCATCTCGCCAGCTGGCTTGCCCGTGCTCGAATCCCTCTTCCTGCCGGATGGGACCGATCAGGGGAAAGGGGTCCGCCTCGGGGATGGATGGCACGAAATACGGCGTAGGTGCGGGGACTGCCGGAGTGGGCACCGGTCCGGGAGGGGCCGTACCAGGAGCTGCACCAGGAGAGAGGCACCCCCCGAGGCACGCCACGAGAACGAAGGGCGCGAAGACACGCATCAGCGCCCGTTTCGCCTGGCCCGCCACCAGCCGACGAGGCCCATGGCCATGCCCAGTCCCGCCTCTCCGGCTCCGTCGAGTGGTGACGACCGGGGGACGGTGGGATTCGCGCACGAGCAGCCCGGAATCCCGGTGACACGCGATCCGGAGGAGCTGGCGGCCGAGCCTCCCGCGCCGGCGCCGGACGCCGTTCCAGATCCACCGGACGAATCGCCTGCGACGGGTCCGGGGTCTGCCTGAGCGGCCAGGATCGCCTGGATGCGCTGCCGGTTGTCGACCTGGATCTCGCCCGCATCGAGGATGTTGAGCTGCTCGATGACGGCCGCGGCCGGCAATGCGACGGGCTTCCCCGCGACCACGGGCAGAGGACCCTGACCTGGCGACACGCTTCCCGAGTCCGGCGAGACCGTCGTGATCGAGGCGCGAGGATCCACCCGGAAGGTCGTGCCATCCGGCAGCGTGATCTCGACGGGTGCCGAGAAGAAGTCGTCCGTCTCGCCGCACAGACGCACGCCCGTCGCCCGGTGGACGTTCGAGACGTCCGGAAAGTCCTTCGAGCCGAGGTGATAGTCGATCTCGGGATCCGTCGTCATCTCCTCGGGGGACATGGTGGTGTACAGGCGCGTGACGTAGGGTACCTTCCCGACCCAGCCCCGCACGTCCCGCAGGGGCTTCACGATCTTGTCCCGGAGGTCGTCGGCCAGGCCCCCGGCATCGAAGGGCACCGTCGCACCGGGCCCATCATCGGGTACCGGAAGCGGGAAGAACCCGCCCCGGAAGACGGGCAGACTGACTCCGTGAGTGGAGGCGATCGCCCGGAGCTGGTCGTCGATGGTGAAGCCCTGGCTCTGGATGAGGGCGATCGCCCCCTCCGCGGTCTTGCTCGACCGGATGGCCTCGACGTCGTACCGATCTTGCAGAACCTCGACCACCTCGGAGCTGCTCGTGGCGTAGTCCGTCACGAAGGCGCGTCCGCCGGCCTCGTCGATGGCCTCCGTGACCAGCGAGTTGTAATTGCTACCCTGCCCGAGCCAGTCGAGTCGCGCCTCGTTGATGCGGACATGCCGGTAGTTGACGGGAACGGCTCGACCGGGGCCCGCCAGGTAGGCCGTGATGGGCATGTTCGGACGCGCGGCGATGCTCGTGAGGACGAGCGGGACGCAGGGCATCGTCGTGGGATAGCTCAGGACGACGGGCGCGATGTCCCCCGTTCCGGCTTTCTGGGTGAGCTTGATGGCCACGAAGGTGTAACCGGGCTTCACGTAGGTTTTCGTGACCTCGGAGAAACGGTCGGGCAGGACATAGCCGTTCTCGGTGAGCCAGCGGGAAAGTTCGGCAGCATCCGAGGCCTCGAGGATGCGGTAGTCATAGGGCCCGACCGTTCCCGACTCCACCACCTGGACGCCACCGGAGCGGGGCGCGCTATCCAGCATCGCGGTCGGATTGGCCGCGAAGACCGGCCGGGGGAAACGCGCACAGGCCGGGTCATCGCGCAGATCGAACTGGACGCGGGCCTGCGTGACGGGTTCCAGCCGCGAGAAGACCTCGTTGGTCGCCACCCCCACGGCCGGCCGCCCCTGGACGGGGACGACCCACGAGAAGTTCTCGGCCGACCCGAAATACTGGACCTGGACGATGGCGCGCAGCAGGTCGCCGTCCCGAACAAACAGGATTTTTTCCCCGGACTGGTCGATGGGGTTCCGGTTGCAGAAGAAGCCGCCGCAGGCGAGCGCCGGTGCGGCCACGGCGGAAAGGAACACGGCACCGGCGAGCGCGAGCCTGGACAGAGCTTTCACGGTGGGATCTCCTCTCAGGGGCGGCGCCGACGGGAGCGCCGACGGGTCCGGGCCCAGGTTCCGAAACCGACCAGGCCCACAACGGTCGCTTCTCCGGCGCCGTCGTGGAAGTCGCGGGCAACCCGCGGCGTGCCGAAGCACGAACAGCCCGAGGTACCCGCGGCAGCACGGATGGCCGACAGGACAGACGCGGAATTCGCATGCTTGCCCAGCCACGCCTGGATGGCCGGCGCCTGATCGCTCAGCACCTTGCCCAGATCGAGGGTGTTGAGCTCCTCGATGAGGGACGAGGCGGGCAAGGCCGGATCGTTCAGCACCTGCCCGCGCCGGACCGCGAAGCGCAGACCACTGGCGGTCCGGATCTCGACGGGAGCCTGCTCGAACGTCAGGGACGGATCGCAGAGGGTGACGGCCTCGGCGGAGTGCACGTTGGAGACGAACGGGAGCTGGTCATTGAAGTCGAGATCCGGGTCCTCCGTCATCTCGGCAGGGCTCATGGTCGTGTAGAACCGGGTGAGCGTGTAATCCTTCGAGAAGGCCTGGTGAGCCTCCCGCAGGGGGCGCAGGTAGACCTCCTCGAGGGCGTCGATCATCTCCTGGAGAGTCGTATCATCGATCCGGATGCGATCGAGCGCCGGATCCGCCGAATTCGCCAGCATCGTCTCGAGGTTGCCCGTGAACACGACCGATCGCCGCGTGAGCACGGCCCCGAGGGTTCCCGCCCTCAGGGAACCCGCAGGGAAGCCCTGCCGATCCAGCTCGCGGGCGATGCCGCCCAGCGTGGCGAGTCCCCGGAACTGCGTCAGGTCATAGGTCGGGCGCACCACGGATGCGAGGTCCGCACTGCGGGTGGCGCAGTCCGTGACGAAGGCCTTGCCCCCCGCTTCGTTGACGGCCTCGGTGACGAGCTGGTTGTAGTTACTGCCCCCGTTGAACCAGTCGAGCCGCGCCTCGTTGATGCGCACATGTCTGTAGTTCGTCGGGACCGCCCGTCCCTTGCCCAGCACGTAGGCCGTGATCGGCATGTCGTCTCGGGCCGCGATGCTCGTGAGCACGAGCGGAATGCAGGGCAAGCCCGTGTCATAGCGCAAGACCACCGGGACCAGGTCACCCACCCCGCGGTCCTGGCGAAGCTTGAGGGCGACGAAGTGATAGCCGGGCTTGAGGTAGCCCTTCACGACCTCGTCGAACCGCGGTGGCAGGACGTACTGGTTCTCGTTCAGCCAGGCGCGCAAGGCCTCGGCCGACTCCGCGGTGAGGATGGTCTTCTCGAAAGGGCCAACGAGCCCCTGCTCGACCACGTTCACCCCGTTCCGGGCCAGCTCGGCCATCGCAGGGGCAGCCAGGCCCGTGGCCCGGCTGTCAAACATGCCGCCCTGAACCCGACACGTGCCCTCGGTGCGCGAGGCCGTGAGCCGGACCTGGACCTGCGTGGCCGGTTCGAGACGGGTGAACAGCTCGTCGGAGCTGGTGGTGACCGTGGGGCGAGCCGGGACGGGCACGACCCACGAGAAGTTCTCGGCGGCCCCCTGGTACTGGATCTGGACGATGGCCGTGAGGGACTGCTCATCCCGGATGAACAGGATCTTCTCGCCGGACTGGTCGATGGGCTGCCGGCTGCAGAAGAAGCCCCCGCACGCCCGGGCGGGCGCGGCCATCACCGGAAGCCCCAGGAAGAGGGCGATCGCCGCCCCTGCAGCACGTGTCCAAAAGCGTTTCACGAGGTACCCTCACGCGGCAAGGACCGGCACGCACCGGCCCCTCATGGTGTACCCGGCAGGCGCCTGCGTGATGCGTCGTGATAAGGCGACGATCGACCGGGTATGGAGCGCACGCGTGGCACATCGAGAGGAGAGCGAGATGAAGCGCGTCTGGGGGGCGATCGCCCTGGGGATCCTGCTGGCGGGCTGTGGCGCGACCTACGTCCGTCAGGGATACGTGGGCCTGCTGGTGAACAACCTCACGGGCAAGATCGACCAGGTCCTGGAACCCGGGTACCGCCTGTCGGTGCCCATCGGCCAGCACATCATCGAGTTTCCCGTCATCCGCCAGCAGTACGTCATGGTCCAGGGCAACGAAGGGCAATTTGCCAACCAGGACGACTCCGTCAAGGTCAACTCCCAGGAGGGACAGGCCTTCAGCGTCGAGGCCAGCATCGAATACACCATCGCCCGCAAGGAAGCCGTCCCGGAGCTGTACCAGCACTACGGCATGGACTTCGAGCACATCGTCGAACGGTACTACCGCTCGAAGTTCCGCTCGGCGATCGTCAATGCGTTCGCATCGCTGCCCCTCAACGAGGCCATCACGGGGACGGGACGCAAGAAGGTCGAGACGGCCGCGCTCGCGGAACTCAAGGACGAGCTCAAGGCGGACGGCCTGACCATCGAGAACGTGCTCATCCGGGCCGTCTTCCTGCCCGATGCGATCTCCAACTCGATCGCGGCCAAGACCCAGGCCGAAAATGACCTGATCCGCTCCCGCACCGTGGCGCAGCAGCAGGTCGTGGAAGCCGAGGCAGAGGCCAAGGCCAAGCTGATCCGTGCCAAGGCGGAAGCGGACGCCAACCGGATGGTGTCGGCGAGCCTCACGGACCAGCTCATCCGCAAGATGTACGTCGAGAAGCTGTCGGACAAGATCCAGCTCGTCGTGCCCAACAACGCCATCGTCAACTTCGGGGGCGTGGTCCCCGGACTCACGGGTGCGCCCGCCCAGAAGTGAGGAAGCGCAACCCGGTCACGGGATGGCAGGAAGCCCCGTCGTCGCGCGCTGGCGACGACGGGGCTCACACTTCCGATTTTATTTCATGAAGACATAGGCGACGAGGGCCAGCACGAGCCCCATCACCACGGACCCGATCGCGACCCCCGCCTGGGGCGAGAGCACCCTGGGCTCGAGCTCGGCAGCGGCGGGAGCATGATCATGATGAGCCACGGGACACCTCCGGAATCTCGGGGAAGACGTGCCGCCATGATACCAGCCCCGACGCGCCCCTGAAGCCCCGGACGGGCGACGGCTCGACCCTCGACCTGGTCCAGGATGGACCTTGCTCCGGGGGACCGGGCACGCGACGCTGGCCGGGCACGCGATCGCCAGGGGGGCCCCGGATGCCAGAACGCCCCGATACGCTGCTTCCCCGGCCCGTCCGGGACCGGCTCTCCGAGCTCCCCGCCGGTAGCCTGGGACCTGACACGTCGGGCCCGGACACGGACGGGGTCTGGAGAGCCCGTCGCCGCGTCGCCCGGGCCCTGGGACAGACGGGCCTGCTGGCGATGCACTGGCCCGCGAGCCTCGGCGGGCGGGCGGCCGACCTCCCGGAGGTCGCGCGCTGGCGTGAACTCGTGGCCCTGGCCGGGCTACACCTGAACCATGCCATCGTCTCGGGGCTGCGATGGATCGGTGCGCCCGTGCTCGCCTTCGGCACCCCGCGCCAGAAGGCGGAGTGGGGCCCCCCGGTGGCCCTCGGCGACTGGACGTGTGCACTGGCCGTCACCGAGGAGCAGGCCGGGTCGGATCTGGGGGCGATCGCCACCCGCGCGGATCGTATCCCTGGGGGCTACCGGCTCGGGGGCGACAAGGCCCGGGTCTCGTTCGCCCATCGCGTGAGCCATCTGCTGGTGCTGGCCCGGACCGAAACCCTCGTGCGCGGCGTCGCAGGCCTGACGGCCTTCATGATGCCGGCCCGGGCCCGGGGCCTGACGTGGCAGCGACGCCCCACGGCAGGTTGCGGACATCCGCTGTTCCGGGCCCGCTTCCGCGAGGTCCGTCTCGAGGATGCCTGGCGCATCGGAGAGCCCGGCCAGGGCTTCGAGGTCCTGCACGAGGCCCGCTGGAGCGGCGACACGCCCGTCGAACGCGCGGCCCTGTTCATCCATTCGGTCGAGCACGTCGCCCGGGACCGCGAACTCCCAGACCGCCGGGCATCGGAGGAAGCGATCGCCGAACTGAGGCAAGAGGCCTTGGAATGGCGACGCCTTGCCTGGCACGCGGTCCATCATCCGGAAGACGCCGACCTCGAACGCTGGTGGAACCGCCATCAAGAGGCCGAGCGATGGCTGCGGCTGGGGGACGTCGCGGCGGCCCGGGGCGCGGCCGCGCGCGCCCGGGCGCTGTGGGCGCATGCCGGCACCTTGCACGCCGGCACGACGGTCGAGGGATTCCAGCGCCTGGCGAGCCTGGGGCGGTACGACCTGTGGGACCCGATCCGCGGATGACCCTCGCCGAGCGAGCCTGGACCCCGGGCCCGGGGCTCACGCTGGCCTGCTGGAGCCGGGAGGGAAGCCCGCACGGCCTGTGGGGCCCGGCCCCGGGGAGGCACACGCTCCGGGTGGCCGGCCGCGACCCGGACCGCGGCTGGTGGCGAGCACGGACGGGGCCCGGCGTCCTCTGGCTCGGCGAGGGAGCCGACGCCTGGGGACGCTGGCAGGTGACGACAGGGGCCCGTCGCCCCTGGAACGGCCCCCCCGAGACGCTCGAAGCGCTCACGGATGCCTGGCTCACTCGCGAGAGCCATCAACTCCTGACCCTGTGCCGACGCCTGTTCGAATGGACCCTCTCCCACGCCCGGTGCCGACAGCAGTTCAGCCGACCGATCGGGACGTTCTGGGCCATCCAGGAACATCTGCTAACCTGGGAAACCGGAATCGTGAGCTGGGGGGCCCTCCTGGACGAGGCCCCCCCGGGGGTGCTGGCCTGGCGGCGATCTCGTCAGGAAGCCCTGCAAGCCTCGAGGGCCTGTGCCGCGATCGCCGCCGGGACGGCACACGACCGGGCTCCGCCCTTCGGCCCCGTGCTGCACGATGTCCGGCGACGACTCACGCGCTGGCCGCTGCCGGTTCAGGAGTAGCCGGGAGGACCTTCCGGAACACGAAGACCATGAGGCCCATCGAGATCGCCAGGTACATGGCTGCCAGGAAGAACGGCGCTCCCGGCACGTACGGAACGGCCTCCTTCGCCGAGTAATGGGCAAACAGGGGAGCAGCGATGAGCGGGCTGATGATGCCCGTGAGGCTCGTGAGGCTCGTGACGGCCCCCTGAACGGCGCCCTGCTCGCGGGGATCGACCTGCCGCGAGAGGATGGCCTGCACGGCCGGCCCCGAGATGCCGCCCAGGCTGGCGAAGGCGATGATCGCGTACATCATCCAGCCCTGGGTCGCCAGGCCGTAGCCGATCTGGGCCAGCAGCGTGAGGCCGAGTCCGAAGAAGACGGCCCGGCGATCTCCCAGGCGCGGAAGCAGCACCCGGATGAGACCTCCCTGGACGATGGCGGACCCCAGCCCGACCACGGCGAGCGAGGTGCCCGTGTGGGCCATGTCCCAGCCGAAACGCGCCTTGGTGTAAAGTACCCAGACGTTCTGCAGGCTCGACTGAGACATCCACGAGAAGAACAGGGCGAGCGCGATCCAGGTGACGCGGCGATCGCGGACCAGGAGGCCGAAGGCGTGGATGGGGTTGGCCTGCTTCCATGTGAAGGCCCGTCGGCGTTCGAGCGGATGCGATTCGGGCACCCTCAGCCAGCCGTAGAGCGCGTTGGCGAGGGCCAGTCCGCCGGCCACCCAGAACGGGAGGCGCGGGCCGAAGTGACCGAGGAGACCGCCCAGAGCCGGGCCCAGGATGAAGCCGAGACCGAAGGCCGCGCCCACCAGGCCGAAGTTCTTGCCCCGATCCTCGGGAGCACTGACATCCACGATGTACGTGGTCGCGACCGTCAGGCTGCCCCCGGCGGCACCAGCGAGGGCACGGCCCAGAAAGAGCAGGGGCAGGCTCCCGGCAAGCGCCAGGATGCCGTAACTCAGCGCGGAACCGAGCAACGAGACGAGCAGCACGGGCTTGCGCCCCACCTGGTCGGAGACGGCCCCCTGGACCGGCGAGCAGAGAAACTGCATGGCCGTGAACAGGGCTCCCATGATGCCGAACATGCGCGCGGCGGTGCCGGGATCCTGTTTCGTGAACTCCAGGACGAGTTCCGGAAGGATCGGGATGATCAGGCCGATGCCGATGATGTCGATCAGCAGGGTCACGAAGATGAACATCAGGCCGGAACGGCCGCCCGATGGCTGCGATTCGCTCAAGAGAGCACCCTTTCGCTCGGAAGTGAGAACCTCCTGATCTTAACAAAGATCGGAGGAACATTCGGAAAGGCCGGTGGCTCGTACCGGCTTGACGAGGGTTTCCTTGAACCCGGATTCGCCCGAGGTTCACCTCCCGTTCACTTGACATGAACAGGGGCAGGGGATAGCCTAGTTGATAACGATTCTCATTTGCGATAGGTGGTTTCTCCATGGCGGCGAAGCTCAGCGATCTGGCCCCTGGCCAGCGCGCGCGAATCATCGGTATCTCGGGCAACGGTCCCACGCGTCGGCGGATGATGGACCTCGGTATGGTCGCGGGCACCGCCATCTCGGCGATCCGGACGGCACCTCTGGCCGATCCCGTCGAGTTCGAGGTCCGGGGATACAACCTCGCCATCCGGCGCCGCGACGCCGCCACGGTCGCCATCGAGCTCCTCTGACGCCGATGGTCTCCCCGTCGACCCGTACGCTCACGGTCGCCCTGGCCGGCAACCCCAACGTGGGGAAGAGCACGGTCTTCAACACCCTGACGGGACTCAACCAGCACGTCGGAAACTGGGCCGGCAAGACCGTCGAGCGCACGGAAGGCACGGTCCGGCGCTCCGGCCTCACGATCCGGCTCGTTGACCTGCCGGGAACCTACAGCCTCACGGCGCTCTCCCCCGAGGAACTCATCGCCCGGGAGTACATCCTCGATGCGCGGCCGGACGTGGTCGTCCACGTGGTCGATGCCTCGAATCTCGAACGCAACCTCTACCTCACGCTCCAGCTCGCCGAGCTGACGGACCACCTGGTCCTGGCCCTCAACATGCGCGACCTGGCCGAACGCCGCGGGATCCGGATCGACCTGGCGGCCCTGGAAGCCGAGCTGGGTGTCCCCGTCGTCCCGATGATCGCCGAGCGACGGGAAGGCCACGAGGCCCTGGTGTCCGCCATCGAGGCGATCGCCTCGGACAGGCGCCCCGTCGATCCCCTGCGCGTGAAAGCCTCCCCCGGGGTGGTGGAGGTCGTCGAGGCGATCGCCGACCTGCTCCCCGCCGAGGCAGGGGCGCCCCGGACGCGGGCCTGGTGGGCCCGGAAGCTGCTCGAACAGGACGCCGCAGCCCTCGCACGGGCACGCCGCGAGCCCGCCTGGGCACCGGCGCTGATGCGCGCCGACCAGGAGCGGCAGACCCGGGGCCTCGAGGACCTCGAGGCCGAAGGGGTTGGGGCCGCCTATGCGCTGCTCACGGAGATCATGAACCGCGTGGTCGAGCGTGGTCCCTCCCGGTCGCTCGACTGGACCGACCGCCTGGACCGCCTCGTGACGGGTCGCTGGACCGGTATCCCCTTCCTGGGCCTGATCTTCGGAGGGATGTTCTGGGCGACGTTCATGCTTGCCAGGCCCCTCACAGACCGGCTCAACGGACTGCTCGAGACCCTCGGAGGCTGGCTCACGCGTGGCCTGCCACCGGGACCGCTCACGGACTTCCTGCTCGAGGGCCCCTGGGCCGGTTTCTCGACGGTGGCGGGATTTTTCCCGACCATCCTGATCTTCTTCACCCTCTTCGCCATCCTCGAGGACTCCGGTTACCTGGCGCGCGCCGCCTTCGTGATGGACCGTGTCATGGGCGCCATGGGGCTGCACGGCCGCAGCTTCTTGCCACTCCTGATGGGCTTCGGCTGCAACGTGCCCGCCATCATGGCCACGCGCACCATCGAGAATCAGGGGGACCGGCTGCTCACGATCCTGGTGAACCCGCTGATGCTCTGCCAGGCGCGTCTCGTGCTGTTCGTGTTCCTCGCCGGAACCTTCTTCCCCGGAAGTCGCGGGGCGCTCGTTCTGCTGTCCCTCTATGGCCTGAGTGCGGGACTCGTCATCGCCGTCAGCATGCTCTTCAAGCGGCTGCTCTTCCAGGGCGAACCCTCGTCATTCATCCTCGAGTTGCCCCCCTATCACCGGCCGATCCCGCGCAACGTCCTCACCCACGCCTGGCGCTCGGCACGCGGCTTCCTTCAGCGAGCAGGCACCCAGATCACCCTGATGACGGCCGTCCTGTTCGTCTTCACGCACTGGCCCGGCCCCGGGATCGAGAGATCCCTCGCGGGTCAGGTCGGACAGCTGCTGGCCCCCCTCGGGAGCACGATGGGGCTGGACTGGCGTCTCATGGTGAGTCTGTTCGGTGGCTTCCTGGCCAAGGAAGGGGCGCTCGCGTCTCTCGCCGTCATCTATGGCGTGGGGGAAGATGGCCTGTCGGCAGCCCTCCAGCAGGCGGTCGGCGGCTGGTCCGCGTTCGTGTACATGGTCGTGAGCCTCGTATACGTCCCGTGCTTCTCGACCATCGTCGCCATCCACCGTGAGACACTCAGCTGGCGATGGACCCTGCTCGCGAGCGTCTACGGGCTCGGACTCGCCTGGGGACTCGGGGCCGGGCTCTGGCAGCTGGGTCGCGTTCTGGGCTGGGCATGAACGACCCTCTGCTCCGGCTCCTGGCCCTGCTCGACACCACCCCGAGGCCGAGCGGCTTCGAGCTCCGGTCACGCCTCGGCCTCACCCGAGACACCTACGACGACCTGATGACGCACCTCACCCGCATGGGCTATCTGGAAACCCACGCCATGGACGGTGCTTGCGCATCCGGTGGCTGTCAGGGTTGCGAGGTGGGCTGCCAGAGCACCCCGGACACCGGTCCCCGGTCGCTCTCGATCACGTCCAGGGGGCGCCGCTACCTGGAACGTTCAGGCTCCATGTGAGCCCGCGCCCACCGTGGCCTGAGAACCGAGAAGCACCTCCGGGTCCAGGCACCAGAAGGTGAGCGCGTGCGTCCCGCTCAGGCCCTTCAGGCTGACGTCACGGACCTCTCGCCGATGCCCGGACATCGACGCGAGCAACTCCCCGACGGCGGGATCCGCAACCACGGCCTCCGACAGGACGAGGTCCAGGCCCCGGGCCTCGTTCTGGACCCGGGCGGCCAGGTTGACGGTGGTTCCGAAATAATCGAGTCGCCCGTTGAGCCTGACGGCGAGAGCAGGTCCCGCGTGCACCCCCGGTTTGACCACGAGGGGCTCCTTGCCTGGCCTCGAGCGGTTGTATCTTTCGATGCCGGCCTGCAGGTCGAGGGCTGCCCTGACGGCATCGATGGAGGACTCGAAAGCCGCCATCACGGCATCCCCGACGGTCTTGACGACGGCCCCGCGGTTGAGGTCGATCGCTTCCACCAGGATCCGGAAGTGGTCGCGGACGCGCGCAAACGCCTCGTCATCGCCCAGTTGCTCGTAGAGCGCCGTCGAGCTCTTCAGGTCGGTGAAGAGGATCGTGACCGGATCGATCCGGAGTTCGACCCCCTCTGCCAGAGCCTCGTCCGGGAAGAGGTTACGAAACTCCTGGAAGGTGGCCAGCATCGCACCGGTCACGTCCGTGTCGACCCATGCCAGTCGCTCGATCTGCACGAGCCCGCCGGCATCGCTCTCGAGGGAGAGCGACTGGGTGCCTGCCGCAAGCTCCAGCACGAGACCGCCAGAGTCGGCCGAGGACAGGGCGATCCTGGCACGGTTCGAGGTGTGGCTATCCCGCACCCTGAAATCCACCGCCCGGCCACCGAAAGCCGAGACGGCGATCGGACCCGCGTGCAGGCGATAGTCCCCCGGCGGTAGGGAAAGGGTGACTTCCCGGGCCTGTCCCGGCGTCATGAGGAACTGAGACACGAGATGGGGACGTCCACCCGGACCTCCCACGCAGTAATAAACGGGGTCCACGGAGCGCAACCGGATATCGGGGACGAAATGCAGGGCGATCGTCCGGGCAAATTCTGCAGGAGTATCGATCGCACAGCGGGGGCAGAACGCCGAGACCTTCACCGCTTGCAGGTTGGAGACCTCATCGGCGGGACCGCGGCAACTGCCACACAGATGCTCCCATCGCAACTGCAGATGGCCCCGGTGGGCAGCCCTCAGCATGACCCGGAGCACCTCGCGACGATCCAGACCCCACCGGTCCGCGAGTTCGAAGGGAGCCAGCCGTGCCACCTCGAAGTCATAGCCATGGGAGATACGATCCGCGAGGGTGTCGATGATGCCGCGCGCCGCCGGTTCTTCCGCGAAAGCCAGCCTCATGGCCGATATCGCGACCGGGTTCGCCCCCGGAGCGGGTTCACCGGAACGAGCACCGGCATGGGGGTCCGCGGGAGACCTTCGCAGGCCCTCGATGAGCCGGGAATAGCCGCGATCATGAGCAGAGAGGAGCCCTTTCGCGAACGTCTTGCCGAAGACCTGACGCAAGCCGCGCCACGGGGTGATCCAGGCACGAAGCGTGACACGCGTGACGCCTTCGACGGGCTCGAGCGCCACGTGCACGCGCAAGCGGTTCACCCAGCCCTTCCGGTAGGTGCGCTGGTAGGCCAGATACCGGTTCTCGACCCACTCGAAGGGACTCTCGTCATACTCGACGTGCGTGCCGCCGACCTCACCCGTGATGCCCAGCAACCGGTCCGGATCGGGATTCTGGACGACCGTGAACGTCACGGGAGAGATATCCATCAGTCGAGTCAGGCGGTTGGTGTCCGAGACGAGCGGCCAGACCGCACCGGGCACGGCAGGAAAGTCCCAGGACTTCTCGACCAAGAGTTCTCTGGACAACGATTCGCCTCCTTGACGCCCGGCAATCGGCCTCAGACCGGAGACATCTCCTGCAGGTGAAGCACGAGAACCGGTCGCCGCCGCAACGCCTCCTGGATCGTCTTACCCAGTTCAGCGCGGATGCTCGCGATCCAGTCTGCCCGCTCTTCCAGCCCCTCGTGCTGACACGCTCCGATGGCCCTCTCGATGGCGGCTTCGAGCAAGGCGACGAAATTCTCGGGCACGGGGTCCTGAGGAACGCCCTGCAGGGCATAGCTGACGGGGGCCACGAGCAGTCCCGAGCGATCGATCACGGCTGCGATGGACAGGACTCCCTGGGTGCCGAGCGACGACCGTTCATCGAGACGTGCCTCGGAGATGGAGACCATCTGGCCCTTTTCGACCAGCACCGGCTCGGCCGGGAAGGAGCCGACCACCGCGGCGGCATCGTGTTCGAGCTCGAGAATCTGGCCATTCTCCAGGATGTGGACCCGCTCCGGAGCCACACCGGTGGCGACGGCGAGTTCACCATGCTTGATCAGCTGGCGAGCCTCGCCATGGATGGGGATGAAATGTCGCGGTCGGGTGAGCACGAGCATGAGCCGCAACTCCTCGCGACTCGCGTGTCCCGAGACGTGGCGAGTTGCCCCCGGAGCGCTCGAGCGATTCGTGTCATAGAAGACTTTCGCCCCGCGCTCGTAGAGCCGGTTGATGACGCGCGTGACGGCTCGTTCGTTCCCCGGGATGGGAATGGCCGAGAGGACCACGGTATCCCCGGCCACGACCCGGACGTGCTTGTGCTCGTGGTGGGCGATGCGCGTGAGCCCGCTCGTGGGCTCACCCTGACTCCCGGTCGAGATGAAGCAGACCTGCTCGTCGGGCAAGGCCATGATCTTGTCGATGGGCAGGATGAGGTCGTCCGGAACCGTCAGGAAGCCGTGTCGACGCGCCTGATCGGCCATCTTCTGGAGCGATCGCCCCACGAGAGCGACCTTGCGGCCGTACTTTTCTGCGAGGCCGCAGATGGACTGCACGCGGTGGACGCTCGAGGCAAAGGTTGCCACGATGATGCGGCTCCTGGCCGAGGCGAAGCAGGGGTCCAGCCCCAGTTCCACCATGCGCTCCGACTGGGTGAAGCCCTCGCGGGTGGCGTTGGTCGAATCGGACAGGAGCGCCAGGACACCCTTCTCGCCCAGTTCCGCGAACTTGTAGAAATCGAAGAACTGCCCGTCGACGGGCGTCTGGTCCATCTTGAAGTCGCCGGTGTACAGCACCGTGCCACCCGGTGCATGCACGGCGATCGCGCAGGCATCCGGGATGCTGTGTGTGACCCGCAGGTACTCGATGGTGCAGGTGCCCGCGGTCAAGCGGTCCCGTGGGTTCACGACCTGGATGGGCACGCGGCCCCGGAGCTGGGGATACTCTTTGAGCTTGGCCTCGATGAGCCCCGCCGTGAGCGGGGTGGCATGGACCGTGGGGATCGGGTCGAGCTGGCGGAGCAGGAAGGGAAGTCCCCCGATGTGGTCCTCGTGACCGTGCGTGATGAACACCCCGCGCAGACGGTCGGCATGCTCGAGCACGTAGGAGTAGTCGGGCAGGACGTAATCGACGCCCGTCATCTCGTCGGTGGGGAAGGCGAAACCACAGTCGAGGATGACGAGGTCGTCATCCGTCTCGACGGCCCACATGTTCTTGCCGATCTCTCCCAGCCCTCCCAGGGGCAGGATACGGACACGCGCGCCGGTCAAGCGACGCCTCCGGCGATCGGCAGCTGGAGGTTCTCGAGCACTCCCGCCATGCGAGCGCGGACCCGTTCGTCCGCGGGGACGAGCGGCAATCGGCACCCACCCACGGCCCAGCCCTGCAGCTGGAGGGCTGCCTTCACGGGAGCCGGGGAAGGCACCTCGAAGAGGGCCTCGCCAAGATCCCACAGGGAGTGGTGGATCGCCCGGGCTGACGCAAGGTCGCCCGCATCGACCGCCGCGATCATGCGCTTCAACTCGGTTCCGACCAGATGAGACGCCACGCTGATCACCCCGTGTGCGCCGATGGCGAGATAGGGCAGCGTCAGCGAGTCGTTGCCCGAATACAGCAAGAAGTCTTCGGGGACGACCTGGAGATAAGTGCTGGCCACGTCCAGGGAGGCCGAGGAATCCTTGAGCGCCACGATGCGCGGGTGGCAGGCGAGTTCGGACAGGGTGCTCGCGGCGATCGCCACGCCCGTCCGGGGAGGATGGTTGTAGAGGATGATCGGCACCTCGACCGCCTCGGCCACGGCCAGGAAGTGGCGCATCAGCCCTTCCTGATCGGGGCGGTTGTAATAGGGCGAGATGAGCAGCAGCCCGTCCACCCCGAGGGCCTGGGCCTCGCGGGACAGCGCGACGGTGGAGGCGGTATCGTTCGACCCCGTGCCCGCGATGACCGTCGCCTCCTCGCCGACCTCGGCGACGACGGCCTCGAAGAGGGCAAGCTTCTCGTCGTGAGAAAGGGTCGGTGACTCCCCCGTCGTACCGGCGACCACCAGGCCATCGGAGCCGGAGAGCACCAGATGCCGGGCCAGACGCCGCGCCAGGGCCAGGTCGACGCGACCGGCGCCGTCGAAGGGTGTGACCATCGCCGTGAGCAGGCGACCCATCATCTTCATCTCGTTCCTCCTTGCCCACCTCGTCGTGGGGTCATGTGGCCTCATTCTGGCACGGGCGATCAGGGGCGTCCACGCTTCAGGCGTCCATCGTGGAGGTGGCCGCCTGACGCTGCCCCTTGATCCAGCCCCTGTCCCGCAGCATCTCGGCGATCAGCACGGCATTGAGTGCCGCCCCACGGCGCAGGTTGTCCCCGACCACCCAGCACTGGATGGCGTGCGGATGCGAGATGTCCGCGCGCAGCCGTCCGACGAGCACGTCGTCGAGGCCGGCGGCCTCGAGGGGCTGGGGGAACTGCAACGCCTTCCGATCGTCGACCACCCGCACCCCGGGCGCCTGGGCAAGCGTCGCCCGTACGACTTCCAGGTCCAGCACCCGGTCGAATTCGATGTTGACCGATTCACTGTGACCGACCTCGACGGGCACCCGGATGCAGGTGCCCGAGATCATGAACAGGGGTTCCTCGAAGATCTTGCGGGTCTCATGGGTGAACTTGAGCTCCTCGCGCGTGTAACCCTGATCCGTCATGGCATCGATCGTCGGGATGAGGTTGAACGCGATGGGCGCACTCAGGACCTGAACGCTCGGACGCTCGCCGTCGAGCACCTGACGGCTCTGGGCCCGCAGTTCCTCGATGGCCTCACGGCCGGCCCCCGACACGGACTGGTAGGTCGAGACGACGACCCGCTTGATGGTGGCCAGCCGCCGCAGCGGGTGGAGGACCATCAGGAGGATGGCGGTCGAGCAGTTCGGATTCGCGATGATACCGCGATGGTCCTCGAGCGCATGGGCGTTGATCTCGGGTATCACGAGGGGGACCGAAGGGTCGAGCCGGAAGGCCGAGGTGTTGTCGATGACGGTGGCCCCCCGCGATACGGCGATCGGAGCCCACTTCCGGGAGACGTCGCCCCCCGCCGAGGCCAGCACGAGGTCCACCCCGTCGAAGGCCTCGGGGGTCGTCGCCTCGACCGTCCAGACTTGGCCCGCATGAGCGACTTCACGGCCCGCGGAGCGCGCACTGGCGAGCAACCGGATATCGCTCGGGACGAAGCCACGTTCGATCAGGATGGCGAGCATTTCCCGTCCGACCATACCGGTGGCACCGAGGATGGCAATCTTCACGCGCGACACGAGACCTCCTGCAAGCAAGCGCACTCAGAGCAGATTTTCGAGACCGACGATCAGCCCCCGGATCGAGGAGGCCTTGCGGATGGCCAGGACGACGCCTGGCATGAAGCTTTCCCGGGACAGGCTGTCGTGCCGGAGGGTGAGGAGCTCCCCCGTCCCACCGAGCAGCACCTCCTGATGCGCGAGTAGACCCGGCAGACGGACGCTGTGGACGCGAATGCTCCCGCACGCTCCGCCCCTCACCCCGGCGATCGCCTCTTCGCCCGCCTCCAGCGGCTCGGATGGCAAACCGGCCTGCTGGCGCACGGCCGACATGCGGTCGGCCGTGAGACGGGCCGTCCCGCTCGGGGCGTCGACCTTCCGCTCATGATGAAGCTCGATGATCTCGGCGGCCGGGAAGTAACGCGCAGCCTCGGCAGCGAACTTCATGAGCAGCACCGCGCCGAGCGCGAAATTCGGGGCAATCAGACACCCCCGCCCCGTCCGCTCGGCCAGGGCCGCCAGCTCGGCCCGGTCTTCGGGGCCCATCCCCGTCGCCCCGACGAGGGGGACCATGCCGTGCTCGAGCGCCCAGGAGACCCCGGTCTTCACGAAGGCGGGCACCGTGAAATCGACCCAGACGTCCGCCTCGACGCCCTCGAGCTCCGCCAGAGAGGAAGCCATCCGGGCGCCGGACGACGGGGGGACGACCTCCGGCCCGTAGACCCGGTCGAAGCAGGCCACGAGTTGCAGGTCTGGCTGGGCCAGAACGGCCCGGACGACCTCCTGCCCCATGCGGCCCGCGGCACCGGCCACGATCACGCGGATGGGGAGTGGTGCGTCGTGCTTGGTCATGCGGGGTCCCCCGTTCAGCGTCCCGACGAGCCCCATCCCGCCGACCGCCCGGTGGGGGCGATCGCCTCGACCTCCTCGAAGGTGGGATGCGTGTAGCGCTCGATGCAGAGCTGGGCGATACGATCGCCCACCTGGACCGCGTACGGCGCGTCGGTATGGTTGTAGAGCAAGACCCCGAGGGGGTCACGAAATCCATGATCGATCAGGCCGGCCCCCGTCTCGATCCCGTGCTTCCAGGACAGACCCGAGCGGGCATGGATGCGTGCCCGGAAGCCATCCGGTAGCTCGAGGGCGATCCCGGTGGGCACCAGGGCACGCCCGCGCGCCGGCACCTCGGTGGCCACGCAGGCGAACAGGTCGGCTGCGACATCCCCGACCTGGCTGACCCGGGGCAGGGTCGCCGCCTCGTGATGTCGCTGAATGCGTACGTGGACCGCGTCCTTCATCAGGCCGCCCAGCCAGCAGGCAACCGGAGCTTGCGCGAGGGGCCGACGGCCGCGAGGATCAGGCGACCCGGCTGAAAATGCTCGGAGGCCAGTCGAAGGACATCGTCGCGGGAGACGGCCTCGAGCTCTGACAGAGTCTCCTCGGGGGTGACGATGCGCCGGAAGAGCATCTCGTACCGCGCGAGCCGCATCATCCGGTTTCGCACGGACTCGAGTCCAAGCAGGAGGCCGCCACGCAGCTGGTCTCGACACCGCTGGAACTCTGCCTCCGGAAGGTCTCCGGCCCGCAAGCGGTCGAACTCGTGGAAGGTGCGCTCGAAGACCTCGTCGAGATGACGGGGCGTGCAGCCGAAATAGGCGCCGAACAGCCCCGCATCCGCGTAGGACACCTCGAAGGTCCCGATGTGATACACGAGCCCACGCTTCTCCCGGACCTCCTGGAAGAGGCGGGAACTCATGCCAGCGCCCAGCACGGTATCCAGCACCGTGAGCGCATGGCGATCGGGGTGCCCGGCTGGAAGCCCCGGAACACCGAGACAGACCTGAACCTGCTCGAGTTCCTTCCGCCTGAGACGGGTCCCCGGTCGGACGTCCGAGAGGTACCGGTCCGGTTCAGTGCCGGAGGAAGTCAGTCCCCCCAGGATCCGCTCCACATCCAGCAGGAACCGGGGAACATCCACCTTGCCCGCAACGGAGACCACGATCCGTGTGGGGTCGAACGCTTCCCGGGCCCAGGCGAGACAGTCCTCGCGGCGGAAGCGACGGATGGCCCCCCGGGTCCCGATCACGGGGCGTCCGAGGGGATGTTCGGGCCACGAGAGGGCGTGAAACAGGTCCTGGACGAGTTCTTCGGGATCGTCATCCACCATTCGCGCTTCCTCGAGGACCACGCGGCGTTCGCGGACGACCTCCCGGGCATCGAACAGGGGCTCCACGATCAGGTCCGAGACGACCTCGAGGGCCAGGCCGAGATCCTCACCGAGTACCCGGGCGTAGAAGCAGACATGCTCCTTGTCGGTGAAGGCATTGAGGCTGCCTCCCCGATCCTCGAGAGACCGGGCGATCGTGAAGGCATCGCGAGTCCGCGTCCCCTTGAAGACCATGTGTTCGAGGAAGTGCGAGATACCGGCGAGCGCCTCGGGTTCGTGACGGGAGCCGCGCTCACACCAGATGCCGAGGGCCGCGGACACGGCATGAGGCATCGGCTCGAGCACGATGCGAACTCCGTTGGACAGGACGTGACGTTCGATCAAGGACTCTCCCCGGACATCTGCCCCCTTCGCGTCCGCGACGGCTGGCTGGCAGGCACTCACGCGACATCGTACCGCACCGGGCGGCGCCTGACGAGATGCTGAAAAGAAAGGCAGGGGGCCCTTTCGGACCCCCTGCCCCGTGGCTGATGCCGATCAGGCCTCGACAGGCACCGGAGCCACCCCGAAGCGCGCGAGCTCCTCGGCGGAGACGCCCTTCTTGGTGAGGTTGATGCGGCCCTGCGAATCGACCTCGACGACCTTCACGACGACCGCGTCCCCGATGTTGACCACGTCCTCCACCTTCGCGACCCGCTCGGGAGCGAGCTGCGAGATGTGGATGAGGCCTTCCTTGCCGGGGAGGATCTCGACGAAAGCGCCGAAGTTGAGGATGCGCGTGACCTTGCCCTGGTAGACCGTCCCGACCTCGACCTCCTTGGTGAGACGGTTGACCCACGCCACGGCAGCCTGAGCGGCAGCGGCATCGGCGGTCGTGATGAACACGCTGCCGTCGTCCTCGATGTCGATCTTGACGCCCGTCTCTTCGACGATGCGCTTGATCATCTTGCCACCGGGACCGATGAGGGTCCCGATCTTCTCGGGGTTGATCTTGAGCGTGATGATGCGCGGCGCGAACGGCGACAGGTCCGTGCGCGGACGCGGCATGGCGCCCAGCATCTTGTCGAGGATGAACAGGCGGCCTTTGCGGGCCTGCTCCAGGGCAACTTCCATGATCTCGAGCGAGATGCCATGAATCTTGATGTCCATCTGGAGGGCCGTGATGCCGTCACGCGTCCCCGTGACCTTGAAGTCCATGTCACCGAGGTGGTCCTCGATGCCCTGGATGTCGGTCAGGACGGCGAAGCGCTCGCCTTCCTTGATGAGACCCATCGCCACACCCGCGACGGGGGCCTTGATGGGCACGCCGGCGTCCATCATCGAGAGCGTCGAACCGCAGGTCGAGGCCATCGAGGTCGAACCGTTGGATTCCAGCGCCTCGGACACCAGGCGGATGGTGTAGGGGAACAGCTCCATCGAAGGCAGCACGGGCAGCAAAGCCCGCTCGGCAAGCGCACCGTGACCGATCTCGCGGCGACCGGGCCCACGGCTCGGACGCACCTCGCCGGTCGAGTAACCGGGGAAGTTGTAGTGGTGCAGGTAGCGCTTGCTCGTGATGGGGTCCAGACCGTCGATCTTCTGGGCATCACCGGCCGAGCCGAGCGTGCAGACGTTCAAAACCTGGGTCTGACCGCGGACGAAGAGCCCCGAGCCGTGGGTACGGGGCAGGACGCCCACCTCGCAGGTGATCGGACGGATCTCATCGGTCCGGCGGCCATCGACGCGAACCCCCTTCTCGGTCACGAGCTTGCGCAGGACCTTCTTCTCGAGGGTGTAGAGCGCATCCCCGACCAGCTTGGGACGGGCCGCGAGCAGCGCACCGACGGGATGCGTCTCGGGCAGGGCCCGGAGCGCCTCGGCCACCTCGGCCAGCAGGGACTCGGTGTTCTTCTGGCGCGATTCCTTGTCCGGGTTCTGGATCGTCTCGGCCATGCGGTCCTGGTAGGCGAGAACGAACTCGGCGAGCTCGGGCGCGAGCACCTCGGCCTTGACGTCGAGCTTCTTCTTGCCGATCTCGGCGACAATCTCGTTCTGCCAGGAGCAGAGCTCCTGGACGGCTTCCCAGCCCACCTCGATCGCCTCGAGCACCTCGGCCTCGGGCACGAGCTTGATGCCGGCCTCGACCATCATGACGGCGTCCGCGGTACCGGCCACCACGAGATCCATGTCGGAGTCATCGGTTTCGGTGAAGGTCGGGTTGATGACCCATTCGTCCTGGATGCGTCCGACCCGCACGCCACCGATGGGGCCAGCGAAAGGAATGTCGGAAACCATCAGGGCCGCCGAGGCCCCGAGCATCGCGAGCACGTCAGGCTGGATGACCTGGTCACTGGAGAGAACCGTGGCCACGACCTGCACGTCGTTGCGGAACCCCGAAGGGAACAGCGGACGGATGGAACGGTCGATCAGACGACCGGACAAGATGGCGTTCTCGGACGCCCGACCTTCGCGGCGCTGGAAGCTACCAGGTACGCGGCCGACGGCATACATCTTCTCTTCGTAGTCGACGAGAAGGGGGAAGAAATCGATGCCATCGCGCGGCGCCTTGGACATCGTGGCCGTCACGAGGACGGCGGTACCACCGCTCTGGACGAGGACCGCACCGCCGGCCTGACGGGCATACTTGCCGAACGTCATGGCGATCTCGTGATCACCGAGCTGGTAGCGATAGGTTTTTTCAGTCTGGCTCATCGCCTCTGCTCTTTCCTGTTTGAAAGGTCATCCCACTGAACACCGGGGAATCGGACGGATTCACCCCTTCAAGCGAGAGAGCAGCGGGAGACCCGCTGCTCAGGAATGCCGCTTACTTGCGAAGGCCCAGCTTGGCGATGATCGCGCGGTACCGGCCGAGATCCTTCTTCTGGAGATACGCCAGAAGGCGACGACGCTGACCGACCATCTTGAGCAGACCACGGCGGGACGCGAAGTCCTTCTTGTTGGCCGTGAGGTGCTCGCTGAGCTGCTGGATGCGGGCCGTGAGGATCGCGACCTGGACCTCGGGCGACCCGTTGTCCGTCTCGTGCCGCTTGTGCTCGGCGACGATGTCGGACTTGATTTCCTTCTGAAGGGGCATAGGTTCTCTCCTACTGGTGTGAGACGGGAACGAGGTGTGAACGCCTCGGCCGAAACTTTCCCCGGGTGGTAGGCCACCACGGTTGAAGCCTCGCGCGTGTCTCTCCGGGATGACGGATGGGATAGCATTCATTCACACGTCCCCATGATAGCAGAGATTAAGGCGGCTTCAAGAGACGAGCGGGGACCCGGGGCTCCTGCTAGCATGGGGCCATGCACGCATCTCGCTGGAACCTCGTCCACGCCGACTGTCTGACCTTTCTCGATTCGCTCGAACCCGGAACCGTGGACGTGATCACGACGGATCCTGCCTATTCCGGCATGAATCAGCACCTGCAGCTGGGCAAGGGTCGGATCGTCGGGGATTATCGCAAGGGCGAGGACGACCGCTGGTTCCGGGAGTTTCGCGACGAACCCGAGCTGTACCGCGCGTTCCTCGAGGCCTGCCACAGGGTCATGAAGCCCGACGGGCACCTGTACATCATGTTCGATTCGTTCAGCCTGCTCAGTCTCGGGTCACTGGTGCGGGAACGTTTCGAGGTGAAGAACCTCATCGTCTGGGACAAGCAACGCATCGGGATGGGGCACCATTTCCGGCGACGGCACGAATGCGTGGTATTCGCGACCAAGGGACGACGCAAGCTGTCCCGCCGCGACCTCCCGGACGTCTGGTCGATCCCGAGACTGATGCGGCCAGCCTATCCGACCCAGAAGCCCGTCGAACTGTTCCGCTGCATGCTTGCCGGAAGCGCAGGCCCGGACATGGTCGTCTGTGACCCCTTCGTCGGGAGCGGCTCGGCAGCGATCGCCGCCCTGATGCACGGGTGTCGGTTCGTGGGTGGTGACGTCAGCGAACGCGCGATCGCCTTCAGTTCACGGCGCCTGAGCCTGTTCGACCAGACGGGCCGAGACCCCGAGCAGAAGCCTGCGAAAGAGCTCCCGAGCTTCCTGGAGGCCTGAAAGTCAGGAGTTCTGGGGGCCTGCCGGAGCCAGGACGAGCTGCCCGGTCACCTTGCCGAGCACCGACTGGATCTTGGTATTCAGGATATCGATGGCGACCTCGTTCATGCCCCCCTCGGGCACGACGATGTTCGCATGCTTCTTGCTGGGCTCGACGAATTCCATGTGCATCGGCCGGACGGTGGCGAGGTACTGGTCGATGACGGACTGCGGACTGCGGCCGCGATCGTGGATGTCCCGGCTGAGGCGCCGGATGAACCGAATGTCGGCATCCGTATCGACGAACACGCGGATGTCGAGCAGACGGCGGATCTCGGGGCTGGCGAAGATGAGGATCCCCTCCACCAGCAACACGCGGCGCGGATTCACCCGACGGACCTCGGGAAGTCGCGCATGCGACTTGAAGTCATAGATGGGCGCATCCACGGGGACCCCCTTCTGGAGGGCGCGGATGTGCTCGCAGAACAGCTCGTTGTCGAGCGACCGTGGATGGTCGTAATTGACGCGCGACCGCTCCTCGGTGGAGAGGGCCGAATGGTCGAAGTAATAGGAATCGTGACAGAGGTACGCGACCTGGTCCTCACCGGCGAGCTGGAGGATATTGCGGGCTACGGTAGACTTCCCGGACCCGGTCCCCCCGGCCACGCCGATCGTGAGAGGTTTACGCTGGCTCACTGGTAACCGCCTCGGACGTCTTGGCTTCCCCCACGATGCGATCGCCCATGCGCGCCCTGTAGTCGGCGAGCGCCGAGTCGCGAGAGGGCATGTCCTCCACGAGATCGACGAACAGCTTGCCATCGAGGTGGTCGATCTCGTGCTGGATGACCCGAGCGAGCAGGTCGGACGCATCGAGGATCTGCTGACGATCCGCGAGATCCCGGTACTTGACGCGGATCTTGCGGAAGCGTTTGACCTGCAGGAACACCCCCGGGATGCTCAGACAGCCCTCTTCGTCGGTGAACTCTCCGGAGGTCTTGATGATCTCGGGATTGACCAGGGCGAACGGACGGATACCCTCGTGGCCGAGATCCACGGTGATGACCCGCTTCGAGACTCCCACCTGGGGCGCCGCAAGCCCGATCCCGTTTTCAAGAGTCATGGTCTCCATCATCTGGGCCACGAGCGCCTTGATCTCGGCCGAGACCTTGCGAACCGGTGCAGCGACCTCGCGCAAGACCGGATGCCCCATGTACGTGAGGGCCATTGCTGCCATGTTTCACCCCGAAAACCCGTGCAGGACGGACGCCAGATGGCCCCACGGACCGGAGACAAGTATAAGCTGCGGGTCCTGACCCGGGCAAGGTGACACGATCCTCCGGCGGGGTACAAGGCAGGCATGGGCACGTGCAAACAACACCCTGGCCAGCAAGCCTCCCTGCAATGTCGGCTATGCCACACCCCTTGCTGCCATCGCTGCGGCCAGGCGGGCGATCCTTGTCCGGCCTGTCATCAGGGCCTGCTCAGGCCTCTCCCGGTCAAAAAGGCGGGCCCGGATGCGCCGAGACAGGCCTGTACGAACCACCCGGGGGTCCACGCCCGGTTGAAGCTCTGCGCCTCGTGCGAGCGCTGGTACTGTGGCGACTGCATCGCTTTCGGTGGGATCTGCACCGGGTGCAACGAGGAACATGTCGCGGCCCTCAAGCCCGTGAGCCAGGCCTCCGGTCACCGTCATCATGCCGTGAAGCGCAAGCGCATGCCCGGCAAGCTCCTGCTGGGACGGATCCTGGGGGGGCTCAAGAACCTCGTGCTCTTGCTCGGTGGGGGAGCCCTTCTCTGGACGGGCTGGAACACCCTTCACACGATGCAGGCGACCAGACCGAACGCCCGACCGGCCATCGATACCCGCCTGCAGGGCGGTGCAGCGGGCGGGGCCCTCGAGGCCCTCGGCCAGCTTCAGGCCCTCCGGAAGTTGGGTACCCGGGATGCCGGGGGGGCAGCGCGCCCACAGGGCCCCGACCAGACATCCGAACTCATGCGACAGGCAGGCCTGGACGATGGTGGCCTCCCGGCTGAGCCGGGTGCGGACCCGGTTCAGCAGCAGCCTGCAGCGCCCCGGACAGGAGCCATCTCCGAGGCCGAAACCCTGGCCGCCATGCAAGCGCTCATGCAGCAGGTACCGGGCGTTCAGCGGGCAGCCCCCGTACCACGGGCCGCCACCGAGATTCGCCTCGGTATCGAGGGGCTACGACGCGGCCAGACAGTGCGGGGACTCGTCCCCGTCAAGGTTCGACTGACGGGGGGCAGCGCCCCGCTGAACGTCGAACTTCACGTCAACGGCTCGTGGGTCGGGATGGCCAACCACCCCCCGTACCAGTTCGACTGGGATACGAGCACACAGCCACCGGGACGGTACAAGGTCCAGGCGATCGCGACGGACCCAGCGGGAGCCAACCATGCATCATCACCCGTCTGGGTGACGGTCGCGCCGTGAGTCCAGGTGCCGCCCGTCAGTTCCCTGGCCATTCCAGGGAAACGCTCTCCTGGGAGCCATCGGCATAGCGAACGGTGAGCGGCTTGCCCGCCTCCTGCACGAGTGTCGCAAAATCGAGGAAACGCCATTCCATGGCCCGAGCCACGCCGGCGAGCTTTCCCTGAGCACCCTGGAGATCGATCTTGACCTTCAGGCGGGTGTGGGTGAATTCGGCCTTCCAGGTCGTGCCGCCACGTTCGGACGTGAAGACCGTTGCAAAGTCCTCGCTACCCCGGTCGAGCCGGAAGGTGGTCGTTCCGGCCAGCCGGACGGAGGTCAGGTCGGTCGAGAAGGCACCCGTATATTGGCCGGAAAATCCCGGCAAGGCGAAAGAGAAGCCCACCTGCTGCGGAACCGGGCGGTCACCGCCGGGCTGAAAATTCCCGAGTCGGAGTTCCGCGCTCGCCTGTCCGGCACCCTGGGGTAACGAAACCAGCTGTATTCCGACCTGCATGGCTGATGGCACCTGGGGAGCAAAGCCACGGTTGAGGTAGGGGGGAGCCCCGCCCCCTGGTCCCCAGTTGCTGCCACTGAGCACGACGTCGAGACGGCCGGTCGCACCGAAGGGCGTGCGGCTGGCCACACCAGCGTAGGATGCGGTTTCCTGAGACGGCGTCTTGACCTCGAAATCGATGACCCAGAGGCCGTTCTGGCTGGCGATTCGAGCCAGTTCTCCCGTCGCAGGGTTCGTGACCACCTGGAGAGGCACACCGGGCGAAACGGGCGGCAGTGCGCCGAACGGCACGAGATAGTCTCGAAGGTCGAGTCCGTAACGGGAGGGTAGCCCTGCCGAGACGAACCGGGACACCTCGCGTAGACAGATTCCCAGGGCGCGGTTGCTCGAGGGCATGAGCGTGTTCTTCACGCCCCGCGCGAGGGCCATCTGGGTCCGCTCATCCGCGGACATGATGCCCAGGAAGGGGCCCGAACAGGCCGCCAACAACCCGACGAGGCCCGAAATCGCTACCATCCGCCACTGATAGGCATGCATCCGTCCGTGTTCGCTCCTCTCGAGGTGCCGACCGCTGTTCGCCATGCTACCCCGTCCTGCACCGGTTCGGCGGCGAGGCTCCGCATCGATCGTGGTAGAATGACGCCCGTTCGCCCCTCAGAACCGCATGCCCAGGAGGCCACGTTTCGATGCCACGCCGCGTCATGAGCGGGATGCGCCCCACAGGCCCCCTCCATCTGGGACACTGGCTGGGGGTGCTCAAGAACTGGGTCGCGCTCCAGGACACCCACGACTGCTATTTCATGATCGCGGACTGGCATGCCCTGACCACGGGCGCCGACCGCCAGGGCATGCTGCGGCAGCACGTGCGAGACGTCCTGCTCGACTGGCTGGCCTGCGGCATCGATCCCCGGCGGGCGGTGTGCTACGTGCAGTCTTCCGTTCCTGAAATCGCCGAACTGTACCTCCTGCTCGGCATGCTGACTCCCGTGGGATGGCTCCAGCGCAACCCAACGGTCAAGGAGCAGGCCCAGGAACTGGCGATCGCCGATGACCAGCTGTCGATGGGCTTGCTGTCCTATCCCGTCCTCCAGACGGCGGACATCCTGCTGTTCCGGGGTGAGGCGGTCCCGGTGGGCAAGGACCAGTTGCCTCACCTCGAACTCAGCCGGGATCTCGCTCGGCGCTTCAACCACATGTTCGGCGAGATTTTCAAGGAACCCCAGGGCTTGCTGACCGCCTCGGCCTCCCTGCCGGGAACCGACGGTCGGAAGATGAGCAAGAGCTACGGAAACGACATCAAGCTGTCGGATGATGCCGCCACGACGCGAACCCGTGTGATGTCCATGGTCACGGACCCGGCGCGCCAGCGCCGGACCGACCCTGGCACGCCGGAGGTCTGCACGGTGTATGCCTACTACCATGCCCTCGCTCAGGAGCAGACGGACGAGGTGGCCGAGGGTTGCCGCAAGGGCACCCTCGGATGCGTGGCCTGCAAGCAGAATCTCGCAGCCACGCTCGAGGGTACCCTGGAACCGATCCGGACGCGCCGGGCAGCCCTGGAAGCCGACCCCGACGGTCTTGCCGCCATCCTGGTGGACGGAGAACGGAGGGCCCGTGCAGAGGCCAGGCGCACGATCGAGACCGTCCGAGAGGCCATGAAGCTCCATGTCCAGCCCGAAGCGACTTCAGAGTATCCTGGCTAGCGCGGGGATCGCCTCGCGTCGCAAGGCCGAACGTCTCATCGTGGACGGGCGGGTTCGCGTCAACGGCGCCGTCGTGACGGAACTGGGGGCGAAAGCCGACCCCGCCGCGGACCGAATCGAGGTGGACGGGAACCCGTTGCCGCCACCCGCCGAGCACGTGGTGATCGCGCTCAACAAACCTCCCGGGGTGCTGACGACGATGCATGACCCGAGAGGTCGTCAGACCGTGGCCGACCTGATGCCTGACATTCCCGGACTGCATCCCATCGGCCGCCTGGATATCGACACCACGGGCCTGCTGCTCGTCACGAACGACGGCGACCTGACCCTCGCCATCACGCACCCGAGACACGGGCTCCCGAAACGATACCGGGCACGCGTCAAGGGAGCTTTTTCGCGACAGCCCGCGGAACGGCTCATGCGAGGAATCACCCTCGAAGACGGAACGGCACGGGCCACGGAGGTCCGCATCGGACGGACCGGACCGACCGCGACCGAGGTCTTCATCACGGTTCACGAAGGTCGAAACCGGATGGTGAGGCGCATGCTCGAAGCCGTGGGACACCCGGTCGAACGACTGGAACGCACTTCGGTCGGCCCGGTGGACCTGGGCGATCTCGCGAGAGGCCAGTCTCGCCGGGTCGAAGGTGAAGAACTGGCGCGGTTGCGGGAGGCATGCGGCCTCCCCGTCACGAGGAGCTAGGACGCCATGACGTCACTGCGCGAACTGGGTGCTGAACTCAAGGTGGCACGCGAGGCCTCCGAGATCAGCCTGGAAACGCTGGCGACCGATCTGAGAATCAGGCTGGCACACCTTCAGGCCATCGAGGCCGGCAACGAATCGGCTCTTCCCGAACCCATCTACGTCAAGATCTTCATCCGCAAATATGCCCAGGCCGTCGGACTCGACGGGGAGATGCTGGCGGCGGCGTACTGGGCCCTGCACGCCGCGCCACCACCCGCCGCTGAGGAGCGGCAGGTCCAGCTCAGCTGGTGGGTGCTGCCATGGATCGTGGGTGCCGTCCTGGTCAGCGGGGTGGTCACCTTGTCCATCGTGGAACGCCGCGTGCCCCCACCTCCGGCATCCCCCACCCCTGACCTCGTCACGACCTCGCCGGCCCCGATGGCGCTACCGGGCACCTTGGCGGATCCAGCCAGCCTCTCGCTGGAGGCCTCCGGCGCCTTCGCGCCTGCAGAGGCGACAGGATCTCTGGCCGGCGCCACGGTCTCGACCTCGATCCCCACGACGAACTCCCTGGCCACGGGAAGCCCAGAGGGACGTGCATCCGCAAGCCTGGGACTCCCGCCTCTGCAGCCCGGGGACACTCCCGCACCTGCCACGACGGGGCTCGCGACCGTCTCGGCCCCGACCGGTGGACAAGTCCCGCGGATCGAACAGAAAACCCGCCCCCTCATCAGGAAAGTACGCGCTAGACCGAGAACGAAACCGAGTGCCGTTTCCCCGCGCGTGCCAGCGAGGGCGAATCCCGTCGCACCGGCGAAGGTCAGCCCTGCCCCCGTGCCCCCCCCTGCACCGGCAGACACCCCGGCCCCACTGCCACCCGACGACATCGAGATCCCGGAATGACCAGCGGGGCGTCAGGCCCCGCTGGCCCTCGCCAGGCAGCTTGCGAGAAAGGGAAGCCCTCCCGGGACGACACGCCGGATGGGACGCCCTGCGCCGAACGGGCGCGTCACGGTCAGATCCAGCCACAGCACATGATCGGGGTCGGCCTGCAGGGTCGCAGCCGCGGCCAGGAGACGGGCACGCTCGAGCCGGGTGAGTTCCGTTGGCTCCGAGACGGTCAGCCAGGCCACTCGCTTGTCGCCGACCTTCCGGTCGCGACGTTCCCCGATCCTCAGAAAGACACGGGGGGCGAGCTGGGTCTCTTGAATCCAGACAAGTCGGGGGGCGGGGCGGTTCATATCGGCTCCGTATTGTTAACATCTATGTCGAACTTTACAAACGTTAACAATTCAGCAAACGGACGTCAAGCCGAGATGATGCCCTCATCAAGACCAGGGTTTGACACATCGGGCGTCGAGTGAGATACTGGGAAAACGTCGCTGGACGTCATCGCGTTCAGACGGGACCTTGACAACTGGATAGCTTGATAAGCCAGTAGCTTGTAGCGAGCTCGCTTGAAGAATATTCTTGGCGAGTTCAGTGCCCCGAGAGGGGTGCGAGCAAAGCCGGGAGCAAGACATTGCCGAGGCGCACCGAAAGGTGCGACGAGGGACACGCAAGTGTTCCGAGGTAGGCAGATTGCAAACGGCCAGCGCGAGTCGATTTCCGAGCGCGCCCACAGGGCGGACGCCGCCGCGTACTTCGGTACGCAAGGTGTTCGACCGAGGACGCAAGCCGGAAAGCGGC